>NZ_JABUXU010000009.1 GCF_014897675.1 Advenella sp. FME57 | reverse complement strand
CTTAGTGTAAGAAAAATTCTACGCTTCAGCTGTATTATTTTAGGGGATAGTTACATAACCATTTCCTCGGTTTCATTTATGAGAACCTACAGCGCTTAAATCTGCAAGTAGAGATTTTAAATCAGCAACAGCACTACAATTATCCTCCTCAAGCTTCTTAATCTGTTCAAGAGCAAATCCTGGATAGGGAAATACTGTGCTATGAGTATTAATGAAACTAAAAATTAATTGAATTCTGTTTAATCGCTTTATTACGTAAAATTTTAAATTATTAAGCCGTTCAAGTTCGTAAGGTTCCAAATAGTCTGAGTAAGCGACATAGTCAAATGAGAATTTTTTTTGTAGTTCGGAGAACGGAGTAGAAATATCGGCAAGATGTAGCTTCATTCTTTCGCAAAATATTTCGAGATCCATAGTTTGAGCGGCTTTTATCAATACCGAATAATTTATTGATTCACGATCCAATGCAGTTTGCAGCTCGTGCAACGGTTCCCTCATAGTGAGCGCAATACCTGTCCGTCGTTTTAATATTTGATCTTGTACACGTGAATCTTCACGTCTCCAACTCTCTTGGGCTATATAAACGGCGAAGGCCGCTGCAAATACTGAACCAACTGCGCCCAATGCACCTACTACATCAAAAGTAGATGGATTCGATACTGCCTTGAAATTAGATAGGAGCAGCCAAAGTAAAGAGAATACTGCACCGCCAATAAAACAAATTAAACCAAATGTCCGGTCTCTCATTTTCGCCGCCGATGGTAGAGATTAGTAGTGGCACTATTCTATGCGAGATTTAAGAATTTATAGTTGCATTTTATGAAGTAAATCTAACCGCATTTGTAGTCGCATTAAAAAATTGACCGCAACGTTGACCGCAACGATTTAATCAGCTAATTGCGGTATCGCGATGCAAGTAACTACACACCGCATAAATTCAACCCAGTACAGTATTATCCAACGCAGCTAAGTGCCAAAGATTGCTCCTGAACGTTTATATCGCTGGGAACAAAAGAAATGCTCTACGTACGCAATTTAGAACACATAGAAGTCAAGCAACACCCAAATATTGACTCCGCCCAAAATCCAGGCTTATACTATTTCCGTACCCGAACAACGGGTACCGGGTTTAGCAGCCTGAAATCCAACTCGGCGGACATACCGCCCCATTTCTATATTGGCGGTTTTTTTACGTCCGTACGCCTCTGTGCGCCTTCTTTGGGCGGGCACTGGTGGGGGCATCTTCGGATGCGCCGGTTTCCGAGTGGACCGGTCTGCTAACCCTGTCAGTTGCCCGCCCACCTCATTTAGCAGTGAGGAGCGAGTTTCATAAAACCCACTCGGAGGCCATATGCCTAGGACTCATCACGCCCCTGCTCGCCTTGAGCAACCATCTCAACCACTTATCGACTTCCTGACGAACGACGTTTCGATCTGGCTGCAAGCCGGCTCGGAATCGCTGGCCGAGCTGGCCGAACTCCTACGCGCCATCAGGAAAATCGCTCAAAACTCATGCAACCCCGCGATCTCGGACTTGGCTAATCTCGGCATCCGGGTGGCTGAAGACTATTCCAATTGCGTTGGATGTTGCGTCGAGGAATTACAAAGGACTTATTTGGACATTGCTTTAACCTGAGGTACAAAATGAAGATCATTCCATTTCAAACCCCTGAATTTTCAATCCGTGCAGTAGAAATTGACGGAGAACCATGGTTTGTCGGCAAAGACGTAGCCGAAGCATTGGGCTACGTAAATGCGTCCGATGCAATATCGAAACATTGCAAGGGGGTCGCGAAACGCTACCCCCTTCCTACAGCTGGCGGAAAACAAGAAATCCGCATCATCAACGAACCGGACCTGTTCCGGCTTGTCGTCAATAGCCAGCTTCACTCTGCTGAGAAGTTCGAACGCTGGGTATTCGAGGAAGTCTTGCCTACCATCCGCAAGACCGGTGGATACCAGGTCAGGGCCGAGCCTAGAAAACAGACAGCCGAGGCTTTGAAACTCACGCCTCTGGCGATTCGAGCTGCGCGTGCTTTCGGCTTAGATAAAAATGCTGCCGCTATTAGTGCCAACCAGCTTGTGCGCAAATTGACAGGAGTGAACCTTCTGGAAGATTTTGGCAGCACGCATTTGGTCGCTGAAAACCAAGAGGCTTTGTTTTATACACCCACCGAACTTGGCAAGATGCTTCCAGGTGAGCCATCGGCGCGAAAAGTAAATTTGCTGTTGGCGGAAGCTGGGTTACAGGCTAAGCAGGGAGAACATTGGAAGCCCCTCGAGGCTGGCCAGGACTTTAGCCGACTCTACGACACAGGGAGAAGACACGGCAACGGTGCGCCCGTACTGCAAATTAAATGGTCGGATACTGTGTTGCCGCTATTGCGAAAAGAGGAAGTGGCCTGATAACCCAGCTTAGTTAACCCCCTTTCGGAAGGCGGAGGTTCGCTACCCTGCCCGCCTTCTTACTAAACCACGTCCGGCGATGGCAACCAGCCAGGAGTCGCCGAAGCTTAACCAAACAGTAAAACAACTGAAATGGGAAATTTCCAATGAACATAATCAAAGAGTCTGCATCAACGGAAACGATCAAAGTTGACAAATCTGAGTTTGATAGAATGTTGATTCGTGCCGGTGAAATAGGTGCACAGAAAATGCTTGAAAAAATTGCTGTATTTCACCTCACTGATGCTGCAAAGCTGCTCGGTGTCAGCTATACCACGCTTCATAAGCGGATCGCAGCTGGTAAAATAAAAACAGTTGATGGTAGGATTACCGGTGCAGAAATCACGAGATATCTGAATTTGGAGTGATCCGACTTAATTTCTACTAACAGCAGCCCGGTAACCCGCATAAATGCTAGCATCTTGGTGCCTATTATCGGCACCATTTAAAATCAAAGACTTACGTCAATCATTGCTGGTTGGCGTTTTTGTTTTGTGATGTCATGAAGCCGCTATGCAAGCTTTTAAAATCAAAGCGACGGGCTTTATACAGAAGGCGGCATCAGATAAGTACAAAAGTTTCGTAGTGAGTCATCACCAGCAAACACCATCGTGTTTTCTTAGCGTGAGTCAATACTCTTGTTAGTCACTTCTCGGTTTTTAGCCGGTTTTTAACCCAAAGCTTGCACTCACGTATCAGCATATCCACCCTCTCAGGGCAAATCTATACGGATAGGCGTTTAAAGCCAGACTGTGCCATCCTGCTCTTGTATTTCTTTCAGCGTTCAGCGTTCAGCGTTCAGCGTTCAGCGTTCAGCGTTCAGCGTTCAGCGTTCAGCGTTCAGCGTTCAGCGTTCAGCGTTCAGTATCATTTTCGTCCTCATTCACCGCTTGGCGCTTGCGCTTCACTTGGTAGGGTGTAAGCACAATATGGCAAACGACGTCCAGCGTCGGGCGGGTGTCGCCAGCCTTGTCCATCCATACCTTCGGTGTTAGCGACCCCGATACGGCCACGCTGTCACCATCATCTAACGCCAGTAGTGTGGCCTGGGCTTTATCCTCAAAGGCGATGACACTGCACAGCAGGGTTTCGCCATTCCCTGCTGCCGCCTTCACTTTGGCGGTGGTATAGGTATCGCCCGTTTTACCGGTGCCCTGTTTGGCGCTGCCGTACAGTCTGCCTGCTATTAACCCATCAATCATTATTCACCTCGTTTTGTTGAAAATCCTTGCATCGGTGCAACGTGAATACGGCTGCCCCACCAATAAGAGCGATACGCTGGCCGCACCTGCCCGCATGATAGCGCTGGCACTCGGCGCAGCTACGTCGGTTATCCCGTTGACTATCTCGCACAATCAGATACCACGCCAGCTCCTGCGGCTCGCCCCATATCACCCCTTGCTTTGAAAAGCTAACACCCTGCTGCCCTCCTGATTTGCTGGGCTTTCGAGGCTATTCATTGCTGTTATTGTCGCTGTTTCTGCTATTTTTTCCTGTGGTTGCTGCTTTTGCAGTCGCAACAATAGCAGGAATAGCAGTCTCAGGATACTTGGGACAGTTTCGGTGCCGAATATACTTTTATTGTCGGAGCGGCAATGTCATTATTGGCGTTGATTCTTGTACTTAGAAAAAAAAAATGTACGACCTATGGACTGACCTGCAACTCCGAACTCGCAATGACCGAAGCAAAGTCCGCATCCAATAAAGCAAGTGTCACATTGTGAATCTGTGCTGCTCCAAGCTGATATTGGTCAAGTTCGAAGCTAATCACGGCGTCTTTCACAACTGTCATCTTAAGCCCCAAATCTGATCCCGCTCTAACGCTCGAATTGATACAGAAGCCCACAACCGCACCAATGACGACGAGCTCCGATATCCTGGCTGTTTGCAAATAGGCGAACAGTTCAGTTGAACTGAAAGCGGATGATGTGCTTTTGATGAATACCGGTTCTTCTGCTAATGCCTGAAACGATGCCAGTGGCAAAGACGATGGGGAGCTCTCGTGAAAAAGCGATCCTTGCTCTGCCGATTGATGGCGAACGTGCACAATTGGCTTTCCGGCCTGCCTGAACTGCTCAAGTACGCGTTGCATGTTTTCGATGCAGTTTTCGGGGTAATACTCAATACCCTGCTCAATGCGGTCCGCAACGAAATGCTGCATATCAATGATAAGTAAAGCTTGTCGCACCTGCTTTTTCCCTTTCGAAAACAAATCCGGTTAATACCGTTATAAATCGTCGTCTTTATTCTGCCTTACAATCTGCACATTGACGCCATCGCAGCAGACCAGCCATATTAACTGCAAATGACGACACTTGCACTGCACAACCTAATATTTCCTATACCACGCGCTGGGTGCCCTGCAAAACACCATATAGAAAAATGCTGTCTGCTACGACATCTTGCCGGTCCGGCCCGCCAAGTGCGTGCCGGATTTTTCCACGCCAGACGATCAGATCAGTCCAAGCTCCTTGAGTACCGATTTGGTCACCTCCAGGCGCAATTGTGCACCCACCGTTTTTGTGATGTCCATATTCATGGCATAGATATAGGTGTTATTGGCGGTCTCCACATAACCCACCAACCACCCCAGCGCAACGTCTTTTGCATCGCCAAAACCGACCATGCCGGTTTTGCCGCTTAAGGTCCAAGACGGTGTTTTTTCCAGTACGATCGCCTGTTTTACGATATTGGTATTCCGCCGGGCAACCCCGAGCTGCTGAAAATAAAAATGCTGCAAAAATGAAATCTGCTCAAGTGCAGATATTTTCAGTTTACCTTTCAGCCAGAACTGGTCTATTGCACCAGAAATATCGCGATTGCCATAACGGAACTGGTCCACGTATTGCTGCATACGTTGCGGGTTGATACGTCGAGCCAGTTCCTGGTAATACCAGACGACAGAGTTAGATAGCGCGCTGTTAAGAGTCTGGTCTTTCGCCCAGACAGCCGGCCACCAGGCCTGGCGCGGATTACGTTTCTGATTCCAGTCTAGACTGAAATCTGCTCCACTGGCTACGCCCGTCTCAAGCGCAATCAGCGTATTCGGTATCTTGTACGTGGATGCTGGCAAATATGGGCGATTGGCGCGAGCGGAATTATGACAGATCACTTCTCCCGTTTTTGTGTTCAGTAGTGCGATCGTGCCTTGCACCGCGGCTTTCTCAAACACAGCAGTAACCTTGGGGCTGTCGATGCAATGGGTGTTTGCGTAAGCTGATGTGCAGGCCAAAACCAGTACGACCACGCTCGTACTAATCGCTCGGAAGATAGGCGAATGCTTCATAGAAAAAATCCTTGAGTGTGAAGTTGGTAGCGTCAATCCAATGCCGGATCAGGCCAGACGAATGGTAAGTTCATGATTCAAGTGGGTAAAATGGCTTATCGTAACGATCGTAACTCCTCTATCCCTGTGCTACCATGACATCTTGGATTCTGCCTATATGTCTGCATCGACACTCAACATTGAATTGACTCCAGCACTCAGGATCAACGGTAAGCCGGCACGGTACCAATCGCTCTGGCTGCTTTTGCGTGTCTATTACGCTGGACATACCGATCATCCGGATCTGCCGGCCTACGAGATCCGGTCCCGCTTTCCAGGTAAAACCAATGGACGCATGATCATCTCACGCGCGTTTGAAGATTTTCGTGATTGGGGTGTTGATGTGGGCTGGGGATGGGACAGGTCCATACCAACCGGTTTGCTCAATACCCGAAACCGCAGTCGCGGGCCTTTTTGGCTCGACAAAAAAAGCACACGCAGGATAAAGATCACTGCAGGTGGAAAAAAAGCCAGTCTTGATTCGCTTGCTAGGTTTCTCGGAATCAATAAACCGGGTCAGCAACCATCCAGCCCGCTCGCGTATGCGATGCAGGACGTGGGTTACTGGAACAATCTGACACAGGCAATGCGCCTTGCCAAGGACGGCTTTACCGGCACAAATGCTTCTGGCGTGGCCGAACACTTTCAAACGGCTCGACTGGCGGCACATGATCGTTTCCAGTCGGCATTAGCTATCCTCAAGGAAAGCCTGGCCTTGCGTAAGCAGGGGCAGATTCAACGCAGTTGGGAGGCACTCGATAGCCTGTCGCCCTTTCTGGCCAATGACACAGAGGATGATCATGAGTCGATGGCGGCTTTTGCGGCTATGGCGGGCATCGCCAGGGCATGGAATCTGTATATGACAGAAGGAACCCGGGCAGCGCATGTAGAAATCAACCGGCTCCACGCAGATGGCCGCTCTCGACTGGTTGTTCGTTACAACCCGCGCGTACGCTTTGAGTATCTGAATCTGAAAGCGCTTATTTTCAGAGCAATCGCCCTGGAGGTCGTCGATGCGCCGATGGCTGAACGCAGGCATGCAGCTGGCCAGTCAATTACCCATTTTTCCCGTGCATTGCGAGCCGCATATGAAGCCGATTCGATCGAAGCGGCGCAGGACGTAGCAGCCAACATCGGTTTGAGTCTTTGGCTATTATGGAAGAACGCTTTGCTGGACGCTCCCTCGGACACCGCAGAGACGACCGTCCAGATGCAGTCCTTGCGCTGGATATGTCTGTCGGAATGGATCTGCGATCGATTCGGGGTTGGTGGTGGCTCGATATGGAATACGATATTTCTGCTTAGGATTGTACGCGGGGCTTGTTCAGTGAGGCAGTCGCCCACGCTTGAGCAGTTGCGCCGATCACCACCCCTGAGCGTGGCGCAGGTGGTAGCGGGAACCAAACCATTTCATGCAGCATTTTCTGCCGCCAAGGGTTATACCGACTGGTCCAGTGTCATCCGTTTTACATTGGAGGAACACGATAGCGGCCTGCTCAGATACGAAACTTTGCAACTGGCCAATTTACTATTGGAGGCCATCTGGTTCTATACTTTTGAAAACGGGCTGGGCCAGCCTGCAATGACGGCAAGCGAGAGACTGGCCGTGTTGCTGCAAGACTTGTCTACGCCCAAGCGCCGGTTTTTCAGGGATAGTATCAGGACCCTTCCAGATATCGTGCAATCTGTTTTTGAGGAAGCACTGCAGGACCCATAAGTGTCAGGATCCGATCTTGCCTGGCCCGTTCATCCGACCGCTCGAGCCCCATGCCAGCCATCAGTACGATTGGATTTTGCTTGCCTCGATGCTTGCATAACGACAGCCACAGTGCTCCGCTGACCACACGTCGCAGTCACAACAGCCCTGGCTTGCTGATTTCCAACAAGGTGAAATGCCCGTTGTACCCACCCGGCAGCCACCCGCCTGTATCAATATGATGGACATTGCCAAGTGTCAAAATCGTTGGATGGCAATTGTGACCGACGATGACATGATCAATGCCATTCACCGGTGTCACGTCTTTGCGTTCAAATCGATCGCGTGCCCACATTGCGCGCTGGCGGTGTGCCTTGGACTCAAAATAGTTTTCGAGATCGTTCCAGTGTCGACACGGCACATCTGCATGAACGATGCCAATTCGCCCATTCGCCGTGACTACCTCTATGGCCATGGGCAGAAGCTCCAGCTTGGCAACCAGCATCTCCCGATCATTCGCCTCTTTCTCAATGAACCAGCTTCCGCCGTTAAGCCGGTAATTTTCGTCATCCATCCGACCAATGCGATGATAGCGAATCGCATAATCGTCATGATTGCCACAAACGGCATAAAACCAGCTGGTGTCGATCAGATTGATCACCTGTTCATTTTCAGTGCCACGATCGACCAGATCACCCACCGAAAAAAGCCGGTCTTTGCCAGCATCGAACGTTAATGCTTTTAACGCCTGCATCAGCTTTGTATAGTGGCCATGGATATCGCCGACAACGAAATCCCGGCCGGCACAGTTCAAATCGAATTTGTGTACGTATGCCATTTACCTTGCTCCGTAACACTCGCCATCAGGACTCATGCTGAGGCTGGCCTGTTCACACAGGAAGAAAGCGAGTCAATGTTCTATTTTTTATTGTTTTTGTGGTTTCTGATCGCGTACCAACAGGGAATTGCAATCATGACCAGCGCGCTAAGAATTGCAAAAGCAATTTCTGTCCCTTCGGTATCGGACGGGGAAAAGTAAAAAAGAGAAGCACATACGGCAGCCGCGCTGAACGCGAACACCGAAGCAACGATCTGGCGCACGTAAAGCGGTTCCCTCTCTTTTCCTGATGGCGCAAAAAAGAATGCCACGACTGTGGCAGCCACCATCAATATCCCAATCAGCTGGGCCCACAAATCCATGGCAATCCCCGTCTTCGTTCAACACATGATCATTATACGGTGCCCGGCCCGGACATGCAGCACCGCAGCGGCTGTTGATACACCCTGGCGCTATGCGGTTTCAATAGCGGCAACAGCGTATAGTCCAATCCTCTTGCCAAAATCCATTACCCTATTTAACGCGCGTCAGTACACCAGAATCTTCATTGATGTCCAATGGCCTGTCCAGCACTTTCAATTTACCTTCATTAACCGCTTGCAGCGTGTTCCTGGACCTGATGCCGAATAACCAATCGTCTTCATTCTTCTTGTCGACGCTAAGGCGCAACAGCGTATGCAATCCTGATTTTTCCATGGTCCAGTTACCGTGAAGCGATTTTCCCACTGCCCCTCCGCTAAGCACAAACCGCCCCTTGGCATCCAGCTTAAGCTCAATATCGTCACCTGAAAACGTGCCAGCAAGGAACGTTTCTTCCGATTTAGCGATAGGACCCGGATCAGTGCCGGCAGCAGCCGAAGGCGTAACGAGCGTATTCGCATTAACCATGGACCCGAATATGCCAAGGCATACCAGGATGACTGTCCTGGTTAAATTGGTTATCTTCACGTTTTTTCTCTCCAGATATGTTACGAACTGACCCTATTGCATTTGAAAATACATACATCTGCGTATTGATACTTCAGCTTTTTTTCCTATCTGTCCATGCTATTGTGCGCCCTGCCTTGCATCATATGGTGCACGATAGTAGTGAGGCCACAAAAGACACTGTAACATTCGAGACCGTAACAGTAATGGCTGTGAACCAGCTATTGAGTAGCTTCAAAAGCCTCATGAAAAGACACCCGGCCAAACGGTATCTCCGCGGCAAAAGCCAACACCTGAAAATACCTGGCTGGTGCGTCTGCGTACACCAAAGACGAATTGGCCTTAAAGCCAAAACGGCTGTAGAAAGCCGGGCTTCCTAACACCACACAGCCGCGTGCACCCAGGCCTTGCAATTGTGCAAGCCCCGAACGGATTAACTGAGTACCGATACCCTGCCCCTGCCACTGAGGAAGCACGCTGACGGGACCCAAACCATACCAGCCCTGCTCACCCGAAGAGATATTGACTGGTGACAAAGCGATGTGGCCCACTATCGTGCCTTCATAAAGTGCCACCAAAGATATCTCCAGCTGGTTGGTTCGCCTTAAGCCATTGACAATAAACTGTTCCGTATGGCTGGCGAACTGCTCTGGCTCAAATGCAGTTTGGGTTACCCATGCAATAGCATCGATATCGTCCGGTTGTTCGTTACGAATGGTAATATTCAACATGGTTTTGCCGGGAGAGTGAGCTGACCGCGCCGGAATATAAAGAGCAAACCATAGCCGATAGCACGGCAAGATGCAACTCGTAAATAATGAACGAAAACCGCCGAGAGCTGGTGCGCTTTACGCGTACGCCAGCCGCTCGGTCAAGGGGCATGGCATCGATCATCTCCCACATATTACGGAGCATGCGATCCAGCACACATGGACTTAACGGCTCAACACAAATGTGTTTATTAACTTACCGTTGTTTTATTTAAACTGCTTTTATTTACCCAGTTTGTTCATGGCAACAATAAACTTGTCCATGTCACTATCACGAGTGAAAAGTGCAGGCGACACGCGAATAGCGTCACCGTTATGAATACCGCCACGGCGCACGGTTAGAATACCGTATTGGTCCTTCAACATTTTTACCAGGCCATCATTCTGTTGCTTGTCGCGCGCATTGCCATACCGAAAGGAGGTAATGCCTGCATGCAGGTCAGCAGCATCGGGCGTCAATATATTGACCGATTTATTACTCCTGAGCGCATCGACCCAGTAGTCTCGCAAATAGGTCAGCCTTTGCTGCTTGGCCTTCGCCGATATTTTCTGGTGCAAATCCAGCGCAACGGGAACGGTGAGCAAGGCGGCAAAGTTGGTTGTACCAGTGTGTACCCGAGAGCGGATATCATCCGACTCATAATCTTCGTCCGCATAATCCGGATCAATATCCATCAGGCGATTTTTTGAAATATACATAAAGCCCACGCCTACGGGCGCTGATATCCATTTGTGAAGATTAAAACCCACGAAGTCTGTGCTTAAATCTTTCACATTGAAATCTATCTGCCCCCATGAATGTGCCGCATCCACAATGACGTCCACACCCCGGGCACGGGCCATCTGAGCGATTTCGGCCACAGGAATGACCAGTCCCGTCCGATGAGAAAGATGCGTCAATAAAAGCAGCTTTAACTTAGGTGTGCTTAAAATTTTTTCGTAGGTGTCAAGAATGTTCTGTCGGGTAGCAGGTTCTGGGATATTGAATGTCTTTACCTGCGCCCCGCGCCGTTGCTGTAGCCAATTCATTGCATACTGCATTGAGTCGTAATCAAGATCGCTATAGGCAACAACATCGCCCGGCTGCAGCGCATTATAGCCAGTGATCAATTTTTGCAGTGCTTCTGTTGCGCCTCGTGTCAGTGCAATTTCCGAGACGTCTGCGCCGACGGCGCGTGCAACCTGCTCGCGCACTTTTTCCAGGGCTCCACTGAATTGGGTACGTGCATAAATGGTGTTATTGGTATTGATAAAATCGGTGCTCTCTTTGTAAGCTGAAAGTACCGGTTGCGGCATTGCCCCCCAGTATCCATTCTCCAAGTTCGTTATTTCGCGGTTAACTACATAGAGTTCCTGTATATGCTTCCATGCGGCATCTGACGCAGAAAGTGGAGCGGAGATGGTGCCTGTACTGTTGCGTGCCTGCGAGATACTCGGGACCCACGAAAGTGCCGTACTGGCCAGAGAGCCCAAAACCATCTGGCGCCGGGAAATATTTAACATGATGTTTGCTTTACTCAATTAAAAAAATAAAGCGATCATCATAAGAACAATCTATTGCTCCCTCATGACAGCGCAATGGTCAGTTGTGTATCCAGACCTTTCAGATGGCATAGCTATGCAAGGAGCCAAAAAAACTTTTCGCACACGCCAGGCAACGCCCTGCCTGCTAACGAGCGGCGATCGCTGCAGCCCGGGTACACCGCGCATGCCGTCAACACGGCTTAATCTAGCTGACTATGTCGACCAATACAGGTGCTGTCGCACATTCAATAGCATCACAATGCCACGTTGAAGCGGCTTTCAGCCGTCCTTAATGGATCCGCTTGCCGGCGAAGTTCGGCAAGAAAATCGCCGAGCACCGGATGCGAGTCGCGTTCACGATATACAGCGCCCACCGGGCCGAAGCCGGCAGTCAATGGCAAAGCATGCACCAACCCCAAACGATGCAAATGCGCTCCCAACGAAGCCGAACACACTGCGACATAATCGGTCTGCCTCAGAACCGTTTCAATGGTGATAATGGACGCGGTTTCCAGGCGTGGGCGCACACCCGCCCCGCCATTTTCCAGCAACACGGTGTCCAGCCGGTTTCGCATAAGCGTATTTTTTTCCGGCATGATCCAGGGATACGGCACCAGATCCGACCACAGCGGCTTCGCTTTTTGACGTACGGCATGCTGCAAGCCGACAATCGCCACAATACGGTCTTCGAACAGCACTTCGTGGGTCAGACCTGCCGCATAGGCTCTTGCGTCTATGGAGCCGACAACAATATCGAGTTCCCGTGCCTCCAGCCGCTCAAGCAACAGCGAAAAAGCACCCTCGGTCATATGAATGGCCATTTGTGGAACCTGCATCTGAAAGGTACAGATTGAGTTGGGAATCAGATGAGCCAGCCCCGCCGTGACGCTGCCAACATGAAGACTGGCTGGCGCACCCTGAGCCAATAATTCCAGTTCATCCTGGGTTCTGGCAATATCTCCTAGCAGCCGGGTCGCCAGACGCAGCAAAACGTCACCTTCTGGCGTAAACCTGATCCGGCGGCCACGTACAACCAGCCTGACCCCAAGCAATGTCTCAAGCTCGTTCAGCCAGTGAGACATTGCCGATTGGGTCATATGTAATGCACGAGCAGCCTCGGACAATGTACCGGCATTTCTGAGAATAAGAAAATATTCCAGATGCCGAACCTTGAGGCGGCGCGCCCAGGCAATACTATTTGCACTTGATGTATGAGCATTCACTCATGTACCGTCCATAAAATTTCATAGAAATATCCTGCATTTGCACACTAGCACCTATATACAATATGCGGAACTACAAAATATTGATAAGGCATAAACATGAGAGTTTACTCCAGTCTACACAAACTGATCCCCACCGCACTGCTGCTGGCCTGCCTGGGACAGGCAAACGCCGCAGACGAATTTCCCCAGCGAGCAATAAAAATTATCGTTTCGCAACAAGCTGGCGGCGGCACAGACAGCCTTGCTCGCATGTGGGCAGAAAGCGTCGGAAAAACGCTCAACGTACCCGTTGTCGTAGAGAACAAGCCCGGCGCGGGTGGCGTAATCGCAGCCAAGGCTGTCTTGTCCCAGCCAGCCAATGGCTATACGCTATTTATGGCCGGCGTTTCCCAGATGGTGCTCAATAAGTTCGTCTATCAGCCCTTGTCCTATTCTCCTGAAGAGGACTTCGCCGGCATTGGCATGCTCACAACCGTGCCTTTTGTACTGGTGGCCAGCACGCAATCTGGTATCAACAGCTACGACGATTTACAGAAAGCAGCCAAATCCGATCCTGAAAAAATCACTTTTGCGTCCTCTGGCAATGGCAACTCTACACACCTGGTTGTGGAAATGCTGATGAAACAGGCGGGTTTTAAAATGCTGCATGTCCCTTATCGCGGCGAACCGGACAGTATTGTTTCCACCGTGGGTGGCAACACTCAAATTGTGGCGCCGGTCTTAAGCAGCGCCCTGCCCCTGATCAAGGAAGGCAAGCTCAAGCCCCTGCTGGTTTTCAATGACAGTCGTGTTCCTGAACTTCCTGATGTACCCACCGCGGGAGAATTGGGTTTGCAGGGCTTCGGAAACATCGGATGGAGCGCCGTGGCTGTCAAGGCAGGCACGCCAGAGGTAGTAATTAAGAAACTGCATGCAGCAACACAGGCGTTCCTGAATGACCCGGCAGCCCAGGAGAAATTTGCCGCCGTTCAGGTCCGGGCAATGCCCGGTCCAGCGTCGGCTTTGATCGACTTCACTGTTCGCGATACAGCCAAATGGCAACAAGCCGTGGGCGACCTGAATTTGAACGTCAAATAAACAGGTATGACAAATGAATAGACATGGCATGGTGGTCTGCCCTCAACCTGAGGCCGCAGAATCAGGCATCGAAATCCTGCAGGCAGGTGGCAATGCGGTGGATGCCGCAGTAGCTTGTGCTTTTTCCCAAACTGTGGTCGATCCCTTGATGTGCGGTATTGCCGGGTTTGGCACGGCAGCGCTTTACCTGCCCGGCAAGCAAGCGCATGAGTATGTGGATTTTCACGCACCAGCACCGGGCCTGGCCCGGGCTGATATGTGGGAACATCTTCTGCAGGGTGAAGCGCGCGATGGATTCGGTTTTTCAATCAAGGGGCGGCTCAATGACCTGGGGCCTCAATCGATCGGCGTGCCGGGCACATTGCTGGGTCTGAAGCGCATGCACGAGCGACATGGCCGCCTGCCCTGGCGCGACGTGATTGCACCGGCGATCGAATGGGCGCGCGGCGGCTACTTTGTTCGTCCGGCCATGTATGCATTCTGGATTGACGAGCCCCTGGCAGGCCGGACTGCCAATCGCGAGCGGCTGACTCTGACCCAATCCGGACGTGATTTATATTGCCGTGCCGACGGCTCGCCTAAAACAATCGGCACACCACTATACAACCGTGATTACGCCGCCACATTGGAGCTGATCGCGCGCGATGGACCAGATACCTTCTACCGCGGAGACATCGCGCAGCAAATGATCACTGATCTGGCAAATCAGGGCGGGATTCTGTCACTGGACGATCTATCGGCTTACGAACCGACATTGAACCGACCGCTGGTCGGCACTTACCGGGATCGCCGCATCACAACCAATCAGCCACCTGGGGGCGGTGCAATGCTCATCCACATGCTCAACATCCTCGAGCGTTTCGATTTGCCCGTTTACAGACATAATGGCGCCGATTATATACAACTGGTCTGTGAGGCAATGAAACAGGCAACGGTTGACAAAGACCGCCATATCGCGGACCCGGCATTTGTAGACGTTCCCCTGGAACAAATGTTATCCAAGTCATATGCCGACGCCATTGCACGGATGATCCGCGCAGGCCAAAAGATCGACGTACCGCGATTTAACGATGCAATTGCACCACCTAAAGACACCACTCATTTATCTGTCGTCGATGCCGATGGGAACTGCGTGGCGATGACGCATTCGCTGGGTATGCCGTCTGGCGTCATTACGCCAGGACTCGGCTTTATGTATAACGGCTGCATGGGCGTATTTGATCCGCGTCCAGGTCGTGCGGGCAGCATTGCGCCGGGAAAATCACGCTTTACTTCTTCCTGCCCCAGTATCGTTTTTAGAAACGACAAGCCGGAAATCATAGTGGGTGCGCCAGGAGGCACACAAATCGTCATGGGTGTTCTGCAAACCATCCTGAACGTCGTCGACTTTGGTATGCCAATTGAATCCGCGGTGTCGGCTGCCCGGTTCTCATCGACCAGCAATATCGTCGACATATCAAATCGTATCCCGCGGTCAGTGAGCCGCGCAGTAGAGGCGATGGGATATCAGGTGGCGAGGAACCCATTTGGACACACCATAGCCTGGGTTCATGCCATCCATATCGACCAGACAGGCGCGTTATCTGGTGCGGCAGACCCGGGCCGTGACGGTGTTGCCTATAGCCTCTGAGGCGTTCAGCGGCCAGGCGTCCCGCCCAGGGCTGCCTGGCAGGTAACTGCTCTATCTGGGCCCGGACCTTTTCGCTGGCCGTTCAACTCCGTTTATGGACATGACATAACTATGAATCACCGAGAGATCCGTTCATGCGATCTACCAGGCGAAAAAATCATAAAGAGAAGATCCCTTCAAATCAGATCATTGATCACTTTAGCATGAAAATAACCTAGTGCAATTTTCCACAACAGCGTCATGATGCCTATCAGTCGTCTTGGTGATTAACGTAATAAACTATTTCTTACATTATTCTGAATAAAAATTGATTTAGTTCAATAATTACAGTTGTGGTTGTAATACACTTTAATGGCATCCCCAACATATCACATATGGGGCGCCTTTTTTCTGTTCCAGGGAGTTATATGATGAGCAAAACTATTTTAGTCCCAATCGATGGATCGAAAAACGCGAGCAAAGCGCTGGACTGGGCCATCTCCATGGCGAAACTGGCCGGCCTGAAACTGCTTGTGATCAATGCGCAGCCAAGCTTTCAGACGGTACATGCCAAGGCGCTGTTCAATCATGAGGATATTGAACAGTATCAGCAGCAGTTGTTCAATGAAGTGACTGAGCCGGCGCGAGCCATGCTGCAGCAGTCTGACGTGCAACACGAAGTCAAACTGCTGATTGGCGACGCAAAAAACTGCATTGTTCAGGAAATTACCGACAGGCAGAACAGTAACTCGCCTGTAGAAATGATTGTGATGGGCTCGCGCGGTACCAACCCGTTGTTCTCGGGGTTGCTCGGTAGCGTTAGCTACGCTGTCATCCATTCGGCCATATGTCCGGTAACCATCATTCCTCACGACTAGGCCGGCAAATTACAATCCCAGCTGGCTCAGGCCTGGGTGGTCATCGGGGCGTCTTCCCTGTGGCCACCGGAACTTGCGATCACTTTCAGCAATGGGCAGATCATTGATGGACGCATGACGTTGCAACATCAATCCGTTGCCATCAAATGCCCAGTTTTCATTGCCATACGACCGAAACCACTGCCCCGAGTCATCGTGCCATTCGTAGGCAAACCGCACGGCGATGCGCGCGCCATCAAAAGCCCATAACTCCTTGATCAGACGGTAGTCCAGTTCCCTGATCCATTTGCGCGTCAGAAAAGAAACAATTTGTTCCCTGCCGTTGACAAACTCCGCCCTGTTGCGCCATTGGCTATCGACGGTATAGGCAAGAGATACACGCTGCGGATCGCGTGAGTTCCAGCCATCTTCGGCCAGACGCACTTTCTGGATGGCTGAATCAAGCGTAAACGGCGGCACCGGCTGCCGTATTTCAGATGTCATTTCCATAAACAAGTTCCTTTTTCTGTAAAGTAAGACCAATGACTAACGCCTGGCAAAGTCATTTTTCTGCAATGCAATACATTCCGGGCATACCCACATATCCTGGCAACGCCTGTATACGCCCAACCCACTTGATCAGCGCCGGATAAGGCGCCAGGGTGATTTTGCTTTCAGGTGATAATGCAATGTATGGATATACAGCGATATCGGCAATGGTAATATGGTCGCCGACAAGCCAGTCTGAATCCTGAAGCTGCTGCTCTACAATACTATACAGTCTTTGTGTTATCTGCTCAGCCGCAACCAGATCCAGTTGCCGGCCAAATTTGTAGTGCAAGCGCAGGTCATTGGGCCCGCGCGCAACTTCATTGGCTGCAGTAGACAGCCACGCCATTACCTGCGCCATGGCCTTGGGATCGTTTGTGGCAAGCCAGCCGTGATCGCCATACTGCTTCGCGAGATAAACCAGGATCGCCTGGCTGTCACGCAATATCACATCCCCATCAACCAGCACCGGCATCTGGCCAAACGGGTTCATATGCAAAAACTGAACCGACTTATGCTCGCTGTCCATTAAGTTGACAGGACAACTGTGATAGTGAACGCCCAGCAAGGACAAGAGCAGACGTACTTTGTGGCAATTGCCAGACGGAGCAAGGTCATAGAGCGTAATCATTGAGATTCCTTTGTTTCGATCATGGCGGCAAACTCATCTTCGGTAAAGCGCGCCGTAATATGCTGCGGACAGTTAAAATCCAGCGCCTGTACGGTAATGATATATCCGCGCTCAACCCGGGCGCGATAGGCTGGCATTTGCAGGCGGGCAAGCAGCTGCGGCTCATCGCTATCGTGAATAATTCGCGCGCGGCCCCATATCTTCAGGCGCCGGCGATGAGCAAAATCCATAACAATGAGCATGACACGATCATCGTTCATCAGATTGCCAGCTGAAATATACTGCCGGTTGCCGGCGTAGTCAGCAAATCCCAAAGTATGATCATCCAGGATTTTCAAAAAACCCTTGGGTCCACCCCTGTGCTGCACGTAAGGCCAGCCGTTTGCGCCAACGCTCGACATAAAGAAGGTATCAATGTCTGGAATAAACGCCCGTTCCCGCTGCGCAATTGCATTGCGCTCTTGCGAGTCTTCTTCGAACAGGCTATTTCTTTCGCGACTGCCGTACTGCTCCTGCGCTGCACGGACGGCGGGTGTGAAAGTGATGGTTGAAAATGCGCGTGACATGGATACTCTCTCCCGCTGTTTGTCTTGGTTCGATGCCGCAATGTTGTGCTGCGGACACTGTTACTATGCAGTATTTCTTTATATAGAAGAATAGTCGTACAATACATTTCACTCTTGCATATATCGGAATAATAGATGGATCGTTTGCGAGCCATGTCAATCTTTGTGGCGGTAGCGCACGCCGAAAGTTTTTCTGCTGCCGCCCGCAATCTGGGAATGTCGGCACCGGCGGTCACCCGCGCCATTTCCGAATTGGAAACTCATCTGGGCGTGCGCTTGCTAACGCGCACCACCCGTATCGTCAGGACCACCGAAGCGGGTATCCGTTATCTTGAAGACGCACGACGGGTTATTGCCGACGCTGATGAAGCAGACGAGGCAGTGTCCGGCATCACGACCGAACCGCGAGGGCGTTTAGCGATCACCGCGCCCGCCCTGTTTGGCCGCATGTTTGTAACGCCGATTATCGTGCAGTATTTGCGCCGCTACCCGGCAGTAAATGTGACCTCGCTGTTTGTCGACCGGGTTGTCAACCTGATCGAAGAAGGCTTGGACGCGGGCCTGCGCATTGGCCATCTACCCGATTCCAGCATGAAAGCCATCCGTGTCGGCCAGGTTCGTACCGTCGTGTGCGCAGCTCCTGCATACCTGGCTGCCCATGGTGTACCGGGTACGCCCGATCAATTGCACGCCCATACCATTATTACAACTAGTGGTATCTCACCTGTTCCGGAATGGCGGTTTGTTCATCAGGACAAGACCAGTGCCATTCGCATGACACCGCGACTGACCCTCACCACAAATGATGCAGCGATCGAGGCCGTCCTGGCCGGGTTCGGGATCACGCGGCTGCTGTCGTACCAGATAGCCCCTTACCTTACTTGTGGCAAACTGGAAATCGTACTGCACGATTATGAACCAGCACCCTTGCCTATTCACGTGATTCACCATGAACACCGACAGGCGGCGGCCAAAGTACGCACATTCGTCGACATGGCTGTGACCTGCTTGCGCGAAGACACAGCACTTGCGTATCGGCCTTGATGCCAGTATCGTCGTTGTGCCTGGCCTGATCACCGGGATGAACCGGGAGTGACGCTTAGTCACCGCACCGTTCATGACACTTGCATAAAAAAACAGATCGCACCGCGGGGTATTTTTATGACAGATAGCATTTCTTACTCAAAAGATTGGACCCAGCTCCCTTTACACAAAGCGGCCCATCCCTTCCATAGGTAGAATATGACAGAACAGCAGAAACCAATAGCATCTGCAATACACGATAAACCGTGTTGAACCCTGCCCGACCAGCGCGCTTGTGCCATAAACGGCAGAGTGTCACCCTTTTCCGGCCTGCAGCCTTGCGGTGCCGACCGCTGAGGCAAATATGCGAGACTTGGTCATGAGTACGGCTCAGCCAGAGTGTTTAATAATCTGATAGACGATTGTACAAATGTAGAGGGATATATGAATACGCTTGAAAACGAAGTCATCCGGGTAATATCCAAACCAACAGGCATTCCTGCCGCAGAAAATTTCCAACTGGAAAAGCAGCCGGTACCCGAACTTCAAGCTGGGCAAATACGGGTGCGCAATGAATGGCTGTCTGTGGATCCAGCAATGCGTGGCTGGCTGGCCGATGCCAATAACTACGCAAGTGTAAATGTCGGCGACGTGATGCGTTCGCTTTGTGTAGGAACGGTCGTCGAATCCGCGATATCGACAGTCAACAAGGGCGAACGCCTGATGGGCTGGTTCGGCTGGCAAACCTACGCCACGGTCAAACCCGAGGCGATTGTCCAGAAAATAACCGCCAGTGATCTTCCCCCCTCCTTGTATCTGGGCGTATTGGGCTTGAACGGCATAACAGCTGCCACTGCACTGGACAAACTGGGCTCCCCCAAACCAGGTGACACCGTCGTGGTGTCCACCGCTGCCGGCGGGGTGGGCTCTTGCGTGGGGCAACTTGCCAAAACAATGGGCTGCCGTACAGTAGGCTTGACCAGTTCAGCTGAAAAAGTCAAAGCGTGTTATGAAGCATTTGGCTACGACCATGTCATTAACTATAAGACTGACGATATTGATCAGGCCATCAAAAATTCATGTCCAGACGGCGTGGATGTCTATTTTGATAACACGGCAGGGGCCATTTCAGACGCAGTCATGCAGCATCTGGCTATCGGCGCTCGTGTGATTGTATGCGGAACAGCCTCAATCCCGAGCTGGAATCCACCGCCCATGGGCCCTCGCGTAAACCGTATTCTGCTGACTCGCCGAGCCCGAATGCAGGGTTTCATCCTGTTCGACCATAAGGACACCTATGCTTCTTACGTCGAGCAGCTCGAGCAATTGGTCAGAGCAAAAGAATTGACTTACCGTGAACACATCACTGATGGTCTGCGCACAGCGCCGGGCGCAATTGCTGAACTGTATCGAGGTGAGAACCTGGGCAAGCGACTGATCCGGATCTAGTACGTAGTAAACCGTCTCCTGATACGCGAACCGGCGCATATACTTGCAAATGTAACATCAGCAGGCTGTGCTTTCGGTCGCGGTCGCGGTCGCGGTCGCGTTGTGATTTCACAGCGCTGGCTCCAGGGGCATATGAGTCAGGCACTGACGTTGCGGCAAAGAAATTTATTCGCAGGCAATGCCGATCACTGCTATATTGCTGCATATGGAGCATAGATCGGCATACGATAAATTACTGGGAAAGGTGCGATATAACAAAGCCGGTGCCAGATTGCAGATTAAACCGGCAGCAGTCTGGATTATTGCAAGTGCCAGAAATAGAGACAGGAGCAATCCGATGAAAACATGCCCAAAGTGCACCACCGAACTTGAAGACGCTGCGACCAAATGCGTCTCTTGCGGTTTTCAGCTGGAAGAACCGCAACGAACCCTGACCGGAAAAGTCGCCAAGTGGCTTTTTATCGCCTTTAACCTTGCCATGATTTGCTGGGTTGTGGTCGGCATGGGCGTACTTGATCGAGGATCGCAGTCCAGCGCCCTGCCTCGCGGCACCGAAGATTCCGAAGGCATGGGCGTAACCATGATTATTATGATATGGGTCATTTGCAACTTTATCTTTGGACTGGTTGTTTGGGATACAAGGGCAAAGAACAAGGCATTGCAGGAGTCGCATAACAAAATTGACGAGTAAAACGTATCGGGTAATTTTTACAGCGGTTTTTAAAATAGCACCTTCCAACGGCCTGCTCTATTGCACTGTTACGGCTGTTTGTGCCGGGCTTTGGTTCGCTCGTTATTCAAACCAAAGTACTCACAAAAAATCAGAAAATCAACAAAACCTGACGATCGTGAGCGAATAACTAAGGCGCTTATTGCACTCCTGAGCAAGCTTTAAATCTGCCGCTTCTCCCTGACAATCCTCGGCTGATAAGGTTCCATCTCCGGTATCGTCTTGTGCTGCTTCAAATAATTTTCCAGCACATCCAGCATGATCAGTGTCGTCGTCGCCGGCATATGTGCTGATTCAATGGTTGTCGCGTTGGCCTGCGCTGTATCTTTACTTTCAATGCGATTGGTTATTTTGCTTTCAACGTCCGCCCTGGTCGCATCTGTTGGCGCTGCCTGGTCAAATTCAAATGGCACGGTCAATCCCCAGGCGGCCACTTTATATTTTTCATCGACCATCAACGGCTGACTGCCAACCATGACGTTCGTAATACGCTTGCCCGACTCCTGGTCGGGGTCGATCCGGTAGCGCAAGCCACCGGTTCGCAACATATCCTGTTCTGAACGCTTGTACGCGTCAGGGTCGAAAAGCGCCTGAGCGGCGGCCTCCAACATGGCATGGATATGCCTGCCGCGCACCGCTCCCAAACACATTTGTGTGTCGCCCAATGCCAGCTGGTTGATGATATCTTCGCGGACAATTGCAGCGCCAGGCAACAGCGTCGACCCCCAGCGGTATCCGGGATACAGGGCTATTTGCGCCCCGCTGCGCTGCAACATGGCTTGCAACAAGAGTTCGTCCCAGGTGCCGTTGAAAGTGCCCCGGCGGTACAGCAGCCCTTCGGTCATGGCGATTTGCTCTGACAAGCTGGTATTGGCTGTCGCATAGGCATTATCGACCGTCTTTGCCAGGCGGCTGTCGGCCTGTACAAAACTGGCCACTACTGGCAACAGGCTATAGCGAAAATCCGCCAAGCCGCCTTTGTCGATGTCCAGATCCAGCACGGCCAGAAACCGCCCCTGTGCGCCGGCGTTAGTGACTGCCGTCTTACCCTTATTGTTGGAAACAAGAATGGGTTCGGGCAATGGGGTCGCCGAACGTCCGCCCAATATCACATCAATACCAGTGACACGAGTTGCCAGTTGCAAATCTGCATCCACACCGGCTCGGGAAAGCAAGAGCACGGCTTGCGCACCTTTTGTCCGCACATCGTCGACGATGCGCTGTAAATTGTGTTCATCCAGACGCATCACCGATCGCTCTTTGATGCCGGTCTTGGCGTCTGGCATGGTGTGTTCATCGCAGTTGCCCTTGGCAAACGGTTCGTTATGCGCCACCTGCCCAATAATGGCAACCGTGATACCGTTTCGCTTGCGCAGTATATAGGGCTCAAATAGAGGATTATCGTTAACCAGATCGAACGCATTGTGCGCAATGTATGGATAGTGCGCAGCTCGCCCCTGTGCGGGTGCCGGTAAATTGGGATCCGACGGCTGTGTCTGGCCAGCATCCTTTGAAGCAATGGCTGCCTGAATATGCGCCTGCTCCGGCAAGCCCAGGTCTATGCCCAGGGCATGATGGACCGTAATCGCCCCATCAGTTGTTGCCCAGGGGGCCGATGATTGCAGATTGCCATTGCCGCCGTCCAGCAGCCACGCTTGCTCGCGGGAACGCTTGACGATGCCAATCAATGACGCAAGGTGCGCCACCCCACCCAGCATGCCGTAGTGGGCTGCCGAGGCAGCATAGTCTGCGTTGCTGAAAGCATAGGCCTGAGCTGAGCCAATCATCAGGTTGTAGTATTGCAGCAGCGCATCGCCGGTCACATAGGGCGGTTTTGCACTGACTGGGCCAATCTCCACCTGGCCTGTGGGTTCGCGATAATACAAAGGTTTCCATTGGGCCTGTACATCTGTGATGTGCATGAAGCTGACGTTGCCAAACGCCGGCAGATCATAAAACTGCTCCATCCCTTGCTGCGCGCGCAGCACTGCGGGCGCGAACATGCCAGTGCCCGCGGCTGCCATCAACTGAAGAAAAGCCCTTCGATCTGTGATATGCATTGCCCCCTGTTTCCTTAACCGGTCTGCTAAGCCCACCTGCGGCCTCGATAAGCGGTATCGATTCGCAACATCGATTCGCGGCAACGATCATAAGCAGGCCGGCTGCCGCGCATCAGCACCCATTTTACTGAGGCTTGGTTTTGGCAATGCTTTCACGTACGGAAAATTTGTCATACCAGGCTTTCAAACCCGGAAAACGCTTCTGCCAGTTATAGTCCGGCAGCCGGAAGTCCAGATAATCGAAAGCACATGCCAGGGTGATGGTAACGATATCTATTCGATCGTAAAGCTCTTGCGCCTTGTCTTCGAAGTACTGCAATGCAGTTGTGATTTTATCGGTCTGGCCTTCCAGCCACTCGTCCCAGCGCAACGCTTCGGGACGCGCCAGTAGTTCATAGCGGACCAACAATGAAGCAGCAATGGCGCCATCTGCCACTGCGTGATCTGTTAGCAACTTGAAGCGCGTGTTGTCATCGCCAAACAGCTTGCCCTTGAAAGTGGTGTTCAGGTATTCACAAATGACTTTGCTGTCGAACAGTACCTGCTCGTCGTCCGTGATAAACGTAGGCACCTGACCCAGCGGGTTGAACGGAATAATATTGCGATCACGATTCACAGGACTAGCTGCGGCCGGCAGGCGTTCAATTCGGTCCACGACCCCAAGTTCGTCGGCAACGATCATTGTCTTACGCACGAAAGGCGAAGCGGCGGAATAAAAAATTTTCATTTGTGTCTCCCTTGATAAAAATAATGAAAAATTGACTACTACTATTTTGTTACTGTTGCTGTTGCGGGTGTAAGGTCAGCCCGTTCAATTGCTGACTTGACCTTTCGGTCTGCCCAAGTGGCCAGACCGGTCATGATCGCCAACACGCTTCCCAGCAGGCAGGTGCCGGCCCATCCGCCGTAAGTCCAGGCGACCGTACCCAGCGTCGATCCAGAAGCACCGCCAATGAAATAACTGGTCATATACACCGCATTCAAACGAGACCGTGCTTGTGGCAGCAAGGCAAATATGGTGGTTTGATTATTGATGTGCACGCCCTGCAGGGCCAGGTCGATCACCAGCATGCCTGCAATAAACCACCACAGATTATCGTGTCCCAGCCATAGCAGGCCCCAGCTGAGCAGCAACAGTACAACGCTGACGGCAGTGACCGTATCACCCAGGCCGCGATCGGCCAAGCGGCCTCCCAAAGACGCCATCAAGGCCCCCATGACGCCGGCCAGGCCCACCAGGCCAATGGCCACATCACTCAAACCATGTGCAGGCCCGGCCAAGAGGAGTGCCATGGTCGAAAACAGCGCACTGACCGATGCAAAGCCCAATCCGCCCATGAGCGCGCGCGTACGCAGGCGCGGCTGCTCACGCAGCAAAGTGAACAGTGACGCAAGAATGGACAAATAGCCGTGGCTTTGCGGGTTTCTGGAGGATGGCAGCTTGAGCCAGAGGACAGTTGCAATGCCAAGCATGATGACGCCGGATACCAGATAAACAGTCGACCATCCGCCAATACCGGACAGCAAGCCGGCAACACTTCGGGCGAGCAAAATACCGGTAAGCAGGCCGCTCATGACCATGCCCACTGCGCGACCGCTACGCGATGGCGCCGACAGGATAGCGGCCATCGGCACCAGGACCTGTGCAGCAACCGAAAACAGCCCCGCCATGCCGACTCCCACAAACAACATGCTGCTGTTGATTGCCAGGCCACTGATAAATTGTCCGATCGCAGCCAGCACCATCAGCCCGACAGCAAGCTGCCGGCGCTCGAACTTGTCGCCTAGCGGCACAATAAACAGCAGACCCAGCGCATAGCTGACCTGCGCGACCGTTACAGTGAGTGCCGCGCGGGTCTCTGTAATGTCCAGGCTAACCGAGATGGAATGCAGCAGCGGCTGGTTGAAATAGTTACCTCCGGCACACAGGCCGCAAGCGATGGCCATCAAAAGCAGCACGGGCGTTGTCAGGTATGATGGATGTGGCGATTGCTCAGACATGGGTAACCAAAAATAAAATACTATATATTTAAACAGTATTATTATAAAATAACAGCATGACAGGACACAGACCGGCCGTAATTGCCATAATGGCCTTAACAGCGCTAACGGCCATAGCGCCTTGCTCACCCCTTATCCTGAACCCGGGCAATTTGGTCTCAACGTTGATCCACTACTGTTTTGTTCTCGCTAAAACGTTATCCCCGTTGTAGCAGATGAAACATTAAACCACAGTAAGAACGCAATGTCGCAGACAGACCCCGCAACCCTGTGCTGCCGGCGCTATCAACAGCCAGCTTCGTTGTTTGCAGGCCGCTGGGTTTACACCACTACGTCATATGCGAGTATTTTTGATACGTGAACAGGTCGTTGTGCTCAGGCGAACAGGCGATGCAAGCAGCTGACATTGCCAGGAGGACCGACACCACCGCCCTATAATGCAGCGGTCACCTGCATCACTGCATTCGTCCTGCTTTATGCGGACATGACGGATTTTCAACAAGCCTTCGCCGTAGCGCTGCGTGCTACATGATATTTGAGTTCAATCTTATGAGTACGATTTCCCTTTTTCCACCTGATACCTTGCCCGCACCCGATACAGACGCCACAGACTTGCAATTGGGACCCGGCGCATGGGTATTGCGTGGGTATGCACTGGAATATGTGGACAGGGTATTGGCGGAGCTGCGTCAGATTCGCCAGCAATCGCCATTTCGCCATATGGTCACACCAGGCGGCTACACCATGTCCGTAGCGCTTACCTGCTGTGGCGCCGCCGGTTGGACCGCCGATCGCAAGGGCTATCGTTATGCGGCGATTGATCCGGAAACCGGCTTGCCATGGCCAGCTATGCCGGACGTATTTCTGGCGCTCGCCCGACAGGCAGCCTACCGCTGTGGTTATGCCGGCTTCGCGCCTGATTCCTGCCTGATCAAC
Organism: Advenella sp. FME57; assembly: GCF_014897675.1. Classification (GTDB taxonomy): domain Bacteria; phylum Pseudomonadota; class Gammaproteobacteria; order Burkholderiales; family Burkholderiaceae_B; genus Advenella. The sequence goes on along the minus strand of NZ_JABUXU010000009.1, from coordinate 192,965 downwards.
CGCTACGTGCCGGGCGCCCGGCTCAGCTTGCATCAGGACAAGGATGAGACTGACTTTTCCGCCCCCATTGTGTCGGTCTCACTTGGAATGCCCGCCATGTTTCAGTTCGGTGGTCTCAAACGCAGTGATCGTCCAGATAAAATTCCGCTGTTTCATGGCGATATTGTGGTCTGGGGCGGCCCCGATCGCTTGCGTTACCATGGCGTCATGGCGCTTAAAGACAATCCGCACCCATTGCTCGGCTCAAACCGCATTAATCTGACCTTTCGTAAAACCGGCTGATATCAGGCCCGTTAATGCACAGGCAGCGCTGCCAATCAATTTGAACAGCGCCTTGCCATACCAATGCCTTGCTTTAATCTACTGTTGCGCCCGAATCCTTGACTGCCTTGCCCCATTTGGCAATTTCGGCCTTAATAAAGTCATCGGCCTGTTGCGTTGTTTGCGGCATCGGCATCGCCCCGCGATCGGCAATAAAGGCCGATAATTTAGGGCTATTGAGCGCCTTGACGATTTCACTGTTCAATTTTTCAACCACGTCTGCGGGTGTTTGCTTGGGTGCAAATACGGCAGCCCAGCCAATGGCCTCAAAGCCAGGGACCGTCTCGCCCACTGTCGGCACATCGGGCAGCGCCTTTAAGCGAGTGGCGGTCGTCACGCCCAAAGGCACGGCTTTCTTGTCCTTGATATAAGGCAATGCCGCGGTCACTGAATCGACCATGAGCGGTACCTGGTTGCCGATAAAATCGGTTTGCGCAGGGCCACTGCCTTTATATGGAATATGCCTGAGCGAAATATCAGTGCCTGCCTGGAACATTTCTGCCGACAAGTGCTGAGTGCCACCAATTCCGGCACTGGCATACGCCAGCGACTCGGGTTCCTCGCGGGATTTGTCTACTACATCCTGCAGTGAATGAATCCCCGACTTGGGGTTGGCCAGAAAAATCAGCGGCACGGAAAATACACCAGATACGGCCTTCAGATCGCCTTGCAGACTATAGCCGGGTTTTGTGTAAAGTGTCTGGTTAACGGCCGCTGCGCTGCCGCCTACCACGATCGTGTAACCGTCGGGCTTGGCTCTCACCGCCTGCTGCATACCGATATTGCTGCCGGCGCCCGCCTTGTTTTCAGTGATAACAGGCTGCCCCACCGCTTTACCCAGTTCATCGGCTAGCGCACGAGCAAAGGTATCGGTCGCCTGCCCCGGCGGAAACGGAATGATCATGGTAATTGGCTTTTCCGGATACGCGGCCAGCGCACTACCCGAGACCAATGTCGCCATAACAGCCAGTATGGATTTTTTCAATTCTGTCTCCTCATCAGTAAAAAATATGCCGCTATCATATATGCAATAGTGGCCGGAGCTGCAAATGCAGACCCCAGCCACTAAAAATTTCATTGCAACCGTAATCGTTCTTTCGTGCCGGACACGCTCGCGGCGCGCTCAGGTTAACCGGTCAATTGCTCAGTTGCCACCCTTGATGCCAGCGGCATCAATCACCTTTTTCCACCGAGCCAACTCCTGGCCGGTATATTTACCCAACTGTTCCGGGCCCATGTATTCAGCAGTCGCGCCCAGCCCTTCGGCTTTCATTTTATACTCAGGCGTTGCCATGATTTTTTCAATCGCCGCATTCAGTCGTTGCACCACGTCGCTGGGCACGCCTTTCGGTCCGTACATGGCAAACCAGGAAGATACCAGCCAGTCAGGATAGCCTGCGGCGCCGGCTGTAGGCACGTTAGGAAGCGAAGGCAGCGGCTCCTTGCTTGTGACAGCCAGTGCCTTGAGCGCACCGGATTTGATATGCGGCAACAGTGGTGGTGGCGTCGTAATAGTCAGGTCAACCACACCGGCAAGCAAATCAGTCAGTGCAGGCCCGGTTCCCTTGTAGGGAACATGGGTTGTCTTGATACCGGCCATCTGGTTCAGCTGCTCGGTCGCCACGTGCTGAAGCGCACCGGTGCCGGAAGACGCGTAATTGAGCTTGCCCGGATTATCCTTGGCGTACTGCACCAACTCTTTCAGGCTATTGACTGGAAGCTCTTTTTTGACAACCAGCAATTGAGGCGCCGACAACACATTTGCGATGGGTGAGAAGTCCTTGACCGGGTCCCAGCTGACTTTTTCTATGCTGGGTGTAATAACCTGATAGCCCGAATACTGCAGCAGGAGCGTGTAGCCATCGGGCTTGGCGCGCAATACCTGCTGCGCAGCGATGCCGCCCGAGGCGCCTGGTTTGTTTTCGACGACCACTGGCTGCCCCAGTTCCTTGCTGAGCGGGTCAGCGATCATACGTGCCGCCAGATCGGTCGTGCCTCCCGGGGCGGCCGAAACGATCAATGAAATGGGGCGTTGTGGGTACGCCGCTTCCTGTGCCATTGCATTCGTAATAGCAATCGTACTAGCCAGTGTCAGCAGCGCGGGTTTTAATAATTTGCGTTTCATGTATGTCTCCGTTGTTTTGTATGAATATTCATCGATCTTCTCTGGCATCAGAACAGACTACCTTTGTTCCGATCATTGCAATTGATTTTGATCTGGCGCTTCGCTGCGTCTGTTGTTTCACGGCGTCTGCTGCAACTGCCTGACGTAATCCGGCACCGGGTGCAAGGCCATGCGGGTTCCCGCGGCAAGCGTCTGACTGTTCACGTCATGTCCAATTAGCGGCACGAGCGAGCGACTGATCGCCAGAATGCCCTCCAGGTTCACGCCGGTGTCATAGCCCATCAGTTCGAGCATATGAACCATATCTTCGGTCGTGACGTTTCCAGAGGCGCCAGGCGCATAGGGGCAACCGCCGAGACCACCCAGAGCGCTGTCAAAACGCACGACCCCTGCCTGCAAGGCGGTCACGGTATTGGCCAGCGCCATGCCGCGCGTATTATGAAAATGTGCGGTCACGTCCAGGTTCGGGAAGCGCGCCAGCACAGCCGCAAACAAACTGCCCGCTTGCGTTGGGTAGGCCATGCCCGTGGTATCGCATAGCGTTACGCCATCCACACCAAGCTGCGCAAACCGGTCTACCCAGGCCAGCACGTCTTCCTGTGCAACGTCACCCTGCATCGGACAACCAAAAACAGTAGACAAGGACACGTTGATAGCCGTACTGGTGTTTTTAACTTCGCCTATCACCGCCGCGAGCTGTTCAAATGAGCGCTCGTGGCTCATGCGCAGATTGGACAGATTGTGGGTTTCGCTCACCGACATGACCAGATTGACCTCATCGACACCGCAGGACATGGCCCTTTCGGCACCCCGCAGATTAGGCACCAGCACGGTATAGACGACATCCGGATTGCGGCGGATCCGGTGCATCACTGCCTCGGCATCCTTGAGGGCCGGAATGGCCTTGGGCGACGTAAACGAAGTCACTTCTATTTTGGCGTAGCCGCATTGGCTCAACTGATCAATAAAAGCAATCTTGTCGTCCGTTTCGATAAACCGCGCTTCGTTCTGGAAACCGTCCCTTGGGGCGACTTCCTGGATAAACAGTTTTTTCATATCATGCTCCTGACGTGCTGCGCGTCAATAAATCCCGTGCCTGGCTATGCAGCAATGGCTGCTGAAAAATGATTAGTTGACTGGAGTAAAGAATTTGCGCCTCAGATAATGCCTCGCGCTTTCCAGTCGTCACGGGTCGCGCCATCAATGCCCAGCTGATCCAGGATCTGCTCGGTGTCCTGTCCCAGCACCGGTGCTCGTCGTCGCACATCGCCCGGCGTTTCGCTCAATTTGGGCAGAATCCCTGGCAAGGTTACCGGTGTGCCATCTTCGAGCTCACCTTCAATGAGCATTTGCCGTGCATGATAATGCGGATCTTTAGCGATATCGGCTGCATCATAAATGCGTCCACCGGGTATACGGTGCGCATGCAGTTTCTCAAGCACCTGATCAAGTGTATGCTGCGCCGTCCATTGTCCGATCACGCCGTCGATATAGTCGGCCTGCTTTGAACGCCCGTCGTTATATTGAAATGCCGGGTCCTCGCCGATGTCATCGCGCCCGATCAGGGACATTAGCCGTTTGAATATGCTGTCTCCATTACCGGCAATCAGTGCGTATTTGTCGTCGGCGCAGCGATAGGCATTGCTTGGCGTTATTCCCGGCAGGCTGCTGCCCGCCGGCTGACGCACCTGTCCGAATACCGAGTACTCGGCGATGGTGCTTTCCATCATATTGAACACGGATTCATACAAGGCCACATCCACCATCTGGCCGGCGCCATTGAACTGATCACGATGCCGCAAGGCCAACAACACGCCAATCACGCCATGCAAGGCAGACAACGAATCGCCAATTGAAATACCTACGCGCACCGGGGGTCGGTCCGGCTCGCCGCTCAAGTGGCGCAGGCCGCCCATCGCCTCGCCCACCACACCAAACCCTGGAAGGTCTTTATAGGGGCCCGTCTGTCCATAACCCGATACGCGCAGCATGATCAGCCGTGGATTAATCTGCTTGAGCGCTTCAAAACCCAGATTCCACTTTTCCAGCGTGCCGGGGCGAAAGTTCTCTACAATCACGTCTACATCAGCCACCAGCCGGCGTATGACGTCCTGACCCTCCGGTTCGTGCAGATTGAGCGTAACCGATTTCTTGTTGCGCGACTGCGACGCCCACCAGACAGAAGTCCCTTCGTGCAGCAAGCGCCATTTTCTTAGCGGGTCACCGTTGCCGGGCGGTTCTATCTTGATGACTTCCGCGCCAAACTCAGCCAGCATTTTGGTGGCAAAGGGTCCGGCAATGAGCTGTCCCAGCTCCAGTACTCTGATTCCATCCAGCGGTTTCGACATGCATTACCTGTTTATTCAATATGGGTTTTCGCCATCATGACCGGAATATGCCCATTTGAAAATTGGTAATTTGATGATAACCCTTTCCATATTTTCAAGGCTTGGGGTCCGCGAGCAGTGGATTGACGGCTATTTTCCCCACTAATGAAAGGCTGGAAGGCCTCCCCACAGGGATTTTATGCCGCGAAAATTGGAGTTCGATATTGCATTGTTCGGCGTGTCCTCATATGCAATTACTCATATGCAATTACTCATATGCAATTACTCATATGCAGATACTCATATGCCAATATTCATGTGCAGATATTGATTATGGCAGTACTCGCGCAGACCCGCCCGTCTGCCGCTACGGCCACGGGCACGTGTATCTGTCAGCGGTCATCCCGCTTGATGGGCTTGCTTCAGAAAGTCAAGCAATCGCTGCGCATCGGGCTTGAGACCAACGGCGCTACGTACGCCGACATACAAAGTGCGTTGACCCCAGTCGTCATCCAGCGCCAGCGCGTGAAGCCCCTTGCCGATAATTTCCGGCCGGACCGCTTCCAGCGGCAACAAACCGACCCCCAACCCTGCTTCAATCATCCGGCAGATTCCGTCGAAGCTGCTGACCTGAACGCGCAACCGCAGCGTTTTGCCGGCAGCCAAAGCGGCATCCTGCATGCGCACCTGCAGCGAACTGCCATCCGACAGGCCGACAAAATCATTGTCCAGCACCTGCGCAAAGCGAATCCGCTTGTGTTTTCCTAACGGATGTCCGCGCGGCACCAGCACCACCAATTGATCATGACGATAGAAATATTTTTCTACCTGGCCACTAGGAATGTTGTCAGCAAAAATACCGATATCAATTCTTTCCTGCGTGAGCGCCGTAATAATTTCATGACTTAGCTTTTCGTCAAGGCTTAGCCTGATCGCCGGATGCGTTCTGGAAAATGCGGCCAGGTCCCGTGGCAGGAACTGAATCACAGATGAAGTATTGGCCCAGATACGCACCTGTCCACGCAGACCGGCTGAATATGCACTCATGTCTGACGTGAGCCGTGTCACAGCAGCAATAACCAATTGCGCATGTTCGACCAATGCGTGGCCCGCCGGCGTCAGCTCCAGTCCCCTTGCCCGTCGGATAAACAGCTCGCAACCGATCTGCTTTTCCAGTTCCGAAATCCGCTTGCTGAGCGCCGACAGCGTCATATGCGCATCTTGCGCAGCCCGGGTCAGATTCAGTGAGCGTGCCGCCAGCAAATACAACCTGAGGGTCTGTGGATCGAAGCGCGACAAATTTACTGGTTCAGGCAGCATGGGTTGCCATCCTTTTGGACAAAAGCGCGCGATGCGCCTGGTCAACCGGCACATAGACAAGCAGACGCTCGCCGGCCATCGGCATGCTCCACCAATTGGTCTGCAATACCTCCAGCGTACCAAGACCGGCATACTTGTAGCGCACGATATGATCCACCGTGGCGCAAACGCGGTTCTGATTCCAGATATCGGCAAATTCAGAAGAACAGGCAAGCAAACGCTGCAGATAGCGTTCCCACGCGGGATCGCCCAGATGCGCTGCCATCTGCGCGCGTAGCCGTGCCGCCATGTGTGCGATCGTCTCTGGCAGGTCCTGCGTGACCTTCCTGATCTGCGGATCAGTGAGTGCCAGATAAATACAATTGCAGTCTTCGGGGGCAACCTGATTCAGGTCGCAATCGATCATTCGGCAGAATGCATTGTTAAAGGCAACGATGTCATATCTGGCATTTTGCACAATGGCCGGCAAAGGATGCAACTGGTCCAGAATGGTCTGTATGGCATTTGGCATCATACGGCAGATTTTCCCGGACACCGCCGAGGCCGGGCTGGCCAGGCCAGCCAGAGTAAAGAGATAGCGCGTTTCCGTATCGGTGCACTGTAGTGCCGATGCGACAGCCTGCAGCACTTTGGGCGATACGCGTATGGGACGCCCCTGTTCCAGTTTGGTATACCAGGTGATACCGATCTCAGCCAGTTGCGCCACTTCCTCGCGGCGCAGCCCGGGCGTGCGAGTACGCCCGTATCTGGGTAGCCCCAGGCGGCGTGGATCAAGACTTTCACGTCGGGCACGCAGAAACATACCCAACTCCATTGCTCGATCTACCCTATCGTCAATAGGTGTTTTCCAGTTCTCTGCTGCCGGATGCGTTATAACGGCGCTCATGCTGTCAGTCAATCTCATTTTCACTCCTGCCATTTGGGCAGCGCTGTTGCAACGGTTTTTACAAACATGATAGCGCCAGGGCAAGCACGTATGTTTGGCTGCCCCCGTTCCATCAACATCCTGCTGCAATCACAATTGCATTATTTTGATCAGGCGCCCCGCAGCACCGGGCATTATGGCCGGTCAAGCACATTAGGCCTACACTATTTATACCAGGCTAATCAGGCTCTGGTACCCGTCTAAAAACATACTCATAATACTTCATCGATGATTTTTTTCCAGGATTTTTTATGATGTCGGATGCACCGCAAGATACCAGCCGCCTGAACAACGCTGGCCTTTCAGTCCTGCTGGCGGGCATGTTTCTGCCACAAATAGATTTTTCCATTATCAACGTGGCGCTGGATTCGGTTGCCCGCTCCCTACATGCAACAGAGTACGAACTGGAGTTGATGGTCGCTGTGTACGGTGTGGCCTTCGCCGTCATGCTGGCAATGGGAGGCCGGCTGGGCGACATGTACGGACGTCGGCGCCTTTTCAATATCGGCGTACTGCTTTTTGGTATTTCGTCACTGCTTTGCGGTATTGCGCCCAGCATTTCGCTTCTTTTGCTGGCCCGTACACTACAAGGCGTTGCGGCTGCCCTGCTGGTGCCGCAAATACTGGCTACGATCCACGTCTGCCTCAAGGGCCATTCGCACTCCCGCGCCATTGGCCTGTACAGTTCCATAGGCGGCCTGTCTTTCATTATCGGGCAAGTGCTGGGCGGCTTCCTGGTGCATGCCAATATCGCCGGGTCGGAATGGCGCAGTATTTTTCTGATCAATTTACCGGTTTGTGCGGCTGTGCTGTTTTTATCATCACGTCATATTCCCGAAACCCGCAGGGAGAATCCGGCAGGCATCGATGGGCCGGGAACACTCTTGCTGGCATTGCTCATTATCAGTATTCTGCTTCCCGTCGCGCTCGGCCCTTCGATGCGCTGGAACTGGCTGTGTCTGGCGGCGCTCGCTTGCGCAATACCGCTGGCCGTTGCACTTTGGAAAACAGAAGCCCGTCAGGAACGCCGCGGTGTCCTGCCCTTATTGCCCCCTTCCCTGCTGCGTCTGCCCACCGTACGTTTCGGTTTTTTCACCGCCATCCTTTTTTTCGCCTGCTGGAGCGGTTTCATGTTCGTGCTGGCGCTGACGCTACAGGCTGGCGCCGGTCTGACGCCATTGCAATCGGGCAATTCATTTATTGCGCTGGGCGTCTTCTTTTTCGTGGGCTCGCTGCTCAGCACCCGCGTGGTGGCCCGCATAGGCTTGCTCCCGACCCTCATACTGGGTTGCGCGATGGTCATTCCAGGTCTACTCATTCTGCTATGGGTATTGCAACAGGTCTGGCCGGCACCCAACCTGCTGTCGCTGACGATTCCGTCACTGTTTATCGGCATCGGCCAGGCTTTTATTGTCGGCGCCTTCTACCGCATCGGCATGTCGCAGATCCCGCCAGACCAGGCCGGTTCAGGCAGCGCCATGCTATCGACGATACAACAGGCGTCAATGGGTTTTGGGCCGGCGCTGCTGGGCGTGGTGTTTTCACAATCGCTGCTACAAGGTCATGATTACCAACAAGCCTTCAATGCCAGCATCCAGCTTGAAATGGTGTTGTTGGGCACATTGATGGCCGTGTCAATCTGGTATTTTCTGCGCACACGCAGCCGGGCACGGCTGGCTGTTCAGGGCAATACCTGATGAACAGTCTGGCGATCGACACGTCACTTGGCGCGTATTCCAGAGGACGACGCGCGCTTCAGGCGCCGGTCATATCATTGAAGACTGCCATAGACCCACACCATGGATCATCGCGTGTGAGCCGCCATCCCTGCATGGCGTGCCCATAACGCACTTTATTATAGTGCCCGCTTTATATCACTTGAGTGGGTCAACATTTGTGATAATGACAACACTCGGGGACGGAAAGCTCAACCAGCAACCACATACGCTGGTGTTGTCAGGGTAAATCCTCTACCATAAGAGCCAGGATTTACCCCAGTACCTTTTGCCGGACACTGCACCCGTGACAGCTCCGGCCTGCAGCCTTCGGAATCACATGAATCAGCCGACTTCGCCAATATCCAGCCCCCTGCCCGGAATCCTTTCCCTGCTGGTGGCGATGTCGGTGCTGTCCATGCTGGATGCCACCGGCAAATGGTTGATGTCTGTCGGCGTCCCCCTGCTTATACTGTGTTGGGTGCGCTACTCGGTGCATCTGATCCTGGTGACATCAATTATCATACCGGCCAGGGGCTGGCAGATTCTGAAAACCAAAAAGCCGGTGGAACAGCTGCTGCGTGGCGTTTTCATGCTCACTTCCACCATGGTGTTCTTCACCACGTTACGCTACCTGCCCCAGGCACAGGCCACTGCGATCAATTTTATTGCGCCGCTTATACTTCTTGCAGTCGCGCCGTGGATACTCAAGGAAAAGGCCATGCTGTCACGATGGATTGCCGCCATCGTGGGATTTCTTGGCATTCTGATTGTGATCCGTCCTTCAGGCGGGCTTGATCCTACCGGAGTATTTTTCGGGCTGTCCAATGCGGTGATTTTTTCCATGCAGTTTATCGCCAACAGGCGGCTCGCCGGCGACAACCCATTTACAACGCTAATATGGAGCGGTCTGTTTGGCACCGTGGTGCTGACCGTATATACGCTGTTTACAATCGACGAAGTGCTGCAGGTACTCGCTGTGCTGGACCTGAAACAATGGCTGCTACTTCTGTCTACCGGCATTACCGGTGGCCTGGGCCATCTGTTGCAAATTCAGGCATATCGCCAGGCGCCGGCATCGCTCTTGTCGCCCTTTGTCTATCTGCAAATTATCAGCGCAACGGCATTGGGCTGGCTGATTTGGAATCAGTTCCCCGACGGCATCACCTGGCTTGGCATCAGCGTCATCTGCGCCAGCGGCATAGGCATTACGCTGTATGAGCTGCGTAACAGACCGGTGCCGGTCGCCGCCTGACGTCTATGACATTTGACTTAGCGTGCCCGTCTAATTTGGTGTGCTCGTCCCTACCACGAGTATGGATCAACCTCCTCATCGGACGCCCTTTCAGAAATGGATTCAAGGCCTGGGATTTCCTTGAACTTCTTGCGAATCGCTGCATATTCCTGAGGTGACATCCGGGAAAAGACGACGTACACATCATCGTATTCTTCTTTTTCAGACGGCTGCACAATAAACTGCTTGACCCGATTCGCACTCACGCCAAGCGCCTGGTTGAAAGTACCCAGCGTTAGTTGCCCGCGCCTGACCTTGATGGTGACATGACGCCGCTGGTGGTACGCGATAAAGCGTTTTTCCAGCGGCTTGATGCCGGCAAGTATCAGCAGGATGATAACTGTCGCCGAAATGGACGGAATGTACAGCCCGCCCCCTACGGCAAGCCCGACGCCGGCAACCGACCATACGCTGGCCGCAGTTGTCAGGCCGCGAATGACCTGCCCGCGCGCAAGAATGGCGCCCGCCCCCAAAAAACCGATACCAGAGACGACCTGGGCAGCCACACGTGACGGGTCAAGAGTGACATGCTCACCCAGCGTATCTGAAAACCCATATATGGAAACAATCATGATCAGCGCAGAGCCCACGCACACCAACATATGTGTTCGCAGCCCCGCCGCCCAGGATAGTCGCTCCCGTTCAAATCCGATCACACTACCCAGCACCGCAGACATGACCAGCCTTCCTACCAGTTCCAGTTCTGACGCCATTGCCGATTTCCTCGTTCCATTCAGTTGTACCCGCAACCGGTAAACCGATGCACGATCCACCATCGAAAACGATTGTGATACGCAGCGACATTCGCTTTCGGATAGCCGGGACCACTCGTGCTACCATTTTTTCAATACGTTTTTCTTGCAATACGATTTATTTTTATTTTCTGTACCGTTTGCAGTATAGCAGGATCACCCGATCCTCAAGCAGCAGCCGTTTCTCGCAACTGCAGGCTGAACATATGCCGTGCAGTCAACCTGCTGTCAGCTGGCTGATCTTTTTTTATAAGTTGCTAAGATGCTTCGGCCCGATCTGCCTGCCGCGCCCAGTGTTACGCTGCACAGCGCTTTACCCTACGCTGCAGGCGAGCGCACAACGCGATCGCTGGCATGGCCCTCTGACCGGGAAAACCTTGTATTGCGCGGCACAGACAGTATGCTATATTCAGTTTTTTTCCCCTTAATCACACATCCCACTTCATGAAAGCAGAATCCGTACTTGACACCATTGGTCAGACCCCACATATCCGTTTTTCCCGTATGTTCCCCGGCCAGCAGCAAGTCTGGATCAAGGCAGAACGTTTCAATCCCGGCGGCTCCCTGAAAGACCGCGCAGCCCTTTCCATGATCGAAGCGGCCGAACAGGCCGGTGAACTTAAACCGGGCGCGACCATTATCGAACCGACCTCCGGCAACACGGGCGTTGGCCTGGCCATGGTTGCCGCAATCAAAGGTTATAAGCTTATTCTTGTCATGCCTGAAAGCATGAGTGTAGAACGACGTCGTCTGATCAGCGCCTATGGCGCCCAGTTTGATCTGACTCCCAAGGAAAAAGGGATGAAAGGCGCCATTGCGCGCGCTGTCGAACTGGCCGAACAAACGCCTGGCGCATGGATTCCGCAGCAGTTCGACAACCCGGCCAACCCACAGGTGCATGCCGAGCGCACCGCGAAGGAAATTCTCGACGACTTTCCTGAAGGACTGGACTTTCTAATTACCGCCGTTGGCACCGGCGGCCATATCACCGGCATTGCCCGTACCCTGAAAAAACAGTGGCCACAATTGAAAGTGCTTGCCGTTGAACCTGCCGCCTCTGCAGTCATTGCGGGCGGCGAACCCGGCCCGCATGCACTGCAGGGCATTGGCGCCGGCTTCATTCCTGTCAATCTGGACATGAGCCTGCTTGACGGCACAATCTCGGTTGAGGTCCCGGAATCGCTAGACTATGCCCGCCGCGCCGCTACGCAGGAAGGGCTGCTAGTTGGCATCAGCAGCGGCGCAACACTGGCGGCAATCGCAAAAACATTGCCCAGTCTGCCAGCCAACGCCAAAGTCATGGGAATTAACTATGATACTGGCGAACGATATCTTTCGGTCAGCGGTTTTTTGCCTGAGTAGCAGCAGGCCGCCGATGCTAGGCCCGAAACACAGCCGACAGCAGGCGAGATGCAACCTCTGTCTGCCGTCGTCCAGGCACCCGCTCACAATGGCCACAAGAGCCAGCAACAATCAATATTAAAACAAGGAGACAGCAGCATGAATCATGATCTATTTCGTTTGAAACCCCAGGCGCTGGCGATCGTGGCGCTCAGCCTGGCAGCCACGCTTGCCCACGCGGCCAATACGGGCGAGCTGCCCTGCAAGACAACAGCAGAATGCGAACAGCAGGCCATCAAGGCAGGCGCCATAGCCAAGCCAATCTCCAGCAAGGCCACCAGCAAGAATGACGAAAAGGAAGACCAGTTCTACTGGCTTGGAAAAATCAACAAGGCGTCAGCCGTCATGCTGACCGAAGAAAAAATTGTTGATCCGCAAATGGGCGCAAAGCTTGCCAGCGGCGTTGCCTATTCGTTGGCGCAATCAGAAAAGTCTGACGGCAAGCGGCCCAAAGATGTGCTGCAAATTGAAAAAATCATCACAGATGAAATCGGCCCGGATGCCTCTCTGATCCATACCGGGCGCAGTCGCCAGGATATGTACGCAACCTACCGGATGGCCAAACTACGCAATCAGGTGCTGGACTATTCGGACGCGCTGAACAAATTACGGACCGCGTTGCTTGCGGCCGCAGCCAAAAACGTCAACACCATTGTGCCGGCCTATACCAACGGCGTCCAGGCGATGCCCATCAGTTATGCACATTACCTGCTGGCCTATGAAGCCTCTTTTGCCAGGGATGCACAACGCATCCACGAACTGTACAAACGCATGAACCTGTCTGCCATGGGCACTGCCGTGCTCGCCAATTCGAGCTGGCCGCTGAACCGCGAACGCATGGCAGCCCTGCTAGGCTTTGACGGCATTATTGAAAACTCCCTGGATTCCAGCCAGGTCACGCCATCCGACGTATCCCTGGAAGCCTCGGCCATTCCCTCTTCTTCCGCGATCCGCTTGGGTGCGTTGCTCGGCGATATTCATACGCAATATCACCAGACCCGACCGTGGCTGCTACTGGATGAAGGCAGCACCTATACCAGCAGCGCCATGCCACAAAAACGTAATCCCGGGGTGATCATGCGCGCCCGCGAAGCGGCATCCAACGTGGTCGGCCTGGCGCAAACTGTCATATTCCGGGCGCACAACGTAACCACGGGCATGACCGACTATAAATCGTCATGGGACGACCTGGGCCTGTTTCCGCAGGCGATCAAAATGGTTGATAACGTCAATACCGTCCTGAAGGCACTCAATGTGAACGCAAAACGTTCTCTTGAGGAGCTGGAAGACGAGTGGACTACCTCCATGGAGCTGGCCGAAGCCCTGCAAAAGGAACATCAGATCCCGTTCCGTGTAGGCCACAGCTTTGCTTCAGCAATTGTGACTGAAGCGCGGGCCAACGGCTTCAAACCCAAAGACTTTCCTTATGCCAAGGCCGCTGAACTGTATACCAAGGCGCTACAGAAATATAAACTGCCCGATGCTAAACTGCCTATCAATGAAGCCCATTTCCGGGAAGTGCTTTCTCCCGAATTCATGGTGAAAACCAGAATGGGTACTGGCGGGCCACAACCGGCGGAAGTGGAGCGCATGCTGGCCGAAAGCAACAAGCGCCTGAGCGACGATAAGGCATGGATGCAATCGACGCGAGACAAACTGATGCAGGCGGACCAAAACCTGGACGAGGCATTTACAAAACTGAAAAACTCGGCGGACACACAATCCGATGATCAGTCCACTGAAGGCACGCCGGCAAAGCCAGCAGCGCCATCACAAGGCAAGCCCAAAGGATAGTTGATACCACTGCGGCTTCATCGACTTAGGAAAGGCCGCATTTATACAGCTACAATGAAAAAACCACCCCGAAGGGTGGTTTTTTTCTGCTTTATGAATACATCGCCAGGCGATGCATGTCATTAGAAGCGGTGTTGCAGACCAACGCCAATCAGGGTGGATTTCAGTTTGACGTTGCCGGTACCCAGTTTTTCATCAAACTTCATTTTGCCTACACCGTAAGAAGCGGCAGCATACACGCGGGTACGCTTGGACAGGCCTTGTACATAACCCACGCTGAAGATGTTCAGCTTGCCTTTTATGCCGTCAAAGTCTTCATTGGTGTTTTTGGACTTGTTACCCTGGTAAGAGAACAGAACGGTGCCGGTGTCGCTCACAGGTGCGCTCAGGCCAACCATCCAGGACTGTTGACGGAAGCCGTTGGCTTCTGTGTAGTTCAAACCATGAAATTTGCTATCGGGGTCCATAACAGTCGTGAAGCCAGCCAGTGCGCCGTTCAGGCCAATGCTACCGACTTTAGCTTCAGTAACGGCGCTGCTAGCTACAGAACCACGAATCAGACCATAGCCCAGGTGCAGTTTAACGACTTCAAAGTCATAGGCGCCGAACAGATTCCACATATGGGTGGTGCCTTTGGTTTTTTTATCGAAAGGAACCTCTTCACCCACCAATGGGTCAAATTTATAACCCCGATTACGAATATCGGTGCGGAAACGGTCATAGGAAAGGCCGACAGAAACCGGACCATTATCAAAGCCCAAACCTGTTGAAAGCCAGTTGGAGGTATCACGCTTTTCAGTTTCTTTCTCGTCTATTTCAGATGACGATTTTTTGTGAGAGCCTGAATAGGCAATACCAAATTTGAAGCCACCGAAATCGGGTGTCATATACTTGATGGAATTGTCCATACGGGCAGAAGGTGAATCCCCGAACGCACCGTCAACAACACCAGCCTGCAGAACGCCAGTGCCGAACGGATCAATTCCTGAAACCACATCATCGGCCACGTTGTACTGACGACCCAGGGTCAAGGTACCCCAGCTATCGCCGGTCAGACCGATAATGGCTTTGCGCCCGAACAGACGACCATCTTGTTTAGATTCGCCCGTACCCAGGTCAAAGCCGCTTTCCAGCTGGAAAATGGCGCTGGTGCCGTTACCCAGGTCTTCCGTACCTTTCAAGCCCCAACGGTTGCCATTCAGGATACCGTTGACCATCCCAACTTTCCGTTCTTGTGCCCAGCCCCTTGCGGTATATTTGGCTTCATTTTGCGTAATTTTGGTCTTGGTATAACCGATACCGCCGTCAACCAGACCATACAACGTTACAGAAGTTGCAGCTTGCGCCACCCCGGTTGCCGCACCGAGCAGCACGATAGATTGCAATGCCTTTTTCATATTGAATACTCCATTTACAAATTTCATTCCGGCGTACCGGATTACTTCATCACCTTTGGGCTAGCGGTATGACACCGGCCAGCTTTACCGGATTACTCCGGTCGCTCGACACCATGATTGCCGGGTTTGCCCGTTAGCAAACTAAGCAGACGCGGCAACCATGTTGACAAACCACTGCATACGGGCCCGCTTATCTTTTTGAATCAAAGGGTTACGGAAGCAGCTTGAGAAGTATTGTATTTTTGAGGGGCTGTTCGTCGCCTTGATCCATGTAAAGGAAAAAAACTTGGAAAGCATGTATATGGAGATTCCGCGCACTGTAGGTGCGACAGCGGGCTTGACGGCGCACTTAGTGCCAAAGCGCCTGGCGACAGCAAGAAAATACAACAATAATAAAAGCCTGAAAGATGTCGCTTTTTCGCATCAATCAGGCTTTTTTACGACATGTTGGGTGGTCGTTTAGACGCGGTGTTGCATTCCTGCAGCAATCTGTGTGGGTTCAAGCTTGATCTTATCGTCCAGCACATCAAACCCCACACTACCGCTGCCGTATGATGCAACGGCATAGAGTGAGGTATGTTTGGACAAATCCTGACTGTATTTTTAATGCTGCCAGCCAGCAGCCCATCAGGCGCCGGCCTTGTGCAACATGCAATAGTCGTACGCTTCCTGTCCGATACCTGTCTTGTTAAGGTCGCTATCGTACGCAACGTCAATAGCATACGTAAACATCGGATCATTACTCTTGCTACCTAGGCTGGCCTTGTCCCCGGCCCTGTCATTGTGGCCACCTTTGCGTGCCTGCAATGTAGTCTCTGCCGTTTCCTGAACGCGCTTGCACACTGAAGCCGCATTCTGATGCGCCGGCTTTACCGGCTCTGCCGCATAAGCTTGCAAGGACGCCACCGCACATATTGCGCCTATGACATATGTCATCATTTTCATTTGAATACTCCTTTTTATACTCACGATGCATCACTACTGCATCATAGCTTACCGGAAAATCACAAGTCTGATGTTTCACATTGACATACTTATAATCCTGCGCCATCCCCCTTCGAACTGCATTATGATTATGACATCCGGGACGTTCATGTTGATAACATCTGCAATAAGAATATTTCCTGGTAGTCGCCGATCCTGGTGACCACTGAAGATTCAAATTCACCCTACTGGCCTGCCTGAACACATATGAGTACGATCGCGTCCGTCACTGCTGTTGCCTTCAATGTTTCACCGAAAACCAACTGGTTTTTCATTCTCATTCAAATGAACGATGGCAGTAGGGCCTGGGGAGAAGCATCGCTCAATGGCTGGGAAACCGCCCTTCAGACAGCGACCCAGCTACATGGCCAGCCGCTGGTGGGCATGACGGCAGAAGCGGCCATTGCACAATTGCGGCCATCTGCGATGCTACCTGGCGGACTGGTTTCCAATGCCGTGCTCAGCGCCCTGGCCCAGGCACTCTGGACAATCCGCGCCGGGCAGGAGGCCGTGCCGCTACATACCGTACTTGCCCCTCTGCAAAGAAAAGCCATTTCAGTCTACGCAAACATTAATCGCGCCACGGTCGATCGCGCACCGGCAGGCTTTGCCGCCACAGCCCAACGTGCGGCCGCGGCGGGCTTCCTGGGATTCAAGGCAGCGCCTTTTGACGGCGTCACACCCGCTGCGTGCGCTGCCGGAGAAGCTGACCAGTTGATCCGACACGGGGTAGACTGCCTGTATGCCATCCGCGAAGCCGTCGGACCGCAAGCCAGATTAATGGTGGACTGCCATTGGCGTTTTGACGAGAAAAGCGCACTTGATGTGCTGGATCAACTGCAGGACGTTGGTCTGCACTGGTTTGAGTGTCCCCTGGCAGAAACTTATGACAACTGGGATTCTCTGCGTAAAATCAAGGCTCACGCCAACGAACAGAACGTGCTTATTGCAGCAGCGGAGACTCAGGTTGGCGTCGCTTCCTTTGAGATGCAGATTCGTGAAAAACTGCTTGATGTGATCATGCCCGATATCAAGTATTGTGGTGGCCCGGCCCATATGCTGGCGATCGCCGAAATGGCCGCCGCACACGATATCCTGTTCGCTCCCCACAACCCGACCGGCCCGGTGTGCACGGTCGCCTCACTGCATGTCGCCTGCGTTGCCAGCAAGGCCCATATGCTCGAATTGCAATTTGAGGAAAGTCCGCTATATGATGCGCTGGTCGGGCAGCAACACCCGACACTGGAAAAAGGCAAATACCATGTTCCCAATCGCACCGGCCTGGGTGTGGAGCCCGATATGCAATTGATAAGCGCCCATCCCTTCAAGCCCGTGCCTTTTGGAATTGAAACCTTGCTGGCAGTCTAAACGCATGATGGCAGCCGCACCGCCTGCATTGTCTCAATCTGCCTTGATATTCTTTTCCTGAGCCAGTTTTTTCCAGCGACTGACATCGTTGCGAATGCGCCCGGCAAATTCCTCGGGCGTGCCGCCGGCCGGCGCGCAACTGACTGCCTTGAGCCGCTCCTGAATATCCGGAGACGCCAGCGCCACGTTGATTTGCTCATTGACGCGTTCTATTAGTTCACCCGGGGTTCCGGCAGGCGCCAATAAGCCAAACCACGCGACCGTTTCAAATCCCGGATAGGTTTCTGCGAGTGTCGGCACGTCGGGCAACTCTGGTACACGCTCCTTTGTGGTCACGGCGAGGGCCTTGGCATTATCCGACTTGATCTGACTTAGCCACGGAGGTAAATTGCCGATCATGGTAACCACTTCATTGGAAAGCACGGCCTGCACCGCCGGTGTTGCGCCTCGGTACGGAATGTGAACCAGCGGCACGTCAGCAAGACTCTTGAACAATTCAGCAGAAAGATGAGCCGAACTGCCGATACCGCCGGAGGAATAATTGAGCGATGTTTTGCTGTTTTTTATGTAGGCGACGAATTCTTTTAGATTGCTGACCGGCAAATCCTGCCGAACCGCCAGCACATTGGCTGCCGTGCAGAACAGTCCCACGGGCCGGAAGCTTTTAACGACGTCGTAGCGCAACTTGCTATAGATGGCAGCATTGATTCCATGCGAACCGGCATTGCCGACAATCATGGTATACCCGTCGGGTTTGGCGCCGGCAACCGCCTCCGACCCAATCACACTCCCTGCCCCGGGTTTGTTCTGTATCACGATTGTCTGCCCGAGCGCCCTGCCTACCTTGTCGGCCAGCAAACGGCCAATGGAATCTGAGCCGTCGCCTGGCGGGCTGGGAATGACCCAGGTAATAGGCCGTTCCGGATAAGCGGCCAGCGCTGGCGTGCTCGCCAGGCACAACGTCATTGCCATGAATGACGAACGCTTCAACATATGTCTCCCAAATGACCCAGTGTATAAAAGGCCTTATATAATTTGAACGAACTTCTGATTCACATGTTATTGCTCTTAAGTATAACGATTGTGATGTTGAAGAGGAGCTTGAAATATAAAGAATATGCCACTGCAGGCCGTAAGCCCTCAATATTGACGCTCATGTACGACAGTGCAAGCGACCTATATGCTAAATGAGACATATTGAATATTGCAGATGATGGTCAGCACCAATGAGACGGGCATTCGGCTAAGGTAATGGCAAAGATGTAATGACAAATGTGGTTGATCCGACATAGCCACAACCGCGGAGTGTCATCGCCGGACGTAAAAAAACGCCCAGGCACACGTGCCGATAGGCGAAAATGCATACGACACTTAGGATGAAACGCATGCATTGCTGAATATTACGAAACTTAACGTTTGTTAACAATCTCGGGTTTACCCGGGATTTGGTTCGTTTTCTGGCTATGCACTATTCGTGAAACTTCTGAAATGCAGATGCACGCGCGCCACATGTATGGGTTCAGGAACGTTTAGAAAAACCGTTTGAGGATCCTGGCTCAATGCACTTGGAATGGTGCGATCAATCAGGTTAGGTGAATGCCCATCGCCCGTTTGCGGTTATGGGGAGATAGCGCCGGCTTTGATTAGGCCTTCTCTATAACTTGGGATAATCGCTGAACCGGTCCATCACTGCTGTGACAAAATCGTCTGAACGAGAAAAAGCATTTTCATCATTCTTCTTATCCATTTTCCAGACCATGTTCGTCTGGACATAATAATTGTTGAACACAGCATAGCAAAGCCGGTTGGAAGCTGGCTTATCTTTCATAAGAACGCCAACACAATTTACGTGCACGCCTTTGGGCGTAGTGAATTCCTGTTTTTCAGGGGTTGTGCTGTTATCTTTAACCACCGCCTTTTCAATTCCTTCGCCTAGCGCCTTGGCAGCCTTGATTTTGTCGAGACCAGGAGGAATTCTTTGTGCGTTGACGTTTGTGAGACGTACTTTTTGTTCGTTATTATAAATAACGCTTAATGACCCTTTTTTGGGTTCACTGTGGACTTTGTGTATTCTCAAGTCACCAGTCTTCGGTACGACGTATCCCATGATGGGATTTTCCTTGACGCCCTGGCTAATGCTTTTGTTGTTCTCGATACTTTTGACTTCTGCATTTGAAACAACGGGCAGACTTAACAGACCAATTAAACTCAGCCGTACAAAATTATCACAGTTCATCTTTTATGCCATATCCTCAATAATCTATCTTCAAGTATAACAAATGGCATATTTCAACTAGGTGAATATACATGCAGGGGTGCCGCCGGGGCCTGGAGAGAAGCTTTTCGATGGGCGAACGCATTTGACATGAATACGTACGCAACGATCCGTTTTGGTCGTCAGAATGCTTGCCGTTTTATGAGTGATGTCTGGGGAATTTATGCGTAGTTTTGTTGCGAAAATTTGATTCTATACGATCCAACCATTTCGGGCACACACGATAACTTGTTGATTTTGATGATTATTGATTCTATACAACCAACAGGTTTAAATACTGTGGTGCGAGCGAAGAGACTCGAACTCTTACACCTTTCGGCGCTGGAACCTAAATCCAGTGCGTCTACCAATTCCGCCACGCTCGCATCAAAGAACGGGGATTATAGTAGGGTTTGGTGCCCTGCGTAAAGAAATTATGTCAATTCGATGATTTTTACCATCGAAATAACCGTAAATAACGATAGAAAACCCACAAAATCATCAATCATCATCAGGAGCGGCCCAGCTTTCTGGCCGTTGCATAAGTCGGCAATATGATAAGGCACGCAGATAGATCACTCGCAAAAACGTGCCAATCCGTACCCGTTTGCGCAAAGGTCCGCCCTCGTGTGTTATCGATGAACAAACACTCATCTTGTGAAGGACGGCCACAAATCTGTCCAATAACTGCAGGCTGAAATAAACCGCCGTTTCATAGAGAAGATGGGTGGCGCAGCGACGCTGATCACCCTCTATAAATGTTAAACTTGCGCATCTACGCAAGGTCTGTCATGAATCCCAAATTACGTCTGCTGCAACCCTATCCCTTTGAAAAATTGCGGGCGCTGCTTGCCACTGCCCCTACCCCTGCTGCGGAGCTGGCCCATGTGAACCTGTCGATTGGTGAGCCCAAGCATGCCACGCCGGCACTGGTTAACGAGGCGATCACCGATCACTTGTCCGGCCTGTCCGCCTATCCGCCGACCAAGGGTGATGCCCTGCTACGTGAAACGATTGCCGCCTGGATCGGTCGCCGTTACGACATGCCCGCACCAGATCCACAAAGCCAGGTTCTGCCATGCCTGGGGTCGCGAGAAGCGCTGTTTGCCTTTGCCCAAACCGTGCTCGACGGCGCCAGCGACAGTCTGGTCATCTGCCCGAATCCGTTTTACCAGATTTATGAAGGCGCCGCCCTGCTCGCAGGCGCGCAGCCCTATTACGTCAACGCCGTACCTGAACGCAACTTCAGCCCCGACTGGTCGGCCGTACCCGCGCACGTCTGGGAAAAAACACAATTGCTATTTGTGTGTTCTCCTGGCAATCCGGCAGGCAATGTCATGCCGGAAGCCGAGTGGGCATTATTGTTCGAACTGTCGGACCGCTACGGCTTTGTGATTGCCTCCGATGAATGTTATTCCGAAATCTATTTCAACGATGCGCATCCGCCAGTAGGCGTCTTGCAGGCTGCACACAGGCTGGGCCGTACCGATTTCAAAAACTGCGTCTGTTTCTCCAGCCTTTCCAAACGCTCGAATGTACCTGGCATGCGCTCGGGTTTTGTCGCTGGCGATGCAAGCCTGCTTGAATCGTTTCTCCTTTATCGAACTTATCATGGCAGCGCCATGAGTCCGGTCTTTAGTGCCGCCAGCACAGCTGCATGGAATGATGAAACGCATGTTGAGCAAAACCGCGCTCTGTATAAAGCCAAGTTTGATGCGGTATACCCGATTCTGGCCGAGGTGCTGGATGTAAAAATGCCCGATGCCTCGTTCTATCTCTGGGCGGGAACGCCGGTCGCCGACCCTGATTTCGTTCGTGATTTGTTTGGCGCACAGCATGTGACGGTGCTGCCTGGCAGTTATCTGGCGCGTGAGGCGCATGGGATCAATCCTGGCGCCAACCGCATCAGGCTGGCGCTGGTTGCGCCGCTGGATCAATGTGTGGAAGGCGCCCAGCGCATCGCCCGGTTTATCCGGGATCGCTACACCAGCTGACTATAACCGGGTCGCTCGCGATCCGGACCCCTCAGCAGTTCAGATAAAGGGCCGCGCAAACGCCCAGTTTCACTGTAACGCCGGGGATTTTGTTAAGCTTCGGTATCCCGAGAAGGAAATGCGTATCAACCGGCCATGGGCAGACCCCATCCGGAATATGGGCTATCTTTCACTATTGTGTTTATTATTTTTCAAACTATCCAAATCTTATGACTACTGATCTTCAAACCGTTCTGGAAAAAGCGTGGGATGACCGCGCCAATTTGTCTTCCTCTACTGTTTCAGCCGAAGTGCGTGATGCCGTGGGCACTGCCCTGGCCGGACTGGACAATGGGACGCTGCGCGTTGCCGAGAAAAAGGACGGAGACTGGGTAGTGAACCAGTGGTTAAAAAAAGCGGTGCTGTTGTCTTTCCGCCTGAATGACAACGTGGTCATGAACAATGCGCCGATGCAGTTTTTCGATAAAGTGCCACTCAAGTTCCAGGACTTTACAGAAGCAGATTTCAAAACAGGCGGCTATCGCGTCGTGCCCAACGCCGTCGCGCGTCGTGGCGCTTTTATCGGTAAAAACGTGGTCTTGATGCCTTCATACGTCAATATCGGTGCCTATGTAGACGAAAACACCATGGTCGATACCTGGGCAACCGTAGGGTCCTGCGCACAGATCGGCAAAAACGTCCATCTATCCGGTGGCGTGGGTATTGGCGGTGTGCTGGAACCACTACAGGCGAATCCGACCATTATTGAAGACAACTGCTTTATTGGCGCGCGTTCTGAAGTGGTCGAAGGCGTGATCATCGAAGAAAACTCAGTGCTCGCCATGGGCGTCTTCATTTCCCAAAGCACCAAAATCTATAACCGCGAAACCGGCGAAGTGACTTATGGTCGCGTGCCTTCCGGCTCTGTCGTAGTTCCTGGGTCCCTGCCTGCTGCTGATGGCTCACACAGCCTGGCGTGCGCCGTGATTGTCAAACGCGTGGACGCGAAAACCCGCGCCAAGACCAGCATTAACGACCTGCTGCGTGCCTGATCATGAGTGATGCAATTTCTTCACCGGTACTGGCCCTGACACAGACGCTGATCGCCCGCCAGTCGGTCACGCCAGACGACCGGGATTGCCAGCAGACGCTGGCCGCTGAATTGGCCGACTCGGGCTTTGTCGCAGAGCATCTGCCTTTCGAAGAAGTGCAAAACCTCTGGCTGCGACGCAACACTGCGTCGCCGCTGCTTATTTTTGCCGGGCATACGGATGTGGTCCCCACCGGTCCGCTGGAACAGTGGGACAGCGATCCCTTTGTGCCCACGATTCGCGACGGCAAGCTGTACGGCCGTGGTGCAGCCGATATGAAAAGCTCCATCGCGGCGTTTACCGTTGCCGCCAAAGCGTTCGTACAGGCGCATCCCGACCATCGCGGCTCCATCGCCATGCTGATCACTTCCGATGAAGAAGGTCCGTCCGTCAATGGTACCGTCAAAGTCTGTGAATACCTGAAGCAACAGGGCGTGCAACCGAATTACTGCATCGTAGGCGAACCCACATCCACCGCCACGCTGGGTGATGTCATCAAGAATGGGCGGCGGGGATCGCTGTCTGGCAAGGTCGTGATTAAAGGTTTGCAGGGCCATGTGGCCTATCCCCATCTTGCCCGCAATCCGATTCATTTGTGTGCACCGGCATTGCATGAACTGGCAAGCACCGAATGGGATCAGGGAAATGAGTACTTTCCGCCCACCACCTTCCAGATTTCCAATTTCCATGCAGGTACGGGCGCGACCAACGTTGTCCCTGGCAGCGCCGAATTTCTGTTCAATATCCGATTTTCCACTGCCAGTACCGTTGAGTCGCTCAAGTCGCGTGTGCAGGCCATTTTGAATGCACATCAGCTGGAAAGCAGCATTGAATGGACGCTCGGCGGCGAACCGTTTCTGACGCCACGGGGCGAACTGTCCGAAGCCTTGTCTGCCGCGATCCAGGACGTGACGGGTGTGCAAACAACCCTGTCGACCACTGGCGGGACCTCAGACGGACGATTCATTGCGAAAATCTGTCCGCAAGTGATCGAGTTCGGGCCGATCAATGCCACTATCCATCAGATCAACGAGCATATCGAGGTCGATAGCCTGGAGCCACTGGCCGCCATTTATCGTAAAACGCTTGAAAACCTTTTGCTATAGACTGCAACTACGCAGTTGCATATCAAACATTCAATATCGGATATCTTATGGCTTCAAAAATCCACAATGAGCTCAAAACGGTGCGCGATGTTATTCGCTACGCGGTCTCCCGCTTCAATGACGCACAGCTGGCTTTTGGCCACGGCAGTGATAATGCCTGGGATGAAGCCGTCTATCTGGTCCTCTCGACATTGCACTTGCCGCTGGATACGCTGGATCCATTTCTGGATGCCCGATTGCTGGAAGACGAGAAAAAGAAATGCGTCAGCCTGATCGAGCTGCGTGTGAAAAAACGCGTCCCCCTGGCATACCTGACTGGCGAAGCCTGGCTGCAGGGCCATCGTTTCCTGACAGACAAGCGGGTAATTGTGCCGCGCTCGCCCATTTCAGAACTACTGGCTGAGCATCTTGAGCCATGGGTAGACGATCCTGAGAACGTGCAGAACGTACTAGATCTATGTACCGGCTCGGGCTGCCTGGCCATTCTTGCCGCGCTGGCTTTTCCGAATGCGCAGGTTGATGCCGTCGATCTGTCTGATCATGCCATTCGCCTGGCGCAAAGAAATGTGGACATGTATCAACTGGGCGAACGCGTAAACGTGCTGCAGGGCGATCTGTACGCACCGCTGGAAAAGCAGCGGTACGATGTCATCGTATGCAATCCACCTTACGTGAACAGCACCACCATGGCGCAACTGCCCAGTGAGTACCAGCACGAACCGGCGCTGGCGCTGGCTGGCGGGGACGATGGCATGGACATTATTCGCACGATTCTGGATCAGGCCGCCACTCACCTTGGCGACGACGGCTTTATCATTCTTGAAATCGGCAATGAATATGAAAATTTCATGAACGCTTTCCCGGCCCTCAATCCTGTATTTCTTGAAACCGCCGAGGGTGACGACTCCGTCCTGCTATTGACGCGGAAACAGTTGCAGCCACGCTGACGCTATCCTGCAAACATTCAAGGGCTTGCCGCGCGCCCTACCGAGCAAGTGCAAGCCCTGGTTTGCACGGTCGCAGGCGGCATCGAGACATTGAACGCCACTGCCGGGCGCCAGGCTGGCAAATGCGATGCGCCGGCAGCCATGATCAATGACCATCTGGGTTGAGCCCACACACCCGGGCGCTGGTCTGTGGTTGCAGATTGGTGATTGGTGCCACCTGCCATATTTTGATTGGCGCCGCCCGTCATGTTCTAATTATTCTTTTTCCTCGGATTATTCGCTTTGATTCGTTCTTCAGGCCTTACTTTACGTCGCGGCACCAAGGTGCTGCTGGAAAACGCTGATTTCGTGGTGCATCCCAAGGAGCGGGTTGGCGTCGTTGGCAAAAACGGCTCAGGCAAAACCACGTTGTTTGCCCTGTTGCAGGGCCGGATGGACGCCGATGCCGGCGATCTGTTCATTCCCGATTCTTGGCGGATTGCCACCGTCGAACAGGAAATCCACGCCACCACCCAACCGGCCCGGGAATTTGTCATTGACGGGGACAGGCATCTGCGCGAACTGCAGCAGGCGCGCGCAGCCACTCCCGATACGGACGGCACCCGCATTGCCGAGCTGGAAGCGGCGCTGGTAGAGGCAGACGCCTGGAGCGCACCGTCACGGGCCGAGCAACTGCTCGCCGGCCTGGGCTTTACGCCCGAACAATGGACCCAGGCGGTCAACAGCTTCTCCGGAGGCTGGCAAATGCGCCTGGCGCTGGCCCGCGCACTCATGGCCCCTTCGGAACTGCTTCTGCTGGACGAACCCACCAACCACCTGGACCTGGATGCCATGTTGTGGCTGGAAAAATGGCTGGCCGCCTACGAGGGAACGATCATTCTGATTTCCCACGATACCGAATTTCTGAACGCGGTGGCCCGAACCATTTTGCACGTGGATCAGCAAAAACTCGTGCGCTATAAGGGCGGATACGACGATTTTCTGACCCAGCGCGCCGAGCGTGTGCGGCAACTTCAGGTCGCGATTGATCGCCAGGGACGAGAGTCAGCCAGGCTGCAGTCGTTCATTGACCGTTTCAAGGCGAAAGCCACCAAGGCCAAGCAGGCGCAAAGCCGTGTCAAGGCGTTGGCCCGCATGGAAAAACTGGCGCCGCTGCAGGCCGAGTCTGGCATCTATATTCATATCCCCTCGCCGCCTTCCATGCCGGATCCGCTGCTTCGCCTGGACAAGGTGTCCACCGGGTATATTGACGAACAGGGAAATCAGACCGTCATTCTCAGGAATATAGAGCTGATGATTCGCTCTGGCGCGAGAATTGGCGTGCTGGGGGTCAACGGCGCCGGCAAGAGTACCCTGATTAAAACCATTGCACGCGAACTCGCGCCTCTTGCCGGCCATTACAAGCCTTCAAAGGGTCTGGAAATTGGCTATTTTGCCCAGCACCAGCTCGATATGCTTGACGTTGATGCCAGCCCGCTGCAGCATTTACAGCGGATTGCGCCCGAGGCACGCGAACAGGAACTGCGCAATTATCTGGGCGGCTTCGGCTTTGGCGGCGATAAAGTCAATGACAAAGTGGCGCCCTTTTCCGGTGGAGAAAAGGCCAGGCTAGCCCTCTCACTGATTGTCTGGCAAAAGCCCAATTTACTGTTGCTCGATGAACCCAGCAATCACCTGGATGTTGATACCCGCGAAGCGCTGGCCACCGCCCTGGCCGAGTTCGACGGCAGCATGCTGATGGTCTCGCATGATCGACATCTGCTGCGCACCACCGTCGACAGTTTCTGGATTGTTGCAGACGGTCAGGTGATTGAATTTGACGGCGATCTGGACGACTACCGCGACTGGCTTGCGCAGCGTGCCCTGTCCATGCGTCAGGAAGAGCGCGATGCCTCGCTTGCGGCCGATGGATTGAGCGCCGCCCCGGATCGAAAGGCAATGCGGCGCCAGCAGGCTGAAGAACGCCAGCGCATTGCACAGCTGCGCAAACCGCTGGACAAACGCCTTGCGCAGGTCGAAAAAGCCATGGAAACTGCCCAAACCCGAATTGCCCAGATCAATGTGCTGATTGCCGACGAAAATTTTTATTCTGATGCACGCAGAGATGAACGCGTTGCCGTGCTGGCCGAGCATGGCGAGCTGACCGCCACTGCAGAAACGCTGGAAGAAGAATGGCTGCAATTGCATGAATCAATTGAAGCACTAACAAATCAGGCTGAAATCGAATAACAAGCCCATGTGGGCCGCCGCTCGCCCTGCAAGCCTGCGCCAATTGCTTGGCGCCACCATTGACGGCACCATCGACAACCGTTGCCAAGGAACTTATAGTTTTACGGGCCAGTGCAACTTGTCCGCCTCGGAAAGCGCCAGCATAAAGGAACGCATTTTGCCGGCGCTTTTTTCGCCAGGCGCAATTTCAATGCCGCTGCTCAAATCAACCGCATAGGGATGATAGCTGCTCACCAGTGCTGCAATATTGGATGCATTCAGGCCGCCGGCGATCATTATTTTGTGCGCCGGCAAAATCTGCGTGGCCTGCGCCAGCAAACCGATATCAAATGAAATACCCGCGCCGCCATAAGCGGGTGAATAGGCGTCAAACAGGAAAGCACGGGCATTGGGATAGCCACTGACCGCAGTGGCTATCTCCTCGGGCAAGGCCAATCCCGGGGCGCCAACTCTCAGGGCCCGAATATAGGGATAGGAAAACTGCTCACAGAAATCAGCCGTTTCATCACCGTGAAACTGTATGAAATCAGGCTGCACCACGTTCACAATCTGTTCGATGGTTTGCACGTCGGCATTTACGGTCAGCGTGACGGCATTCACAAACGCAGGCACCGTGCGGCGTAGCGCCGCCGCCTGTGTCAGTGGCACATAACGTTTGCTCTTTTCATAGAGCACCAGCCCGATGGCATCGGCCCCGGCGTAAACCGCATCGTGAATATCTTTTTCTGATGACAGACCACAGAATTTAACGCGGGTTCTCATTTTCAGTCCCATAAAAAAACCCCGGCAAAAACAGATGCCAGGGTTCTGAGTGTAACGAAATTTCAGGGACCATGCCCCGAAAATACCGCTACCAGTGTGCCGGAGCAGGGAAAAAGCGCCCCTGCCCCAGAAAAACCGCTATTTGAATGCGTTAGCCGGGTCGTCATAGGCATCTCCCGAACTGCTTTCGCCCTTCTCACTACCACTATCGGATCCGTAAGGATCAGTGCCGTAGGAATTGCCGGTGTCGAAAGTGACCTGGCTCGGATCAATACCAGTTGCGGTGCCCTTGTAGTGCATGACCATGCCCGGAAATGTCAAGACCGAAGCCACCATCAACAGCTGAATGACAATAAACGGAATGGAGCCCTTATAGATGTCACCGGTCGTAACCCGTTTAATCAGCTTGCCGGTAACTCTGTCGGTGTAGTCTTGCTTAGGTGCAACCGAACGCAAGTAGAACAGCGCAAAGCCGAACGGCGGGTGCATGAAGGAGGTTTGCATGTTGACCGCCAGCAATACACCGAACCAAATCAGGTCGATACCCATCTTGTCGGCCACCGGACCCAGCAATGGCACAATAATAAAGGCCAATTCAAAGAAATCCAGGAAAAACGCCAACAGGAACGTGACGACACTGACAACGATCAGAAAGCCGATTTCTCCACCAGGCAGAGAAGCAAACAGACCTTCTACCCAATGCTGGCCACCAAACCCCGTAAAGGTCAGCGTAAAGATGGTTGAACCTACCAGAATGAACACGACAAAGCTGGTCAGCTTGGTGGTGGTGTCCATCGCCTGTTTGAGCAGCGATAGCGTTAAGCGGCCGCGGATCAGCGCCATGATAATGGCGCCAACGGCTCCCATGGCACCGCCTTCGGTCGGTGTGGCAACACCAATGAAAATGGTGCCCAATACCAGGAAGATCAAAAACAGCGGCGGCACCATCACGAAAACCACCCTTTCGGCAATCTTTGACAGCATTTTCAGCCGGAGCAAGTTGTTCAGGCCAGCGATTGCAAATGCAATAACACCCCACAGCAACATATTCAGAACGATGGTTTCATCTGCGGCGCTTTTTTCCGAGAGAAACAATCTGCCTAACAACCAGGCCCCGACGCTGGCAATAACGACCAGCACAACCAATGAAGGCAGGCCATTGCTGCCATTGGACTCGCGATAGACACGGGCCTCTGGCGGCAAGGCTGGTGCGTACGACGGTTTGATCAGCGAAGCCAGCACCACATATAAAATGTAGGCACTCGCGAGAATAAACCCGGGAATCATGGCGCCCCGATACATATCGCCAATGGAACGTCCCAGCTGATCGGCCAGAATGATGAGCACCAGTGAAGGCGGAATGATTTGTGACAGCGTGCCCGAGGCCGCGATAACGCCGGTTGCCAGCTTGCGATCATAGCCATAACGCAGCATGATGGGCAGTGAAATCAGGCCCATGGAGATGACCGACGCCGACACCACGCCCGTGGTGGCTGCCAGCATGGCGCCCACAAACACAACTGCAATAGCCAGCCCGCCGCGAATCGGCCCGAACAGCTGGCCGATTGTCTCCAGCAAATCCTCGGCCATGCCCGATCGCTCTAGGATCAGGCCCATGAGGGTGAAGAACGGCACGGCCAGCAACGAATCGTTCTGCACAATCCCGAACACCCGGTCAGGCAGCGCCTGCAGAAACGGGAAGGTAAACTCGCCAAAGGCGATACCCAGCAATGCGTAAAGAATTCCGTTGGCAGCAAGCGAAAAGGCGACCGGAAAGCCCAACAGCAAAAAGCAGATCAATGTCAGAAACATGATCGGCGGCATATTTTGAATTAAGAACTCCATGCTTAGTTACCCGCCTGCAGTGATTGTTGTCGTTTCTGTTCCGCTTCAGCCGCAATTTCTTCGGCCAGCAGCTCATCGGCTGTCTTGCCGCCCATTGGCGCCAGAGGATCCGGACCTTTTCCACTGAGAAAAGCCACGCATTTGATAAGATGAGAGATGCCCGCCAACACCAGTAACGAAAAGCCGACAGGGATCAGCAATTTGACCGGCCAGCGTACCAGCCCACCCGCATTGGAGGATTGTTCGTTGGTCTCGAACGACAACATAAAAAAGGGCCAGGAGAGATAAATGAGCAACAGGCAGGCCGGCAACATGAAGAGCAGCACCCCTACTGTCTCGATTATGATCTGAGTCCGCTTGGACAGACGCTGTGAAATAATATCCACGCGTACGTGCTCGTTCTTGAGAAAGGTATAGCCGGCCGCGAGCAGAAAAATCGCGCCAAAGAGATACCATTGGATTTCCAGCCAGCCATTGGAGCTGTAATGAAATACCTTGCGCACCACCGCGTTTGCAGCGCTGATCAGCACCACAACGAGTGTGAGCCAGATCACAACGCGGCCAACCGCAGTCATGAGCGCGTCAATAGCCCGGGAAAGAGTGAAGAGAAACTTCATTTGCTTTCACACCAAAAATAGGGAAAAAGAAGAGAATCAGGATACGCCTGTTTTACCGACCTATTTAACGCTAAGGGAAAATAGCCAGCAAAACAGGAATTTTACATGGTGTTTTTATTTTTTGTTTCTCAATGCGTCCAGCATGAATGCATCGTAGCTGAACTCGGCAACCCCGAACCACGGGTAAACGTCATTGCGGAATGCCATGTAGTCATCATGGATTTTCTTGAACAGCGGGTCTTTTGCAGACAGCTCTTCATACACTTTGGTTGCTTCGGCAAAAGAAGCGTCAAGCACGGCCTTCGGAAAACGCTTCAGGACACCACCGCCGGCAATCAGACGGCGCAAGGCACCGGGATTTTTGGCATCATACGTGCCAATCATTTCTTCGGTTGCCAACGCACTGGCCTGCATGATGGCAGCCTGATAGTGTTTGGGCAATTTTTCGTACTCGCCATCGTTGACGTACAGCGATACCTGAAAGCCGCCTTCCCACCAGCCCGGATAATAATAGTACTTGGCTACTTTGTTAAAGCCCAGTTTTTCATCGTCATACGGGCCAATCCATTCAGCAGCGTCAATGGTACCTTTCTCCAGCGAAGGATAAATATCGCCCCCCGCAACCTGTTGCGGAATCACGCCCAGGCGTGAAAGCACCGCCCCGGCAAAGGCGCTGCAGCGCATTTTCAGACCCTTGAGGTCTTCTACGCTATTGATTTCCTTGCGGAACCAGCCACCCATCTGCGTACCGGTATGACCACAAGGAAAGTTGACGATGTTGAATTTTTTGTACACTTCACGGGTTAGCGCAAGACCGTTGCCGGCCCGCATCCAGGCATTGTACTGACGGGTATTCAGGCCAAACGGCACTGCTGCGTCAAAACTGAGGGCAGGATCCTTCCCGTAATAATAATAGGCCGCGCTGTGACCGCATTGCACCGTGTTGTTCTGGACCGCGTCCAGCACTTGGAGTGCAGGAACAACTTCCCCTGCATGATGGACACTGACTTTGAACTTGCCATTTGTCGCTTCGGCCAGGTGTTTGGCAAAATTGACGCTGCCGTTATAGATCGCATCGGCACTGGTTGGAAAGCTGGAAGCCAGGCGCCAGCTGATACTGGGTGCGTCTTGCGCAAAAACGGGCGATGCCAATACAGCACCCCCCGTTGCGGCAACACCGGCTGTCGCCTGCTTGAGGAAGGAACGACGTTTCATCGTTGATGTCTCCAATGGGTATTGTGAGTAAGAGAGAAGCGAAACTTTTGGTTACCGGGGCATGCTACAGGAATTATTATTTTTTTACCCTCAAGAATTACCCTTATTTCCCAGGACATGCAGGGCTATTTCATATGCAATGAACTGCGCTGGCACGCGTGCTGCACCCCGCCCTGTCTATCTTTATTGCATATGTAATTAATTTACGACGGTCTGGCCCATTGGCCACGGCGTTTGTTTCTGTTTGTTGTTTTTATTGCATATGTAAAGAATATCGCCAAGGCAAAGGCACAAACATCGGCACAGGGCAATACAAGCAAGCTGACCAGTTGCTGACAAGCGGTATGCACGCAGCCGCCGAATCATGTGTATGACGCTTTGTGCTGCGCATCCAGCTGTGTTGCCTCGCCGATGGTCTGGCAACCACCAATGGTCCGCACCTTACCCTTGATGCTGCGCTCAGGACTCAAACAGCAGCGCTTCGATCGGCCGGCTCAGATCGAAGGCGTCAAATTGTTCCAGACCGAAATGGGCGGGATAACTGGCCTGGGCAAAATACAACCCATCGGCCATAAAGGTAGGTGCAGCCACCTTGCGGTCACGCGCGGCCATCACCTGGGGCATCCAGTCTGGCGGATAACGGCCCTTGCCCACATACAGCAGACAGCCCAGAATATTGCGCACCATGTGATGCAAAAATGCGTTGGCCCTGAGCGTGAAAACAAAAAATGCGCCCTGCTGGACGATATTGAGATGTTCAATGGTGCGAACTGGACTGGCTGCCTGACATTGCGAGGAACGAAAACTGCTGAAATCGTGCTGACCGACCAGATACTGCGCCGCCATCTGCATGGCGTTCAGATCCAGTGGATGAAAATCCCAGCCAGCCCGGCCATGCCAGTGCGGAGACAGAATGCGCTCGTTTCTGAGTAGATAAACATAGCTGCGGGAAGTTGCGGAAAAGCGCGCGTGAAAGTCGGCAGGCATTTCCTGCGCCCATCTCACCGTAATATCAGGCGGCAGATGGGCATTGACCCCTCTGACCCAGGATTCCATGCGCCTGTGTATGACGGTGTTAATGTGCACAACCTGGGCCCGCGCGTGAACGCCCGTATCTGTGCGGCCCGCACAGATGGTGGGCGTTGGCTCACAAGTGAATGCCGCCAGCGCCTTTTCCAGCATGTCCTGGACAGTGCGCCCGCCCGGTTGCGTCTGCCAGCCCAGATAGGGCTTGCCATTGTAGGCGATGCCCAGCGCGATACGTCTGGACACAGGCTCGCCGTCCCGGGAGGTTTCCTGCTCAGGAACGGGTTGATGCGTCGGAGTCAGGTGCATCAAGATCCAGATTGATGGATTTGAGTTTCTGCTGGAACGCATCATAGCCCGCCCCCGCAGGGATCCGGGCTTTCTGGCGCTGGTCATACCGCAGCATGATGAACAGGCCCACGACGATGACGCCTAATACACCAAGCAGCCAAAACGAAATGTAATTCGCTATCCAGGTGGGCAGTTCCATGATTACAGCTCTCCGATGCTGATACGCAGCATACGGCGCAACGGCTCGGCCGCCCCCCACAACAACTGGTCGCCGACAGTGAAAGCACTCAGATATTCGGGACCCATGGACATCTTGCGCAGACGCCCTACCGGGATATCCAATGTGCCGGTCGTAGCCACCGGGGTCAGATCCTGCATGGTTTCGTCACGGGTGTTCGGGATGACTTTAGCCCATTGCGTGCCTTCCTTGAGCATGTCGCTTATTTCATCAATGGACACGTCTTTTTTCAGCTTGATGGTCAGTGCCTGGCTGTGACAGCGCATGGCGCCGATACGCACGCACAAGCCATCAATGGGAATAGGTGCGCTGCCAAAGCCTTGGCCACGGCCCAGTATTTTATTGGTTTCAGCCTCGGCCTTCCATTCTTCGCGGGATTGGCCATTGCCCAGATCCTTGTCGATCCAGGGAATCAGACTCCCCCCTAGCGGCACGCCGAACATATCGCGCGGCAGTTCCGGATCCTGCTGTTTTGCCAGAACCTGGCGGTCTATTTCAAGAATGGCGGAGGCCGGATCATCCAGCAACGGTTTGACAGCCGCATTCAGCTGGCCAAACTGGGTAAGCAGTTCGCGCATATGCTGGGCGCCACCGCCCGAAGCCGCCTGGTAGGTCATGCTGCTCATCCAGTCGATCAGGTCATGCTTGAACAGACCAGCCAGCCCCATCAGCATGCAGCTGACCGTGCAGTTGCCGCCGACAAAATTCCGGACGCCTTTGCCAATGGCCGCATCAATCACATTGCGGTTGACCGGATCCAGCACAATAATTGCATTGTCTTTCATACGCAGGGTGCTGGCCGCATCAATCCAGATACCGTCCCAGCCGGCATCGCGCAATTTGCCATGCACCTGCGTGGTATAGTCGCCCCCCTGGGCTGTCACAATAATAGGCAACTTCTTCAGTGCGTCAATGTCATGTGCGTCCTGCAAGGGTGCGGCACCCTCGGCCCACGCCGGGGCCTTGCCTCCGGCATTGCTCGTTGAAAAAAAGACCGGATTGATGAAGGCAAAGTCGCCCTCATCACGCATACGCTGCATAAGTACGGAACCGACCATTCCGCGCCATCCGACAAAACCCACTGACTGTGACATAATTCTTTACCTAATTCTGTGAAGCTGAAAAATGAACTGCTGTTAAATATAACTGCAATAGCGGATGCGCGCAGCCCTGTGCGCCATCCGCTATTATAAGTAACTGAATTTTATAACTATATCAGTTTAACGCCTTCAATACGGCGTCACCCATTTGAGAAGTGGAAACTTTTGTGGTGCCAGCCTCAAAAATGTCGGCTGTACGCAACCCCTGCTCCAGCACTGCCCTGACGGCGTTTTCCACGCGATCGGCCGCGGCCGCTTCGTTCAGCGAATAGCGCAGCATCATGGCGGCAGACAGAATGGTAGCCAGCGGATTGGCAATATTTTTGCCGGCAATATCCGGTGCTGAACCGTGACTGGGCTCATACAGGCCCTGGTTGGAGGCATTGAGCGATGCGGACGGCAGCATGCCGATCGAGCCGGTAAGCATGGCCGCTTCGTCCGACAGGATATCGCCGAAGATATTGCCAGTCACAATGACATCGAATTCCTTGGGTGCGCGCACCAGTTGCATGGCCGCGTTATCGATATACATATGGGACAGTTCGACGTCCGGATAGCCTTTGGCCACATCGATCATGATATCGCGCCAGAATTGCGACGTTTCCAGCACATTGGCCTTGTCTACACTGCACAGTTTCTTGCTGCGTTTCTGCGCGGCCTCAAAGCCGATACGTGCAATACGCCGCACCTCGGACTCGGCATAACGCATGGTATCGAAGCCTTCCTGCTCGCCCTTGAATTCGCCTTCTTCAACCACGCGCACGCCTCTGGGCTTGCCGAAATAGATATCACCGGTCAGTTCGCGGATGATCAGGATATCCAGACCCGATACAATTTCCGGCTTGAGCGATGAGGCATTGGCCAGTTGCGGATAAAGAATGGCCGGCCGCAAGTTGGCAAACAGGCCCAGGCTCTTGCGCAGGCCCAGAATGGCCTGTTCAGGACGATGTTCGCGCGGCAGGGAGTCGTAGTTCCATCCGCCAACGGCGCCAAAAAGAATGGCGTTGCTGCGCTTGGCCAATGCCAGCGTTGCTTCCGGCAACGGGTGACCATGCAGGTCGAAAGCCGTGCCACCGACGGGGGCCTGCTCCATAATCAGGTCCAGCCCCAGGGCGCTGAGCACCCGCTGCGCCTGTTCAACGATTTCGTGACCGATGCCATCACCGGGAAGAACTGCAATTGTGTGTGTCATAACGCGTATTTCTCTTAATTTGGTATAGGATTATCGGCTCAGCCCAGCGCTGCCTTCGAGCCAGGGATGGCGCGCCAGACGCTCGGCTTCGAACTTGCGAATCTGGTCGGAGCGGCGCAATGTCAGGCCGATGTCGTCAAAGCCATTGAGCAGACAGTATTTGCGAAAGGCGTCTACTTCAAAGCCCAGTTCCCGTCCGTCGGCGGTAATGACCACCTGGCGCTCAAGGTCAATTCGCAGCTTGTAGCCATTGAATGCGCGCACTTCGTCAAACAGCCGGCCCACTTCCAACTCGGAAAGCACAATCGGCAGCAAGCCGTTCTTGAAGCTGTTGTTGAAAAAGATATCGGCATACGAAGGCGCAATAATCGCCTTGAAACCGTACTGGGCAAGCGCCCACGGCGCATGTTCCCGGCTTGAACCACAACCGAAATTTTTACGCGCGAGCAGTACGCTGGCGCCCTGATAGCGCGGCTGATTGAGTACGAACTCGGGGTTAAGCGGGCGCTTGCTGTTGTCCATGCCCGGCTCGCCATGATCCAGATAACGCAGCTCATCGAACAGATTGGGGCCAAAACCCGAGCGTTTGATGGATTTTAAAAACTGCTTCGGTATGATCAGGTCTGTATCCACGTTCTCGCGATCCAGGGGAGCGACCAGGCCTTCATGAATGGTAAATGCTTCCATGCTGTTATCCTAATTTTCTGACATCGACAAAATGGCCGGCAATAGCGGCCGCGGCAGCCATGGCCGGGCTGACCAGGTGGGTTCTGCCACCCTGGCCCTGACGGCCTTCGAAGTTACGGTTGGAGGTCGAAGCGCAACGCTCTCCCGGCTCAAGACGGTCGGCATTCATGGCCAGACACATGGAGCAGCCCGGTTCGCGCCATTCGAAGCCGGCGTCCACAAAGATCTTGTCGAGCCCTTCCTTTTCCGCCTGCTGCTTGACCAGACCAGATCCGGGCACCACCATGGCCTGAATCACATTGGACGCCACGCGGCGGCCGCGCGCCACTTTGGCAGCGGCGCGCAGGTCTTCAATCCGGGAATTGGTACAGGAACCAATGAACACGCGGTCTACCCGAATGTCTGCAATGGGCGTATTGGGTTTCAGACCCATATACTGCAGCGCGCGCTCCATCCCATTGCGGCGAACATCATCCTTTTCGCGATCAGGATCAGGGATGCGATCTTCAATGGAAAGCACCATCTCGGGCGACGTGCCCCAGGTCACTTGCGGGCGTACCTGACGGGCATCGATATCAATGATTTTGTCAAACTTGGCATCAGCATCCGAGTGCAATGTCTTCCAGTAGTCCACCGCCTGGTCCCACAAGACGCCAGCCGGCGAGTAAGGACGGCTCTTGAAATACTGAATGGTTTTATCGTCCACGGCGACCATGCCTGAACGGGCGCCGGCTTCAATCGCCATATTACAGACAGTCATGCGACCTTCCATGGACAGGTCGCTGATGGCCTTGCCGGCAAATTCAATGGCATGGCCTGTGCCGCCAGCGGTACCGATGACGCCGATTATATACAGGACCAGATCCTTGGCAGTACAGCCAAAGGGCAGATCGCCGCTGACTCGGATCAGCATGTTCTTGTTTTTTTTCATCAGCAGCGTTTGCGTGGCCAGCACATGCTCCACTTCCGAGGTCCCGATGCCGAAAGCCAGTGCACCCATGGCGCCATGAGTGCTGGTATGCGAGTCGCCGCAAACCACGGTCATGCCGGGCAGTGTTGCGCCCTGCTCTGGTCCGATCACGTGCACAATACCCTGACGCAGATCGTTCATGCGAAACTCGGTAACCCCGTAAGTCTCGCAGTTTTTGTCCAGCGTATCGACCTGCAGTTTCGAAATAGGGTCACTGATGCCCTGGGCACGGCCCAGTGTCGGCACATTATGGTCGGCCACCGCCAGATTGGCGGAGAGCCGCCATGGCTTGCGTTCAGCCAGCGCCAGGCCTTCGAAAGCCTGCGGACTGGTCACTTCATGCAATAAATGACGGTCGATATATAAAAGACAGGTGCCGTCGTCTTCCTGGTGCACCACGTGGGCGTCCCAGAGTTTGTCGTAAAGGGTCTGAGCCAAAATGTTCTCCTGATAATGCTGGTATGCGGGTTCATCGACTGCTGCGTGGACCCTGCTATGCGCTGCCCGTTCTGCTGCTGTCCCGAACCATACGGTATCGATACCGTATGGTTTTCCGGACTGCGCATGACAGAGCGGACCCCGCGTCGGCAAGGATCGCAGTCGGTATTGTTATTTCATGCGCCGTATGCGTATTATGGCCGAATCAATATTGATAACAAGCCAATATATTATACTGGTATCACTACTACTATACTTCCCAATAATGCCAATAGCAGTCCTCTAACAGCCTTCTCCCGGTCAAACCTGCGAGCGAAACAGAAAAATGCCGCTATTGTGAGTAGAATAGAACATCTACTCGGAGACACAAATGACGACTCAGACCCCAGATCTTTCCCATTTATGGATGCCCTTTACTGCCAACCGAAGCTTTAAGGCAGCGCCTCGTCTGCTTGCCTCTGCCAAAGGCATGTACTACAAGAGCACCGACGGCCGCCAGATTTTGGACGGATGTGCCGGATTATGGTGTGTCAATGCGGGGCATTGCCGTGACGAAATTATCCAGGCTATTGCCACTCAGGCGGCCACGCTGGACTATGCACCCAGTTTCCAGATGGGTCATCCGTTGGCATTCGAAACCGCCACGGCAGTGGCTGCGCTTATGCCCAAAGGGATGCAGCGCATTTTCTTTACCAATTCCGGATCCGAATCGGTCGATACCGCCCTGAAGATTGCCCTGGCGTACCATCGGGCAAATGGCCAGCCGCAACGCACCCGTCTGATCGGGCGTGAGCGCGGCTATCATGGCGTCGGTTTCGGTGGCATTTCGGTGGGCGGCATCAGCCCGAATCGCAAGGCATTCTCCAACTCGCTGATCCCGAATGTCGATCATCTTCCCCATACGCACAATCTGGAGCAAAATGCCTTCAGCAAGGGACAGCCGGCCTGGGGGGCGCATCTGGCTGACGAACTGGAGCGAATCGTTGCACTGCATGATGCCTCCACAATCGCCGCCGTCATTGTCGAGCCCATGGCCGGGTCAACAGGGGTGCTGATTCCACCCAAAGGCTATCTGGAACGTTTGCGTGACATCACCAGCAAGCACGGCATCCTGCTGATTTTCGACGAAGTCATTACCGGATTTGGCCGACTGGGCGCCAATACGGCAAGTGACTACTTCAGCGTCACGCCGGACATTATCACTATGGCCAAGGGTATCAGCAATGCGGCTGTGCCGGCCGGTGCGGTTGCTGTCACAAATTCCCTGTACGATACCGTGGTTAACGCCAGCGAAAACGGCATTGAGCTGTTCCATGGCTATACCTATTCAGGTCACCCGATGGCAATGGCCGCCATTGGCGCAACGCTGGCGCTTTATCAGTCCGAAGGCATCTTCGACAATGCCAGAAAACGCTCGCCCGCTTTCGAAGCGGCTGCCCATGCCCTGAACGGATTGCCAAATGTCATCGACGTACGCAACCTGGGCATGGTCGCCGGCGTGGAACTGGCGCCGCGCGAGAACGCGCCGGGCGCACGGGCTGCCGAGGTATTCCAGCGCTGCTATGATGCGGGCGTACTGTTGCGCTACACAGGCGACACCATTGCCCTGTCGCCGCCGCTGATTGTCAATGAAGAACAGATCAATACGCTGTTTGACGTGCTTGGGCAGGCTATCAGCCAAACAGCTTAAGTGACCATCGATACCCGCAGGTGCCCACAAGACGCCTGCGGGATTCTGCGAATGTGCCACGACTGCAATATTGGGTACACTTCTAAACCGGAAATTTTATTGTTAACTATTGAATCATGATTACACTAAACGCGACACATCAGGCAGACCTCACCAGCTGGGTGGACAGTGCCAACACAACCGGAAACGGTTTCCCCATTCAGAACCTGCCTTTTGCCTCGTTTCGCCGTCGCGGATCCGGCGAAGCATTTCGTCCCGGTGTAGGTATCGGCAACCAGATTGTCGACCTGTCCCGCCTGTATGACCTGAACCTGTTTACCGATAAGGCACAACAGGCGCTGGAGGCATGCCAGGGCATCCAGCTCAATGGCTTGATGGCGCTTGGCCAGCCTTACTGGTCTGCACTGCGCCTGGCATTATCAGAGGCCCTGCGCTCCGGATCGCCGCATGAAGAGGCCATCCGCCCATTGCTGGTGGCACAGGACGAAGCCGAATTTATCACGCCGTCGCGCATCGGCGACTACACCGATTTCTATATCTCAGTACACCATGCCACGTCTATCGGCAAACAGTTCCGGCCCGACAACCCACTGCTGCCAAACTATAAATGGGTACCCATCGGCTACCATGGCCGGGCTTCCAGCATCGGGGTATCCGGCCAGGCATTCCCGCGCCCGGTAGGCCAGACAAAGCCGCAAAACGAAGGTGATGCCCCGGATTTTGGCCCATGCAAACGGCTTGACTACGAACTGGAACTGGGAATATTCGTTGGAGAAAGCAATGAACAGGGCCAGCGCATTGATATCGAACAGGCAGAAAAACATATCTTTGGCTTTTGTATCCTGAACGATTGGTCGGCCCGCGACCTGCAAGCCTGGGAATACGTGCCGCTGGGGCCATTTCTCGCCAAGAACTTTGCGTCTACCATTTCACCGTGGGTCATCACGCTGGAAGCGCTCGAGCCATTCCGTACCGCTTTTTCCCATCCGGCCACAGATCCGCAGCCGCTGCCCTATCTGCACTCGCAAGCCAACGCCGAAGGCGGCGCCTATGATATCGGGCTGGAAGTGCAAATCACAACGCAGCAGTCGCGCGATAGCGGTCAGCAACCCTTTACGCTGGCCACCAGCAATTTCAAGGATGCCTACTGGACTGCCGCACAGCTGATCACCCATCACACGGTCAACGGCTGCAATCTACAGCCTGGCGACATGCTGGGCACCGGTACGCTATCCGGTCCCGATGCCGCCCAAGCGGGCTCTTTGCTTGAACTTGCCGCTGCCGGCAAAAAACCCATTTCCCTGCCGTGGGGTGAAAGCCGCAGCTTTCTGGAAGATGGCGATGAAATCATCATGAAGGCCGTCTGCAAAAAGGACGGCTATCCCGATATTTCATTTGGATCGGTATCGGGCACCGTGCTCAAAGCCAATTTCAAATCTGAGTAAGACAGCGGTCTGAACGAAGCGGATAGCGCAGAAATACTGCCCTATCCGCTTCATCATTAATTCAGCTCGCAAATGCCTCGGCAATTCGCTGTGGCGCACTGGATCTTGCATACATCCGCGTAAAATATGCCTTGAGATTCGGCAAGCCTTCAATCAATCCCGCTTCATTACCCCAGTCCAGCACATAAGCGGTAATGCAATCGGCACAGGTGATGCTATCGCCAACAATGAATTGACGCCCCTGCATATGGGCGTCAAGTATCGCCGCCATTTCCGTAAACTCTTCCCGGGCAAGCGCTACGTCCTGCGGCAAACGTTTGTTTTCCGGATAGACGAAGGTATGTCTGGCAATTCGCCACAACGGTTGTTCCAATTCTGTCATTGCAAACATGGACCAGCGATAGACAAGCGCGCGTTGCTTCAAATCGGCAGGCATCAATCCCTTGGCTGCATACTTTTCTGCCAGATACATGACGATCGCCGCCGACTCAGTGAGGACGAGGTCCCCGTCAACCAGCACGGGAAGCCTGCCGGCTGGATTTAGACGCAGAAAATCCGGATCCCGGTTCTCTCCGGCCGCCAGATTAACGGACACAAATTCAAATTGCGCATCAAGTTCCTGAAGCGCCCACAGCGCACGAAGCGAGCGCGTAGGGCCGAATCCATACAGTTTCATCATCTGTTGCTCCTGTTAAAAAGACAGCGAATTCACAATACAGGTGTTGGATCACAACGGGCGCAGGCCGAAGCATTACCCACGCGCCGCTGCAACCACGGGACCACTTCATGCAGTGACCGGATTGGATGTAATTGATCGATACCGAGCAATAAATCGGTGATGATGGGGCCTGGCATTAATTACATACCGCGACGCGGGCAAGACCCGGCTTACCATCCATTGAAGCCTGACGCCAGTGCCAACTGCGCGCAGGCTCCCCTGCTCCTCTATACCCTGCTCCTGTATAAAATACCGGCAGGACAGTTCAAGCTTAATCTCGCAGCATAAACGCTGCAAGCCGCTGCAGCTCTTTCCGCAGCTATTGCTACTGCTACTGTCACATCAACGATAGGCTTGTTGTCGCAACGCGTGATCAATCAGTATCAATGCCAGCAATGCTTCGGCAATAGGGGTAGCGCGAATGCCCACGCAGGGATCATGGCGACCCAGCGTCTGCACCATGACCGGCTCACCGGCCCTGTTTACCGACTTGCGTTCGATGCGAATACTGGAGGTGGGCTTGATGGCAAGCGAGACCGTGATGTCCTGGCCCGTAGAAATACCACCGAGCACACCACCGGCATGATTGCTCAGATAACCGTCGGGCGTAAGTTCGTCACCATGCTCTGACCCGCGCTGGGCAATACATCCAAAACCAGCGCCAATGGAAACTCCTTTGACCGCATTCAACCCCATCATTGCAAATGCAATATCGGCATCAAGCCTGTCATACAGCGGCTCGCCCCAGCCAGCCGGCAGCCCCTGGGCCACCACTTCGATGCGCGCGCCAATGGAATCGCCATCCTTGCGCAACTGATCCATAAACGCCTCCAACTCGGGAACCACAGAGGCATCGGGGGCATAAAACGGATTGGTTGCAATTTCGTCCCAGGATTTGAACGGGATCTGGATGGGGCCCAGCTGGCTCATATAACCCCTGATGACCGTGCCGAACTTTTCGCCCAGCCATTTTTTGGCGATGGCTCCGGCAGCAACGGTTGGCGCCGTCAGCCGTGCAGAAGAACGGCCGCCCCCGCGCGGATCACGAATGCCATATTTTTCCCAATAGGTCCGATCGGCGTGACCTGGACGGAAGGTATCGGCGATCGCGGAATAGTCCTTGCTGCGCTGATCCTGATTGCGGATCAGCAGGCCAATTGCCGTTCCTGTGGTTTTGCCTTCATACACGCCAGACAAAATCTCAACGGTGTCTGGCTCCTGTCGCTGCGTCACATGACGCGATGTCCCGGGACGCCGACGATCAAGCTCGATCTGGATATCCTGGGCAGACAAGGTCATGCCTGCCGGACAGCCATCCACCACGCAGCCGATCGCCGGCCCGTGGGATTCACCGAAGTTGGTGACCGAAAAAAGTTTGCCTAATGTGTTACCCGACATATCTTATCCAGTAAAAATGTGTTGCACGTCTGTTGCGGACCGAGGAAAGTACTGAAGAATACCAGAAACTGCCGCAAGGCTCGCTTTAACGTCAAATGCAGTTGGCTGCAGGTTGCCGGTCAGCCAGATCCAGTTAGAATCCGGCCCGCCTGTGGTTGACCGCTCCCGCTATGATGAACAACTGACTTCAAGCTCCCGCCCCCAATCCGGCGGCGGTTCCGCATAATGCTCCATGCCAGGCTTGGCAGTGTAGGGATCACGCAGCACCTGCAGCAGGGCATCGGTCACGCTCATATCGCCTTTTGCCGCCGCCTGTATCGCTTCTTCTGCCAGATAGTTGCGCAGTACATAAAGCGGATTGACCCGGTCCATTCGGCTGGCACGGGCCTGACCATCGCCATCATTGTCCTGCAAGCGCGCGCGGTACGATACCAGCCATTGCTCAAGCCCCGCTGTATCGGCAAACAGGCTGCGCAACGCGCTTTCATCGTCATCAATCTGCGCCAGATAACGAAAACTCAGGGTAAAATCTGCCGACTGTTCATGCAGCACGCGCCACCAGCCATCAATGAGCTCATCGTCGCCTTCCTTCCAGGTTTGTAACCCCAGCTTGGCAAGCATGCGGTCCCTGTAGGCGGCAATGAACAAGCCCTCGTAGCGTTCAAGCCGCGCCTTCAGGCGCTCTGGGTCTGCCCCCAGGGCAACAAAGCAGTTGGCAAAACGGTACAGATTCCACAAACCGACAGACGGTTGCGCATTCCAGGCGTAGCGCCCCTGCGCATCGGTATGATTGCAGACGTGATTGATGCGAAATGCATCCATGAAACCATAGGGACCGTAGTCCAGCGTCAGGCCCAGCACCGACATATTATCGGTGTTCATGACACCGTGATTGAAGCCCACGGATTGCCAGTCGGCCATCAATGTGGCAGTGCGCTCGATCACGACATCGACAAACCGCTCGATGACATCGTTCAGCGTGTGTTCGTTATCCGGGGTCGGCACCTGGTCAGCAAAAAAACTGCCAATCACATAGTCCAACAGCTCCCGCAAGCGCACCGGATCCTTTGCTGCATACCAATGCTCGAAAGAACCGAAGCGGACAAAGGACGGCGCTACACGCGCTACAATCGCCGCCGTTTCAACGGTTTCGCGGTACACAGGATCGTCCGAGCCGACCAGGCATAGCGCCTGGGTGGTTGGGATACCCAAACCGGTCATGGCCGCGCTGGCCAGATACTCGCGCATGGAAGAGCGCAACACGGCGCGGCCGTCTCCCATGCGTGAATACGGCGTCTTGCCCGATCCCTTGAGCTGAATTTCCCAGTCTACCGGCTTGCCTTTGCCGTCTGTGCCGCCAATGGCCCCCAACAGATGGGCGCGCCCATCTCCCAGTTGGCCGGCCCAGACCCCGAACTGATGCCCGCTATATACTGCCGAGAGCGTCACGCCTCCGGGCAAATCGGCGTTGCCGGACATGATAGACAGAAATTGCGGCGAACGCGCATCTTCCATGGTCAGTTCCAGCCGGGCCAGTACGTCAGGATTGACATGCAGTAGCGTCGGATCTGTCAGCCCCTGCATCCTGAGTCGTGTATAAAACGCCGGTGGCAAGGAAGCGAATTGGTTGCTGACTTTCAGATTCGATTGCATCGTTATTTCCCCTGTTTTTTGCTGCGTTTTGCCGCCTGCTTGGCCGGGCGCACATAAAGGATGGCGGCAAGAAAAAACACCAGCGACAATACTGTTTCAACGGCCCCGAGCATGGAAGACGTGGTGCTGATATCAGAATACCAGCGAACCACCCCTTCGGTAAAATACAACAGCACCAGCATGGATGACCATTGCAGCGTATACAGATTGCCTTTGTAAACACCATACAAGGGGAACAACAGTGGCAGCGCCTTCAGGACGTACACGCTGCCGCCAGGCATCAGCGGATCAAGGAATAACT
Organism: Advenella sp. FME57; assembly: GCF_014897675.1. Lineage (GTDB taxonomy): Bacteria > Pseudomonadota > Gammaproteobacteria > Burkholderiales > Burkholderiaceae_B > Advenella. The sequence continues at coordinate 148,056 of NZ_JABUXU010000009.1, read as the reverse complement.
CCCAGGCGATGCACAGCAAAAACAGCAGCAAAAGGGAAACAAACGCCGCCACCCGATAGCACGGATTCAATGCAATCTGCCGCGCCTGGTGGACTGACGCAAGCGCCGGCTCAGTTGCGGATGGCGGCGATAGCTGCGGGTTGGCGGAACCGGCCTGCGGCACATCGGCATCAGGCGCTGAAGAAGGCTTTGTCAAAATAATGTCCAGTCTGGCTAATCAATCTCTTCATTATATTCGTTGTCATCGCCGCAATCGCTGCAAGTGCGACAACCGCCCAGCAATTACAATTTGCAACTGCCCCGCGCGAGGACGCAACAGCATGATCTTTACGGTTTGTTATACTGAAATCATCCTGACCCGAGTATCACCGTGTTGGCACTCCGACGCGGTAAACCAGCCATCTGATCATGACAAAACACAACGATTTCGATTTGGAACAGCAAAAGAAACAGGAACAACAGGAAGCAATGGAAGCCCAGGAGGAGTTGCGACTGAACATGGGAGACTCGGAACTGGGCTTCGAATTTTACAAAAAAGCCATCAAATTCGGCCTTCAGCGACTGATTCGCGACAAACTCACGCAGGTGGCCTCGAGCCTGACCTTTACGACGGTGCTGGCCATCGTACCCATGCTGGCGGTTATTCTTTCGCTGTTTACCGCCTTCCCGCTGTTTACCGATTTCAAAGTCTCGCTCGAGCAGTTTCTGACGCACAACCTGATGCCCCAGACGGTCTCGGAAACCATCATGAGCTATCTGAACGTGTTCGCCCAGCAGGCCTCCAAGCTGACTGCCATCGGCGTAGGCTTTCTGATCGTGACATCCATCATGCTGATGATGACGATCGACGAAGTACTGAACGATATCTGGAATGTGACCCGTCGCCGCCCGATCGGGCAGCGCATCCTGGTGTACTGGGCAATTCTGTCGCTGGGTCCTGTTTTCCTGGGCGCCAGCCTGTGGACCTCTTCCTATATTGCACAGGAAAAACTCGGGTTGGTGACTCAGTTTTCCGTCATCAAGAGCGTGTTATTCACCCTGGTACCGGTGATCGTCTCTGGGCTGATCTTCGCCCTGCTCTATTATCTGGTTCCCAACCGGAAAGTCGCCTGGAAAGACGCCATGATTGGTGGCTACACCACAGCGATCCTGCTGGAAATCATGAAGGCCGGGTTCGCATACTACATTACCCGGTTTCCTTCCTATACGCTGATTTACGGCGCCTTTGCCACGATCCCGATCTTCCTGTTGTGGATTTATCTGTCCTGGCTGGTCGTGCTGTTTGGCGCGACCGTGGCAGCGCTGGCGCCACAGATACGCAGTGGTCAAATGCGCGACAAGATGTCACCCGGCGTACATTTTGTGACCGCCTTGTTCGTGCTGCGCCTGCTGCATAGCGCACGCGATCAGAACCCGCCCGGCTATGGTACCAGCTATATTGCTGGCCAAATCAAAATGAACTACAGCGAAACGCTGGATATCCTGGAGCCGCTGGTTTCCATGGGCTACATTGTCAACACGGCCGGCAAGCGCTCCGAGAGATGGGTGCTTGCCAGCAGCCTGGATGCCAGCCTGGATCCACTGGCCGATTGCTTTTTGTTTGACAGCAAGGTCATCGAAATCAGTCACGACCCCGCGTTGCGCCAGGTGATCGCCCGTCTGCTGACCGAAGACAATACCGTAAAATTGCGTGACATCCTGTATCTGACGCAGACCGGATTGGAACCAGCAACAACGCCTGCCCAAGACACCGATAACGGCGACGACAAGGACAACGACAATACAGCATCAACGCCGCCTGGTGCCACGAATACCACAGTACAGACCAGCTGACGCCAGAATCTTAAAGCCGGACGACAGGCGCATCTTCTTGGCGCGCAGCGGCCAGGGCCGCCGCTAACGGCGCCTGCCATGGGGATGACCGGCATCCGGTTTGTGACCTGCAGGGCACATACCCCCGCTGAATGGCTTTGCATCACGGTCGATTTCAGGTACATTTCCATATAATCAGGATCAGTTTCCGGTCAGCGCACCGGAGCGAGAGAAAAAAGGCTACAGGAGGATTGCCATGTTGAAAATCAGTGAAGTCTTGCGGGTCAAGGGCAATATCCTTTACACCGCCACGCCGGATCAATCCGTGGCGCAGGCCATTGCGACCATGAGTGAACGCGATATCGGTTCGCTGGTCATTATGGAGCAGGGGCAACTGACGGGGATGCTGACCTTCCGCGAAATCATTCGCCACATGCACGATTCCCCCGGGTCTCTTGAAAATACCACCATCCGCAAGATCATGGATGATGCGCCTGTGAGCGTATCGCCCAATACCGATGCAGAAGAAGTACGACGACTCATGCTGGAGCATCACGCACGCTATGTCCCTGTCATGGACGGGCCGGTGCTGATGGGGGTGATCTCCTTCTATGATATGGCGCGCGCCATGCTTGAAGCATCCAAGTTCGAAAATAAAATGCTCAAGGCATATATCCGCGACTGGCCGGGCGAACCAGAAGACGAAAAAGACTGAAAAATGACTCACCGACGAGCGGCGCTCGTCGGCTTGCCCAAAAGTGCCGCTACCTGCCTGCTGGGCTTTGCAACGCTTGCCTCCCCTGCTATCCCCGTTACCACAATAACATTTTGCAAAATCGGGCACCGCCGCCTGCGTCACGCCCGCAACCGCGACGCCCTGTCAGACGGGCCGGGGATCAGACAGGCCGGATCTAGCTTGTCTTCCACATATCCTTTTCCACGCACATGAACCGGTTGGGATGGCTGCCATCTCGTGGCTGGTAGGTCCAGGTCGTAATGTGAATCTTTTTTTCCGGATACAAGTCTACGACGTTCAATGAATTGGGGATATGTCTGCGGACCCGCAACGAGGTGGTGGTGCCTCCTTGCACAACCAGCATCGGATTGACCAGCTCAGGATAGCTTTGAGTCAGCGGATAGACAAACGGCACATGAATATGTCCGCCCATGATCAGATCTACGCCGGCTGCAGACCAGGCGCGGATGGCCGCCTCACTGTTTTCGACCAGTTGCTCCCGGTCGGCCGGATCCAGCACATGAAACGGATGGTGCGCCACCACCAGCACACTTTTGCCCGCGCTATTGTCTTGCGCCAGTTCTTGCACCCGCCGGATCTGCGCATCAGTCACAATACCGCGCTTGTGTCGAAATGGTGTGGTGGTATTGACGCCGATAACGATCGCGGCACCGGTCTCGAACAGGGGCTCTACGTCCTTGTGCAGATAGCGGCGATATCGCCCGTAAGGATTGGTGAAACGGGCCCATAGCGCGAACAGCGGAATATCATGGTTACCCGGAACGCACAGTACCGGCGACGGCAAGGTCTTCAGATACGCATTGGCCGCCAGAAACTCGCGACGCGTGGCACGCTGGGTGATATCGCCTGACACGACGCACAAGGCGGGAGACAACTGCCTGACCGCATGGACCAGCGCATTCAGGACCTGTGCATTGACCGTGCCAAAGTGGACATCTGAAAGCTGGATGATCCGATACATGCGCGATATTATTCCTGTGATGGCTGCTGCGCCGCCGATGCAGGCATCAGTATCCTGAGCAGGTCTTTATTGGCCTTGACGGTAAATGGCGCCTGCAATCTATGAACCTCGCCGTCCATGGCGACCTCGATGCTGCGCCCTCCTTTTTTCTTATCAATATCGAGCGATTCGAACGGAAAACTGATGATCTGCCGATCCTGATCCAGCTGCCGAAAAATCAGCTTTAAGGCCAGCAGCAGCATACGCTTGCGGCTGGACGGCTTGAGCACAATACCGTAAAGATAGCCGTCGCCCATTTGCTCGTCATACTCCACACCGGCCTGCTGGGCCTGAAGATTGTTATTACAGGCCATAAAGCTGACGGTCTTCACCAATTGCCGGCCGTCTCCCTTATTAAATTGCAAAATATAGGAACGACCGTATTTCATTATGCTGGAAAATGCCGCGAAAATTGCAATGCCACGACGCCGGCCAAACTGGTTCTTCCATTGCTCCCTGTCAGCCAGCAACTGGGAGTACAGGCCCAGCGTTGCATTCACAATGAAATGCATCCCGCCGATCTCCCCGGTCTGTACCGCCTGGATCCGGCCCGTGAGCAAATCGCGCAATGCCGTGTCCGTGTCCAGCGACAGGCCGTGATCCCGTGCAAACATATTGAATGTACCAAAGGGAATGATCGCCATCGGAAACTGTTCGGCAATGGCATGATTGGCCATGGCGCTGATCGTGCCGTCACCGCCGGCCACCACCAGTATTGCATCATGCTTTTTTACCAGGCTGACCGCTTCTTTTTGCTTTTGCTCATGACTGTCTCGCGGGTAGACACAGACAATGTGGTGCTCGCGCCCCTGCATGGCTGCAGCAATTTTTTCCAGAAACACTTCCGTGTCCTGGTTGCCGGAGCTGGCATTGGTAAAGAAAACAAAAGCACGTCCCGATACATCGGCCGATGTTGACTCAGCCGGGGCAGCGTCCGCTTGGACCCCGTCATTATCAACAGGAACCTGCGATGCACTATTGGGAACAGTCATTATCATTCCTTTTACGGCGTCAGGACCGCCCGACCGATCACTTTGCCTGCGTGCAGCGCCATCAGGGTCTGGTCTGCCTGCGCCAAGGGATGCCGGGTGACGGGAATAGGACGGATCCCGCCCTGTCTGACCAGTGCCATCAGTTCCTGCAACTCGGCCAGATTACCCACATAGGCCCCCTGTACCGTCGCCGCCTTCAAGGGAAACAAAGCCAGCGGCCACTCACTCTGTCCGCCGAACAAACCGATAATGACCAGCTTGCCACCCTTGGCCAGCAGGTTGAACGCCTGCGTTGCCGTGGACGGGGCCCCGACATAGTCGATCACCGACCAGATGGTACGCGTACCCGCCGCTGCCTGAATATCCTGGATCAGCGTGGGGCTGTTGCCATCGACAGCGGCCAATGCCCCAGCCTGCAGTGCTGCTTCTCGTTTGGCCGGGTCCAGATCGACGACGACCGCCCCCTTGCCGCCCATGGCGTGCAGCCATTGCAGACACATCAGGCCCAGGCCGCCGGCCCCAAAGATGATCACGGGCTCATTTTGCAGAACTGCCGGATCAAATTTGCGCAGCGCAGAATAGGTGGTCAGGCCAGAGCAGGCGTAAGGCGCTGCCTGTACCGGGTCCATATCACCAATATCCACCAGATACCTGGGATGCGGCACGACGATCTGCGTAGCGTAGCCGCCATCACGATGAATACCCAGGCAGGCCGGTGCCGCGCACAGGTTCTCATCGCCGCGCTGGCAAACGACGCAGCTGCCGCAGCCAATCCAGGGATAGATCAGGTAATTTTTCCCGGTATCCAGTTGCCCCGCGTCCGGCCCCACTGCCCGCACTGTTCCTACGGTCTCGTGCCCCGGCGTCAGCGGCAGACTGACGCCGCGATCCTTCAGTTCCAGGCGCTTTCCCTGGCCCAGATCGTAACCCCCCTCCCACAAGTGCAAGTCACTATGACAGACGCCGGCCGCCTTGACGTCCAGTACAACCTGGGTCCCTTGCGGGGTAAAGTCGTCTTTTTCCAGCATTTGCAAGGGGGATTTGAAACCGGTAATGCAATAACATTTCATATTTTTACCACTCCTATGTTCGCGCATGCCACGCGGGTCATGCCAGAGCTCCTTTGGAATAGATATTGTATATGAGGGTTTCGCAAATGCCACAAGCAGTTCGGATAATAATAGTCAAATTGCGATCTGAACCGCAGCAATATAGACATAAGTATTCGGTATTTCACATCAGAACGATGATCGCCTAGACTAGCGTTAATACTGCCGGTGGGTGACCCTGCCCGCTCATGATGGCTCGTGCCGGCAGGCAGGCAGAGCCAGATAACAGGGGAAATCGATGAAACCAGATCCGAAATGGTCTTTTGTATTAACCGTCCTGCTTTTTGCAGGGATGATGATCGGATTGTCGCTATCGGTCCTGAACGACTTCATGTCACAAGCGGCGCCACTGGCCGGGCGTGATATTTTCGTGATGACCATGCATGTTATCTGGCTGCTGCTGTGGTCCATTGCCACGGTATTCGCACTGAAGTACGCCCTGAGGCCGAATGACAAAGACAAACGGCATAAGGGCGCGCCTACTTCTGTTCGCCAACCCCGAAATCCAGCGACCTCTGAATATTGAATTCCTCACCGAGCGAAGGCTGTTCAGGCATATGCAACAGCCTGGCCTCAATCTGCAATGGCCCCTGGGGCACACAGCAGCAAGGCAGTATTTCGTCTTTCGCGATATAGGCCAGCGGCTCGGTCAGATAACATACTCTGCCCGCCAGCAGATGCGTCCTGCATGAGCCGCAATAGCCGGCGCGGCATTGGAACTCCACTTCGTGATTTGTGCGTTCCAGCCCTTCGAGCAGCGTTTCTCCCTCCAGCAATTCGAACCTGCTATCGGTCGTTACGACAGATGTCATAGTTCGAAATGCTGCAGATCGTCGGTATTCATTTGTGAATCAATTTGCCCGATCAGGTAAGAGCTGATTTCCACTTCCTGCGGCGCAACCTGGACATTATCTGAAGACAGCCAGGCGTTGATCCATGGGATTGGATTCTGTCGTACTCCCGGAAATGCAGCCGGCAGTCCAACTGCCTGCATGCGCAGGTTGGTAATATATTCGACGTACTGGCACAGGATGTCCTTGTTCAGCCCGATCATGGACCCTCCTTTGAACAGGTATTCGGCCCATTCTTTTTCCTGTAGAGCTGCCTGCTTGAACACATCAAAGCACTGTTCGCGGGTTTCATTGGCGATCTCAGCCATTTCAGCATCATCTTCGCCGCTGCGCAAAATATTGAGCATATGCTGCGTGCCCGTCAGGTGCAGGGCTTCGTCACGGGCAATCAATTTGATAATCTTGGCGTTGCCTTCCATCAGCTCACGCTCTGCAAAGGCAAAGGAGCACGCGAAACTGACATAAAAGCGAATAGCCTCAAGCACATTGACGACCATCAGGCACAAATACAGCTTTTTCTTGAGTTCGCGCAGGGATACGAGCACTTCCTTGCCGGCGAGCATGTGCGTGCCTTCGCCAAACTGGTTATACAACTGTGTATACGAGATTACGTCATCGTAATAGAAGGCGATATCGCGCGCACGTTTCAGAATATATTCATTAGCGACGATATCGTCAAACACCACTGATGGATTGTTCACGATATTGCGGATGATATGTGTGTACGAGCGCGAATGGATCGTCTCGGAAAACGACCAGGTCTCGATCCAGGTTTCCAGTTCAGGGATGGACACCAGCGGCAGCAGCGCCACATTCGGGCTGCGGCCCTGGATCGAATCGAGCAGTGTCTGATATTTCAGATTGCTGATAAAAATATGCTTTTCGTGTTCCGGCAGCGTCTGATAGTCGATTCTGTCCTGAGACACATCCACCTCTTCGGGACGCCAGAAAAAAGACAGTTGCTTTTCAATAAGTTTTTCAAAAATTTCGTATTTCTGCTGATCATAACGTGCGACATTGACCGACTGACCAAAGAACATGGGTTCTTTCATCTGGTCGTTCGGAGTCTGACAAAAGGTACTGTATGCCATTATTTTCTCTTACTCGATTACTGCCTGATCAGATCTTGCACGCGCCGCTTTCGCAGTCATCCTGTGCCTGATCTTCTTGTTTGTCTTCCGCACCGTCACGGGTGTTCTGGTAATACAGTGTTTTGACACCGAACTTGTACGCCGTGAGCAGATCCTTGATCATCTGGTTCATGGGCACACGACCACCGTCAAAACGGGCTGGATCGTAATTCGTATTGGCCGAAATAGACTGATCCACAAATTTCTGCATGATGCCTACAATTTGCAGATAGCCATCATTGTTTGGCATGCTCCACAGCAATTCGTACTTGTCCTTAAGGCGTTCGTACTCGGGCACCACCTGTTTCAGAATCCCGTCTTTGGAAGCCTTCACGGTCACAAGGCCGCGCGGCGGTTCAATACCGTTGGTGGCGTTGGATATCTGCGAAGAGGTTTCCGAAGGCATCAGTGCCGTCAAGGTCGAATTACGCAGACCATGGGTGGTAATGTCCTTGCGTAGCGATTCCCAATCCAGATGCAGCGGCTCGTTGCAAATGCCGTCAAGATCCTTCTTATAGGTATCGATTGGCAAAATACCCTTGGAATAGGTCGTTTCATCAAAGGCCGTGCACGGGCCGAACTCTTTGGACAGCCCGACCGAGGCCTTGAGCAGATAATACTGGATCGCCTCGAAGGTGCGGTGCGTCAGGGCATTACCGCTGCCATCGGAATATTTGGCATCGTTCTTGGCCAGGTAATAAGCGTAATTAATGACGCCGATACCCAGTGTACGCCGCTTCATGGAGCCAATATACGCGGCCTTTATCGGATAGTCCTGATAATCAAGCAAGGCATCGAGCGCGCGCACGGCCAGATCGGCCAGGCCTTCGAGCTCATCCAGCGATTCAATGGCGCCCAAATTGAACGCAGACAGCGTGCACAATGCAATTTCACCGTTCTCGTCATTGATATCTTCCAGCGGCTTGGTCGGCAGCGCGATTTCCAGACACAGATTACTCTGGCGCACGGGCGCCACGGCCGGATCAAACGGGCTGTGGGTATTGCAGTGATCCACGTTCTGAATGTATATGCGGCCGGTGCCGGCGCGTTCCTGCATCATCAATGAAAACAGCTCTGTTGCCTTGACCGTACGCTTGCGAATGGTCGTGTCTTGCTCGTATTTGGCATACAGTTGCTCAAAGCGGTTCTGATCTTCAAAAAACGCATCGTACAGGCCCGGTACATCCGATGGAGAAAACAGCGTGATATCGCCGTTTCTGATCAGGCGTTGATACAGCAGCCGGTTGATCTGCACGCCATAGTCCATATGACGGACGCGATTTTCCTCGACGCCCCGATTGTTCTTGAGCACCAGCAGCGATTCAATTTCCAGATGCCACATGGGATAGAACAATGTGGCCGCACCACCGCGCACGCCACCCTGCGAGCAGCATTTGACGGCTGTCTGAAAGTGCTTGTAAAAAGGAATACACCCAGTATGCTGCGCCTCGCCACCGCGAATGGCACTGCCAACGGCACGAATGCGACCGGCGTTGATGCCGATGCCGGCGCGTTGCGATACGTAGCGCACGATAGCGCTGGTCGTGGCATTAATGGAATCCAGGCTATCGCCACACTCGATCAGCACGCATGAGCTGAACTGACGCGTAGGTGTGCGTACACCCGACATGATGGGTGTGGGCAAGGAAATTTTGAAAAGCGACGTCGCATCATAGAACCCCTTGATGTACGACAGGCGCGTGTCTTTCGGATACTTCGAGAACAGGCATGCGGCCACCAGAATATACAGAAACTGGGGGCTTTCATAGATTTCGTGATTGACACGATTTTGCACCAGGTACTTGCCTTCAAGCTGCTTGACCGCACCATAGGAAAAGCGCATATCACGGCTGTGATCGATATAGCTGTTCAGCTCGTCGAACTCTTCCCGTGTGTAGTCCTGCAGAATATGTTCGTCGTATTTGCCCATTTCGGTGAGCCGGCTGACATGATCGTAGAGCGATGGCGGATCGAACTGCTGGAAGGCTTTCTTGCGCAAATGAAAGATGGCAAGGCGCGCCGCCAGGTACTGGTAATCGGGCGTAGCCTGTGAAATCAGGTCCGCCGCTGCCTTGATGATGGTTTCATGGATGTCTTCAGTCTTGATACCGTCGTAGAACTGAATATGAGACTTGAGCTCAACTTGAGACACCGAAACATGATCCAGACCTTCTGCCGCCCACGCAATGACGCGGTGAATTTTGTCCAGATCGATAGGTTCTTTTCTGCCGTCACGTTTGGTGACCAAGAGTGTGCTGTTCATTGCGTATGCATATCCATGATGGTTGATGGAACGGCTTGGAGCCGGACCGACTATAATCTATATATAGTGTTTTATTTTAGGTTTAACACAATATATAGTATTGATCAGGATATTTCAAGTAATTTCGGCTTCGTGCAAATCCTTGAAAAACAACACAATGCATTGATTAATATAGCTATTTTATCTGTTATAAAAAAATGTAACGATGTTGATTATACGCAATTGATGTGCATATTTTTCAGGCACGGCATACTCCCTCTTCATGCCCCCCTTCTTGCCCGGCCATTGGGCGATTGCTGTGCCGCTAGTCAATAAAAGCAAAGGCCTGATGCAAGACGTCCGGGTTCTGTGTTGCCAGTTGCACCGGGTCGGACAGATGGCGTCGCCATTGGCGCGCGCCTTTGCGTCCGTTGAACAGGCCAAGCATGGGCTTGACAATGACGCGCAGCGGAACACCCTGCGCCACCTCAGATTGGGCATAGCTGGCCATTTGCTGCACAATCGTGGCGTCATCGGCAACCAGCGTGTCAGGCCACAACTGTCGACTGATGTCACGCAGCAAATAGGGTTCGTGCCAGGCTGCTCGCCCGACCATCGCACCGTCGAATGCGTCGACCGCCGAACTGATCAGGTCAGGCGTGTTCAGGCCGCCGTTGAGCACAAACAGCGCATCCGGAAAATCCCGCTTGAGCCAGGTCACAACGTCGTAGCGCAGTGGCGGAATCTGGCGATTGTCTTTAGGAGACAGCCCCTTGAGCACCGCATTGCGCGCATGCGCGATAAATACCCGGCACCCGACCTCATACAGTTGCCCGACAAAATCACGCACGAAATCATAGGATTGATCGTAGTCCAGTCCGAGCCGATGCTTGACTGTCACGGGCAGGCTGACCACGTCCTGCATCGCCTTGACGCAATCGGCCACCAGGGCCGGCTCGGCCATCAGGCAGGCGCCGAACGCTCCCTTTTGCACCCGCTCTGAAGGGCAGCCGCAGTTGAGGTTGATTTCATCATACCCCCAACTTTGCCCGAGCCGGGCGCAATGGGCCAGCGCCGCCGGCTCGCTGCCGCCCAGTTGCAAAGCAACCGGATGTTCCTGAGCGCTGAAATGCAAATGTCTTGGTACATCGCCGAACACCAGGGCGCCGGTGGTGATCATCTCGGTATATAGCAACGCATTGGGCGCCAGCAGACGGTGAAAATAGCGGCAATGCCTGTCTGTGACGTCAATCATCGGCGCCACACTGAACCGCCAGGGACGCAGACCCGCTCCATCCGTATAGTCAAACACAGTGCCGCCTGCCGGGTCCCTCCCGGCAACGGCACGGGCATCGGTGCTGCCGCTGCGGGTATCCAGGTCCGCTGCTGCGACCCGCTCTGTCTTCTCTGAATGTGTCATTATCATTTGTCGCCGGAAATGCGAAAATCGATGTGAGGTGGCTGATGCCGCTCACCAAGTGCGCGCTGCTCCTCCAGTTGCTCGAGAATTGCGGATTTGCGCACCACCCCCAGTAGTATCGGTTCATCTTTTGACAACAGCATCGGCAAACGTTCGCCCGTAAAAGTCAGAAACAGTTCCAGCCCCTCGCCCAGCGTCATATCGGGATGCAGAACCGGAATGAAATGAGGCTGCACCATGAGTTCTGATAGGGGCGTGGTCATGGGCGACTGCGACAGCAGCCAGCGCGTCACCTCCTGATTGGACAGCAAGCCCAGGTAGTGATCATTCTCATCCACCACATAAATATGCCGCACGGGATGATCCTGAAACATGGCCACTGCCTGCTCCAGCGTCTGATCCTGGCGCAGCACCGTTTGTGCGTCGGTCACCAGCCCTTTGAGCGTCATGCTGCTTATCTGCCGCCTGAGCCGTGCTGCCTGCTCCCGCGACAGAGTCACGCCATACATGGCTGGGGTGCCAAACAGACTGCTGACCACATTTGCAATGACGCAGGCGAACATGAGCGGCAGCACCAGATCAATCCGATGAGTCATTTCAAATATCATCAGGATCGCCATCAGGGGCGCGTGCGTGCCGGCTGCCAGAAATGCGCCCATGCCAATCAATATATATAGTGCCGGCTGGGCCGCCTGCTCAGGCATCACGAATGAAATGACCTGGTAAAACAGCATACCCACGCTGGCTCCCACCATCAGCATCGGAGTAAATACGCCGCCGGTCGCGCCCGAGCCCACTGTCGCGCCCGTGGCCAGCACCTTGTAGGCCAGCATCAGCAATACCGCCGGCATGGTCCAGGACAGCGTCAGCATATCTTCAATCGGCCCGTAGCCGTTGCCCGACGCAGCAGGCTGCAGGATCAGAATGCCGCCCAGCAGCGCTCCGCCCAGCGCCAGACTGAATGGCAGCGGCAATCTGGTTTTACGAAACAGCTGGCGGACAGCGTCCAGAAAACGCAGGAAAAGCGGCGCCAGCAATCCCGCAACAATCGCCAGTGCACACAGCAGCAGCAGGCTCGCATCGATCGACAGCGACATGGGATTCACATCATAAGTGACGCGATAATATCCGGTCAGTTGCATGGTAATATTGGCAACCCCTGCCGAGATAATGAGCGGGCCCAGCGTCGTGATCGACAGGGTTCCCAATACGATTTCTGCTACAAATAACGCCGCGGCAAGCGGCGCATTGTAGGCGGCCGACACGCCTGCCGCGGCCCCGCAAGCGACCAGCAGTCGGATATCATTGGCATTGAAGGCCAGAAAGCGGCCGATGGCCGATGCGACCATGGCGCCCAGGTGCACCATGGCCCCTTCGCGGCCGATGGAGCCGCCGCTGACCACGGTAGACAATGACGATAACACTCGCAGCGCACCCTGCCGCAGGGAAAGCCGCCCATCTGACAGGGCCACCGCCTCCATGTAGTCTGCGTTCATATCCTTGCGCACTTTTGACGACAGCCACAGTAAAGTGCCCGCAATCAGTCCGCCCCCGACAGGAAACAGGATACGCTCGGTATTGCTCCAGCGACTGACCACGGTCTCGATCTCGCCCGGCACCGAACCAGTCAGCAATTGCCCCCAGTGTATGGCCATGTGAAACAGGATGGTCATGCCGGCGGCAGCCACGCCCACCACAATGGCCCAGACAAAGAACGCCGGACGGTTTGTAAGCCAGGCAAACTGAGTCAGTTTGTTGCGTGCCTCAAAAGGAGAAAACATGGCCATTTATTAGTCTCGGAGAAATAACGGGCGGCGCGAGAGAGATCCCGGCAAACTGCAAAAAGTGCTCCATTGTAGCAAAACTCGATTGTGATTCTTTTGCACACGGACCGCCCCACGCGCTTATCGTGCTCAACCTGCACTAAAATGATCGGCATTCAATGATTTTGTGTAGCGTATTTTCTCATGGCCGTCTTTACCCCCATCACCAACCAGGAAGCCACTGAATTTCTGGGTTACTATGCGCTTGGAGAATTCGTCTCCCTTCGCGGCATTACCGCTGGTATTGAAAACACCAACTTCTTTCTGAACACGACCCAGGGAGAATATGTACTGACGGTGTTCGAGGTGCTCAATCATGAGCAGTTGAATTTCTACATCGAACTGATGCATACGCTCGCCAGCAAAAACGTTAAGGTGCCCATGCCCCAGACCCAGCGCGATGGAAAGCGCATCGGCACCCTGAAGGGTAAACCGGCAGCGATCGTTGATCGCCTGCCCGGCGGGTACGAATCCGACCCTGGCGTACAGCACTGTATTATCGCCGCCCGTACGCAGGCACAGGCGCATCTGGCCGCCAAAGATTTCACCCTGTACCAGCCCAATCTGCGTGGCCTGCCCTGGTGGGAAGAAACCTATCCGGCCATCCGGCCGTTTCTGACTGAATCCCAAAACGCGCTGTTTGTCTCGTGCCTGGATGAGCAGCGCCAGGTCCAGTCGGGAAACGATTGGAAGCGTATGCCGGCCGGTGCCTGCCATTGTGATCTGTTCCGCGATAACGTACTGTTCGATGGCACATATGATGATCCGCGAATGGGCGGCATCATCGATTTTTATTTTGCCGGACACGATGCCTGGCTGTTCGATGTCGCGATCGCGGTAAACGACTGGTGCATTGAACGCAGCACCGGCGCACTGACCCCCTGGCTGGTTCAGGCCTGGCTTGATGCCTACTCGCAAGAACGCCCGTTCACGGAAACCGAAAAGGCAATGTGGCCGGTTGCCCTGCGCGCCGCTGCCCTGCGTTTTTGGACATCTCGCCTGAATGATTATTTCCGTCCGCGCCCTGCCCAGACACTCAAGCCGCACGATCCGACGCATTTTGAGCGTATCCTGACGCTCCGTGTTCAACAACCGCCTCCGCCACTACCGTGACCACCATGATTGCTGCAAAACTTCCCGCCTCATCCGGCTGGCAATGGCTAAAAGATGCCTTCCAGATCTTTCGCAAGCAACCTTTTGCATTGCTCGCGCTGCTGTTTGTCATCAATATGATCAGCCAGATCCTGATGCAAATCCCGGTACTCGGTGTTGGGCTGTTCATTATTACCATGCCCATCGCCAGCCTGATTGTCGTCAGTGCCTGCCGAGACATCCAGAGCAAGCCGACAGGATTCAATCATCTTGATCCCAAAAGCTGGGTAGCCAGCCTGCAAAAAACCAAGGTCATTTCCCGCCTGGCATTTTCCGGTTTCATTTACGCCGCCCTCTTGCTGCTGCTTAGCGTCGTGCTGCTATACCCATTGCTGGATGAGCAGACCATCGCCCAGATCAGCAGCATCGTCTATGGCGTCCAGGACAGCGCCCAAGCTACCGCCGACACCCTGCCAGACGGCAGTTCGCTCGTCTTGCTGTTGGGCTGGGCGATCTTGCTGTTTGTCGTGACCCTCATGTTCTGGCACGTGCCTCAACTGATCGGCTGGGAAGATCTCACTATCGGCAAGGCCATTTTCTATTCTTTTGTCGCGTCCTGGCGCAACAAATCGGCGTTTCTGATGTATTTTCTAAGCTGGTTCCTGTTATTTGTCTTGCTGCAATTTATCGTCATACCCCTGTTGGTATTGCTGGGGCTGCCCGCCCTGCTGATTGCATTTGTAATGCAAGTGGTGCTAATGATCATGGTTGCGACCATTTACTGCGGGTTCTATTCCAGTTACGCCGCCATTTTCGGCACGGAAAGACCCACGGTGATGTAACAGGTCCGACGGGCATGCCAATGCGGCAGGCATGCTCTTGACGGACCTGATTGTTGCACCTATTACTGTCCCCAATGGTCAAAAGACGACAAAATAAATATAATCAGCAGGAATTTCACGTCGCTCTCAGTGGGCTTGCTGTCATTCAGACACCCGTCCTGTATCGCATGACCGCCTTGCCTGCGCCCCCGGGGCGCTGCGGGCTGCCACTGTCGGCAAGGCTTTATTAAAGGAAAATACATGTTCAGACCCATCGCTCTTGCCGCACTTGCCGTAAGTTCCCTGACTGCCTGCCAGAATATGGATGTGGCTGGCATGGTCGGCGCCGCTTCCTCCCTGTTTCAAGCGGCCACGGTTTCCGACGAACAAATTCAGGAACTGGCTGTCAGTTCCCAGCAACAACTCGATTCGCAGAACAGGATTGCCTCTGCAAACAGCAAATATGCCACCCGGCTTGCCAGAGTGACGCGTAATCTGACCAGCTATCAGGGCACGCCGTTGCAGTTCAAGGCCTATCTCAATCCCGAAGTCAATGCCTTTGCGCTGCCCAATGGCAGTATCCGCGTCTACGCCGGCCTGATGGACAAGATGACCGACAACGAACTGCTGTTTGTTCTGGGTCATGAGGTCGGGCACGTCATCGAAGGGCACTCCAAGGCCCAGGCACGGTCAAGCATGCTCACCCTGGCTGCGCAGCAGGCGGGCGCGGCCAGCGGCGTACCCATTCTGTCCACGCTTTCGGGTAGCCAGCTGGGCGCTCTTGCCAACGGTCTGGTCAATGCCCAGTATTCCCAATCGCATGAATACGCCGCAGATGCTTTCGGCCTGAAAGTGCTCAAGGAACAGGGGCATGACAAATCAGCTGCGGTGTCCGCCCTGCGCAAGCTCGAATCCCTGTCCCAAGGCAGCGCCAGCGTATTTTCCAGCCACCCCGATTCGGGCAGCCGGGCCGATCGCATCGAAGCAATGTAATCTGCGCCAGCGGGCGGGGCCGGTTCAGCAGTTCCTTCCCGTTCAGTCCTGCAGGTTCAACCCTCCGGGTCCGGTCTCTGTGATGCATCCCCTGCTGACGATACGCGCTTGAATGCCGTTTTTTGCTGCATCAGCGCGCATGCCTGAGCAATGAGCGCGGCGTTGGGTGAATACACCAACCGCTTGTTGGTAAATAGCAGCACTTCCCCAAAATTGACTGTTTTTTCCAGTGGCAAAATGCGTAACATGCTCTGCCGTTCAAAATATCGGGCAATCCCCTGCGGCATGGCTGCCACCAGATTTTCGCGCCCCAGCATGATTACGTTTGTCATTGTCGTGCTGGAGCGGATGGCAATGGTCGGGCTCGCCAGTCCGAACGAGTCGCACAGTTCGATCAGCTTTGCATTCGCATAGGTGCCCGCTTGCGGAAAAATCCAGGTACAGTCGTGCAGCTGTGCTGCGTCCAGTTTGAGCGTCTGCGCCAGGGGATGTTGCAATCCGCAAACCAGAACCATAGGTTCGTAATCCAGAATGATCCGATCAAAACCACTCAGATCGATCAGTTCCGTTCGGCGTCCTATTACTATATCAAGACGGCCGACACTAAGTTTTTCCAGCATGGGCTCAATAATGCCATCTTCAATGCTCACCTGCAAATCCGGCACCTGCGCAAGCAATGCGCTGAGCAAATCCGGTACGACCGACAATGTGGCCGACGGTAGTGCACCAATGGCAAGCGTGCGCTGCCCCTGATACTGGACCTGACTGAGTTCGGACTGTATACGCCGCGTCGCGTGCAGGACCTGACGGGCATATTCGATCATCAGACCACCGTAGGCGGTTGGCACTGTTCCCATTGCACTTCGTTCAAACAGTGCACAACCCACCTCCTGCTCGAGCTGGGACAAAACCTTGGACGCTGCCGGCTGGGTCATGTGCAACTGCACCGACGCCTTGTGCAGATTCTGCGTCTCGGCCAATGCAACAAGCAGATCAGCCTGGCGTTTTTTCAGGTGAAACATGGGGTTATGCCAAATTGGTTATACGGTGAGTCGATAAATGAATTTTACAGAGTAAAGGTAACTGTGGAACACTTGAGCGCATAATCATATCAGGAGACAATTTCATGCGTCCTTTCCTCAAGCGCGTTCTGACGTCGCTGCTGGCTTGCTGTATCGCCCCGGCAGCCATGGCAGCCACTGCATTACCACAACAGATTACCGTTATTGTTCCCTACGCGCCCGGTGGCGCCGTTGATGCGCTGACCCGGATTCTGGCCAAGCAGCTGGCCGCCGACGAAGGCATCAATCTTGTCGTCGAAAACAAGCCTGGCGCCGGCGGCTCGATTGCAGCCCAGCAGGCGATGCGCAGCAAGCCGGACGGACGCACGCTGCTAATGGGCACCTCCAATACTCATGGTATCAACAGCGTTGTCATACCAGATTTGAAATATGATCCCATCAAGGACTTTACAGCGGTCACCGATGTTGCCGAGAATATTGTCATTCTGGCTGCCAATAAGGACTTTCCAGCCAATACGCTGACCGAGGCCGTCGACCTTATCGGTCGGTCACCTGGTAAATACAGTTTTGGATCGCCCGGCGTCGGCAGCGTGCACGCACTGGCGATGGAAAAGTTTGCGCAAAAATTGGGGCTCAATATCACACATATCGCCTATAAGGGCGCCGGCCCCGCCATGATAGACACCGTCGCCGGAAATATTCCACTTGTGATGGCGGGCGTGGTGCCGGCCAAACCGTTTCTCTCTGACAAACGAATCAAAATCCTGGGTATCGCCAACCCCAGAGACGATATGTTCAGTGGGGTAGCTGAAGTGGCCCAGATGCAATATTTTTCTGATATTCAGAAAGATACCTCGGTGCAGTCATGGATTGGACTTTTCGCACCGGCCGGTCTTGCCCCCGATCTGGCCGACAGCCTACATGCGGCATTCGAAAAAGCAATCAAATCCAGCGCCTTTGCCAAAGAACTCACGCCACTGGGAATGGTTCCCAATATCTCCAGCCGCCATGCGTTTGCCGATAAAGTCAGCGCCAACGTGCAGCATTGGCAAAAGGCTGCTTCATCAAACAAACCGGCCAAACAATAAGGCAAGACCAGCTATGACCAGACCAGTCAACTTTCTTATGTTCATTACAGACCAGCTGCGGGCCGATCATCTGGGCTGCTATGGCAATCGCGTGGTGCAGACGCCAAACATCGATGCCATTTCAAAAAAAGGTTTCCGGCTCGACAATATGCATGTGGCCACCCCCATCTGTATGCCGAACCGCGCCAGCATGATGACCGGTCGTTATCCGTCGGTGCATGGAGCACGCCACAACGGCATACCGCTATCGCTCAAAGCGCGCACCTTCGTGGAAGCGCTGCGTCTTTCCGGTTATCACACCGCACAGGTAGGAAAAATACATTTGCAGAATATGACTGCATTGGCACCACTCTGGCCACAGGATCCGGCAGACCGGCTGTGTGACGAAGCCTTTGAAGCTGATGATGGCAACTATGAGCAGGAAAAGCGCGGCAGGTGGCTCGACAGCGATCATTACGATCTTGATTATCCGTATTATGGGTTCGAGCAAGTCTATCTGGTGGATGATCATGCCGACATCGTACATGGACACTACCGCTACTGGCTGCGTCGTGAAGTGCCCGGCGCAGAGTCACTGATCGGGCCCGACAATGCCATACCCGCCCCGGACTACAAATTAACGCAAATCGGTCAGGCATGGCGTACTCGTCTGACCGAAGAGCAGTATCCTTCGGCCTATATCGCCGACCGCAGCATTGACCTGCTCAACGACTACGCCGGCAGCGAACAGCCTTTTTTTCTTCAAGTGTCATTTCCGGATCCGCATCATCCCTTTACTCCGCCCGGTAAATATTGGGATATGTATAAACCCGAGGACATGACCCTGCCCGCTTCGTTCTACAGCGATCATGAACCGCCGCAACATGTCCAATGGCTTTATCAACGTCGTGATTCCGGTGCGGCGACAAAAAAAGGCACTGCCGTATTTGCCTGCGACGAGCGCGAAGCAAAGGAAGCGTTGGCGTTGAACTATGGTTCCATCAGCAATATCGATGCGCAAATCGGTCGGGTAATGGCCGAACTGGAACGCCTCGGACTGCAGGACAATACAATTGTCATTTTCACCAGCGATCACGGAGACTTTCTGGGTGATCACCAGCTTATGCTGAAGGGCCCGATTCATTACCGCGGCCTAACCCGCGTTCCCTTCATCTGGTTCGACCCCCACATGTCTGCCGCCGCCGACAAAACGTCCAGCGCACTTACCAGCACCATCGATATTGCACCGACCATCCTGACGCGAGCCCGTGCGCCTGTGTTCAATGGCATTCAGGGCCAGGACATGCAACAGTTGATGGACGGCAGCAGCAAAGACCTGCGCGATTCGCTACTGATCGAAGAGGAAGGTCAGCGTGTCATTCTGAGTATTGACACGCGCGTGCGCTGCCGAACACTATTGACGCAACGCTATCGCATGACCATTTACGACGCGGCCTCCTGGGGCGAACTCTATGATCTGCAGAACGACCCCGACGAGATGGTTAACCTTTGGGATACGCCTGCTGCGTCGAACATTCGGGCCATGATGATGGAAAAACTGGCTTACACCAATCTGGAACTGGTTGAGACAAGCCCTTATCCAAGCGCATTGGCCTGATTCAGATCACTGACCAACCATGCCGACGCGGTGGCGTCGGCCAACTCTCGCTGTATGGCCCTCCTATGGCTGTATGGCCAAATCGATTCCAGGACGATGCGCATAGCAACCAAGAGCGATACCATCTTACCTGGAACAGGAGACGACCATGTCAATTGTAATTTCCATTGCTAAACGCGCACTGGCCGCCGGCCTGGCGATTGCCTTTGCCGGCACGGCGCAGGCAGCCTACCCAGACAAGCCGATCACCATCATTGTGAACTATCCTCCGGGCGGTGCGCTTGATCTGGCTACCCGCGCCGTGAGCGCAAATCTTTCCACCCAGTTCGACCAACCGATAGTGATTGAGAACAAGCCCGGTGCCTCCGGACTGATCGGTGCAGAAAATGCAGCCCGCCAGAAACCGGATGGTTATACATTTCTTGCAACCATCGATTCCCTGGTCACCGTCAATCCGCTAATATTTGGCCAGAAACGCTTCAATCCGGAGACCACGCTGGATGTAATCAGTCTGCTGGGCACATTCGAGCAGGTCCTGCTGGTTCCAAAAACATCGGAAATCAAGGATCTATCCTCCTTGATTGCGGCATCCAAAGCCAAAGCGCTGAACTATTCATCGGCCGGTGCCGGCACACCAGGGCACCTGGCCATGGAAAGCCTGCGACTGGCGCTGGGCATTAACATGACGAACATTCCGTTCAAAGGCAATGCGCCGGCATTGAACGCCCTGCTTGGCAAACAGGTGGATACAGGTTTTCTGGCCCTGGGTGGCTCCACCTTGCAGCATATCAAGGCGGGAAAACTGATCCCACTGGCCGTTGCGGGACAATCAAGGGAACCTGCGCTACCGGACACACCCACCCTATCGGAAAGCGGTATTGAAGCCCTGAAAGATTTTGACATGCAGTTTTCCTTCTTGCTGATGGCGCCAAAAGGATTGGACAAAACGATTACCGAAAAGTGGAACGCCGCAGTCGCACAAGCGATGCAATCGGCGCAGATCAAAACCCAATTTGACAACTTGAATGTTCACAGGGTAAACGGCTCAATGCAAGAAGCGGAGCAATGGATGGCGAAATACGGCAGCCGCATCCACGATACCATCAGGAAAGCCAATATCAAGGTCGAATAAGCCGCAGGGGTGTCCTGCCCGGACAACTGGTGCGTTGTGCCATGCACGTTGGCGCCGTATTGATGTGGGTGTCAGTTTGGGGTGAATATCGGTTAGATGTGGGTAGCGGCTTGATGCGAGCATCAGCGACATGACTGTCAACAATTCGGACCACACCACTTCGGACTGCGACTTTTCAGACTGCTGGTCGTCAAATTGCGGCGCTTCAGATTACTACAGCGAAATGCATTTCACCCGTGGTATCGACCTGATAGAGGCCGGCATCACGGGTGAAATTTATGCCAAACGTGTTTCCTGCTGCACCCTGCAGGCAGATCAATAAATTGCATCTGCCCGCACGTATCGCAACAGGACTGGATCAGATTGCTTTTTCCAGCTCTGGTACGGCAGTGAACAGGTCAGCAACCAGGCCGTAGTCGGCAACGCCAAAAATCGGCGCTTCCGGATCTTTATTAACAGCCACAATGACTTTGGAATCTTTCATGCCGGCCAGATGCTGGATGGCACCTGAAATACCGATGGCCACGTACAACTGCGGCGCAACGATTTTACCGGTTTGACCGACTTGCCAATCGTTCGGCGCGAAGCCGGCGTCAACCGCAGCTCGCGAAGCACCCAATGCGGCGCCAAGCTTATCGGCCAGCGGTTCGAGCAGCTTGAAGTTTTCTGCACTGCCCATACCGCGACCGCCAGACACAACAACCGTTGCAGCCGTCAGTTCAGGACGATCATTCTTGGCCACTTCACGGCCCACGAATGAAGACAGACCAGAATCGGCAACTGCCTGCAGGGTTTTGACTTCGGCACTGCCGCCTTCGGCTGCAACACCATCAAAAGAGGTGACACGCACGGTGATGACTTTTTTCTCGTCGGAAGACTGGACGATGGCAACAGCATTCCCCGCATAAATGGGTCGCTCGAATGTGTCTGGCGAATCGACCGCAGTAATATCAGAGATCTGTGCTACATCCAGTTTCGCGGCAACGCGCGGCGCCACATTTTTACCGGATGCCGTCGCAGGAAAAACAATATGGCTGTAATCGCCGGCAACCGCCAAGACCTGCTCGGCCATGTTTTCAGCCAGGGAATCCTTCAGATGGTCGGCATCGGCCAGCAGCACGCTGGCAACACCGGCAACCTTGGCCGCCTGGGCCGCGACATCCTGTGCGCCGCTGCCGGCAACCAGAATATGAATATCGCCACCGATTTTCTGCGCAGCTGCTACCGCATTCAATGTTGCCGGTTTTAACTGCTTGTTATCATGTTCTGCAATAACTAGAGTTGTCATATTAAATCACCTTCGCTTCATTCTTGAGTTTGTCTACCAGCGCTGCCACATCATCCACTTTGATACCCGCCTTGCGTGAAGGTGGCTCGCTCACTTTCAGTGTTTTGATCCGTGGCGTCACATCGACACCCAGCTCTTCCGGTGTCAGCGTATCCAGCTGCTTTTTCTTCGCTTTCATGATGTTTGGCAGCGTAACGTAGCGCGGTTCGTTCAGACGAAGATCGGTTGTGATGATAGCGGGCAGTTTCACCGAAATGGTTTCAAGACCGCCATCTACTTCACGCGTCACTTTGGCGTTCTCGCCTTCGATTACGACCTTACTGGCGAACGTGGCTTGCGGCCAACCCAGCAGCGCAGCCAGCATCTGCCCGGTCTGGTTGGCGTCGTCGTCAATGGCCTGCTTGCCCAGAATGACCAGATTAACCTGCTCTTTCTCGGCAACTGCCTTGAGCAGCTTGGCCACGGCCAGAGGCTGCAATTCGACATCGGTCTGAACCAGCGCAGCGCGATCAGCACCAATGGCCATGGCTGTGCGCAGGGTTTCCTGGCACTGCGCCACACCGCAAGAGACCGCAATGACTTCTGTGGCCGTACCTGCTTCCTTGAGCCGTGTTGCTTCTTCAACAGCGATTTCATCAAACGGATTCATTGACATTTTCACGTTTGCAATATCAACGCCAGACTGATCTGACTTCACGCGCACTTTGACGTTGTAGTCAACAACACGCTTAACAGGCACCAATACCTTCATCCAACAATCTCCTTGATTTACGGGGCACTCGCCCCGGACTTATTACTGAACCCGATTATTTTACATGCTTGCTACGAGCAATTTGACTAATTCATTCAATCGCGTGAATTTTGCGTTTCCTGTTTTGCACAGCGCAACAAACCACCCCATATTGGCAATACAGAGCGGGTTTTCGGATCAATAACCGGTTTTTATCGCAAAAAAAGCATCAACCGGCAGCTCACAGACCGGCCAGCGTCCGGATATGGGCCTCTACACTTCGCCCCAGCGCCGATAGCGCGTAACCACCCTCGAGCATGCTGACGATGCGTCCATTACTGTGTTTATCGGCTATCGCCTTTACCTGGCTAGTGAGCCAGACGTAATCCTTTTCCACCAGGTCAAGCTGCCCCATATCGTCTTCGCGATGGGCGTCAAAGCCGGCCGAAATAAAAATCAGCTCGGGCCTGAATGCCTCCAGGGCCGGCAGCCAAAGACTCGCAACCAGCTCACGGATCTTTTCGGCTTTGGTATAGGCCGCCACGGGACTGTTGTGCATATTGGCAGCCGGATGATCCACGCCGCTGTTCGGAAACAGGGGGTACTGAAAGAAACTGCACATCATGACCGACTCATCATTGGCAAAGGCCGATTCGGTGCCATTGCCATGATGAACGTCGAAATCGACAATGGCGATGCGCTTGAGACCATATTGTTGCTGCGCATAGCGCACGCCGATCGCCACATTATTCAGAAAGCAGAACCCGCTGGCCCGCGCCGGCTCGGCATGATGCCCTGGCGGGCGGACGGCGCAAAAAGCATTGCGTGCGTGACCAGCCATGATCTGGTCAATGGCCTGCAGCCCGGCGCCTGCCGCATGTAATGCCGCCTGCCATGTATGGGGGTTCATGCAGGTTTCTTCGGTGTCGACGTTGAAATACCCTCGCTGCGGTGCATGCTCGCGCAGAAACCGCACATGTTCCTCGGTATGAACACGTAGCAGATCGGCTTCCTGTGCTTCGCGCGCCGGCACATGATTCAGAAAATCGGCCAGACCGCTGGCGACAAGCCGATCATTAATGGCGTCGAGCCGCGCTGGCGACTCGGGATGCCAGGGATGCATTTCGTGTCTGTGGCACGAAGAATGCGTTATGAATAGTGTCTCCACAATATTCGTCCTGCTTTCAAATTACTGATTTACTATTGATTGATCTTATTTTATCTGCATACAATCTACCATATTTTGCGGCGCAACGAGACGCGCGGCAATCCTGCGGCCCATACTCAATCTCTCTGTTTTTGCGGCAACTTGTGGCATGATGCTGCTAACTGCCATATCTCAATACAACTTCACGGGGTTCCTCTTGAAACGATCATTTGCACTGCTTGTTCCTGTATTGCTGCTGTCCCTTGCAGCCTGCTCCTCCACCAGCCAATCGGGCAGTAGTAACGGCTCGGCATCCTCAGCGGGCACCAGCGGACCCGCCGGCTGGGCGGCAGAAAACAGAAAACTGAGCGCGGACCGGAACACCTTTGTGGCCCAGGTATCAGAGCGGCATGGCATACCACGCTCGCATATCGAACAGCTGCTTGCCACGGCGACCGTGGATGATCGGGTCATTCGCCTGATGACGCCCAAGGGTTCAGGCGGACGCGTCACACGCGCCTGGCAAAGCTACCGCAGCCGTTTCGTCGAGCCGATTCGTCTGCGCAAGGGGACCGCGTTCTGGAACGCCAACCGGCAGACGCTGAACCGGGCCGAGAGAACGTACGGCGTGCCCGCAGCAATCATTGCCTCCATCATCGGCGTGGAAACGGTGTATGGCGAACAAACCGGATCGTTCCGCGTTCTGGATACCCTGTACACGCTAGGCTTTAACCATCCGGAACCGAACCGTCCGGAAAAAGGCCAGATGTTCCGCAACCAGTTGGCTGCCCTGCTGGATCTGGACTATCGGGACAAAGTGGACGCCAACAGCGCGACCGGATCATTTGCCGGCGCCATCGGCCTGCCGCAATTTATGCCGGTCAGTATCGAGCACTATGCGGTCGACGGCGATAATGACGGGCACATTGACCTGCGCTACAGTACGCAGGACGCCATTCTGTCCGTGGCCAACTATCTTGCCAAACATGGCTGGCGTGCCGATACGCCCGTTTTCGCGCCGGTCACATTACCAGCCGGGGCGGCATCGCTGGTTGACGGCGGGCTGGAGCCATCCATGAGCTGGAGCCAGTTGCAAAATCGCGGCGCGACACTGCGCGCCGGCAGCACAGGCGGCAACTGGCAGAACGGCAAGGAGATCGGTGTCATTGATCTGCGCGACGAAGTTCGCGGCCGCCATGAATATCGCACGGCCACACGCAACTTTTTCGCCATCACCAAATACAATCGCAGCTATTTTTATGCCGCCTCGGTGGCAGAGCTGGCTTATGGCCTGGCCAGCCGGCAGCGCAGCAGCGGTCATCAGGTCACCATGCCGTATTGATGATGCATCTGCCCGGACAAGGGCGGTACGCTTTGCGACCATTTGTCGGTTGCCGCAGGTCCTGGCTCAGGCGCTTGCCGGTTAACACAAGCGTAATGATTGGTTATTTAACCCTGTGATCAATGATGGAATGCGCCCAACAAAGAGGGCCACCGGCATACTCAATCCGGTGACCCTCTTTATTAGTCTTATTAGTCTATAGTCAAAGCTTTTCGCCCGATCCGGTCAATCCAGACACCGCACCGGGCCAGCGGCACTATCAACCGTGAGAGAACTGAGCCTCTTCAGTAGAACCGGTCAGCGCTGTTGTCGAAGAGCGTCCCCCTTCGATTGTCTGGGTGACGGCGTCGAAATAGCCTGTACCCACCTCGCGCTGATGTTTGACAGCAGTAAAGCCCAGCTCGGCCGCAGCAAACTCTTTCTGCTGCAACTCGACAAATGCACTCATCTGATTGCGTGCATATCCATGAGCCAGTTCAAACATGCCATAGTTCAGCGCATGAAAGCCCGCCAGGGTAATGAACTGGAATTTGTAACCCATGGCACCCAGTTCGCGCTGGAATTTGGCAATGGTGACGTCGTCCAGGTTCTTTTTCCAGTTAAATGATGGCGAGCAGTTATAGGCCAGCAGTTTTCCCGGGAATTGTTTGTGAATCGCTTCAGCAAATTTTTTCGCATCATCCAGATTCGGCGTCGACGTCTCGCACCACAGCAGATCGGCATACGGTGCATATGCCAGCCCGCGCGAAATAGCCTGATCCATACCGGGATTGGTGCGGAAAAAGCCTTCGGGTGTGCGCTCGCCGGTCAGGAACGGCTGATCGTTCTCATCGACGTCGCTGGTAATCAGGTCAGCGGCATCCGCATCGGTACGCGCCAGCAGCACGGTGGGTACGCCCATGACGTCGGCTGCCAGGCGGGCAGATACCAGCTTGGCGACAGCCTCACGCGTTGGCACCAACACCTTGCCGCCCATGTGGCCGCATTTTTTTACCGAAGCCAGCTGGTCCTCGAAGTGAACGCCTGAAGCACCCGCATCGATCATGGACTTCATCAGCTCGAAAGCATTCAGTACGCCGCCGAATCCGGCTTCTGCATCGGCAATGATCGGCGCAAAGTAGTCGACATAGCCAGCATCGCCCTCTTCCTTGCCTTCCATCCACTGAATCTGGTCACAACGTGTCAGCGAATTGTTGATACGGCGCACGACCGAAGGAACCGAGTTTGCAGGATAGAGCGACTGGTCCGGATACATTTCACCTGCAATATTGGCATCGCCGGCGACCTGCCATCCTGACAGATAGATCGCTTTGAGGCCGGCCTTGATCTGTTGCATTGCCTGGTTGCCGGTAAGCGCGCCCAGTGTATTGATGAAAGGCTCATTGTTGAGCAGGTTCCACAGTTTTTCCGAACCAGTACGGGCCAACGTGTACTCATTCTGCCGGGATCCACGCAGCTTGATGACTTCCTCGGCGCCATAGCCCCGTTTGATGCCCTGCCAGCGTGGATTTTCTGCCCATTCTTTTTGCAGATTACGGATGGCGGTTTCGCGTTTTGACATGATTAACTCCTGTATATAAAAAAAGATTCCATGGAGAAAATTCTATCTGAAGACCGCAGTGCAATATACACTTATATCTTATATAAGACTAATTATTATATTTATATAAATCAGTTGGTTAGTATTTTGATTTTATATTGTGAAATCAAATTTGCGATAATGAAATATTAAATTTGCGACTGCAGCATGCAAAATTCATGTTATGAAATAGCAATATCATAATGTGAAATTTACTGCTATTTCGTTCGTCATCATGCACTACCCCGCAGCGCCTTGGTGGTCATTCTCTGCAAAAATCTGTCGGCTCAATCCAGACCGGCGCATCTACCTGCGCAGCGGCGCTGAGCCCAAAACCATGATGATCTCATGGCTATTAGTAGCCAACATAAGCGAGATACGAGTGAATAAGTACGCAGGCATAAGTACGCGAGTATATGCATGCGACGGTGTCTACGGTTTATTGGCAATTGCGCCTCAGGCAAGCGCCAGAAAGGAACAGCGCACCGGGAACACGGTATTGCGTTCACATTCGGCCGCGTACGACCCATGGCGAGCAGATGTTTATTAAAGCGCCCCGAAGCAGGACCAGAAAAGAGTGGAGACTGACACGTACAGGTCCGGATTGATGTACAGGGAAAACACAAACAGGAGCACCGCCAGGGCCAGGCCGTATCCAGCGAGTCGTTTAACGCTTGGTTTGACGTTTGTCATCATGGGAGCCTCCCTGAAAATTTGACGATGCGCATTTTGGCGCTTCGCACGAAACACGTGATTACCGGTATAAATATATCGTCGCCTTGACGATATGTCCAAGGGTGATCAGACCAGTATACGCCAGAATGCCGCAGGTCAATTGCATCTTTGCCCATGGAGCCGGCGCAAAAGCCGGTTTGAAGCCCGCATCATTGCCGCAAAGGCGCATCTGGGCGCCAGGCGATTCAGCCGATCAGGCGGCACTGCCCTGAGCAACAGAGCGGACTTCCTGCTGCCTGCGAGCGCAATAGGCAACCCAGAACGCCGCCAGCACGGCGCCAAATAGCGCCAGGCCAGACACCAGCCAGGGACCATGATACGTTTGGTGATCCAGCATAAAACCATATACGACGGGTCCCAACGCAGACCCCACATCCATGCCGGAATAGACCAGACCGTAAACTGAGCCAAGGGCACCCTTGGGCGTAACGCGTCGCACCAGCATATCGCGGGACGGTCCGGCCATGCCGCTCAGGAAACCGGCCATGCACAGCCCGGCCACCGCCAGCCCCGAAGGGAGCATCCCCATGGCCAGCAGAATAAAAACAAGCCCCGAGGTCGCCAGCGAGCCGGCCACAATACGTTCGGTCCTGTCTGTGCTGCCTGCCAGAAAGCCGCCAATAAGCAGACCCACGCCCGCTGAAACCATGTACATGGAAAGTGCGGAACTGGCCCATTCCTTGCCAATGCCATACAGCGATCCAAGAATGGGAATCGTAAAGTTCTGTACCGATGACATCGAACCCGAGGTAAATGCAAAGAACAGAAATGCACCCCACAGCGCCGGATTCTTCAACAGCAGGCGTAACTTGGCCGCAAAGCCGGGCTCAGCCGCCCGGGGGCGTTCCTGGACCGGCTTATCGTCCTGCTTGTCGCTCTTTGCATCGCCCTTTGTATCGGTCTGCGCCGCCGGCGTGGCCAGCAGCGACGCTCCGAGAAAGGTTGTCAGAAACAGGGTTAAAAGCACGACGGCGGCGGCCGCAGCAGCAAAGCGCCACGAACCGGTCTGGACAATAAAAAAGGTAATGAAGATCGGCGCCAGTGCCCAGCCCAGGTTGCCCGATACGCCATGAATACTGAAAGCATGGCCCAGACGCCGCTGGCTCACATTCTGGTTGATAATGGAAAAATCGACCGGGTGAAAGACCGAGTTACCGGCGCCGCCGATAAAGGCAGCAATGATAAAAACCCAATAGGCGTCAGCGACCGCAATCAGCAACGCTGAGACGACCATACAGGCCAAGCCGAAACGCAATACGGGACGCGCGCCCAGATGATCCACGACAAAGCCCGATGACGCTTGTCCGACACCCGAGACCACAAAGAATACCGTGGCCAGAAATCCCAGCTCAGCAAAACTGTAGCCAAAATCGCGATTGAGCGACAGGTAAAGTGACGGCAACACCAGTTGATAAAAATGCGAGCCGCCATGCAGCAGCCCGATCAGCGCAATCACCTTCCAGTCTCGTGGATCCCCATCTGCATTGGGAGCCCTGATCGAAGAGGTCAGAACTTGCGAAGTCATACGATACCTGTGATAGCCGGATTAATATGGCAGAAAAAACGCGTTAGTTTTGCTGCTGCTTGATGATGGGCCAGGCTTTTTTCATGTAGTAGAACATGGACCAGATCGTCAGAACGGCAGCAATGTAGACCAGGACCGTTCCGATGGGCGCAAACGGAATAGAATGCCAATCCTGATAAAACAACAGGCAGGGAATGGCGGTCATTTGCGCAGCGGTCTTGAATTTACCCAGCCAATGCACCGCCACGCTATTGCGCGCACCGATGGTTGCCATCCATTCGCGCAGCGCCGAAATGGTTATTTCACGTCCGATAATGATAAGTGCAATAAAGGAATCAAGCCGGCTCAGGTCCAGCAGGATCAACAGGGCCGCGCACACCATAAGCTTGTCTGCGACCGGATCCAGAAAGGCGCCAAACGATGAAGTCTGATTCCAGCGCCTTGCTAGCCAGCCATCGAACCAGTCTGTCAGCGCCGCAAAAATAAAGGCCAGCGCACCGATGGTGTCACGCAAAGGAACGTCAATCCAGTGCAGCGGCAGATAGTAAAGCGCAATGACCAGCGGAATCATGGCGATCCGCATCCAGGTCAGGATAATAGGTATGTTCAGTGGCATAGGGCTTTAATAACACAAAATACGGCGGAGGCATTATGTGTAATCCTACCACTAACGCAAAGATTCATAGATGCGTTCAGCAAGTTCCCTGGAAATACCTTCTACCGAGCGCAAATCATCAATGCTTGCCGCTGCCACGCCGGAAAATCCCCCGAAACGCGCCAGCAGTTTCTGTCTGCGTTTGGCGCCAACGCCTTCGATCTCCTCCAATCGCGACACATTTCTGGCCTTGGCGCGGCGCGCCCGCATGCCGGTGATGGCGAACCGATGGGCTTCATCACGCACCTGGGCCACCAGCATGAGCGCAGCCGATCCCAGCCCAAGCGCCACCGATTCCCGTTCGTCCGTAAACACCAGGGTTTCCAGGCCGACCTTGCGCCCTTCTCCCTTGGCCACCCCGACAATCACACGGGTGTCCAGACCGAATTCCACAAACACCTGACGGGCGATTTCCACTTGCCCCTTGCCACCGTCAATCAGCACCACTTCCGGTAGCGGCGCCTCGCCGTCTGCCACCTTGGAAAAGCGGCGGATCAGCACCTGGCGCATTGCCGCGTAATCATCTCCCTCGGTGATACCGGCGATGTTATAACGGCGATACAATGAAGGCTGCATATCATGATGGTGGTACACCACACAGGATGCCTGGGTCGCCTCGCCAGCGGTGTGACTGATGTCGAAGCATTCGATGCGCAGCGCATCGAGCGATTCGTCATCGGTATCCAGTTGCAGCAGCTCTGCCAGCGCACGTGTGCGCGCAGCCCGCGAGGCAGATTCGGACAGCGTACGCGCCAGGGAAAACTCGGCATTGCGCAAGGCCTGATCCAGCCAGGTCCGGCGTACTCCCTGAGGACGCGTCTGCAAACGGGTTTTGATTCGCGATGGTTGCTGTTCGTTGAGCAGCGCCAGCAGATTTTCATCTGCCAGTGCCTCGGAGCATACCAACACCGGCGGCAATGGGTTCTCCAGATAATGCTGCGCAATGAAGGCCGTCATCACATCGGAGCGACTTTCACCATCGGCCTGCGTTGGAAAAAACGAGCGATCGCCAAGATGCCGGCCACCGCGCACCATAGCCAGATTGACACATGCCTTGTCGGCCGCCTGCGCCACGGCAATGATATCGACATCGGTCTTGTCCATCTCTTCCATCGATTGCTGATGCAGCACAGTTGCCAGTGCATGCATCTGATCCCGCAGCGCCGCAGCCTGCTCAAAACGCAATTGATCGGAAGCCTGCTGCATGCGTGCCTGCAGATCATTAACCACGTCGTCGGCCTCGCCATCCAGAAAACGCACGGCCTGCTGCACATCGCGCTGATAGTCGTCTTCGTTAATAAAGTTAACGCAAGGCGCCGTACACCGCCCGATCTGATACTGCAGACAGGGCCGGGAACGATTGGCAAATACGGTGTCCTCACAGGTGCGCAGGCGAAACACCTTCTGCAAAATCTGTATGGTTTCGCGTACGGCCCAGGAATTCGGATAAGGTCCGAAAAAACGCCCCTTGCGACTGGTAATGCCGCGATAGTACGCAATCCGCGGATAGTCATGCGCGCTGATCATCAGGTACGGGTACGACTTATCGTCACGAAACAGGATGTTGTAACGCGGCCTCAGGCTTTTGATCAGGTTATTTTCAAGGATCAGCGCCTCGGCCTCCGAACGCGTCACCGTGACTTCCACGCGCCAGACCCGTGCAACCATCAGTGCAATGCGCGGACTGTCCGGGGTTTTCTGAAAGTAGGAAGAAACGCGTTTTTTCAGATCCCTGGCCTTGCCGACATACAATACCGTGCCTTCCGCATCCAGATGGCGGTAGACGCCAGGCAGATGCGGCAGGTCACTCAGAAAGGATTTGAGATCGAAAGTCTCGGGCATACTGATATCGTGAGTCTGATTGCAAGGTATTCCAGTCCATGAACGGCACAGCCGGCTTCAGGGCACGGATTCGGGAAACCGATGAGGCCGATGGCGCTGCTTTCAGGCAAGCCAGCAAGGTATCGGCCAGATCGGGACGGTTGCAGACCAATACCATATCACATCCGGCAGACAGTGCCGCCTCGGCGCGGGCCGTGATATCGCCGGCAACCGATGCCCCTTCCATGGTCAGATCGTCCGAAAAAACCACGCCATCGTACTTCAAGCGCTGCCGCAGGATCTGCTGCACCCATACTTTGGAAAAACCGGCGGGCGAGGCATCCACCTTGGGATAGATGACATGTGCCGGCATCACGGCCGACAGCACCGGTGCGCCCAGCCAATCATAGGGCATGGCATCGTCTGCCATGATCTGCTCCAGACCCCGTTCATCTACCGGGATGGCCACATGAGAATCGGCATCGACAAAACCATGGCCGGGAAAATGCTTGCCGCAGGAACGCATGCCGGCCAAACTCAAGCCCTGAATCAGGGCACGCGCCAGCATCGCAACGACCCGCGGATCACGATGAAAGGCCCGGCTGCCAACAACCTTGCTGACGCCATAGTCCAGATCCAGAACCGGTGTAAAGCTAAAATCCACGCCGCAGGCGCGCAATTCTGCGGCCAGGACATAACCGATCTCAGTCGCGGCACGCATGGCCTGCAGCGCGTTGCGCTCCCAATAACGGCCCAGGTCCTGCATGGACGGCAGATGCGTAAAACCTTTGTCGCGAAACCGCTGTACCCGTCCGCCTTCATGATCGACGGAAATCAGCAGCGGTTCATCTCGGGCTTCGTGAATTTGCGCGGTCAGCTCGGCCAGTTGCCGGGGATTATCGTAATTGCGGGCAAACAGGATAACTGCACCGGTCAGCGGGTGCGCCAGGCGATCCCGCTCCTGACTGGTCAGGTGGTGGCCGGCAACATCAAGCATCACCGGGCCGGGCATTTGCCGGCCGGCGGTTGCGGCGACGCCCGACTGGACAGATCGGCGAGCAGGACGGGATTGGGAAGCAGACACCTGGACTCCTTTTGGGTGTTGGGCAACAGGATGATTAAATCGGTTTACGCTCCACCATGGCAAAAGCCATGGCCAGATCGGATTCATCGGTCAGGGAAATATGGGCCAGCCCGAAGCGGGATTCGTACCACTCTTTCAAGGGCGAAGCCAGCACCACCAGCGGCTGTCCGCTGGGCGCATTGAGCGTTTGCATGCGCGACCACGTCATGGGCGTTCGCATGCCCAGCCCGATCGCCTTGGAAAAAGCCTCTTTGGCCGCAAAGCGGGTAGCCAGAAAACGCATCCCGCGCTCGGGGTCACGCGCCTGTCTGCGCAGAAACTTCTCCCGCTCCTGCGGGCCCAGAATCCGCAAGACAAAACGATCGCCAAAACGCTCGTATGCCTGGCGGATCCGATGGATATGGATCAGGTCCGTACCAATACCGGCAATCGCTGCAGGCAGTGTGACTTCGTTAGTCATGGGCATTTCACCGTGAAGTGCTAAAGCTTGATAAAATGTTCTCGGTAGTGCTTGAGTTCATCAATGGATTCGTAAATATCGGCCAGTGCCTCGTGCCGGCTCTTCTTGTCGAATCCTTTGTAGACCTCTGGTTTCCAACGACGGGACAGTTCCTTGAGCGTACTTACATCCAGATTGCGGTAATGAAAGTAGCTTTCGAAGCGCGGCATGTACTTGTACATGAAACGCCGGTCCTGGCTGATCGTATTGCCGCAAAGCGGTGACGCGCCTTTGGGCACCAGCGGCGCAAGAAATTCGAGCAGGATGTCTTCGGCCTGTTCTTCAGTGAGTATGGAGGTGCGTACTTTTTCGGTCAGGCCGCTGCGGCCATGGGTGGATGTATTCCATTTATCCATTCCCGCCAGAATCTCATCGGATTGGTGGATAACCAGAACCGGACCCTCCGCTACCAGCGTGAGATCAGGTTCGGTGACGACAACAGCCACTTCCAGAATACGTTCTTTTTCGGGATCCAGGCCGCTCATTTCCATGTCCAGCCATACCAGTCGCAGATCATTTACCGCCATTTTCGATCCTTATTGTTCAGAAACATTATTTTCGCACAGAGCACACAACAGAAATGTCCCCAACCCCGTTTACGCTTTTATTTGTCCTTTTCCTTCTTTTAGAGACGATCACCCATTTGTGGCTGGCAAGTCGTCAGGCACGCCATGTTACGCGCCATCGCGCCAAGGTGCCCGACGAATTTGCCGAAAAAATCGGGCTGCAAAGTCACCAGCGCGCCGCCGACTACACGGTCGAGCGCATGAAGCTGTCCGTGACCCGGCGAGTCTTTGATGCAATGGTGCTCATCGGCTTTACCCTGCTTGGCGGCCTGCAGATGATCAATGCGTTTCTGATCAACATTATTCCCAATGATTTCTGGCGCCAGATTCTGCTGCTGGGTTCGGTTCTGTTGATTTCCGGCGCGCTGCAGCTGCCCTTTAGCTTGTGGAAGCAATTCAAACTGGAACAGAAATTCGGCTTCAACCGAATGACACTGGGCCTGTTTGTGAGCGACACGATCAAGGGCATGATGGTCAGCGTGGTGCTGGGCTTGCCGCTGGCTGCGGTCACGCTTTGGCTGATGGCGGCCTCCGGTCCCCTGTGGTGGCTATGGGCATGGATGGTCTGGGTGGCGTTCAACGCATTCATTCTGTTTGTATTTCCGACCTTGATTGCTCCGCTTTTCAATAAATTTACGCCGCTGGACAACCCCGAACTGGCTGATCGCATCAACAATCTGGCACAGCGCTGCCACTTTGCCCTCAAGGGACTGTTCGTCATGGACGGCTCCAAGCGCTCGGCCCATGGCAATGCCTATTTCACCGGGTTTGGCAAATCACGCCGGATTGTTTTTTTCGATACCCTGCTGGGCAAACTGAACCCTGACGAAATCGAAGCCGTGCTGGCCCATGAGCTGGGCCATTTCAGCCATAAGCATGTGCAAAAACGCATGATTTTCAGCTTTTTGCTGGCGCTGGTGTTTTTTGCCGTGCTGGGCTTTCTGAAAAACCAGATCTGGTTCTATCAGGGGCTGGGCGTTTCCCCTGTCATCAATGGCTCCAATGACGCCATGGCGCTGCTTCTGTTCTTTATGGCGATGCCTGTCTTTACATTCTTCTTTGCCCCGATATTCAGCTTCTTTTCCCGCAAGGACGAGTTCGAAGCCGACCATTACGCACACACTCAGGCCAGCTCCGAGGCGCTGATTTCTGCGCTGGTCAAGCTCTACAATGACAATGCTTCGACCCTGACGCCAGACCCTGTGCACTCGGCGTTTTACGACAGCCACCCTCCGGCCTCGTTGCGCATTCGCCGGCTTCAAGAGTTGCAGGCGACAAACGGATGATGGTCGGGCGCGTTATAGCCGCTCACGGCCGTCACTATCAGGTGGAGCTGGACGACGGGCAGCTGCGTCAATGCTATACGCGCGGCAAGAAAACCGGCATTTGTGTCGGCGACTATGTAGACATCGAACCCCAGGGACAGGACGAGGGGCGGATTGAACGGGTGCACGACCGGCGCAATCTACTGTACCGCTCAGATGAGATGCGAGCCAAGCAATTTGCCGCCAATGTCGATCAGTTGCTGATTGTGGTCGCAGTCGAGCCTTTGTTTTCCGAGGACTTGACCGGGCGTGCACTGGCTGGTGCGTTCAGCGCCGACATCACGCCCGTCATCATTCTGAACAAATGCGATCTGACCGGGAGCCTGCCGCGAGCACGCGCCCTGCTCTCGGATATGAACGCATTGGGCGTGCGTATTATTGAAACCAGCACCCTGGAGCCACAGACGTTGCGTGACAGCCTTTTGCCGCTATTGGCAGACAAAACCAACCTTCTGCTTGGTCAGAGCGGTATGGGAAAATCCAGCATTCTGAATATCCTGGTTCCTGAAGCCCGCGCCGACACGCAAGCGCATTCCATTGCGCTGGGTACAGGTAAACACACGACCACCTCGTCGCGCCTGTACCACCTGCCTGGCGCCGGGGGAGACCTGATCGATTCACCCGGTTTCCAGGCATTTGGCCTCAAACACCTGGGCCAGACAGAAGTTGAGCAAGGCTTTCCCGAGTTTGCCCCGTACAGTCAAAATTGCCGTTTCTACAATTGCACGCATCGGCACGAACCCGGCTGCGGTGTGCTGGCTGCCAAAGAGCAGGGTTTAATCAGCGTCAAACGGCACGAACTCTACCTGCGTATCTTAGCCGAGTCGACCGCACCGCAGAAATATTGAGAATGTCTCGCCACCTCTTGGTTTGGGCATGGAGAGCGGCATCTGCAGGTCTTGAGACAACGGGGTGCTGGCCCCGAACGGCTTTACCCCCGAATCAGAGTCGTGTCCAGTTTCAAATTCAGTAAAAATGGCTGTCTTGATCTGATATTTTTTCATCAATTGGGAATGTGCATCCTGTCGAAATTACACAATGAATGCAAATATCTTAATTCTGTTCCACAATTGGCCGGACTATTTTCAAAGCAACAAAACAACCGTCAGCCGTCATCGAAAATCAGGAGCGGTTGCATCCACACGGAATTGTTATGGAACACGCTGGCGAAATCCTTATTCTCACAGGGCCACCGGGCTCAGGAAAAACAACCACCGCACTGGCCCTGGCCGAACAACATGGGTCTGCAAAGGTCCATCTGCATACCAACGACTTTTGGCGCTTCATCAAAAATGGCGCCATTGCGCCCTATCTGCACAGTGCGCATAGACAAAATAATGTGGTCATGGGTGCACTCTCTGGCGTGGCTCAAAGCTATGCGATTGGTGGCTATTTTGTAGTTGTCGATGGCATAATCGGCCCATGTTTTTTACCGTCTTTCCAGACAATTACCACGCCAGTGCATTACATAGTCCTGCGCCCTCCATTAGCGCTGGCAATCGCTCGCTGTCAGCACCGCGGTAACGACACGTTGACAGATCCAGAGCCTATCGCAGCGCTCCATCACCAGTTTTCGTCGCTCGGTAAATTGGAACACCATGTTTTGTCTGCTGATGGCCAAACCCGACAGCAAACGCTTAAGATGGTAATTAGCGCCATGCAAACCGATACGTTTCGTTTGTGACACCTTGACTCCAACTATGAAATTCCATTGTCACTCATTATGGAATATTTACATTTAAGGAGACACTCGACAGATCAGTCCTGAACCACGGCCACCACGCGATGGTAAAAATTCCTGATCACGTTTGCGGTTGCACCCCATATGAAATAACCATTCCAGGGCATGGAGTAATAATATCTTTCATTGCCATCCGGGGCGATGGCATGATGCAGACGATGATTGGCCGGATCCATCAGAAATGCCAGTGGCACATGAAAGACCTCTGCCACCTCCACCTGGTCTGTTTTTATTTCAACCGTATTAGCAAGCCAGCCAACGTAGGGGCGCAGCAGAAAGCCCGTGCCAGTATAAAATTCCGGCAATTGACCAAGAACCGTAACCGCCTGCGTAGGCACGCCAATTTCTTCAAAGGTTTCCCGCAATGCCGTGTGCTGTGGATTGATATCGCCGTCTTCTACCCGTCCGCCGGGGAAACTGACCTGCCCCGGATGGTGATACAGTTTTTCGGAGCGCTTGGTCAATAGCACGAAAATTTCAGCATCACGCTTTACCAGAGGCATAAGAACAGCAGAGTCAATATAGGATTCTGACTGGTATTGAATGATTTTTGCTTCGTTCCATTGGTGAACCAGCGCATCGGCAGACCAGACCAGCCCATGGTCAAAGGCGCGCTCGATGAGCGAAGCCGTGAGCACAGAAGGAGAAATAGCGTGCAGGTTTTCGTTGGCCACCGTCCATTTTTGTGCCTGCACGTCAAAACCGGGCGTAATAGGCTTTCTTAGTGGTTCAGTCAAAACAGTGTCCTGTGGAATCGATTATATTTATCAACGCGTCCATTTTACGACACCTAAGCATCGCTGCTATCCATCCGGAATAAAATGAAACGGGAAGGCGTGATAAGCGCCCATTGAAAAAGCCGGCAATGCCGGCTTTTCAACCCATTTACGCCACCATAAGA
Source organism: Advenella sp. FME57 (assembly GCF_014897675.1). Classification (GTDB taxonomy): domain Bacteria; phylum Pseudomonadota; class Gammaproteobacteria; order Burkholderiales; family Burkholderiaceae_B; genus Advenella. The sequence continues at coordinate 110,237 of NZ_JABUXU010000009.1, read as the reverse complement.
CACCTGGTGGCAACAAAGGGGGTAATACTGGATAAAGCAGTAACTGAAAACCGCTTATGCAGTTGCCTTTTTGTCGGCCTTGCGTACCAATTTTTCTTTGATGCGCGCAGCTTTACCAGAACGGTTACGCAGGTAATACAGTTTCGCACGACGTACATCACCGCGACGTTTGACAACGATAGACGCAATTTGTGGAGAATACAGCTGGAATGTCCGTTCAACGGCTTCGCCTGAAGAAATTTTACGGACAATGAAAGACGAGTTCAGACCGCGATTGCGTTTGGCAATAACCACGCCTTCGTATGCCTGGGCACGTTTGCGGGTGCCTTCAACTACGTTCACGCTAACCACAACGGTGTCGCCTGGTGCAAATTCAGTCACAGGAGTGCCACCAGTCAGACGCTGGATTTCTTCCTGCTCGAGTTTTTCGATAAGATTCATAATAGACTCCGGTTCATCATGAACGGCTGTTTAGAATAACGTCACATTATTTGTGATTGCACCGACCCATTCAGGTGCGTTTGCCGACAGAGGATAAATAGAACTCGCAAGTATAACTTATTAGAGATAAGCTGACCAGCAATCTGGTCATTTTTGCGTAAACAATTGCGACTTAAGTGATTGAATTCAATAAAAAAGCAACAAAACCCCAACAAAACCGGTTCCATCGCCGCAGGCAATCGAGCGCCCTCGCACGTCATGCGCCGGACACCCCGCGTGCAACACTGCCGGGGGACAACTCAGGGCAGACGACGGCTGGCCCGGAACGGTGTGATCGACACGGCGATCTATGGGAGTAGCAGCCTGGGAACTACGGCCTATGGACACATCGATATATAGGAAACGGCTATATAGGAAACGGCTATATGTGAAACGGCGGTATATAGGGAGCAATGGTATATTTGAGAAACGGCGGCACCCGATCAGCAATATAGCTGATTGGCGATAAGCAGCGCCCGGCATTGACGCCGTGACGATATAGCCATCAAGCCAGACCGGCCGCCATACCTAAAAGATTCATGACCGGAATTAAAGCAAACCACGCAGCCACCATGCAAATATCGGCCAGCAGATGACTGCTACGCTGTATTTTGCTGCTTTTTTTACGATAAAGCGTAGCAAAAGACTGGTCGAACTGACGGCAGGCTGATATAGTTGAAGCAGAAGGGGCACCAGGCTTGCGAATTTGGGTTGTCATGATGAATTCTCCAAGAGTTAAGAGGTGCCCGCCCGGGCCGAATGACAATCTGAATGCTGGAAAACACCAAACTGGAACCACATTCAACGGCGGGCAGGCGATAACTAGGACCCTATTCTAGTTATATCGCGACTATGCATTGCGATAAGTAATACTGTATATCCATACAGTATTTTTTGCAAGCGCAATTTCAACTCATTGCAGCTTCTGTGTTGTATTCCATCTTCGCTTTCAATCAAAAAACATTTTCTTCTTTTAAATCAAAAGATTAAAACTCGTCCCTTCTCATCCCTTACAACTGCCCTGTCGCTGCCAGCGACCTGATCCATCTGACTTGCCTGCATCCACGGCTCTCACGCAGACACGCCTTCTTAAGACGAGCATCTAAGACGAACACCGCTTACGAGCGACGATTTTCAGGTCAGTGCCCGAACATTGCCGACCCTCTGGATGAGGCCACATAAATGCCGTGGCCACACGCAAAAAAGCCATGACTTGAACACCGTCATGGCTTTTTTGTCGAATCACCGCCCAAAGGCAGTTGGCGCGTTCTGGCTGTGTCAGAGCACAATCAGAACATGCCCACAGGGCTGATTATTTATTTGGCTGTGGCGTCGTACGCAAATAGGGGCGTACTTCAGTAAAGCCTTTGGGGAACTTCTGTTTCAGCACCTCAGGGTCTTTCAACGACGGAACAATGATTACGTCATCACCGTCTTCCCAATTGACCGGTGTGGCCACGCTATGGGAATCGGTCAGTTGCAATGAATCGATGACGCGCAGGATTTCGTTGAAATTGCGGCCGGTACTTGCCGGGTAGGTAATGGTCAGGCGAATTTTTTTGGCCGGATCGATAATGAATACAGAGCGTACAGTAACAGTTGCACTGGCATTGGGGTGAATCATGTCGTAAAGCGTGGACACTTTACGGTCATCATCGGCCAGAATCGGAAAATTCACCGTTGTATTCTGCGTATCGTTGATGTCATCGATCCATTTGTTGTGTGAATCGGCGTCGTCAACAGATACCGCCAGTACTTTTACATTACGCTTTGCAAACTCATCGGCCAACTTTGCCGTATAACCCAGCTCTGTTGTGCAAACAGGCGTGAAGTCGGCCGGGTGAGAAAACAGAACACCCCAGCTGTCGCCCAGAAACTCGTGAAACTTGATGGGGCCTGTGGACGAATTCTGTTCAAAATCGGGGGCGGTATCGCCCAAACGCAGTGTTGTGCTCATGGTATCTCCTTGGTAAGCGTGGGGAATGTCCGATGTATTTCATCGGACTGTATACCGGGATTATGGCAAAGATTATTTATTCCCTAAAAGAATAAATAATAATTTTGATATACCCAATTTGCATATTAAAACAAAACCGCGGCACTCATGCGTATTAGGAAAATACGGCTGAAAATGCTTCCTGCACATTGTCACCCGCCTTGACTGCAGATGACAATGACAGCGCTCGTGGCAATAGATGAGCGGCATAAAATACCGCAGTGGCCTGTTTCTGCCGATGGATATCCGATTGTCGCTCGCGGCTTTTGAGCGCAGCGTTAGCCAGGTGCCAGCCAGCGTGTACATAACCTGCGAGCATAAGAAGCGGCACGCTTCCGGCGAACGTACTGCGCATCTGTCCCTTGGCAGCGAACTGAAGTGTGGCATCCAGGGCATTCTGATAGGCCTGGACTGCCACTTCCAGTTGCGTACCGATAAAAGCAAGTGCGGGATCATCCTGGTGCTGGTTCAGCGCATTAACCGTGTCGCACATGGCGGCGATAAAGCCGCGGCTGACCGCACCGCCGTCACGCAGGATTTTGCGTCCGATAAAATCATTGGCCTGGATGGCGGTCGTCCCTTCATAAATAGGCAAAATCCGGGCATCGCGATAATACTGGGCCGCGCCGGTCTCTTCTATGTAGCCCATTCCACCATGCACCTGCATGCCCAGTGAAGCCACTTCCACCGAGTTCTCAGTACTAAAAGCCTTGACGATAGGAACCAGATACTCATATTGGGCACGATGCAAATCCGCTGTTTTTGTATCAGCATGCTGATGCGCGACATCGTTGCACATGGCCGCATACAGTGCCACAGCGCGGCCGCCTTCGGTCAGCCCGCGCATGGTCATCAGCAGGCGCTGCACATCCGGATGATGATCAATGCTGACCGGCCCGGCCGATCCTTCCAGCGCATTGCCCTGCAGCCTGTCGGCCGCATAGGCGCGGGCCTGCTGCAAGGCGCGCTCGGATACTGAAATACCCTGGATGCCCACGTTGTATCTGGCTGCGTTCATCATGATGAACATATATTGCAGCCCGTGGTTTTCCTGGCCGACCAGATAACCGATGGCGCCCTCGCCCACCACGCCTTTGTCGGCACCGTATAAAAGCACGGCAGTCGGGCTGCCATGGATGCCCAGCTTTTCTTCAATGGAGGCGCACCAAACGTCATTGCGTTTGCCAAGTGAACCGTCCTCATTGACCAGGAACTTGGGCACCACAAAAAGGGAAATGCCCTTGACGCCTTTGGGTGCGTCGGGCGTACGGGCCAAGACCAGATGGACGATATTTTCTGCCAGATCATGTTCACCATAAGTGATGAAAATTTTCTGGCCACTGATGCGGTACGTGCCGTCGTCCTGGGCAATGGCCTTGGTCGTAAGCAAGGCCAGATCGGAGCCGGCCTGGGGTTCGGTCAGATTCATGGTGCCCGTCCACCGCCCTTCGAGCATAGGCGGTATAAACGTCTGCTTGAGCTGCTCGCTGCCCGCCTGCGTGATAGCCTCAACGCAGCCATCAGTGAGCAACGGACACAAGGCAAAGGCCAGATTGGCCGCATTCAGGTTTTCGGAAATGACTGCCGATATTAGTTTCGGAAAACCTTGGCCACCGAGCTCCGGTGAATGCTGCAGGCCCTGCCAGCCGCCTTCGGCAAAAGCCTTGAACGCCTGGGCAAACGAGGCTGGCGTGGTAACTTTGCCGTTGTCCCATTTGGCACCCTGCTGATCGCCACCCCGGTTGGTTGGCGCCACCACCTCCTGGACGAATTTTGCATTTTCATGCAATACAGCGTCAACAATATCATCGCTGATTTCCTCATACCCTGGCAGGGCCAGCACCTGTTCAAGCAGGCCCATATCCTTAAGGTTGAAGAAAATATCGTCAAGAGGGGTTTTGTATGTCATGGCTGTCTCGTTATGTCGTAGTCAATTGAATAATGGCGGCCTGGCTGCGGCGCAAACGTGATTGGCGCCCGGGAAAAGCCTGTCAAATCAATATTACACTATCCGCAAAACCGTAACCAGACAGGGCGATTTAAACCGTGTTTGAACAAATCACTTTACGCCGTATTCCTGGTTATGTTCTCCAAAGCCCGGGGGTGGCGATCGAAATTGTGCAGGCGTGCGCGACAGTTTGATGGGTGTGTTAATGGCGCGATAGCTGCCCTGCTCAATCACCATCTTTCTATGACTGGTATGCGGATGCGCCAGCAGTTGAGCCACATTGTTTACCGGTGAAGCGGGCACACCGGCCTTCATCAACTCATCGGCCAGCTCGGCCGCCTGATGCGCCACCAGCACGGCGCACAGCGTCTCATGCAGAATCTGTCGATGCGCCAGCCGTTGCGCATTATCGATAAAACGCGCATCCTGGGCAATATCAGGGCACTTGAGCACCTTACACAGCGTCGCAAATTGCCGGTTGTTGCCGACGGCCAGGAACAACTGGCCGCAGGCGGTGGGGAAACTTTCATACGGGGCGATGTTCGGATGGGCATTGCCTGTCAGGCCGGGCACCTTGCCGCTGGCAAAGTAATTGGGCGCATGAGGGTGCAGCAGCGAGACGGCGCAATCGAAAAGTGAAACATCCAGATATTGCCCCTGGCCGCTGGTTCTGCGTTCGTTTACGGCAAGAAGCACCCCGATTGCCGCGTTCAGCCCCGTCACCATATCGACCACCGGCAGGCCCACGCGCGTCGGGGCACCGTCCTTTTCTCCATTGACGCTCATCAGCCCGCACAAGGCCTGGGCGCAGGCATCATAACCAGGCAAACCACCCAGGGGGCCGTCCGCGCCAAAACCGCTAATGCAGCAATGGATAAGCTGCGGAAACGCCTCTTGCAGCGCATCCTTGCCAAGCCCCCATTTTTCCAGTGTGCCGGGCTTGAAGTTTTCAATCAGGACATCAGCCTGCGACAACAGTTCGCGCAAAAAATGCTGTCCGTGCTCGGTCGACAAATCGGCGACCAAGCCTTTCTTGTTGCGATTGACGCCCATGAAATAGGCGGCGGTATCATCGATAAACGGCGGCCCCCAGCCACGCGTTTCGTCGCCTGCCGGCGGCTCGATCTTGAGCACCTCCGCGCCATGATCGGCCAGAATCTGTGTACAGTACGGTCCGCCCAGCACCCGGGTCAGGTCGATAACGCGGATGCCAGAGAGCGAGGCTGGGGAAGTATGAGTCTTTGTTGCGGTCATAGTCAATCGAGTTTGATGGATGCGTTGGAGATGACGTCGTGCCACTTCTTCACTTCGCTGTGAATAAATTGGGCCAGTTCTTCAGGCGTCTTTTTGTCGGCTTCCACAATGCCCTGGCTGCCCAAGGTGGCCTGTATGTCGGGTTCTGCCATGGCGCTTTTGAATGCGTCGTTCAATGACGAGACCACCTGATCGGACATGCCTGCTGGTCCGACAATACCGAAAAAGACACTCACGTCGTAGCCGTCCAGCCCCTGCTGCGCAATGGTCGGCAGCTCGGGCAGCGCCTTGGAACGCTGGCCTGCCGCCAGCCCCAGGGCATTCAGTTTGTGTTCGCGAATATGTGGCAACGCAGTCAGGACATCGGTAAAGGCCATGGAAACCTGCCCGCCCAGTAAATCATTGAGCGCCGGTCCGGTCCCTTTATATGGCACATGCAATATGCGGGTACCAGCCATGGTATTGAACAAGACGCCCGCCAGATGAGACGACGCGCCGGTACCAGAAGAAGCATAGGTAACCTTTTCCGGGTTGGCCTTGGCATACACAATCAGCTCCTGCACTTTCTTTACCGGAACCTTGGGATTGACAACAAGAATGTTGGGCAAATGGCCAATTTTCATGATCGGTGTAAAGCTGGTTTCCGGTTGGTACCGAAGGTTTTTGTACATGCTGGTATTGATCGCCAGCGGCCCGGACGTGCCGAACATAATGGTGTAGCCGTCAGGTTTGGCGCGCGCCACATACTCGGCGCCGATATTGCCATTGGCCCCAGCCTTGTTTTCAACCACAATCGTCGTACCAAGCTTCTCCCCGGCGCCCTGGGCCAGCCTGCGCGCCAGTGCATCGGTAGGACCGCCCGGCGGATAAGGCACCACAAGCTTTACGACTTCGGACGGAAAGTTGTCTTCAGCAACCGCAGCGCCAGGAACCACCAGACAGGCCAGCAGGCCAGCCAGGGCATAAATCCTTGATTTGTTCATGAGTCTCCTCCTGTTGCGCGAGCCGTGCAAGATAGCCGGCCGCGCATATTGTAAAAAGTGAGTATGTATGCAGATTACAGCGCGTAAGCCAACAGGGCCTGCATTGCGCCCTCGCATTTCGTCTGTGATAACGGGTCACGCGGCGCCAGACGATGGATCAAGACCTGATCGGCCAGCATGGCCCGTGATTCCAAGCCGGTGTGAGAGGCTTCCCAGCGCATGCTGGCAAGCGCTGCCACGTGATACAGCGCAGATGCAACCTGCCGCGCCATGACAGCATCTTCGCTGTCGGCCACACGCCTTGCCAGCGCAAATGTTTTGTCAATGCAGTCGGTCTGCAGGCCGGCCATTGAGGCCTCGCATGGCCTGCCAGTTTCCAGCAGAGCCTGTACATGGGTCTGCAGGGCGGCCAACCCATTGCTCTTGCGTATCGCACGCAATACGTCGAGCGCCACGATGTTGCTGGTGCCCTCCCAGATAGAGCCCAGGTGAGCATCGCGCATGAGGCGCGGCTCGGACCACTCTTCGATATAGCCACAGCCGCCCCGCACTTCCATGGCGTCTCCGGTTACCACGCGGGCATCGCGGCAGGCGCGAAACTTGATCAGTGGCGTCAGGATGCGCAGCAAATCCCTTGAAAACGTATCGCCGCCGTCCGCCTTTTCCAGCGCCGTTGCAGTTTGGAACATGACCGAGCGGGCCTGCTCGGCCCGTGTCATCATCTTGACCAGTTGCCGTTGCATTAAAGGCATGTCGATGAGCCGCTTGCCGAAGGCTTTTCTGTGACCGCAGAAATAGACCGCCTCGCTGACTGCACGACGCATCAGCCCGGCGGCACGCATCCCATTGGACAACCTGGAGTTGTTGATCATATCGGCCATCTGTTGAAAGCCTTTGCCACGTGCGCCGACCAGCCATGCGAAAGCGCCTTCCAGCCTGATTTCACCACTGGCCATTGAACGGGTACCCAGCTTGTCTTTCAACCGCAATATCCGATACTGATTGGGCGCGCCGTCAGGGCATATTCTGGGCAACAGGAACAGCGACACGCCTTTGAGCCCGTCAACGTCTTCGCTGCGCGCCAGCACCATGGCAAAACCCGCATCAGGATTCGAGCAGAACCACTTGTCTCCCGTCAACCACCAGTGTCCATCTTCGTGAGGCTTGGCGATCACCTGTGTAGCACTGACATCGGACCCAGCAGCCTGCTCGGTCATGAACATGGCGCCCTGTTGCAGATCGGCAAACTCGGTTGCCGTCACTTGCGGCAAGACCTGTTCGACCAGGGCCGGATCACCGAATTTTTTCAGCGTTCGCGCCAGGGAATCGGTCATGCTTACAGGACAGCACAGCCCGAACTCGGCCTGCACGAATAAATGTGACAACGCGTACTTGGCCGCGGGAGGAAAGGGTTGATTCCAGCCCAGAACCCCAGCCCGATGCGACATGGCTGCCAGCCCAAGTTTTTCATAAGCCATTTTCTCCAGCTCAACATAAGCCGGATGTTTGGTAACCGCGCAGGCATCCTGGCCCTGGCGGTTGCGCACCGACAGTACAGGCGGGTTTTTATCGGCCGTATCTGCAAGCTCATCCAGGCGTGACCCCACTGCTGCGCCCAGTTCATTGAAAACCGGTAACAGATGGGCATATAGCGGCGCAGGTAGGTAGGTTTTGAGCAAGGCGCCGGAATAAGGATCGAGCGTAAAGAAATTGCTGCCCCGGCTATTGGGAATATTATTTGTCTCCATGTCCTGACCTTTCTGAACTTAAATAATATACCCAGCGTAATTAAATCGATGTATATATGGAAATACTATTTTTATTTAGATCTATACATATAATATATAGATATGGATCTGGAACTGCGCGCCCTTCGCTATTTTGTTGCCGTTGCCGAAACCCTCAATTTCAGCAAAGCCGCGGCGCGCCTGAACATTTCACAGCCGCCATTGAGCCTGGCCATACGACAGCTTGAAGAGAAAATGGGCGCGCAGCTGTTTGAACGCAACAGCCGGCATGTCAGCCTGACGCCCGCGGGCGCCGTGCTATACAAGGAAGCACTTTTCCTGCTCAGTCACGCCGGCTCGCTCAAAAATCGCCTTGCCCACTCGACAGAGCGTGGCCGCCTGCGCATCGGCTTTGTGGGTTCCATGGTCTATCGCGGCCTGCCGGCACTGTTGCAGCGGCTGGGGCCTGAAGGCGAGCAGATCAATATTGAACTGGCCGAATCCAATTCAAGCGACATTGTCGATAAAGTTGCAATGGGCCATGTCGATGTGGGATTCATCCACAGCAATCGGCTGCCGACCGATTTGCAGGACAAGGTGATTGTCACCGAGCCGTTCCTGCTTTGCGCCCACAAGGACAATCCCATACTGCAAAGGAAGGCCCCTGCCCTTGCCGACTTCAGCGCGCAGCGGTTCATCTTTTTTTCGCGTCATGTGTCGCCGGTTTACTATGAAATACTCCTGTCAATGTGCATCAGCGCCGGGTTCTTTCCCAAGGCTGTAGACGAGACGCGTCACTGGCTGAGTATTCTGAGCATGGTATCCCAGAACATGGGCGTGTCACTGGTGCCGGCCTGTATGAAACACTGCGGCCTGCCGGATTTACAATTTCTGGAATTTGAGCACACCCAGCGCTCTATTACATCTGTTATATGGTCGCGAAAAAAACAGGATCCGATCATCAGTCGTACCATTGAGCGCATTATTGCATTTTATGACACCGCGTAAAGCTTCGCGATGCACGGCTGCTTCGCCTGTTGGTTGAACTGGCTGGCTTTTTTGAAATTGTTTAGCGTGTGCCGTTTGCTGATGATCGAACGAACGATTTTTTCAGGCGACATTCATGGGCAATAGCAAAGCGACAAGCTCCCGCGCTTGCCTGTTAGAGGTAATGGATCCTGCGCGAAGCTCAAGCACCGACCGCGCCGGCCAGTACCAGGCCACGCGTGCAGGAGCAAGATAATCGATAAAATGCAGGACACGCGACTGCTTGTCCAGAAAGATAACCGTCAGCGGAACAGTCATGCCGAAAGTATGGACACTGTTACAGGGAACAAAGTGGAAAACATGTCGGGGATGAATAACCTTCCGTCCCATTAAGCCGACCAGGCGCTGAAAAAAACAGTCAAACGTGATTAGTGTATAGGTGGACGATAGCCGCATTCATACTCCGGATTGCAGGATTTTTACCGCGATGGGAAATGCCAGAACGATAAAGGTGCAGGGAAAGATGCAGAAAATCAGCGGCAATAGCATTTTTACCGGCGCTTCCAGAGCCAGCTTTTCTGCACGGTTAAAACGCTCCTGTCTGCGCTGGTCCGATTGCGAACGCAATAACGGACCGAGCGACATACCCATGCTTTCCGCTTGCGCAATGGAGGCAACCCATAGGGACACTTCCGCAGTACCGGTACGCGCGGCCATGGCCTTCAGCGCATCAATGCGGGGCTTACCCGTGCGTATTTCGCTTAGGCAGTAACTCAACTCATCACGCAAAACACCAGGCGAACACAGGTTTGTCGTGTGATACAAAGCGCCTTGCAAGTTCTGGCCGGCCTCTACACACAAGGTCGTCATATCCAGCAGGAAGGGCAACTCACGCAAGATCCGCTGCCGGCGCCTGGTGCCACGTTCTCGCAACCACAACAGTGGCAGCAGCAAGCCTGCCAGCCCCATGACAAGTGCAATCAACAGCACGGATATGAGGCGTTCATTCAGTTGCGACACTTGTATGAGAACGCTACTGACGAAAGCGCAGCAGGCGAACAGGCATTGGATGCCGGCAATGTGATCGATCTGCACCACCTGCTCGAGCCCTGCGCTGCGCAGCAATGACACCAAACGCGCGCGATATCTCCATGACATAAAACGAATGATGGTGCGCCCCAGCACGTGGATCCACGGCCAAAGCAAGACTAATACTTTTTTCTCCTGATAGGCCTGTGGCACAACGACCTTTTTGCTTGCAGGCGAAAGAAAAAGGTAAAGACCAAGGCAAATGGAAATACCCGTGAATATGCAACTAACCCAGAATGCCATTTTCTTTTTTCATTCCTAAATATCGATATTCACAATTTTGAGAATAAGCCAAATGCCCAGCGCTTCCAACAAAAAAATAATCGCCAGGACGATCCACCCAGCCGGATGGAACCACATCGGATACATGGCTGCCGGATCCAGCATATTGAGCACCATCATCAGGAGCAACGGCAATCCTGCCATGACCCAGGCCTGCATTTTCCCCTGTGACGTCAACGCCCGAATTCGTCCCTGTATCTGCTGGCGGGCCTGCAGCGTCTGGGCGATGCGTTCAAGGGCCTCGGCAAGATTGCCGCCGCTTTGAGTCGCGATTTTCAATGCCGACACAAGCAAGCCCGTAGACTCTGAAGGCATGCGCACAAAGAGATCATCAAGGCATTGTTCAAAGGAGATGCCCAACCTTTGCTGTCGCTGCACAAGGCCAAATTCCTGGGAAAGCGGCGCAGGCGCTTGGCCCGTTATCTGGCCGATTGCCGCGTGGACGCCTGCCCCGGCCCGCAGGGCACCGGCAAGCGCCAGCAGCATGGAGGGCAATTGCCCGTCAAATTGTGCGAGACGCCGCCGGCGCAATCTGGCTACCAGCCAGTTAGGTGCCAGAAAGACGAGCAAGCCGGTCATCATGGCCACCCACCACAAGCCGCTGAGCGCCCAGGCAATAAATGCCAGTGACAGCGAAAGAACGACATTGCCCGACCACAGGGCCGACGGATCGATAAACAAAAAGAAATCCTGTAGCCGGCGGGTTGTCTCTGTCTTGACCCGATCTTCCCAGTTTTTCAATATGCGGCCAAATATTTGTTGCAGCAATATAAAGACAACTGCAAAAAAAATCACGACAAACAGCAACACTGCCCAGATCATTGTGAACACTCCTGCAACTGCGCTTGTGATTCAGGCAACTGATTGTCCGACGACATAAACGCATGGGCACCGGAAATGGCTGGCGTGTACTGGCTGAACATTTGCATATCGATCGGGACGCCCTGCACGCGCAAGGCATCAAAACAGTCAGGCGCTATCCCCAACCCCATAAAGGCGCCCGTGCCTTTGCGGTCGAAGCGAAAAATTTCCTGCGATTTGATGACCCCGCTTTCCAGCCCGCAAATTTCCGTAATTGACGTTATCACACGCCGGCCGCAAGCAAGACGGCTTTGCTGCACAATGAAATTGATACTGCCAGCAATGTGTTCCCGGACCGCGGCCAAAGGCAGATCCATACCCGCCATCAGTATCATGGTCTCCAGACGCGCAAGTGCGTCCCTTGGGGTATTGGCATGCAAAGTTGTCAGGGAGCCTTCGTGGCCGGTGTTCATTGCGGCCAGCATGTCAAACGCTTCCGCGCCCCTGCACTCGCCCACCACAATTCTGTCAGGCCGCATGCGCAGGGCGTTTCTGACCAGGTCGCGGATCAACACCTGGCCTTTGCCTTCGAGGTTGGCCGGACGCGCTTCAAGTGCGACCAGATGCTCATGATTCAGGCGTAGCTCTGCCGCATCCTCAATCGTGATAATTCTCTCGTGTTCGGGTATGCAGTTGGACAGGATATTGAGCAAGGTGGTTTTACCGGACCCGGTTCCGCCCGAGACAATGAGATTCTTGCGATGCCTGATACAGAGCGTGAGAAATTGCTGCATGGCTGCATCAAGCGAGCCAAGGCGCAGCAGATCCTGCATACCGGGTCGAAAGTGAGGGAACTTGCGAATGGTCAGACTGGCGCCGCGCAAGGCAACAGGCGGGATGATGGCATTGACGCGCGAACCGTCCTTGAGACGGGCATCGACCATTGGCGAGCTTTCGTCGATCCGGCGCCCCAAAGGCGTCACAATGCGCTCGATGACCCCAAGCACCGATTTTTCGCTACTGAATGCGCCGTTATAGCGGGTCAGTCGCCCGGCCTTTTCTATGAACAGTTCATCGTAGCGATTCACCATAACTTCAGTTATGGCCGGGTCTGCCAATAAGGGCTCCAGCGGCCCGAGTCCGATCGCTTCGTCCAGCACATTCTGCTTCAAGCGTTCACGATCGATATCGGCCGGCAATGCCCGGTTTTCAGCCAGAATCCGATCAAGCATAGCGGCAGCTTCAAGCCTCAGCGCCGAGTCTGTCATCTGTGATACGTCCTTACGACGCAAGTCTAGCGCCTGCAGCAGGCTGGCATGCAACTGCATTTGCCATTGCTGATACCACTGCTGATCGCGCGCAGCGTGCGTGAGGTCGGTTTGTTGCCTCTCGCCACAGTCAGCACTTGCCGGCTGCCAGGAAACAGACGCTGGCGTGCCCTGCGGCCCGGTTGGACTCTGGACCGGAACAGGATCCGGCTGCGTGACCGAAACGCCGCATTGTGGTTCCTGAGAGCGACCATTTTGTGGATCATGAACGGGTGTATCAACTGGTGTATCAACTGAATGTTGAGCAGGTTTATGGAGCGAATCGTCTGTTGGCAGATCAGATCGCCTCTGGTTCCCCTGATGTTGTGACTGCTGTTGTACCTGGGCGCTGCGGGACCGACCGTGCCCGTGTGCGTACTCGACAGAGGCGCTGCCGCGCGTGTACGCCGAATCTGCAATGAACACATCACGTATGAGCATGCGACACGGGCCGATCAGTATTTCGTCGGCGGCAGACAACGGCCCGTACTCGGTAATACGTATGCCATTGACAATCGTACCGGCAAGTGTCCCCATATCTTCAACAAAGATCCCGGCCTGCCGACGAACCAGACGGGCATGTTGCCGGGCCACGCGCCAGCTGCGCACGCAAATCTGGCAATCTTTTTGCCTTCCCACTATGGCCGGCAACGCATATTGGCGACTCTGAAATGTTCCATCTTCAAAGTGCATGTCAATCACAATCACTGTCCCACCTTCAAAAAGTTTGATCTATATCGGATAACTGCAGTCGCAGAATGGGCTTCCATCGAGAGTGGCGCACCCGTATCGGCACATGGCGCTGGCGTCGAACGCCGCCGGTACGCTCCCCCGTCAAACGACCGGCGCGGTCCGCAGGCGGCAACTTACGCGAATACTGCCACCGCTGCCCTGCGGGGATCCAGATGGGATAATGGCGTTTGACCGATGCTGGCACCGCCTGCGATTCCTCGGGTCTGCCCGCTGCCACTGGCGTATTCAGTATCGGCGCGTTCTTGAACGTCTCGTCAATGATGGCGCGGGAACGGGCTGCGCGTTTTTGCAGATCGCGGTTATCTGCGGAGACCACAACGGGTCGTACAAATATGGCCAGTTCAGTTTCATTGCGCTGAAACCTGTTTGATCGAAACAACGCGCCGAGAATAGGCAGGTCGCCCATGCCGGGCAACTTGTCGGCATTACGAAACTGATCGCGGGAGACAAAACCAGCCAACACAAGCGTCTGGCCGGACTGTACATTGAACTCTGTCGAGGTGCGGCGCGTTTTAAGCGCAGGCCCGCCGTTGAGCGCCATGGAGGCATCGACCGAGCTGACCTCAACTTCTATTTTTGATCTCACGTTACCATTTTTCTGGATGCGCGGCGTAATATGCAGACTCACACCGTAAGGCTTGAATACGGTCTGATTCTGTCCGTTCTTGTCGGTCGTCACATAAGGGACCTCGCCGCCGGCCAGAAACTCTGCCGTCGCACCGCTACGTGCCATCAATTGTGGCTGGGCCAATACAACTGCCTGTCCTTCCTGGGCCAAAGCCTGCAGTGATGCGGACAGCAGCGCATTCAGACCAAAATAGCCGGCAGGCGAGATGGCCCTGAACGGAATGTCCAGCACACTGTCGCCCGGCCTGCTCGACAGACGCGAGGACCCGGTGTCCCAGACGGCTCCCATGGAAAACCCACCAGCATGCGTGCCCCATTTAACACCGAGCTCCTGCAATACATTGCGGGGCAGCTCCAGAATCTGTACATCGAGCAGTACCATCTGGTCCCAGCCGATCTGGCTGGTCATATCCACAATTTGTGGGAAATGCCTGACAAGCACCAGCAGGCGCTCACGATCCGCATCGCTCAGATTGTCTCCTTCGACAATGATCTTGTCGCCAACCTGCGTGGTTTTAATCCGCCCTATCGTACTGAGCATACGCCGTATTTCATGTTGCAGCTTTTGTTCCCCGACAGCGCGGACCAATACGTGAAACTGCTGACTTCGATGTGTTTTGTCCCAGATGTTCAGCACGGTTTGCCCCGGCTCCCGGGCAAACAGCACCAGCTCGTTTTCACCGTCGGTGACCGCGTTGACAATTTTTCCGTCGCCCACGGCCACACGGGCCAGATCGACAAACGGCAATACTTTGACGTCACCAACCTGCAATGTGATCTGCGAGCGGGGTTGCTCGTTTGCGCAAGACGGCACCATGGCGCCCATTTCCAGTGCAACAAAAAATGAAAATGCATAAATAAATTTCATAGCGCTTCCTGCTAATCCCTGGGTACGGCTGGTGTCTGAACCTGGGTTGCTCCTATATCACGAACGTCATCGGCAGCAACAGACATGCCTTCGTTGGCAGCGATGGGTTCAACTGGCGAGGCGCTGCCTGATGTTCTGACACCTGGAAGCGAGTTGATCCATGCGCTCACGATGTCCTCTGTCTCGGGCAGTTCAATAAGCCCTCTGGACAACTCGGGCATGCTCGGCCTGGGATCGGAGAGCAGCGCTGGTAACCTGTGTTGCGGCTGGTTGCCATAAATGACTGCAGCTCTGGCCCGTGTAACCGATATCGGTTTTGCAATTCCCAGCAGCGTCGCCAGATCCCCCTGCACGCCCTTGTTGCTTGCCTTGACATCACTCGGATGTCGCAGCAAGGCCGTAATGGTGCCGGCCTGCCGCGCCGCCACCAGTCTGGCTGCTTCTTCCGGTGCCGTGTCCAACGTGACCGTTGAAAATGCTGTGCCTTGAACCGATTCGTCCCCAACGCCAGACGGTTGGCTGTCGCTACCGGTGGCCAGCACCAATACACCCTGCAATAGTGGTGCCGTAATCCTTTTGCGGCGATATTCGAACGACACGTAAAGATCGATCAGATCGCCCGGCACCAGCATGCCCGAGACCGAATTGATGGCATCCACCGGCATGGTAATGGCGCGCCTGCCGCTTCGCACTTTCTGTGAGAATGCTTCGTGACGCTGGGACGCCAGATTGGCGCGCAACAATATATCCCCTTTGCGCATTGCAGTTGTCACTACCTTGCCTTCGATGCTTTGCACGTCTTCGGGTGCAATGCTGCCGCTGGGAACCCAACTGGCCGGGACCTGCATGACCGCCAGATGCAAACGCTCCAGTCGCAATCCTTCGGGCAGATCAAAATCGGCGACGATCCGGCTGACCGTTCGCACTTTGGCCTGCTCGTCCAGCGCCCGGATATGATCCTGTATATAGCGCCGCGCAAACCAGGCCGCCGCCAGACCTGCCGCAATTGCCGCAAGCAATAGCAAGGCGTTGCGGCTTAATCTGAAGATTCGCATTTTTTCCTCCCGCCCTACCACAAGATTGCAGGCGCCATCAGATAAAGCGTTGTATTGCCTTTGACGTTGGCCAGGAAATATTGAAACGTTCGACCGTGACGAATCCAGGTAGCAAGACCTGCCGCTATGCTTTGGGCTTGCCAGTTGGCAGCAATAAGCGTCGTCTTCAATGCATTGGCAAGCTGTTCGGTACTCAGATGCGCATAAGAATAAACTTGATGGCAGGTGCGCTCGCGATCGGCATAGCAGATATCCATTAGCAGCCGGGCGCCATCGGGCACCAGCTGGAGCATGCGACTGCCTGGCAAGCGCAGTGGGTCTATTGCTGGATTCGGATCGGTACCGGCAGGCGCCAGCGTCGTCGCACTCAATAGTGCATGGGTGGTATCTGTATTGAGCACGTCTACCACCAACTGCAGACTCGTCTGGCCAAGCAAGCCACTATAGAAAATCTGGTTCCCGACTCGGGTGAACTGCGAAAACGGTGAAGACCGGCCATGCAATCGCTGCATAAGTTGTCCTGGCGGTTCCTGAAGATTGAGCACCATAAACGCGGAAGGCATACCAAACACCTGAACTGATACCGGCGTCACCTTGGTGCACAGCTTCAGTTCCCGACATACATTACGCAGCAATGCAACGGGAGCATTTTTTGCAGCACTCGCTGCAACCACATCGCCATGCCACAGCAACGATGTAAATACAAAGACGATTTTGACGAATAAAACCTGCATACAATGGTCCAGAAAATGATTCAAGTAACAACAGGGACTTAAGGTTTTTTGCCGGCCCAGGGCATGAACCAGTCAAAAACGGACGCCGCTCGCCCCCAGGGTGTATCAACGGGCATGGCAGCGGCTGCCATTTTTTTCCCTGCCGCATATGACGCGCGCGCGATCTGCTGCCATGCAGTATTGGAAGCGGCCGCGCGCTCGTGTGCCGACTGTGCATTGATGGCGTGCCCGGCATCAACCAGAATTGCGGTATGCCTGCGCAGCGACACTGCAAGACTGTCGATAAAATCCAATGCCCACCCTACCCGTTCAGTACGCGTTAGCGTTTTTTCGGATGGCGTAGTCGCTCGCGGACGAATGCGCAGTGACACATTGGCGATGCCGCTGTCCTTCAGTTCCCACTCCTCGCGTAAAATGGTCGCGTTCCTGTCAACTGCGCCAGGCTGGCTTTGAGGATCAAGGCGGGCCTGCCTGTTGTACGTAACCTGTATTCTGTCATCGACCACCAGCGCATTACCCTGCCGGTTGCGCCAGCCCGCATGCCGCCCCTGGAAAAACCGGGGCGACAATTTGGCGTTGTCGATATTGCCTGCTCTGGCAAGCTCAAACGCACCAAAACGGCTGGCATGTTGCTCATACAACGCCACATCTTGCAGTCGCCCCAGCCAGGTGGCAGCAGCAAAAAAAGTAAGCACGCATAAAAGCACAATCAAGCCTTCGGTGAGTGCCTGTCCATGCTGATATTTCATATCAATTTCCCTTTTTGACCGGATTTGGAACAAGGTGCGCCTGCCAAAAGGGATGCCACATCCCCGGCTGTTCGTTGCGATACTTCCTGTTTTCGCTGGCTGGTTCAAAGAATGTCTCTGCCGACGCAGATACAACAAGCGCGGGCTGATCGGCAAAATGCTGCCTGACGGTGATCGCGAACCCCAATGGGCGACGGCGATAAGCGTCACGCACATCGTAAAAAGGAACCAGGCCGCCCCCCTCCCATTGAGGTTTTCCGACGACGGCCCGTGAGTTTGCCAGCGGATTGGCGCTGCCGGAAAAAATATCCCAGCTTGTGGCCCGAGTAACCCAGCGCCAAAAATCAATATCGCCAAAGTTATCGGGTGCGTTTTCTGAGTAAGGCATATCAGTGCCAGGCAGATTCGCGCGGCCGGGGATCCAGCCCCATCCCATGGGATATTCCCGGTAGTAGCAGCCAATATACTGATTGCTTCTGAGCGCATGATAGGACTGGGTATCTGTTGATTGCCAGTTACCGCTGCTGTCGAGCACTGTTCGACCACGCCGCCGCAGTTCGTGGCGCAGTTGCGGACATTGATACTGCACCATCCAGCTATTGCGCTGCACATGGTCACGAACATCCAGAAAATCATAAAGCGCGACCACGTCTTCAAGAAACCGTCGATAGCCTGCGGCTGGCCTGTAGCGCGTGGTGTAGGGCTTTTCAAGGTGATTGCGGGCAACCCATGACAACGGCGCAGATTGGTCCGCCGGATAGCTGACGGGCACGACCGTTGCTGGCTGACGAACCGGTCCGCCCTGTGTGAACAGCGCTTTCTGCGTAACAGCACTTTTTGGAAAATTCTGCTCAAGCACCTGCGTGATCGCCCGATCCCTGGCGCTTTGCATGCTTTGATGGACTGCTTCAGAGGCCGCCTGCAGCACATGCCGGACGATCCGGTCATGTTCTGCAAAAAGACGTGGCAGTTCGCCCCCTGTGCGGGCCATGTCTCGTAACGCCAAAGCACGGGCAGAGGCGGTGTACCCTGCCAGGTGCTGCGCACCGAACATCATGCCGATCACATGGGCAGGCGGATTGAACGTTGCCAGCTGCTGGCCCTGTGTTGCCGCAAACAGACCCCAGGAGCCGAGTGTCACCAGATGCGCCATCGCCACCTGGTGCGCCGTCTGGGTAAGATTGATATACGCCTGCATATTCAGCGCCCGGGCCTGTACTAACGCACCTGAATAGGCCGCCGCGTCTACCGCGTGCATCAGTCGCGCCTTACGCCCGACTACCTGCCCGACACCGAACTGATAGATAAGTGCCACGGCCAGCAGCATGACCAGAAAAAGACCCAGCACCAGCGCCTGACCTCGTTGAGTGTCAAGCCGCATGTTCTGGCGATGTTTCAAGTACAGCTCGTTCATGACAAATGCAATTACTGCCCTGTTGAGCCGCCACCGACAGCGTCTGCATTGCCCGTAAAGCTTTTGAGCGATTTGGCTGCAGTTTGCCCTGCTGCCCGTTCAGCCGCGCTGCGGGCGGCCTGGGATTCGGCTGAGCCGTCTTCGCCGGCCAGTTCCCTGGCAATGGCTGCGGTCTGCGAACGCAGCGTTTGACCGAACAGCTGAAACACTGCAATAGCAGAAATAGCCACCAGGGCAACAACAATAATGTACTCAGTCATGCCCTGCCCGCGTTGCGCTTTTAAACGTTCCTGCATACCTGTCCTCCGATTGATTGATGAGGCAGATAGTGTGCCGTGCAGCGGCGACCGGTGCAATTCGCAGAATCCGACAGCGACATTTCCATATGCCGCAGCTTGCGCAATCGCCCCTGGCTGCCTGTGTATACGTTTTATGCATAACAGAATTCAAAACCGGCCCATTGCGCTTGCTGCCACAGCCTACTAACATGAGCAACAAGCGAGCTAATATGCCGTTTGAAATACCACCTCTGAAATACCGCCTTTGAATATCACCAAGGAACGCGACCCATGTTTGACTGTGCGCCGGCAAAAAAGCACACCGAAAAGATCACCTTCGATGTCCCCGTCAATGCCTGCGACAGCCATTGTCATATCTTCGGCCCGGCCGAGCGCTTTCCTTTTGACGCCAATCGCTCCTATACGCCACCCGATGCAGGCCTTGACGATCTGAATACCAAACAGGCCAATCTGGGTCTGCGCCGCGCCGTATTGGTCCAGCCCAACTGCCATGGTTACGATATGACAGCGATCACAGATGCCATAGGACGAAGCCGGGGTCAATACCGCGGGGTGGCGCTACTGCCGGCACACGTAAGCCGGAATCAGTTGCTGCAAGTGGACCAGGCCGGCATTCGAGGCGTGCGTTTCAATTTCGTTGCCCATCTGGCTGGCGCAACAATCGACGACGTGACGGCTATGGCCGGCAAAATTGCCGACTTGGGCTGGCATATCTGTATTCACGCCGATGAGATTTCACTGTTGCGCCTGCTGCCGGACCTTAAAAATCTACCCGTCCCCTTTGTGATTGATCATATGGGACGAATAGACACGAATAAAGGCTTACATAGCGAAGCCTTTGAAGCGCTGCTGCAACTGCGTCACTGCCGGCAGGCCTGGGTCAAGATTTCCGGCGTGGATCGGCTGGCCGGCGGCGCCGCGCCTTATACGGCAGGCCATGCATTCATGAAAGCCATTATTGACGCCATGCCCGATCGTACCCTATGGGGCAGCGACTGGCCGCACCCCAATGTCACAGGCGAGGTGCCTGATGATGGCCTGTTGCTCAATATCTTCGGTGCGGTCTGCGAGGATCCCGCACTGCGCAACAAGATCCTTGCCGACAACCCCCAGGTGCTCTATCGATTCGATGATTGCCAGGCCACCGGAGCGGCCAAATGACTATGTCAACTGTCATTGTCATCCGCATTCCCGGCCTTCGACTGACCCGCGAGCACTGCGATGCGTTACTGAGTAATGTCCTGGGCGCCAGTGACCACCGTGCCCACCTGTGCCATGCCGTAGACGCGCCAGAGACTTATATCTATCTTGCCGATGCCCTGGATAACACCGCGCCGCAAGAGCCAACGAAAACCACAAGCATGATTCGGCCGACCGATACGCTGGCGGCCGCTATTGCACAGCACTACCCTAATGCGAGCACAGACCTGCTGCAGCTCACGCTGGATCTGCGTGGCCAGGCCTGGGACAAAACAGCGACCTGGCATTACGTTGTGGAAACCGACGTTGACGCCACTGCCGAAGCCGACTTCAATGACTGGTATACACAAGAGCATATGCCAGGCCTGGCAGCCGTACCAGGCACCGTCAGAGCCATGCGCCTACACAATCGTGATGGCGCGCCGCGCTACCACGCGCTCTATTTGCTGCAGGCACAAGACATCTTTGGTTCACCGCAATGGCTTGCAGTCCGGGGCACCGAATGGAGCAGCCGGGTACGCCCGCACTTCAAAAATACCAAACGCACCATGTTCAACATTATCAGGTAAGGAACACGATGACCCGCCTATCAGTGCCGGATCCGGCCACTATGAACGACCATCAAAAGCAGGTATATGCTGCTATTGCCGCGGGCCCACGCGGTCAGGTACGCGGGCCGCTGGCTATCTGGCTGAACCGGCCCGGTCTGGCCGAGCATGCTCAGGCGCTGGGTCAATACTGCCGCTATGACTCGAGTCTTTGCACCCGCCTGTCTGAACTGGCTATTTTGACGATGGCAGTGTTGTGGCAATCTGAGTTTGAATGGTGGGCGCACAAGCCGATCGCGCTCAAAGCGGGTGTTTCACAGGACACTATTGACGCACTGATGCATAACCGTCAGCCCATTCCCTTTGCGCGGGAAGATGAACAGGTTGTACATGATTTTGTGCACACGCTGGTGACCACCCGCCAGATACCCCAGTGGCTGTACGACAAAGCAATCGACACGCTGGGCCAGGACAACGTTGTGGACCTGGTCGGGCTGGCTGGATACTACACTCTGATCTCAATGACCCTGAATGTTTTTGAAGTTGGACTGCCCGAAGGCGCGCAGGCACAGTTCACAAGATAAACTCGGATTTAAACGATGATTTAAACCCCGATGAGCACGGGACATCGAATCCTGCTCTGCCAGCATGCGATGAAACACGACCGGCGTGCGGGTATATAAATGTGCTACCCGCTTTCCAGGGTTTCGTAGGTTTGCAGGCGGGCTGGATCAGGAATATAGACGTCCCTGCCTTCTACCATAATAAGGTTACGCGCACACAAGTCGCGCATGATACGTGAAAAATGCTCTGGTGTGATGTTTAGCAGTGAAGCAACCAGCGCCTTGTTGGTGTTGAAACGGAACTGCCCGCCATCCTGAAGCTGTGCATGCTCAAGAAAATAGTCCACTACGCGCTGGGTAGCCGATTTGAGCGTATAAGACTCTATGTCCTTGAGCAAAGCATACACCCGGCGACTCATGTTGCTGAGCATGCGCATGGCAAATGCCGGCTCGCGTTCAAGCAGAGCGAGCATACTGTCCTTTGAAATATGCAGTAAAAACAGAGCGCTGGTGGCCTGCGCGGACACCAGGCTTTCCATATTCTCCAGAAAGACGCTCTCTTCTCCGAAGCTATCGCCCGGCCCCAGGGTACGTACGACTTTTTCGCCACCATTGGGCGCGACAAACAACAGCTTGACACTGCCGTTGACGACAACGTGAAACCCTTTGCGGGTCGCGCCTTTTTCAATGATGTCATGAATGAGTGCGCCCTTGTGGAACGAGCGATGCGTGACTGACTGCGCTATTGTCTTGACTGCGGCCGGCGCCAGACCTTCGAACATGGGCAAGCGAGCCAGGAATTCACAAACAGATAGACCACCTCTGACCATAGGCTTAATCCTTCCAATGAGAATAAGCGCTATTGTGAAAGCATTAATGAAAATACATTTTGATACAAGTCAATAAAATCTCATCATTTCGATCAATTTTTGTTTAGACCTGCCATTTTTTAAACCTGCCAATCGATCGGCGCCAGGCCTTGGGTTTGGAGATATTCGTTGGCTTTTGAAAAATGCCGGCAGCCAAAAAATCCACGGCTTGCAGATAGCGGAGAAGGATGAACGCCTGTCAGAACCAGGTGGCGTCTTTTGTCTATGAACTCGCCTTTCTTTTTGGCGTGATTGCCCCATAGCATGAACACCAGATGTTCCCTTTTTTCGCTGAGCGCACGAATCACCTGGTCTGTGAATGTTTCCCATCCCCAGGCAGCATGTGAATGAGCCATGCCCGCCTGGACCGTGAGCACTGTATTCAGAAGCAGCACGCCCTGCTGCGCCCACTTTTCAAGATAACCGTGGTTGGGCATGGTGAATCCTGGAATATCGGTTTTAAGTTCCTTGTAAATATTCAAGAGTGACGGCGGAATGCGCACCGACGGTTTGACCGAAAATGCCAGGCCGTGTGCCTGATCCGGTCCATGATAGGGATCCTGCCCCAGAATGACGACTTTGACCTGCTCCAGTGGCGTCAGCCGAAAGGCGCTGAACATGTCTTGTTCCGATGGGTATATCGTATTGCCGTTTGCCCGGGCCTGGTGGACACGTTCGCGCAGCGATATGAAATAAGGCTTTTCCTTTTCGGACCCGATGGCATCGGCCCAGCTTTGGACGACTTCAGTCATGTGTTTTAGCGGCACCAAGCGCCGGATTGGTTAGTGAAAAACCGAATTGTACCAACTATTGTCATGCCCGCCTCGCAGCAGACATGGGTTATCGCGCACTGCCACTGTCTGGCGACATCGAAGTAACCGCTGTTGTCAACACCCGGTCAAACGCGCCTGAAGCAGGTGCTATCAAGGTTGATTCGAGTGTGCCGGGACCCGTATGGATCGGTGCGGACGCGACATCGTCAGCGTGTGACATGGCGGCGCCCAGATCAGGTGCGGCGTATGCCGCCCGCATGAGCGCAACCGCGACCAGCAACGCAGTCGTCAGGCACATCTTTAGCAGCCGTTCCTGAAACAGGTGCGATTGGGGCACATTCATCTGTGCAGTATGTCCTTGATAATCAGCCGCTTACCGAATATGGCGCAGCCTTAAGAAACTGGGGGGAGATTGCAGCGTGAGGCGATTGTACAAGAAAAAGCCATTGCGTTTGTGTCGCTGCATTTGGATCGCCCGGCGCCGTCGTAAAAATATGACACATCGTCGGGCAACGGCGCAAAGGCAAGTGCCAATTGAGCATCAATTTAGGTATTTTTCAGGGGTTTTTCAGTCACATTATCGCAATTGTGTTTAAAGTGAGACTCTTGCGTTTCGTATCACTTTTCAGCTCAACGCCCGGCGGTTTACGACGAATCGCGCTTAACTTAGACAGTCTTGGCAGCTGACCATTCACAAGCTGCTCCCCTAGCGAAGTTCCGTTTATGACCACCCCGCACAGCGCCAGCGAAAATGAAGTCCAGCAGATTGCCTGGAAACAGAATCTGTATGTCTGCCTTTTTGGTTCCTTTACCACCATATTGGCGATGACGCTGATACTACCGATACTACCGGTATATATCCAGAACCTGGGTGTCACCGATCCCGAGGCCGTCGTCAGTTGGTCGGGTTGGATCTTCAGCATCACATTCCTGGCGGCCGGGCTGATGGCGCCGGTGTGGGGCCGGTTTGCCGACCGCTATGGCAGGAAAATCATTCTGATTCGCGCCAGCCTTGGCATGGCCATTGGCATCGCCCTTATCGGTTGCGCGCAAACGGTCTGGCAACTGTTCTGGCTGCGACTGCTGGTCGGGCTGCTGGGCGGCTACGCGTCGGGCGCCACTATTCTGGTGGCTACCCAGACGCCACGTGCCCATACCGGTTGGGCCGTGGGTATGCTGGCCTCGGGCACGCTGGCCGGCAACCTGCTGGGCCCTCTGATCGGCGGCATCGTGCCGGCGTTGCTGGGAATCCGACTGACATTTTTTGTTGCCGGCGGCATTATTCTGCTCGCGTTTTTCTGTACAGTATTCATGATCCGCGAAACCCACAAGCCACGCGAGGCGCCGCCCAAAAACGCAATACCCTACTCGTTCTGGAAATCGGGCCGGCAGCGCAATCTGGTGTTGCTGATGCTGCTGGCCGGTACCCTGCTGATGTTTGCCAATATGTCGGTAGAGCCCATCATTACGCTTTATCTGGCGTCGCTGCGTACACTGACCGACCAGATTCCCTTGCTGGCGGGCATTGCCATGTCCGCCACGGCCTTCGGCAGCATGCTGTTTTCTTCAAGGGCAGGACGCTGGGGCGACACGCACGGTCACCTTAAAATGCTGATAGCAAGCTTTATCGCAACGGCTGTTCTGTTACTGCTGCAAGGACTGGCCCAGACCGACTGGCAATTTATCACCTTGCGTTTTCTGATGGGGATGACGCTTTGCGGCATTATGCCGGCGCTGACAGCCATGATCCGACATAATGTGCCGGCCGATGCCGCCGGTGGCGTACTCGGATATGCAACGTCCACGCAATATGCCGGCCTGGTACTGGGACCGCTGGCCGGAGGATTGGTTGCCAATCAGGCAGGATTTACGGCTGTGTTCGTGATGACCGGGGCGGTCATGCTGCTTGCCGCAGCATTGCTTTTCAGGCAAATGCGCACGACCGCCGGGCCGGATACCGCCTGAACGGAACGCCTCAAGCAAACGAACGCTTCAGGGAAACACGAGCGCCCTACTTGAATCTGCCGCCGAATACCAGCGACAAAATGGCCAGTACAATGAAGACAACGAACAGGATCTTGGCGATGGACGCGGCCCCGGCCGCAATACCACCAAAGCCCAGAACAGCGGCGATGATGGCAATAATGAAAAATACGACGGCATAGTGCAACATGGGCTTCTCCTGCTACATTGTTGGTTATTAATAATCAAACAACAGGCCCGTACTGCATTTACGGTTGAGTATTCTGATCTTTAATTCAACTGAAATCGGGCACTGCGTGTACTCACGATTTACTTAATAAAGACTGCACGTGAATATTACCATACGTCGCGAAAACGAGAATACCTGCGATGTGAATCATAGCGGCGGTCCCAGCGATGACGACGGTCATACCTGCGATCATCACTGTAATAACGCGGCTTGTTACGCCAGCCATGATGGCGGTAACGTGGATGATGCCTGTGATAATGACGATCGCCGTAATGGCGGTGGTCAACCTGCATTGTATAAGGGTGGCTGCTATACCCACGCTCGTAGGGACGCTCGTTTGCCAGTGCAGACGTAGCCGCGCCCAAAGACAGGCAGGCAAGAACGATAGCAAGCAGTTTTTTGATGGAGACCATAGTCATACTCCTTTCTTGACGGCATACCATTTTGGTGCCGAAACCATGTGTATGAAAAACACGATTCGATAGTAATAGCCTGCACGCGCGATTGCTATTACCAAATATGACTGGCATTTCGCAGGGTTTCTATTCAGACTCCGACCAATTTCGGTCGGTTTCAGAAACGGGTTATTTGCGCCTCCGGGAGCGCGCCGCGCCGCTTGCGCCGCCGCAACAATCATTGCAAAAGGTCGTATTTTCAATATTTTTCAAGACAGCAGCGTACACCCGGGTAGCGTACGCTGACGCTGCCAATTCAGCGAATCATGGTTGTCCTGTGGCCTGCTGTCTAATTCAATTGATATTGATTTTTGTCAACTGCACAACAGACCAGAACCCGCACAATGAGATATTCACAAGCGCCGCGTCTCATCAGTCAATACCACGGGAACCGGCTACGCAGCTTTGTGCTCAATCCAACCAGGACACCCGCATGCATTCCTTCTCGCCCCTACGAATCAAAAATCATACATTGTTGCCGATGGTGCAAGGCGGCATGGGCGTCGGTATTTCCGCCAGCAGCTTGTCCGCCGCCGTCGCGCGTGAAAATGCCGTGGGAACCATCGCCAGCATCGACCTGCGGCACCTGCATCCGGATCTGCTGGAGCAATCCAAGGCACTGGCCAGCCAGGAACACTATGACAGGCTCAACCGGATCGCCCTGGACCGGGAGGTCAAAAAGGCCTTAAAACACGCCAACGGCCAGGGCATGATCGCCGTCAACGTGATGAAGGCAGTAAGCGACTACGCCGCCCTTGTACAGCAGGCCTGCGAGTCCGGAGCGCAAGCGATTGTCATGGGAGCCGGGCTGCCGCTGGAATTGCCGGACCTGACCCGCGAGCATCCCGACGTCGCGCTCATTCCAATTCTGTCCGAATCGCGCGGCATACAGATTGTGCTCAAGCGCTGGATGAAGAAAAACCGCCTGCCCGATGCCATTGTGATCGAGCACCCCAATCACGCCGGCGGCCATTTGGGCGCAACGACTATTGACGATCTGGGCAGTGGCCGCTTCTCTTTTGCCCGAGTGCTGGAAGAAACCGTGCAGGTGTTTCGGCAACTGGGGCTGGAGGGCGAAAAGATCCCGCTCATTCTGGCCGGTGGAATGGCTAATGTGCGCAAGATCAGTACCGCACTGCGGCAATGGGGGGCGGCCGCCGTACAGATCGGCACCGCGTTCGCCGTCACCCGCGAGGGCGACGCGCATGACAATTTCAAGCAGATACTGGCTGGCGCCAGAGACGAAGATATTGTCGAATTCATGTCCGTCGCCGGACTCCCGGCACGGGCGGTGATGACACCCTATCTACAGAAGTACCTGCGCAACGAGCAAAAACTCCAGGCATCTGCCAAGGCCGATCCGCGCCGCTGTGTACAAAGCATGAACTGCCTGCAGGTATGTGGACTGCGCGACGGCATTTCAAAAATCGGTCAATTCTGCATCGACCAGCGCCTGACCGACGCGTTCAACGGCGATGTGCGCAAGGGTCTGTTTTTCCGGGGCAAGGATCCGTTGCCGTTTGGCCAGCAGATTCGCAGCGTGTACGACACCATTCAGTACCTGCTGACCGGGAATGCCGCGCCGCAGGTCAATCACGCTTTGGCGTAACGCGCCAGCAATTTGTCAAGCTGGCCGGCAAACGCACGCGTGTCTGCCTGATCAAAAGACCTGGGGCCGCCGGTTTCAATGCCGGCACTGCGCAACTCTTCCATCATGTCGCGCATGGTCAGCCGCTCGCGGATGGTTTCCTTTGAATACAGCTCCCCACGAGGATTCAATGCCTGAACCCCCTTTTCCAGCACTTCGGCAGCCAGCGGGATATCTGCAGTGATCACCAGGTCGCCAGCGCTGGCGTGCTGGCTGATATAGGCATCGGCAACATCGAAACCCCGCGGTACCTGACGTGACTGAATATAAACAGACGGGGGCACATTGAGCATCTGATTGGCCACCAGCGTCGTTTTCACCTGCCAGCGCACAGCGGCTCTGAACAGAATGTTTTTGATCACAACCGGGCACGCGTCCGCATCCACCCAAATTTCCATTTCCTGCTCCTGCCGCAGACAACCCGATTTACAGTCTCTGGCCAGACTGTCCGATGTATACGTTTATCCTGTAGACACCTACGCACCATTGCGCCAACTCGCAAAATTATACGGCGCTTTGCCCGCCAGTCGTCAAAAGGATGCTACCCGTGCTGCGATCGCTTATCTGTTAGGTCGTGTATTTGTAAGCATGCGCATATTGCCGTGGCAACATCGCATGCCAAATGGCAGTTGCGATAGCAATAGTAAAAATAATAGCAACGGGCATTGCAGATGACCATCTGTCGGCGGCACCCTGAGCCAGTTGCCCCTGAGCGTTCAACACACCAGAAAACATGTGACATCCGCGCATGCCCGCCCCAGCCCAAATGCAGAGCCTCGACCAATCATGCACGTGTCTGCGTTACTCCAGGGCCAGGCTGACTGCCCTGGCATCCAGCAGTTTGTCCCGATGCTTGACCAATATCCGATAGGTATCCCGGGAAAAATCACCTTTGCCACAGTCCATCAGTGCCTGCAGTTCTGTTTCGTCCCGGGCCGTTCCCAAATAGCACCACTGATGAATGACATGCACCAGATTTCCTTCTCGCAGCAGCGCAGCGCCCTCGAATGGCCAGTCCCGCAGCCTTAACGCCGACAAGGCGGTCATCAGTCGGGCCGAATGGGCAATAGGCGACTCTTGCCCGACGCAGGCGCCGGCACAAGACTTCAATTGCCGCGCAAAACACGGGCTGGCGCTGTGTACCTTCTCCAGACCAAGCGTTGCCTTGCATAGTTTTTCGCTTTTGATGATAGCCAGTAGCGCCTCTTTCGCATCCCGCGCAGATGAAAACAGACCGTACAGATGCAAGCCATGCCCGATCGCAATGTCAGTTCCGCCCAAAAGAACGGGAACCCACAGGCCGGGGGACTTCTCGATCAGTTGCCAGGTAAAAACATCCTTTTGTCTGCGCAACTGGCGATTCAAGGTGGGCATCCATTCCTTGATCAAGCGCGACTCGGTCAGCAGCGCATCCACTTCGCCGGCACAGCGAATATGCTCGATACGTCGAATCTGCATGGAAATTTTCATTTCCTTGGGCGCCGTATGATCGCTGGCAAAATGCGATAGTACTCGCTGGCGCAAACGATTGCTTTTGCCAATATATATCGGCAGCTCGTTCTCGCCATAAAACACATAGACGCCAAAACTATTGGGCAAAGCGTCGATCACGGCCGGATCAATATGCGCCGGCAGCGATGGCCGGGCTACCAGGCCCTGCACAATGTCATCAACGATTTTCCGCTCGTGCTCCCGGCAGACACATTCCCAGAACTGCAGCAATGCATAAGCATCATCGTAGGCGCGGTGCCTGTCCTGCATGGTCAGGCCATGCCGCTGAATCAGGTAATCGAGCCCGTGACGCCGGTGCTGCGGATAGAGTCGGCGGGACAGCTTGACGGTACAAAGCATATTTGCCGTGAAATCCTGCCCTACCCGCCGAAAGGCATTCTTGATAAAACCATAATCAAAGCGGGCGTTATGGGCGACAAAAATGTGCCCGGCAAGCAGTTGCTGAATGTGTTCTGCCAGTTGCGCAAAGGTGGGCGCACTGGCCACCATCTGGCTGGTAATTCCTGTCAGGCTTTCTATATAGCCCGGGATACGGCATTCCGGATTGATCAGGCTTTGCCAGGTACTGACGGAGTGCCCGTCATAGCGCACAATGGCGATCTCGGTCAGACGATCGGTCGAAGCCGACCCGCCGGTCGTTTCGACATCGACAAAAGCAAAGGGCTTGTCTGGAGTAGCAACAGTTGGAGCGTAGCTGGACATGGGCAGGATTGAGCACTGTAAATTTATACAGCATTTATACACCATTCTGGCCCACTGTGCTGCAGACTTCAGCCCCCTGTTGCAATTGCGCCAAGTGCGTCTGCAAAACCATATTGGTATCTTTATAGAGAGTCGATCTCTTGCCTTGATCCCAGTGCCTGCAGGCCTGATCGATATGCCCGGCTCCGACCGTTAAGTCCAGGGAATGAAAGGGCACGCACGCCAATGGCCAGCAGTCCGGCACTGACGCCACAAGCGATGCGGTCTATTCGGCCGGGCGTCGCCTGTTGGTGAGCCATGCACGCATATCGTCAAATGCCGGTATGCCGGAAACCAATACCAGCAGGCAAGCCAAGGGTACCGTCGCGATATAGCCAATATGATTAAACCCCCAGGCCCCCATTGTGCCGCCAGCAAAAAAAGCAATCAGCAACGCACAATGCAGACGCAGGCGAGCCCGATCTGCCACCACAAAATGGCTGTCTTCCCGCACGCGTCCCCGGTTCCAATAGAACAGCTTACCCAGCTCAATGCCGATATCGGTAACGATTCCCGTCACATGGGTGGTTCGGATAACGGAACGGGAAAGCTTGGTGATCAACGCATTCTGCAAGCCCATGAGAAACGACAGAATCATGACTGTGATCGGCACAAATAGACCGTGCATCTGGGCAAGCCGGGCCCCCAGTACGCCGAAACACAGCAGCAACACCGCTTCCAGTAAAAGTGGCAAGGCATACTCGCTGCGCATTTGGTGCACCCTGGCGTAATTGACCATGATGGTGGTGCAAATGCTTCCGCACAGAAAACAGATCAATGCAGCCAAACCAGCCAGGACCAGCTCGTACGCGCCCAGAATCAACTGATCAGCCATGGTCGAAACAATACCGGTCATGTGCGAGGTGTATTGATGAACCGCCAGAAATCCACCGGCATTGATTGCGCCGGCCACAAAGGCCAGCAGTGTGCCGATCTGTTTATCGGCTTTCTGTGTGCGAACAGAATCGGTCAGCGTTCGGGTATATCTGAGTGGCATATAGGTGACGGCCCGGTTGTACAGGCTAGCGTGAAAAGGACATCGATCATTTTATTGTTTGCACCTATTATATGCCGTTTGCAGAACAATGGCGCGAACCATGATCGGACCACGCAGACTGGCGCTTCTCAGACAGCGGCAGCCACTTGATAAAGCCCCAGTACGATCAGACTGCAAAAGAAAACCTTCTTGAAATGGGCCACTGGCAACCTTTGCCTGAGCGATTGCCCCAATGACATACCCATCAGTGCCGGGATCAGCATCAGCAGTGAGACCCCTGCGGCGCCAGGGGCATAGCTGTGGTTGAGCCACAGCCCTAGGGCCAATGCAATAGTTGAAACACTAAAGGACACTCCCATCGCCTGAATCAGGCGATCGCGTGACAGTTGCAGCGCCTGCAGATAGGGTACTGCCGGCACAACGAAAACACCGGTTGCCGCGGTAATGAATCCGGTCGCAAAGCCGACCAATGGCCCCATCCAGGTTCGTGCAGCAGGTGAAACCACGATTGAACGCCCGGTCAACCCCCAACATGCATAGGCCACCAGCGCCACCCCAAGGGCGACGCCGGCTGCATCTCCGGCTGGCGCCCCCAACAGCCAGGCTCCCATCATCGTACCGACAAATATCCCAATCTGCATTGTGCCAATACTACGCAATAATGGAGGCACGGCATCAAAGGGCCGCATTTGCCAGATATTGGTCAACAGCGACGGGATCACCAGCAATGCCGCGGCCTGCGCCGGCGACATCAACAATGCCAGCAACGCCATGGAAATGGTGGGCAATCCCAGCCCCACAACGCCCTTGACTGCGCCGGCAAGGATGAACACGGTTGTCACCAGCACCAGTGTGCCGACTGAATAGGCGCCACTTGCGTTGAAGATAGAAAAATGCTCGGTGAAAAAGTCCATGGATTTGCGCGCCATAAAAAGTGTGAGCATGTGCTCAATTGGAAATCTGCATAAGGAAATACCTTAAGCTGGTCGTGAGAACATGGACTCGTCTACAACCAGTGCCTACGACCATTGCCGAATATTTTGCCGGCCTCCCAGGGACAAAATCGCAACATACCCCTATTGTAGGGGCTGGTCAAAAAGCTGAAAATCAGGAAATGTCGATTACAGATTAAGGAATTTCCATAATCAGCCTGTTATACTGCGACCATGCGCTTTGACCTGACCGACCTTCGCCTGTTCCTGAGCGTGCACGAATCGGGCACCATTACCGAAGCTGCACGCCGCTGCCATATCACCACGGCATCGGCCAGTGAGCGCATAAAGGGAATGGAAGACGTGCTGGGCGTGCTGCTGCTCAATCGCAGCCACAGAGGCGTGCAACTGACGCCTGCCGGGCGCACGCTGCTGCATCACGCCAGCGTTGTTGTGCAGCAAATGGAACGCATGCACGGCGACCTGGGGCAGTACAGCAGCGGGATCAAAGGACATGTCAGGCTGTTGGGCAACACATCGGCCTGCAACGAGCACCTGCCGGCGTTGCTGGGCACCTTCCTGAAGCGTCACCCTGATATTTCAATCGATTTGGAGGAACGCACCAGTACTGATATTGCTGATCTGATCCGCCAGGGCATGGCCGATATCGGGCTGGTTGCCGATTCGGCTGATCTGCACGACCTTCAACTTTTCCCGGTAGGCGCAGACCGACTTGTTGTTATTACCGGGCCCGAGTATCCTGAAGCCATTGCAAATCCGGCCAGTCTTGCCCAGATCAGCCATCTGGACTTTGCCGGACTGGTGGCAGGCAGCGCCTTGCAGGAGCACATTGCAGCGCACGGTCGCCAGGCGGGCAGGCATCTGCATTACCGGGTGCGGGTACGCAGCATCGACGCAGTCTGCAGAATGGTAGGCAATGGGGTCGGGATTGCCATTGTGCCGCTGGCTGCTGCCAAACGCCACCGTCGGGCACAGCAATTGAATATCATTGCACTTTCTGACGCCTGGGCCTGCCGCAATCTGGTGCTATGCGTACGGGACAGCGAACAATTACCAGCCTATGTAACGGCGCTGATGCAACATATTCTGGCTCCTGAATAAAACACGGATGCATCCGGCCCCTTCTTGCCTCAAAGGATCGCGCGCATGAAACCACACAATACTGATTCTGCAGATACAACGCCCGCGCAACAGGACCCGCACTGGGAGATTGATGGCGCAGCCATGTACCGCGCCGCCAGCTTTGCCGTGGCGCTACCTTCGTTCATGATCGGCACCGCCCTGTTCATGCTGGGGTTTTCATTGTCAAACCCTACGGTGCTGCATATCGCCTGCATTCTGTACAGCCTGTCCTTTGCAGGTTTCACCAGCCGCTTTATCGTGGGCCAGCGGCCCTGGCTTAGTGCCCCCCCTTACATTGCATGCATCGCCGCAGCCGGACTGGCTTTCTATGCGGTGACCAGACTGGGGCTGCTGCTGGTTCGCTGATCCTGCCGGGTGCCGGACCTGCTCAAACCGCCTTTACGGAGCACATTCGCTTCACCCTTGCGCCCAAAGATGCAAACTTGACATTTGTTAAATTGTGCTTTGGGAGCCATCCCCCTACAATGGCATTAACTCATTGCTTTTGGGTGAACTCGCCAGCTATTGCAGCTGGCTTTTTTTTGCCCTGCGTTTATGCTCCCGTATCCAGCTTCTGTATTCAACATAGGTACTTGTGGATATCAAGCAACATATACTGGTTTTCACCGAATGCATCAACTTGTAATAAAAGTGTAAAATCGGTATGTATTCACGTGGAGATGAGTATGAACGCAGCATACCAACAGGTCCATATCGGCCTGATCCGAAAGGCAGTGACCAAGTATAAACTGGCCCGCTCCAGCGGCAACAGGAACGTGGCAAAAGGTTACATGCTTCAGGTTCGCGATTTGATTCGCGCCTTCAAGGCTGGCACATAAGCAGCCTTCTAAGTAATTCGCCAGGCATCGCAGTACCGGACGCCTGTGATCTTCGTACCGCTGTCGCCTGCGTATTGCATTTACTTGCCATCACTGTCAGCACCGTCTTCGCTGTCTTCTTACCCCGCCTGTCCCCAACCTGGACTCTCCCTCAATTGCGTTCATTGAACCCTTAGTGCTGCCCTTGCCTGCGTATGTACAATCTATGCTGAGCCTCAAAAGCATCGGACCTATAGTGTGTTTTACCCTTGCCCCCCGGAAAGCATGGTCATATCCACCATAAAAGCCACTGACAGTGGCAACCCAACAGAAGCATAAAAGAGAAAAATCCTGAAGTGATCCCCAGGCAGAAAAACAGTCCTCCAAACCAGAGAGGCCATCACCTTGCCAGACGCCCCCTTGCAAATCGATCAACGACATCGATGCGCCCCACGCCTGGCCACTGCACTGGCCATCGAATCCTCTCCTATAATCGAACTGGGGAGACATTCTGTCTTGATTAATCATTCACTAATGACCAGTCATGGATAACAACATACAGCAACGAATAACAGCCAGCTTCAACAAACAGGGATTGATGCATACCCTGGGCGCCAGATTGACGCTGATACAGGAAGCAGAGGTGCACATCACATTGCCATTTTCAACGCACCTGTCGCAGCAGCATGGCTATTTGCATGCCGGCGCCGTCACCAGCATTGTCGACAGCGCTTGCGGTTATGCCGCCCTGACCATGGCGCCGGCCGGATATGAAGTTGTGACTGCGGAGTTTAAAATCAATCTGCTACGCCCGGCGCTTGGCCCGGCCTTTATCGCAATCGGAAAAGTACAGAATGCGGGCAGACTGCTGACCGTTTGCACGGGAGAAGTCCACAAGCTGGACGACAACGGCAGCGTTGGCAAAACCGTTGCGTTGATCCAGGCCACCATTGTGAATGTTGCCCATAACGGTTGAGACGAAGGACCTTTGCCATGCCGCAGCCAATTCAGATAATCACAACCGATGGATACCAGCTGCAGGCGAACTTGTGGCGCTTTGCGCAGATCAATTCGCACCGCCCCGTGGTCATCATCAATAGCGCCACATCAGTACGCTGTCGGTACTACGACAGGTTTGCCCAGGCATTGCACGCACGGGGCTGCACAGTGCTGACCTATGACTATCGCGGTATCGGCGATTCAAAATACGGTTCATTGCGCGGCCTTGCAGCAGGATGGCTCGATTGGGGCCAGGCGGATTTTGAAGCGGTGCTTCAATATGTCCACACCCATTTTTGCAATTCACCCATCTATGTCGTGGGCCATTCGATTGGCGGATTTCTGATCGGACTGGCGCCATCGTCACATTTGATCAAGCGCATTTTCACCATGGGCGCGCAGTACGCTTACTGGCGCGATTATGCACGACGGTCACGTACCAGCATGTTCCTGCAATGGCATGTCGTCATGCCGCTACTGACAAAGGCATTCGGATTCGTACCGGCCAGGCGCCTGGGGTGGATGGAAGACACGCCCAAAGGCGTGGCTATGGACTGGGCCGGCATGGGCCCACGGTTTGAACGATCTATTGGTCGCAAATACGGCAAAACGGTCGCCGAAATGAGCGTACTGCCGGCGCGCTTTGGGCAAGTGGAGGCATCGGTGCTGGCGCTGGGTGTCAGTGACGATCCCTTTGGCACACCGGCTGCACTGGACCGAGTACTTGACTACTATAGCGGCTGCGAACGATATCACCTGCGAATATCGCCAGCAAGCATTGAACATGAGAGAATCGGGCACTTCGCGTTCTTCCACAGCCGCTTCGTTGACTCGCTGTGGCCAATTGCCTTTGACTGGTTGCTTGAAGAAGTCATTGAACCTGCGCGGGGCACGATCATCAGCCACAGGGATAAACAAGAAGCATACCGAACACCTGACCTGCAATCACGCTGACGGCATCATCGCTGTCCGGATATAGCCACCTTTACCAAAAGCGGCCATAAGCCAAGGCTTTCGTCACGTCACGGTCCCCTTCTCTTCTGATATGATTTACACGACCATGGAACCGTTGTGCGCCCCTGCGCGCATATTGACTCATTGCCAGACGGTTTTACTGCTGTCAGACTGTAGGCACCGTGCCACCATCGATCACATATTCGGTGCCAGTGATTGAGCCCGCTCTGGGCGAGACCAGGAAAGCGATAAGATCAGCCACTTCCTGCGGCTTGGCCGGGCGCCCTAACGGAATCCCGCCAAGCGCGTCCATGATTATTTTTTTCCCGCCGGCATAATCGGTATTGTTGTTTTGCGCCAGGCGACTAGCCAGTTGTGCGGCGGCCTCGGTTTCAATCCAGCCTGGCGATACCCGGATTACCCGCACCCCTTTTGGAGATACTTCTTTTGACAAGCTCTTGCTGTAGGTGGCCAGTGCTGCCTTAGCTGCGGCATAGGCAGTTGTAGCTTCCGGCAATGGCAGTTCGTGCTGAATGGAGGTGACATGAATAATCACGCCTGATCCCTGCTTGATCATGGACGGCAGCAAGGATCGATCAATACGGACAGCTGGCATCAGATTCAGGTTCAGCTCCTGTTGCCAATACTGGTCGTTCAACGCCAGATAACCGCCGGGTGGCGAACTCGATCCGCCGACAACATGAATGAGGAAATCAACACCACCCCATTGTTCCAGTACAGCATCGCATACCGCAGCGCATCCGTCTGGCGTTGCGATATCTGCGGCAATGTAGGATATATTGTCCGGCGCGCGATCGGGCACCTTGCGGGCTGTAGCAATGATGTGTACGCCCAGCTCATGCAGCACGTTGACAACCTCTGCCCCCACACCCGCGGTGCCGCCGGTAACCAGCGCCCGACAGCCTTCGATATTCAGGTCAAAGCTCATGGGGCAATCTCCAGCGAGGCGATTTTATTGTCTTCTAGTACGAAACGATACCGGATATGAATTGGACTGCCTGGAAAATTGCCTTGCAAACGGCTGCTCACGATGATTTGCTGGTCCTGTTCGATCACATCGAAAGGCTCGGACGTATAGACGTATTTTGCAGTCGCTTCAGCGCGCCAGCGCTCAATGGCAGCGCGTCCGTTATACGTTTGCTTTTCATCTATAACGACACCTTGTTCAGTAAAGCAATCGGCGAGCGCCTTGCCGTTATCTCTATCGGCATTGAAATAAGCCAGGATCGGTTCCGGTAAATTGACAGACATTCAAGTTCTCCATGCATGTGGGGTAAACAAAAATCGACAGCTTTAATTTGATTTTTGAAAATACTGGCACTAAACTTACTTTTCAACAAGTACGCACTAAAAAGTAAGTGCTAAAAAGTAAGCACCATTGACCCACAAAGAAATGACCATGAACATAACCCGACCCGCGTATACCGCCGATACAGCAGCCGATGGCGTTGAGCAGGCGATTCGCGTGCTGGAAGGACGCTGGAAACTGCTTATTCTGTTTCGTCTTTTTGGTGGAAGTTTACTGCGTTTTTCCGAACTCGAACGCACACTGCCTGGCATTTCCCAGAAGATGCTGATTCAGCAATTACGCCAATTGGAGACCGACGGCATTGTGCGCCGGATCGATCACCAAGAGGTGCCACCCAAAGTGGAATACGGCCTGACTGAATGGGGCCAGGCGCTGTGCCCTGCCCTGGATTCGCTGCTCAAATGGGCCGAACAGCGTCCCTGAGCGCGGCAGATTGGCAGCACACACGCGCCTTGAGCAAAAACTGAAAAATAGATTCATGCCATTGCCGGATTGCCAGATCGCGATTTGTCATCAATGGTAGCTGTAGCGGCCCCTGCGGGACAAATAAAGAGATAGACAGGCAGATAATTGAAAAATTGACAGGCAATAAAAAACCCGCAGGGCAAAATGCTTGCGGGCTTGATGATATTGTCTGGCCGGTGATAAAGCTTAAAAAGTCTTTGAAAAAAAACTCGAATACTCTACCAGTGCATGACAGATAAAACTGGTAGGCAGTACTGGATTCGAACCAGCGACCTCTACGATGTCAACGTAGCGCTCTAACCAACTGAGCTAACCGCCTTCAAGAAAGAAGAGAATTCTAACACTGTATTGCCTGGCTTGTCCACATTTTTGAACCACAAAGATGAACAATTTAATCAGACTGTCTCAATCACGGGATATGCTCTTCGATTGATAGCCAATGCCGGAGTCGACAGTGCCATAAATCTGGACTTTACTGCCGCTGCGCCCGCTGTCCGCCGCCTTACCAGCGCACCCGCCGAGCAGACCAAAACCCAGGAAAAGGGCCAGAGTGCATATCATCGCTTTCATAAAAATTCCTTGAGCTGCTTAAGTATCAACTGACCCGATACGTTCAGGCGGCAATAATATCCAGTTTGGCAACGGCCAGGGCCAGCGTTTTGGCGCCGGCATCCCTGAATACGATCTCCGCCTGGGCATCTGCGCCCTGCCCGCTTAATCTGATGATGGTTCCATCGCCAAAGCGCGCGTGACGCACGCCCTGGCCAATCCTGTATTGTTTGCCGCTGACACTGACGCCCGAGCTTAAACTGCGCGGCGCCCGCGGCTCTATTCTGCCCGTGGGAGGACGTGCGTGCGCGTCAACATGCAAACGCATGCCCCAGGAAGGCTCGGCCTGCTCGCGCGTACGCGGCGTCAGCCATTTCAGATGATCCTCGGGCAATTCGTCCAGAAAGCGCGATCGCATCGAGTAACGCGTCTGTCCATGCAACATGCGCGCATGTGCCAAACTGATGGTCAGGCGTTCCTTGGCACGGGTAATGGCCACATACATCAGGCGGCGTTCTTCCTGTAGTCCGTCCTCGGCCATCATGCTGTTTTCGTGAGGGAACAGGCCCTCTTCCACACCTGTGATAAAGACCGAATCAAATTCCAGCCCTTTGGCGGCATGAATAGTCATGAGCTGAACGGCATCCTGACCGGCCTGTGCCTGGTTGTCGCCTGCTTCAAGCGAGGCATGGGACAAAAAAAGCGCCAGCGGTGTTGTCTGCTCCTGGGCAAAAGGCGAATCGGGATCGTCAGGTGCTACCGAGCGCTCAACCAGGGCCATGGCGGCCTTGCCATCCAGATTTTCCTCGGCACAGAACGCAGTGGCCGCATTGATAAGCTCACCCAGATTTTCCAGCCGTTCCGCTCCTTCGCGTTCGGCTTCGTAGTGTGTGGTCAAGCCGGAAATGTCATTGACGTGCTTGATCAGTTCCGCAAGCGTCAAGGTTTGCGCCGCTTCGCGCAGCGTTTCGATCAATTTGGCAAAGGCCAGCAGCTTGCCACCACTGCGGCCAGACACTGCCCCCACAGCGTGAATCAGGTTGCACCCAATCTGACGTGCCGAGTCAGTGAGGTTTTCCAGGGTTCTGGCGCCAATACCGCGCGTCGGAAAGTTAACAACGCGCATGAATGAAGTATCATCATCACCGCTGGCTACTAACCTGAGGTAGGCCAGAACATGCTTGATTTCCTGGCGCTCGAAAAAGCGCAGGCCGCCGTATACCTTGTAAGGAATGTGCGCGGAAAAAAGGGCGTGTTCGATGGGCCGCGATTGCGCATTGCTGCGATACAAAACCGCAATTTCACTGCGCATGCGGCCTTCACTGATCTGCGCACGAATTTCGTCCACGACCCACTGGGCTTCCAGCAGATCGGTAGGCTGCTCAACAACTCGAAGCAGCTCGCCTTCTCCCCTGTCGGTCCACAGATTTTTGCCAAGACGCTCCGTATTGTGCTCGATCAGCGCATTGGCGGCATCCAGAATGTGGCCAAAGGAACGGTAGTTCTGTTCCAGCCGGATAATATTGTCGCCGGCATAATCGCGTTCAAAGGTGGACATATTGCCCACGTTGGCGCCACGGAAGGCATAGATGGACTGGTCATCGTCACCCACGGCAAACAGCGACGCATCGCCGCCTGCCAGCAGGCAGAGCCATTTGTATTGCAGTGTATTGGTGTCCTGAAACTCGTCGACCAGAATATATCGAAAACGCCGCTGATAGTGCTCGCGCACCAGGGCATTGCGTGACAACAGCTCATAGGCGCGCAGCAGCAATTCGGCAAAATCGACGACACCCTCGCGCTGGCACTGCTCCTGGTACAACTGATAAATTTCTGCCAATCGCTTGCGATGTGCATCCCACACCTCAACGTGCTCGGGCCGTTCGCCGTTTTCCTTGGCATTATTAATGAAGCGCTGCACGTCCCTGGGCGGAAACTTTTCGTCGTCGATATCATTGGCTTTGATCAGGCGCTTGATAGCTGCCAGCTGATCTGCGATATCCAGGATCTGGAAATTTTGTGGCAAACCGGCATCGCGATAATGAGCGCGCAAGAGCCGGTTGCATAAACCATGAAAAGTGCCGACCCACATGCCGCGGGTGTCCACCGGCAACATGGCCGTCAGGCGTGTGAGCATTTCACGCGCCGCCTTATTGGTAAAGGTAACGGCCAGCACACCGTATGGACTGACTTTTCCATTCTGGATAAGCCAGGCCATGCGGGTGGTTAGAACTTTGGTTTTACCACTACCGGCGCCAGCCAGAACAAGTGTATGCTTACTGGCTGTGGTAACGGCCGCCAGTTGCTCAGGATTTAACTGCCCAATCATGCGGCATAGCGGCGCAGACGGAGAGCAAACTGTTCAAGGCTCTGAATACCGCTTTGCTGCGCATGCTGGCACCACTGTTGCAGGTCACCAAGCAATTGCTCACTGCTAGCAGTGGAGCTTGTCCATACACGATACAGTTCTTCGCGCATATGAACCAGCTTGGCCAGCATCGTGTTTTGCGACAGCATGCTGTCGAGCTCCTGTTTTTCCTGTGGATTCAGGGCCAGATCGGCCTGTCCAAGGCGCGACTGTACTTTCTGCAGCAGTTCACGTTCCTGGTCGCTGGCGCCAGCCTGGGTCAGGCGCTTGATTTCAGACTGGACGGACTGGCGCAACATGCTGGCGTAACGCGCCATGATTTCATAGCGGTGCGTAATCACCCCTTGCAGAGTTTGCTCGGTCACAGAATCGGACTTTTCGCGAACCAGTTTCAGCTTGGGCGCAACCTTCTTGACCTGCGCCAGGCGCAGTGCCTGCAAAATCCGGATATAGCCCCAGCCGATATCGAACTCATACCATTTGCTGGAAAACTTGGCGGACGTACCGTAAGCATGGTGATTGTTGTGCAACTCTTCGCCACCGATGATAATGCCGATGGGGAACAAATTAGTACTGGTATCGGGGCTGGAAAAATTCCGGTATCCGATATAGTGACCCAGACCGTTGACCACGCCGGCGGCCCAGAATGGGATCCATGCCATTTGCACAGCCCACACGGTCAGACCGAGTGCGCCGAACAACAGCAGGTCGATGGCCAGCATAGTGAAAATGCCCAGCGTGGTATGGCGGGAATAGACGTTGCGTTCCATCCAGTCATCGGGCGTGCCGTGACTGAAGCGCTTGACGGTTTCTTCGTTGGCGGCCTCTTCACGATACAGCTCTGCCCCTTTCCACAAGACCCGGTCGATACCGTAAATAATGGGAGAGTGAGGATCGCCTTCACGTTCGCATTTGGCATGGTGCTTGCGGTGGATCGCCACCCACTCACGCGTGACCATCCCTGTGGTCAGCCAGAGCCAGAAGCGGAAGAAATGCGACACGGCCGGATGCAGATCCAGCCCCCGATGAGCCTGACTGCGGTGCAGATAAATC
Source organism: Advenella sp. FME57 (assembly GCF_014897675.1). Taxonomy (GTDB): domain Bacteria; phylum Pseudomonadota; class Gammaproteobacteria; order Burkholderiales; family Burkholderiaceae_B; genus Advenella. Next base: position 68,755 of record NZ_JABUXU010000009.1, on the reverse strand, counting down.
GTTACCGCGGCAATGGTGATGTGCGTAAGCACCAGCGTGACAAGAATCACCTGCCACCAGCCAAGTTGCAAAAAGCCACCGGAAATAAAGTCGAGAATTGTATCCATATACCCTTTAAGGTCTCCTGAGATGCCCAAGATTACCGGGCATTGGCCCGCTGCGGCGGGCAGTGTGCCCTTATTCGGGCAGGATGCTGAGCGATATCAAATCGCGCAGGAATTATAACACTATGATTTAACTAAGAAAAAACTTTATTGCCTTTTTTCTTGATTTTGAGCAAGTTGTGAGCAGAATGTCATTATTCTGACACAGTACCCGCTGCTTTTCTTTAAATATAGCCCTATTTTCAGTCTGCAATGCGCGTTTATACACCGATTGTGTTGCGCAAGGTTACAAACGCACATTCACAGAGAAATTAGCGGGTTTTAACCGCCTATTTCTCTATTTTAAGACCATTTTGACAACAACAGGTTCCCTGCCGCAGCAAATTTATTTACTACGTTCCAGCACAGCGGCAAAAAAGCCGTCGGTGCCGTGAACATCCGGACGCAGCCTGAGATAAGGCGTCGTCATGCCCAGGTCAGGACATCGGTCTCCCAATACCTCCTGAGCGTTGAGCAGCGTGAATTCGGGATGGGCTGCCAGGAAGGCATCAACCTGCTGTTCATTTTCCTGCGGCAGCACGCTGCAGGTGGAGTACACCAGCCGGCCGCCCGGGGCGACACAGCGTGCGGCACTATTGAGAATGCGCGCCTGCAGTTCGGTCAGTTCCTGCACGCTGGCCGGAGACTGGCGCCACTTAAGATCAGGATTGCGGCGCAGTGTACCGACACCGGTACATGGAGCATCAACCAGTACCTTGTCCGCCTTGCCGGCGAGTCGTTTCACACGGGTATCATTTTCGTTCGCTATGGCAATCGGCGTCACATTCGATAGACCGCTACGGGCTATGCGGGGCTTGGCCTTGGCCAGACGCGCGGCCGATACATCGAAGGCATAAAGGCGGCCGGCCGAGCGCATCAACGCGCCCAGCAACAGCGTTTTGCCGCCAGCACCGGCGCAAAAATCAATCACCATATCGCTGCGTTTTGGTCCGACCAGCAGCGCAAGCAACTGACTGCCTTCGTCCTGCACTTCGAGCGAACCGTTTTCGAACAAGGCCCACCGTGAAATCGCCGGCTTGCCGTTGAGCCGAATGCCCCAGGGAGAATACGGCGTCGGCTGAGGATCGAACTCGGCCACCGGTGTATCCTGCAATTGAGCCAACACCGTATCCCTGTCGACCTTGAAGGGATTCACACGCAGATCGAGCGGCGCCTTGGTATTGAGCGCGGCGATCAGGCTTTCGAATTCGTCCAGCTGACTCATATGTTCATATAGCCAGTCGGGCAGGCTGCCGCGTATTTCCGGGGCCAGCGAAGCCGGGTCTATGGTGTCCATGCGCAACAGCCAGCTTTTCTCTTCTTCAGAGAGCTGGCCGGCAATGGTGTCCTTGCCCACCACCGAGGCCAGCCCCAGAATGGCCAGACGCTCCAGTGCTGGCCCTGTGCCGCTTTCGGCGTATTGCCGGTAACGACGCAAATGACGCAGCACATCGAATACAGCCTCGGCCACTTCATTGCGATCATGCCCGCCCAGTGATTTGTTGGCGCGGAACCAGGCAGACAGCACGGCGTCTGCCGGATGTTTCCACTTGAGCACTTCGTTCAGAACGTCGCGGATCTGGCCCAGGCGTGTGGTGTAGATGCCGCGCTGGCGCGCGCCGGGCTGGGGCGAGCGCTGCGTGCGACGGGTGAAATCGGGTTTGACAGAACGACGTCCTGTGTCTTTTCTAGCGGATTTGATTGTCATAATTTTTGCCTGATTGAACGATATGTCAAATGGGGTATATCAATAGTGAAATATCCGGCGCTGATGCAAACGATACCCGTAAACGATATAGGCGGGTATATCAGCTGACATATTCCGTGTCTGCGTAAAACTGCTGTAACGGCAGTTTTTCTGTAAAGCCTACCTTGCCTTGTTCATCCAGAAACACCGCTTTTTGCGCCAGCCAGCGCATGACCTGGGGATAGAGCTTATGCTCCATGACCAGCACCCGCTGGTCCAGACTCTGGACGGTATCGTCAGCCATGACGGGAACGACCGCCTGAGCGATGATGGGGCCCTGGTCCAGCGCGGGAATGACAAAGTGCACGCTGCAGCCATGAACACGCACCCCGGCATTCAGCGCCTGCTGGTGAGTATGCAGTCCCGGAAAGAGCGGCAAGAGTGAAGGATGTATATTGACCAGCCGCCCGGTGTAATGTCGCACGAACTCATCGCTCAGAATGCGCATAAACCCGGCAAGCAGCACCAGATCGGGCTGGTAGCGATCAATGTGTTCGGCCAGCGCCTGATCATATTGAGCACGGGTCTGCCCGCCTGCCGCATCATACACCAGTTGTTCGGTCTGAATACCCTGCGCCCGCGCCCAGGCCAATCCTTCGCTGTTGGCACTATGCGAGATGACGGCACTGATATTGACATTTGTCATTTGGCTTGCGGCATGCACCAAGGCTTTCATATTGGAGCCACGACCGGAAATAAGGATGACGACCCGGGTTACCGCAGGATTTGTTGGTTTCAACTGAACACTTCCGTAATGCTTGCAAGTTTAAAATTGTAAACTGTATAGCGTGAAAAATCCTCTTCAAATCTCCCGTCAGGCTTTTGCCTCGGCTGCCCAAACCGGCAGCGCCCTTACCATTGGCAATTTCGATGGTGTCCACCTGGGCCACCAGCAGTTGCTCTCGCATGTCGTGCAAACCGCAGCCAGCAAGGCGCTGGTGCCTTCAGTCATGACATTTGTGCCCCACCCACGCGAATACTTCGCCCTGCGCGAACAACGCCCCGAGCTAGCACCTACGCGGATTTCAACCCTGCGAGACAAAGTGCGGGCCCTGTCCTGTTGCGGCATCCAGCATGTTCATATCCGGCGCTTTGACCAGGCGTTTGCCCAGCAGACGCCGGAACAGTTCATCGAAGACATCCTGGTGCGCCAGCTGGCAGTCAGGTGGCTTTATGTCGGCGAAGACTTCCGCTTCGGCAGCAAGCGACGCGGCGACATCGCCCTGCTGCGCGATGCCGGCGCACGGTTTGGCTTTGAGGTAGAGACGCTACGCGATGTACTGGATCCTAACGGCATTCGCTACTCCAGTTCTGAATTGCGTCATGCGCTGGCTTACGCAGAGATTGAACGGGCCGGCGAATTTCTTGGCCATCCCTATCAAATCAGCGGGCATGTGGTGCATGGTCGCAAGCTGGGTCGAACTATGGGCTTTCCGACGCTCAATATCCGTGTCATGCCGCGCTGCGCCTTGCGCTCCGGCATCTACGTGGTCAGGGTGGAGGGACTGCAGGCCGGGCCGCTGGCAGGGATCGCCAGTCTTGGCGTGCGCCCGACCGTCGAAGAGGACGGACAAGTCCTGCTGGAAGTGCATATTCTCGATAAAAACGTATCGGCATACGGTAAACTTATTACAATAAGCTTTTTGCACGCCGTGCGGGACGAAGAAAAATTCCCCGATTTACAAACTCTGACTGACGCCATCCGCCACGATGCGGACGTTGCTCGCAACTACTTTGCTGTCCATGGATTATAAGAACACCCTGAATCTGCCTGAAACCCCCTTCCCAATGCGGGGAAACCTGCCAAAACGCGAACCCGGCTGGGTGCTTGAATGGGAGGAAAAGAAAGTGTACCAGGCGATTCGCAAGGCCTGCGCCGGTCGCCCTGCCTATATTTTGCACGACGGCCCGCCGTATGCGAACGGCGATATTCATATAGGTCACGCGGTCAACAAGATTCTCAAGGACATCATTCTCAAAAGCCGCACGATGGCAGGCTTTGACGCGCCTTATGTCCCCGGCTGGGACTGCCACGGCATGCCCATTGAAATCCAGATTGAAAAAAAATATGGCAAGAACCTGCCGGTGGCTGAAGTCCAGTCGAAGGCTCGCGCCTACGCCCTGGAGCAGATTGACCGCCAGCGAGCCGACTTCAAACGGCTGGGTGTACTGGGCGACTGGGAAAACCCCTATCTGACCATGAATTACGGCAATGAAGCCAACGAGTTGCGGGCGCTGGCGCGCATCATGGAAAAAGGCTATGTGTTCCGTGGCCTCAAACCGGTGAACTGGTGCTTTGACTGTGGGTCGGCCCTGGCTGAGGCGGAAGTGGAATATGCCGACCGCAAGGATCCGGCCGTCGACGTGGCCTTCCCCTTTGCCCAGAAAGATAAACTGGCTGCCGCTTTCGGCCTCGATAGTGTAGAGGATGGTGCCGTCGTCATCTGGACCACAACGCCCTGGACAATTCCCTCGAACCAGGCCCTGAACGTGCACCCTGAAGTGCTCTACGCCCTGGTGCGCCTGAACGCGCCGCTGCCTACCGGCCCATTGCTGCTACTGGCCAAGGATCGTGTGCAGGCCTGTCTTGAACACTGGCAGTTGCAGGGCTCGGTCATCGCCGAGTGCGCCGGGCAAGCGCTGGACCACATTGCGTTCCACCACCCGCTGGCCACTGCAGATGCAGGCTATGACCGCCTGTCTCCGATCTATCTGGGTGACTATGTCACGGTAGACACCGGCACCGGTATTGTGCACTCTGCACCCGCCTACGGCGTAGAGGATTTCCAGTCCTGCAAGGCCAATGGCATGCAGGATGCGGACATCATCAGTCCCGTCATGGGCGATGGCAAATATGTGCCTTCCCTGCCTTTGTTCGGCGGCAAGACGATTTGGGAAGCGAATCCGGATATTGTCAAGGCAATGCAGGACGCCGGAACATTGCTGCATGTGGAATCGCTCAAGCACAGCTACATGCACTGCTGGCGTCATAAAACGCCCATTATCTATCGCGCGACCAGCCAGTGGTTTGCCGGCATGGATCGCCAGCCCGATGATCACACTGCCACGCTGCGCGAAAAGGCGCTGGCAGGCATTGACGCCACCGGCTTCTACCCGGCCTGGGGGCGCGCCCGCCTGCATGCCATGATTGCCAATCGTCCCGATTGGACCCTGTCGCGTCAACGCCAATGGGGCGTACCCATGGCGTTTTTCGTCCACAAGGAAACCGGCCAGTTGCATCCGCGCACGGTTGAACTGCTTGAACAAATTGCACAGCGCGTCGAAAAGCAAGGTATTGAAGCGTGGCAGGCGCTGGATCCGGCAGAATTGCTGGGCGAGGACGCCGTGCATTACGAGAAAAACCGCGACACACTGGACGTCTGGTTCGATTCGGGCACCACCCACTTCACGGTCCTGGGCGGCAAGGACAATGCAACCACGGGTTCGCATTCCGATACGCTGCGCTGGCCGGCCGATCTGTACCTGGAAGGGTCGGATCAGCATCGTGGCTGGTTCCATTCGTCGCTACTGACCTCTTCCATGCTGTTTGGCGAGCCACCCTACCGCAATCTGCTGACCCACGGCTTCGTCGTCGACGGCCAGGGACGCAAGATGAGCAAGTCGATGGGCAACGTGATTGCCCCGCAGAAAGTATCCGACTCGCTGGGCGCCGAGATCATCAGGCTGTGGACAGCTTCTACCGATTATTCGGGTGAATTGTCCATTTCGGACCAGATCCTCAAGCGCGTGGTCGAAGGCTATCGCCGTATCCGCAATACCGTGTGTTTCCTGCTGGGCAATCTGAATGATTTCGATGCTGCAAAAGACATGGTGGAAACCGGCAAGCTGTTCGAAGTCGACCAGTATGCGCTGGCGTTAACGCTGGATATGCAAAATGAAGTGACCGCCTATTACGACGAATTCAATTTCCATCCGGCCATGGCGCGCCTGCAGATTTTCTGCTCGGAAGATCTGGGTTCGTTCTATCTGGATACGCTCAAGGACCGCCTGTACGTCACCGATCGCAACAGTCTGGCGCGACGCTCGGCGCAAACGGCCCTGCTGCACATCACGCTGAGTCTGCTCAAGCTGCTGGCGCCTGTGCTGTCCTTTACAGCCGAAGAGGCCTGGCAGGAACTGCAGAAATCAACGCTGAAAAACACTGACAGCGCGAGCACCGTCACGATCTTTACCGAAGTATTCCACACCCTGCCCGAGGTGGCTGATCACGCCGCACTGAGCAAAAAGTGGCAACGTATTTTGCAGATTCGCGCCGACCTGAACAAACAACTGGAAGACGTGCGCAGTGCCGGCCGGATTGGTTCAGCGCTACAGGCCGAAGTGGACGTTTTCGCCGACGGGCTGGACCTGGAGTACCTGCAAAGCCTGAACGACGACCTGCGTTTTGTATTCATCGTATCGCGCGCAACGGTACACGCCGGGGTGCCGGGCGAAGGTGTTAATTTCACCATCACGCCATCCGAGCATCGCAAGTGTGAACGCTGCTGGCATTACCGCGAAGAAGTGGGCACCATTGCAGATCATCCGGATATCTGCTCACGCTGTGACGACAATCTGCATCACGGCGGCGAGGACAGGCACTATGCATAAAGCAGTGCAGCCGGCTGCACGCGCAGTGCCGTATATGATGTGGATCGCACTGGCATTGGTGCTGATCAGCGCAGACCAGATCAGCAAACAGTACTTTGAGCATAATTTCGAGTATCTGCAACGCGTGAACGTGCTGCCGGTCTTCGATTTCATTCTGATCTACAATCAGGGTGCGGCCTTTAGCATGCTGGCAGACGGCGCTGGCTGGCAGCGCTGGTTTTTCATGGTGCTGGGACTGGCTGCATCAGCGTTCATCCTTTATCTGCTGCGCAAACACCGCGAGCAACCGCTTTTTTGCCTGGCACTGGCCCTGATACTGGCCGGCGCCATCGGCAACGTCATAGATAGAACGCTCTACGGGCATGTCATTGATTTTCTGCTGTTTTACTGGAACGACGCCTATTTCCCGGCGTTCAATCTGGCCGACACGTTTATTACCATCGGGGCCGTACTGCTGGTCCTGGATGAACTGCTGCGCTATCTGCGCAACAAAAGGGAGCAACAGACATGAGTCCGCTTTCCGGCAAGCGTATCCTGATCGGCGTCACCGGCGGCATTGCCTGCTACAAGGCGGCAGAGTTGGTACGCCGGCTGCAGGACCACGGTGCGACCATCACCGTTGCCATGACGCATGCGGCAACCCAATTTGTCACGCCCACAACGTTCCAGGCGCTATCAGGCAATCCGGTGTACACCGAAACGCTGGACGAGCGCATGGAAAACAGCATGGCGCACATCAATCTGAGTCGCCAGGCCGATCTGATTCTAATCGTACCGGGCAGCGCCGACTTCATGGCCAAACTGGCTCATGGCCTGGCAGACGATCTGCTGTCAACGGTGTGTCTGGCGCGCGGGCTGTGCCCGCTGGTCGTGGTGCCTGCCATGAATCGGGAAATGTGGGGCCATCCGGCAACGCAACGCAATGCGGCGCAACTGCGCAATGACGGCGTAACGCTCTGGGGGCCGGCCAGCGGCTCGCAGGCCTGCGGCGAAGTGGGCGATGGCCGCATGCTGGAACCTGAACAGATCGTCTTTGAAACACATGCTTTTTTCCAGAGCAAAGCGCTTGCCGGAAAAAATATTCTGGTCACCGCCGGACCGACACAGGAAGATATTGACCCGGTCCGCTTTATCAGCAACCGCTCCTCGGGCAAAATGGGTTATGCAATTGCGCGCGCCGCCTGGGAAGCCGGCGCGCGTGTGACGCTGGTCTCCGGCCCCACCGCACTGGATGCGCCTTACGGCGTTGATTGCATCAATGTGAAAACGGCCCGGCAAATGCATGCCCATGTCATGCAATTGGCGCCAGAGCAGGACATCTTTATCTCTGTAGCGGCCGTGGCAGACTGGCGGATCAGCAATGCGCAAACCCAGAAAGTAAAAAAAACCGGCAGCCAAAGCGGCCTGGACCTGACGCTGACCGAAAATCCGGATATTCTGGCTGAAGTGGCCGCGCTGGCCCTGGGCCCATGGTGCGTTGGTTTTGCCGCTGAAACCGAAAACCTGCACGACTATGCCGAGGCCAAGCGCAAGCGAAAAAAAATCCCCTTGCTGGTAGGCAATCTGGCCCAGGAAACCATGGAGTCGGATCAGTCTCGCATGGTGCTGTTCGACGATCAGGGCAGCCACCCTTTGCCCGTGCTGGACAAGCTGGATGCCGCCCGGCGACTGATCGCCGAGATCGCCAATCGCACCACCAGGTCTGACGCCTCCCCAAGCCATTGATCGCCGGCCCAGGCCGCGTCATCACGATCGCCAATGCAACCCTATATTGATCAGATTCTTGCATTTATCACCCTGCATCAACACTGGGCGGGGCCGGTGATCGGCCTGGTGTCGTTCGGAGAATCACTGCTGATCGTCGGGTTATTTGTCCCTGCGACCGTCATTCTGCCGCTGACAGGTATACTGATTGCCAACGGTACGCTCGAATTTACAGGGGTGCTACTGTGGGGAATAGCTGGCGCCATCCTGGGCGATGCCGTTTCCTACTGGATCGGCAATGCCTACGGCCCCGCCCTGCTCAAAAGCGGCGCCTTGCGCAAACGCCGACGCTCGGTCGCGCGTGCCCGTCTGCTGTTTTACCGATATGGCTTTCTGGCAGTATTTGGCGGTCGCTTCATGGGTGCATTCCGCTCGCTTATCCCCGGCATGGCTGGCATAATGAAGATGCCACAGGGGCGATTTCAGCTGGCCAATGTGCTTTCCGGAGTGATCTGGTTCCCATGGCTGCTCTTGCCCGGGTATCTTGGCGTGCGCGGAGCCGATGCGCTGGGCGCCACAGGCAGCGCCGCCATATTAGCGATACTAGCAGTCGTGTGTATTATCGTTATCGTTTCAAGACGAAGGCGAACTGTGCGTCAGCCGCTGAACAAGCAGTGAGGCCGGCGCAGCAGAACGCAGCTATCCACGCAGTGACAGCCAATGGAGCGCAACAATGAATATGGACTACCGCGAACCCAGAAATGGCGACTTCGCCTTCTATGTAGAAGAACTGAGTCGCCATTTTGATATGAAGGAACAGGCAGTGAACCCGGACTTTTCTTCGGGCTTTCCCTCGCAGTTGGTTAATACGACAGCGCAAGGCAACAGCAAAGCGGCGCAAGCCGGGCCACCACGCAACACTGCTGCCGGGACGGCGACTGCGACCAGTCGCCAGGCTGATATCGACTTTCCCGTGCCACCTAGCGGCAAGCAGCACACAGGGTTTGAAACCAGGCCTGCAGCACCGGCAAAGAAAAAAGGGCCGTCTTTTCCCCTTGCCCTGGTGGCCGGATTGATTGCCGTGGCTGTTTTTATCCTGGCCAACAATACCGACCCTGGCGGCGGTCTGGACATGGACGGCATGCGCTGGCCGCTGATCTTCATTCTGGTGATTCTATTTATTATTTTCAGGCGGATCCGCAATGCCGCCAAACGATTTCCCACTTCGGTCAAAGCCAAAAAACAAACATGAAACTTGATGTCAAAATTTTAGACGAGCGCATGCGCGACCAGTTACCAACCTATGCCACTACCGGTTCGGCCGGGCTGGATTTGCGTGCCTGCGTCGATCAGGAGCAAACCCTGGCGCCCGGCGCCTCGCTATTGGTGCCCACCGGTATTTCCATTTATTTGCAGGATCCTCGCTATGCGGCCATGATTTTGCCACGCTCGGGTCTGGGGCATAAAAGCGGAATCGTGCTGGGCAATCTGGTCGGACTGATCGATGCCGACTATCAGGGTCCCTTGATGGTGTCGGTCTGGAACCGCAGCCAGACGCCGTTTGTCTTAAAACCCATGGAGCGCATCGCGCAACTGGTCGTCGTACCCGTCATGCAGGTCTCGTTCAATGTCGTCGAGCAATTTACACAAAGCGAACGCGGCGCAGGCGGTTTTGGCAGTACCGGCAGCCACTGATACGGCTGCAGCATTGGTCGGCACCGTATGATGCCCATCGTATTCCAGAGCATGGACGCTGGCAGTCCGTACCCGTGAATAGGCTGGAGTGATCTGCTTATACGAGGCCGGCCCCCCTTATTTTCCAGGAAAAAGTAATGAATCAGACAAAACGAACGCTGTTAAAAAGCGCACTGGCCACCCTGATGGGTGCCACCCTGCTGCAACCGGTCATGGCTCAGGAAAAATCGTATCCGAGCAAGCCAATTACCTTTGTTGTGCCGTATTCTCCCGGTGGCCCGCTCGATGGCGTGGCACGTCTGCTGGCCGAACATGCGGGCAAGACGCTAAAACAAACCATTATTGTGGAGAACAAACCGGGTGCAGGCGGCAATATCGGCGCAGGCATGGTCGCTCGCGCCAAGCCTGATGGCTATTCCATCGTCATGGGCGCGGTCGCCACACACGCCATCAACCCGTGGCTGTACAAAAGCCTGAGTTACGATCCGGTGAAGGATTTCGAACCCGTATTGCTGGTATCTGAAGTACCCAACGTGCTGGTGGTGAGTACGGCATTCTCGGACAAAAACAATATCAAGGATGTTGCATCGCTGCTTGAATACGCCAAAAGTAATCCCGGCAAGCTCAATTACGCTTCGGGCGGCAATGGCAGCGCAGGTCATCTTGCCGGCGAACTGCTCAAGCAGCGTACCGGCATTGATGCGGTACACGTCCCCTATCAGGGCGCCAGCCCCGCCAAGCTCTCGCTGCTGTCGGACCAGACCCAGTTTATGTTCGATAACCTGGCCTCTGCCCTGCCCCTGGTCAATGACGGCAAGGTGCGCGCCCTGGCGCTGACCACCAAAGCGACATCGGACATCATGAAAGATGTGCCGACAATGGAAGCGTCCGGCATCAAGGATTTTGATATCAGCACCTGGTTCGGTATTTTTGCCACAGGCGGCACACCAGATGCTGTCGTCAACACATTGCACCAGGCGTTTGCCACGGCCATGCAGGACGAAGCTGTCAAGAAACAACTGCTGACCATGGGTTCGGATACCCAACCTTCCGCTCCCGAGGAGTTTGCCGCGAAGGTCAAAAGTGAAATGGCAAAATACAAGGAGATTGTCAAAATCTCCGGCGCAACAGCGCAGTAATAAAATGGTGCCTGACTTGCGAGGATGAAGATTTGCAATAGTCAGCATTGCAACAGGCACCACAGCAATTATCACCTGGCATCACACTTGCAATCAGTCATGTGTGATGCCAGTTTGCTATCTGGCCTCAGGCAGGCAGTCAAGTATGACCGACAATACGCACGATCGAATCAGGCCGGATGCAGGTCCTTGCCGCTCACCTCTGGCAGAGGCGTCCGGCACCCAGATCCAGGCTTGAGGCACTGGCCGCATTAACGGTGCCAACTTCTGGCAAGAAAAAGGACCGCATTCTGTTTTGCACAAAGATACAGTCCCTGCTCACGATCAACTCACGCTCAACGGCTTGCGCCGCGCCTTACAACACCGTCACGTTCTGCATTATTTGTCTGCCGCATACTGGAAACGACCGTCCTCAATTTTTCCCATGACACGGGCCCGATCATCAAAGCCCTGGTGATCCTTGGCTGAAATATTCAGTACGCCATTGGGGACAATGAGCTCTTTGGTCGATTCAATGGCATCGCGCAAGGCGCTACGAAACTGCGGTGTACCCGGCTGGACGTTGTGCTGCAGCGCCTGCTTCACTGCCTTGTCCAGCAACATGTACGCCCCCCAGGCGTCGCCGGCAAACTGCGTGGCTGAATTGGCGCCGTATTTGGCTTCATATTTTTCTGTAAATTCGCTGGCCACTTTCTTGACCGGGTTGGTATCGGGCAACCCTTTGGCGACCACACCCGGACCGGTAGGAAACAAGGTCCCTTCTACATCCTTTCCGCCCACTTGCAAAAACTCTAGCGTACCAATGCCATGGGTCTGATAGATCACTCCTTTGTAGCCGCGTTGCTTGAGCGTTTTTCCAGGAAGTACGGCGGGCGTGCCGGAACCGGCAATCAGAATGGCATCGGGCCTGGCGGCCATCAGCTTGAGCACCTGCCCGGTTACCGACGAATCGGTCCGCTGATACGACTCGCGGGCAACCACATCAACCTTGCCGGCAGCCAAGTTGGAAAATTCCTTCCACCAGTTTTCTCCGTAGGAATCGGCATAACCGATAAAAGCGATTTTCTTGAAGCCTTTCTTGACCATGTCCTCGACCAGCACCTGGGCCATCAGGCTGTCATTCTGCGGCATCTTGAAGGCCCAGTGGCGCCCCGGATCATCTGGTGGCGTCACAATGGCGGCTGACGCGGCCAGGGCGATCATGGGCGTTTTCGTTTCCTTCAGAACGTCCAGAATCGCCAGCGCAGCCGCGGTCGTATTGGGCCCCACCAAAATATCGATTTTGTCTTCCGAGGTCAGCTTGCGGGCGTTTCGTACCGCTTTGCTGACATCGGTCCCATCGTCAAGTACGATATATTTGGCAGGCTCGCCGCCCAGCGTTTTGGGCCACAGGTCAATCGCATTGCGCGACTGAATGCCAATGGCCGCCGCCGGGCCGGTACTGGAAAGGCTAATGCCCACGGTCACGTCCGCAAAAGCCAGTGGCGTGAGCGTTACGGCAAGCAGGCCGACAAGAACGGTAGTCTTCAATTTCATGGATAAACCTCTGGAAAAACAATGTATCCTGCGGTGCCGCACATTTGCGCAACAGTTTGGGGCCCGACAGGCAACGCAAGAAGTGGCTGCATTCTAACCCGAATGACATCCCAGCGACTGAATCTGGCCGCCGTCAGTCGCGCTTACCTGGGTATGACCATCGATGGCCCCTGCAATCACATCGGACAACAGGGCCAGCGCCTGCGACTGACTATGCACCAATGCATCCACACCACTGCCGGCCTGAACCTGGATCCTGGTCTGGCAGACGCGGGACGACTGCGCCCCCATGCGCACCGGGTTGATGCGCCAGGTGGCGTCAATCACTGCCGCTTTGTTCAGAATCATATCAAAGCGGTGAAAGGTGACCTGTATCAGCCAAACCGGCAGCTTCTGTTCACTGCCGGTAATGCCCTGGATATTGATTGCCCCAAGACGGCTCACCAGGTTCGACGATAGTGTTTTCTGGATTTCATCCTGCAACGAACCCGCCCAGCGGGATCCATTGAGCGGGACCACGGCCGACGAATCGGTTGAACTGCGAATCATCAATTGCGGTTTGTCCACGACATCGGGAATGGTCACATCATGGATATTGACGCCGTATCGGGCCGCGCCCTGCGCACTGGCCGGATCGCTGGCGGCCAACGTGTAATATTGCGTGGGCGCAGAAGCGCAGGCGCCGAGCATGGCGGTGACGGCGACCAACGCCAATGGTCGCAGAGCTGCGGACAAATTACGCATTATCATTGACTTTCCTTGAACGGGATATTGTCTTGCGAACGACCTCGGATCAGCGAGCTGGGCTCAGCCTGAAGATAGTCGCCCAGGCTGCGAATGGACTTGGCCGCCCGCGACAGTTCCTTGATCATGCTATTGAGCTGCAGCATGACCGGGCTCTCGTCGGCTACAACGCCGCGAACGCTGCCCATGGTTTTATTGACGCCATCCAGCGAACGACCGGCCTTCTGCACCGTCGTGGTCAGCGCCGGCACCATCGTGGTATCCAGCGTACGGGCCAGTTTGGATATGCTTTGCAGGGTCTCGTCAAGCGAATGACCGATAGAGTCTATCGGCAGGTTTTTCAGTTTTTCGACGATGACATTCAGTTGCTGCTGCAGTTCGTCAAAGCTGCCGGGCACGGTGGCAATTTCCACAGGCTGCGTGTTCACGTCGGGAACCGGCGGCTTTTTGGCCATTTCCGGGAAATAGTCCAATGCCACATACAGCTGGCCGGTAAAGATGTTGGCAAAACGCAGTTGCGCCTGGATGCCGCTGCTGACAAACTCCTTGAGCGCCACGTCATGAAGCGCTTGGCCATTTTTATCGCGCCGCTGTCCTTCCGGTATCGCTGCGCCCAGGCGATTTTCATAGATCACGCCGTCGACAATCACCGTGGTTTTCTTGGTGGCAATATCAAACTCCATGGAAATATTCTTAACTTCTCCCAGAAGAATACCCTTGAAATCGATGGCAGAGCCTGTCTGCAATCCCCTGACCGACTTGTCGAACTTCATGCGTATCGGAAAAGCAAGCCCATCGGGCCTGGCCAGAGCCTTGTCTTCTGTCGGATTCAGTACAAATCGGGTCCCGTCAGGCGCCGGCTCGGGCTGCGCCTTTTCGTCGACAAGCGGCAACTGGCCGAATGAAATCCCGCCGGCCAGCACGGAAACCAGCGACTGGGTTTTCAGATTGAGTCCGCCCGCATTCAAGGACAGGTCAACGCCGCTGGCATTCCAGAAGCGGCTGTCTTTGGTGACAAAGCGATCATAGGGTGCGTCAATGAAAATCTGGACTTCAACGCCTTTGCCATCCTTGCTGAGCGTGTAGTTGATCACCTGTCCGACCTCCAGGCGGCGATATAGAACCGGCGAGCCCAAGTCTAGGGAATTGAGGCTGGGAGCGGTAATGGTAAACCGTTTGCCGGGCCGGCCGCTGATCAGTTCAGGCGGCTTTTCCAGTCCAATGAACTCATTGCGATATTCTGCCTCGCTCTGATGCGAATCGTCGATATCCACGCCGATATAGGCGCCGGAAACCAGCGTGCCCAATCCGGACACGCCACTGGCTGCCAGGCGAGGCTTGACCACCCAGAACCGGGCCCCTTCGCGCATCAGAAAGTCGGCGTTCTGCTTGAACGATACCTTCACGAGCACCGAGTTGTGGTCATCGGTCAGGGTAATGTCGGTCACGGTGCCCACCACCACATCCTTGTACCGCACCTGGGTCTTGTCGATTTCCAGGCCCTCTGCCGTTTTGAAGGTCACAGTCGCAACCGGCCCCTGCTGCATATAGTCACGCACCAGCAGTGACAATCCGATGATCGCTGCAATGAGGGGCACCAGCCAGATCCACGAGATATTTTTATTTTTCTTTTGCGTAATGACCGGCGCTTTGGAGATGACCGGATTAGGCTGATTGGATGACGCGTCCTGGCCACCTGCCTGCGAATTTTCCTGAGCCCAGCCGCCATGGCCTTGTGCCGCCGCACCTGCTGCTCCCCCGGAGGCAGGTGTTTGGCGGTCTGCCTGCGTCGCGTCGCTTTGCGACGGGCGCTCGGAGGAGTCCGACGGTGGCAGATCTTTTTCAGACATATGATGCTCCTGCCGACAACTTGTTCAGTAAACTATGCATTCTATAGAATAAACGGAGATCCGTTCCTGTTTGTTCCGCAATAAGGCCACTAAGAAAAGGTGGGCGCAGTGGGTGCCGGCTGATAGTCGGGCTGTTCGATATTGTCATCGACCTGATCCCAGCCCTTGCGTATGTCGAAATTCATGGTCGCAAACATGGTAACGACCACAACCATACCAAAGGCAGCGGCACCGACATCGGGTCTGACCGACATCAGAGAACCGAAATTGACTAGTGATGTCAACAGGATAACCACGAAGACATCCAGCATGGACCATTGACCGATCAGTTCCACTGTCTGATACATGCGCGTGTACCGCATCATCGTATCACGACGACCCTGGGCCGAACGACCGATCAAAATACCCAAAATGACAATTTTTGTCAGCGGCACCACAAAGCTGGCGACAAAAACAATCAGCGCCAGGTCCCAGGAGCCTAGATTCCACAACTCCAGGATACCGCCCAGAATGGTATGGGAAGCGGTGCCGCCCAACACAGTGGTGTTGATCATAACCGGATAGAGGTTGGCCGGAAAGTACAGAATAATGGCGGTAAGCAGAATGGCCAGCGTGCGCGTCTTGTGCGCCGGCTTGCGAAAATGCACATGATTATGACAGCGCTGACACGACGCCTCTGGTTCCGTGCTCATGGTGATCTGGCCACATACCTCGCAGTCCAGGGGCAACTGCTGCTGATCAATGGTCACCGGTATGTTCTTTACGGCGCCATCCTGTTCGGCCAGCAGCCAGACCCGCTCGGAAGTGAGCTTGCTCAGGCCGGTAAGCAGAAATGTGAGCGCGGCATAAGCCCACAAGCCGGCCCCGGGCGTGAGCGAGGCCATGTCGGCCAGTTTGACGATAGCCACCAATGCGCCAAGCATGAATACCGGGACCATCGCCCACGGCCGCACCAAATGCAGCCAGCGGCTCAGTTGATTGAGTCCCGGCGCACGCCGACCCTTGCGTGAAAACGCCAGGAGCCAAGTCAGAATCAGGACGTCCAGCAACGGCATCAGAAAGCCGGTGGCAAAACACATGATGGCGACACTAGGATAGCCGGCGCGCCAAGTGGCAGCAACCGCTTCCAGGAAAGTCGAACTGCTTTTGAGCCCGACTGCCGAGATGGTGCCCACCGGCATAAAACTGGCAATGATAAAGGCGATCAGCGCAGTCAGGACAATGGCCAGCCAGGCCGAACTGTTGAGCACCCCCTGGGACCACAAGACCGTACCGCAACGAACGCAAGAAGCGCGCTGGCCCGAGACCAGCGCGCTTCTTTCATGCAGTTGCCCGCAATGATGGCAGGCGATGTAATTGCCCGTCATGCTCAGGAGACCAGCGCTTCTTCCTCAGAATCCTTTTTTTCCTTCGGGTCGGAATCATTGAAAGTGAGCGTGACTTCGTCCTTGTCATCAATATCGACATAGACCGACCCGCCGTTTGCCAGACGACCAAACAGCAGTTCGTCAGCCAGGGCACGGCGGATCACGTCCTGGATCAGTCGTTGCATGGGGCGCGCACCCATAAGCGGATCAAAGCCTTTTTTGGCCAGATGCTGACGCAGGCTATCGGTGAAGGTTGCCTCCACCCGTTTGGCCTGCAACTGCTGCTCAAGCTCAATCAGGAATTTGTCTACCACGCGCATGATAATGTCTTCGGACAACGAAGCAAACGGAATGATGGCATCCAGCCGGTTACGGAACTCCGGCGAGAACATGCGTTTGATTTCGGCCATCTCGTCGCCGCTCTGGCGGCTGTCAGCAAAACCGATAGAACGCCGATTAAGCAATTCAGCCCCGGCATTGGTGGTCATGATGACAACGACGTTGCGAAAATCCGACTTTCGACCGTTGTTATCGGTAAGCACGCCGTGATCCATGACCTGCAGCAGGATATTGAAAATATCCGGATGGGCCTTTTCAATCTCGTCCAGCAACAACACACTGTGAGGCTGCTTGTTGACCGCTTCGGTCAGCAGACCACCCTGGTCAAAACCGACATAACCAGGAGGCGCACCGATCAAGCGCGATACCGCGTGGCGTTCCATATACTCGGACATATCGAAGCGAATCAGCTCGACACCAAGAATGAAAGCCAATTGTTTGGCAACCTCGGTCTTGCCCACGCCCGTGGGTCCGGAAAACAGGAACGAACCGATAGGTTTATCGGGTTTGCCCAGACCTGAGCGCGACATCTTGATCGCAGAAGCCAGTGCCGTGATGGCCGTATCCTGGCCAAAAACCACTGTTTTCAGATCGCGATCCAGCGTCGCCAGCTTGTTGCGATCGTCCGTGCTGACCGATTGCGGCGGAATCCGTGCCATTTTGGACACGATATTTTCAATATCGGCCTTGCCAATGACTTTTTTCTGCCGTGACTTGGGCAGCAGCCGCTGGGCCGCGCCACTCTCGTCCAGTACGTCTATGGCTTTGTCCGGCAAATGACGGTCATTGATATGTTTGGCCGACAGCTCCGCCGCCGCGGTAATGGCGGCCGCCGAATAGCGAACATGATGATGCTCTTCGAATTTGGATTTGAGACCGCGCAAAATAAGGATCGTCTGCTCAACCGTCGGCTCGCTGACGTCGATTTTCTGAAAACGGCGCGAAAGCGCGTGATCTTTTTCGAAAATACCGCGATATTCCTTGTAGGTGGTCGCCCCCATGCAACGCAGCGCGCCCGAGGATAACGCCGGTTTAAGCAGGTTGGAGGCATCCATGGTGCCGCCAGAGGCAGAGCCGGCGCCAATCAGCGTATGAATTTCGTCGATAAACAACACCGCATCGGGCTGGCTGGCCAGCTGTTTGAGCACGGCCTTCAGACGCTGCTCGAAGTCGCCCCGGTATTTGGTGCCGGCCAGCAATGAACCCATGTCCAGTGCATAGACGCGGGCCTTGGAGAGAATCTCAGGCACATTGCCCGTAGAGATGCGCAGCGCAAGGCCTTCGGCAATCGCGGTTTTGCCCACGCCGGCCTCACCGACCAACAAGGGATTGTTTTTGCGGCGCCGGCACAGGATTTGCACCACGCGCTCAATTTCACTGTCCCGCCCGATCAGCGGATCGATTTTGCCGGCCTTGGCCAGCGCATTCAAATCAGAGGCGTACAGCGCAAGCGGCGACTTATTCTCTTCGGGCTCGCCGGACTGCGGCTCGGCAGGCGCAGCGCTTTCGTCTGGCGACGGTGCCGCAGACTTGGTGATGCCGTGGGAAATATAGTTAACCACATCCAGGCGTGTCACGTTCTGCTCCTGCAGATAAAACACGGCATGGGAATCTTTTTCGCTGAAAATGGCGACCAGCACATTGGCGCCGGTGGCCGGGCTTTTCGCATTGCCATTGGAGGAGACATGCATGATGGCCCGCTGAATGACTCGCTGAAAACCCAGAGTTGGCTGCGTATCTACTTCATCGGAGCCGCCCACGATGGGCGTATTGGCGTCGATAAAGGCGCGCAGTTTGCTGCGCAACTGTTCGATATCGGCGTCGCAGGCGGTCAGCACCTCCCTGGCGGCCGTATTGTCCAACAGTACCAGCAACAGGTGTTCGACGGTAATAAATTCGTGGCGTGCCGAACGCGCATCCACAAATGCCATATGAAGTGTCACTTCGAGTTCTTGAGAAATCACAATTTCCTCCGTCTAAACAACTGCCCTGGAAATGCCAGGACCATTACAAATCCACGGGTTCCATCACGCACTGCAATGGGTGCTGATGGGAACGCGCGTACTGCGCAACCGTTGCCACCTTCGTGGCGGCAATATCTCTGGTATAAACGCCACACACTCCCTTGCCATCATGATGTACTTTTAACATGATCACCATGGCTTCTTCTTCGGTTTTCGAAAAAATCTTTTGTAAAACCGAAACCACGAAGTCCATCGGGGTGTAATCGTCGTTTAGCAGTAACACCTGATACATGGGTGGGGGCGCCAATTTTGCCTTTTGCGCTTCAGTGACAATGCCTGACTGCTGAGCCATACCAAACCTGCTTAAGAAAGTCTTTATATTGATACTTTATACGATATTTCAAGTGGTGTTGTTTATGAACCCCAGAATTATCGGTAATTTCCACTATTGACTCACATAATATTAATCCGCATCATTTATTTATACTGAAAAATAGTATCCACAAAGCTGTTTCAGTATCTTTTCGGCAGATGACGCGTCACCGGTCATTTGCCATGGGTTGGTAAAATCTTGAGCAGAGGCTGTAAGAATGTCAGAAACAACAGAAACATCAGTCCCGGAAGAAGGCGGTAACAAACAGACCGGGACCGTGAAATGGTTTAACGATGCCAAAGGATTCGGTTTCATTACACCCGATGGCGGCGGCGAAGACCTTTTTGCCCACTTTTCGTCTATTCAGATGAATGGATTCAAAACACTCAAAGAAGGTCAGCGCGTTACTTTCGAAATTGCACAAGGTCCAAAAGGGCAACAGGCGCTTAATATAATGGCAGCATAGCCTGTATAATTACAGACTATGTCCATACCCCTGCCCGCATCAAGGTTCTTGCGGTTAGCGTTTATTGCGGGCTGCACCATCCTGGCAGGCCTATTGCTGGCCCCACGGATTGCTGTCGCCCGCGTTTCCATTTCCGGCCCTTCTGGTGCCGGCGCTTCTGCCGCAAACATCTCATTGCAGATCAACAACAACGCAATCACAGCCGAAGTGGCCGACACCGAACCGTTGCGCACCAAAGGGTTGATGCATCGCAAAACGCTGGCACACGACCACGGAATGCTTTTTGTGTTTGCCGACGACCAGCCCCGCTGTTTCTGGATGAAAAACACCCTGATCCCGCTTTCCATCGCCTTCTTGGACAGGCATGGCACCATTGTCGCCCTGGATGAAATGCAGCCGCACAGCGAGGTGCCTCACTGTTCCGGTGCAGATGCCCGATACGCACTGGAGATGAACCATGACTGGTTTCGTAGCCACCACATCCAGGTCGATGATAATATCAAGGCTGTCATACCGGACACCCTGCCCGCTGCAAAAGATGGCGTGCCGGCAACACTACAGTAAAGGTTATTTATGAAAGGAATCAGGATCGCCCTGCTGGGAAGCTGCATAAGCTTGCTTGCTGGGTGCGCAGGCATTACGCTGCCCGAATATCACAAACCGGCCATTGAACGAGATTCGGACATTCAGCCCAAACAACTGGCCAACTGCATCATCAATGGCTGGAAAGGCCCCTATCCTGCCGCCAATTTGACAGAGTCCGATGCCGACTATTATTTTGGCGCCATTCCAGGACCGGATGCGCCCAAAGCAAAAATCAGCGTCACGCCGCGTTCTCTTGATTCCAATTCAGGGTCGCGCGTTACCCTGCGGGTGGCACAAGGCACGTCGGCAGACATCGTGACCATTGTCGAGCAATGCATGCGCTGACGAGCAATGCTCCGCAGCCAAAAAGAAACCGCCAGTCATTAACTGCACTGGCGGTTTTTTTTCATGCAAGGACGAATCCCTGCCTGGCGTTATCAACCCAGATTTTTACTGGCAAAATCCCAGTTGGCCAGCTTCCAGAAAGATTCCAGATATTTGGGGCGCGCATTGCGATAGTCAATGTAGTATGCGTGCTCCCAGACATCACAGGTCAACAGTGCAACGTCGTCTGTCGTCAGCGGTGTTTTGGCATTGCTGGTATTGACGATATCGAGTGAACCGTCTGTTTTTTTCACCAGCCAGGTCCAGCCTGAGCCAAAGTTGCCTGCAGCGGCTTTGTTGAATTCTTCCTTGAACTTGTCAACACTGCCCCATTTTTTGTTGATGCCTTCGAGCACGGCACCTGACGGTTCGCTGCCACCAGGAGTCAGGCTGTTCCAGTAGAACGTGTGGTTCCAGATCTGCGCTGCCTGATTGAACATCACGCCATCGGATTTTTTCACGATCTCTTCCAGGCTGGCATTTTCGAATTCTGTACCAGGGATCAGTTCGTTCAGCTTGTCAACGTAGGCCTTATGATGTTTGCCATAGTGGTATTCGAGCGTTTCTTTAGAAATTGTGGGAGCAAGTGCATCCATTTCATAGGGAAGTGGAGGTAAGCTGTGTGCCATGTAGATCTCCTTGTCAAAGTGAAAAAGGTCTTCTGATGATACCTTAAATTCTAGCTGCGATTGGGAATGACCCTGACTTGCTGCGTACCTTTCTCCAGTTCCACCTTCAGGGTCTGTCCATCATGCAGCGCGCCGGGGTCGCGCTGCACATGCCCTGCTTCATCATAGACGATGGCGTAACCGCGTCCCAGCACAGCACGTGGATTTATGGTTTCAAATTGCGTATGCGTGCGCTCAAAACGGCGCTGGGTTTGGCTAATGACGCGGTCTGTCGCACGATCCAGGCGCGCCATCAGGGTTGCAACCCGGTTTCTCGCGTGCGTCACCTGGGGCGCAGTGTGTTCCAGCGCCTGGGTCAGCATGGCGACCCGGTTCCTTTTATGAGTCAAGCCGGTTCGCAAACTGCCATCAAGCTGCCTGACCGCATGCACGACGCGCACCCGATCGGCACGGATCTTCTGCGCCGGCGACACCAGCCGGCCCGTCAAACGATCTAGCCGCAAGCTGTAATGCTCCAGCATACGTTGCTGATGCCGTGACAGCCTGCCGGTCAAACCGGCAATATCATTCAGGATATCCTGCCGCGGCCGGCAAACCAACTCTGCGGCGGCAGTGGGTGTGGGCGCGCGCAGGTCTGCGACAAAGTCGGCGATCGTAAAGTCGGTTTCGTGCCCCACGCCCGAAACCACCGGAATCCGGCTAGCCGCAATCAGCCGGGCCAGCGCTTCATCGTTGAAACTCCACAGGTCTTCCATACTGCCGCCGCCACGAACCAGCAGCAAGACGTCTACTTCATTGCGCATCTGGGCCTGCGCCAGGGCACTCATGATTTCGGTGGCGGCATCCCTGCCCTGTACCGTGGTCGGATAGATCACGATGCTCACATGCGGCGCCCGGCGAGTGAGTGCGCTGAGCACATCCTGCAAGGCGGCTGCGCCGAGCGAGGTGATGACGCCGACGCGACGGGCAAATGCCGGCAACGGGCGTTTGCGAGACGCATCCAGCAGGCCTTCTTGCTGAAGGCGCGCGCGAATGGCCAGAAATTGTTCATACAAATTGCCCTGTCCCGCCCGGCGCAGCGACTCCACCTGCAACTGATAATCCCCGCGAGGTTCATACAGCGTCACGCGGGCACGTACGTCGATCCGATCACCCGACGCTGGCACAAAATCAAGCTGCGTCGTCTTACCGCGAAACATGACGGCACGCACCGACGCGCGATCATCCTTGAGGGTGAAATACCAGTGGCCGGACGAGGCCCGGACAAAGTTGGAGATCTCGCCCGTAACCCACAGCGTGGGCACGCCTTGTTCAAGCAGCCGGCCGACGCGCCGGTTCAGTTGAGCGACCGATAACATTTTTTCGCTTGACAAGGCGTCGTAATTTTCCTGATTTTCCAAAATTCCAATTCCAAACTGTCCACAAAAATTAAAAATCAAGAGCCTGGGCTTTTTTCCGGCGCATTACAATGGCTTCCTGATTTGATTTCTGAGAAATATCTCGTATCTTATTGAATTTAAACAAAATTAAATATTTCAATTAAATTGCACAATGATTAAGCAAACAAGCCCGGCACTTGTGTAGATACGCCATTACAGCATCTTATTCACAGAATTATCCACAGAAAATGTGAGTAGTTACATTTGCCCATTTTGGCACCACCGTCAACTGCAGATTTTGTGCATTGCATGATTTGCCCGCGCCTGTCAAGACCGGCGATTTGTGCAATCGATCATCAGTGCAAACGCCGGCCCACTCAAAAAGCAATATTCCGATTTGATGCAATAATGTTCGTGATATCCGGCGCCATCGATGACGATGGACCGCGATCGGTCCGAATGACCATCGCTGGCTCGAGAAGCCATTTTTCGGCACAAGAAACAAGTACACTGGCCGTTTCCGATTTTACCGGACGCCAGTCATATATCCGACCATGGTACTGAAAAAAAACGCTGACCTGACCGACACCCTGCTGCGCCAATGGCAAAGCGGCGGGCCGCTGTCCAACATACTGCTGCCGCTGTCATGGATCACGCGCCTGGCCGTTGCCATCCGGACAGGACTCTACAGGCACGGTCTGAAAAAACCGAATCGCCTGCCGGTCCCGGTCATTGTCGTAGGCAATATTTTCGTTGGCGGCACCGGTAAAACCCCATTTGTTCTGAGCCTGATCGCTGCATTGCGGCAACGTGGCTGGCAGCCTGGCGTGGTCAGTCGCGGCTATGGCATTAACGTCGGTCCCGAACCTCGCCATGGCTACGGCGCCCAGGTCGACGCCACCTACTTGGGCGATGAACCCTCCATGCTTGCACACGCCGCGCCTGTCGCGATACACCCGGACCGGGCGCGGGCTGCACGTTGCCTGCTGCAACAGTATCCGGACACCACGGTCATCATCGCCGACGATGGCCTTCAGCATCTGGCCCTGGGGCGTGATATCGAGATCGCTGTGCAAGACAGCCGCGGCATCGGCAATGGCCGCCTGCTGCCTGCAGGCCCGTTGCGCGAACCCGCCACAAGACTGGCATCGGTTGATTATCTGGTAATCAATATCCCTGCAGATGAACCCGTTGCAAAGCTGCCGCCAGACAAAGCCGACCGAAGCGAACAGCGCAAGCCGCGGCAGGTGACCATGCAATTGCACCCGACCCGCATGCTTCATTTGCGCTCCGGTCAAAGCATGCCGCCAGCGCAATGGACGGCTGCGCACCGGGGACAGCGCATTGCTGCCATTGCGGGCATCGGTCATCCGCCACGATTTTTCAGGACACTGGCGCATGCTGGTATCGCCGTGCATCAGTCCATTGCCTTTCCCGATCACCACGCCTATTCGGAGACCGAGATTCGGGCCATTGATGCCGACGTGATCCTGATGACGGCCAAGGACGCAGCCAAATGTGCGGCCATGCAGGACGAGCGCCTGTGGAGCATGGAGGTCGCCCCCCGGTTTTCCGATGCAGTTTTTTTTGACCGAATCACCGAACAACTCAAATCATTACCGGTATACTGACCCATTCAACCGATTACACCACACTTACTATGGACACGCATTTTCTCAAGCTCCTCGTCTGCCCGCTGTGCAACAGCCCCCTGCGCCATGACCAGAGTGAGCAGGAACTGATCTGTCAATACGACCAGCTGGCCTACCCGATCAGAAACGGCATACCCATTATGCTCAAAGAAGAGGCGCGCGCGCTCAGCCAGAATCACGGCGCATCGGCAGCAACGGCTCGTCCCCAGGACATCCGCCCGAGCGAATCCGCCGCAGAACCGGCGCCAAAGCAGACTGGCAGCAAGACAACCGCGCCCCAATCCAGATCGGCCACGCCCGGCGGCAAAGACTAATATGGCAGGTTTTATCGTTATAGTGCCGGCCCGCGCCGCTTCTACTCGGCTGCCCGGTAAAATGCTGGCCGATATCGGCGGCCTGCCCATGGTCGTGCGTACTGCCCAGCAGGCGGCACGCTCTGCGGCCAGCCAGGTTTACATTGCCACCGATGATCCGCACATCGCCGACGTTGCGCGCCACCACGGCTATACGCCTTTGCTTACCCGTGCCGACCATCCGTCGGGTACCGACAGGCTGGCCGAAGTAGTTGCGCAGCTGGCACTGCCGGATGATCAGGTCATCGTTAACGTTCAGGGTGATGAGCCTTTGATCGAACCGGACATCATCAACCTGACGGCAGGGGATCTGCTAGCCCACAGCACGGCCGCCATATCAACCTGCGCCTATCCGCTGGCTGGCCAGCAGGATTTTTTCAATCCGAATATTGTCAAGGTGGTTTGCTCGACTGACCAGTACGCGCTGTATTTTTCCCGGGCACCCATCCCTTGGGCACGCAACCATTTTGCTGCCGATAGCGCCTGTTCCGGGACCGAGCCATCCGCATTGCCTACAGGTTTTCCCGCATTGCATCATATTGGGTTATACGCTTATCGTAGCGGGTTCCTGAAAATTTTCCCGTCCCTCCGTCAGGGGCCGCTGGAAACCTTCGAGTCGCTCGAACAGCTCCGGGCACTGGAGCACGGGTTCCGTATCCACGTGCTGGTGACCACCAGCGCGCCCATGCCGGGCGTCGATACACAGGAAGATCTCGAACGAGTTCGCGGTTTTTACCGCAACTCGGTTTAATTTTGCAATGCATCATATAAAATAGCATTCCGTCAGTAACACATAACAACATCCAGGAGGGATCCATGCGTCTCATTTTGTTAGGGCCACCAGGCGCAGGCAAAGGCACTCAGGCAACTTTTATCACCCGGAAATACGGTATTCCGCAAATTTCCACGGGCGACATGTTGCGTGCAGCGGTCAAAGCCCAAACTCCTGTCGGCCTCGAAGCGAAACAAGTGATGGATAATGGCGGACTGGTGTCCGACGACATTATAATCCGGCTGGTCAAAGACCGCCTGCTTGAAGATGACTGCAAAAAGGGTTACCTGTTTGATGGTTTTCCACGCACCATTCCACAAGCCGATGCATTGAAAAATGCCGATATCGGCCTGGATTACGTCATTGAAATCGATGTTCCCGAAGAGGACATCATCGAGCGCATGAGCGGGCGTCGTGTACACCCCGCCAGCGGACGCACCTATCATCTGCGGTTCAATCCACCCAAAGTGGAAGGCAAGGACGACCTGACCGGCGAAACTCTGGTACAGCGCGATGACGATCAGGAAGAAACCGTCAGAAAGCGTCTGGAAGTCTATCGTAATCAGACTCGGCCCCTGGTCAAGTACTATTCCGACTGGGCCGCACAGAATGACCCCAAGGCGCCGCAATATGTCCATATTTCAGGGGTAGGCAAGGTGGAAGAAATTACCCGCCGTATCGAACAAGCGTTGAACCAATCCTAACATCGCGAGGAAAGTAAATGGAAATCAGGGATAAAGTTTTTATCGTCACCGGCGGTGCATCGGGCCTTGGCGCCGGCACGGCAAGAATGCTGGTCGAACAAGGTGCACAGGTTATTATTGCCGATGTTCAGGACGAGCCGGGCCAGCAGCTTGCCAGCGAACTGAACCAGCAATACGTACACTGTGACGTTACTCTTGAAGAAGACGCGAGCGCCGTCGTGAACGCCGCCACGGCTGCCGGAAAGCTGGTCGGCCTGATCAATTGCGCCGGCATCGCGCCTGCTTCGCGTACGGTTGGCAAAACCGGGCCGCACCCCCTTGATCTTTTCCAGAAAGTCATCGCTGTGAACCTGATCGGTTCATTCAACATGTTGCGCCTGGCTGCACACGCCATGAACAGCAACGAGCCGGAACCCACAGGGGAGCGCGGCGTCGTCATCAACACGGCGTCGGTGGCTGCCTATGAAGGGCAGATCGGCCAGGCCGCCTATTCGGCCTCAAAAGCCGGTGTCGTCGGCATGACATTACCCGTTGCCCGCGATCTGGCCCGCTCCGGCATCCGCTGCAACACCATCGCTCCCGGTATTTTCGGCACGCCCATGATTTTTGGCATGCCCCAGGAAGTGCAGGATTCGCTGGCGGCAAACATCCCCTTTCCGTCACGCCTGGGAACACCGCAGGATTACGCCAAATTGGTCTATAGCATCATTACCAACGAAATGATCAACGGCGAGACCATTCGGCTTGACGGCGCCATCCGGCTTGCGCCAAAATAATTTTTACTGTCATCCCGATCACAGGCACGTGAGTTCGCCAAAGGCGTAATATTCACGTGCCTTGTTTTTTTCTGACAATTCCATGAGCCTTTTACGGTCTGCCGCCACCATCAGCGGCCTTACCTTGCTGTCGCGCATCTCGGGCCTGGCCCGCGATATTCTGGTTGCCCGAACCTTCGGCGCCAGCCCGCTGACCGACGCGTTCTGGGTTGCATTCCGGATCCCCAACCTGTTGCGCCGCCTGTTTGCGGAAGGCGCTTTCTCCCAGGCATTCGTGCCGATTCTTGGCGAAGCGCGTAACCGGCACGACCAGGACAAAGTCAAGGTGCTGCTGGATCACGTATTTATCGTACTGCTTTATGCGCTAATGCTGATCACCGTCCTGGGCATTATCGCTGCGCCATGGGTTGTTACCGCGATGGCCACCGGGATGTCCCACGCATCCACTGATACCGCGTTTGAATCCGCTGTATGGATGACGCGGGTGATGTTCCCGTATATCCTGTGCATGTCGCTGGTCGCCTTTGCCTCTGCCGTGCTCAACACCTGGAGCCGGTTTGCCATCCCGGCGTTCACGCCCATCCTGCTCAATCTGTCGATGATCTTGGCCTGCGTGCTGTTTACGGACATGTTTACCACGCCCGTTTACGCCCTGGCTGTAGGCGTCATGCTTGGCGGTGTCGCCCAGTTGATCATGCAATGGGTAGCCCTGGCAAGGCTGGGACTGACTCCCCGGTTTTCATTGAATGTCAAAAACGCCTGGGCCGATCCGCTGGTGCGCAGGATCATCCGCCAGATGGGACCGGCGACACTGGGCGTGTCGGTCGCCCAGATCTCTATTCTGATCAACACCAATATTGCAACCTGGTTGCCCGCCGGCAGCGTCACCTGGCTCTCGTTCGCCGACCGGCTGATGGAATTTCCCACCGCCCTGCTGGGGGTTGCGCTGGGGACAGTGCTATTGCCCAGCCTGTCGGCTGCACACAGTAAACAGGATACTCAGGCCTATAGCCATCTGCTAGATTGGGGCCTGAAACTGGTACTGCTGCTCGGATTGCCCGCCGCCCTGGGGCTGGCGCTGGCTTCGGACGCGCTGGTTGCCACCCTGTTCAATTATGGCGCCTTCAATGCCGCCGACGTACAGCAAACCCGTCTGTCGGTCATGGCATATGCGGTCGGGCTGATCGGCATTCTGGCCGTCAAGATCCTGGCGCCTGGTTTCTACGCAAAACAGGACATTCGGACACCAGTAAAAATCGCCATTGGCGTACTCATTTTTACGCAAATCATGAATCTGATTTTTGTCCCGTTTATCCACCACGCCGGCCTTGCGCTGTCCATCGGACTGGGCGCGACGGTGAACGCACTATGCCTGCTGGTGGGGCTGCGCCGCAAGAACATTTACCAGCCTCACGCTGGATGGCTGGCTTTTTTCGTAAGACTGACGCCCGCCGTGGTCGCACTGGCCTTGTGGATTCTGTTTTTGCAGCAATATATGAGCTGGACCGCCCTGACTCCTGGCACCATCAACACATGGATCAACGGCGCACTCGCGCAGCTATTGCCCGCGCATGTGACCTTTACCCTGTCGCGCCTGCTGACATTGATTACCCTGCTGGTTTCCTGCGGGCTGGTCTACTTCGCTGCGCTGTTCCTGGCGGGGTTTCGGCCAGCCGATTTCACGCGCCGTCGCTGACAGCGCCAATGCCCGTGCCGACCACGACACATCGGATCACGGGCCGCCAGCGCGGGATTGTTGTTGTCCTAAGCGCACAAATCTGTAAAAATGCGGCGTAAACCAGTGTTTTTGCACAGATTTCTTGCATACCACGATGAATATGCTAAACTACCAGACTTTGCTGAATTAACTTAATTAAAGAACTACCATGGCCAATACTGCACAAGCACGCAAACGTGCACGTCAATCCGTTGCTCGTAACAAACACAACTCCAGTCTGCGCTCACTGCTGCGCACGTCTGTCAAACGCGTACGTCAGGCAATTGACGCCGGCGACCAGACTGCCGCAAACGAAGTGTTTGCCAAGGCAACCAGCGTCATTGATCGCGTAGCCGACAAAAAAATCATCCATAAAAACAAAGCTGCCCGTCACAAAAGCCGCCTGTCTGCTGCAATCCGCTCAATCAGCGCCTGATCTGCATCTCTGGCAGTACCTTGCCGGGGCAGGATAAGCGATAGCGCGCACCAGCCGCATCGCACCAAATACCGGCAAGCCTCACGGTTTGCGTCAATGGTAATCATAAAGCGTGGCTTTAGGCCGCGCTTTATGCTTTGTCGACTTTCGGTAATATACCGATATACGCTCACGCCCCCAAGCCATTGCCTCGCCATTGAGTTAAATTGCGTTTTCTGTCCAACAGTTTTCGTTCGCGACAGCCTATGCACGCCTGACGATTCCTGGAACGTGAGGCCCAAGCCACTTCGTACCAGCTGCGACACTTATTGAATACAAAATACGCCCGGGCCCCTGGCAAAAAGGCCCTGCGCGGACCGACCATGCGTCACATGCCCGTGTCCAGGCCGACCGGTACAATTTGCCTACAGACAACTTGCTCGCAATACGAACGCAAATCGCTATCTTCGTCTGCCGCACCCCACTCCCGACCATCGTCACACTCAGTGCGCATTGCGGATATTTTTCCGCTCGCAGCGCTCAGAAACTGACATGACATACGCAGACGCTGCCAGGACATACGCCGATATCCCCCGGAAAAACCGCCGATGCTGTCTGGATAATGCGACACCCAACCGGCCACAAGCTACGCGCGCAGCATCCACCCCCTTATCTAAAGGGGTGGGTCTAATTACGAGAACGGGTCAGACAAATCTGGAATAAAAGGGAGAAATCGAAAGACAATCAGCGTGTCCGTTCGGACGTTTTGAGCTTGTTATCTTTGGCAAAGTCAGCGACAAATTTCCAGGCCAGGGGCTCGAGTTCGCGCAGGCGAAAGTCAACAATCACACATTTGACGCCATCAATGATATTGGGCACAACATAGGGCGAATAGGTAATGTGATTTCCCGGGCCAACATTGCCGCCGGGGCGAAAGTGCGACATCACGCCGGCGAGCCTTTCCGCCCAGTCGCTCGGGCGAAAGCGCTGGCCTTCTTCGGTCACTCCGTGGATAATTAATTGTTGCACTTCAATTATCTTCAAGAAAAAGTCTCTTGCAATAAAAACCGTCAGAGAACAAAGATATACTAAAGACAGAATTGTATATGATAGCGTCTGGCGGCACCGGCAATTTGCCGGGTTATATGAAAGAAACAACAGATATATCCCGGTGCCGGAACACGCCCATTCCCTCTCAAGACAATCGCCTGGCATCTCCTGCACGGAGTGCCGCCGGGAGCCATATTTTGTTTTTCTTTTTCCTGTTTACTACGGGTTTTCTGTTTTATTTGTTTACCTGTTTATTTGTTTACGTTAGCGACTGAATCATCCTGCCATGACAACCTTGCAATCGACCGGCCCGATGCGGCATTTCCTGCAGATCAAAGACTTTACTTCTGACGAACTCCTCTACGTGCTCAATCGCGCGCTGATCATCAAAAGCAAATTCAAGCGATACGAGCCGCATATGCCGCTGCACGATCGTACGCTGGCGATGGTTTTTGAAAAAGCCAGCACCCGCACCCGAGTATCGTTTGAGGCCGGCATGTACCAAATGGGCGGTTCGGTGATTCACCTGACCACCACAGATTCGCAACTGGGTCGCGCCGAACCGATAGAAGATACGGCACGCGTGATTTCTCGGATGGTCGATATCATCATGATTCGTACCTTTGAACAGACGCGTATCGAGCGCTTTGCCGCCCACTCGAGGGTACCGGTCATCAACGGACTGACCAACGAATTTCATCCCTGCCAGATCCTGGCCGATATCCTGACTTATATGGAGCATCGCGGCGCCATCAAGGGCAAAACCGTTGCCTGGATTGGCGACGCCAACAATATGGCCTATACCTGGATTCAGGCAGCCCAATTGCTGGGGTTCAAAATGCATGTCTCGGCTCCTAAAGGTTACCGCCTCGAAGAAGACCGGATTGCAGGCGTTTCCAGCGATGTGCTGGAACAGTTTGACGACCCGGCCGCCGCATGCCGCGGCGCCAGTCTGGTTACCACCGATGTGTGGACCAGTATGGGCTACGAAGAAGAAAACGAAAAACGCAAACGTGCATTCAAAAACTGGCAGGTCAACAGCCAGCTCATGCAGGCTGCGCAATCGGACGCGTTGTTCATGCATTGCCTGCCTGCGCACCGTGGCGAAGAAGTCACCGGCGAGGTGATTGACGGCCCGCAAAGTGTCGTCTGGGACGAAGCTGAAAACCGTCTGCATGCACAAAAGGCTCTGATGGAATTTCTGCTGCTCGGACGATTGCCCGACGTACAAGCCTGAGACTGCCAGCAATCATGAAACGCGTTAAAATACCGTCTATGCGTCGCATCTGAACACGCGCAGCAGCAAAGGTTTCATGGCAATATCTGCCACAAGCCCCTGATGCAGTGTTACGCGCTGCCGGACATCCGGCGGCCCGCCTCAGCCCGACATCCGAGCTATTTCTCACAACCTGCTAAATATACGAGTTCCTAATGAGCGAAGTCAAAAAAGTTGTTCTCGCCTACTCCGGCGGTCTTGATACCTCTGTCATTCTGAAATGGCTGCAAGATACCTATCAGTGTGAAGTCATTACATTTACCGCCGATATCGGACAAGGCGAAGAGCTTGAGCCCGCACGCCGCAAGGCTGAAAAATTCGGCATCAAGCCCGAGAACATTTTTATTGACGATTTGCGCGAAGAATTCGTGCGTGATTTCGTTTTCCCCATGTTTCGCGCCAATGCAGTATACGAAGGCGAATATTTGCTGGGCACCTCCATTGCCCGTCCGCTGATCGCCAAACGCCAGATCGAAATTGCCAATCAGGTCGGCGCCGATTCCGTATCACATGGCGCAACCGGCAAAGGCAACGACCAGGTTCGTTTCGAACTGGGCTATTACGCGCTGAACCCCGCCATCAAGGTTATTGCGCCATGGCGCGAGTGGGACCTGCTGTCGCGCGAAAAACTGCTGTCCTACGCTGAAAAAGCAGGCATCGAAATCGACATGAAACACAAGAATGGGGGCGCACCCTATTCCATGGACGCCAATCTGCTGCATATCAGCTTCGAAGGCCGCCATCTGGAAGACCCCAAGGCCGAAGCCGAAGAAAGCATGTGGCGCTGGACGGTCTCTCCCGAACAGGCTCCCGATACCCCGGAATATGTGGATCTGGAATACGAACGCGGCGATATCGTCGGCATCAACGGCGAAAAGCTCACGCCGGCCCAGGTGCTGACCAGACTGAACGAACTGGGTGGCAAGCATGGCATCGGCCGTCTTGACCTGGTCGAAAACCGCTATGTCGGCATGAAGTCCCGCGGATGTTACGAAACACCGGGTGGCACCATCATGCTGCGCGGACATCGCGCCATCGAGTCCATTACCCTTGACCGCGAAGTCGCCCATCTGAAAGACGACCTGATGCCCCGCTATGCAGCTTTGGTCTATAACGGATATTGGTGGTCTCCGGAGCGCAAGGCGCTGCAGGTGCTGATTGATCACTCTCAACAGTTCGTCAATGGCTGGGTACGCCTGAAACTATACAAAGGCAATGTTTACACCGTCGCCCGTGATTCAAAAGATACCTTGTTTGACAAAACCATTGCTACCTTTGACGATGATGGTGGTGCATACAACCAGGCGGACGCGGGTGGCTTCATCAAGCTGAACGCGCTGCGTATGCGCATTGAAACCACAGCTGGCCGTAAATAAATTACTGCGCCCTGTTATGAACTGACCGCCGGCTTTGCCGGCGGTTTTGTTTTATCTGCACGATTGCCCGGAGCAGCCGGGCGATTGCCAACAAAAAGCGCAGTACATATACCGAAGGGGCTGCCGGCGTGCAAGCGTGAGCGGCAGGCTCTGTCCCTTGTTACGTCGTTTAATGCCATGTTACGTCGTTAGGTGCCATGCTACGTCGTTAGGTACCCTGCACCTCCTCGCTGCGCTGTCAGGCCATTGCTGCCTTGCAAGGTAGTTGCGACCGCGTAGTCGTTGCAGCGTTGCCGCGTTTGCCTGTTGGTATTGCCGCAAGCACCCGGGTATGTGAGACCGGATATGCCAGGCTACAGTTCGACCTGTATGCCCATTTCAATCACCCGATTGGGCGGAATCTTGTAAAAACGCGTACTGCGCGCTGCGTTGCGGGACATAAAGGCAAATAGCCTGCGGCGGTAGCGCTTGATCAATGGCGCACGGTTTGACACCATGATGGTCTGGCGCGACATGAAATAGGACACCACCATCGGCGACAAATCAATCTGCGGATGTGCTGCATGAACCTGCTCGAGCACTTCGGGTACATTGGGTTCCTGCTTGAACCCATAGGTCGCCGTGACCTGCCAGGCATTAGCGTCGACCTCGGAAATCACAAACCTCTCCTCCTGCGAGATAAAAGGCACATCGGCGCTTTTCACCGACAAAAAGACCAATTGCTCATGCAATACCTTGTTGTGCTTCAGATTATGCAACAGGGCTGATGGCACACGCTGCGGATTCGAATGCATGAATACCGCCGTGCCCGGAACGCGGGGCACAGTATCGTGCAACAGCATATTCAGAAACGGCTTAAGTTGCTGCGCCTCGTCAATATCAATCCTGTCGAGCCTTTCGCGTCCCTTGCGCCAAGTCATCATCAGCGTAAACAACCCCAACGCAATGAGCAATGGCAGCCAGCCGCCCTCTTCGATCTTGATGGCATTGGCCGAAAACAGCAGCACGTCAATAATCAGAAAAATGCAGAGCAGCACGTAAATAAAGGTCCGACGAAACCCCTTATACATGCCGGGCATCACACTGAAGGCCAGAATCGACGTAATCAGCATCGTACCAGTCACAGCAAAGCCGTATGCATGAGCAAGTTTTTCAGAACTCTGGAACACCAGCACAAGAACGATCACAGCAACAAAGAGCAGCCCATTGACGCGCGGCATGTAAATCTGCCCTTCTTCTTCGCTTGAAGTATGCAGTATTTCCATGCGTGGCCACAGACCGATCTGCACTGCCTGCCGCGTGACCGAAAACGCGCCCGAAATGACAGCCTGAGAGGCAATGATGGTTGCCATGGTCGCCAGAATGACCATGGGAATTTGCCCCCAGACCGGCACAGACATGAAGAACGGATTTTTCGCGGCGGCGGGATTCTGAATCACCATGGCGCCCTGACCGAAATAACAAAGCAGCAAGGCAGGCAACACAAACCAGAACCAGGCCCGGCTGATGGCCGGTCGTCCGAAATGACCCATATCGGCATAGAGCGCTTCAGCACCAGTCAGCGCAAGCACAACATACCCAAGCAGCAGAAAACTGTGCGCCGGGTCATTGATGATGAAGCGCAAGGCATATATCGGTTCAAGCGCCAGCAACACCACTGGATTGTCGATGATATTCCAGATACCCAGCAATCCCAGCGCGAGAAACCAGACAAACATGATCGGCCCGAACAGACGCCCGACCAGCCCGGTCCCGTGAGACTGGATCATGAACAAGCCAATCATGATGATGATCGATAGGGGTAGAATCCAGTGATCAAGCCGGTCCGAAACAACACTGATGCCCTCCAGCGCCGACAGCACCGAAATGGCCGGGGTGATAACACTGTCACCATAGAACAGGCAGGCACCGAAAATGCCGAGTACCAGCAGGATAGGCCGATACCCGGGTTTGATGTTGCGGATCGCCAGTTCCATAAGCGCCAGCACCCCGCCCTCGCCCTTATTGTCGGCGCGCAGCACAAGAATGACATATTTTACCGAGACCACGATCATGACCAGCCAGAACAGGATGGACAGGATACCCATTACGGAATCCTGACCCACGCCAACGCCGGCGCCGTTCAGGCTGGCCTGGATGGTATACAGCGGGCTGGTGCCAATATCACCATAGACCACCCCCAGGGCACCAAGCAGCATGCCGGCGCCAGGGGATTTCTTCGAGTCCTGCTGCATTATTTATCAACCTTTGAACGGGTAAGCCGGGTGCCGATACGCGGTCCGGGAAAAATCACGGTAATCTGCGTACCCTGAATTTGCGGCCGGCTCAGCAGACTCCACCAGGCGCCGTGGGCTCGGGTAATTTCGCGCACGATGGTCAGGCCCAGACCGGTTCCTGTGGCATCTGCCTTGGGGGACCGGTAAAATGCATCGAAAATCTGTGCCGCATCATCGGGATCAATGCCGCAACCATCATCACGCACGGTGAGCGATGGCGGATTGGATCCCACGGTCAGCGTAATATTACTTGCCCCCTGGGCATACTTGAGCACATTGTCGATCAGGTTGCCCAACAACTCTTCCAGCAGCAATACATCCCCGTCTATCCATACCGCAGTGTCGGGGGCATCCAGAAAAAGATCAACCCCATGCTGCCGCGTCTTGGGCACCCATTCCAGGCCGGCGTTCTGCACCCATTCGCATAAATTGATTTTTGTAAAAACATCCTGGGGACGAATGCCCGGATCGGCCCTGGCCAGCACCAGCAACTGCTGCCCCAGGTGAATAAGGCGATTGCTGATGGTTTTGATTCGCTCGGCACGCTCCCTTACATCGTCGGGCAGTGCGCGCGCCAGCATCAGCTCCGACTCCAGGCGCAGGCCCGCCAAAGGCGTGCGAAACTGATGCGCCGCGTGGCCGATAAAGCGACGCTGGGCCACCAGAGACTCGTCCAGCTTGCGCAACAAATCATTCAGGCGATCCAGCAAGGGCAGCAGCTCGGTGGGCACGTTGTGCAATTCAATAGGTTGCAGATCCTCTTCGGAGCGCTGGGAAATCTCTCCGGCCAGCATATTGACCGAACGCAACCCCGAGCGCACCCCATAGAAGACCAGCCAGGCAAACAGTGCCACCAGCAGCAGTTGCCCAATGATAATGACAATGAAAATATCCTTGACAACCCAATCAAGCGCATCCTGCATAATCAACAGGGTTGCGCTGAAATCAAGAATAATGAGAACTAGCAGGGCCGGGATCAGGCGGATGATCAGATGACGAAACAAGGAACCTTTCTGAAGAAAGGAACTGCTGCGCCGGGCACCGCCACGTTTGGGATTGGTCATGGAATAAGAGAAAAGGAAGTCCTGGCGCAGATTCTAGAGCATCGCCCCAGCTGGTTCAACGTATTCTCAGGCCGTGGTGACAGCCGCATCATCGATTTCAAGAAGATAGCCAAACCCACGTACGGTCTGGATTGACGTACCGGTGCCCTCCAGGCGCTTGCGCAGACGGTATACATAGACTTCGACCGCATTTTCACTGAAATCGGCATCCCAGGCCGAAAGCGAATTGACGATCTGACGCTTGGTGACCACTCTACCTGGGCGGGCCATCAGCATTTCGAGCACTGACAATTCACGCACCGACAGGTTCAGCCGCTCGCCATGGACACGCACTTCGCGACCCACAGTGTCAAACTGCAGCGGCCCCACTTCTATGACCGGACTGGACTGGCCGGACTGGCGCCGCGCAAAGGTACGCACCCGGGCAGCAAGCTCGGACAGCTCAAACGGCTTGGTCACGTAATCATCTGCGCCTGCGTCAAGTCCGGCAACCCGGTCTTCAACATCATCGCGGGCAGTCAGAATCAGCGTCGGTTCCTGATGTCCCTGCACCCGTAATTGCTTGAGCACCTCCAGCCCGTTCATATCCGGCAAATTCAGGTCAAGGATAAGCAATTGGTACACCTGACCTGAAACCGCGCC
The DNA here is from genome assembly GCF_014897675.1 of Advenella sp. FME57. Lineage (GTDB taxonomy): Bacteria > Pseudomonadota > Gammaproteobacteria > Burkholderiales > Burkholderiaceae_B > Advenella. Next base: position 32,027 of record NZ_JABUXU010000009.1, on the reverse strand, counting down.
AAAGACCTGGCTTCCGTTGGACACCCAGTCGACTGCATATCCCTGTTCGCGCAAAAACTCTTGCAGGGCTGAACCCAGAATATTGTCATCTTCGATTACTAAAATTCGCATATTGATTCTGCCTGTTGTTTAACGGTCCGCTATGCCCAACTTTCTGACAAAAAGCTGAAATTTCAATCACTTAAATTGAGACCAGACCATTATTCTACTCAATTTTGCCCGGCTGCTTTTGATTTTTTGTGCACCCGCGCAAGTGAGCAGCCGACGGACCTGGCACTCAAGACGGCTGGCAAGCCTCGTGCCACATATAGACAGCGGTACAGTGCCGCCTGGTTACCGGGTACGCGCAGTATCGCCCGGTACGTCCGGTCATTTGCTGTGCAACAATTGTGTATCGACAATTCCGGGCGCCTGTACACGAATCCGGCTGCCCGACACATGTGGAATAACGTCCACTCGCAACGACATCTGTTCTTTGAGCTCACTAACATGAGAGATAATGCCGATGGTTCTGCCTCCTGCCTGCAGATCGATGAGCGTTCGTATGGCCAGCTCCAGCGACTCGGCATCCAGGCTACCGAATCCCTCGTCAATGAACAGGGTATCAAGGCGAATCCCGCCAGCATAGGCTTGCACGACGTCAGACAAGCCCAGGGCCAGCGCCAGTGCGGCCATGAAAGACTCGCCGCCGGACAGCGTTGCAACGGCGCGCTGCTGACCCGTGTACTCATCCATGACATCCAGATCCAGACCCGAGGCGCCGCGACCGGCCTGTTCACGACGAATCAGTTGATAGCGCCCGCGACTCATTTTACGAAGACGCAGCGATGCGCCGATCAGCACATCATCCAGCAGCACGCTCAGCACGAAACGCTGCAGGCTGACTTTGCTGCCCTGGCGTCCGGAAGCAACATCGCTGAGCGTGCCATACACCGCATACTCTTCATCCAGCGCCGCACTGCTTGTTCTGATTTTTACCAGCCGGTCCTGCAAGGTGGTGAGTGCCAACAGACGATCACGGATCTGCTGCCAGGCCTGCTCGGCTTGCTGGGCCATGGTGGCAGCGACCTGTTCCTCGCGTAGACATTGCTCAAGATCAGGCTGAACCAGGCCATCGAGCGCCTTGCCCAGTTCGGCGTACCGCCCTCGAGTCTGATGCAGCTCTTCGTAATAACCGTCTATCGCACTTTGCAGCGCCGCACATTGTGCCTCATCCCGTTGTGCGGCCTGCCAGTTGCCGGTGCCGGCAAACTCGCTGTGCTGCAAGGCGTGCTCGTACTTATGCATCGCAGCCACATGAAGCTGATTATCCTGCGCCAGTTGCTCCCGCAGCGCAGTGATCGTAGACTGCAAACCCAGAATCTGGTCCTGTCGCTGCCGAACCGTGTTCTCGGCCTGACGCCATGCCTGGGTCAGGTCTTCAATCTGCCGCGTCAACCCGTCGATCTGCAAACGCAGTTGGGCTTCGGAACGACCGTGCTCCGGCAGTTCCTGCTCAAGCATGTGCAATGTCGCCTGCTGGCTGCCGTGTGTCACGCTCAATGTCTGAAGACGCGTACGAAGCTCTGCCAGGGTCTGTTCCTGCGTATATTGATCCTGTTCCAGCGTCGCCAGCAGGCGCAGGCCCTCATCCAGCTTTTGGCGCGCGTTCAGGCACGCCTGCAGTTGTTTCTCCTGTTCCTCGAATCTGCTTTGCAATTGCGTCAGGTCCGAGTGCGCATCTTGTCCCAGTGCTTGCCGGCGCTGATCCAGCTCGATCTGCCCTTCGCCGCACTGACGCGCCAGTTGTGCCACCCGGGCCTCGTGGGCAGCCAGGCGCTGTCCTGCCGCCTGTACCTGCTGCCTGGCCTGGCGCAGCATCTGGTCGCTGATCTCATGGCCATCCGAAGGCGCCGGTGCCGGATGAGACACACTGCCACATACCGGGCATGGCAGCCCTTGCTGCAAGCGGGCAGCCAGCCGGCTGGCCTGACTCTGATGCCAGGCCAGTTCCAGACGGTCCTGTTCGCGCTGGGCTGACCGCAAGGCCTGCTGCAGGTGGCCCTGCTCGTTCACCGCTTCTGCCTGATCGTCGCGCAGCGCCTTCAAACGCCCGGCCAGAGCATCACAGGCCAGCCATTCGCTCAGGCGCACCTTGTTGTGCGTGACCGCTACACTCTGGTCTGGCAATGTCGCCACCAGCGCTTGTAATGCCTTGTGCTCTTGCTTCATGTCCGCCACGCGCTCAAGCCTGGCTTGCTGCTCTGCCGTCCGGGCCTGTAGCGCAAGGCGCGCCTGGGTCAGATCTGCATTTAGCGTAACTAACCGCTGCTGCTGGCGATGCCACTCCTGCGCCTTGGGAAAGAGCGCCTGCAAGCGGCTGCGTTCGACATTGAGCGCAGCGGTTTGCTCGTAGGCGATGGCGTGGGTTACCTGGTCTGCTTTCTCCTGCGCCAGCTGCTGCGTGAGCGTCTCAAGTCGCGACTGGCTGTCGGCCAGGCGCGCCTGGGTCTGCGTCAACCGCTGGCTGATTTGATCGGCGCTATCATGCAATTGCCGCAACTGTGCCGCAGCACGGGCCTGGCGTAACGCGCTTTCCTGCCCGCCGATAGCGGCCTGGCGCTGATCCAGCTGTGCCAGTTGTACGGTCAGCGCATCGCGTTGCTCGAACTGCGCGCGTATCCGCCGGGCCTCTTCGATCTTGCGCTGAGCGCGCATATGCAGATCGACCGCGTCGGTGCGACGGCTTTTTGCCAACGCTTCTGCGCCAGTTAGTTCGGCAATGTCGGGGGCAAGTTGCTTTTCGTCTGCGATATCGGCCTGTTCAAGCAATCCGGCTATCTGCAGCTCATTGGCCTCGCGACGAGTACGGATATCTTTGGCCCGTTCCTGCAATTGCAGTTCGATCTGCCGGAAGACGTCGGTCTGGAACAGCTGCGCAAACAGGGCTTCGCGCTTGAGCGACGTTTCCAGCAGCAGTTCGCGAAACTTGCCCTGCGGCAATACCATCACCTTGCGAAACTGTTCGGCTTTCAACCCGGTGAGGCTTTCTACATAATCAGTAATCTGCCCGGCTTTTTTGGCAACAAGCACCTTCGGCGTGGCGTCGGTCAGATCAAGCATGACGCCTTCAGTGCCGATCTCCCTCAGGCCGCTGCCCCGGGTTTTGGGTACCCGCTGTGCAGGCTGGCGCTGGATTTCGTATACCTTGCCGCCAAGCCGGAAGCCAAAAACCACGCGTGCCACTGTCGCAGGATCGGCCAGGTCCGAACGCAGCGAACGCGGGTCTTTTTCATCGCCCGTGGTCTCCCCGTACAGGGCAAAACAGATGGCATCGAGCAACGTGCTTTTGCCGGCCCCGGTTGGGCCGTTAATCAGAAACAGCGGATTAGGCCCCAGCTGCGTGAAATCGAGCTTCTGCTCGCCGGCAAATGGCCCGAAGGCCTGCAGATGCAAATACAAGGGAACCATTTATGCTTCCCTTTTCAATACATTATCGACCACACTCTGCATGGCTGTGCTTTGCGCCTGCGTCATGGGCTGCCCGCTGACCTGTTCAAAAAAGTCGCTGAACAGTGAAAACTCATCACGGCGCAGCCTGGCGGCTGACATCAGCGGCCCAGTCTCGTCCTGGTAAAGTTGGGGTTTTTCCATTTGCAGCAAATTCGGATATACCGCTCGCAGTTTCCCCATGGGGTCAAGAATCGCGTGATCATCGGTCAGCCGGGCAAGCAAATAGTCGTCGCAATGTGCGTCGGTCTGTGCTGCACGAACCAGGTCGTCCAGCTTGCCTTCGATGGTGCGCACTTCATGTCGCGGATACAGCGGCAACGGCGTAGCCGCGGCGACGCCGTCCTGATCGATGTCAACCAGCAGCACGCCTTTCTTGTGTTTTTCTTCGGAAAAACTGTACTTGAGCGGCGAGCCGCTGTAGCGTATGCGCCCCTGCCGAAATGCCTGAGGCCCATGCAGATGGCCCAGCGCCACGTAGGCAAAACCCTCGAACAACGCAGCAGGAACCTGGTCGGCGCCGCCGACAGCCAGCGGGCGTTCGGATTCGCTTTCCTGGCTTCCTGCCAGAAAGCAGTGGCTGATCAGGACATGAACGCCCTGGGCCGGTTTGTTTCGGGCAATTCGCTCAATCAGATACCGGTGCGCCTGTTCATAGCTGTCAATGGGTTCCTGGGCAAACACCCGTACCTGTATCGGATCCGTATAGGGAATGCCATGAAAATACAACGGCCCCATTTGCGTCTTGACCATAACCGGCTGCAGCATTTGCTCGTAGTCGGCAATGATATGCACACCGGATGCGTTCAATGGGGTCGCGGCAAAACCCAGCCGGTCAGCACTGTCGTGGTTCCCGGGAATAATCACAACTGGAATATTCAGGCCGTGCATGCGATTCAGAAAATCATTCAACAGTCGCACGGCGCCCGCAGGTGGGACTGCACGATCGTATACATCACCGGCAATCACCAGCGCATCTGCCTGATGCTGCTGGGCATAGTCTGCAATTTGCTGCAGAACATGGGCCTGATCATCCAGCAACGGGTGATTGCACAGCGAACGACCCAGGTGCCAGTCGGAGGTATGGATAAATTTCATGAAGCACAACAACGCAAGAAAGGAAAAAATGACCGGGCTACCCAGCCGGGCGCCGCGCCGAAGCCCGATATGTTCAGGAACAGCACAGCCGACAGGCTCTATCTTATCCTGTCAGTGAGCCTTTATCATCCCTGCATTTGTACGCTACTAATTTTGGCGATTAGCGTCTAATGGGTTGACAGCCGGATACCGCCTGCAATAATATAAATTCATTACAGGCCTTCTGACGAAGCCCTGTATGGGGGAATTTAGTCCAACTTGCTGCCCCGACATTCGGTCAAACCAGCTAAACAGGAGCGCTCAATGAGTATTTCTGCCCCATCCCCATCATCTTTTGCATCCACTGCCGGCAACGCCGTCAAAATCATTGTGGATAGTAACCAGGCCTCGCACATCGACCCCACCGGCAACTGCTATGTCAATCCTCAGGATTGTGCAGTACAGTACAGCCCAGGCTCTACCGCCTACATTTTTGATATCGAATTTTTGCAACAACTGCGCCGGCATTTACGTAAGGCCGGCCGCTTCGAACTCGACGTTACGCCGCTGAACCACGACCTGAAGCACGTTGCCGCCTCGTTGCTCACTGTCCTGCAAAAGAACGTAACACCAGGTTGACCCATCCCCTGTTGATGTTAGACTGCATATACCTTATTGCACATATCAGAAGGATTGACCTATGTACAAGTTGAATGAGCATGGCCGCGAATCGATCAGCACCTTCCTGGACGCTGTCGCCAAACCTGGCACTGCCCGTGACGCGTTTATGGTCCGCGCCGAGCAAATTGCCAATGAGTCGTTCGCAGTAGATCAGAATGCAATCATGGATATTCAGGGACCCGATACGCAAAGCGGGGACGCCGAATCGATGCAATTGCTCAAAAGCTGGTTCGACCTCGTCTGAGGCAGTTGCTCCTGCACGCTGCCCGGGATTGACGGCAAGGCCGATGCAAGACCGGGTATGCGAAATATACGATGCGCAACGCAGGGCAACATGCCAAGTTGCGAGCAAAAGAGATAAAAATCAGCTGAGCTGAAAATACCATCAAACCACATCTACATTTAGAAGACGTCAAAGACTCATGGCCTTTACTCATGGCCGTTACTCATGATCTTTACCACGACCTGCATTCTTGATCGCCGCGTTGCCGCATGCATCTGGTCAAGCCGTTTCTGTTTCGTCTTGTCGACCCGGACGCGGGCGTGTTCTTAGTTTGAAAAAGTTCGTGAGACGCACTTCGATGCCCGCGATTGTTTGCTGTGCTGTGCAGCGCTTGTTGCAGCAGCAATAACAGGCCATGCGGTTATCCTAAACACCATACTGCCCCCTAAGCGCCGTGTAGCATCAGGGTCATTGCCGCTAGCCAATGCTACACAACATGGTCGCATGAAAAACAAAAAAGGGCTTACGATAAATTCGCAAACCCTTGATTCGTATTGGTAATTGACCTTCGGATTGGTGGGTGCTACAGGGGTCGAACCTGTGACCTACGCCTTGTAAGGGCGCCGCTCTACCAACTGAGCTAAGCACCCGTCGATCAACTAAGCATTAAATTATAAGGAGGTCTGAAAGACAATGCAAGCATTTTTTTACGCCGCATGTTCTTTTTTGTGAAAATGTGACACTACTGCAACTATCACCAGGCCCACGAGCAGGCCGACCACAAAATGCACCAACAAAGTAAGGATGGCGTCCAGCATGCCGGTGCCGTGTCCCGGCAAGACAGACTCGAGCCAATGTTCAGCGCCAGGAATACCGTGCAAAATGATGCTGCCACCAACCAGGAACATTGCAATGGTTCCGACAATGGACAGCAATTTCATCAGATACGGGGCAAGCCAGAGAATGCCCTGCCCGATCTTTTGGGCGATACTGCTCTGCAAACTGGACAGGTACAGCCCCAAATCGTCCAGCTTGACGATACCGGCGACCAGCCCATAGACAAAGACCGTAATCAGCAACGCGATCACGCTCAGAATAATCACCTGGGTCATGATGGGCTCGCTGGATACCACGCCCAGAGAAATGACGATAATTTCAGCTGAAAGTATGAAGTCGGTACGAACGGCGCCGCTGATTTTCGTTTTCTCATCCACTGGTGCTGCCTGCCCTGTCTGCTTTTCTTTTCCCTTGTGGAAAAACGTATGAATGACCTTCTCCGCCCCCTCAAATGACAGGAATGCACCACCGAGCATCAACAGCGGCAGGATCAGCCACGGAACAAAATAGCTGATCAGCAAGGCGGCGGGCACCAGAATCGCTTTATTGAGCAGCGACCCTTTGGCCACGGCCCAGACAACCGGCAGTTCCCGATCGGGGTTGACTCCCGTGACCTGCTGTGCGTTCAACGCCAGATCGTCACCCAGCACGCCCGACGTTTTTTTCATGGCAGTCTTGCCCAGTACGGCAACATCGTCAAATGTCGCGGCGGATCCCTTGACGGCGGTCTTGCTCATCAGCGCCACGTCATCCAGCACACTTGCAATATCGTCCAGTAACGCCAATAGGCTTCCAGCAGCCATAATGTTCCCCATTTAAGTATTTTGTAGATGTCGGATATCGACAACGGTCTACTCGTGGCAATGCAGCAGCTTAACGCTAGCCAAAATAATACTTGAGTCTGGCGAAAATAATAAAGGCTTTTCTTTACAAATAATCTTTTTCCAACCGGCGCCGACCACGACAAGGGTACCGGGCGCCGCGATCTGGTAAACAAAACACCATTTCAAACAGCATAAAGACCGCCCAATAACGACAACGTGCAGCAACGACCAAACAAAAAGCCGACTGCTTTTTCAAGCAACCGGCTATTTGTTTGTTTGCGATCCCCAACTGCCATGCGCAGCGGCGACCCGCTCTCGACTATGAATTAGTTGACAGCGTCTTTCAGTGCTTTACCTGGACGGAACTTAGGCACTTTGGCTTTCTTGATTTTGATGGCTTCACCTGTACGTGGATTACGGCCAGTGCGAGCAGCGCGGGTAGAAACGGCAAAAGTACCGAAGCCAACCAGCGTCACGGTACCGCCTTTTTTCAGCTGTTGTTTAACAGCAGCGATAACGGCATCAAGAGAGCGGCCAGCAGCAGCTTTAGAGATATCTGCTTTGGTAGCAATGTATTCAACGAGTTCTGTTTTGTTCATTCAGACAACCCCAAGTTAGTAAATTATGATGGTTAATTCATCCGGAATATAATCGCCTCTAAATCAATGACTGTCAAGAAAAAAACCTGGCAACAGCCGCATATTTATTAGCTTTTTAACAAATTTCAATCAAAAACGAAATATTGTGTTTTTTTTCATACACCCCGGCACGGTGCAAAAAGCAGATTTTGCTTTGTCTATTTCCCCATGCAGCGATCAAGTGCCTGAGCAAAATCATTGATCAGATCAACTTCATCTTCGATGCCCACAGAGATTCGCAACAGGTTATCGCCGATCCCCATTTGTGCGCGCCGCTGTGCACCCATTTCATAATAAATGGTATGCGCCACCGGCAGCGACAGAGTCCGCGAATCACCCAAATGCGTTGCCAGTATAACAACGTCCAGCGCATTGAGAAAATCAAAACAGTCAATGCCGTCAATCAATTCAACGCCCAGTAGCGCGCCGTAACGGCCACCAAAAAGCCTTGTGGCCAACTCGTGTTGTGGGTGATCGGCCAGCCCGGGATAACGTACGCTTGCAATCCCTGGATGGGATTGCAAAAATCTGGCCAGCGCAAATGCATTGGAGCAAGCCTGATTCATACGCAGGGCAAGCGTTTCGGCGCCAACGGCGATTTTGTGCGCAGCCTCTGCGGACAAGGTTCCGCCCATATCGCGCAGCCCTTTCTTTTTAATCTGGGTCAACCCCCAGCTGTCAGGACTGCCTTTTTTATAATCATCGTAAATATTTGCATATGTCGACCAGTCATACAGCCCGGTGTTGGTAATGGAACCGCCCAGGGCGTTGCCATGGCCACAAATATATTTTGATAAGGAGTTCATGACCAGCGCCGCATGCACATCGCGGCCCTTGAGCAGATACGGTGATGTCAGCGTATTGTCTACGACATAGACCAGATTATGGTCGCGACACAGCAAGCCGATTTTTTCCAAATCGGCAATCTGGGTTCCCGGATTGGCAATGGTTTCGACAAACACCATGCGGGTTTCAGGCCGGATTGCCGAGCTGACGCTGGCGGCGTCGGACGGATCTACAAACGTGATATCAATGCCGAAATGCGTCAGCGTACCCAGCAGGCTGTTGGTGTTGCCGAAAATGTAACTACTGGAAATAAGATGATCACCCTTGCGCAGTAGCGTCAGGAATATGGCGCTTAACGCGGCCATGCCAGTGGCAAAGGTGACGGTTCCCTTGCCCTGCTCCAGCAAAGTAATTTTATTTTCCAGCGCCGCCGTGGTCGGCGTGCCCTGACGCGCGTAGGTATATCCAGGCTTACCCTGAAATACCGCGGCCAGTTCACGCGCATCATCATAGGCGTATTCGGTCGACACATGGATGGGCTTATGGATGGCCCCATGTTCTATACAATCACGCCGGTCGGCGTGCAACACAGTTGTGGTCAGCTGTTTTTCCTTCATATTGCATCTCTGATAAAAATTACTTTCTCTGACGGACTGTTTCAAACAGACAGACCGCACTGGCAACGCTTACATTCAGGCTTTCGACAGACCCCAGCATCGGGATCCGGACCAGCTGATCGCAGGTTTCCCGTGTCAGCCTCCTGAGGCCCTCGCCTTCTGCGCCCATGACCCAGGCCACCGCGCCCCGGGCATCGACCGCATGCATATCGCTGGGGGCCTCATCATCGGTACCGACAAGCCAGATATCCCGTTCCTTGAGCGCCCGCATCGTTCTGGCCAGATTGGTGACCATGATATAGGGCACGGTATCGGCAGCGCCGCAAGCAACCCGCTGCACGGTTGCGTTCAGGCCGACAGCGCGATCCTTGGGTGCGATCACCGCATGCACGCCGGCCGCATCTGCGGTACGCAGGCACGCGCCCAGATTATGCGGATCGGTGACGCCGTCCAGGATCAGCAGATGTGCCGGCTCGGTTATGACATCGAGCACATCATCGACATTGACTGCCAGTTGTTTAGGGTCCGCCACGGCTACCACGCCCTGATGACGCACGCCTTTGGCCAGACCTTCGAGCCGGTCCGGCGCCACGGGAATGACCTTGATTTTATGTTGTTTGGCCAGGTCAACCAGGCTCTGCATGCGCTTGTCGCTGCGCGAGGCTTCTATATAAATTTCCCGGATGGAATCGGATGCGTGACGCATTCTTGCAGTCACGGCATGAAATCCTGCCAGTATCTGACGGCTAGACATAATAGGTTCCTGAACTCAATATATTTACCACCCGATGCGCTGATCCCGGCGGATACACGCATCGGGCTCCTGATGGCTTAATCGCTGATATCGTGATTGATCAGCGCCGGCGGGATGCCTTCTTGCCGGCAGGCTGTGCAGCCTTTTTACCGGCCTTTTTTGATGCGGCCCGACGCTCAAGGGCCTGCTGCCCGCGGCTTTTGATGCCGGCCGGCTTGGGCTTGGCCGCCCGTTTGGATTGTCGCGGCGGTGTGTCCTGGCGCTGGGCTTCCTTGCGCAGCGAATCGTAGGTGATGCCTTTGACCAAGGCAAACTCGATGCGCCGCGCTTCCAGATCCACGCGCGTTACCTGCACCTGCACACTGTCGGTCAGCCGGTATTTCTTGCCCGTGCGCTCGCCGCGCAATTCATTCAGACTTTCGTTGAACTGGAAGTAATCGGTTCCCAGCTCTGACACATGCACCAGACCTTCGACATAAAGCGTATCGAGCGTGATGAACAGGCCAAAGGACGTGACACCAGTGACCTTGCCGCTGAATACTTCACCCACATGCTCGCGTACGAACCAGCATTTGAGCCACGCTTCAACGTCGCGCGAGGCATCGTCGGCACGGCGCTCGTAGGCCGACAGCACGATCCCCAGCTTCTCCCACAGGGCGTGCTCATGTTGCTGGCGTGACTCGCCTTCCACCCACGCCACGCCGGCCGTTTCCGGAACATAGGCGCGTTTGGCCAGAATTGCCTTGATGACTCGATGAGTCAGCAGATCTGGATAACGCCGGATAGGCGACGTAAAATGCGTATAGCTGGGATAGGCCAGGCCAAAGTGCCCGCCATCATCGGGGCTATAGATCGCCTGCTGCATGGAGCGCAGCGCCATGGTCTGGATGATCTGAAAATCGGGGCGGGCCCGTGCTGCATCGAGCAACGCGGCGTAATCCTTGCCGCTGGGTTCGTCGCCCCCGGCCAGGGACAGGCCCAGCGTGCGTAGGTATTCACGCAGATTTTTCAGTTTTTCCGGTGTAGGACCTTCATGCACACGATACAGGCTCAGGCGCTTATTGGTCTTGACGAACTCGGCCGCGCAGGTATTAGCGGCAAGCATGCATTCTTCGATAAGCTTGTGTGCATCGTTGCGCACATGCGGGACGATTTGCTCGATTTTGCCCAGTTCGTTGCTGATGATCTTGGTTTCGATGGTGTCAAAATCCATCGCGCCGCGCTGCTTGCGGGTGCCTTCCAGCAGTTGATAAAGCGTATACAGGTCCTGGATATGCGGCAATACATGTTTTAAGGCACGGGCAGTGGGTCCGTCAATTTGCTGCAGCGCCGTCCAGATCTGGGTATAGGTGGTGCGTTCATGCGAATGGATGACCGCGTTATAAAACTGATAGGCTGCGACCGTGCCAGCCTTGGCGCCGGTGGCGGGTATTACCATGTCGCACACCAGCACCAGGCGATCTACCTGCGGATTGAGCGAACAAAGTCCATTGGACAACTTCTCGGGCAGCATGGGAATGACTCGCCGCGGAAAGTAAACGCTGGTGCCACGCGCTAGCGCATCGGTGTCAATGGCATCTTCCGGGCGCACATAATGGCTGACATCGGCAATAGCCACCAGCAGGCGCCATCCCTTGCGCCGCCGTTGTTCTGTACCGATATTGACCGGTTCGCAGTAGACAGCGTCGTCAAAGTCGCGAGCGTCCTCGCCGTCAATCGTAATAAAAGGCACGTCACGCAGATCAACGCGGCCGTTCAGATCTCGCTGCACTACGGTTTCCGGCAATGCATCGGCCTGCGCCAGCGCCGCCTCGGAAAACCCGACAGGCACATCAAACTTGCGTACCGCAATCTCGATTTCCATGCCCGGGTCGTCAATTTCCCCGAGTACTTCGATGATGCGTCCGAGCGGCTGAGTGTGGCGGGTAGGCTGTTGCACGATCTCAACCGTGACAACCTGGCCATGCTGGGCGCCGCCCACATCCGATGCGGGCACCAGGATATCATGCTTGATGCGCTGGTCTTCGGGCGCCACCACGTATATACCCTGCTCCTGCAGCAGACGACCTACCAGCCGGTTGGTGCTGCGCTCCAGCACCTCGACAATGGTACCTTCGGGCTTGCCGCGATACTCTCCGGTGGGCTTGACCTGCACCCGATCGCCATGCAATACCTTGAGCATTTCTCGTGGCGACAAAAACAGATCCTGACCGCCATCTTCAGGGATCAGAAAGCCGAAACCATCGCGATGCCCCTGAACACGGCCGATCACATAATCTTTGGGCTTTGCCGTGACCTGCCAGCCCAGTGGCGTATTGTCCAGCTGACCGTCACGCTGCATGGCCGCCAGGCGTTTTTCCAGCCCGTCTACGCCGCCCTGCCGGGTCAGATTGAAGTGATTGATAAGCTGCTGCAAGGGCTGCGGTTTGTCGGCGCTACGCAGCAAACTGAGTATATTTTCCCGTGAAGGGACGTCCGGATCGTAATCGTGACCGGGTTCGGGCAGCGGCAGCGACGACTGCTGGGTATTAGCTGATTTTTTTCTCGTTGCCATGCGTAATTTCTTTAAAATTGGATGAGTTGCACACCGGCCCGCGCGGGGCCTCTGGGCTTTAGGTTATCACCATTCTATTACATTAATCCGCCATCTTTGTCCAAATACAGGCCACTGCCCGATAAGACAAAACAATCATGGCACCCCCGCTTGCTGCTGCCTCAGCCCCAGAACCGCTGCACCAGAAACCGGATGACCATGGCAAAACAAACCACCACGATCAACGGTCGGATCAGGCGGGCACCATGATTGACCGCCACCACCGAGCCCGATACCGATCCGACAATCTGACCACAGATCATGACCGCGCCGACAAGCCACAGCACCTGCCCGCCCACAATGAAAACCGCGACCGAGGCGACATTACTGGCGAAGTTGAACAATCGTGCCGCCCCCGAAGCCTTGACAATATGCATGCCGCGCAACGTGATATTGGCCAGGGAAAAGAAAGAACCTGCGCCTGGCCCGAAAAAACCGTCATAAAAACCAATGGCCGGTACCACGCCGAATTCAAAAGGCTTGGAACCAATGCGTGCGGCCCTTTCGGTCTGTCCTGCCGACGGAGTGAGCAGAAAATACAGCCCGATTGCCAGCAGAACAAGAGGAATCAGGAAATCCAGCACACTCGGGTCGACCATCTGGATCAGCACCGTGCCCAGGCCCGCCCCTGCAAAAGACATAAGGGCGGGCACACGCAGTTCGCGAAATTGAATCACGCCGCGACGCATCATGGTCAGTGATGACGCAAGCGTACCAATGCTGCCCTGCAGTTTATTGGTGGCCAGCACATTGAGCACCGGAAAGCCCATAAGCATCATGACTGGAATGACAATAAGCCCGCCGCCGCCGGCCAATGCGTCCACAAAACCGGCCAGCATGGCCACAAAAAACAAAATGAGAAAAACGTTCCAGCCCAGCTCTACGTCCATGTTGAACACCTGCTACCCTGTCCGGTCACGCCAGCCTGACGGGATAGAATACGAACAGGCCAGCGCTGCAACTATACCGGAAATTGCGCCCATCCAAGGTAAAATGAGCGCAGCACTATTCACGGGAAAGCCTGGCATTCGCCGTATTGGTCACCAGGCCGACCTTTTACTCAATATATCTGCCGCAAGTCAGGTATTTACCAGGAAGCTGCCGTATGTCCGGTTATTTGATGGTCAAACATTCTCACATGACCCTCGCCATTCTGAGTCTGCTGTTTTTTATTTTGCGCGCTGGCTGGTCGATCTCGGGGTCAGCGCTGCTGGCGCGGCCATTTGTGCGCATCGCGCCCCATGTGATTGACACGCTATTGCTGGTCTGTGGGCTGTACCTGCTGTCTTTCATCGGTATGCAGGCATTCATTGTGGCCAAGCTGATCGGGCTGGTGCTGTATATCGCACTGGGCACCATGGCGATCAAGCGGGCCCGCACTTGCCGACAAAAAGCCGTGTTTGCTGCGCTTGCAGTACTCACGTTCTTCTATATCATGGGCGCCGCAATCGAGCACAGTCCGTGGTCGTGGCTGAGCCCCACGCTGGGCGCATAAGCGATCAGTCGCCCGGTTCCTTGCTCCTTGCTAAACGGTAGCCAGGCTGTTGTCGCCACGCTGCCGGTCAATGAGCCCGTCAGGCAAGCTGCAGGCTCATCGTGCGATGGGCAATACCGGCATCCATATAGACATCGCCTTCGGCCACGAACCCGTAACGCGCATAAAACCCCATGGCATGAACCTGGGCACTAAGCACCACTTCGGCATCGCCGCGCGCCCGCGCTGCCTGAACCAGGCGCTGTAGTACCAGCCCGCCAATGCCGGTCCCTCTTGCTATCTTGCGCACTGCCATGCGGCCGATATGACCGTCAGGCAGCAGCCGTCCGGTCGCGATCGGCCGGTGCTGCGCGTCATAGGCGACTGCATGAATGCATTGCGCATCCATCTCGTCCATTTCCAGTTCTGGCGGCACCTGTTGTTCAAGCACGAACACTTCGTGCCGCACCATGGATGCATGGTCTTTGAGCGCCCCCCAGTTATCGACGCGCAGCACCGTCGCTGCTGCGTTGTTCGCGTTCTCGGGCGTATCGGGCTGTTTGCGTTCCATTATCATCACTCCGGCAATCAGGCCTGGGCCGGTGCAGGCGGCGTCTCGATGGGGCGCCAGTACCAGGTCCCGTCACCGTTCAAGTGCAAAAGATGCGTGTGTTGCGCAATCAATGTGCTGCGATGACCGACACTGATCAGTTTCAGATCGGGCAGGCGCTGATGTACCAGACGATACATAGCGTCTTCCAGGCCTTCGTCCATTGCCGACGTTGCCTCATCAATAAAAGCGGCAGACGGCGCTGCCAGGAGCAAACGGGCAAAGGCAACCCGCTGCTGCTCGCCCTGCGACAAGGTGTGCGACCAGCTGACGGTTTCCTCGATCCGCGATTGCAGGTGAGCCAGGTGAACATCAAGCAGGGCCTGCTGCCCTTTCTCCAGGCCGTCTGCCGGCACCGCATGCGGGTAATAAAGCGCCTCAAGCAGCGATCCTTCCGGCACGTACGGTTTCTGCGACAGGAACAGAATATCGTCCTCGGGACGCACGATCATGCCGCTGGAGTATGGCCACAGGCCGGCCACGGCACGCAGAATGGTGGTCTTGCCCGAGCCGGAGGGGCCCTGCAGCAGCCAGGACTGGCCTTTTTCCACGCGCAGGGACAGATCGTTGACCAGTTCCTGGCCCAACGGCGTGCGAATGCTCACACCCTCAAGCAGGACCGTGTCGCCATCCTGCCGGACATCAGGCTGTGGCAAGGCGTCGGCATTTTCAATATTAGTGAGAAACCCGTGCAGACGATTCAATGTAGCCCGGTAGCTGGCAAAGGTATCATACGCGTTACGGAAGAACGACAAGTTATCGTGCAGCGTGCCAAACGCCTGGGCACTCTGGGTCATGGCGCCCAGCGTAATCTGCTCGGAGAAAAAACGCGGCGCCTGAATAATAAAGGGGAAAATAACCGCGGTCTGCGAGACAAAGAAGTTGAACCCCTGGAACTTGACGCTTCGATGCACAATGGCCCAGACATTGCTGATAATCTGCTTAAAACGGCTCATCAGCTTGCCCATTTCGATTTTTTCGCCTTTGTAGAAAGCGATACTTTCGGCATATTCACGCACACGCACCAGGGAATACCGATAGTCCGCATTGAATTTCTCATCCAGGAAATTGAGCAGAATCAGAGGTCGGCCGATCCGGAATGCAAATACCGTAGCGATCAGGATGTAAATAAACAGGGCAAAGACCATGCCTCGCGGAATGGTGACCCCTGCCAGCGTGATGTCGCCGGACAAGGTCCACAGGATAATGGTAAAGGCGACTGCCGAAACCAGGGAACTGACCACGCCCAGACACAGGTCTAGCGACACCGTCACAAAACTGGAGATATCCTGCTGAATCCTTTGATCCGGATTATCCGCCGGGGTACTGAGGTAGTGGGAACGGTAATAACTAGTGTGCGACAGCCATTTGTTCAGGAACACGCCGTTGAGCGATTCGCGCCAGTTAATCGTAAAGGCTTGCTGCAGATAGAAGGTGACCAGGGAACGGACAATGTGGATACCGGCCAGAATGGTAAACACGCCCATCTGTATCCAAAAACTGGTCTCATCCAGTTTTTGCAGCGCCGTATACATGCTATTGTACCAGTTGGAAAACAGCACACTGACGCGTACGCCCGACAGACTGAGCAGCAGAATGACGCTGAACATCGCGATGGGACGTACTGAGCGCCGGGGATTGAAATAGTTGCCGGCCAGCTTCCAGAATTGCCGCCCCCAGTGCGTATAGCGAGTCAGCAACCAGCCGCTGACCACGATAGCGACAAATGAAATAACATAGGCCTGTATAAGCCAGAAGGCGCTATCCTTTAATTCCTGACCCCAGTCCATTCACACTCCTGTATCCTGATTTGTGCGCTGCATTGCGCGAACATCGGGCGCAGCATTCCGCAAAAAAGAGTCACTTTACCTTAACTGGCGGGGATTCTGTCAATCACGGCGTGCATAAATGTAATAATTATTGCGCTCGCAAGGACCTGAAAACCCATGGATTTATCTGCTACTATTTGATGATCTAAATAACTGGAGTCCCTTGATGGAGCTGTTGCTTGACCCAAATATATGGGTAGGCTTGATTACACTGATTGTTCTGGAGTTGGTGCTGGGCATAGACAACCTTGTCTTTATTGCCATTCTCGTCGATAAACTCCCCCCCAAGCAGCGTGACAAAGCTCGCATTACCGGACTTGCCCTGGCCCTGATCATGCGGCTCATGTTGCTGTCGGTCATGTCCTGGCTGATCAAACTGACCGCGCCGCTGTTTTCCCTTTACACGCTATCGTTCTCGGGCCGGGACCTGATCCTGATTTCAGGCGGTTTTTTTCTGCTGTTCAAGGGCACCCTAGAATTGCACGAGCGGCTTGAAGGCAAGACCAAAGCCTCTACCGGCCCGCGCGTCTACGCCGGCTTCGGCGTGATTGTCACACAGATCATCGTCCTGGATGCCATCTTTTCCCTGGACTCGATTATCACCGCTGTCGGTATGGTTGACCATCTGCCGGTCATGTTTGCCGCAGTGATCATTGCCATGGCGGTCATGCTGGTTGCATCCAAGCCCCTGACCAACTTTGTCAACCAGCATCCCACTGTTGTCGTGCTGTGCCTGGGGTTCCTGCTTATGATCGGCTTTTCGCTGCTGGCCGAAGGCTTTGGCTTCAAAGTGCCCAAGGGCTATCTGTACGCGGCTATCGGCTTTTCGGTCATGATCGAGATCTTCAACCAGATCGCGCGTCACAGCATCAAACGCACCGAAGCCACCCGCCCCATGCGCGAGCGTACGGCCGAAGGGATTTTGCGAATGCTGGGCAAACGCCCACCCGATGAAGCGCATATGGAAAACCCCAATCAGGAAGCTGAACAGCCCGTTGTCTTCGAAGACGAAGAACGCTATATGGTCAGCGGCGTGCTTACGCTTGCCGACCGCAGCATTCATTCGATCATGACGCCGCGTGCGGATATTTCATGGATCAATATCGAGGATGATATTAACAAGATCCGCGATGAAATCATCAACACGCCCCATACCTTCTTTCCGATCTGCCGCGGTGCGCTCGATGAAATCATCGGAGTCGGCCGGGCACGCGACCTGATTGCGGATATTCTTACCGAGGGCCGGATCAATGTCAAAAAACTGCGCAAACCGCTGGTGGTGCCCGAATCCATCAACATCCTGACACTGATCCAAACGCTCAAGGAAAGCCGCGGCCAGTTGGTGGTGATCACCGACGAATTCGGCGCGATCGAAGGCCTGGTCACCCCGATGGACGTTTTCGAAGCAATCGCCGGTGAATTTCCGGACGAAGACGAAACCCCCGACATTGTGGAGCTGGGCGAGGGACGCTGGATGATCGATGGTGCAGCCGATCTGCGTCACCTGGAGCAGATCCTGAACATCGACGGACTGTACGACGACAACGAAGAAACCGCCACGCTTGCCGGCTATCTTCTTCGACAGTTTGATCGGCTGGCCGAGCCTGGCGATGTATTCGAACTGGTGCATGGTCACATTAAAACCGTCTTTAAGGTCGTGGCCCTGGACGGCCGTCGTATCGGCCAGGTCAGCGTTGACCAGTATCGTGAGAAAAACCCCGAAGAGTTGCTGGACATATAGTCCACGATCTAGCGCACGGCCAGACCCGTGCGCCACTGGCAATAGCACATCGGTTTATAAACTTATTACCTGATTTTCAAAGCCCGCAATCGCGGGCTTTGTTTTACATTCTTTTTATCACAAACGAAATAAAACCACGAGCGCTACCGATATTGCAGATAAAGATAATATCTACAGCCCCGTATGCAGATGGTCCGGGTAATGATTGATCGAGCCGAATAAGGCATCCATGGCCCAATGTAGTTTCCTGATAATGTGTTTTTCTCAGTGCAGATGCAGCAATGTCAACTGTGAACGTGCAATCCGCATTCTCGGCTGTCCTGGTTTTCCCACCACCAGCGGCCGGCACGCGGGTCTTCGCCGACGCGGACCGCCTTTGTACAGGGGTCGCAGCCAATGCTTGGATACCCCTGGTAGTGCAGCGCGTTTACCGGCACCGAAAACCGGTCCACATACGCCCAGACTTCCTGCTCAGACCAGTCAAACAGCGGGTTGTATTTGCTGATCCCTCGAGCCTCATCCTGCTCATGCAAGTCCAGATCGCTGCGCGTGACCGATTGCTCACGACGCTGGCCTGTAATCCAGGCATCGGCATCCGCCAGTGCCGCCGCCAACGGTATCACCTTGCGTATATCACAGCACTGGCGGCGCGCCTGCAAACTTTCGTAAAAGCCATTAATACCGTGCTGTTCGATATAGGCCTGCACAGCCGATTCTTCTGGCGTGTAAATAGCGAGCCGTATGCCGTAACGAGTCTGAATCTGATCCAACAATGCAAGTGTTTCCGCCGGCAGACGACCGGTTTCCAGAGTAAATATGTCAATATACGTCGCGATATCCCGATATTGTTCGCTTTGTCCCGCCTCACGCAATATCACGTCTGTAATAACCATGTCTTCCGCCGACAAACTGGATGCCAGACGCGTGCGCTGGTGTGTTCGAGCGATACCTAACAAGCGTTCGCGCAGTTGCAGGCATTTGGCGTCGAGCGCAGCCGGATCAATCGTACGCTTTGGCGGCTTCCACAGAATCGGCTGTTCAGAGAACATTGCTTGAGTTTGCGCGGAGTGAAAATTCATAATATGTCCGTCCAATGCTTAGTCCGCTACCCGATGGGCAGGCAAGACTACTTCGGTAAGGCTTTATCTTATCGGTTCATCACAGGAATAAGAACGAATAAATAGGTCTTTATTTATAGATAGCGGATATAAACCAGTACGTTCAGATAGTGCTGCATTGAAAAACGATAGCGTAGATACCCGTTGCGCAAAGAGACTGGGTATGTGCCTTCTGCAGTCCTTGTTATCCCGGCAGGCAGCAAAATATGCAAGTAATATAAGCGAAACCGCCAGCTATTCTTTTTGAGAAAAAGATCGGAATAAGCCGCATTAAACCCTAACAACTTGTGCAAGGCAACGGACTTGCCAGCACTGTCAGACGCAAACCAGGTTGCCAAGCTCCCCTTACAAGTGCCCGTTCAGCGCGCGGCCAATATCAGTTGGGCGCCTTTTTCTGCAATCAGCATGGCTGGCGCGTTTGTATTTCCCGAAGTGATGGTTGGCATGACAGAAGCATCGACAACACGCAACCTATTGATCCCATGCACGCACAGATTGGCGTCGACCACGGCCATGTCATCGGTGCCCATCTTGCAGGTGCCCACCGGGTGAAAGATGGTTGTGCCAATATCGCTGGCTGCCCGTATAAGGTCGTCGTCGGTTTTGGCCAGCGGGCCTGGCCGGAACTCCTGAGGCGTGTATTTTTCCAGCGCAGCCTGATCGGCGATACGCCGTGTCAGCCGGATGCTTTCCAGGGCAACCTGGACATCTTCGTCCGTGCTCAGATAATTGCATAGAATATCAGGCCGGTCTTCAAGCGAAGGAGAAACAATGGTCACCATACCGCGGCTGGTTGGCCGAATGTTACATACGGAGGCAGTAAAGGCTGGAAACGGATGCAGACCATCGCCGAATTTTTCCAGCGATAGCGGCTGTACATGATATTCCACATTGGCGCGTTGCTGCCTGGGAGAGGAACGCGCAAAAATACCCAGCTGTGACGGCGCCATCGTCAATGGCCCCTTTTTCATAAAGGCGTACTGCAGGCCCATATACGCCTTGGACAACGGTGACTGCATCATCGTGTTGAGCGTGCGCACCTTGTTTACCTTGTAAATCATACGCAGCTGCAGATGATCCTGCAGATTGCGCCCCACCCCCGGCAAATGATGAATGAGTGGAATGCCCAGCGACTTCATGAGATCGCCGGCCCCTACGCCGGAGCGCTGGAGGATTTGTACCGAGCCAATGGCGCCGGCGCTGAGAATGACTTCTCGGCGTGCATTGGCGTGGAAAAAGTGGTCGTTATGGCGAAAGCGCAAGCCCTGGGCCGTCCGGTCTGTGAAATTGACACGGTCTATCATTGCATTTGTGATAACGGTCAGGTTGCTGCGCTCCTTGATCGGCCGCAGGAATGCAGTGGCGGCGCTGAAACGCACGCCTTTTTTCTGGGTGACATGAAAATACGAAGAACCTTCATTGTCACCACAATTGAAGTCTTCAATTTGGGGAATGCCTGCCTGTTCGGCTGCCCGGCGAAAGGCATTCAGGATATCCCAGCGCAAACGCTGCTGCTCGACGCGCAGCTCGCCGTGGCCACCATGGAATGCCGTATCGCCCGCGTAATGATGTTCGAATTTTTTGAACAGCGGCAGCACATCATCCCAGCCCCAGCCCGGGTTGCCGGCGTCGCGCCAGCCATCGTAATCCTCTTTTTGCCCCCGCATGTAGATCATGCCATTGATGGCGGAACTGCCACCAAGCACGCGGCCGCGCGGATAGGCAATACTGCGGCCATTGAGCCCGGCGTCGGGGTGCGTGGTAAAGCACCAGTCGGTATTGGGATTGCCGATGCAATAAAGATAACCTACCGGAATATGCAACCAGCGCCATTTATCGTCACCGCCTGCCTCCAGCAGCAGCACCTTGCAGGAAGGGTCTGCGGACAAACGGTTGGCCAGCAGGCAGCCTGCCGAACCGGCACCCGCAATGATGTAGTCAAAGTCGCCATATAGCGTTGTTGTTTCTGCCATGCTCCCACTCTGCTTATTATTATTTGTTATACGGATAGGTCCGTATCCTGATCATTATTGAAAATATTCAACGTTATGACAACGCGTATTTCTACCTATTAGAGTCATAAGCTGTAAGCACACGCGACTGATGTGTCCGAATCAAACCTGATTGCGGATATCGTTACGTACGAACGCATTGATGTTGTCCACCAGCTGGTCCGCCAGCACCTGAATCGCCTGGCGGCTGGCCCACGCCACATGCGGCGTCAGGATAAAATCCGGTCGGTTCATCAGGCGCATAAACGGGTGGGTATCGGGCATGGGTTCCTGAGTGACAACATCGAAACCTGCGCCACCGATACTGTTGTTTTCCAGGGCGTCTGCCAGCGCGGCTTCGTCCACCAACCCGCCCCTGGCCGTGTTGATCAAAATAGCGGTCGGCTTCATTTGCGCCAGCTCTGCCGCGCCAATCATATGACGGGTTGTCGGAGTCAGGGGCAGGTGCAGCGAGAGGATATCAGCCTGTGCGATTACCTCTTCAAAGGGGGTATGCGTTTGCTTTACATCAGTCTCTCCCTTGCGAGCGGCAAACAGCACTTTCATGCCCAATGCCTGGGCGCGCTTGGCAACCGCGCTGCCAAGCGCGCCGGAACCGAAAATACCGATAGTGCTGTCGGCCAGATCGCTGACCGGATAATCAAAATAGCAAAACTGGCCGCTTTGCGCCCAGCGCCCCTGGCTGACCGAGCGATGATAGGGAAGCAAACTGCGACGCAGTGCAAAAATCAATGCAAGTGTATGCTCGGGCACGGTATTGACCGCATAGTTGCGGATATTGGTCACAACAATACCCTTGTCGCGGCATGCTTCTATGTCAACGATATTGGTCCCGGTTGCCGCCACAGCCACCAGTTTAAGCTCGCCCGCCTGCGCCACGTCTTGCGCCGACACCGGCACCTTGTTGGTAATCACGATTTGCGCGTTCCGAATCCGCTGGGCAACGTCGGCCGGCGCAGTCTGGTCGTAGGCAGTCACTTCATGCTCGAACTCAAACGCCTTGAGCGCGATAAAGTCAGGCAACGTGGCCCGATCAAGAAAGACAATGCGGGCTGAAGAAGACATGAGTTTTCCTGTGAAAGTCAAAACAAGACTATACCATTGCCTGCCATTGACTAAAATAGCGGTTTTGGTGAACCCGTTGTTTGTAAACCGACATGCCCTCTCCTGTCACGCCTCTTCCTGTCATGCCTCCTCTGTACCCATCGCTGCGTCAGGCAGCACTAGATGCCCTGGCCGAACCCGACCCCTGCAAAAAAATCACCGCTGTTGACCAGTTGGTATCTACGCTGCCCGTGCGCGCCGATCTGGTCCTGCAACCGATGCGGCCACTGCCGGGTCGCCCGCAACGGCCGCAACTGGTGGACCCGCGCGAGGTATCGGTACGCTCGACGCAGACGCAACAGGGAAAAGCGGCGCTCATTCACTCCATTGCCCATATCGAATTCAATGCCATCAACCTGGCGCTGGATATCATCTGGCGCTTTCCCGGCATGCCCGATGATTTCTACTACGACTGGCTGCAGGTCGCCCGGGAAGAGGCCTATCACTTTTCCCTCGTGCGGGGGCACCTGGCCTCTTGTGGCTATCAGTATGGCGATTTTGCGGCCCATAATGGTTTATGGGACATGGCGGAAAAAACTGCCAACGACATTCTGGCCAGGCTTGCACTGGTGCCGCGTACGCTGGAGGCGCGCGGCCTGGATGTATCCCCGGCCATCCAGAACAAGTTGCGGGCCGTCAACGACGACCGCGGCGTGCAGATCCTGGATATTATTCTGCGCGACGAAATCGGTCATGTCAAAACCGGCAATCGCTGGTACCTGCACTGCTGCGAGCAGCAAAACCAGGAGCCCGTTGCCGCTTATGCGGCGCTGATCGATACCTATCGCGTCGGCAAGCCTCGCGGGCCCTTCAATGTCCAGGCCAGAATGGCGGCCGGATTCACCCAGGCCGATATTGACTGGCTGAATTCCTTATAATTGCATTATTGGTCTTCACAGGCCGGCCTGATCCGGGCCTTGGCAATAGAACCAATGCCTTTTCATACTGACGGAAAAATTATGGACGTTCTGGTACTTGGGGCCGGCATCATCGGGCTGACAACTGCTTATTATCTCAACCGGGACGGGTTCAACGTCACCGTTATCGAGAGAAACAGCGACGTTGCGCTGGAGACTAGCTATGCCAACGGTGCACAACTGTCATACAGTTACGTGGCGCCACTGGCCGGCCCGGGCGTCATGAGTCACGTGCCCAAATGGCTGCTGGACCGCAACTCGCCCCTGCGTTTTCGCCCCAGCCTGGATCCGGCCACCCTGTGCTGGAACGTGCGTTTTGTCAAAGCCTGCAATGCGGCTCAAAGCAACCAAACGACGCGACAATTGCTTTCACTGTCGTTTCTCAGCCGTGACCTGTATCACGACATGATGCAACAGGAGGCCATCTCCTTTGACCATAAACGGGCAGGCAAGCTGGTTGTGCATCGCAGCCGCGATTCTTTCGAGCATGCCGTCGAACAGCTGGACTTTCAGCGTTCACTGGGTTGCGAGCAACGTGCCATGTCGGTTGAAGAATGTATCTCGCTGGAGCCAGCCCTGCAGCGTATGCGGGATCACCTGAGCGGCGGCATCTTTACCGAAAGCGAAGAAAGCGCAGACTGCTTCCAGCTTGCCGTTGCCCTGAAAAACATTTTGCAGCAACGCGGCGTCACCTTCCGCTTCAATACCACCGTCAGCCGGCTTGCGGCCGACAGCAATCGCAAAGTGAGTGTACAAACAACCGCCGGAGAACACCTTACGCCGGATCATATCGTGGTGGCACTGGCATGCGAGAGCACAGCGCTACTCAAACCGCTGGGCATTGCGGTGCCGGTCAGTCCGCTCAAAGGATACAGCCTCACAGTGCCCATTGAGCGAGCCGCCGACGCGCCGATGGTCAGCATCACCGATTATGAACGCAAGGTAGTCTATGCAAGGCTGGGGGAGCGCCTGCGCATCGCCGGCATGGCCGACATGGTGGGCCTGAACCGCCGCATCGATACCTCACGTATTGAAGCGCTGAAGCAGGAAGCCCGCAATTTGTTTCCCGATGCGGGCAATTATGATCTGGCCACGCTCTGGACCGGGCTGCGTCCGGCTACGCCAAAAGGCAAACCCATTATTGATGCAACCCGATATGGTAACCTGTGGCTCAATATTGGCCAAGGAGCCCTGGGCTTTACCCTGGCCCCGGGTTCTGCAAGCGTGATCAGCCATTTGCTGCGCGGCCAGGCACTGCCATTTGGCAAAAACGTGTTTACGCTGGCTGATGCCTGAGCGCCAGGCACAGACGGTGTAAAGGCCGAATTGGCGGTGTACCCTGCCTTTGTGCTGCTCACTGCGCGCCGCATGCAACAGCCGGCCAATTGCCCTGGCAATATACAGCTGGCGGACCAGTTATGGTTGCAGTCAGGCAAAGGAGACCAATCCATGACGCATGCCGTATTTTGTACCCGAAACGCAATGAAGCATCCATGCGCCGAACCACCCCGGCCCAACCTTGTTTTTATGCGAATATACCCTTATCTAACATTCGCTTATCAAACGTTTATCTAACGCTTATCCAACGTTTACTGATTCAGATTTACTGCCTCATTAACCCGCGCCCGTCATGCGATTTCGCAATGCAAATCCCTAACGGTCGTTTTGTGCCCATCGAGACCCGCTGCCATGCTCCAGAAAATTCTCCTGCCCATTATCGTCTTTATCATTGTCCTGATCGGACTGACCTTCGGCGAAGGCGTGTTCACCGCGCTGGCTGTGTGGCTGCATGACATCACCGGTCTGGTCATCTATAACTTTTCCGATCTGTATTACACCGTCTCCGAATACGTCTCCCGGCATCCCGTCAAAATACTGGTCGCCCTGGTGGTGACGGCTATCGTGTGCATCTGGATATACAAGAACAAGGATGAAGAACTGACACGCCAGGCAAGCTCCCGTAAAATAGCCATTTTTCTGGCGATTTTCCTGGGCTGGCTGGGCGCGCACCGCTTTTACAACGGCCAGATAGGCATGGGGATGCTGTATCTGATCATCAGTTTCATCTGGTTGCCGCTCACGGTATTTCTAAGCCTGATTGATGCGGTAAGATATATTTTCATGAATGACGAAGAATACCGTCTGCGCATTCAATCGTCATAATAACCACGCGGCAGGGGTACAGGCGGCCCGACACTTCTGCCCACGTCAACGACGCAAGGAGCGCACGTGAATCTGAACGACCTGACCATTGCCACTGATAATCTTAACCAGCCACGATTGCTGAATCACTGGCAATGGCTCCTGCCAGCCCAGGTCGAAATTCTGCTTGTCACCAAAACGGCAGACTGCTTTTTGCTTGAGCCTGAAACCGGTCATATTCTGTTTCTGGACACCAACGACGGTGAACTGGAGCACATTGCCTCGGACTTTGATGAGTTTCGCGCTGTGCTTGCCGATCCCGAATTCATTACCGATTACTTCTCGCTGCTGCTGATGGCATCAAAGCTGGAAACCCCGTTACCTGAAAATTCTGTTTTTGCGCTCGCAACCCCCCCGGTCTTGGGTGGATCGTTCGAAACCGACGAACTGACGCTGGTAGATATTTACCAGTATTTCGATGAAATGGGTGCGCTCTGGCAAAAGCTGAGCCAGATCGAGCTCCCGGACGACACGGCCGATGAACCTGGTTCGTCCTCGGATACTGATAGCGACAGTAAAAAACCCGAATAGAGATCGACACCAAACGTTGCAGCGCATTAAGCAGGACAAACTGATGAGTGACCCCCTTCCGATACAGGCTTGCACACTAAAGCATTTTCCAGCAGAACTTGCCACGACGGCACCCGAAACCTTCGCCGCAGCCCGGCTTAACGTTTACGACAACGCCTTTGCGTTCCCGTTGGCGGTGCTGAACCAGCCGGCCCTGGAACACAATTTGCAATGGATGCAGCGTTTTGCCCGCGACAAAGGTGTTAGCCTTGCGCCGCATGGCAAAACCACCATGTCGCCTGAACTGTTTGGCCAACAACTTGCCGCCGGTGCGTGGGGGCTCACCTTTGCTACCATGTTTCAGGCCCAGACCGGCATTCAGGCCGGTGCAAAGCGTATTATTATTGCCAATCAGGTTGTATGTGATGCCGACCTGCGCCAATTACAGTCACTTTTGCAAATGCATCCCGACCTGCGCATTTGGTTTCTGGTCGATTCAATTGAACAGGTCGCTTATATCGAAGCCTGGGCTAGACGTTACAGTGAGGACAACCAGCAGCAAAGCATACGCTTTGACTGCCTGCTGGAAATCGGTATTGCAGGCCAGCGTACAGGCTGCCGCCAATTGGAACAGGCTCTGGCGCTGGCCCGCTGCATACATCAATCATCCGTACTCGCGCTGGGCGGCATCGAATGCTACGAAGGAAACCTGGCCACCGACACAGAAAAGGACAAGCCGGCCGTTGACGCACTCATGGCCCGTTGTGAAGCAGTCGCGCGCGCCTGCGCTCAACAGCAGCTGTTCGACACTGACGAAATCATTATCTCGGCCGGCGGCTCGGCCATTTTTGATCTGGTCGTCCCCGGTCTGAAAATCAGCCTGGATCGGCCAGTACGAGGCGTACTGCGCTCGGGATGCTATATCACACACGACCACGGCGTCTATAAGCGTCATCTGGCCAAAGTCCAGGAGCGCGAGCACCTGCAGGAAAGCCTAAGGGCGGCCCTGGAGGTATGGACCATGGTGCAGTCGGTGCCGGAACCCGGGCTGGCGCTGCTTACCTGCGGTAAACGGGACATTTCCTATGACCTTACGTTGCCCTTTGTCACTGGCTACGCGCCGGTAGGTGAACGGGTTCGCAGCGCGCCGGAACCGACCTGGCAAATCACTGCGCTCAATGACCAGCACGCCTATTTACATTTTGACGCTGCCGGCCCTGCTCCTGCTGTGGGCGACAGGATCATGCTGGGCATCTCCCATCCCTGCACGACATTTGATAAGTGGAAATGGATGCCTGTTATTGATGACACGGGCCAGGCGCGGTCCTACATTACTACGCGCTTCTGAATTCTACTTCCCGGCTTACATTGCGCGCTGTTACGGCTATGTAGACCATGGCTGCCTGCTGCGGCGCATTCGTATCAGCGCCGGCCAAAGGCCTTGCCGGACTGTGGCTATGCGTAGCAACCGGCCTGCTGCCACATTCGCCGTGCATTCCATGTGAAAGGTCGGTGTCAGAACAGAATATTCCACCTACGATCAGACCAGACCAGCAAGGCTGATACTACGGTGCTGGCAAACATCACCATGACAAACAGTGGCGTGCCCTGCTCCATCCAGCCTGTGTTTAGCAAAATATTGATAAAGAATACGTGCGTCAGGTAAATGGCGGTAGAAAGCTTGGACAGAAAGTCCGTATTCAGTCTTGCAGAGCGGCTGTGAAAAAAAATGAAAAGCAGCGGACACAGCACCAGCAGAGAAAGGTACATATCTACGCCCGCCTTGGCGGGGTGCAGAAAATAGTGCACGGAGCTTTCCGCTACCAGCAGCATGACTGACGCAAATATGGCGCACAGCAATTGTGGGTCACGACGAGGCAATTTGTGCAGGCGGTGTTTGGCGATCAAATACCCTATGGCAAACAGGGGAAAGCCAAAGAACAGAAAGTTGCGGAAAATCCAGCCAGAATTCAACAGATACCCCGCTACCCCTTCTTCGATCGGCGCATAATTGCCAATTGCCTGCAACACATAGCCCATCACAAACAACGCTACGGCAGAGATAAGAATGTGTTTGTCACTGCGTGTACGCAATACATGCAATACCGCCCCGGCGCCCAAGGTGCCCACCAGATACCATAAATGATGATAGCCAAACACCAGCTTTTCCAGCAGGCCAATCTGATCACGGGCGAGCTCCCAGTGTACCGGCCAATAGAATGGCAAATACAGCAACATCCAGATACCGTACAACACAGCCAGGCGTTTGGCCCAATTAGTAAAGGAACGATTTCGGGCTATCAACGGATAGAAGTAAAAACCATTGATGATAAAGAAGGTCGGCACGGCAATGCGAAGCAGCCCGTTCACGAATATGTAATTAAGATACTCGGCGGTCTCTGTAAACAACGACGCATGCAGGGCAACCACCATCATTGCCAATGCTATCTTCAGCCCATCTGTTCCCGCGTTACGCTGCATGTATCGTCCTCTGTTGAATCATATATTGTAACGATCCGAGGCGCTCAAGGCATGAAGGATGCCTACCAATTGCTGTGGAATGTAACTGAAAGCATTGGGATGCCAGATTTCAACGTAGCGAGCGAGCCAATAGCGGGAAAGACCAAAGCAGTTGTCCCTCCTTGGCTAATACTGGGGTCAGCACACAATCCAGTTGTTGAGCGACGATTAATTTGCTTACGAGAGTGTCTGCTCATATTAAATGAGCTCTATACCAACGGCTTTGAAAAGGCTATTTAAGATGCGTTTTCCTTAGTGGGCCAATACGCGGCACTACATAAACGAACCGTTTCACGAATAGATAAAACAATAATCATTGTCACGATAATCGAAATTTCGCCGTTGGCTTATGCGTACCTGTTGTCGCGACAAGGGAATCGCATTGACAGTGTCCTGGCGATGTATTTGCATACAGATGCCATCAACTGTCTATTCCGCTCAGTTGAGCTACTAGCCTGAATAGGCCGTGCAATGCAGATTGGTTCTTTTCAGGCATATGGGCGTTTTACCACAACAAGAAGCTTCGTTTGCGGTAGGTCAAAACAACTTCAAGTAATACAAACCAAACAAAAGTGATCGCAGTACCATATATGCGAAACGTGATTGATTGGTCCGGTCATAGTCTTGAAGTAAACGCCATGAAAGTATTGAAATCTCTACTGTTGTTTCTTTTATTGATGTTGGGTGCCGGTTATGCAGGCTCGCAGCTACTGCTTCATGAACGAGCACCGGCAGATAACCAACAAGTCGATATTCTGGATCCGCAACTCATTCAAAGAGGCAAATACATTGCCCGCACAGCTGATTGCATCGCCTGTCACACCACCGCCGACGGTCAGCCATTTGCCGGCGGACTAGCGATGGACACTCCATTGGGCGTCATTTATTCGACCAATATCACGCCAGACAGGGAGACTGGTATAGGTGCCTACACATTCAGTCAGTTCGATAATGCCGTGCGTCACGGAGTCAGTGCCACAGGGACTCCGTTGTATCCCGCCATGCCCTATCCCTCCTACACAATCATGCCGCAAGCGGATATCAAGGCACTGTATGCCTATTTTATGTCCGAAGTCATACCTGTCAGGCAGCCTAATGAAAGCTCCACCTTCCCCTGGCCCTTGAACTTGCGTTGGCCCATCGCCTGGTGGCAGGCGTTGTTCGCGCCGAACCGCCAGTTCGTTGCCGAGGATCCAACCGATACGCGCTTGTCGCGCGGCCAGTATCTGGCCGAAGGCCCAGGGCATTGCGGCGCCTGTCATACTCCTCGCGGCCTCTTCTATCAGGAAAAAGCACTGAGACTGGCTGATGGGGACAGCTATTTGTCCGGCGCCGTCATTGATGGCTGGCGCGCCAAGAGCCTACGAGGCGAAGCGCGGGGACTACAGTCCTGGAGTCAGGAAGACCTGGAACTGTTTTTCAAAACCGGGCGCAATAACATTGCTGCAGCCTTCGGCGCAATGGCCGACGTAGTACAGCACAGTACCCAGTACTTTTCCGATGACGATATCGGTGCATTATCGGCTTATCTTAAGCGGCTGCCTCCGGTTTCGGACAAACTACAGCATTTTTCCGACAAAACAGATACGACCACAGCAGCGCTCTTGACTCGGAACAATCCCGGCAGCCTGGGCGCTATCGTATACATGCAATATTGCGTTACCTGTCATCGCGCTGATGGCAAGGGTATGGCGCGCATATTCCCTGCACTCGCGGGAAATTCGGCCATTTACGCGCGCAATCCCCAATCGGTCATCCAAATCGTCCTGGAAGGCGGGCGGATGCCGCATACCCAATACGACCGCATGGCATTTGCCATGCCGGGTTTTGCTCAACTGAGCGACGAACAGCTACTCTCAGTTATCAATTTCATTCGTAACGGCTGGACAAACCAGGCACCCGAAGTTCAGCGCAAGGACATTCAACATATGCGGCAATTCCTCGCCGACAAAGCGGTTAACTCCAATACGTTTCAGGAGGGAATACATGAATAAATTCATTATCCATCTGCTGGCCTGTTGCAGTATGTACGCAACCGAGATCCCCGCCTCCCCGCAGGCAACGGAATTGGACACGCTCACGGGCACACCACAACGCTATAGTGTAAAAGACAAGGATGGTAGAACTTTGCCCGATTACATCGTACCCGACGATCAAAGCATTTTGAACGAACAAAACGCAGACGAAATCCTGTACGGAAAACGTCTTCTAAATGAAACCAATCGCCTGTTGCCAGATTACGTAAAATCACAAATGGCATGCAACAGCTGTCATATCGCTCAGGGCAAAGTGCCTCTGGGCGCGCCGTTCATCAATACCTATAATGCTTTCCCACAGCCCAACCCGAGGGCAGGACGGGTATTTAGCCTTGCCGACCGGATAAACGGCTGTATGCAACGCTCTATGAACGGCAAGCCTCTTGCTGAAGACAGCAAGGAAATGAAAGCGATGATCGCCTATATGAAG
Source organism: Advenella sp. FME57 (assembly GCF_014897675.1). Classification (GTDB taxonomy): domain Bacteria; phylum Pseudomonadota; class Gammaproteobacteria; order Burkholderiales; family Burkholderiaceae_B; genus Advenella. The sequence goes on along the minus strand of NZ_JABUXU010000009.1, from coordinate 1,005 downwards.
TGGCTGGCTCAGGGACTGCCTCACGGGGCGAAAGTGGATATTCGCAACGCGGGCCGGATCGATATGACATTGAAACCAGACCCACTGCGCGGCGCAGAAATTTACCGACAATATTGTGCAAGCTGTCACGGCGATAATGGTGAAGGCAAGCGTGATTCAGCCGGCAATATAGCTTTCCCTCCGCTGTGGGGAGATGAATCATTCAATATTGGCGCCGGCATGGCGAGAACCTACAAAGCCGCCGCTTTCGTCAAATACAACATGCCCATGAGTGTCCATACAGGAGGGCTATGGGGCGCTGGCAACGTGCTGACAGACCAGCAGGCAATCGACGTAGCTGAGTACTTTACCCACCAGGACCGTCCTGACTTTGCTGGCAAAGTGAACGATTGGCCTAATGGGAAAAAACCAAAGGACGCCCGTTACTAGGCGCATGGCCATTATGAAAGTAAGGCACCTCCGGCTGGCGTCGGCGCCGCGTTGTCAATGTGCTGGTATTGATCAACATTGTGTTCAGATGTGATGAAGTCGGTTCTACGGTCCCATCAGAAAAGCCCGGTGGCATTTTAGAACAAAGGAGATCCTAGCAGACTGGTTCATAAGGGGCAGTTCGAGACAGGCATCCACGGCCAATTCATCAATCTGTTGACATTAAGGCGCACCATTGCAGTGATCTATAAAAGATAATGGCCGCTTATGCGGCCATGTCCATATGTGTTTATAGCCCATCTATTCTGGGCGGTCTCAAGAGTGCGCAAGGACGTTGTTAATGAAAATAAATTCGTCTGCCAGGCTGTCCACTCATATTAATTGGACAGGATCTTTGAATGATACGTTCTCAGATTACGGCAATTGAATCACCATTTGGCGTAGTCACGGGAAGTGCATGCCGTACTGAGGCAGCGCATAAAACAATATTCGCATAAATAACGCGTGCGTTAAAGCACAAACGCCCCGCAATGGTTAAATTGCGGGGCGTTTGAAGGAATAAAAAGCCTGACGATG
>NZ_JABUXU010000008.1 GCF_014897675.1 Advenella sp. FME57 | reverse complement strand
TTTAGCTTAAAAGAAATTCTACGAGTAATCTGTATTATTTTACGGGGTAGTTACAATAGGAAATTTGTCCGACTGCCAGCAAAACGGAAAACAATAAGTAACGTAACAACGATTTCATAGAATAAGCTCCATGGAAAAATTCTAATCATCAGCAGTAATGCTAACTTCGCCGATGATTGTGTTTATGAATTTGTCATAAGATTTTCATATATCACATCTTTTACTGACCTGAATAATGGATAGGGTCGACACTCTCACAAATGTTTACATTCGCAAGACTCGCCCCAACTTAGAGATGCGGTTTAATAAGTTGTCATGCAAAACAATATCAGTTGGCCATCTCTTAAACTTCCTCTCCCCGACTGTGCTCTGAAGACAGGATAGCCGGTCCTCGACGTGGCCTGAGCCACAACCCGAGCACGAACCACATGAGTGTTATTGCGCCAACACTGAAGATGATGTCGCCCGGGACGCGCATCCACACGAGAAAGCTGATTATGGGCTGCTGCATAAACTCAGCCGAACGCGCATACCAGTATCCTTTATCAATCGCCGCTATCAGTTGCAGGGTGCCGATTGGCAGCAGGGTCAGCGCAGCCATCAAGGCCAAACCGATATTGAACGACCAGAAACTTGTCGCCAGTAGCCGCTCAGGCCAAACCAGGTCCGGCTTTAGGCCGCGCAAGCAGAACAATACGAGTCCAATACCGAGCATGCCGTACACGCCGAAAAGCGCGGTGTGCGCATGCAGCGGCGTCAAATTTAGCCCCTGCATGTAATACAGCGACAGCGGCGGGTTGATCAGAAAGCCTAGTAAACCAGCCCCGACGATGTTCCAGAAGGCGACAGCCAGGAAAAACATGACGGGCCAACGATAGCGCATCATCCACGGCGTCGCATGACCTTGTCTATATCGCTCATAAGCCTCGAAACCGATATAGGCCAGCGGCACGACTTCAAGCGCGGAGAAGCTGGCGCCGAGCACGATCACCGTCACTGGCGTCCCACTAAAATACAGATGGTGCAAGGTTCCAAGTACACCGCCAGCCATAAACACTATAGTGGCGAAAAGCACTGCAACGGTCGCAATCTTGACCGGCAATAGACCCAGGCGCGTGAAAAGGATGGCGAGCACTGCAGTGGCGAAGACCTCGAAGAAGCCTTCGACCCATAGATGCACCAGCCACCAACGCCAGTATTCAACTTCTGAAAGGTGACTATGTTCACCCGGCACCAATGCTGCGGCGTAAAACAGTCCGATCGCTACGGTCGACAGGAACAGCAAGGCCACGAGCGATCGCGACTCCGAATCAGTCCGCAGCGCGGGCCATAAGGCACGTCCGACCAGCACCAACCACAGCATCAAGCCTATAAAGAAGAACCATTGCCAGAAGCGACCGATATCAATGTATTCCCAACCTTGGTGACCAAACCAGAAATTATGCTCCAGTCCGAGCTTCTGCATCACCGCGAACCATTGCCCGGTGAACGCGCCAACGATGATTATCAATAGACAGCTAAAGAGCAGGTTCACTCCAAGTCGCTGATATTTTGGTTCGTGGCCCGAAATGGCCGGCCCCATATAAAGGCCGGTCGCCAGCCAGGCCGTTGCAATCCAGAGAATCGCTAACTGGGTATGCCAGGTGCGGGTGATCGAGTACGGGAGAATATCCGACAGGTTAAATCCGTATTGCTCTTGACCTTCGATCTGGTAGTGAGCCGTGAGAGAGCCAAGCAGGATTTGAAGAAGGAACATCCCAAGCAGGACCCAAAAGTACTTCGCTGTCGCCTTCATTGACGGCGTAACGACCACCTGCAACATTGGATCAGTAAGAGGCAATTCATGCGGCTTCTGATGACGTCCTGTGGTCACAGCATGGTGCCAGCCAAGCAGAGCAATGCCTGCGAGAAGCAATATCACGCTAAACGCCGACCACAAGAACAAGCTTGCTGGCGGATTGTTGCCAACTAGCGGCTCATTGGGCCAGTTATTGGTGTAAGTAATGTTGCTTCCGGGTCGCTCGGTGACGGTAGCCCACGCGGTCCACCAAAAAAAGGCGGTAAGCGCGCGTCGGTGCACGGCGTCCGGTACGGTATTGTTCTTCATCGCGTAGGCTTCGCGCAGCTCGGCCGTGGCCGGGTCGTTGCCAAACAGGCTTTGATAATGGGCGGCAACGAGCAATATGGCGGCGGTACGATCACTATTGAGTGTGATAGTCTTACTTGAGAGATCGTAGGTATTGTCTCGAATTCTCGTCTGTAGCCGGGCCTGAAACAGGGTTTGCTGTTCCTCAGACAATGCCGTGTAGCTGGCCACGCCAACCTCGCGCTGCGCCCACAGGTCTAATACGCCTAACGCCTCCCGGTGCAGCCAGTCTGCACTCCAGTCCGGTGCGACATAGGAGCCGTGACCCCAAATCGATCCGAGTTGCATCCCGCCCATGGACTGCCAGACTTGGCGACCCAACTCGATATCGGAGCGCGTGTAAATCACCTGAGCGTCGGTCGACACCACTTGCTCGGGCATAGGAGGCGATTCCCGGTAGATTTCACCACCCGTCCACAGTAGAGTACCGAAGGAAGCGATGAGGAGGGCCGCTAAATAAACCCACAGTTTCCTGGTGCTATTCATGTTTTTCTCTCATGCCGGATGTTTATATTCCGGCCACTGAACCCAATGGCATTGACCATCGTCGCGCAGGATATTTTTCTAACACATACAGCTGGCTGCGCAGTAGAGGTCAAAAGCACAGTACATGGAGCAGCGCGATAATGCGTTAGCGATGAGCTAAACAAACAGATGAGTGTGTGCAATCGCATTGAGATTGATACCAGTCTAACACTGATACCGGTAAACCGTTAGCATTGCATGAACCGGTGCAGAGCGTTAAGAAATCTCTCCACCGCATTTACCAATATTGAATCAACAAATTCAAAGTCGACATATCGTCTCATCGTAGTAGGCATCTCCCGATGCATGACCAGTAAGTATTTTTTCCTAACGCAAGCGCAGTGATATATTGAAATTCACCCTTGTTTGGATGTTATCGTGACAAGTGCCTAATGACTGTATTGGCATCCGATTTGCCACAGGCGTGCTTAGTTCGAAGTCTACCCAGCAAGGGATTCATTATGTCTGCTTCACTAAAAGCTGCACTTATCTATTTCAAGGAAAATGTACCATTCAGACTGGTTCCGGCGCTGGTAGCTGCAACTTTTCTACTGCTCATGCTACTGCTGCCGGTGCCAGAGGGACTGACCACTAAAGCCTGGACATTGGTGGCGATTTTCTTAACAACAATTTTGGCAATAGTTCTCAAGGTGATGCCGATCGGAGTGATGGCAATGATGTCGATGACCATCGTCGCGCTCACGCAGGTCACATCTACGTCTTCCAAAGGAGCCATCACAGATGCGTTATCTAGTTTCGCCAACCCTTTAATATGGTTAATTGTAGTGGCGATACTCATATCGCGCGGTTTAAAAAAAACAGGCCTAGGCAAACGCATTGGCCTTTTCTTTATTTCAGTCCTGGGAAGTAGAACCCTTGGTATCGGCTATGGACTCACGATTTGTGAACTGGTGCTTGCGCCATTTACGCCCAGCAACACAGCTCGCGGCGGAGGTATCGTCCACCCCATCATGAAATCGATAGCGGCCGCATTCGATTCGGACCCAGCTAAAGGTACCGAGCGTAAGATCGGCACTTATCTGGCGCTGGTAAACATGCATGCAAACACGATCACTTCAGGCATGTTCATCACCGCGACTGCACCCAATCCGCTTGTCGTAAACTTCGTTGCGCAAGTGACGAATCAAAGTTTTCATCTTTCCTGGACGACATGGGCTCTTTGCATGCTGGTGCCCGGATTAGCCTGCCTTCTGCTGATGCCTCTGTTGGTGTCGTTGCTGGCACCTGCGCAAATCAAGTCTACACCTCATGCGATCGAGTACGCACGCGATGAGCGCCAAAGCATGGGGCCGATTTCTGGAGGGGAAAAGATAATGTTAGGTACTTTTGGCGTCCTGCTTCTACTTTGGGCGAATGTTCCTGCGTTGATCTTGGGCCCGGCTTACACGCTCGACCCGACGGTCGTGGCGTTTTTAGGTCTTTTCATCCTGATCATCACTGGCACAATTGATTGGGATGACGTACTTTCCGAGAAAAGCGCATGGGATACGCTGATTTGGTTCGGCGCGTTGGTGATGATGGCAGAACAGCTCAACAAGACCGGCGTCATTGCGTGGTTCTCCAGTATGTTGAGAAACGGGATCGCTTCGGCGGGAATGGGTTGGGAATGGGCTGCCGTACTGCTCGTACTGCTGTTTGTATTCTCACATTACTTCTTTGCAAGTACAACCGCGCACATCAGCGCCATGATGTTGGCCTTCCTAACGGTGGGCGTGGCATTGGTGCCTCCAGATTATCTGGTGCCGTTCTTGCTGATGATGGTTGCAGGCTCTACGATAATGATGACCTTGACCCATTATGCAACGGGTACTTCACCGATCATTTTCGGCAGCGGGTACGTTGCGCTTGGGACGTGGTGGCGAGTGGGCTTTATAATGTGTATTATCGAGCTCGCAATTTACGCAACGATTGGGATCGCGTGGTGGAAGGTGCTTGGGTTGTGGTGACTCACGAACATGAAAGAGCATATGGCGAAGATTGTGCCAATCGGGCAAGCCCAAGTGACACTTCACACGTTCAATTTTATGGCTCCTACAGCAGTGCTGATCGCTGATTTTTAAAATACAAGTGTCTGGACCAGAATTACGCCACAATAGGCATTACAGGAACCATGTTTACGAACGCTTGTCTTAGTTTACCCAGGAATAAAAAGTGATCCTGCGACCATAGCCCATTGCTCGATCTAAAAGAGTTTGTCACGGAAAAGCCATGCAGCACCCAGATGAAATGAACAGACTTGTTCACGCGACGATCCTTTACTGATATCCCTGAGCAAGCGATTCCTATGCATTGGCGTTTTGTTGCGCCAGTTGCACCTCGCCCCAAGTGCACATCAGATTGATCACAGGCAGCAGGGACTGCCCTCGCTGCGAAAGGCTGTACTCGACTTTTGGCGGAATTTGCGGATATTCCTTGCGGATGACCAGCCCATCATGCTCCATTTCCTTGAGCGTGCTGCTCAGCGTCTTGTAGGAAATCGTTCCGATGCAACGCTGCAGTTCGTTGAACCTCAAGACCGGCTTGTATTCCGAAAGCCAGTACATGATCGTCATCTTGTACTTTCCGCTAATCCGCGCCAGCGTGTAGCCAAAGCCTGTCTCTTCCAGGGGAATTTCCATGGCAAAGCAACTGGGCTGCTCTTTGGGAGCTGGTAGTTTTGCATTCATTATGTTATCCATGTTTATACTATCATTTAGGTAAGTATATAACTTAATTGTGCGTACTTTATTTTTTTTCCATAATCTATATCATAGTAGCGTCACCACTCAATATGGATCATTCGAAATGAAAACATTGATCGTTGTCGCCCACCCCAATTTGGAAAATTCGCAGGTCAACAAAGCCTGGATCGAAGCGTTAAAGAAACAGCCAGACCAGTACACTGTCCACGACCTTTACGGCACGTACCCCGACTGGCAATTTGACGTCGCCGGCGAGCAAGCGCTGATCGAAGCGCATGACAAGGTTGTCTTGCAATTTCCTGTGTTCTGGTTCAATTGCCCGCCTTTGTTGAAAAAATGGCTGGACGATGTTTTTATCTATGGCTGGGCCTATGGTTCGAAAAGTGGGCACAAAATGCGCGGTCGCAAGCTGGCGCTGGCCGTATCTGCTGGCGTGCGGGAACATGACTATTCACCCCAGGGTCGCTACCAGTACCGCCTGGAAGACATTCTCAGACCGTTCGAAATTACCGCCAATTACGTTGGCGCCGATTACCAGCCGTTTTTTGCCATGTACGGCTTCGAAGATGAACCGGGCGAAGACTATCAATTTAACCAGCCGGCGTTACGCCAAGGTACCGCGGATTACCTCGCTTATCTTGCCGAAGCCGGCTAGCGCAGGATGCAACCTGGCCGGTAGAAAAGACCGCCGTTGCCTGCATCGAGTAGTGGAATAGACGTTCCCTGTTATGCACTTTCAATACCCAATTCCCCACTTAAGCTTTGCAGCAAAAGGCGGACCGCCGGGTTTTCATTTTCACGCCGCCACACTGCACGCACTTCTTGCGCTGTTCGCGAGAAGGTCAAAGGCAGTATCGCGAGTAATGTTCTGTCGACCAAGTCGACAACATACGCGCGCGGCATCAAGCCTAAAAGTTGGCTATTAGCCAAAAGTGTTGGCAAGACAGCAATAGAGTTCGCAGTTATCGTGCCCACACCCGGCCGCAGTGAGTGTTTTTTATATAAACGCATTAGACCGTCGTGAATGGCCGAACCGTCTGGTGGGAGAATCCACGTATAGGGCGAAAGGTCAACCCAACGCAATGACTTGCGCCCTGCTAATTGATGCAAGCTGGAACACACGATTACCAGCGGATCCTTGCTAATCAAACGCTCTTCCAATGACCCGAACTCTTCCATGGTTCTGTCGATACGGGTGCGCGAAATCACAATATCCAAGTTTCCATCCCGTATCGCGGGAAAAAGCGTATCGGTGGTGGCTTCCGTCAGTGTAATGGTGAGCGCGGGGGCCCGTTGGCGCAAGCGTACGACGGCTTTTGCCACTTGGGTGGGCATGGTCGTCGCCACAGCGCCTATTTTCAAGTGCCCAACGCCTCCTTCCCTCAATTGCTCGAGTTCACGCTGTGCGGCCTCCAAATTGTAAAGGACTTGTCGCCCGTATTTCAGCAATACCTCCCCGGTGGGAGTCAACACGACACGCCGACCGGAACGCACAACGACTGGGGCACCCAGCAAATGCTCTAGCTCACCTAACTGCTTAGAAATAGCCGGTTGCGTTACGTTGAAAAGCTCTGCTACACGGCTGACACGCCCTACTTTTGCAAGCGTTGTAATAATGCGCAGGTGCCCAAGCCGTCTTTTCTTAACGCATATCGCCATGATCAATTCAGACTCAGGCAAACCGGTATAGAAACGCTTTGTCGTTGCCGCCCCATCCGGCTCAAAACACAGGCGCCGCTTTTCCTTCCATCCTGATATTGATGCAGGTCGCGCCATGGTTATTGACCGCTTTCTTAAGTATCTCCTCCAATTGATCCGCCTGCTCTGCATAAGCGCCTTTTGCGCCAAGGGCAGACGCCAGCAAATCATAGCGGGCGGAGTCGTTCAATGTACATCCGTACAGCCTGTCAGGGCCGTATTCACGCAATTGGATCATATACTCTGCATTCCAGCGCGAATCGTTTCCAACGACTGCAATAAACGAAGCATTTTCCCTGGCCGCTGTTTCAAACTCCGTACTATGAAAGCCCACCGTCCCGTCACCCATCATGGCAATGATCGTGGCATTGGGTCGGGCGATACTCGCAGCCACTGCATAACATAAGGCGCCGCCAATCGCACCTGACAGGCCGTTGATAATCCGGGTCGGCGCCTGGCAAAATGCCTGCACCCATTGGCCAAACTCACCACCATCAGATATCAGAATGGGGTCTGCAGCCTCATCCAATATTTTCTGTACGGCCTGGCATATCGATTGTGGTCCGGGATTGGTAGCGTTCTCTTCAGATGGCGACTTCAGCGCCCTGTTTGCAATGGCGCGATCGACCTCCTGTAACCACGCGTCGCGTTTGTGGGGATAGGTGCAATCACTCAGCCCGCGTAATGCGGCATCCGAATCGGCTATCGCGTGTTTGTACAAACGCGTTCCCAATAGGTTTTGGGCACGCTCGATCATTGTTTCATCGGGGTCTATAACAATGATATCCGCTTCCGGATGCATGCCAGCAGAACGGCCAAAGTCCAGAGTGAAGTCTAGTGTTTTGCCAACCAGAACGACCAGGTCCGCTTTCTTCAGGACCTGAGGAAAATGCCCAAGAGACGGATCCCGCAGGCCGCGGGGGCTCTCCATGGCAATAATAGGCGATTGCAGAACGTCAGTAGCGTCCTTTCTCAAATCTGGAGCACGGCTCGCATTGTTCATCGGACCGACCAGCACCAATGGCCGTTCTGCTCTGGCAATCCGCTCCATGATTTCCTGAGCATCAGCCTGCGACAAGGGCTTGCTGACCCGGGCGGGTGCTTGCCCGCGCTTTACTTTGTCAATATCGACTTCTTCCTGCAACAGATCAAACGGCATCGCAATGTGCACAGGACCAGGTCGGCCCGATAATGCCAAAGAAATTGCCGATGTAATGTCTTGATCTATCTCTTGGGCGTGACTTAATCGCGAGGATTTTTTTACAAGCTTTTTTGTCACCTCAGTCTGGTCCAATTCCTGGAATGCACCCATGCCATCCTGCGAAATAGGAGAATCCCCCGAGAGCAGCAAGATGGGACTTTCAGCCAGGCGGGCTGAGAACACCGGTGACAGACAATTGGTAATGCCCGGCGCGGCAGTGACCAGCGCAACGCCGATCTCACCGGTCAGTTGCGCCCACGCGTCGGCCATATACACTGCAGCCGCTTCGTGACGTACATGGACAATGCGGATGCCTGCATCAATGCAGGCATCGTAGATGGGCATAATCTGATTGCCTGAAAGACTGAATATGGTTTTGACACCTGCGCGTTGCAATGCGTCTGTAACAAGATGAGCACCTAGCATAAAAACAGTTACCTTCATAAAATTAAACGGTGGCAGCCCAGCGGTGGCTGGCCATCTTAAAACCCGAACCCCTGAAATATCGTTTCTCGCATATACGATATCAAGGCGCCTGCCCTCTTCTATTTCTCATGCTTTGTTCATTGTGCCATCAGCGATTACCCCGTTTAAGTCGCATTGCTATCAAGTTTGAGATTTATCATTGCTGACAGAATCACTTTGGATTGATTTTCTGCTCTGCGATAATTGTTTTCCAGGATGCCAATTCATTCGTGATCTTTTGCGTCATATACGCGTGTCCCTGTTCTGCTGCGGTCAGACCAAGGTCCTGAAATTTTTTCTTCATGCGTTCAGAAACCATTGCCGTTTTGATGCCTTGCTCCATCTTTTCCACGATATTGTCTGGCGTACCTTTAGGGACTACCACACCAAACCACCCCTGGGCATCGAATTCTTTATCAAGCTGCTCTTTTACCGTTGGAACGTCAGTAAGTGCAGCTGATCGTTCGCTGCTGGTCACCGCAATTGCCTTTACGTCACCAGACTTTATAAAAGGCATGAGTGCAGCCAGATTTCCTGTTACCACCTGAATCTGCCCGGCAATCAGGTCTGTCAACGCCAGCGTTTCACCACTGTAAGGGATATGCGTCATCTTGCTGCCTGTCAAATGCATCAACATTTCGGATGCCATATGCGTCTGGCTCCCGACGCCGGACGATCCGAAATTGACGCCCGATTTATTCTGCCGGATATAAGAGAGCAGTTCTACAAGATTATTGGCGGGGACCTTTTTGTTTGCTGCCACAACAAACGGGCCAATGGAGACGATGCTGACATTCTTGAAATCGCTGACACGATAAGGAAGATCCTTGTATAGATTGGGATTTACCGTGAGCATGCTCCCGGAAACCATCAGCATGGTGTACCCATCTGGCCGGGCTCTAGCCACCTGTGATGCGGCGACCGCGCCACCCGCACCAACCTTATTTTCCACTACAATCGTCTGCTTCCATTGCTCACTAAGCTCCAGGCCCAATGATCGGGACAGAATATCTGCAGTCCCGCCTGCGGGAAAAGGAGAGATCAGGCGTACTGGCTGGTTTGGCCAGTCGCCCGCAAACGCCGTGGCGCCAATTAGAAAACAGCTTGTACAGGCTGCGATACTACGAAAAATAAGTCGCGTAAACACGTTCCTTGCGTTGTACATCTTTGCCTTCTCCTTGAATTACTTTTGAAATAAATAAATCCGGATCCAAGCAAAAGGCGCTGTCATTAAAAATGGCCGACGGCAATGTTGTCACCTTTTGATACTGTTTATTATTGTTTAAAGACAGGGCAAAGTAAAAGCAAAAATAATTTCACTCATTAAAGTTAAATTTTAAATAATCGTTTTTCGTGAACCACGACGACGTCAGTTGGCATCGTGCCCCGGATATTCCTACGCAGGACTTCACCGCGCAAGGTATTGCGTCAGTTACATAGCAACCTGATATCGACAGGACATATTCACTGGATGAAGTATTCGATACTCATCGAGACTCGGAAACCCAGTCAACAGTGCGGGAACATCGTCTTGACAACCTGAATCGTATAATGTGCGACTCGGTGATATTTACTGCGAATCAAAGTCAGAATGGGCCAATTCGAGGTGTGTTGGCTCTAGCTGGCAGACCATAGCGCTAGCACACAACACGTTCAACTAGACTTTATTCTTTTGCAGGTGGACATGAGTCAGACTGTTTACAAATAGCTCCTCCCCTAGCCCCGATGCTCGGTGGTGACCACTACCCCCGCAACTCTTAGCCTATCGGTTACCGCACGCACAGCACTCTCAAGCTCGTGCATATCCGCAGCTACGAACAGAACGCCCTCTCCATCGACCGCCGGTGCAATCAAAACCCGCGCATCTGCTGGAAATTCGTGGCGGCGCCAGTCTCGCGCGCGTCTTAAGCGGTCCATGCTCTCGTGAGAAAGGGTGTCATTACGCTGTATCAGTGCAGCTTGGTCTTGCAAATGCCAATTCTGAAAAAAAATTTCAGTTGCGGCATCGGGAGTTGTTGCAGTCGCAATATTCGCAGGCCAGCAATAGAGCAAGCCCTCCACGAGTCGCCTTCCAAACCAGGCCCGGGGCGCAGGATGCACCGTGAGACCATCTGGATGGTCTACATTAAAAAACAGCCGAAAGGCGAGCGTGCCGCTTGTTGTCGCGGTTTCTGTAACTGCCCGCATAATGGGCACTGGAACGCTTTCGTCAATCGGGAGCGGCAGAACCGTCCAGGTAAGCAACGCCGCTGTGCAATTGCCAGGCCGCAAGTTCGCAGTCTGCATGCTGGCTTCGTCCCACTTGTACAGAATCTGGACAGAGATGTCCGGACTGTTGGTCATCAGGCCTCCTTAAAGGTCTTGCCGCACCACCCTATAGTGCCCAAAATGTGCTGCGCCTTATCAATTTGCTCGTAGTGCAGACCATCTCCGGACCTGGCCAACAATCGAACTAGCACACACGGCAAATTCCTAGACTTTATTCTTTTGCAAAAGGACATAAATAAATGCCTGCGAAGCCTTTGCGTCAGGTGTGGTATGAAGCTCCAATTTCGATGTAATTAAGGTGAACTGCTTGCTGAAAATGTCGGAAAGCTGCTGTGCCGAACGACGAGCAACGCCAAGACCAGAGCAACGCTCCGGACCGTCATGAGCAAAGCCTGCGATCACCACGTATCCTCCCGGACATACAGCATGCTCTACGGTCTTGACATACGATTGCACATCTTTGGAATCCGTCAGAAAATGAAACACGGCACGGTCATGCCAATGCGTGTATTGGCCTTCAGGCAATTCAAGCGTAGTTATATCGCCAACAATCCACCTTACTTGCAACGAGTCGGCGCCCATGCGGCTCTTTGAGATATCCAGTGCTTCATCGGATAAATCTACCACAGTAACATCTCGCACACCGAAAGCCAAAACATCGTCGACCAGCGTAGACGCCCCTGCCCCGACGTCGACAAAGCGACTATCGTTAGCCAATCGCCCTTTCTGCAACAATTCCATGGAAAGACTCAGATGGGGACGATACCAACTGACGGTATCGGGACCCTTGTCCCGATAGACAGCATTCCAGTGGGATTGAAGCTGGCTGCTATTTTCCTTTGACATACGCTATCCTTGATTTCGTAACAAATCACCAAGCGTGAACAGTATTATCTATGACAATAGTCAACACACTGATCTGTGCTTGCATATAACGATGGAACAAACATTACCAAGCTGCAACCCGCATCACCCGGCAATACCCTGCTCCTGGTGCTGGATCAAGCGTGCATAAGCTCCATACTGGGTAAGCAATGCATCATGCGTCCCCTGCTCAACCAGTTTTCCATCATCCAGAACCAGGATCTGATCTGCCTCGCGAATGGTCGACAGCCGGTGTGCAATGATCAGGGTGGTACGCTCACGCATCAGCAAAGTCAGCGCATCCCGTACCTGCATTTCACTCAGACTATCCAAATGCGAGGTTGCCTCATCCAGTATCAAAATGGGCGCGTTCTTCAAAAAGGCACGTGCGATGGCAATACGTTGTCGTTGTCCTCCCGACAACTGCGTGCCACGTTCACCAACAAGCGTGTCCAGGCCTTGCGGCAGCGATGCGACAAATCCTGATAGTGCCGCAGACGCCAGTGCGTTGCGTACCTCTGCTTCACTTGCATCAGGGCGAGCAAGCCTGATGTTTGCAGCCAGCGTGTCGTTGAATAAATAGGTGTCCTGTGTGACCAGGGCGACATGCTCTCTCAGGCTATCCAGCTCGGGTTGACGAATGTCAGTGCCGCCGATGCGAATCGCTCCCGCGCTGACATCCCAAAAACGCAACAGCAGATTGGCAATTGTGCTTTTGCCTGCTCCGGAAGCCCCTACCAGCGCAGTCGTCGTACCAGGCGGCAAGGAAAAAGAAAGCGCATCCAGAGTAAGGCGCGAGACCGGCGTATACCGAAAGCCCACCTTATCGAAGTCGATCGACAGTCCTTGCGGTGTTGGCACGAGCCGGGCCGGCCCGTTCCTGACAGGAACGGGCTCTTGATGCACCACATGCAGCCGTCGACTGGCGGCCACGGTATCAGCCAACTGGCGGCTTACCTGTGATATTTCGGATACAGGAAGAAAAGTTGCGACCGCCACGAGCACCAACAATGGGACCATGGTCGGATCAAGCGCGCCGGCATTGGCCAGCAAGGCACCGGTCACGGCAACCGCCAATCCGCCCAACCCCATCGCCAACTCGAACCAGGCGCTTTGCGCCGATAAATCATTCAAAATGGCCTGCCTTTGGCGGCTGTATGATTGGGCAATATCCAAAAACTGCTTGCGCCGGCGTGCCGTTGCCTGGAATGCGGTCAGATCGGCCATCCCCTGAATGGTATCTGTCAGGTGCGCACTCATTTGGCCAAGGGACTGACGAGCCTGTTCTCCGAGGGCATCAATCCGTTGTCTGCTGCGCACCGGAGACAACAGCGCATAGGCAAGAAAAGGCAGCAAGGCCAGCGCCACCGGCCAGCTATAAATTGCCAGGAATCCCAATACGGTGGCAGGCACAAGTACCGATACAATCGCTGGCGCGATGGTATGTGCATAGAAGTATTCGATCATTTCCACATCCTGCGTGGCGAGGGATACCAGATCCCCCGAGCGTCGTTCCAGCAGATACGCTGGCGCAAGCTGCTCGAGCTTGTCGTACAAATCGATGCGCATATTGGCCAGCAGTTTATAGGCCATTGCGTGCGCCAGCCATGATTCCAGCCAGTGAAATAACGCAGCCAGCGGAGCGACGACCAGCAACGCAATGATCAGCGTCTGCGTTGGCTGGCCATTGCGCAGCGCGGCTACAACAAGTGCACTCAGCGCGCCCACGCCGATAAAAGCGGCGACCCGTGCCACGCCGAGCAAGATGGTTGCAATCAGCGTCAGACGCCAGGGCTTGACCACCGAGAGCAGCGTAGCCAGTACATCTGGCCACCCCACCCGGGCCGCGTCCTCCTCCAGCGACCGTGGTTTGGGACTACTGGCACGGTTTGGTGGCGCTACCGGGTCAGCTTGCGTATCGGCCTCTTCCGAGATCTGGCTGACACTGGTCTGCTCCCGCATCAATCGATAGTACAGCCCCTCTTGCTGCATCAATGCCTTGTGGGATCCGGACTCAACAATCCGCCCCTGTTCCAGCACCAGGATTCTATCGGCATTAATCACACTGGCCAGACGGTGCGCCAGAATCAGCGTCGTTCTTCCCGCCATAAGCCGGTCCAGCGCTTCCTGGATCAGAAACTCGTTCTGTGAATCGACCGATGACAGCGCCTCGTCCAGAATGAGAATCGGCGCGTCCCGCAACAACGCACGGGCAATACCAACACGCTGCCGCTGCCCGCCAGACAGTTGCAGTCCACGATCACCCACCTGCGTCTCGTAACCGTCAGGTAAAGTCATAATGAATGCGTCGATATTGGCGGATCGGGCGGCCGCGCGCACCTGTTCTGGCGTCGCATCGGGGCGGCCTAACCGTATATTCTCGTTCAGGGTACCGTGGAATAAGGTGATGTCCTGACTAACCAGCGCAATGCGCGATAGCAATGCCTCTTCGGAAAGATCGCGGACGTCATAGCCACCCAAGAATATGTGCCCACTCTGCGGCGTCACTTCGCGCAAGAGCAATCGAACTAGGGTGGATTTACCCGCGCCACTTGGCCCGACTACACCGATACGCTCGCCAGCAGCTATTTCGAAGTTCAGGTCACGGTGTGCGATTCTCTCTGGTTGATACGCGAATGTCACATTATCAAATCGAATATGCGGCTCCAGATCAGTCGGTGACATTGCCCGCTCGGATGCTGTCTTAACGCGACGCGCATCGTTAAGCTCATGAATACTGGCCGCAGCCGACTGCCCAAGCATGCCCTGATGCAGTACTGACCGCAGGTCGCGCAGCGGACGAAAAATTTCGGTACCCGCCATCAAGACAATAAGAAGCGCTTCCAGGCTCATCTCGCCCTGCACCACGCGGGTAGCGCCCAGCGCGATGGCAATCGCAGCTCCCATGGCAACACCCAGGTCGCTCATGCCTCGCGTGAGTACGCTAACCGACAGCACCCAGAATGTCTTGTCTGACAAATGGCGTGCCCGCTCAGCCAGCCGCAGACCAAAACTTTTGCCTTGACCAAATGCTTTGAGCGTAGGCAAGCCCTGCATGGCGTCCAGAAAATCTTCTCCGAACGCTCTGAGTGCCTGCGCGCGCTCGCGGCTGGCACGTCGGTCCAGGGCATGCACGGCAGCAGGAGCCAGCAACGAGAAAAGCGCCGCGACAAGCAGTACTGAGGCCGTTGGCACGTCCCAGAACGCAATAACAGCAAAGATAGCAATTGGGGCAATGAGCGAAATGGCGACCTGGGGCAAATAGCGGCCAAAAAAGGTCTGCAATTGCTCGACACCATCGATGACACTCAACATGATGCCGCCCGTACGCTGGCTACCAAGCCAGGCTGGCCC
Source organism: Advenella sp. FME57 (assembly GCF_014897675.1). Lineage (GTDB taxonomy): Bacteria > Pseudomonadota > Gammaproteobacteria > Burkholderiales > Burkholderiaceae_B > Advenella. The sequence goes on along the minus strand of NZ_JABUXU010000008.1, from coordinate 205,900 downwards.
CAGATCGACAATGCGATCATATAGACCTGCACGCAAAGTAAGCTGAATCCTGGCTGCGGACCGGTTAGCCTCGACCGTACGCAGATGATCGAGCCAGGCACGCAGCAGCACCATGGCAACCGCATACAACGCCGGCGCCAACCATTGCTGCCAGGGCTGCTGATCGAACACGCGGGACAATAACTGACCCAGGAAAACGTAACGGGCGATACCCGCCAGCAAGGCCAACAGGCCCAGCATTACCCCACCGATCATGCGGGTGCGCAAGCCGGCGGTCATCAGCCACAGGCGATAGTCAAAGTACATAGCCACTCCTTCACATCACGATATCTTACTGACAGAGCAGGCCGAAGACAATTGATTGCCTTCGGCTGGACATTATGTAACCACGGTTAACTTCGACAGGTGCATCAATATGAGAAACAATTCTTGCGTACCTGATCGGTACGGCAATGAAGTCTACCGAAAGAACGTCAAATCTTCGTATGCAAAAAACTAACAAGTCACTGCATAAAATTCGTTTGCAGCTCCCCCTGGTACTCCCTACCATAACTATTGACTAATAAAGCCCACGATATATGGAAAATCAGCGCTGTTATTAAAACATGCAGCCGCTTCACTGGAGAATAGGAGACAATGAAAAATCAAAATCAAGCGCCCAACCGAGTCATTTCGAACTTCCCTATGTTAGCCGTAGCCGTCATTTTGGCTACCAACTCAGGGATTGTTCATGGGCAAGATTATCCAGTCAAACCCATTCGGCTGGTATCAGCACATGCAGCAGGCGGGGCGGCCGACACCCTCTCTCGCATCGTGGCAGAGCAACTTGGGACTAAGCTTGGGCAGCCAATAGTGGTTGAAAACCGCCCAGGAGCGAGTACGGCACTTGCCGCCGAACATGTTTCCCGAGCACCTGCTGATGGATACACGATCCTGATGGTAACGGTTACCACCTTGTCTATCAATCCAACCATCATGCCCAAACTCCAATATGACCCCATTAAGGATTTCGCACCGATTACCGTTGTTGCTTCAACGCCCTTCTTTCTTGGCACCAATGTCAATCTACCTGTCACTTCAGTACAAGATCTTATAAATATGGCAAAACAGAAGCCAGGTAAACTGAACTATGGATCCTCAGGAAACGGTACCTCATCGCATCTGGCCGGAGAGCTGTTTAATGATATGGCCAATATCAAAATGGTCCAAATACCATATAAAGCTACATCAGCGCGTAACACCGATCTTTCGTCTGGCATTATTCAAGTCGTTTTCGGCAATGACCTGCTTCCTTTTTCTGAGACGGGAAAAGTTCGGATTCTTGGCGTAACATCAAAACAACGCCTTTCCGGTCACCCTGAAATCCCGACTGTGGCAGAAGCCGGCAACCTTCCAGGTTACGAAGCATCGGTATGGTATGGACTTGTCGCGCCTGCCGGCACTCCGCCAAAAATCATAAACCGTTTAAGCTCCACGATACATGACATTGTCGTTGACCCCATGGTCAAGAAAAAAATCATGACAACCATTGGCGGCGAAGCAATTGGCAGCTCACCTCAAGCGTTCTCCGATCTTATTGAATCTGATAAAAAAAAATGGCGGGCCGTTATCAAACGCGCGGGCATAGCAACCGCTCAATCACAAGTTCCACCTAAAAAAGGGCAGAAGTGATCACGAAAAACCAGCTCGTCGGTAAACCAGATAGACTCGTAGCCTATTCACGATAGGGGACGGCCTGCTTCGCTGCCGCCCATATTGCTTTTCCGGATGGGGTTTCGAGCTCTTCAAGGTAATGGCCTACCAGGCCCCCTGCTCGCGACACCACGGAATAACCCCTTATGGCGGCGACTGGAATATCAATTTCCAACAAAAGGGCAGCAATCGCACCGGTGGCGTTGATCGTTATATGACGGCCATATTGTTTGTCCACCTCGTTGCCCAGGCGTTGAATTAGTCGCACGTACCCGTTAGTACAACCTAATTCGGACGCAATCTTGAACAGCTTTAGCGCGCGAGGGTCATCAGGCTGATGTGTGCCATGGCCGAAGCCAGGAAAAGCGCGCTTTTCTTGTTTATAGCGCCCGACGAGCTCCTGCAATACCACATCGACGTTTTCTGCGTCTTTTACCCGCTGTTCAATACCCAACAACAGCGTTGCACATTGCTCCGTGGTGCCAGCATAAACACTGCCGATCGCCAGTAACCCCGAAGAAATGGCTACCTGAGGCTCTTCTGGAACGCTCATGGCCATCAACCGCGTAACGACCGCTGAAGGAGTCAACCCATGCTCCATCAGAGTCACCAGACACGCGTCCAGCACCTTGCACTGGGCCGGTGTGGGCATACGGTCGCAGGTCAGAAAATACAACATTTGCGTAAAGCTTGCGACCCCCATCAAATCGTTGACGAGGTCTCGGCCGCGCACTTTGACATCTTTGGTAAACGAGGCGCCAGTACGCGTATATGGCTGGGTTGCAGAGGGTTTCAAGTTCGTAACCTCAGGCCAAACCAACAGAACCAACAAGTGTCGTATCAAATTGCGTCTTGCAATGCACCTGATTGTCCTCGGCAATTGTGGTCACCAAATCATCGCCAGGGCAGACGCCTCTTACATACTTCACCGTTAGCCTGCCTTTGTAATGCCAATCGCGGCCAAATTTCTTCACAGCAAGATCACAAACATATGCTGTGTACATCAGGCCATGCCCCAGCGTCCCACGAAATCCTCGCTCTTTGGCATAGGCGTCGTCATAATGCAAAATATCATTATCGCCATTGAGAATTCCATAGTTATCAAACAGCGTTTGCGTCTGTTTTACGGTTTTTTGCAGTTCTTGATTATCCATTTTCTGTCACCTTAAATCGATTACACACTATTGATTAACGATTTCACTCAATTCGGGAATGCAGAGGTATGGTTTACTGCTACCAACAACTCTCCATCTGGGGTCTTGAATTCGACGTCGTACTTTATATACTTCAGCCCCTTACGTTCGTACTTATCGGTCACGCGACCGGTACCCACCACCCTGGTTTCTTCATCGGCCCAGATAGGGTGATGGAATTGGATCGTATTTCCAATCATGATGCCTCCTTGTTGCGGCGGATATTTTCGATACATCACCGCCATCATGTACACCAGCACGACGTTAGGTGGCGCAGCCTGCCGTCCGTCAACAACATAGTTATCAGCATCGGCACTCACCGCAGATATGTACTCCTGCACTATATCCTGCGTGATCGTGAAAGGCAACGCATCAAACTCCTGACCTATCACCCAATCCTTATATAACGCACCAGGTAGCTCCCCTTCCCTTGGCTTCACATCACTCGGTCTGGTCATTCACATCTCCTTGAAAAATAACATTGGCTTTTATAAGTTGATCTATAAGACGCGCTTCATACCCGCAAACTTGCGATAGAATTTTGCGCGTATGCTCCCCGAAGGCCGGTGGATAAGAAGTGGACTCTGCCCCTTCGAACTTGAAAGGATTGCCAAGAAAGCGAAGCGTCGCCTGCGTCCTGGGATGAATCAGCTCTTCAACCATGTTGCGTTCATGCACCAAGGGTTGAGATGTAGCCTGCTCAATATTGTTTACTAGCGCCGCCGGCACTCTTTGCTCAAATAAATGCGCCGCCCAGTCGGAGGCCTTCCTGGCCTGGAAAACCTGGTTCAACTCTTGTGTCAGGCTTTCCACGTTCTCAATACGACGAACCGGATGATCAAATCTGGAATCATTTGCCAGATCTTCGCGTCCAATGGCTTCGCAGAACGACTCCCAGAACTGCTGACCAGTCGGAGACAGGGCAATAAACTGCTCATCCGCACAGGGGTATATGTCACTGGGCGCAATGACTGGATGACGGGCACCATTGGCTTTGGGGACCACATCTGAAATAAAATAGTTCTGCGCCTGCCATGTCAGCATGGCCAGTTGGCAATCGAGCAGCGACACCTGAAGAAGGTCACCGATGCCCGATTTCAACGCCTTGAGCATCAGACCCACACATCCCAGCGCCAGATACAAACCACCAGTAAGGTCAGCGGCCTGATAGCCAAGCCGCACGGGCTTGGAATCTTTGTTGCCCGTAATGCTCATCACTCCGCTCATGGCTTGCACCACCAGATCAAAAGCGGGCGCTTTGGCAAAAGGACCTTTGTCATGAAGACCGATTAATTGCCCTATCGCAATTTTAGGGTTGACGGCCAGTAATGATTTCTTGTCCAGACCTAGGCGTTTCGGCACGTCAGGGGCGAAGCCGTAAATAATGGCATCGGACTCCCGCACAAGGTCATAAAGTACTTCCCGGCCTTGTTCAGATTTCAAATCCAGCGCTATACTGGACTTACCTCGGTTCACGGAAAGAAAAAATCCAGAATCTCCTTCAAACACCGTTGAATGACTGGATACCCTGCGTGAAAGGTCTCCCTCCAAAGGTTCTACCTTTATCACTTCCGCTCCAAGCTGGGCAAGCAATTGACTGGCGAATGGCCCGCCCAGCACCCAGGTAAAGTCCAGCACTCGAAAACCACTTAGCATATAAACTCCGACGATGTTAGTTTTTTTGTGGCACACAACGTGTGAAGTGTTCTTATGATGCACGTAACTGTGGTCATCGTAAATCGACTAAAAATCGAAAGATGTGCATTAATCTCACAACATATCAGGCTTGCTTGCAGAACCAAGGTCACAATTTTCGACGAGATAGAAGTGCATTCCGAGGCAAAGAGATTCTCCACCTTCAATTACCAAAGTGGCTGGAGATTATATTGCTCTGGAAAGACAATCAGTATGTGAACATGCGCGAGGTGGGCGCCGCTAAATTCGTCAGGGCGGGCAGGCGTTAATATTGCAACCTGTTGGGTAGTTCAAGCGTATAGGCGCCGTTGAAGAAAATTCATATAACCGTGTCCGAAAATTGATTGGACGCCCCGCCCTCTTCGGACAGCCATGAACAAAACTCGTTGAGCAAAGGGCGGTTGTGACCGCGCGGAGTCACTACATAAGCGTAATCAGCAGCGCTGACATCCGGCCCATCAAATGCTAGGACCAGATTCTCCGCCGCCAGATCGTCGGCTACGAGCGATAGAGGAACTAGCGCAACGCCCAAGCCCTCTAATGCCGCTTGCACCACAAAAAACATTTCGTCAAATCGCAAAAAATCGGCCGAAGGTGGTTTCTCGATGCGTGCTTGCTCAAACCACTGCGACCATGCGTGCACGTTACTCTTGGCCTCCATAAGACGATGCTTTTTAATATCCTCGGCACACAATACAGGACAGACCTCAAGCCGTTCGGGAGCGCATACAGCCACGAGTTTGCCGGACAGGAAGGAATTCGCATGCAGATCCGATGCCGATTTAGGAAGCCTTCGTATAACAACATCGAAATCACTCAACTTAAGCGAATCTATACCGGTCGTGCTGGCAGTCAATCTGACCTCTGCTTTACTGTGCCGGTGCTGAAAAACCGATAGCCGGGGAATAAGCCATTTCATCGTGAACGTCGGCGGAGCATTGACCAATATTGTCTGGCCGCCAGGACTCATTAAACTATCCACAGCAGTAGACAAGCGGTCAAACGCAGGCGCTACGCCAGAGAAAAGATCCTCTCCTTCGTCAGTCAGCTCAATTGGCTGGCTGCGGCGAAACAGGCGTAGCCTCAACATTGACTCCAACATGCCAATTTGACGGCTAACGGCACCATGCGTCACCCCAAGCTCATTGGCCGCAAGGCTAAAGCTGCGATGACGTCCCACTGACTCAAAAGCGCGCAAAGCGTTCAGCGGCAATGAACGACGATTCATATGGCGCTCCCAATCAAATGAAAATTTGACTATAACTGCAGAATGAGCACTCGGCAATAATTGATATTACTTATATCCGTACTGCCGAAGGTTTGCTGTTTGTGCATGCCGTTTTTCTTAACTGCCGTACCGCGATAGCCGAGGCGTTACGCTAACGCCGGAAAGAGTGCTTGGGTGCGTGCCGGAGCTTATCGACGCGGCAAGAAATATCGCCAATTAGTCGCCGAACGCTCGCTGGTACGCAGGCCGCGCCTCGCCGCGCGCCACATAGACGGCCAAATTTGGATAGTCTCTCACGATGCCTGTGGACTGCAGCCTGAGCAGTACCGACACCATCATCAGATCGCCCGCGCTGAAATAGCCTTCCTGCCAATCGGCATCGCCAAGCCGCTTGGACCGTTAGCGCAGCCGGACACGAACCCGATCCTCGCGCATCACGTTGCACTCTTCGTACCACGACTTGTCGCCCGCCAGGCCCTTGCCGTCGTCGGGAGACAGCGCACAGGCCGTAATGATGGGGATCATGATCAGCTATAACCAGAGCAGTACCTTATATTCATATTTAGACCACGCTTGAATCGGTCAATAGATCTGACGCTAGCAATCTGACCCTGGACGATACAAGCCTGGCTCCTTCGGACAACGGACGCTGGCGAGTCACACTCAATGCAATCGTTCTGCGTATCCCCGGGCTGATGATCAGACAGGCGCTCAGCTCTCCGGCGGCTACTTCCTGCGCCACTGCAGTCAGAGGCAATAGCGTAAAGGCATGGCCACCGGCAGCTACGTCTTTCATCGCCGTAGCGGTTTCCACCTCCATGACAATGTTCAGCCTGGTATCGTGGCGACGAGACAATACATCCAGCGTTGCTCGCAAGCCATTGGGTACCGCTGGCAATACCAACGGAATGCCGTCAAGGGAATGAAAAGGCAGGCTTTCGGCCGCAAGTTCTGGCAGGCCGGCCTTGCCGACTAGGAAGGTATCTAGCTTGCCAAGCACATCCTCCCCGCGCGATGCGGACGAACCATAGCGATTGACCACGATCATATCCAGGCGCCCCGACGCAAGCTGTTCATCAAGGGAGCCACTAAAGCCCTCCGTCACATGCAGACGAAGCTGGGGCGCGCACGCACGGATATCTGCCAGCAAAAGCGGCAATAATTGCCGTGCCAGCGAAGGCAGGACGCCGATATGCACTGTCCCCGTCAATATGCCAGCCGCCTGATGAGCGGTGGCGTCGAGCTGCTCGACCTGATCAATGATGCGCTTGACTTCGGGATACATGCGTCGCCCAAAATCGGACAACACCATGCCCCGGCCGGTTCTGTCAAACAGGCGCTTGCTCCACTCTTTTTCCAGCATGGCAATCTGACGGCTGACCAGCGACTGCGCCATGTCCGATGCGATCGCTGCACGAGACAACGACTGCATATCCGCCACCAACAGGAAAGTGTTCAGTTGCTTGAGATTCATGATTTCACTTAAATGGAAAGCTGAAATTATAAACTTTGTATTTATATATATCTCAATTGTGGGTAAGCTTGTCTTCATTAACGTAGAACAAATATGGAGACAAACTTGAAACTCACACACTGCCTTACTGCGGCGTTTGCCGCCACTTCCCTGCTGGCCTCATCTGTTGTGAATGCGCAGGAATCCTCGTATCCCACCCGCCCGGTCAACCTGGTTGTGCCCTTTTCTGCGGGTGGCCCCACCGATGCCATGGCACGTATCCTGGCGCGAAAGCTGGGCGATCGTCTTGGCCAGCAAGTGGTTGTCGACAACCGTGGTGGTGCCGGTGGCAGCATCGCTGCGGAACTGGTGGCTCGTTCCAAAGCAGACGGATATACCCTGTTTTTTGGCACGACCGGCACCATGGCGATCAATCCGAGCCTTTACGCCAACTTGCGTTACGATCCGATCAAGGATTTCTCGCCCGTCAGCCTGATGGCGACAACGATGAATGTACTGGTCGTCAACCCCCAACTGCCCGTAAAGACACTTAGTGATCTGGTGAAGCTGGCCAAGACAAAGCCGGACGAACTCACTTATGGATCAGCGGGCAATGGCAGTTCCAATCACCTGTCGGGCGAGCTGTTTCGCACCTCCGCCGGCATCCGGATCAGTCACATTCCATACAAAGGCTCGGCACCTGCACTCGTTGACCTGCTGGCCGGTCGCATTTCAATGATGTTCGACACCATTGCGCAGCAGACCCAGAATATTTCCGCCAGCAAGGTGACCGCGCTCGCGGTAACCGGTCCAAAGCGCTCAACACTGTTGCCTGATGTACCCACTGCCCAGCAAGCCGGGCTCGACGGCTTTGACGTCACCATCTGGTATGGCGTGCTTGCTCCACATGGCACGCCCGAGGTCATCGTGAACCGACTGCAGCGTGAAATTGCAGCCATCATGGCAACAGAGGACATGAAATCGCGCATGCAAAGGGACGGCGCCGCTGCGCAAAGCACCACACCTGCAGAGTTTGCCGACCTGATTAAAAGCGACACCGCCAAATGGGCGCCAGTCGTCAAGAACTCCGGCGCGAGCCTGAATTGATACGAGTAGCATCCATGATATTCTCTCCTGATCCTGGCCTGAGAAACGCCCTGGCTCCACGCAGCATCGCAGTGATCGGCGCCACGGAAGACCCCAACAAAGTGGGTGGTCGCCCTCTGCATTACCTTAAACGCTTCGGATTTTCCGGCGCGGTGTATCCGATTAATCCAAGACGCAAGATAATACAGGGTATGCAGGCATTTGCATCGCTCGATGAACTGCCGGAGATACCGGATGTCGCCATCGTCGCAGTCGGCCAGGATGCCGTTTCGGATGTCATAGAACAATGCGCTGAGCAAGGAATTACATGCGTCATAGTGATGAGCTCGGGCTTTGGCGAAACAGGCAGCGCGGGAGTCCAGCGGCAAACCGCACTGGTAGAACAGGCTCGCCGACTGGGCGTGCGGCTGGTGGGCCCCAACGCGCAAGGCGTGGCCAATTTCCAAACCGGCGCAGTAATGAACTTCAGCACTATGTTCATGGAAATCGAGCCCGAAGACGGGCCGGTTGCCATTATCAGCCAGAGCGGCGCAGCCAGCGTCATGCCCTACGCCATGCTGCGTGAACGCGGTGTGGGCGTACGCTATCTGATTGCCTCTGGCAATGATGCTGATGCCTCGGTGTGCGAATTAGCGTTGGCAGCCGCGGTCGATCCTGCAATCCGGGTCATCCTGTTGTATATCGAATCGCTGACGGATCCCGCCATGCTGGCCGAAACGGCCCGACTGGCCATCTCGCGCGGTGCAGCGGTCATTGCCCTGAAGGCCGGACGCAGCGTGCAAGGTGCGAAGGCCGCGGCCTCGCACACAGGCGCGATGGTCAACGATGATGTCGTCGTGGATTCCTTTTTCGAACGCCACGGCATCTGGCGTGCCGCCGATGTGCACGGACTGGTCAACGCCGTTGAACTTTATCTGACAACGCCGCCCCGGCCCGCAGACAGCCTGGTTGTCATGAGCCACAGCGGCGCGGTCGGGGTGCTGTGCGCGGATGCAGCCGAAACCCTGAATCTTCCGCTAACGGAATTGGACCCTGCGGTGGTGCGCAGCCTGGCTGACATTATGCCCAGCTTTGCCACCGCACAAAATCCGGTAGATCTGACAGCCTCGCTGATGACCCAAAGCGGCATGTATGCCGCTACGCTCAATACCCTGGCTACCGATCCGCAGGCAGATATGTTTCTTATCGGCGTGCCCGTGGCCGGCCCTGGCTATGACGTGCAGGGCATGGCAACCGATACCGCCACGTTTGCAGCCAATACAGGTAAACCAGCCGTGGTGTCTGCGCCCCAGGCGTCGGTGCGCCAGGTTTTTCGCGAAGCCGGCGTACCCGTGTATGCGCACGAAACAGATGCCATCAATGCACTGCACCAGTGGAGCCGCCATGGCATCCTGATGCGACAGGCATCGGCACGCGACCAGCTGGAAGTATCGGCAGCATCAATCCTCGCCCTTCCGGACTGGACGACTCAGTTCCTGAGCGAAGACGAAAGCCTGGCCGTACTGACAAAAGCGGATATTCCAACAGTGCCGTATGTACTGTGCCGGAATGCGGATGAAGCCGTCACCGCCTGGCGTGCGCTGGGACAGGACGTTGTGATGAAAGCCTGTTCTGCCCACATTCCGCACAAATCCGAACATGGATTGGTATTTATTGGCCTGGACAGTGAACAGCAAATCATCGAAGCATGGAAACAGTGCGCGCAGCGTGTTGCCGCCCTGCAGGTCCCGTACGATGGCGTTATTGTCGCCAGGCGCGTTTCGGGACGACGTGAGTTTGCGCTGGGCGTTCGGCAGGATCCAGTCTTTGGCACCATCGTGATGATCGGCGATGGCGGCAAATATGTAGAAGCCCTGCGCGACTTCGTTGTACTGCTGCACCCGTTTTCGGAAGATGACGTTATCGCCAAGCTGCACACACTTCGCATCGCGCCGATTCTGGCCGGCGTACGCGGCGAGGCACCCATCGACCTCGACACTGTGGCGCATACAGCTGTGGCGCTCGCTCGCCTGGCCGCATCTCAATCGCACGACATTACATCCATCGATCTGAACCCGCTGATTGTCGGCGATACGGGCAGCGCAGGCTGGGCCGTCGATGCCGTCATCGAACGTTGCAAGGAGCAGGCATGACCCCTCAAAGTACCGTACTGACAGACTATATCGACGAGATTGCCGTCGTTCGCCTTAATCGCCCGGCCGGCATGAACGCCGTGGATGCCTCGTTGCGCACAGCGCTGAAGGACACACTATATGCGCTCGAGGCTGACGATGCTGTCCGCGCCATCGTGCTGACAGGCACCGGCGAGCGAGCCTTCTGCGCAGGTCAGGACCTGGATGAGGCGGCCACGATCGACACTGGCAATCTTGCTGACTGGCTCAATCGCCAGCACGCCATGTACCAGGCTGTACGCGACATGACAAAGCCAATTGTTGCGGCACTCAATGGTACCGCCGTTGGTGCCGGCTTTCAGATCGCCCTGATGTGCGACTTGCGGGTAGCCCATCCAGCGCTACGCATGGGACAGCCCGAAGTCAAGGCCGGACTGGCGAGTATTGTCGGTTCATATCTGATGTCATTACAAATTGGCCATTCGCTCAACCAGGAACTCTCGCTGAGCGGAGAACTGATCACGGGCGAACGGGCGCATACACTCGGGCTCGTCAACGACCTGGTATCTGCCGATCAGGTATTACCTCGTGCCCTGGAACGGGCAGCCAAGCTGGCTGCATTGCCGCGCACCGCTATTCGCTTAACCAAGCAGCGCTTCAGGGAGCGCACACAGCCAGACTTTAACGAGGCGTGCAGCGCAGGCATCCGCTATCAACTTGAATGCTATGCAACCGGGGAACCACAGCAGGTCATGCGCGCGTTTATCTCCCGACGCGCTTCATCCACATCGGCCCGCCTCCACAAGGATTAACTACCCATGCACAAACAGACTCACTTATTCATAGACGGCGTCATGACAACCGCAAGCGGCGAGCAGGAACTCCCCGTCACGGATAGTTTTACTGAAGACATTTTTGCCAGTTATCGTTCTGCCTCTCATGACGATGTACACCGCGCGGTTGCAGCTGCACGCGCAGCATGGATCGGCTGGTCCGCCACGCCCCTGGCCGAACGCATCGCGGCAGTGCGTCGGGTGGCTGCCGCGCTGGCGGAAAAGGCCGAAGCGCTGACCACAGCAATCTCCCGCGAAGTGGGGATGCCACGCAAGTTAGCTGCACGTATCCAGGTGGACGCGCCCGCTGCTGCGTGGAATAGCTATGCCGATATTGCCGCTGACATGATTTGGGAAACGCGCATGGGTCATTCCCTGGTACAGCATGTCCCGGTGGGCGTGGTGGCCTGCATTACACCTTGGAACTATCCTTTGCACCAAATCACCGGCAAGGTTGCGCCGGCGCTGCTGGCCGGCTGCACGGTCGTTCTGAAACCCTCAGAAATCGCACCGACCAGCGCTGCCCTGTTGGCCGAAGCGATCCAACAGGCCGACTTACCGCCTGGCGTGTTCAACCTGGTATATGGCACCGGCCCGGATATCGGTGAGATGCTGATCTCCCATCCCGGTATCGACATGGTTTCCTTTACCGGTTCCACGCGTGCAGGTAGTCATATCGCAGCCATCGCTGGTAGCCAGATCAAGCGCATGGCCCTGGAACTGGGCGGCAAATCGGCCGCACTCGTGCTGCCCGGCGCCGACCTGCCGACAGCCGTCAAAGCCACTCTGGCCAGTTGCATGCTCAACTCTGGGCAAACCTGTTCATCCATGACGCGCCTGCTGGTGCAACGCAATGCGCTTCCAGAAGTCGAACAGATTGTGCGAGAACGCATTGGCGGCTATCGCATGGGAGACCCGGCAGACGCAGCAACGCGGCTCGGCCCCCTGGTTTCTGCGAACCAACGCGAAAAAGTGCAGGCTATGATCGATAGCGCCGTAGCCGCAGGCGCACGTTCCGTGGGAGATGAACAGTCCGTTCCTGATCATGGTTTTTTCATTCCCGCGACTGTGCTATCGGACGTCACGCCCGCAATGACAATCGCAATGGAAGAAGTGTTCGGCCCGGTCCTGTGCATCATGTGCTATGACGATATCGAAGATGGCATCGCTCTGGCCAATGGCACCGAATACGGGTTGGCCGGCACTGTCTGGGGCCCTGTCACGCCCGACACACTGGATGTGGCCCGCCGCATTCGCGCAGGCCAGGTGGACATCAATGGTGCACCATTCAATCCCTCTGCGCCTTTCGGAGGTTTCGGAAAATCCGGCATCGGACGTGAAAACGGGTGTCACGGAATACAAGAGTTTCTTGAACCGGTCGCCATCCAGCTTCCCACCCCCTTCACCGAATCACTCTCTGAATACATATCCTGACTATGACATACGAAACATTGAACTACGCCGTCGACGACGCAATTGCCACAATCACGCTGAACCGGCCGGAACGCATGAACGCGTTGACCAAAGTCATGGAGGCAGAATTACGTTCAGCCATCGAAACTGCTGGGCGTGACGACGCCGTGCGCGCCATCATACTGACCGGCGCGGGACGTGCGTTTTGTGCAGGCATGGACATGGACGAACTGGAAGTGCTGCCTCCCGAAGACATCCGGGCTGAAGAGTGGATGCGTCCCTACGACATGAATCGCCGCGCAGACTACCAGACACGTTATTCCTATTTCCCTGCCGCCCCCAAACCCATTATCAGCGCCATCAATGGCGCGGCAGCCGGACTCGGACTGATCATGGCGCTCTACAGCGATTTTCGGATCGCTGCGGACAAGGCGGTATTCGCAACCGCCTTTGCCCAGCGCGGCCTGATTGCCGAACATGGCATCGCCTGGATACTCCCGCGCATTGTCGGCCATGCTCATGCGACGGACTTGCTGCTGACCTCACGCAAAATCGATGCCCAGGAAGCGCTGCAAATGGGCCTGGTCCATCATGTTGTTTCCGCCGATTCTCTGCCGGACGCAGCCCGGCAGCTTGCGCACCGCCTTGGCAACGAGGTGTCGCCACGGTCAGTGCGCATCATGAAACAGCAACTGTGGGAAGCGCCATTTCAGACTCTGGGAGAAGCGGTATCACAAGCCAACACCGAGATGGTCATGAGTTTGCAAAGTGAAGATTTCAAGGAAGGCATCGCACATTTCATCGAGCGGCGTCCCGCTCGCTTTCAAGGACATTGACCCAACAGCCATAGATAACTCACCGAATTTCCAGCGGACTTTGCCTCACGAGACCGTAATCCAAATGATTGCGACAAGTCAGGTATATGCAATTTATCCAAATCAAGCCAAAGCATATCTATCATACCTGCCCACTGGAAATGAAGGCATCATCACCAAACCCTGACTCGCCCACCCTAATTAACGGCCACCGCGGCCTGGGCCCGTGCCTTATGCAGTTTCTTATAACTGTCGATCCGCCGGTGATGTCTATCGAGCCCCTCCAGTTTCATACTGGTTGGCGTGAGTCCAAAGAAGCGGACGCTGCCGTCCACTGATCCCATTACTGCGTCCATCCGGGTGTTGCCGAACATTCTGCGGAAATTGACGGCGTAGTCGTCCAGTTCCAGCTCGTCATCAAGCAGCACTTCCAGCACCACATTCAAAGCCTGGTAGAACAATCCGCGCTCAACCGTATTGTCGTTGTACTGCAGAAACGCGCCAGTCAGCTCCTGCGCCGCTTCAAATTGCTGCAAGGCCAGATTAATCAGCAGCTTCAACTCCAGAACGGTGAGCTGTCCCCAGTCCGTATTTTCATCAAACTCGATACCAATCAATGTGGCAATATCAGCGTATTCATCCAGGTCGTTGTTCTCCAGCCGTTCAAGCAGTGCGGCCAGCGCGCCATTGTCCAGGCGATGCAGGTTCAAAATATCAGTGCGGAACAAGAGCGCTTTGTTTGTGTTATCCCAGATCACATCATCGACCGGGTAAACTTCCGAATAACCAGGCACCAGAATCCGGCAGGCAATGGCGCCCAGCTGGTCATAGACCGCCATGTAGGCCTCTTTGCCCATGCCTTCGAGAATACCGAACAAGGTTGCTGCTTCCTGGGCATTGGCGTTTTCACCCTGGCCGGAAAAATCCCATTCAATAAACTCAAAATCCGCCCTGGCGCTGAAAAATCGCCACGACACCACACCACTGGAATCAATGAAGTGTTCGACAAAATTATTGGATTCCGTCACAACTTCGCTGACAAAGGTGGGCTTGGGTAAATCGTTCAGGCCTTCGATACTGCGTCCCTGCAGCAATTCCGTGAGACTGCGTTCCAGCGCCACCTCAAAGCTTGGATGCGCGCCGAATGAGGCAAACACGCCTCCTGTGCGCGGGTTCATCAGGGTAACGCACATCACCGGGTAGGTTCCTCCCAGCGACGCATCCTTTACCAGCACCGGAAAGCCCTGCTCTTCCAATGCCTGAATCCCGGCCAGAATGCCAGGGTATTTCGCCAGCACTTCTTGCGGCACATCCGGCAGTGCGATTTCGCCTTCCAGAATTTCCCGCTTTACCGCTCGTTCGAAAATTTCGGACAGGCACTGCACCTGCGCTTCTACCAGCGTGTTGCCGGCACTCATGCCATTGCTGACATACAGGTTCTCGACCAGGTTAGACGGAAAATACACTACATTGCCGTCTGACTGCCGCACGAACGGCAGCGAACAGATACCGCGCGACATATTGCCCGAGTTGGTGTCGCACAGATGCGAGCCACGCAGCTCACCATCAGGGTTATAAATTTGCAGGCAATATGCATCCAGAATGTCAGCGGGCAAGGCATCCGCGGGGCCAGGCTGGAACCAGCGCTCGTTCGGGTAATGCACAAACGGCGCGTCGGCGATGTCTTCGCCCCAAAAGGAACCGGCGTAGAAATGGTTGCAATTGAGGCGCTCGATATACTCCCCCAACGCTGAGGCCAGCGCGCTTTCTTTGGTCGCTCCCTTGCCATTGGTAAAACACATGGGCGAGTGCGCATCGCGAATATGCAGCGACCACACATTGGGAACAATATTGCGCCATGAGGCGATTTCAATTTTGATACCCAGACCAGCCAAAATGCCCGACATATTGGCGATGGTTTGCTCCAGCGGCAGATCTTTGCCCGCAATAAAGGTACTGGCGTCAGACGCGGGCTTCAATGTCAGCAAGGACTGAGCATCGGCATCCAGGTTCTCCACCTCTTCAATGACAAACTCGGGTCCGGTTTGCACGACTTTTTTCACCGTACAACGCTCAATAGAGCGCAGGATACCCCGGCGGTCCGCCTCTGAAATATCCGAGGGCAATTCCACCTGAATCTTGAAAATCTGCTGGTACCGGTTTTCCGGATCCACAATATTATTCTGCGACAGGCGAATATTTTCTGTAGGAATATTTCGGGTTACACAGTACAACTTTACAAAGTAAGCTGCACACAAGGCCGACGAGGCCAGAAAATAATCGAAAGGACCAGGCGCCGAGCCATCGCCCTTATAGCGGATCGGCTGATCGGCCACAACCGTGAAATCATCGAATTTGGCTTCAAGGCGTAGCTTGTCGAGAAAGTTGACTTTAATTTCCATGAGGGAATTCTAAAAATGGAGCTAAAAAGAGCCTGTCCGGATTTCTTTGTGTACAGGGCCGAATGACAGGAGTGAACTGCGAGCACTGGTAAATCGCATACCGCGGCAGCGTACAAGAACTGACTGAAGTGTTGCTTTTTGCGGTTTTCGAATAATTGTCAACGCGGCGTGAAGCGCAACAAACCGTCGAATTGAGGTTACCTATCTAGGACTATCGGGCTCAGATACCCGTGATGCATAGTCTGAAGGGCTATCCGGCAGCGCGTTTTTCTTAAAAATTCAATTAATTCAACATTATAAGGCCCTATCATGGAAAGTCTTACCTAATTTGCGTGGTTGGCATTTTCTGCTCTTGCGGCCTATACGGTGGATAATAAAACCAGGATGAAACCAGTCATTTAATTTTTAATATTAATAATTTAATGGGAAGACCATGGCGCGGCGACCCGCCCCGGCTTCATTTCTTCATATAGATGCCATCAAACGACTCCGCATTTCCACAAAAGGACAGGCAAACCTTGGGAGCGTTTACCAGGCCAGGAGCCAACAGTAAACATACGCCAGGAGTGCATTTAAGTTGGGCATCCATTATTCAAACCTCCTTCTATTTGTATGATTTTGGTAAATCGTGCGTACTGCGCGACTTACCAACTCAATATGTCATTTGGCTCCTCTGGCTTACGCTGCTGCGTAATTGTTTCACGCGCTGCTGCACGCGCGTCGGCTCTGAACGGGACAGATGTTGCAAAAAATCGTCATTTTTCCTAACGATTCAGGCTTTATAAAAGGGGATCAAGCAAATCATAAGATCAAAAGAAGATTAGAATAACCTTTTGATTCATTACTGAGCATAGTCGGCCAGAACATTACAACTCCAGTATAAACGGCATAAAGAAACCCCTGTGAATCAACTCGACTTACCGATTTGCGGCCCAAAACCACCTTCACAGCAAAAGTAAATTATGTATCCGGGTGAACGATTTAATTGTCTGAGCCATCTTGCCGGACTGTTCGTCATGTTGAGTGGATCAGTACACTTGTTGAATAACGTTATCAACAAAGGAGATCCATATAGGATCGCTGGTGTTTTCGTTTTTTCAACAACCGTAACGTTACTTTTCATCACATCTTCCATTTACCATGGTACACGTGAGCCACGTAAGGCAATGTGGGAACGACTCGACCACTGCTCCATTTACTTTGTAATCGCAGGCACAGTCACCCCATTCATTCTCAGAGCAGGTATGAACTACCAATCGTGGCTTTTACTTTCTCTAATATGGACGCTATCCATCCTGGGTATTTATCAACAAATCCGTGCAGCACATGGCGTTGCACCTTCAATATGGATTTATCTCGCTCTCGGCTGGATTGGTGTCATTTCAGTTCTACGCGAATGGCAATTTTTTAGCATCGGTTCATTGTCATTTCTTTTGATCGGCGCAATGCTCTACACAATAGGGACGCTTTTCTATTCCAACAGATGGCAATTTCGCCATGCTCATGGCACCTGGCATTTGTTTGTCCTGGGCGGCGCCATATGCCACTACTTTTCAATTAGATTCTACGTGCTTTAGTTCCATAGATCGACTTTACGGTACAAGACGATGGGATCCCGGTCAGCTCTATTATTTTAAATACGGCAACGGAAATTCTGATATCAGGAAATAGATTTTTTCGATTAACGCCGCTTAATATATAGTCAGCCCAAATTTATAAATCAACCAAGCTGGGCGCTTATTCCATGCGACTTCATTTGGACATATTCCAGTAACACCACGCGGACATTCAATCGGGCGTCAATGCAATATTAGCCAATGACACTTGTGTCATATATAACACTTGTGTCATACTATGCCAACCTATCCTCTAACCAAGGGAACCATTATGTCGGCATTGCAAATTCCGAAAAGAGCATCCAGAACACGCATTATGTTACTAATGCTATTTTCAATCGGCACTTCTCTCACCTCCTTTGCACAAGCAGCATACCCAGATCACTCCATTCGACTCGTCGTCCCCTTTGGCGCCGGGGGTATCACAGATGTGGTTGCCCGCCTGATAGGCCAAAAACTGGGAGAGGAACTTAATCAGACTATTGTCATCGAAAACAAGCCTGGTGCCGGCGGAACGATTGCAGCTCAAACAGTAGCACGTGCAAAACCTGACGGATATACGTTATTACTTGGTACAGTCGGAACCCAAGTAGTAAACAAGATGCTTTACAAAAAGTTAAACTATGATCCGGCTGCCTTTGAACCAGTATCTTTAATTAGCAATTCACCCTACGTTCTTGGGGTCTCGAATGTGCCACAGGTTAAGAACTTATCGGATCTGATCGATTATGCTCAGAAAAACCCTCACAAACTGAACTATGGCTCTGCTGGAGTTGGCAGTTCACCTCATTTGGGAATGGAGCTCTTGAATCAGGAAGCCAAAATGCAGATAACCCATGTGCCATTCAAAAGCGGCGCAGAGGCAATCAACGCTGCGATGGGTGGCCAGGTGCAGGTCGTACTCGATGCCATTTCCGTGATCGTACCGCAAGCCAAAGCGGGAAAGTTAAGATTAATCGCACTGGCTGATGACCAGCCCAATAGCACAGTCCCAGATCTTCCTACCGGAAAAGAACAAGGAATTCCAGCTTTTGTGGTGGGCTCGTGGAACGCAATTGTAGGCCCTGAAGATATGCCTGCAGACAGGGTCAGCATCCTGTCTCAGGCAATCAGTAACGTTCTGCGGAACCCGCAGGTTAAGGAAAGATTAAGCGAACTAGGTATTGAACCACTTGCGGCAGGCAGCGAAAACTATGTATTACATGTTCAAGCGGAATCTGAAAAGTGGAAAAAAATCATTGACGCGTCCGAAGCCAAACTGGATTAGTCGAATGCGCTATATTTCTTTCAAGATGATCCTATGGAAGCAGTTTTCCAGCGAAACAGGGAGTTACTTATGAATCAACAAAACAGCTTTGAACTGGACAAGCAAACATTGATTGAGCAATCCAGCGCTCAAATGGACGACACGCTTGCCGATACAAAATATACCGATCGCCAGAAGCTGGCCTTAACGTGTCGGATCCTCTTTGATAATGGCCACGATTCGGGACTTGCAGGCCAAATTACTGCACGGGCCGATAGTGAGGGTACTTATTTTACCCAACAGCTCGGACTTGGATTTGACGAAATATCGGAAGACAATTTACTTGTTGTCGATGAACATCTAAACGTTCTTGCGGGACATGGCATGGCCAATCCGGCGAATCGTTTTCATTCCTGGGTATACCGGGCGCGCCCTGACGTAAATTGCATTGTACATACCCATGCGCGTTATACCGCAGCATTGAGCATGCTTGAAAAACCACTTGAAATATCGCATATGGACAACTGTATTTTATACGATGATGTTGCCTTTGTTGATAAATGGCCTGGCGTTCCTGTTGGCAACGAAGAAGGTGAACTTATCTCCAGGTCACTGGGTAACAAACGTGCACTGATGCTCTCACATCACGGTTTGTTGATTGCAGCATCTACTATCGAGGAAGCCTGTCTGCTTGGCATCGCGTTTGAAAGAGCTGCACACATGCACTTGCTTGCAGCTGCCGCGGGTGACATCAAACCAATGGATCACGAACTAGGCAAGGAAGCGCATGATTGGATCTTAAGGCCAAAAAGAAACTCAGTCGCTTTTGACTATTATGCCCGCAGAAGTCTGAAAGACTCAAGAAATGCAGACTGTTTATCGAGCCGGTCCAGATAGACCGATTAACGCGCATATTAGTAGTCACTCTAAATGATCTGTAATTCTATTTGTTTTTCATAGCGATCGCGCACGACAACAGCCGTGCCAAACAACGATATGCCATATGGATGCATTGAATCATATTTGATCTAGCAACACGTTCGTCATTTCCATCGAAGATCTATTCGGGGAAGTGACACTCGCACAGCATTACAAGCTTATTTTGGCGTTGCGGCAGCAGCCTTAGCAGTTGCAGCGCGGTAAGCGCTTAAGAAGTAAAAAAGTTTCGAGTCTGCTGGAAAGAGCAGAAACATTAAATTTTTCTTCTACCCTGCAGCGTCATTTTCGCTCGATGCAATGACTACGAGGACCATGCTAGGACGCTCGCTTATCGAGACTAATTTATGCGGAAATGTGGAATCAAAATGAGCACAATCTCCCTTTGACAGCACTTCTTTACGGCGAGCTATGTTCAGTTCAATCTTACCTTCCAAAACGTATAAGATCTCTTCCCCCTCATGGTGGCTCATGACCCTACCACGACTGCCTTTGCTGCTGGGGTGTATCACAAATGCCCTCAAAATGCGACCTGAAGTAAGGCCAGAAACCAGAGCCATTGACCCGTTGAGATTGTCAGCTTTTATTTTTTCTGATCTCGTAATCGTAATAGTTTTCTCGTCAGAATTGTTACCAAAAAGACGATCTACTTGCACTCCAAGTACTTGCGCGATGCGCAGTGCCGACTCAATGGAAGGCGTAGATAAACCGCGCTCCACCTTGGAAAGGTAGCTTCGCGTTAGCCCGGTACGTTGAGCGATCTGCTCAAGCGTGTATCCGTGCTGTCTTCTTAAAAGTTTGAGATTAATCAAAGTAAGTCTTCTCAAATGAAAGGGCTTATAGCTTCGCCCTGCCTAGATGTTTATGGTTATATAAAGAAAATGGCCTGCTGCGGCGCCTCATCTACCTGGATGCATCCCAGACTGATTGTATGTCCCCTGCAGGAAAATCAAATGTGTTCAATAAAAATTGGAATTCTCACAATAACGAAGACTACTTATGAAAGTTTATTCCAAATTGGATGTCGATGTTGATTACACTTAGCGCTTGTGCATTTAAATAAAGCATTTTACAAAGCCTTCTTGGCCTCAAACTTGCCCTGCTTTAAAAATTATAGACAATTTCACCTTTATGAAAAAATCGTTTTTATCATATTGCTATTTCGATTGCGCTGAAAGTAATTGTTTTAGCATTTTAAGAGACCACTACGACACGCAACAGCGCCACAATTGGGATAATTAACAAGTTCGCAATGTTCTTTATTGTTTTTCGCACTATTTATTCCGCACCTTACGCGTATCGTGTTTTGCCAAGCACAGGGCCACGAATAGGCCATTCGTCGGGCTCCATAACCAGAATAGCTATTTTTAATTCCGAATAGTATATTTCAAGCAGCATACGAGGAGAAGATATGTCAGATGCATATCCTGTCAGCAAACCATATCTGATGAAAAATGAGGGCTAGATGACCTATTTCATATGGTCGTTACCAGCTCTAATCGTACTTGCTGCAATTGTCAGTGGCCGGGCAAATGCGACGGTCGCCTCAGTACTGGGTCTGGGCACCGCCATTCCAGTGGCCATCTTCTATGGCCCCGGCCCCTTCGATGCGGCACAGCTTACGCAGGCCTTACTACGCGGACTCTGGATAGGCGTCGTGATTGCCCCCTACATCCTGGGTGGATTGCTATTCTGGCAAGTTGCTGCTAGCGGCTTCAAGGCCAGACAGCACGCCGGGGCAACCCAATTGCGGTCGACAACAAAACCAGTTGCAATGACGTCCATTGCGAAACGCAGACTTGTCTTTTTTGCCTGTTTTCTGATTGGACCTTTCGCGGAAGCGGCCACCGGATTCGGCGTCGGAATGCTGGGCACAATAATGCTCCTTCGTCATTTGGGCTTCGCACCGCTGCACTTGATCATTTTCGCCCTGCTTAGCCAGTCGCTTATTCCCTGGGGTGCAATGGCCAGCGGTACCCTACTGGCCGCGGCCTATGCAAATCTGCCTTCAACCCAATTGAGCATGTATGTGGCCATACCGGTGAGTCTTCTGATGTTAGTCTGGCTTAGCCTGTTTTGGAAAACTGCCCGCAAAGCGGGCATTGGGTCGTCAGTGTGGGAAGGTTTTCGGGAATTGTTGTGGGTGGCTACGGGCATGGTATTGCTTTTGGTCGCCACCAGGTATTTGGGACCCGAAACCGCGCTGCTGGCCGCTTATGGGCCGTTGATCGTCATTAGGTACCTGCTTGATGTTCGCCCTGCCAGGAACGAGGCCTGGCGCATTGCACTTAAAATATCGCCGTATATCATTCTTATTGGCGGCCTCGCAGTAACGCGCCTGGTACCTGTATTGAAAAACACCCTGACCACGCTGGGACGCATAGCGCCATTTGACAACCTGCCCGCTTGGTCTCCGCTTCTTCATGCCGGCACTTGGCTGATCGGCGGCGCTCTGTTGACCGCGATCGTTCGAAAGCAAACTCATTTTCTTAAGAAAGAGGCCAAATCAGCCTGGTTCACTGGTCAACATGCCGTCCTCACTGTTTTTTTATTTTCCATGATGGCCGAAGTACTGGCAGCGTCAGGCATATCTGGCCAGTTTGCCACTGCCACGTTCAACGCACTCAGTGAAGAAGCCATTTTGATCACGCCAATACTCTCCGGCATGTTCGGTGTCCTGACCAATAGCGGAAATCCTGCAAACAGCCTCTTTCTGCCGCCTCAAGTTGCATTGGCAGTACAAGCAGGATTGAGCGTACCTGCAGTCGCTGCACTTCAGCACGTATCAGGTACGTCACTCGGCTTCTTCTCCCCGATAAGAATGTCCATTGCAGCAAGCCTTGCCGGTGGTCGAGGGCAGGAAAAGGGAGCCTATATGACACTCTTCCCGTTTGCGCTGGTCGCCATGGTCTTGCTCATTGGGTTCGCTATGTCGATCATTGCCGTTGGCACACTGAACTAGAGCGGTCTAAATCAGCTTACAGTTTCGTGAGGCAGTGAATAGTCCCCATCCCGCCTGATCATATTAAACAGCGACCACGACTCAGAATAAGCGGGCGTACTGGATCGGCGTGGACGCTATACGGATAAAAAAAAAGTATGGCACGATTGAGACCGTGCGTACCGCAAGACAAAAAGACCTGAACTTGCGCGATTTTATTACACGTACAGCAGCCAACCTGGAAGCGACGGCGCCTGCCATTGAAGTCAGACAGGAAGGACCTGAAGAGGTGGTGCTTGCGGCCTTCGAAGGTTCATCACGCGCAATTGTCATGCGGCTATCGAAAACAGCTGATAGTGTATTCAACGTCATGTGCGATGATCCGATCAAGGCAGCAAAAACGGCCCGGCCGATGTGCGACAACTATGTATCGAGCTTTCGCTTGAAAAATTAAAGTCGCGTTGCCGACAAACAGCGCGGATCAGCAACCGGTATGGCTTGCGGGTATGGCCTGCGGTTGTGGCCTGCGTAACGTCCGGCAACGGTCAGACAGCCCTGACGCCGCCATCGATGAAAAACTCCTCGCCCGCAACGTAGCTACTGTCGCTTGAGGCCAGGAACAGCACCGCCTTGGCAACGTCCTGCGCCTGGCCGAGGCGCCCAAACGGGATCATTTGCGTCAATGCCTCTTGCGCGCCTGCGTTGTCTCGCATGTAAGACTCCATTGCCGGAGTGAGGATCATGCCTGGTGAAACCGCGTTAACACGAATACCCCGGTTTTTGAGGTCAGTGGTCCAGGTTCGTGCCAGTGAGCGAATCGCTGCCTTCGTGGCGCTGTAAATCGACAGGCTGGGCAGCCCCTTGCTTCCCGCTACCGATCCTGGCAGGACTACGCTACCGCCTGCCGTCATAAGCGGCAAGGCTTTAGTCTACGTCGCAATTGCAATCTCCCTGGCTGTGGAACAGGACAGTTCGCCCAAGTTACGTACCACTCACCTCGTTGGCCTGTTTCTTGATGGCCTTGTTGTGCGTTAATCTCGTCCTCGACCTTGATCGGCGCGTAAATCTGTTCAGGAATACTAACGTCCAGCAAAAAAGAAAGTGAAGCGACACACCGGATCACCGCGCCTTTACGCCCTGTTGCGACTATGTTGTCTGATTTTTCTAGAAAAGGCCGACTGTCGTCAGGGAAAATGCCTCCCGAATCGCTTGCTGACCGTGCGGTGTCACTGTAACAGCGCGACTGCCCGCAGCACGCCGAATCCAACCCTTGTCCAGATAACATTGACATATTGCAGCCCCGAGCGCACCCCCAATATGAAAGCGCCTTGCACTCCAGTCCAGACAAGGACGACAGAACATGCGCCCTGTTCCGCGGCTTGACGCACGATGACGAGCAGAATCCAGGTCAACCCCCAGTGATCGCAGGAATCTGTCGCCCTGATCGGTCAATAAGCCACCATCGCCTGATAGCTCAATGCACCCAGAGTCAATGAGGTGGTCAGTCATTTCAACCGCCAATTGGCCTGCCAGATGATCGTAGCATGTACGCGCATAGCGCAGGGCCTTGTCGCGCGGACCAGTCACAGGGCCGACACAGCGCACCCGGGCACCTTGCGTATCCGGATCAACTGACAGAGACATAATGCTTTCGATCATGTGAGCAACCGCCGGCGAGGCCAGGCGGTGATAACGGTGCCGGCCTTGGCGTTCCCTGACGAGCAGGCCAGCTTCGACCAGCCGCGTGAGGTGCCCGCTTGCTGTTTGCGGCGCAATACCGGCAATACGGGACAGCTCGGTTGCGGTCAGAGCACGCCCATCCATCAGTGCAGCAAGCATGCTGGCGCGGGCAAGATCACCAATCAACGATGCTGTTTGGGCAATGGAAGCAATACTGACCATGGTCTACTCCTGGAACATATCATGATTTTAACAAAGTTATCCCATGCCATGGTACGGTCTGCGCCGTAGCAATTGGCGCCCTTCATCGCCATAATGTACTTGTATTCTCTCAACACAAACTCGGTATTTTCCACACTCAAGGACAATCTACATGGGCGCTTCTCAGACTAAACAAACGTCGACGTTTTTTGGTGTTTGGGTTATACGTGCTGCCTTCCTGCTGGCTATTTTGGGCTGGGGTGTCGGGTTCTACGGCCCGCCGATTTATCTAGCAGAAGTGGCACAGCGTACGAACTGGTCCTTGAGTCTTATTTCACTGGCAGTCACCTTGCATTTTCTTGTCGGCACACTGGTGATCCTCAATCTGCCTCGTTTATATGCCAGGGCTGGTTTACCCGCAACGACGGTATGCGGAGCCGTCCTTACCGCTATTGGCGTCGTTGGCTGGTCCACTGTGCAGGAGCCGTGGCAGCTGTTTTTGGCGGCCACGCTCACCGGCCTCGGATGGGTAACGATGGGGGCTGTCGCGGTCAATACGATTGTTGCTGCCTGGTATCACAAGAATCGTCCTGCTGCTTTAAGCAAAGCCTATAACGGCGCCAGCGTCGGAGGAGTTATTTTCTCACCCTTATGGGTGGCATTGATTGGCGGGATGGGTTTCGCCGGCGCTGCAAGCATCGTGGGCGTGATGGTCATTATTATCGTATTGCTGCTGGCCCGCTATGTTTTCACTAAAACACCAGAAAACACCGGGCAGGTGCCAGATGGTAACGGTTCTGGCACAACTCAAGTCCGGCATCTCGAACCCAGTCGCGGCCAGACGCTGCCAGGCCCCGCACTTTGGCGCAATTGGGCCTTCATCACACTGTCTGCGGGTATGGCAATTGGTCTGTTTGCACAGATCGGTTTGCTGGCTCATCTATTCAATATTTTTTCCCCTGTGGTTGGGGCCCAGCAAATGGGATGGCTCATGGGGCTGGGAACTGCTTGCGCCATTGGTGGCCGCGCTATAGCCGCGCGGGCAGTTCAACAACTTGGAAACCGACGTACCGTTGCCGCTGGGGGTTATTTGATTCAGGCGTTTGGAACGGCAACGTTGCTTCTTTTTGGCGCAGACAATGTCTGGCTTCTTACCCTTGGCGTCATGCTGTTTGGTTCCGGTATTGGCAATGCCACCTCTATTCCCCCGCTGGTTGCACAATCGGATTTTGCCCCTGAGGATGTGCCCAGAGTTGTAGCCCTGACTGTAGCCATTGCCCAGGGAACCTATGCTTTCGCACCTGCCGTCTTTGGCCTGCTGCAAAGTAATACTCATGATTACCCAGGTGGCGTGCAAGGCGCATTCTTTGCCGCAGCCATTGGCATACAGATCCTGGCCGCAGCGGCGTATCTTGCATATCGTGGGCCTCGCGCAACGATTCGCGTAGCAGACAACGCATAGCAACGCGTGGATTTGGAGCGTCGACACCCCATTTAAATATGTTGCTTTTACACGATACTTAAGGAAAAGAGTTCGAATAGTAAGAAATATTTAGCTTTGGTATGGTATTTTAAATATGCCAAATGAAATATTTTTAGGAACTACACCACACTCTCGGATATTGTGAAAATTCCTCGCCATACTTGATAGTAATTTATGTAAAGCCTTCCGTATGGATGTGTGCAATTTATGAACCTGAACTCGTAGGAACAAAATGCAACAGCGTGAATATTTTGATGTGAATGAGGTTTCCCAACGCATAAATATACAAAGGCCATATTTTGCCTTTGAACGGCTGTGGCAAGACGAAAATTCGCTGGTGGGTAACTTTGCCGCAGAGCAGCCTTTGATGTATGAGGCCGGGCCCGTTACCGCCGGTGAGTTAGGACGACATTTGGCTATCCTGGGTAGCTGTACAGCAGTCGCGTTGCACGATGGGCCGGAAGCATATTACTTGGCTACCAAAGCACATTTCACCCGCAAATCCATGAATGAAATATCAAGTCATGATATTTATTATGCTAGCGCCCAAATGATAAATATCGACAGGCGAACTTTACAGGTATCGGCTCAGGCTTGGGGCAGCGAAGCGGTAGCGGAACTCATATGTGATTATGTCATTCTTTCACCCGCGTTGTTTAAGCGTAACTTCAAGCACTATGTAAGCGAATACCATCTTCCTCCGACAGATTCTCCTTATCAACACTCAATTGCCCTTCACAATTTGGATTTTCACGAGGCTGGGCTTGATGCCGACGCTGGGCCGCTCTCCCCAATGCAATGTGCAGGACACTTTTCCCTGTATCCGTGTTGGCCAGTGGCCATTATTTCACAAACAGCGTTTCAGGTAACCGGCGAATTATTGAAGAGTAAATTTGGTGAAAATGTGCGTTTTCACGTACAAAACACTCGCCTGTCTGCAGAAAAACTAGTTGGAGCCGATACGGTTTTACGATTCAATGTAGAAATAACAGAGGACAATTTCCCTCAACTGGAAAGCGTTACGCGGGTCTATCGTGATGACGAAGAAGTTGCTCGACTAACAAACGTGCTTGGACTCGTATTTCACTGACATGACAATCTCAAGTCAAGCTACCTCGTGTCACCGGCAGCCTCTTTAGGTAAAACGTCAATGGTCACTCATGGCTCCTATTGCAATTGTAATAGAGATTGCCGTCTATGGCGTGGCTGCTGCAAGTTGCCCACTCCCATTCGTTCCAGGTACACGTCGAGCTCAGCGATTCTGTCTGTAGCAACAATCGCCCCCACATATCCGTCCGGACGGATAAGCGCACACTCGCCTGGCCCCAGGTCATAAGCATCGCGAATGTGTCCCCAGGCGTCGATCACGTCGCCCTTCGGGCCGATCGTGTGAACATGCATTCCCGCTCTTGATCCTGGCATCTGCTGTCGTTCTGCCTGGACCAATAACGTCCAATGCCCGCCTTTAAACAGCTGGAACAGTCGCGATGGCTGGCCTGCTGCGCCGCGAATCGGAGCGTCGGGCGCACGCCCCCCTGCCCGGATGCCCCTTTTGCGCTGCGGCAGTTCGATTGCCAGCGGCGACTCCAGGTAACCGATATCCAATTGACGTGTCTCGCGTCCGCGGCGCATTCCACCTGGCTTCTGATCCTTGAGTAGCCGCGTCGAAAGGCCTAGCACGGTTTCTGCCACCGGACGGCGCTCTGCCTCGTAGCTATCAAGAAGGTCGTCGGGCGCATCCCGCAGCGCGGCCGCCAGCTTCCAGCCCAGGTTGTAGGCATCCTGCACACTTGTGTTAAGCCCTTGTCCGCCGGTGGGCGGATGTACATGGGCAGCATCGCCGACCAGAAATACCCGGTCCACACGATAGCGCTCTGCCAGCCGTGCACTCATCTGATAATCCGACGCCCAGGACACGGCATGCACGATGATATCCGCGCGCCCCGTTCGTCTGGCGACCAATGTGCTCAGCCCCTGAGCCGACAGGTCTGCCTGCTCATCAGGCAAGATCGGCGCCTGGATCTGGAAAAGATCGGTGCCGGCCAGCGGGCATATGGCGACCATCCGCTGCATATCGCCGTCGTTAAAGAGGTGCCAGGCATCTCGATCCAGGCCAGTAAGCGTCACGTCGGCCACAATCGCACGCACGTCCAGCGTCTTGCCCGGAAAGCCTATGCCAAGTGTTTTTCTCACGAAGCTGCGTCCGCCGTCGGCGCCCACGAGGTAGCGAGCGCGAACAGTCTGCGGGCCCGTTGGTCCTGAAAGATTTGCCGTGACGCCATCGGCATCTTGTTCGAAGCCGAGCAGCTCGCAACCGAACTGCACCTGGTAGCCAAGCTCATTTAAGCGCTCACGCATGATTTGCTCGGTCAGAAACTGCGGGAGCATAAGCGGTTGCTGATAGGGCTCGGCCGGCGACGCTTCATCTGGTACTGACAGCGCTGATTCAACATAGCTGCCATCGTCGCGACGAAGGCGCTGCCGGGGATAGTAGCCGCCACGGGCCACAACTTTGTCCAGAATACCAAGATCCTCGAACACCTCTTGGGTTCTGGGCTGTATGCCTTTGCCGCGTGACCCGGCAAACGGCGTCGCCCCCTTTTCGATCAGCCGGAACGATACACCGCGACGTGCAAGGTCGATGGCCAATGTCAGGCCTGCTGTTCCTGCCCCGCAAATTAATACATCTGTAGTCAATTGACTTGTCATGGTCGCTCCAATATGTGTAATATGCACTCAATAGGAGTTATATTATGTCATTTAGAAAAAATGTGCAAGATACACATATATCAGAGCAAATGAAATCCGTTCATGGATCATTGATCAGCATCCTCAGTGTGCTGAACCGCCCACGGAACGACGAAAAGATGATCGAACAAGCCGGAATCCGGCTGGATCGGGCGTTGTTCTCGGTACTCGTGATGGTCGAACGACTGGGGCCGATCGGCGTGGTGGATCTGGCCGACCGGTCGGGACGCGACTACACCACCATCAGCCGCCAGGTTGCCAGGCTCGAAAGTCTCGGACTCGTCAAGCGCCGGGCAAATTCCCTGGATCGGCGGGTGCGCGAGGCGGTCATCTCTGCAGAAGGTAAGGCAATGACAGACCGCATCGACGCTGCACGGGAACGCATGGCCGATGAGGTCTTCAAAGACTGGAGCAAAGACGAACTTGATGCGTTCGTCAAATCAATGCGAAAGTTTGCCGACGCCCTGGAAGAAGCGACGCTGGGCGGTTCTTGAGATCAGACTCGGTCACCTGGCTGGGTTATTCAAAGAACGGCCAGTGGGAAAGGGTCGCTGCCGCTGCCTAATCTGAATACGCCATTGGGTAGTCTGACGAGTAAACATGGAGTGGACTTCAATGGAACCGAGAGACAAAAAATGAGAGACACGCACGATATGCATAAGTTTAGTTCCATACAATCGTGTAGTACCCTATCAGTCATCAAAAGATCACTCGAGCATCAAAATTTATTCTGCCACTTTCTCCCCCTCACAATTGAAATACATTTATGAATAGAAGACGTTTACTGGCTGGCGCGATGTACGGAACCGCCGCTTATTTGTTGCAACCCGCTTTTTCTTTTGCACAAAACGAGGAAAAGACGGCAGCGCTGTTAACTGTGCTGGAACGCGATTACGGTGGCAGACTGGGCGTAGCAATTCATGACACAGCGAATGGAACTCGGGTTGCTCATCGCAGCGACGAGCGCTTCCTGATCTGTAGCACGTTCAAGCTGCTGTTGACGGCAGCAGTATTGAAGCGAGTGGATAACGGTAAAGAATTGCTGGAGCAACGAATCACATTTGACAAATCCGCGATTGTTCAGTGGGCTCCCGTAGCCGGTCTCAATGTCGGACAGCCAGGCATGAGCGTACTGGAACTGTGCGAAGCCACAATGATCATGAGCGACAACACCGCAGCCAACCTACTACTTGACACACTCGGCGGTCCTGCCGCCCTAACCGCTTACGCTCGCAACCTTGGCGACACCAAAACACGACTGGACCATATTGAGCCACTTAATGGTATCCAGCAAGGCGACGAGGATACCACCACGCCGGAATCAATGCTCGAGAATATGAAAAAAATTTTACTGGGCGGAGCATTGTCCTCAGAGTCTCGCGCACGACTGGTACGCATGTTTGAGATGAACCAGACCGGCTCCCAGGCATTAAAAGCCGGACTGCCAGCAAACTGGCGTATCGGCGACAAAACAGGAGCGGCCAGCGATACGAGCAATGACATCGCCATTATCACGCCGCCCCAACGCGAGCCGCTATTAGTAGCCGCCTATTACACAAACGACAAAGTAAACAGCACAGTACACAAGGCGGTGTTGGCAAAAGTGGGGGAAATTGTCGCAAAGATGTAAAACCCCGCATCAATATATGAAAACATACTCAGTCGTCGAATTGCGCCAACAATCATTGGCCATCATTCCTTGCGGAGACATCAAGTATCCGCCTGGCTCATTAAAGCTGGCCAAGAAACTTAATCAAAGCAGCGTTAACGCAATCCGGCCTCTCTTGCTGTAACCAATGCCCGGCTCCCGGAATCAACCGAGATTCATGCAGGTTTGGCACAAGCTGGGGCATGGCGTCAATGATTTGCTGCATGCCGGGGATTGCCAGACCGGTGTCGCGTTCGCCGACAAGATAAAGGGCGGGAACCTGAACGAGCAAACCCTCAAATGCAGCTTGCACTTCCCAATTGCGGTCAAGGTTGCGATAGTAGTTCAACCCCCCGCGAAAACCAGAAATACTGAATGCTTGTACAAATTTTTCCAGATCGCCGGAAGCAAGCCATGCGGGCATCACGGGCGGATCACTCAAAGAATCAAGAATTCCTCCATTTCGCGGTATAAGCCCAAAGGGATTGGGCGTATCGTGGTCACGGACACCAATGTCACCGGAGGCGGAAAAATAGATTTTGCGCAATGTTGCGCCAACGTTACGCTCAAGTTCGCTTTCGGCTAACCCAGGCTCAGAGAAATAATGCGTGTAGAACCACACCTGGTCCGTCTGCGGAAAGAGTCGACTCGGTGCCATTGGCGCCCTACCCATCATCGGCACCCCGAGGGCAGCGACAGCGCGAAAACGGTCTGGTCGAAGCAACGCCGCTTGCCAGGCAATGGTTGCACCCCAATCGTTCCCCACCACCACGGCATCGCGCTCTCCCAAGGCATCGATCAACGCGACAAGGTCACTCACGATATCCAAGGACGTGTATTGTCCGATCGCTGATGGACATTCACTAGCTCCATAGCCCCGCAAATCTGGAGCGATTGCGTGGTAGCCCGCGTCAGCTAATGCCGCCAGTTGGTGCCTCCAAGCATGCGATGTCTCTGGAAAACCGTGACAGAGAATAACCAAGGGACCTTCACCCTGTTCTGCGACGTGCAGACGGATTCCGTTAGCGGCAATAAATGTTTGACGATATGTGTTCATGGTTGCTCTGGCAAAGGGTTAAATTTACACAAAAACGTCCAAATAGCGTAACATAAAAAGTTACGAATATTCAGGCTTCGACTCATGCAACGCGATACCAGACTCGCTCGACTTCTGCACATTCTGATCCATATGCATCTTCGCGGGGGCTCAACCACCTCAGATACGATTGCACAAATGCTTCAAACGAACCCTGTCGTAGTTCGACGCACCATGGCTGTGCTTCGTGAGTCTGGCCATGTAAAGTCGACCGGTGGTCCGGGCGGTGGCTGGACGCTCGCATGTGATCTCAATGAACTTACGATGAGAGATGTCTACGATGCCATTGGATATACCGCGCCATTTGTGTTCGGCCCGGTGCATGACAAACCCTCTTGCCCCGTAGAGGCGGCGGTGAATCGACACATTAAAGAGACATCGATTTCCGCAGAAAATATGTTGCTACAATTGTTCGGCGAAAAACGACTTTCAGACATTGCGAACGACGCGGCACCACCAGAGTGGCGTAATCGGAAGAAGTAAATCTCACCGGCATGGCAGCCGCTTTGGCGACAATCATAAGCATCGACACTGCACGAGAACGCATGGCCAATGCGATCTTCAAGGACTGGAGCAAAGACGAGCTTGATGCGTTCGTCAAATCCATGCGAAAGTTTGCCGACGCGCTAGACGCAGAACCGCCGATCGGCGGGGTAAAGCCCGGCTAAAGGGGTATTCAATGCAATTGAACACCTGCGGTGCTGTCACACGCGATGCTTATAGCGGAGCGACGGTGCCCTGTTGCTCAGTCAGCGCATATTGACACCACCGAACCAACACTACGTACGCCTGCCGACACACGTCCGGGTGTCAGAAACTCGCCGTGCCCGTCTAATGAGTCCCGGTATAGTTAGGATAATACGACTGGCTCGTGTGCAGAACGGGAACGTGCGACTCAATAGCGTAGTGCCGCTTCGTCTCCCTTGCTGGCCGCCTGTTTGAACGCACGGGTTATCAAGGCAGTACTTACATTGGCGAAATACCTGGCACCCAGTGCTGCATACTTCTCTTCATCTTCAGGTGTCAGCGCAATGATGCCCGGACACTTGCCGGCGCTCGTTATGGCTGCCAGCCCTTGCCGGATTGCCTGCTGCACTGGCGGCGCGTTCCAGTCGCTGCCATGCCCCATGGCATGCGCCAGATCATTCGGGCCGATAAACACGGCATCGACGCCTTCTACACTTGCGATATCGTACGCCTGCGCGATCGCCTGGGGCGTTTCTAACATCACGATCAGACTGATGCCCTCGTTACTGCGCTGCGTGTGACCAGCACCGCTAAACGCCCCGTATCCTGCTGCTCGTGTACTGAATGCACTGCCTCGTATGCCCTTGGGCGGATAAAACACGCGCGCGGCCAATTCCCGCGCCTGCTCGACCGACTCCACCATGGGAATTTGCACCGCACTGGCCCCCATGTCCAATACACGTGGCAAGTCGTGAGCGAAACACCGCACAACCGGGATAATGCCGCTGGCGCGTGCGGCCCGCAGCATATTCTCGGTCACGCCCAGATCGGCGCTGCCGTGTTCATTGTCGATGATAATAAAATCAAATCCTGCGTAACCGCACATCTCGACGATTGCAGGGCTGGGCAGCCCGTTAAATAAACCGCGCACACGCTGCTGTCCGCGCAGCAACGCCGGCAATCGGCCGTCCAGCGAATAATGAGACTCTGTCATACCTGTTTCCCTTTCTCTGTCTTATCAGTTGGCCTTTATGCCTGCCTCTTGGACGACCTTGTGCCACTTTTGAACTTCAGCAGTCTGAAAAGCCCCAAATTCCTTGCTGCCGCGACCATCGGGCTCTACACCCAACTGCCGCAGCTTTGCGCCAAATTCAGGCATCTTAACTGCGATCGCGACTTCACGTGCCAGTTTGTCAACGATCGCTTGCGGCGTGCCTGCAGGGGCAAAAACACCCTGCCACGACTGCATTTCAAAGCCGGGCACGCCAAGCTCGGCTAGTGGTTTTACGCCGGGCAGATCCGCCAGTGCCGTGGCCGAAGTCACACCCAATACTTTGACGCGCTTGGAATCTATCATCGGCCGGGCCGCCGCCACTGTTTCGAAAATCAGATCGATCTGGCCACCTATCAGATCCACCATTGCCTGCGATCCGCCCTTGTAAGAAATCTGTTGCAATGAGGTCTTGGTGATGGACTGGAATAACTGACCAGAAAGGTGTTGCGACGTACCCGGTCCGGCCGTCCCGTAGTTTAATGCGCCAGGTTTGTTGCGCGCAGCATCGATCACATCCTGCACACTATTGTAGGGGCTATCTGCACGCACAACCAACGCGTTGCTGACCATTCCGACAAGGGCGACGGGTGTAAAGTCCTTGACGGGGTCGTAACTTAAGGATTTCACAAAAAACGGATTGACTGCGTGCGTGGTAATTGTGCCCCCCATGATCGTGTAGCCGTCTGGTGCAGACCGCGCTACGGTTTGCGTGCCCAGGATGCCGGATACACCGGGCTTGTTCTCAATGATCATGCTCTGTCCGAGTTGTTTGGACAATTGCTCAGCCAGCAATCGCGCCACCCCATCAGATACGCCACCCGGTGAAAAAGGCACGATGTATCTCACGGGTTTTTCAGGCCATTTGGTGGCGCTTTGCGCGTGCGCGATTGGGCCGATAGCCAGCAGCGCGGCTGCGCATAATACACCTGAGAACAGGTTTCGTTTTTTCATATTACAATCTCCATTTTCCTGGTCACGGGCTAAATTACCCGCGACTTAAAATTTAATTAGTTGTCCGCTATGTCGCGGGCCTGACTGTTTTTCTTTCCACCAACATACACGGAACCACGATCTCACGCGCTCGCACTTCACCACGCATCTGCTCGAGCAAAAGCTCAACCGTAGCGTCTACCATGGGTTCTACCCTCTGATAGACGGTGGTCAGTTGGTACGCCCCCCAGGACGCCTGGGGAACATCGTCAAAACCGATCACACCCACGTCTTCGGGTACGCGCAAGCAAAATTCCTGGCGCAACACGTCCATGGCTGCGATAGCCATGTGATCGTTGGCGACAAACACCGCATCAGGACGATCGGCATGGGCAAACAGACGTCGCATGGCCTCTTGAGCCCCGTGAAAACTGTAGTGGCCCGTATCGCGATAAGACACGCCTGTCCCCAAGTTGGCCAGCGCCTGCTTAAAGCCACGCTCACGTTCCAGGCTGGTTGATGAATCCTCCAGTCCTGCCAGAAACGCGATTCGTTTGTAGCCCCTTGCCACTAACAGTTCAGCAGCCAGCCGACCGCCAGCCGCATTGTCCGACGTCACTGAACTGGTCGCGTAGCGTGTCAGTCCGCCCAAATCCGAGATGCGGTTGAACTGCACGACGGGCACCCCCAAGTCCGAGCAACTTTTGGCCAATGTCGGTGACAACATAGTTGACGCCATGACGATGCCCTCGACCTGGTATTGTAGGATATCGGCCAAAACCCCGTCGGCGCCCTCGTCAATATCTGCAATGAACATCAGTACGTGATAACCCTGCTTTTGCAGCTTCTGGGACAGCTTTTCAATGACCAATGGATAAAACTGGTTCTCCAGATAGCTCATCACCAGTGCCACGATGCGGCTTTGCCGCGTGATCAGACTGCGGGCCAGGGCATTTGGCCGGTAGCCCAGGCGCTGCGCGGCTGCCAGCACCTTGTTACGCGTGCTTTCGGATACGCTGGCCCCTGGTGTGAACGTGCGGCTGACCGCCGATTGCGATACTTGCGCCAGATCAGCCACATCTTGCGCGCGTGGTGCGGTCTTCATGCTGCGGTCCATCCTCCATCCAGCATCAGGGCGCTGCCTGTCATCAGGCTGGACGCACTGCTGGCCAGAAATACCACTGCCCCCATAACCTCATCGACCCGACCCAGACGGCCCAGCGCAATTCGCTCGCAAACCCACTGCTTAAAGCCAGGCTCGTCAAACATCGCTGCGGTCATAGGCGTTTCAATAAAGGTGGGGCAGATCGAATTTACCCGGATACCATTTGCCCCCAATTCCCATGCCAGCGCTTTGGTCATGCCTTCCATGGCATGCTTGCTCGCACAATACAACACCCGTCGCGCACTTCCTACATGGCCCATCTGCGATGAAATGTTGATAATGGAGCCGGAGCGCTTGGCCGCCAGCAGTTTACGTGCCACTGCCCGGCTGGTATAGAACGCCGCCTTTACGTTCAGGTCAAATACGTCATCAATGTCGTTATCGCTCTGTTCGACCAGAGACACAGGTCGGTTCATCCCCGCGTTGTTAACAAGAATGTCGTATGGCGATGCATCCGCAACGGCAGCGTCAACATCTGCCGATCGTGTCACGTCCAATACCACGAAATCACACGAGACTTGGCTGTCACGCAAGGCTGTACACGCGCTTTCAAGTTCGGCTGCCCGGCGCGCCGCCAGTGTTACATGGGCGCCAGCGCGGCCTAACGCGGTGGCCGCAGCCAGCCCGATGCCGCTGCTGCCACCTGTTATCAGTGCGCGTTTGCCGTCCAGCCGAAAACTCGGGCTTTTGGGCAGTTCGATCATGCCTGATCCTTTACCGGTTCATACCAAGGCAAATCGGGACGATTGCCATAACGCCGTACCCGAATATTCGCCTGTTCGCCGTGACCTGCGAAGTTTTCCATATGGCATAATCGGGAACAGTATTCACCCATGGTGACGCTGGCCGCATCAGTGAGCACGCGTTGATACGTGCAGGTCTTCAAAAACTTACCGACCCACAACCCGCCCGTATAGCGTGCATTGCGGTTGGTCGGCAACGTATGGTTGGTGCCGATGACCTTGTCGCCAAAACTCACATTTGTACGCGGGCCCAAAAACAGCGCCCCGTAATTTGTCATGTTGTTCAAGAAATAATCGACATCGTGCGTCATGACCTGCACATGTTCAAAAGCCAGCTCATCGGCAACGCGAAGCATTTCTTCATCGGTATCGCAGACAATGACTTCACCACAATCCTCCCAGCTTTTCTTGGCAATGGCTGCGGTGGGCAATATCGTCAGTTGGCGCTCGATCTCGGCCATCGTGTCGCGGGCCAGCTTTTCGCTAGTTGTCAACAATACAGCGGGCGATGTGGGGCCATGTTCAGCCTGACCCAGCAGATCGACGGCGCACAGCTGGCCGTCCACACTGTCATCGGCAATGACCAGCGTCTCGGTAGGCCCCGCAAAAAGGTCAATGCCTACGCGACCGTACAACTGGCGCTTTGCCTCGGCAACGAACATGTTGCCAGGACCGACTAGCATATCCACAGGAGCAACACTGGGTGTACCAACGGCCATGGCAACAACGGCCTGCACGCCGCCGAGCACCAGAATTTCGTCGGCGCCTGCCATGTCCATCGCAGTAACAATGGCAGGATGCGGCTTGCCCTGATACGGCGGCGCCGTAGAAACGATACGCTTGACGCCTGCCACCTTTGCGGTGAGCACACTCATGTGGGCCGATGCCAGCAACGGGTACTTGCCGCCGGGAATATAACAGCCCACCGCATTCATCGGGATGTGCTTATGACCTAAAACGACGCCCGGATAAGTCTCCACTTCCACATCTTTCATGGAATCTCGCTGGATCTGCGCGAAATTGCGAACCTGTTTCTGGGCGAACGCAATATCTTCGATTTCGCGTGCAGACAGTTGCTTGCGTGCTGCAGTGATCTGGTCACGAGACAAGCGAAAGTCGCTCGGATCCCAGTTGTCGAACTTACGGCTGTATTCACGGACAGCTTCATCACCGTCCTGCTCAATACGGCGAATAATTTCTTCGACTGTGGCGCGCACTTTGGCGTCATCGTCGGTTTTGACTTCGGCCGAGCGGCCTCGTTTCAGATAGTGGATCATAGTGGTGTAGTCTCAGGCGTTAGCTGTGAATAAAATTGAAGTTGTGCTATGTTCAATTTCTTGCATAGGTATGCAAATAGGGGTATACCCTAACTGATTTGGCCGTTCAGATGCTACTGAATGAGTTCTTTAGCCCCACTTTCCGGCACGTATATCATCCGGCCGTCATCTAAACGATAGGTCACGCCCGCGCGTGCCCCCTGTCCTTCACCAACCTTGCCACTGGATTCGTAACGTGTCAGTTCCGTGCCCTCTTTGACCGTAATGCGCATGTCAGCTTGACCCGGGTTCTCTACCACCACCACGTTCTCCCGGGCTAATGGACCCAGCGGATTCTGTGCGATCACAATCATCAGCAGCCCAATGATGACAAGAAACAGGTCAATAAGATTGACGACCGACAGCATGGGGTCGGTGTCGTCGTCTTCAAGGAAACGCATTACGCCGACTCCTCTTGCAATAACAGGGTACGTTCAGCCCGATGCAAATCCTGCAGCAGCCAACGGCGGCGTATGGTGAGGATGAAAAAACAAAGGCTGGCAGCCAGCAGCGCGAGAATAACAGCCGAGAACGCGGCCACCATATTTTTGCCGACTTCCGTCGCATCGCCATTGCCCAGCGCCAGCAATGCAGGCCCCATCGGAATCATGGTGGCAATAAGGCCCAGCATCGGTGCCGTGCGCGACACAATTCGCAGCCATTCCAGCTGTTTCAGGATATAGAGTTCCAGATCACCAGAAGATATTGCCTGGCGCTGTAGATAGTGTCTGGCCTGTTTCAGCAGCCTATCGGCGCTTGCCTGCCGGCGCCTTTGCCAGCCTTCAACCAAAAACGCCCCCAGCATCCCCACCGCATACAGCAGAGACAAGACAATGAGAAACAGTACCGGCATAAGAAAAACGCGGGAGACTGCGTAAAGCACGTGTTCGATATCGGCAAAAAAATCCATAAGGTTGTCTCGGGTTATAGGGCTTGATCGGAAAAACGGGAATGAGCTCGGGTCAAATCTGTGTGATGTGTGTGTGACGGCCGGCCCACCACTGTCGGACGCCGCCCGTCACCGCTACAAATAGCAGCAGGAGTAAAACCAGTGGCGTTTCCGGAGAAGGTTCGGCTTGAACCTCCACACGCTCCAGAATCTGCCCATGCACAGCTTGTAGTTCCTGCTCAGTCGATCCCTGACTATCCGGCGATTGGTCTTGGGTAAGCCCTGCATCCATGTCGGGCGCTGCGCCTGAAGTCAAACCAAAGCCCTGAGCAACATCAGCAATGTAGCGGCGCGTCGCCTCGGCGCCGGTGTGTACGTCGAACTGCTCAGCCAGTTGCTGCCAGCGCCGGACCAGGTCACGCCGCGTTTGCTCGGATGCATTCCAGTAACCCTTGCGCATGGCTTCGGCCATCCGTTCGAGTATCTGCGCCTGCGCCGTAGGATTGTGCTGCTCGAACCAGTCGCGTGTACCCAGTTCTCGCGTGTCGTTCACATAGGTGTCGAACATGGC
Source organism: Advenella sp. FME57 (assembly GCF_014897675.1). Classification (GTDB taxonomy): domain Bacteria; phylum Pseudomonadota; class Gammaproteobacteria; order Burkholderiales; family Burkholderiaceae_B; genus Advenella. The sequence continues at coordinate 167,008 of NZ_JABUXU010000008.1, read as the reverse complement.
CTGCCATTGATCGTCACGCACTGACGCCGGATCCATGGCCTGCCAGCCAAACAAGTTATTAGTAACATTGAGCACCTGCAGCGTGCCGGCGTAACCTTCCTGCTGCATGGATTCAATCCATTGCGGATTTAAATAACGTGCGCGCAGCTCATTGCCTAGAAAACGCGCCAATCCGGTTGTGTTTACCCGGCCGTCACGCAAATCGGAAATCAGCAATTGCGGAGCCTGACCGTCAATGTGTCGTACCGCCGCCGATAAACCTCCCAGGAACTCAAATGGATGGTCTGTTGAGAGCACACCATGAAGATTCGAAGACCGAGACATAATCGCCGCCTGCGTACCGCGCAGTTGTTCGGCCAGCAGATTCGTTTTCGATAAGCTGGCACCCCATTGCCCCCTGCCATATACGTGCCTGCTGCTCGCAAGAAAACGCTGGGCCAGTTCACCATCATCTTTCCATTCGGTAGATCGTAGGGCCAGATCGGACACCCCCGTACCGTACTGTCCGGGAGCGTTACCAAAAATACGATATCGGGCTGCAGCGGCGGCCTGATCCGATGGCATGCCCTGCTGGCGCAACAGAGCGGCAATCCGTTGGTTGTTGGCCACAATCGGATTATCAGGTTCTTCCAGTGTGGCCAAGCGGGCCAGAGCGTCGTCAAGCAGTCGCATGAAACTGTCGAATTGGTCACGATACACGCCAGTAACCTGAATCACGACGTCCGTTCGTGGGCGACCCAGTTCCCTGGCAGGGATAATATCCAGCGCTGTGACCCGTCCTGCCGTATCCCAGACCGGACGCAGGCCAAGCGCATGCAGAATCTGAGCCTCAGTGATCCCTAGGTGGCGGATCGCCTCGGATGACCATAGGCTAAACGCAAGCTTGCGCGGCCACTGCCCATCATGTTCGGATCGGAATGCCTGAACAAGCTGTTCGTAAGCCATCGCAGCTGAATCATAGGCTGCTCTCGCGGGAATTTTATCGGCCTCAAAGGCGTATAAATTGCGGCCGCTCATTACATCGGGGTTGCGAACGGGGTCGCCACCGGCGCCCGGTTCAATAAAACCGCCCGCCAGTCCAGCAATTAACGCATCATTTTCCTGCGTGTCGCGTAAACGCCGATCGTTCGCCCTGGCACGATCGGCAAAATCAGCAATACGGTCAGGCAGAACACTGCTACTGGTTGGCTTTAGTAGTTGATGTAAGGCGAGATAGGCTGGATTATTTTTCAGCTGCTCGTGATCTTCGACAAACAGCTCTTCCCTATCAATACCCAGGGCCGCATAGAATGGTTCTCCAAGCTGCTGCACAATGGTGCTGGCCCGGTGCTCGTCGCTTGCGGGCTGCCCAAAGGTATGCAATCCCAGCGGCGTTGCCGTACGTGCCAGTTCATGCAACTGGTTATGTACGGCCTGAAGAAAACCGGGAAAATCACGTTCGGCTTGCAGATTATTCCAACCGAGATCCCGATGCAGATTCGCCGCAAATGCCGCCTCCCGGATACGCAACGCCACTCGTTCACGGACCATTCCCTCGTCAAGCTGCTGATATTCATGAATCAGGTGGTGCAGATCGCGCAGTTGATCGTATAGCCCGGCAGGCGCAAAGGGCGGCGTCTGGTGACTGATAATCACAGCCCGCCCGCGCCGCTTGGCCTGGATCGCTTCGCCAACGTTATCCTGAATATAGGGATAGAACACTGGCATGCTGCCCACTGCCATCCAGGGATAATCGCTGGCAGCCAACCCGCGATCCTTGCCAGGCAGCCATTCCTGGGAACCATGTGTGCCCAGGTGAATGAGTGCATGGGCAGCGTATTGTTGCTGCAAATATAGATAAGCAGCCATATAGAGGTGATCGGGTACGCTGGCGGTGTCATGGTAGTGCTTAGCCGCGTCGGCATGGCGCGGCATCTGCGGCATGACCAGCAGATGTCCGATCTTCCACCTTGGAATGACGAAGTGACGTTGACCGTTGATTTCTCGTATCGTGCGATGGTCGCTAGGCAAGCCGTGATGGCGCAGTTGTTTCTGCCGCTCATCCGGCAAACCAGAGAGCCAGTTTTCATAGGCAGACAGCGGATACAGTGCAGCCAGATCTTCTGCCATTAGTTCGTCCAGCGATACGCTACCGTACAGGGCGCCCAGCATGCGTTGACCTTTGTAGATGACCTCTTTTTCGCTCACGGGCTCGCCCATGTCATAACCTTGCCCCGCCAATGCGGCCTGAATAGAAACAATACTGCGAGGCAGATTTAGATTGGATGCACCCAGGTTTTTTTCACCCTTCGGGTAATTCCAGAACAGCAAAGCGAGCCGCTTGTCTGCAGCAGGAGTATGTCGCAAGGTGACCAGGCTTCGCAGTTTACCAATCAATGCCTGCGCTTGTTGCGGCAGCAGCTTGTCTACCCCTGCTGTCGCGGCAGACAGCACCTGCGGGTCACTGACGCCCCATCCTTCCGGCCCGGCAAGGAAAACAGCGGCAGTACGCGCATTGACACCGCTAGGTGCGCCAGGCCAGTCCAGTGCCTCACCTTCGCGAAAACGCAGCGTCTGGATTACCGGAACATTCAACGCTTTGAAATCGCGCGTGCGCTGGGCGCCGCCTCGCATATGAGTCAAGTTGACCAACACATCCACCGCAGCGTTCTGCAGCGCCGCTTGCAATCCTTTCGGGTCATCTGCATCGGCCCAGAAAACGATAGGCAACAAGCCGGCAGTCTCACTGCGACGAATCAATTCATCCACTTCGCCGGTCACGAAGTCTGTCACCGTGTGCCTGGATATAAAAAATGCCACCCGGCCAATGGAATTCGGCCCCGAGGGAGAAAACGCAGATGCATGCCAATTCAGATAGGAATGTACATTGTCGAAGACCCGCGAAGCTTGCGGATGATAAAAGCCTGTAGCAGGAAGCTTTTCAGGCGGTGCCAGCAAGTCACGGGATGGCGCAAGGCCTTCATGAATTGACCTGACCAGTGCGAAAAAACGTCCGTAATTGGGTTGCCCACCCGCGGCATAGAGCCCGGCCAATGCGCTGCCTACGGGAGACTCCAGGCCTGTCCAGGCTGGCCGGCCGCCACCAACGGTCAGGCGAGGAGCGCCGCCACGCTTTTGTTGCTGCTCTGCCTGGGCCAGCCGCTGCTCGACCATTGATCTGTCACCTGGCCTGGGGGTGTCCAGCACGGTGAATACTCCACTGGCGACGGCTGCGCTTAGCGCCTGTGGCGACGCCGTGTCGACATTGAAATGCTTCAGCTGCAGACCGTGCCTTCCAGCAATAGTCTGCAAGTGCCGAAACTTTTCTACCGAGACAAAACTATTGTGCAGCACTTGCACCACAGGACCGGCAGACACGCAGACAGGCGCCACGCCAACCAAGCCAATGATCAGGCAAGAGCAAATGCCCCAAATCAATCGAGACAATCGCATCAGAACTGCACCCGCATTCCGACAAAGTAGCGCCGCCCCTCGTCTGCCCGACTGTACAGGCCAATATAATCATTGGCCAGGCGCTTATCGGTCAGGTTTTCCACTCCAACCTGTACAGTGACGTTGCGGCTCAAGGCGTAATCCATATACCAATGCAACAGTGCATAGCCGGGACGTTTGCCTTCCTTGTCTGAGCGAAACTGCGCGCCGATATACTCGAGTTGCATACGTGTAGACAAGGACGCCAGCGGTTTCCAGGCCAAAGTGGCATTGGCGCGATGCCGGGAACGATCGGGCATCGGTTCCCCTGTGATCTGATCGCGAGCATCCAGGTAGGTATAATTGGCATCCAGTCTCCAGCGCGCGGAAAGATCCGCACCTCCCGTTAATTCCACACCTTGCAGGCGAACCCTGGCAACATTTTCGTATGCCAGACAAACGCGACCGGGGGCAAAACAGGTCGGCTGTCTGACGGTATCAATCAGGTTGCGTACGTTATTGTGAAAAAAGGTTGCGCCGGCCGACCATGTGTCAGCCTCATAGGCCGCACCCAGCTCATAGGAAAGATTGGTTTCCGGTTGCAAATCGGGATTACCCCGGATAACGCCCCGCCCGCCCATCGCTGCCCATGATTCGAACTCGGCAGACAACTGCTTGAGCGTTGGCGCCTTGAATCCGCGTCCGACTCCGGCCTTCAGGGTCAGGCCTTCTACAGGATGAAAAAGCAAATACGCACGAGGGCTGATCTCCCACCCGAACTGCTCGTGTCGGTCAAAACGACTACCCAGCACCAGTTCCCAGCGGTCGGCAAGCGTCATCTCGTCCTGCACGAAAAGCGCATAATGATTTTGCGCTTTTTTTCCGATGCGATTCACATTTGGATCTTCCAGGCTTTCCCGCCTGAACTGCCCGCCTATGGTCAATCGATGAATGGAATTGAGCGGAAAACTTGCTTGAGTATCAAAGACAGTATCGACGAAACGATTGGGACCACTTGCCTGACCGCCGTCGCTGCGCCATATCTGCCGGTCAAGTGTGCTGCGATACAACTTGGCCCGGGTGCTCCCCCAGTCCCACTCCCCTGTGTGAGAGAAGGCATAACGGCGACGTTGTATTTCATTCTCTGATTGATACGGGATATCGCGGCTCCCGCCATATACACCCGCCTGATCCTCGTTGGTCGCGTCCACCGACACGTCGATGCGCTGACGTGCGTCTGGCGTCCAGCTCAGGCCAAGATGCCCGGTCACGGCGCGCTGGCGGTCCAGAGCGCTCAATGTCGTGTTGGAAGCATCGCGCAACATATTGCGCCGCCTGAATTCACCCCAGGCACTCAGGCCCAGGCGGCCCGGTACCAGCGGCCCGGCAATGTAAAATCCGTTTTTATATTGATTACCGCCCAGGCCATGATCAGTGGCCAATGCATAGCTGCTCAAAGAGCCGATCCAATGGTCGGTAGCTGAACGGGTAATGACGTTCACAACGCCGCCAAGGGCTTCCGAACCGTACAGCGAAGACATTGTCCCGCGCACGACTTCAAGCCGATCGATGGCCTCGGCCGGCACCCAGCCCAGTTCCATATCCGAGTGCGCGATGGCAGAGGATGATGAGCTGATCCGCTGTCCGTCTACCAGCATCAGGGTATGCTCCCCGCTCATACCCCGAATCGAAATGCCCCTGCGGCCCTGACCCACGTCTTCCAGGCTAATTCCAACAGCGCCTCTGAGCGCATCTGCCAGATCATTCACAGGGCGCCGGCGTAATTGGTCGCCCCCGACAACCGTCATACTGGCAGGCACATTGCCGGTAACTCTTTCATTGGCGGTCGCAGTGACGACAATAGTTGGCAAAGTCTTCACATAACCATTACCCGACGCTGAAACAACCGATTGTGTTTCTTTTTGTCGTCCATCTTCCATAAGCTGGGCCTGAGCTTGGGCTCCTGGGCTCCCGACTACCAGCGCAATCAAGCTGGCCGCTAGCTTCCTTCCATCACTCATATCAAATCCGGTTTTCATATCACTATCGAGTCAAAGCCAAAACACCGGCTTCATATCGACGTCGAAGTGAAAAATCGTTATGTTATAACATAACATCAAAAAGAGCCAGAACGATTTTGCCTTACAGTCAGCGCGAATTGAGAATAATGGGGACAACCAGGGCCACAACGACGATTACTGCAGCCTTGCTACAACGCCGCCATATGCTCTTCGATCAGCGCTATCACACACGTTGCGGCCGGTGACAAACTGCGTCGCGTCGAATGAATAATGCCGCTGGTAAGCGCCGATTTTGTGGTATAGGAAAGAGGCAACTGTACCAAATGACCTGATCTAAGTTCCTGCCTAATTGCTTCCTGCATGCAAAACAAGACAACATCGCTATTGAGGGCGACGCTGCGCAACGCTTCCACACTATTGCACTGCAGGGCCATAGGCAGTTCATCGGGATTGGCGATGCGGTAGGTTGCCGCCAACTGTGCCCGAGCGCGCGGTGGTAGATGGGTGGCCGCAATACGATAATCAGCTAAAGCGTTTCTAAGTGCTGACCGCTTCAACGCCAGCAAGGGATGATTGGCACGAACAAACAGCCCCCCATGTTGCGCCGGCAAAGGCCGAACCGTGAAACCGTCAGATGGGGGCAGGCTATGCGTAATCGCCACCACGAAATCCAGTCTGTCGGTATCCAGCATTTGATGCAACCGCTTCCAGCTGTCAATCTCGACCTGCACATTGAACCCGGGGTAATCGCGGGCCAGTTGGGTAAGCAGCGGCGACAGAAAGCACGCCGCGGGGAACACGCCAACGCCAAATGACACCTCGCCGGAATCGAGCCCCTTGATCATGTTATTTTCATGTTCCAGCGCCGCGGCCTCTGCAAGAATTCGGTGCGCACGAAGCAGAACCGACTCTCCTGATTTGGTCAACAGAATTCCCGCTTGTGACCGGTCCAAAAGCTTGAACCCCACTTCGTTTTCCAGCATTTGAATGCTGCGACTTAACGCTGACTGTGTAATGTGCAATCGTGCAGCAGCCCGAGAATAGCTGCTCTCGGATGCCAGGACAGAAAAATGATTAAGAGCCCGTAAACTAAGCATTATGAGTTTTTCTCATGGAGATCGGCGTAAATATGCATTTGATTTTAAACGCATGCAAGACTAAAGTGCAAAGAAGTTGCAGTTGGAGGTGGAAGCTACTCTTACTAATAAATCGCCGCCTCAATTTATTTATATATCGATAATGAAAAAAGGAGACATAAATGAAAAAGGAGAAGCAGATTTCCTCGCTGCTCAAGCTTTCGGCAGCATTTTTGTCGAGCGCAGTTCTTTCCTGTGTATCTTTGCCAGTTCACTCGGCAGATACCGACAACTGGCCAGTAGCGGAAAAACCTATCACAATTGTCGTACCCTTTCCCGCAGGCTCGGGCTCTGACGCCCTGGCCCGCATGTTGGGACAAAAAGTCACTGAACAAACCGGCAGTCCAGTGGTCATTGACAACAAAGCCGGCGCAGGAACGCTTATCGGTGCCCAGCAAGTGGCCAACGCCCGATCCGACGGCTATACCCTGCTATACACCATTGTTGTCACGCATACCCAAAACCCGCATTTGTTCGAAAAACTGCCGTATGACCCGTTCAAGGATTTCACGCCCGTTATCCAGGTCGTTCGCTCTGCGACAGTGCTGGAAGCCAATAAAGATGCGCCTTTCGACACCACGCAGGAAATGCTCGACTACGCCAGGAAAAACCCGGGCAAGCTCAATTTCGGATCATACAGTATCGGGTCAACGTCACATCTGAACGGTGAAATTCTAAAAAAAGCAGCAGGAATAGACATCGTGCACGTACCCTATAAAGGAACGGCAGATGCAAGCCGCGCTTTGCTCGCAGGCGAAGTAGATGTCTATTTTGACGGCACATCCACCGCAGTCCAGAACTGGAAGGCAGGAAAAGTGAAGCTGCTTGGACCGGCGACCGATAAGCGTTTGGCGGTGCTACCGGACCTGCCCACACTCGGGGAGCAAGGTTTGCCAGGCCTGGATATTGTTGGCTGGCAAGGGCTATTCGCTCCGGGAAATCTGAAACCGGAACTCGCTGAAAAAATCGCAACCGTGTTTCGCAAGGCTCTTCAGTCGCCAGGGATCGTAAAAATGATCGAGTCCAACGGAAACGAAGTCAGTGGTGCCGGCCCGAAAGCGTATGCCGACATCGTGCGCAAGGATTATGAACGATGGGGCGAAGTAATTCGTAGCGCCGGTATCAAAATTGAATGATTGGAGAATACATATGGATGACATCTTGATCCGTGGCGGTACCCTGGTTGACGGAACCGGCGCTGCCACATACACAGGCGATTTAAGTATTCGCGATGGAAAAATCGTAAACGTCGGCGGAAAAGGATCGAATGCAGCGCGCGTCATTGAGGCACAAGGCTGTCTGGTGACGCCCGGATGGATTGATATTCACACCCATTATGATGGGCAGGCAACCTGGGATCCTTATCTGAGCCCTTCCACCTGGCATGGTGTGACTACCGCGATCATGGGCAACTGTGGCGTCGGCTTTGCGCCTGTGAAAGCCGAACGCCGTGACTGGCTGATCAAGGTCATGGAGGGAGTCGAAGATATCCCGGGATCGGTGTTATCCGAGGGCATTCGCTGGGACTGGGAAACATTTCCGGAATACCTGGATGCGCTCGACAGAAGTCCGAAGGCACTGGATATCGGTGCACAGGTGCCTCATTCTGCACTTCGGACTTATACGATGGGAGACCGGGCGATACACCATGATGAGGCATCGCCGGCAGATCTGATCGCCATGCGGGATATTTTGCGCGAAGCGCTCGAAGCCGGCGCCGTTGGTTTTTCCACCGCACGCACGTTCCTGCACAAATATGACGAACGCAAGTATCCACCTGGCACCTTTGCCACGGAAGACGAACTGATGGCCCTGGGTACTATGATGGGCGAGCTGGGCTATGGCGTTTTTCAGATGACGGGAAATCACCCCGCCATGGAGCAGGAAATGCCATGGCTGAAAGCGCTCGCACGTCATAACAATTTGCCCGTGCTTTTTAATTTGCAGCAGACTGACGGCGCTCCGGATGTATGGAAGCGAATCGCAGAGAGTCTGGATGAGGCCCGGGACGAAAAAATCCCGCTGATGGGCGGCATTAGCGGCAGGCCATTAGGTATCCTGTTTTCATGGCAGAGTACCTTGCACCCTTTCATCGCACATCCGACATTCCAGGCCATGCAACATCTGCCGCCCGATCAGTTGATCGCCGCACTGCGCAAACCGGAGATTCGACGCAAAATCATGAATGAACAGGCCGGTTTGCGTGACCGTCGTGCTGAGCGCCTGTTCAGTACATTCTCCAAGATTTACCCGCTGGGCGATAATCCGGACTATGAACCATTGCCAGAGGAAAGCGTCGCTGCCATCGCTGCTCGCAGCGGTCATCCTGCCCTTGAGATCATTTATGACATGATGCTCGAAAATGACGGCAAAGCCATTCTGTATTTCCCATCTTTCAACTACTCTTATGAAAATCTGGATCATCTGCACCAGTTGCTACTGCACGAAAATACCGTGAACAGCCTCTCGGATGGCGGCGCGCATTGCGGCTATATCTGCGACGTCAGCATGCCCACGTTTATGCTGAGCTATTGGGCGCGAGACCGCAAGCGAGGGCCGCAATTGCCGCTGGAATGGGTTGTCAAACGGCAAACCTCAGACACCGCCCGCGTTTATGGCTTGCATGATCGTGGCCTGCTGGTCGAAGGGCATAAAGCGGATATCAATATTATCGATCCCGACGCCATTCGTCTGTACGGACCGGAAATGGCCTACGACCTGCCCGCCGGCGGAAGACGTCTGGTGCAACGGGCAGATGGCTATGTGGCAACGCTTGTCAATGGACAAACGACATTCGAGAACGGCAGGCCAACGGGCGACCTGCCGGGACAGCTATTGCGCGGACGCCGGGGCGGGCATCGTCCGTGATGTGAGTTTGATGAAATCAGGTGCGGCGCTTTATAGCGCCGCGTTCGTCCGGATATTGACCACCGCAGTTGCAGTTAGTCCTTACCCTGCTTCGGTTGGCACTTACCTTTAGCGTCGAAACCCTGGATGTTCCTGAAGTCGACCAGCGAGAGTCGCTGCACTCTCGCTGGTCGATACTTTTGCAACTGCGCTGGTGACTTGCACAGGCGAAGGTTTCAATGCAATAGGCCTGTACGCCTACTTCCTGCCAAAATCCTCACCTTTGCGATTCAGCACCCGTCCATTGCGGTTGTCATTGTACTTACCATCATCAATCGCCAACTGTCCATTAACAAAAACATACTTCATGCCCTTGGCCAGTTGATGCGGTTTGTCGAATGTCGCGGTATCCTGGATTTCCTTAAGATCAAAAATAGCGATATCGGCATACATCTTCTCGAAGAGAAAACCTCGGTCCTTCATACGATGCACAGTGGCCGGAAGTCCCGTCATGGAGTGAATGGCTGTCGCCAGCGGAACCACCTTATCGTCTCGTGAATATTTGGCAATCATCCGTGGAAATGCCCCATAGGCGCGTGGGTGTGGCACTCCCTTACCCATGGCCACCAGACTGCCGTCCGACGATGTCATGCGCCAAGGCTTGTTCATAAATGACTCAATATCGCTGTCGAGCATATTGAAAGAAACAATATTGATTTTTCCATTTGCTTCATTCAGTAGTTCGATCGTGGCATCGATGGCATGTTTGCCGCGTTTGTCAGCGATGTCGCTTAATTTCCGCCCTTCCAAAGAAGTATCCGGACCGAAAGTGGTTAGCTGAATGTGGTCCGCACCACCGCGACGGGCCAGGTTGTTCTCGATTTCCGGCCGTATTTTTTCCAGAACCTTGGCGTCCTTGACGTTTTCCAGCATTTTCGACGTCCCGCCTGCCATTGCCCAGCGGGGAATGAGTGCGGCCGAAAGGCTTGTACTGGAAGCATCGTAGGGATACTGATCGACCCACATCTCCACGCCTTGCGCACGAGCCTGTTCGATCCGTTGCGTGATCGCCTCGGAGAAGCCCCAAACTCTGGGTCCCAATGCTTTGACATGGGTCACGATCCCGGGAATCTTGGCTTCCCGGGCGACCTTGATGACCTCGTCGACAGACGGAATCAGTCCGATCGAATAGTCGCTTTCATCCCGGATATGACTGGTATAGACACCGCCATACTCCCCAACCACCTTACCAAGTTCCACGACCTCGGAAATATCAGCAAACGATCCCGGCACATAAAAAAGTCCGCTGGACATCCCGAAAGCCCCGTCCTGCATCCCCTTGCGAACCAAATCGCGCATTTTATCCAGCTGTTCCGCACTTGCGTGCTTATCCACGTCACCCATTACCGCACGCCGAACCATCCCGTGCGGCACAAGTTGAATCACATTGATCCCCACGCCATGCCCGAGAAGCACTTCACGCTGACCTGCAATGTCAACGGGATCGACCTCTTGCGCGCTACCGCCGTCAGGATTGATCATGACGGTTGTCAGCCCCTGGACCAAAAGCGGTTCCGCGCCAGCCAAATCACTTTTTACCAGACCATCGCCGGCATGAGTATGAGGATCGATGAAACCCGGCGACACATAAAGGCCGGTAGCGTCGATCCGCCGGGCTGCACTCACATTCCGCAGATTGCCGACCGCCTGGATGCGATCGCCCGTGATGGCCACGTCTGCCTTAACCCACGGTGCGCCAGTACCATCGAACACAAATCCGTTTTCAATAACCACATCCACTTTTTCGGTACTTGCGCCTTGCGCGACCGCCGTCGATGATGCGAAACAGACCGCGAAGCCGGCGATAATTTTTCCAAAATTATTCAAGTTCATTCCTTTTAATTAATGGCCTAGACTGGTTTACAAGGTAAAACCCGGTATGCATTATGAACAGACGCCCTGTTGATCGCTATGGCCAGATGGGCCGGATACCAGGCGTTGACGCTTCTCTGCGCGACGTATACCGCAGATGCCCTGCTTCATATTGGCGTTCTCAATATGAAGTCCCCTCTAACAATCGATTTATTTCGATTGTGATAATTATTATAGGTTTTTTTCAATCCGGGATCTTTTTTTATTAATTGAATGCAACAGTGAGCAGATTGGAAGAATAATAATTCTTCGGTTTATGAACGAAGTGCAATCCGTGTATTTAAATAAAATTTCTCCATCAATGGCATCAACGCTCTGGTGGATTATGCTGCCTCCCGACAATGCGCAGGGGAAAAACAGTGTTTCGAATATCGAAATACTAAGGCGTTATATTGAGAAACGTAGGCCGATATAATGCGATCAATAAAGACAGCGGATGCAATGGTTTTTGCGACACGAAACACAACAACCTTTCAAAGGACACGGAGATGAAGGTAAACCTTAGACGACGGACGCGCTTGCTGTCGGTTGCCACGACAATCGGCTTGTGTATTGCCAGTACCTCATTCGCTAATTCGGCTGCTGACAAGTATCCGGAAAAGCCAATCAAGATCATCGTACCCTTTGCGGCGGGCGGGCCGGTAGACACGTTTGCACGCGCGATCGGCCAGAAAATGCAGGAGCATTGGGGGCAACCGGTACTGGTTGAGTTGCGACCCGGCGCATCCACCTTGATCGGAACGACCGCGCTGGCCCGATCGCCGGCAGACGGTTATACGCTCATCATTTCGGTCAGCAATCACACGACCAACCCGGCCATGCGCTCAACGATGCCCTATGACACGCTACAGGATTTTCAGCCCATCAGTCTGATGGCTCGCACGCCTATCGTGGCCTACGCCAATCCGGGATTTGAAGCCAATAATCTGACCGAACTGGTTGCGTTGGCCAAACGCCAGCCGAATGTCATCAGCTTCGGATCTGCCGGGACCGGGTCTATGACGCATTTGACCGCCGAACTGCTGAAACAGAATACAGGCATAGACATTCAACATGTTGTCTACAAAGGCGGTACCCCGGCTCTTATGGACACAATGGCAGGTCATATACCCATGACCTTCGCGACGGTAGGCCAGGCGTGGGAGCAATATACAAGCAAGAAGGTCAAGCCTCTGGGTATTTCTTCCGAGAAACGTTACCCTTCCATGCCCAATATTCCTACATTCAAGGAACAAGGGATAGATGTGGTTACGACAGAATGGCTTGGCCTGCTGGCGCCAGCGGGCACACCACCTGACATCGTTGCGAAACTGAATGCCGAAATTCGCCGGATTGTGGCCCTTCCCGGGTTGGGCGATCGACTTTCAGCCATGGAACTGGTCAGTTCCACGCCTCAAGAGCTGGACGCTTTCATACGAAGTGAGATGGACAGGTGGACTCCATTGATCCGTCAGCTTGGAATCAAGGTTGATTAATTACTATTCCAAAACCAGCTATCACGTTAAATCTATGAGTAAAAAATTCATGAACCATTCCATAAGCTCCAGTGCTCCGCAAGACCTCGTATATGCACGTTATCAGAAAGCATCGTTCGTCTCAGAAGAATTGAACACAACGATCGAGACCATACTCAACCACCGCTCCGTCCGTGCATATACCGACGAAGTGCTGAAACCCAATACGCTCGAACTGCTTGTTGCTGCTGCACAATCTGCATCGTCTTCCTCCAATTTGCAGACATGGAGTGTGGTGGCGGTGCAGGATCCAGCGCGCAAGGAGCGGCTGGCCCAACTGGCAGGAAACCAGGAACACATTCGGCGCTGCCCGCTGTTTCTTGTCTGGGTGGCCGATCTGTCACGACTGAAATCCCTGGGCCTCAAGCGCGGTGTGCCTCATGCCAGTCTTGATCATTTGGAAACGTTCCTGGTTGCAACTATCGATTCAGCGCTTGCCGCGCAGAATGCCGCACTCGCGGCCGAATCCATGGGTCTTGGGGTCGTCTATATCGGTGGGATGCGCAATCATCCAGAGGAAGTCGCCAAGGAGCTTGGTTTACCTGATTATGCGTTCGCAACCTTTGGCATGTGTATTGGCTATCCGGATGTACTCAGGCCCGCGTCGATCAAACCACGCCTTGCTCAGGCTGCAGTCCTTCATAAGGAGAAGTATGATGCATCTGCCCTTAATGCCTCGACGCAAAGCTATAACGCAACCATGGCAGAGTTTTACGCGACGCAGGGCATGAAAAACAGCGGCCCTTGGGATCTGCATTCCTTGAATCGTGTTCGCGGCCCGGACGCGATGGCAGGACGGCATCGTCTGGTTGAAGCGCTTAATAATCTGGGATTTGAACTGCGCTAAGGCCAGGCAAAGGGACGGCATGTATGTGGAGACGGTCAAATAGCGCGGATAATCATGCCAATTTCCTAGGAAGACTCAGGGACGCCAATCCCAGTCTGCTGCCACGTTGTGCACGCGTTCGCCAACCCAATGGACGAAAGCTCGCACCGCCGAAGACAAATGCCGGTTTTGAGGATAAATGACTGACAGAGGAACTGACGGGGCCTTGTACTGTTCAAGGACCTGAGCCAGGCGGCCGGCACGCAGGTGTTGTACTGCAAGAAAGCTGGCAATGCGTATCAATCCAAGCCCCTCAAGAGCACATGTCACGTAGGCATCGGTATCGTTCACAGCGAGAGATCCTTTTACACCGACTTCGCGCTCCTCGTCATTCAAGACAAAGCGCCAATTCTGCGCCCTGCCCGTGAGCCCTGAATGAAATTCGATCACTTGGTGATGTGCCAGGTCCTCCAGTGAGCGCGGTGCGCCGTATTGTTGTAGATAGTCAGGGGAGGCGCAAATCAGCCATTCGAAACTACCTATCTTGCGCGCCACCAACAACGCCGAAAACGTTGGTATGCCGGCCCGTACTACACAGTCGACTCCCTCCTGTATCAACTCTACAGGCCGGTCGCCAAGTGTCAGTACTACATCAATCTCGGGATAGCTAGCCTGAAACGTCTTTATAGCGGGTAAAACAACCAATCGTGCAAAGGACGACGTCATGCCAATTCGTAACCGACCCCGAGGCTTGAGTGCGTTGCCCGATAAATTTGCTTCCATCCGCTGAACCTCGTTCAGTACATGTTGGCAGTGATCGTAGTAAAGACTGCCATCGGGTGTGAGGCTGAGCGTTCGTGTCGTGCGTTGCAATACAGTGATCGTAGTAAAGACTGCCATCGGGTGTGAGGCTGAGCGTTCGTGTCGTGCGTTGCAATAGAGTGATCGTAGTAAAGACTGCCATCGGGTGTGAGGCTGAGCGTTCGTGTCGTGCGTTGCAATGCAGTGATCGTAGTAAAGACTGCCATCGGGTGTGAGGCTGAGCGTTCGTGTCGTGCGTTGCAATACAGTGATCGTAGTAAAGACTGCCATCGGGTGTGAGGCTGAGCGTTCGTGTCGTGCGTTGCAATAGTTTGACGCCAAGAAAAGCTTCCAGGTCTTGAATTGCCCTGCTTACTGTGGAACGAGGTATTGACAGGCTCATTGCCGCACCCGCAAAACTGTGAGATTCGACAACACGACAAAATATCTGCATGACCCGAATTCTATCCACCGGCGTCCTCCGCTAAGCTTATAAGTTGCTTCATTATCCCATTTTTTGCAATTTTGAAAGCAATTAAATGGGGCTTACGAATCGAACACACACCACCTATACTCAGAATTACTACTTTGCCGCAACCCCTTCCCTCATGCTGAATGCACTGCCAGCATATTATGCAAGAAAACTGCAACAATCATCCTAAACCATAAAGGACATCTATCTTATGAACGAGCTGCCTGAGAACGTCAACATGGACAATATTTTAGTGTTAGGCGCAGGAGAACTGGGAATGGCTATCTTGCGCTATCTTGCCCCACGCCAGAAAAATGCCGGCTGCCCGCTTGCCGTGCTGGTATCTCCGCAGTCATTGGATCACCCTACACAGGGACAAGCACAGAAGTACGGAGAACTGCGTGCCATGGGTGCACGTTTGCTGCCATTCGATCTTATGAACAGCGCCGTTGAAGATCTCATCCAGGTGTTCGGTCAATTTCATACTGTGATCAATTGCACCGGATTCGTCGCCGGGCCGGGCACCCAAATCAAACTGACCGAAGCCGTTCTTGCCGCCGGCGTCCGTCGCTATTTTCCCTGGCAGTTTGGCGTGGACTATGACGTCATCGGCAAAGGCAGCGGCCAGCCAGTGTTCGATGAACAATACGACGTCAGGAACATACTACGGTCCCAATCGAAAACCGAATGGGTGATTGTTTCAACCGGCATGTTCACAAGTTTCCTGTTTGAACCAACAACAGGTCTAATTGATTTTGAAAGAGGCATCGTACGCGGTTTGGGTAGCTGGGAAACAAAAGTTACCGTAACAACGCCTGACGATATTGGCCGTCTAACTACCGAAATCCTGCTTGAGCACCCCAGGATTATGAACCAGGTAGTCTTTGTAGCCAGCGACACAGTTTCGTACAGCCAGCTAGCTACAATCGTGGAGGAAGTTACGGAGCGCACTTTTAAGCGCGACCTGTTGACAAAAGAAAAACTCAGCATCGATCTTGCACGGCGTCCCGAGGACGTCATGGCTCGGTATAGAGTGGCATTCGCGCTCGGCGACGGGATGTGGTGGGACAAGGCCACGACCTACAACGCCCAAAAAGGCATCCCGACAACCGACGTCAAAACCTGGCTATTAGCGCACAAGGCGAGAGTGGGCTAGCACAGGTCTGCTGTCTCAAAGGAGTAGAGGACGCGACTGTTTGGGAGCAATGCGTTGTAAGTGCGAATTTTTCTGCAACGACTACATTCAATCCTGAAAATCCTTGAGATACGCTTTAATCGCCTCTGCGACGGCCACCGGCTGTTCCGGCAGCAAGGCGTGACCTGCATTGGCGATCGCTACTGTCGTTACCCGTTGCGTTCCCAGATCCTGGCTTAGTTGCCAACCAGCTTCTTGCGGCGCGAAGGCATCATCCAGCGCCCGGACATCCAGGATCCTGGCATTGCCTGCTCCCCACCAGTTGTCGATAGGTGTTGCCGCCTTGGCGGCGCGATGGGCATTGGCTGCTTCAGGATACCATCCATCCAGCCAAACGGACGCATCGCTCGCTTCGGCAAAAAACACCTTTTTGATCCAGTCCAGTCGCACAGATACATCCAGGCTTTGATCCATGCAATGCGACAGGCCAGCGCCTGGTCCTTGCGCTACCACGCGCGGCCCGGCAGCCAGAATAATCACCGCGCGGACAAGATCCGGACGGTCAACGGCGACAATGCGGGCCGTCCAATTGCCGAAAGCATGTCCCGCAACAAAGGCCGGCTCCCCGCCTTCGGCGTCGATCACCGACACGACATCACGACCGAAATCATGCAGTGTCAGCTTATCCATGCGCCCAGTGCTTGCTCCAATGCCCCGCGGGCTCGGGCAGGCGACACGATAGCCAGCCTCAGCCAGGAGCGCCGAAACAGGCTCGAAGTCTTCCACGTCCCGTCCCAGCGACGGCAACATGACAATAAGCGGCCCTTTTCCCCGCACCCAATAGGCAATGGAGATTGCTTGTGGCCGACCATCGTTTTCTTCACAACGCGTCGCGGTTTTATGGATGGTCTGGTATGTATTGAAAGTCGAAACATTCATGAATATTCACTTGTGATTTAAATCGAATTCTTGCCAATTATTAGTTTCTTTATACATCTATCTATAGTTTCTTTATGAAACCATATAAATACCAGTTGAAAGTTGATTGCAACTGAATTATAGTTGATAAAAGAAACTATATGGTTTTAAATTCAAAATATATAGTTTCTTATTGAAACCAAACCAAACGGTTCACAAGAACCACAAAAACCTCTGAAGAGGAGACAAAATATGAAAAAAATTCGTCCATTCGCCTTGCTCGCCCTGACCGTCGGCGCGGTTTTTTCAGCCCAGGCGCAAACCGCCGACAATTACCCGAATCGCACCATTCGCATCATCGTGCCGTATACGCCAGGCGCGATCAATGACATTCTGGCTCGTCGCATGGCGCAATACCTCGGTGAGGAACTCAAGCAGACCGTCATTGTGGAAAACAAGCCCGGCGCCGGCACGGCGATTGGCACCGAGTTTGTCGCGCGAGCCGATCCGGATGGCTACACATTGCTGCAAGCCGCAGCAGCTCACTCGATCCTTCCTTCATTGGTCAAGAAACTCCCGTTTGATCCGCTCAAGAGTTTTGAGTTCATCACGCTGGCCGCCACATCTTCCTATGTGATGATCGCCACGCCAAAACTGCCGGCAAATAACGTGGCCGAATTTATTTCACTTGTAAAAGAGGAACCAGGTAAATACGTCTATGCCTCCACCGGTAATGGCAGCTCGGCGCACCTGATGGGTGAAATGCTCAAAGAGCTGACGGGGACCGACATCATGCATATCCCATACAAGGGCCTGGCACAAGGCTTGAACGATGTTGCCAGCGGACAGGTTCACGTAACCTTCGGCACCTATCCCGGCTCGATGGCTTACCTGAAGCCCGGGCGCGTCAAGGCGCTCGCCACCACCGGCAAGAACCGCATGTCATCGCTGCCCGAAGTGTCCACGGTTCAAGAAACCGTGCCCGGCTATGATGCGCAAGGCTGGTGGGGATATCTGGCGCCCGCCGGAACGCCAAAAGCAATTGTTCAAAAACTGAACAGCGCGTTCAATAAAATCATTCGCAACAAGACATTTTCCGACACGTTCACTTCCGAAGGCGTCGAAATGCTTGGCACGACCGGGGATGCCTTCAAGACCCATGTCGAGCAGGAAATGCAGGTTTGGGGAAAACTTGTCAAATCCGCCCAAATCAGGACCAACTGATGAAGTTAGCCGATTGGTCGCTGCGCTTTTACCGTATCCCGTACGTTCACACCATCCGTTGGGCCAACGCGGTCGAAAATGAAGGCGTGTACGCCTTGCTAACATTGCGCAACGAACAGGGACAGGCCGGCTATGCCGAAGGCACACTCAAGGCGACCTGGTCTGGGGTATCGCCCGCCATGCTGCAGGCCGCCTTTGATGACATACTGATACCGCAATTGGCCGGCACCGACTTGAGTGACGCTCAGGCCGTGGCCCGGTCGCTTGCGCCCATTCCCGAAAACCGGCTCGCCAAGGGCATGATCGAAACCGCCGCCCTGCTGCTGCGCGCGGCGGCCCATCAACAGCCATGCTGGCGCTTTACGCAGGGACAATCCAAGATTGACGTTGCCTGGACACTGACCCGGCAATCCCCCGCGCGAATGGTGGCGCAAGCCCTGGAGCAATACACGCGCCATGGCCTCTGCAGTTTTAAAGTCAAGGGCGGACAAGGTGTTAAGACCGACCTCGCGGTGCTTCGCGCCTTACACGACGCCCTGCCAGCCCACTGCCGGTATGTGGTGGATGCCAACAGCCAATACACGCCCGCCGAAACGCCGCACTATCTGGAACAATTAGCTGCTTGCGGCGTTCAATACGTCGAGGACCCCTGCCCGCTCGAATCGTTATCATTATTTGAATCGTTGCAACGGCAGTCGCCACTGCCGATTTTGATTGATCGCGCCTGTACCACTGAACAGGATGCGGAACGTTTTTTACAGGCAGGCGCCCTGGCGCTGAGCACCAAGCCTGGGCGAATCGGCATGGGTGAAGCACAGCGCATCCGCCAGCGGGCTGCCCAACACGGTGCAAAAACCACAGTCGGCATTTATGCAGAAAGTGCGCTTGGCACCCTGATCAATCTGCAATGGGCCGCCAGTTGCCCCGTCGGACTCGATGCTTTTCCTGCCGAACAGACCTTCTATCTCGGCCTGACGGCCAGCCCGCTGAAGCATGCCCTTTGGCTTGAAGGCGGCGCGATCCACCTGCCGGATCCGCCACTGACTGACACCGTGCTGGACCTGGCAGGCATCTCGTTCAGACCGGATTAAACAGGCGCGCGTCTGACGCCCGGTTAACGCGCCGCCTTGCGTACATCGAAAATCCAACGCAACCCGGCCGGCGAGCGCAAGATACGCGGGCCCTCATGCCCTAAACCCGGCACGACTTCGAATGTATGCGAAACCGGCAACGCGCCATATAAATCGACAACATGGCCATTTCGTTGAGAAAGATCGGGAATTTTCTGAACGATTTTATGGCTCAACCCTTTAGCATCCATTCATGTTCAGGATCATTATGAAAATGCCACACTCTTTTAGGTCCGGCCATTACATTCAAATAATATGATGTATAACCATGCGGTACTACTACAGGATGATAGCCTTTGGGAACCTTGACGACATCATGGTTCTCAACACAGATCGCCTCATCAATATCACGATTGTCCGTATATACCCGCTGGAATGCGAAACCCTGGGGTGGGTTCAGTCTGTGGTAATACGTTTCTTCCAATGCGCTTTCTTTCGGAATGGCATCACGGTCATGCTTGTGAGGCGGATAGCTTGAAGAATTTCCCGG
This sequence comes from Advenella sp. FME57, assembly GCF_014897675.1. Classification (GTDB taxonomy): domain Bacteria; phylum Pseudomonadota; class Gammaproteobacteria; order Burkholderiales; family Burkholderiaceae_B; genus Advenella. The sequence goes on along the minus strand of NZ_JABUXU010000008.1, from coordinate 147,151 downwards.
TGGCGTGATGACTTCGACAACCAACAGGCTATGAGCCGGTTCGGTTTCAGGAAGGATATCGCATACATGCCGTGTATTACTTCCTTGCCCACGACTAGACCTTTTCATGCTTTCTGGCCGAATCAGCCGGGAAGGATATTGCCCATTGTTTCCAGGAGCCGTCGCAACCCCCAGCTCACAACCACGCTGTGCTGTTACCAGCACTTCTGAATACGGAGCAATGTATGCGGCATAAGGGGACTTTTCCTCGAAAACCGAAATACGGTCACCCAAATCGTCCCATTGATAAGTGCCATCCGGCCCTTTGACCTGCAGCGACGCCTTACCACTGAGAATAACGAGACACAGTTCATTGGCCTCACTGCGAAATACCCTGGTTTGCGGCTCATCGAACCGATACGCCTGAAAGCCGACATAAGTCAGTCCGCTCGCGCCCATTGGCACATCCGCCACCAGGGTATCAATACTTGCTTTCACTTTCAATGTCATTAACGTTCCCCTTCTTGTCCCGATCTGGCAGCAAGCCAGGCCTCAAACAGAAATTCGAAATTTTCCCGTACCAAATCTTTTAACTGGTCATCGTTGATTGATTCTTCCAGCCAGGCTTTGCTAGGTTCATGAAAGATCGATCGCCCCACAGTGAAGCCCTTGCACAAAGACCATTTGGCTGCCACATCAAAACTCTTCGCAATCGTTGCCAGCGGCGCTGCCAGTCCAAGCAGAACAACACCCTTGCAAAACGGATCTGTCCTCTTAACGAGCTCGTCCAGCATTTGCCAACCACCCGAAGACAGGGCTTCAATTTTCCACCAGTCTGGCAGAATACCAATTTCGTATAAGCGATCGATGGCACGGATAATTTGCTCATCCCGGCTTTTGGTCTCATCTTTTGGCGGAATGATTTCCAGCAGCAAGTCATGACCACTGCTCTGCGTAGCCTGATAGAGCGACAGCATCTGTGCTTCCTGCTCATCTCTCATCGATGTCGGTTGATCGACGTCGTAATAAACAAGGCATTTGACAATATGCTCGTTCGGCCAGTGGCTTAGATTCGAGCCGACGCTACGTCCGTATTCGAACTCGATAGGCATGGACCCCGGCAACTCTACTGGCCGTCCGATCCACCAGCCGCGTCCAGTCGCTTCATTAAGCGCATCCTGTCCTAATCGCTCGTCAGCGAGAATACCTATTGCATCATTTGGCCCGAGACAGTGGCGGTATTTCTGTTCAGACTCACTGACGGCTTGAACAAACAGCGATTTCAATGCTGATATTTTCTTCTGATCAACACCGACTTGGTCGGCCAACTCAATCAGTTGGCTGCGATGATCAAATGCAAAAACAAAAATATTCTTCAGTTCCTTACGCTTGCGGGAGACTCGATGCAATCTGTGCAACAGTTCGTCTTTTTCCAGGTTTTCCCTGCTCCTGTCTCGCGAAAAAAAGTAATCCAGTTCAGCAAGCGTTGGCATCGCCGGTGCGCATCCATGTCTGGATACAACGAGTGCACCACAAGCATTGGCCAGACGACATGTTTGTTCCCAGTTGTCCCCATCAATCCATCCCTTGAGCAATCCTGACATGAAGGCATCACCTGCCCCCAGCACATTAAATACTTCCACTTTGAATGTCGGATAAACAGGTGGGAATTGATCTGGTATTTCATGTTCAAAAACATTGCAACCATCAGCCCCCCTTTTAAGCACAATAGTCGCTGCGGTCACCCGGCGAATAGCCTTGAGTGCGTCAACGATATCAGAGGCACCACCGGCAATCTGGATTTCTTCTTCTGTGCCAACGATCAAATCAAATTCACCCAGCACTTGCTGCAGTTTTGCCGATACGGCTTCACTTGCGATATACCGGGTTTCCCCATCTGCTTGGCCCGTCAGACCCCATAATACGGGACGATAATCGATATCGAGTACCGTTTTAACATCATGCTTTCGAGCATACTTCAGCGCTATCTGACTGGTACGCAATACATCTGGATTGGATAAATGGGTTCCGGTAATGAGCAGTGATCTTGAAGACGCAATATAACTTTCCGAAAAATCTGCTTCTGAAACGGCCATGTCTGCACAATTTTCACGATAAAAAACCAAAGGGAACGTGTCCCTGTCTTTAATGCCCAACAGCACCAAAGCAGTCAACCTGTGTGGATCGACGCGCACGTGACTGGTGTCGCATCCTTCATTTTCCAGTGTTTGTGTCAGGAATCGGCCCATATGATCGTCACCCACTCTGGTCAGCATGGATGACTTTAAGCCTAAACGGGCTGTTCCAAATGCGATATTGCCTGAAGAACCTCCGAGGTACTTGGCAAATGAATGAACATCCTCAAGTTTGGCACCGATTTGTTCCGCATATAAATCTACGGCTAGCCGTCCCAGACAGATCACGTCAAAATCTCTATTTTCCTGAAAACGAAGATGCTTGTTTACGGTCATTTTTCTTTAAACCTGCCAATGGAAGCTGAAGCGCCACTTTAGCGACATCTGGCGAAAAATGCAACAATATTTCTATTTTTTAAATTAATAGAATTATTATTCCAATTGCATTACAATACAACCTAACCACACTACATAAACTCTCAATGACTGCGGAAAAATTTTTGAACGCGTTGGTCAGTCAGTACAACGATTTGCCAAAGCAACTCAAGGTGATTGCCACCTTTGTCGAAAGCCATCAGGATGAAATTCCTGTATTGCGGGTACAGGACATTGCCCAGGCCTGTGCTGTGCAATCCTCGGCTGTCGTTCGTTTCGCCCAGCGTTTTGGTTTCAAGGGCTATAGTGACATGCAGTCTGTTTTTACGGACCAATTGCTCACCGTTATTCCCAAGCATCAACAATATCGGGAACGCATCCGCAAGGAACTTTCCGATGACAACGCCCATGATTCCCTGACATTGACCGACAAACTGGTCTCCAGCGGAATAAAAAGCCTGGAGGATCTGCAGGGTAGTCTGGATCAGACCATACTGAACGACTCTGCTACAGCGCTTGCTCAGGCACGAAAAATCTATATTGCAGGCATGGGACGATCGCTGCCTATCGCTTCCTATCTGGTCTATGCATTACAGAATCTTGAACGGGAAGTCGTTTTTCTCAACGGGCTTGGCGGAGTTCCGGAACAATACATGCGGACGATGAATAGCGAGGATGTATTACTTGCCATCAGCTTTGCACCATATGCAGGAGAAACCCAAAATTGTCTTCGTCACGCAAAAGACTCAGGTGCAAAAATCGTACTTATCAGCGACAGTGCCTTATCTCCCATCAGTCATTTCACAAATCTTCTGCTGTGTTCTACAGATAACCAGACCCTATCCTTCAGAACGCTGACGGCAACTACGTGTTTGGCACAAATTCTGTTTTTATCTCTTGCCTACAAACTGGAAACAACTGAGCAAGTCAAATAATTACCTCGTTAAAAAAGGAGACCAAGATGAAAAAAATCCAATTAATCAAGTCCGTAGCAATAGGCTTTACGCTGCTGTTTTCCGCTCAATCCCAGGCCGAAACCTTTCCCAATAAGCCAATCCGCTGGATCGTACCGTACAGCGCAGGCGGCACAACAGACGTCATGGCACGACACTTGGCCACGGAAATGGGTAAAGCCCTGAAACAAACAATCGTGATTGACAATAAACCCGGTGCAGCAAGCATTATTGGCGCCACAGCAATTGCTCGTGCTACGCCAGATGGCTATACCATTGGCACGGTTGATTCCGGAACACTGGCGTTCAATCCTGCTTTATATAAATCGCTTACCTATGACGCGATGAAAGACTTTTCTTTTATCGGAGGTCTTGGAAAAATGCCTATTGTTCTGGCGGTAAACAATTCTTTTCCAGCCAATAACCTGTCTCAGTTCGTAGACATGGTAAACAAGGAACCGGGTAAGATCACATCAGCTTCGTCGGGCCATGGCTCACCCTTACATATGGCACTTGAATTATTCAACCACAAGCAGAAACTGAATCTGTTACATGTACCATACAAAGGCTCAGCACCGGCAGTGCAGGATCTTGTCAGTGGTCAGGTCAATTCAATATTCGTCGATTTGCCCCCCTCCATTTCCATGATTCAGGCAAAGAAAATGAAAGTGCTGGCCGTCGCGACACCAGAGCGACTGGACATCTTGCCCGACGTGCCCACCTTTGATGAAGCAGGCATCAAAGGTTTCGAAGCCTACGCCTGGCAAAGCCTTGTGGGACCGAAAGGCCTACCAAAGAACAAACTGGACATTCTGAACAAAGCGCTCAATGATGCACTTACTTCAGACACAATCCAGAAAAAATTCTCTGAAATTGGGATCCAGCCCATGCCAATGAGTCAGCAGCAATTGGACAGCTTCGCCCGATCCGAGCATGACTCCTGGGGGAAACTCATCCGTGATGCAGAAATTAAACTTGCAAATTAAATAATCCCGCAACCGCCATATAAAACCAATAGATACACCTGGGAAGATCGTGGATAAGTCAGTCAAGCCTTTCGGCGGCGCTGGCTTGTTCCGTAACACGATCGGCGATCGACCCAAGTCATGCCAGCCATTAAGTCAATTGATGGCCAAGTCCTCGGCTGATGTTCTTTGCGGTTTGCTGCATGATCGGTAAAAATTTTTCCAGTATCGACTCATACTCATGACGTGCCAGATTAAGACTGGTTGTCAGCGCCGCCACTATTTTGTTCCTGTCATCCCTGATCGGCACGGCCAAACCGCAAATGCCCAGCTCCAACTGCTGATTCGCCAAGGCATATCCTTGTTTGCCCGCATGATTGATCGCTTTCTTCAGCGGCGTAGCTTCAATAATTGTAAATTTGGTAAAGCGCTCGAACGGCGCCTGCGCCAGATATGCGTCAAGACTATCACTTCCCATACTGGCCAATAATACCTGCCCACTTGAGGTCGCATGGGCGGGAAGCCTTTCCCCCACGCCCAGACGCCGGGACAGCGGACTTGGCATTTCAGCGCGCGCAACATACACAATCTCGTTGCGATCAATGACTGATACGGTACAAATTTCCCCTGTTTTCTCCATGTACTCATCGACCGCCACCCGAGCCAGGTCGCATAACGGAAGTGCTGCCAGGTATGCATAGCCCAACTCCAACACGGCAGGCGTCAGGCTGAATTTGCGATTATCAACACGTGCATATTCCAATGTAATCAAGGTGTAAAGCAGCCTGCGCGCACCTGCTGCTGTCAGCCCGGTACGCTGCGCCACCTCGCTGAGCGTAAGAAATTGATGGTTAGGCCCAAACGCCTTGATGACAGACAATCCCCGAGCAAAGGCCTCTACAAACTGATCACTCCCCTTGGGTAAACCCGAAGTGGTTAGATGGCTATTTTCTGGCATAATAATTTCCATATGCGAAATATATTTCTACTATCGAAATAATAGATCGCTTTGTATGAGCGTGTCAATACAATTCTGATCAAATCAGGAGGAACAGAGCAATGGAACTGACGCCTGTAAGTGCACAATTTGTGGCAGAAGTAACGAATATCGATCTTTCGACACCCTTGGCTATCGGAGAACAGCAAGCATTACGCAAGCATCTGGATGAATTCGCGGTTTTGATTTTCCCCGACCAGCCGCTGACTGAGGCCGAACAGCTGGGTATCGCAAAACTGTTTGGTGATCTCGAAGTCTCTGTCGGCGCTTCAATATATAGCACCAACAAGCCTCGCCGACTTGGACATACCGAACTATCTGACATTTCGAACCTTGATGAAACAGGCCGCATTCTGGACAACGGTGATATCAGGAGATTGATAAATATCAGCAATCAGTTATGGCATACCGACAGCTCCTTTAAACGAACGCCGGCAAGCGTATCGCTGCTTTCGGCCCAGGAAATCCCCCCGGTGGGCGGCGCAACGGAGTTTGCCGATATGCGCGCTGCGTGGGATGCGCTGGATGAAAGCATGCAGCAGCGCCTTCTGCCGCTTGTGGCTATTCATGACTACTTTCACTCAAGAGGTCTGACAGGGTTTGATGTGGAAGGCATCCCGGATCATTGGCGCACGCTTCAACCTCCCGTGCCACAAGTGCTGGTACGCCACCATCGAAATACCGATCGGCACTCGCTGTACCTTGCCTCGCACATTAGCAAGATCGAAGACATGTCGGATACAGACAGCAAAGCGTTGGTGGATGAACTCATCGCATTTGCTACGCAACCTCAGTTCCTATATCGACATCGATGGCGTACTCACGATCTGGTGATGTGGGATAACCGCTGCACCATGCATCGGGGAGCCGGGTTTGATGAAAAATATCGTCGATCCATGAGACGGGCTACCGTACAGGATATAGGCCCAAGTGTTGAACAAATTGATCATTCCAGAGAGGTGACCGCATGACAAATTTTTTTAAACATATGGCATTTGCCATAACCATGGGTCTGGGCTGTACCACGGCCTTTGCCGCCTACCCCGACAAGCCGGTCAATATTGTTGTTCCTTTTGGTGCTGGTTCTGCAACGGATACGCTGGCCCGCGCGATGGCCCAGGCATTAAGTGAAAAATGGGGCCAGAGTGTGACGGTGGACAACAAACCCGGGGCCGGCGGCGCCATTGGCGCCTCCTATGTCGCACGTAGCAATCCTGACGGCTACACACTTTTGATGGGAACAAATGGCCCCATGGCAGCCAATCCGAGTCTGTACAAAAGCCTCACTTACGATCCTGTCAAGGATTTTTCGCCCGTCGCGTTAATGGGTAGACTGCCCATGGTTCTTATCGCCAATAAAGACACACAGCCTAAAGACGTCCATGAGCTCATCGCCTTTGCCAGACAAAATCCCGGGCAATTGAACTTTGGCGCCAGCAACACCACCGCCAGAGTATGGGTGGAGCTTTTAAAGCAAATGGCTGACGTCGACGTCGCGACCGTGCTATACAGTAATGTAGGAAGCATGATGACCGACTTGATCAGCGGCAGAATTACCTATGCTTTTGAAAACGTTGGGCCGTCTGCACCACAAATTTCCGCCAGTGCCGTTAAAGCACTCGCCGTAACAACGGCTGAGCGGGCCGCTTTTTCGCCTGACACCCCGACCATCGCGGAATATGGATTAGATAAACACCAATTGGTTGTCTGGTTTGCCATGTTTGCACCTGGCGAAACCCCGCAAAATATAATCGACACAATTAACAAGACGGCCAACGAGGTGTTAAAAAGCGAAAAAATCAAACAGATATCAGCGCAAATAGGCATGGCCCCTGTCGGAGGAACTGACAAAGACCTTCAAGATTACCAACACAATGAAATAAAAAAATGGCACGAGTTAGTGAAATTGACGGGGGTGACTATTAACTAGTCCATACGTTATAAGCAATCGGCAATATGACCCGCCTGCGCATGACCGGGCTTCTACCGGCGCGCAGGCATTAGCGATCCTGCACCATGACGCCGTTCAAATAAAGCCACTCCGATCAAGGCACAATGCGGGATAACACAGTGCGTCAGCTGGAATGCCTGATCCGAGTCGACCATACCACACACCCGATCCATGATTTGAACACACCTGATAGCCGTGAAAAACCCCGATTGACACTCACGTAAGCGACCGGGAATAATGGCCGATTCAAATATAACAACCTTGGTGACGGAGACTGCAGTGAAACTCAACATTCTATTTACAGCCCTGCTCAGTACATGTGTCATGAGTGCCGCAGCAGCAGACAATTCCACTGTGCGGATTGGCGTATCAAACGACCGCTCCGGCATATACGCCGATCTTGGCGGCCTGGGCTCCGAAGTAGCCGCCAAGATGGCCGTCGAGGATTTCGGCGGCGAAGTTTTGGGCAAAAAGATTGAAGTGATCGGTGGCGATACCCAAAATAAGGTCGATGTTGCCGGACAACTCGTGCGCAGTTGGTTTGATACCAAAAATCTGGTTGCTGTAGTCGATGGCGGCGCCAGTTCTACCGGGCTGGCCGCGGCCGCGATTGCCCGGGAAAAGAATAAAACTGCACTAATCAGCGGTGGCTTTGCTGCAGATTTCGCCGGCGCACAATGCGCTGAGACCACCACGCAATGGGCCCCCGACACCTATGCGCTGGCCAAGGCTGTGGTTCGCAGCAATGTCCAGGCCGGCGCAAAATCATGGTATTTCGTCACCACCGACTATATTTTTGGCAAAACGCTGGAGAAAAACGCCAGCCAATTTATCAGCCAGGAAGGCGGCAAGGTTCTGGGTAGTGTTCGTCACCCATTAGGGGCGTTGGATTTTTCTTCCTTTTTGCTGCAAGCACAATCGTCCGGTGCAGATATTATCGGCCTTGCCAGCGCAGGAGGCGATCTGGTGAATCTGGCCAAGCAGTCACAGGAGTTTGGCCTGACAGCGGGTAAACAAAAACTGGCCACCTTTCTCACTTTTATCAACGATGTAGATGGCATGGGGTTGGATGTGGCCAAAGGCTTGGTATTTCCTACGGCCTTTTATTGGGATACCGATGAAGATACACGCGCCTGGGCCAAGCGCTGGCAGCAGAAAAGTGGCTTTAACCGCGCTCCGTCGGTTGTGCAGGCATTAACCTATGTGAGCGTGAACCACTATCTGAACGCCGTCAAGGCGGCAGCCACGTTCGATGGCGACAAGGTAGCCAAGGCAATGAGTGACTTGCCCATTAGCTCAAAGCTAATCAAGAACGCGCGGGTACGGCCTGAAGACGGGCGCGTCATTATGGATCTGGCGCTGGTGCAAGTGAAAACGCCGCAGGAATCAAAGGCACCCTATGACTACTATAAAGTACTCTCCACGATACCTGGAGATGAAGCGTTCGTATCGCTGGCTGACAGCGCCTGCCCGCGGGTCAAGAAAAGCTAAGCCCGCGCAGTTCTTACAATGACACCGTACAGGGCGATCAGCACCCTGTACCTTCCGGTCCTATGCGCCAGAAGCCATGTCCCAAACCTTTTGCCCAATAGGATGTTGCTGCTCCTCGATAATGTGGGCCATAAGTCCCACTGAACGCCCAATCATCGTAAGTGCCTTGCCCAACTCCGGTGTCAACCCCATATCCAGCACAATCGCGCCTTTTGCACCCGTAGCGTTCAGGGGAATTTTTCGCCCCGACTGACGCGCGGCGGCGGCGGCCAGCTCGACGGCAAAACGCGAATAGTTGCCGTAAAAGCCGCAGTCCCTGGCGATCTCAAACATCCTCTCGCACCTGGGGTCGCCGTCTACGTGGATGGGATGCCCCACGCCCGGAATCTTGCGTTTGACTGCCTTATTGGCTTTTACACACTCCTGTGCAAAATGCCGCAGTTCCTCGTCGGTGTAACTGTCTTGCTGCGGTAGCGCATCGCGCAAAAATCGTGCTGAATATTCAATCACGCCCAGAAAGCGTGAACCGGCGCCCAGAAGCCCGGCGGCCAGCGCCCCTTGCATGGATTCGGGCGCACCATGCAAAGTCAGGCGTGCCGACAGTGCGCTGGGGGTCAGCCCGTGGTCCGTCGCACTGACCAAAAACAGGTTGAGCATACGTTTGAGCTCAGGCGTTGGAAACTGCCCCAGCAGTTCCAGCGCCAGCACATCAATAAAATCACGATTGAAAAGATCATTGACCAGGTCGTGGCCACGGACCGAGATAGAATGGGCGTCGCCGCCGCCAATTTGACTGTTAAACATCGAAAAGCTCCCTCGTTAAGCAATTTTGTCCCCGCATCTGAATGCCGCGCATCAAACGAAAACATTTACAGGCAGGCAAAGTATTATTCAATCACCGCATCCAGCGCGACGACTCCATGACCGTTGTTCAACACCACCAGTGGATTGACTTCAAGCGACTGTACCCGGTCTCCCAGGCTTAGAAACAGCGCGACAAGGTGCTGCGTGGCGTCGAGCAGCGCTGATCGATCACGCGCAGGCAGACCGCGATGACTGGCCAGACGTCTTGCTACCCGCGTAGAATCCAGGATACCGTCCAGCAGAGCACGATCGGCCGGCAGACGGCAGCGCGCCACATCAGCCTCCACTTCCACCCAGACGCCGCCCGCACCAATGCTCAGAATCGGCCCGAAGACCGCATCGCGGTGAATGCCAACCAGCATTTCAACGCCATCGGTGATCATCTCGGAAACAAGTACTCCACGAATATTGTTGTCTGGTACGTTGTGCGCACACGCTGCAGCCATAATCTGCTCAAAAGCCTGGCGCACCTGCGCCTCATCCCACAGGTTCAATTGCACGCCGCCAATTTCGCTTTTGTGCAGCACGCCATCGGCCACAATTTTCAGCGCTACCGGAAAACCAATGGCTTTGGCCTGCATGGCCGCCTCGTCGGCAGTGTGGACTTGCAGCTCCTTCGGAGAACGTACTCCGGATTGCATTATCAGCGCTTTGGCCTGGGTCTCGTTGCACGGCAATGGCCCGGCGCAAGCTTTTTCATGCGAATCCGCCGGTGCGTCGCGCCGGCCGTCGTTACGCTCTGTCCATTCGGCATACCAATTGATGCGTTTGAGCGCCTGCATGGCATTGCGCAGGCTATAGACGGGCGCAAAGCCTTCGGCGACCAGTAAATCATGAGCTTGGCCACGACGGCTGCTCATCCAGACGGGTACGAACGCTTTCCTTGCCTGTCTTGCCACCTCAAGCATATTGCGCACCATGCCTTCCGTGCTGGCAGCGTAGTTAGAGGTGATCGGGTACAGCACCGCATCCACGCCAGGATCATTGAAAAGCGGCAACAGGCATTTGCTGGCAAGCTGTGGATCGACCAGGGCCTTGGTCGTCAAATCAACCGGATTAGTCAAGGCGGCATATGATGGCGCGTGTTTTGCCATTTCCGCCACTGTCGATTCGTCCAGAGACGCCATGGTTAATCCTGCTTCACCCACTTTGTCTGCGGACAGTACTCCGGCTCCGCCTGAAGATGAATAAACACACAGACGCTTCAAGCCCTGAACTCCTACGCGCGAAAGCAAGCTTGCTACATCAAGCATTTCATCCAGATCATCGACCCGGATGACGCCATATTGGGAGAACACCGCATCATTAACGACATCATCGCCCGCCAGCGATGCCGTATGCGACTGCGCCGCCTTCTTGCCAAAATCAGAACGACCAACTTTCAGGGCGATCAGCGGCTTGCCTGCCCGGCTGGCTGCCTGCGCGGCAGCGACAAAGCGCTCTCCGTCCTTGATGCCTTCGATGACCGTGCAGATGATATCCGTCCCGGGATCCTGAGCCAGCCATTGGATAAAGTCAGCATTATCCAGGTCAAGCTCGTTACCGGTCGAGAACCAGCGGGAAAAACACACCCCACGTTCATTACCCTGCATCAATGATCGCCCAAGACCGCCACCTTGCGTGACAAGGCCGATACGCGAGAGTTTATTATTACGACCGTCATTGCGGAATTCGGTCGAAAAGGTCAGCCCAAGACGTGGCGACAATATGGTCATGCCGGCGCAATTGGGACCATACAGCCGCATCCCGGTACGCGCGGCAAGCGCCAGCATCTGCTGTTCGGCTTGACGCCCCGTTTCGCCCAGTTCTGCAAAACCGCCGGTAAACACAATGGCATAGCGCACCGCTTTAGCGGCACACGCCTCCAATGTAGCAAGCGCCGAATCTGCCGGGACCAGCAACAGCGCCACATCGATTTTCTGTGCTGGTACGTCGTCGATTGATCTGTACAAGGGCAGGTCCTGCCACTGTCCGCCTCGGGGGTTCACCAGGAACACGTCTCCATCGAAATCCGAGTGTTCAATCAGATTCTGCACTGTGGTGTGACCCAGCGTGCCTGCGGTAGTGGATGCGCCGACAATCATCACGGAACGAGGCTTTATCAGCCCGGCCAGGCTGTCAAAAGCAGTATTCGATTTCAATTGGTCGACTTTCAACTGTGATATTCCTGCGCTCATGCGCCCTCCTTCCTGCATGTCATCATGCGTCGTCCATTCTGTGTCGGCCACGACCTCACCATGCTGATTTTTGATAATGCGATGCATCAAGACTCTGCCAGTTCCCGGCCGCTTCAGCGATTCGGTTTTTTTGCCGATGCGCAACTCCACATGAATCGTATCGCCGATAAACACCGGTTTGCGCCATTGGCATCGCAATTCGACCAGCGCGTACCGGGCGCCATCCATCAGCCGATAAACAGGCATGCGCGTGGTCAGCCCGGAGGCGATGGCCAACGTCAGCATGCCGTGGGCAGCGCGCTGCCCAAAAGGATGCTCTTGCGCATAAACTGCATCCGTGTGCAAGGCGTTGAAATCACCCGAGAGACCCGCGAACTGAACCACATCCGCTTCGGTCACGGTGCGACGCGGACTGATCCAGCTCTGCCCCTCATCGATATCATCAAAATAAAGGCGGCGGCTCAAATGCTCGTTCAGATCGAATGGCGTGCTCATGCGTAACGTCCCCCTGTCACATGGACGGTTTCGCCGGTGGTAAACCCGGCCAGACGGGAAGCCAGAAAAGCGACGGTTGCGGCCACATCGGCCGGATCGCCCAGACGGGCGACCGGCGTATTGGATTTGGCGCGCTCGGTCAACTCCTGATAGTCCGGGCGTTGTCGCATGCGAGGCGTAGAGATGACCCCCGGCGCCACGGCGTTGGCGGTGATGCCGAATTTGCCAGATTCCAGCGCCAGCGAACGGGTGAAGCCGATCAAGCCGGCTTTTGCAGCTGAATAATTGGTCTGCCCGGGATTGCCAAGATGCGCACGCGATGCGATGTTAATAACCCGGCCATATCGGTTATCCATCATCATCGGCAATACGGCACGGGTGCAATGGAATGCCCCTTGCAGGGTGACGTCCAGAACCGCATGCCAGTCTTCCTCAGACATTTTGGTCAGGTAGCGGTCACGTGCAAAGCCGGCGTTGTTGACGAGCACATCAATTTTTTTCCACCTATCCGTAGCCTGTTGCACGGCCTGATCCACCGCATTCTTGTCCGTCACATCAGCAAGTACGCCAAGCACGCGTCCCTCGAAGGCAGCAAGCTGTTGGCAGGCATTGTCAATCGACGGCTGGCTGGCATCGCATACCACGACATTGCAACCCTCCTGAAGAAAACGCGTTGCCATTGCCAGGCCCAGTGTGCCGGCGCCGCCTGTTATCAAAGCGGTGCTGTCTTTCAATCCCAGATCCATATTCAGTTTTCCATCCAAAGTCTGATTTCAATTTCGGTCATGTCATTCTCATTCAATTTGAAGCTTGGCTTTTTCCACAAGCGTTTTGGCTTCAGTCCGTTCGTTGGCCCAGAATCGGTCAAATTCCTGCGGCGTACTGCCGACTAGCGGCGTGTACACGCGGGCAAACCGCTCGCGCACCACAGAGGTTTGCAGCGTCTCGCGCAGTGCCTTGGAAAACTTGTCGATGATGGGCTGCGGCGTACCTTTTGGCATCACGACGGCTTGCCACGTTGTCACGTTAAAGCCGGGTACGCCAGACTCTGCCACTGTCGGTATATCAGGAACATCCGGCGCGCGCTTGCTGCTGCTGATGGCCAGTGCGCGCAAGGTTCCATTCTCGATAAAGGGGGCGGTGGTTGAGCGGCTGTCGACCATGAACGTCAGCCGGCCGGCGATCAAATCCTGAAGCGCAGGCGCACTGCCCTTGTACGGCACGTGTGTCAGTTTCGCGTCCAACGCAAGCGCTAGCGAGGTTCCTGCGATATGCATGGAGCTGCCCTGGCCCGCTGAGCCGAATGTCAGCTTTTCCTGGTCCTTCCTGATACCGGCAATCAAGTCCTGCATGTTTTTATAGGGCGATTTTTTGGGAACGACCACGATCAGCGGCGAGTCTGTCAATTGCGTCACCGGCGCGAACACGTCGCCGGGATCGGTTTTGACGTTTTTGTACAAATAGGTATTGACAGCAAGCGGCCCCACATTGGCCCACAGGGCGGTGTATCCATCGGGTGCAGCCGTAGCGACGGCGTTGTTGGCGATATTACCGTTGGCCCCCGCCTTATAATCGGGCACCACGGGCTGGCCCAGTTTTTCTGCCAGCACGTCCTGCACCATTTTAAATGCGATATCAGACGCGACTCCCGGGGCAAAACCGATAACCATGCGAACGGGCCTTTCAGGCCACTGTGCCATCGCGCTTGTTGCCAGCGAACATGCGGCCACTCCCAGTGCCACTTTCATAAACATTTTCATCACTTCCTCCTTGGATTATTAACTGCTCAAACACTCATGTCATATTTGACGTTCTTTAACTGCGTGTTTTCATAAATGGCTTCCAGTCCACGCTCCTTGCCGATGCCGGAAAGCTTATAGCCGCCAAAAGGCGCATCGAAGGACGTGCGCACGCCGGTATTAATGGCAACGCTTCCCGATTGCAGACCCCTTGCCATTCTCAATGCCCGTCCGCCATCCCGCGTGAAGACCACGGCTGCCAGTCCATAGCGCGAGTGATTGGCAATACGCAAGGCATCGTCTTCATCCTTGAACGTGATGACGGACTGCACCGGTCCGAAGATTTCATCCTGTGCCGATTGCATTTGCGCGCCCGATTGCAACAGCAACGTGGGCGGCACAAAAAAGCCGGATGCCGTGTTCTCGTCCAGAGCGATGTCGCCAAAAGAAGCGGGCTTGGCCCCCTCTTCTGTCGCAAGCCGAATGTAGTGCTCGACACGCTGCTTTTGCGCTGCGCTGACCAGCGGTCCCATTTCGGTATCGGGCGCTCCAGGCGTGCCAACCCGCACTGCTCGCAGGCGCTTTTGCAGACGATCAAGAAAATCATCAAGTATCGTTTCCTGCACAAGTATGCGTGTGCAGGCAATACATACCTGGCCGGAATTCTTGATGATGTCTCCCGCTGCGACAGCAACAGCCTTGTCCAGCGCGGCATCTTCAAACACGATCAGTGGCGACTTGCCACCCAGTTCCAGCGTGACCCGCTTCAAGTCGTTTGCGGTGGAAGCGAGAATGCGGGCACCGGTGACGGTTCCGCCTGTGAACGACACTCTGGACACGAGCGGATGCGTGACCAATTGTTCGCCTACGGTCGCCCCTAGGCCATTGACCACATTGACAACGCCAGGCGGGAAGCCCGCTTCCTCGAACAGCCGCGCCAGCGCCAGGGTCGACAGCGGCGTGACCTCGGACGGCTTGAGCACGATGGTATTGCCGGCTGCCAGCGCAGGCCCCAGTTTGTTGATCGTCAGCGTCATCGGGTAGTTCCACGGCATAATCAGCGCACAAACGCCCAGCGGCTCCCGAATGGTGTAATTGAGGACATCGCTGTTTCCCACGGCGATCGTTTCGCCGCGCACGGCAGGAATCATGCCCGCAAAGTACTCCAGTGAAGACGGCATGGCCTTGAGCGATTCGAGCGAATGCGTAATGGGCTTGCCAACGTTCAATGTCTCTATCCACGCGAGTTTTTCCCGATCACGATCAAAAAGCGCCGCCAGGCGTCTTAGCAATCGGCCGCGTTCGGCCGGCGTGGTCCTGCGCCAGTCATGTTCGAATGCGTTGTGGGCTGCCTGTACGGCTGCATCCACGTCAGCCGCGTCTGCCTGATATACCTGGGCAAGGGGTTTTGCTGTGGCCGGGTTGAGTGTGTCAAAGACCAGCCCGTCCCGGCCGGCTTGCCAGCGCCCGTCGACGAGCATCTCGTATGGTTTGGAATCAATAACATTCATGACAGGATCCTTAATTGCCCATTTGCAGGTACAGTGATTTGATTTCTTCGTGGGTGAGACGGCGAGGGTTAAGCGGCATGGATGCGCTTTGCACAGCCTGGGTCGCCAGTTGACCGGCCTGCTGTTCGGACAATTGCAAATTGGTCAGATAAAGAGAGAGATTGGCCTGTCGCGCCAACTGTTCGATCCGCTCGATCAGCGCCTGCGCGCCCCTATGATCATCGCCCGTACCAGCAATATTCAAATGCCTAACGGTATTGGCGTAAACGCTGGCATGCGTCTGCACGGTGTAGCGCGACACCACGCGAAAGACAGGGGCCAGCACTTCGGCATGCGCCATGTCTGCGACCGACTCCAGCGGTGTACACATGGCATGGACGGCGTCTACTTTGCTGATGCCGATTGCCACACCTGCAAGATATGCCCCCATCTGCATCTCTGTACGCGCAGCCAGATTTTCCGGTTTTTCGAGCACCAAGGGTAAGGCTTGCATGCAGGCATGCAGGGCGTGCAAGGCGATGGCTTTACCAATCGGGTTGCAATCGGTATTGACCAGCGCACCCAGTGCATGCAGCAACGCGTCGAATCCGCCTTGCGCAGTCGGCCGCATTGGCAGGTTCAAGGTAAGGTCAGGTTGTAGCGCGACCAACGCGGGACGGGTTCGCAAAGAACGGTACATATGCTTGCGCCCGTCATCGCCCTGAATCAGCGCCGCTGAGCTACTCTCGCTACCCGTGCCCGAGGTCGTGGGAATGGCAAGCAATAACGGCGCATCAGGCCGAACAGGACCATCAAGCCATGCCTGGCCGCGAGGTGCCGCCAGCTCTTCAGGCTCCAGGCCACTGCAAAGACATCCAAACACGACTTTGGCAACGTCAATAACACTGCCTCCACCCACGGCGATAATACTGACACAACCGGAATGTCGCGCCATACGCAATGCTTCTCGTACCTCGGCCAGCGATGGGTTGGCCACCACCCCTTCGAATACCTGCCAATCCTGTATTGACCTTGCGGCAAGCGCCGCCTGCACAACAGCGCTACTGGCACGCCATGCACCCGGGTCGGTGATGACAAGCGGACGGCGCAGCCTGGATTCGGCGGCCTCGATTACTTGCCGTACCGCGGACGGCCCCCAATAGCAGTTGCCTGGCCATGATACGGCGCCGCTGATTTGAAGAACCGCAGAGCGGGTATTGATGTCTTCCATCATTTCCATTATAATTTGCAGTGCGAATTATTAATTTGCTAATTGAATTATCATAATGAAAGAGGATATTCATGTCAAGACGCCCCAATCCAAAAGACGATGAAAATGCAATGACATCCGACACACCTGACAGGCAGTTCGTCACTGCGCTGGCACGAGGCCTGGAAATATTGCAATGTTTTGATGCTGAGCAAAGGATGCTGGGAACAACGGACATCGCCCAAATGACCGGGTTAGCGCAACCCACTGTATGGCGACTATGCTATACATTGCAGAAAACCGGGTTTCTCACGAACGTCCCGGGTAAGGACAAGTTGCAATTGGGAACAGCTGCGATTGCGTTAGGCGCTGCGGCATTGGCGGGCCAGGATGCGCTGGAGGTCGTCCGACCCATGCTGCAGGCGATTGCCGACCGCTATCAAGTGGCCGTTGCTCTGGGCCGACGGGAGGGCAATAGTATTGTCTATCTGCTGCGCTGCCAGGGCAATTCACCGCTGTTGATGAATCTGCGTGTAGGTTCGCGTATCCCCTTGTTTCACAGCGCGATTGGCTGGGCATATCTGGCAAACTGCAATCCCGAGGTGCGCGACCAACTGCTGACCGAAGCCCAGAGCAGTGGCAAGCTGGCAGATGCCTCCGAATTCAAGGCAATGAAACAGGCGCTGGCACGCTATCCTGAGCGTGGTTTTGTCTATCACGAGCGGCCCATATACCAGATCAATACCGTGGCCTCGGGGATCAAACTTCCCGATGGCGAGCGGCTTGTGGTCAGCTGCGGCGGACCCAGCTCCCTGCTGCCCACCCCGCTCATGCTCGAAGAAGTCGGCCCCCTGATCAGCCAACTGGCCCGTGAGTTGCACCCTGTTCTGCTATTAGGAAAAGATATATGAACATGGACGCAAGAGCTGATAGCGCAACAGACATTGACATTCTTCATTGCAATGCGAATATCCCGGATCAATATCCGACACGCATAACCACATTGCTCGGTATCCAATGGCCTTTCCTTCTGGGTGGCATGATGTGGCTTTCCGATGCAAACTTGGTCGCCGCAATGGTCAACGCCGGTGGCATGGGATTTATCACGGCGCGCAGCTCAAATTCTAATGAGCGATTCCGTCAGGAACTGCAGACATGTCGTCACTTGACTGGTGGCATGCCCTTCGGAGTCAATCTGACGCTATCGCGTCGTATGCAGAACAATGACGTCGTGCTTGAGCGTTTACGCATTGCTCTTGAGGAAGGCGTGCGTATTTTCGAAACAGCGGGGCTGCCACCAACATCGCTATTGCCTCAATTGCGACAAACCAATTCGATCGTGATTCATAAATGTGCCCATGTACGCCACGCTGTTGCCGCACAGAATCTTGGCGTAGACGCGGTAACCCTGGTTGGCATGGAAGAAGGCGGCCACCCCGGCAGCAACCAGTTGCCAACGTTTTTGAATGGTGCATATGCGCTTGAGAAGTTGCACATTCCACTAGCGTTGGGCGGGGGTATTGGCCACGGACGGCAAATTGCAGCTGCACTTGCCTTGGGCGCCGATGCCGTGGTCATGGGCAGTATTTTCACGCTAGCGCACGAAACACCAGCACACCAGGCATACAAGCAACGCGTGGCCGCCACGGACCAGCACGGCACCTGTACGGTTCTTGGGTCCTTGGGCGACACCTGGCGAGTCATTAACAATAACAATGCCCGCAAGGTCGCTGCCATGGAACAAGCCGGCGCACGTGAGTATGCTGATTTCGGGGAGTTAATCAGTGGTGTGCGCACAAAAGCACTGGCCTACGGACAGGGAGAACACGAAGAAGGCATGCTGTCAATGGGACCGGCGGTGGGTTTTGCACACTCGGTCGAGTCCGTGGCCTGTATTGTTAGCCGATTACAGCAGCAGCTGATGGATGCAATCGGCCGATTTCAATACATGTGTAATAGGTGAACTGTCGCCGGTTGCAACGTCGTGGTCAATACGGACAGTAGTTGGACCTGTGATCCAGCAGCAAATGCAATTAATCCCGAGACTGCGCGTTGCTTAATTTATAGCCGATTCACAAGCAGCCCACATTTGACTCCCTTCTATATCAGCGACCTTACCCGCCGACCTGCTCGCCTTCTTCCACTGCCCGCTCAAGATCGTTTTTGGGACAATATGACTTCACCAGGATCCATGGCGTTTTCTCGGTTCGGCTCAAACCGTAATTTTTTCATGTACGGTGCGTGCTTTTCCCGGCGCTAGTTCAGAAATTTCTTGCCGTAGTGCGCCCTGGCCTGTTCGACATTTTTCTGGCCGGTCACAATATCACGCATTAAAAACACAATGACCACCCGGCAAGCTACAGGGCGCCGTCATATGCCATTATCAATGGCGACGACGCCTTGTTTTTCCCGCTGGCTGCCCGAACCATAGCTCAAAGCAACCGGGCTTTGGATAGCAAACATATTTCAGCCTCATTTGCAGTTGGTCCGATAATTTTTTTGCAATGCCAAGATGGCGCTGTCAATTCGAACCGTAAAATACGCGAAGATCCTGCGTACTCTGGGGCTGCAGCCTTGGGCTGTCCACATAAACAACCGGACTTATGACCGGCGTCGTCGCAACGACACGGTTGGTATTGCGCTGGCTCTGACTGTTATTGATCCTACTGTTATCAGCGGCCGCCACCGGACGTTCCGGAAGCCCTTTCGCCGTTGCATAGTTCGGACAACTTCGACCAGTGGACTCATAGGCTTTGCGGTTCACGTCTTCACCGAAACAGAAAAAACGCATGTCCGCCACATCTTTGTATCCCAACTTGTACGCAATACTGGTATCTTCACGCGCATTACACGCTTCCGACTCACCGGCCAGCGAACCACCGATACCAAAACCGGTCGCACCAATACCAAATGTGCTCGACTGACCGCAGTTGTTCACGCCGCCAAACATACTGGGCGGTGCATATACATTTGGGGTTGTGTGGACCGTCTGTGTACGTCTTTGCTCGGAGCCGCCAAAGGTCAGGTCAACGACCGCAGCCGCACCGGAGTCGGCAGACTGATTCGAATTGGCGTTTGACCCGCTATTGGCATTTGAATTTGAACCCGAGATAGCGCCCGCTGATTGGGCAAACACCGGAGGTGACAGCAGCAACCCAAGGGTAACGACAAGTATCATTTTCATGGCAATTCCCTTACGGAGAGAGCGCGCCCTCCCCGAGAAGATGTTTTCGTTGATTACGTGCTTATGCGATCGGCGCCCGCTTTAAGGTGTCCAGTGAACAAAGGAGCCGATCGTTCCAAAGGTGCCACTCGCTCCGGATGTAAAGGCACCACCGGCAACCGCATTGGATGTCTGTCCCGCAAATCCGAGAGAAAACCCGGAATTGGTTTGCGAAGAAACAGATTGTCCGGCGGTTTGCGTTGTCACGCCGCCGGGCCCGCCCACTACCTGCGCAGCAGACCCCGTTTGATTGGATGCAGCAGAGGTATTGCCGGCGGCCGAGGTGCCAAGCGAGCCCTGACTGCCGGCTACCGACGAGCCGCCACTGGCTGTACTACCTGCGCCCCCACTGGTGGCAAACGCGCCAATTGTTATGGTTTGTGCCGAAACGGCCGTCGACGCAATCACCAGCGCTGATAACAATAATAGTTTTTTCATTTTCAACTCCTTGAGTTGCGGTCTTAACTGGCATATGCTCTGTTGGGTAACCAGGTCAATGTTCTACTGCGACCCGCTAAGTACTGTCAACGCGTCGGCATTGATCTGAACAAGGCCCGGTTACTTTGAGTTATTGCCGAATCAAGAGATATTACGGTACGAAGCTAAGAAAGCCGCCAATGGTGCCAAAATTGCCAGTGGCACCTGACCCGAATGTGCCCCCTGCTCCCGCATTAGATGTCTGACCAGCCAGGCCCAGCGCACCGCCGGTATTGGTTTGTGTTGACAACGAATTGCCTTCTGTAATTGTCGTGACACCCCCAAAACCGCCTGTGACCTGTGCACCTGACATAGTCTGGTTCTGAGCTGCCGACGCGTTGGTCGCTGCGCCTGCCAGAATTGAACCCTGGCTGCCGGTCGCACTGGAACCACCGCCGGCGGTACTGCCTGCCGTACCGCCCACACCATAAAAACCACCAGTCAGAGTCGCAGCGTATACGCCGCTTGAAGCCATTACCAAAGCAGATGCAGAGATTAATAGTAGTTTTTTCATTTTGCTGCTCCTTAAAGGATAGATAGCATTAAAGTTCCGGACCTCATGTCCGGTTTTTCAGATCAAATAAAGCAGCAATTTCTCTGTTGATCCACGCAATACGCGTATTGAAGATTGATAGAGACCGCCGATTTATCCGGCCCGAAACCTGCGACCAGACAACCAATGACGTTACAAATATTTATTTACGATAATTAATTTTGGTAATATATAAGAATTAATTAGTTACCTGGTTTTAATTGTTTTATTGACGCAAGCCTGTTTAATAAGGCCAGCGCGTTCTTTGTATTATCGGAAATATTGGATCGTGAGATAATAGGCCAGTAAAGCGTGTTATTAAAATAATTGTTTAATATCAATTACATATAAATATTTATTTTTTAAACAATTCATCCTGAACGCTATTGCTGTTAAGTCTCAATTTTTATATTTCATAATAATTATTAATTGAACCACGATGCAGAGTGTGCGCGTTTTATTTTACGTATGCAATATATTTTAAAAAATAATATTGCTATTTGTAACTTAATATAAAATATTAATAATATTAATACAGTAAAAAATGGAGCCCATTGCATATGCTTGCGCAGCAATATGGTTGCAATGACATGTAAAAATCCAAGGCTCGGGAACTCGACATAATTCGCGCTTCCAATCCACAAATATAACAACCCAATCATCTCTTTTGGCCTCTGATTTTTTGTTCTCATTTTTTGCATTTGCAATAGAAAAACAGATTGCCTTGAGCATCACGATGAAAGAGCCATTTTTATATTCGCGAAATACCATACGAAGCTGTTGCTAATTCGTATCATGTCGAATCTCAATACAACGGCGGCAAGTTGGTGTAGTCATCATTTGAATAAAAAAACAACGACAGTTTGAGACGGAGTCAATAATCGCAAAGCACAAAAGCGTGGGCTGGAAATAGCCAATGGCGACTTTTCGCTCACCGTCCTTTTACCCGATTCTGTCAAATGCTTCCGGTGCAGGTTGCCGAATACGGTTGCATGCACCGCTTTCGGCGCAGGCATTGGGGAAAACGTTATGTTGAAATTTTTAGATACAGGTGTAATATTCGAATCGCGAACAGACGACAATATTTTAAAAATAAGCGCTGTTCGCTCTGGGCAAAGAAATTCTAATAATGCACCCAGTGATATTTCCAAAAATCACCTCGCCAAATTCTTGCGTGAGGTTTTTTTTATAAAAATTCAATCGCAATTTAAAGCGAATCTGAACATGGTTCTCGGCTGTTACTATCGCTCTTTTATGTCAACGTAAACGTATCATTGAAAATACACAGCGGCGTGCAGCGGTGGTTTCCAGCCAGGTTTCGCTAGCCCCAGTGGTGAACTACAGATGTCCCCAACTTCTGCACTTTCTCTTTCAGATGCCGAATTTTTATAAATAAATTTTGCGTTTTGGTTTCAAAATACATTTTTATTCATACGAAATAAACTGACGGCAAATCCAAAATCTGCGATCGGGCCACGTTTACCAAAACGTAGTATTTGCTCATCTCTGCATTCACATGATTATGGCGTCGGAATAATTTTCCTATCCATTAACACATTTAGCCAATGTTTTACGCACTGCTCAGTATCGTAGGTTTGGGTGAATCCGGCCTGTTTGATCTTCACCGTGCTGACAAAGGTGGGCGATGGCAGTTCTGTCAAACCATAACCGAACCGCGCATCTGCTGAGAAATGTGATTGTCCAAGAATATCACTCAAGCTCATCGGTCTGAGTCCGTACTTAGTCACAATTTTAGCCCACAGGTCCTCTTGATCTGGCAAATAGTCCGAGAGCCGAAGTGGGACATCCGGTCCAAGATCAACTTTAAAATAGTCCGCAAGTGTTGGCCACAAATCGCGCCAACTGAAGACCTCGCCGTTTGTCAGATTGTAATGCTCTCCCCAGGCGTTGGGATTGTTGGCCGCCCACACAATTGCATCACCAATTAACCGCACGTCAACCGCTTCTCGTGGATAGCAAATGTGGCCCGGATAAGAAAATGGCCTTCCTAGCTCGCGACACAATGAAGCGTAGATTCCGATCACGGGGATTGTATTCATGGCAACCCCAACATTTGGTCCAAGTACGATAGTTGGGCGAAAGATAGTCCAGCCAAATCCCAGCTCTGCCGATTTTTCTCGGATATAGTCTTCCTGAAACCAGTAAGAGTTGGGATGATCGTCACGCAATTCCCGCTCACGCGCGGGAACTCTGATCGGGTGCAGATGCGCTCCGTAGGCCTTCGTACCCTGCAGCAGTGAAACATGCTGGAGGGTGGCAGCTTTACTCAGCGGCGTGATGACATTTTTCAACATAGTCAGGTTTGTTGACATTTGCTCTGGGTCGGTCCATCCGGCAATCAATCCTGGTTTTTCGTAAACGGCGGTGTATGCAACATGCGTGACTTGAGACAGCGAACCAAAACTGGCATTACATGCCTCTGGGTCCTGCAGGTCCACGGAAAGATGCGTAAATTTCTTATCACTGAACACTTCGGGGCGCCGCCGAGAGACAGAAATGACATCCCAGTCTGCATTCAAAAATGAGTCGATGGTTGCCGAGCCAACCAATCCGCTCGCGCCTGTTATGACAATTGTGCGTGACATTGATTGATCAATCCATTTGAAGGTTGATTTGTGAAAACAATACTTTAAACCTCGCATATTCGTCTGCCATAAGTTTGCCAAAATCCTCGCGACTGATCGATTGAGCAACGATGCCCATGCTGCGAAGTTTTGATTTCACTTCAGGCTTATTTGCGGCTTTGGAAAATTCTTCGTTCAGGCGCTGCAGAACGGTTTCCGGTGTAGCTGCAGGTGCCACAATGCCATACCAGGCTACACTCTCTGAACCAGGCAGGCCCGCTTCGCTCACCGTTGGCACCTGTGGCAACAATTCAGACCGTTTTGTATCGGCAACCGCCAGCGCTCTGAGCTGCCCTGATTTGACGAAAGAAAGAATGGGTGGCACACCGCTGATCACCACCTGAATACGCCCGCCTATTGCATCTGTGATTGCTTCACTATTCCCCTTGTATGGAACGTGTAGGATTTTCGTCTTGGATTCATGCTGGAAGAGCTCTCCCGCAATATGATTGCTTGTCCCGATGCCTGCTGATCCGTACGCGACCTTGTTCGGATTGGCCTTTATATAGCTAACAAGCTCCTGCAGGTTTTTCACTGGAAGTGACGGATTGGCAAGAATCACGTTTGGACCAGTTCCTACCAAAGCGACAGGTGCGAGATCCTTCGTAGCGTCGTAGGGCATTTTTTCGCGAGCATTCGGATTGACGGTGATTGGCCCTGCCGAAGCAAATCCGATCGTATATCCGTCAGCGGGTGATTTGGCGACAAAGTCAGTCCCCAGATCGCCTCCTGCCCCTGGCTTATTCTCGACAATGACGGATTGTCCCATTTGTTCTGATAGCGATTGCGCAAAAATTCGGGCAATGATATCAATGGAACTCCCCGGACCATACGTCGCGATCAAGCGAATCGGCTTGGACGGATATGCGGGATCAGCTGCCTGGACCGACGTGGCAGTAATAGTACTCAGACCTATGGTTGCGGCAGCAATAAGATTGAAAAACTTCATACTTGTGTCTCCTTCGAGTGCAGATTTTTCTAGCTTTTATGGGAATACATAGGTATGCCAGGGTGCGGCAGTTGGGCACAAAGAATGACCCCTTGTTCTGCTTCGGTGATATACAACGTGCGCCCATCTTCGCCCCCGAAGGCTACGTTAGTCGTGCGTAGTCCTGCGCATGATCGAATGCGATACAGCGGCTCGCCTAGGGGGCTAAATAGCCATACCGTTCCTGCTTGAGCGTGAACGACCGCCAGATTGCCGGCCTCATCAATAGCCAGGCCATCGGGACCGGCAGTACTTCCCGAAAGCTGGATATACCTACTGGCCTTCTTCATACTGCCGTCTGGTTCTATCCGTAAGGCATAGACCGCGTTGTCATGCGTGATCGCCACATAAAGAACATTCTCCGCTTTGTTCATTACGAGACCATTCGGCCCGGCCAGACGGTCCATCAGTAACTCCACCGATTTTCCATCCGCGCGCAGCCTGAATACACGGCCGGTAGGGTTATTGAGCGCGCTTTCACCCTGGTCAGTAAAATATAGATCGCCGTTGGACGCAAAAAAGAGATCATTCAGGCCTTTAAGTCCTTCACGCATCACGTGCTGTAGATAGGGCTTGATCGTTCCGGCATCTGGCTCAAGTATCATGAGGCCATGCAAATGGTCAGCAACGAAGATGCGCCCGTCGCGATGAATCTTCAGGCCATTGGGCTCACCATCGTACTGGAGCACAACTTCAAATTCGCCTTTGGGGTCCACCCGCAAGATGCGGCTATGTGCCAGATCGACACACCACAAGTTGCCTGAGCGATCAAACGAGGGCCCTTCGAGAAAAGAGTGCATTTTTACATGACGCGCCTCAAGCCAAGTGGACGACGAATCGCTCAGATAGAATGATTTCGGCAGTCTGGCGAATACTTCTGTAGGGAGGTTTTCTGCTGGCGGATACATGAGAATCCTTTAAACGGTGAAGATTGTCAGATAGCTGCCGGCAATACTATGCCAAGAACCAGCGCGCTGAGAGATTTACCATGCGGGTCTATACGCAGTGACC
Source organism: Advenella sp. FME57 (assembly GCF_014897675.1). GTDB lineage: Bacteria > Pseudomonadota > Gammaproteobacteria > Burkholderiales > Burkholderiaceae_B > Advenella. The sequence goes on along the minus strand of NZ_JABUXU010000008.1, from coordinate 121,454 downwards.
GTGTCACGCCACCTGCCAGAACGTCGTGGATAACAAAATTGAGCGCCTTTAGACTGTCGACTTCATAGCGAACGACCGATTTGGCGCCCAGATGCATGTATGCTTGCATTACCCTCTCCTCAGTCAATTCTTTGCGCAAAATCCTCCACGATTCATCGTCGTAAGCAATTACCGCCACGTTCAATGTGTTCCCCTTGTCGCCAGAGCGTGCGTGAGCGAGATCATAGACGCGTATTGCCATCGTTATTCTCCTATCACGACAACGTGAGGATTGACCCACGACCGGGGAATCAATACAGAGTCCACGGCAATGATCTCTTTTGCGCCAAAATTAACCGGCCCGCCCGCACCAAACGGGCCTTGCATGTTCAATTGCCTGACGTGCTCTCCCAGGAGCATGGCGCTCTTCTTGTCCGGACATCGGGCAGCGATGCGCAGTCGGACCTCATAGGGGTCGCTGGCTGGCGCGTGTGGGGATGAGCCGTGCAGGCTCGTGATGCCAATCAGGTCGATCTGAAGCTCGTTAGCAACACCGCCATCAAGATTGAAACGCTCCTGAACGATGTCTGCGGCAAGCCGAGCCCGTGCGATGGCGTTGATGCCTGCGTATGAAACTTCGCCCACGCCAATCCAGCCATCAAAATACCCTACTACCGCTTTATAGGTATCGGTACGCGGTCGCGCACGCGCGCCTCGTACTGCTACACGATCCTGGGTGATCTCTTCGAAATTCAAGTCTTGCAAGCTGAGTACGCAGTCGGGGGTAATGTACGCATTCGGATCATGTATTTCGTACAAAGCTTGTTCGGTGCACGTCATTCTGTCCAACCGCCCGCCCGAGCCTTCTGGCTTGGAGATAAATAGTTCACCATCACTGGAAAGGTCAGCATAGGGGTAAGCTAATTCAGCCAGCCGAGGCACGTCTTTTTTGCCAGGATCTGCAAAATAACCACCCGTTATTTGAGCTGAGCATTCCAGGAGATGTCCCATGATGGTTCCCGCTGCCAGCCGGGGCAGATCATCATCCAACCAACCGTGATGGTGCATGGCCACTCCCAGAAACAGAGATGGGTCTGCAACACGTCCCGTCATGACGACATGCGCACCGGTTGCCAGCCCATCACGTACGATATCCGCCCCCAGGTATGCGTTTGCCGAAGCTAATTTTGGGAGTATTTCCTCCAAGGGAAGTTGGCAATCGTTCAGCTGTAGCTCGGGGTGGACCCGTACCTGATCCAGGACATCATCTCCGACAACCGCAGCACATTTAAGATCCTTCCAACCATGCCCTTTACCAATGTCAAGCGCCGCCTTTGCAGCGCCAACCGGATTGGCAGCACCCATGTTCGAGACCAGGCGCACACCATGCTCATGACATAAAGGCAGAAAGTTATGCATGCGTTCTTCCAGCATGGGATTGAAGCCTTTACTACTATCATGCTGGCGGGCAAGCGTTTCACGCGCGATGGTACGTTCTGCCAGGCACTCACATACCAGGTAGTCAAGTTGACAACGTTTGAGCAATTCAAGAGCGGGTCCGATGCGATCATCGGCCATGCCTGCACCTACGCCTATACGTAGCCCCCTGTGCTGTTCATCACTCACGCTTCATCTCCGGATATTACGACACGATCTTTGCAATTTGATGCGCCGCTGGCCTGCCATCCTGGTGTCAGCTTGCGTCAAAAACCAACTATAGCTTGCATAATTTGATACGGAAAGTGATATATTTCTATTTCGGCAATAACAATACTGCATCACCATGACAAATATCCGATTGACGATCCCAGAGCTAGAGGCCGTTCTACTCGTGGCCGACAACCTCAGTTTTCGTATAGCGGCCGAGAAAGCGAATGTGTCACAGCCGGCACTCAGCAGAAGAATACAAGGGGCGGAAAGCAAGCTAAATACAACGCTTTTTGATCGGGACAAGCATCGGGTGACATTAACTGATGCTGGCGCCGAATTAGTGCCTATTGCTACGCGGGTGATTTCGGAGTTTCAGGACTCATTGAGTGATCTTTCTGAATTCATCACGGGTCGTCGAGGTGTCGTCAATATTTGGGCCCTTCCTTCTGTAGCTGCGGCAATCCTTCCGCAGGCAGCGCAAACATTCCAACAAACACACCCGCAAGTACGCCTTGTTGTTCGGGCTGCTTCCGCTGGACAAGTCGCGCAGGCAGTGTCAGAAGGTATCGCTCACATGGGATTTTCTATTGAACAAACTTCGTCTGTAGCAGGTCTGTCGTTCATGCCACTACTTACCGATCCATTCGTATTGATATGCCCGAAGAGCGATCCGCTAGCCAGTATGAAAATTGTGGATTGGAAAGTGTTTAATAACCGCCCGTTTGTTTCAAGCGGTCCGATTAGCAGCATCCGACACGTGACCGATGACATCTTGGCCAAGTCAGTTCCGAACGCTCATTACGTTATCGATAATATTTCTGTAGTGGGGGCAATGGTTGCGGCTGGGGCAGGCATTGCTGCCGTCCCCAAATTGGCATTGCGTCTCATGGATACAAGTCAGTTGCAAAGCGTTCCTCTACGCTCGCCAGCCGCTACGCGGGAAATTGGCATTTTGTCGAGAAAGAATAAATCTTTGCCTGCTGCAGCCACGCATTTTTATAACTTGGTGAAGGACAGTTGGAAGGGACGAGATGTTAAATGAGGATCACTTGACCAGCCAGATCAACAATCGTACTTAAATTGCAAACAACTTGTCCGGCAGAACTGAATGAGAATATTACGCATCGTCTGCTTTCCCACCAGGCTGGCCTCAATGAACTTCAGGCGCAATTTTGGAGACACTCAATTGACTTGGCATCGGATTTATTTTTTTACAGGATAGCAGTCCGCAGATCGCCCAGCCTGCCTGTTCGTCTGTTACCGACTACGACTGCGTAGGAACCGGTTGAAACCAGACGATTCAAACACCCCCCTTCTCCTTTGATCCAGACGACTGGCGAAAAAAAACCTGGCCATTTCTGACCAGGGAACACGTACGATAGATAGGTGAATAAACATTCGTACAACGCTAAGTCTACTTGGCTGAGACTGGAAATTCCTTGATCTGAAATAAGCTGACATTCGTTTCGAAATATAATGATCCGACCCGAACTGCTTGCCCTGCAGCCTGGCACGCGTGCCCGACGAGACATCGCAACCTGCCCGTCCTCGCATTTTGTTACCAATCCAGGCTTATCAGCCATAAGCGCACGAGCGACAATACGAGACATTCCTATTTTCATCCACTTTTATCCTTCGCCCATGAACACTCCTTTGACCCCACTGCTGGCTGCCCTGACCTTGATAACAGGCGTCATAACCTCGACGGCCGGTTACGCCGCGCAAGACCAGAACACTATAAAACAACGGGTAGACGCATCGGTTATGCCTGTGATGAAAAAGCACGGCATTCCCGGTATGGCCGTTGGCGTGATTGCGCAGGGGAACACCTATCTGTTCAATTATGGTGTTGCCTCCCGACAAACCGCAAGCACTGTGACTTCCTCCACCCTTTTTGAACTGGGTTCGATCAGTAAAACCTTTACGGCGACACTGGCAAGCTATGCACAGGCCACAGGGCATTTGAAGCTGACCGACACGGTAGCGACCCATCTGCCGCAAATGCAGAAAACCGCATTTGGTTCCGTCAGCCTGATGCAACTGGGCACCCATACGCCCGGCGGCTTTCCGCTACAAGTGCCCGAACAGATCAGAAACAATGAGCAACTGATGTCCTATCTACATCAATGGAAACCACCGTTTGAAAAAGGGACGCAAAGAACCTATAGCAATCCGGGCATTGGCATGCTGGGGCTAATTACGGCAAAGGCGATGGGCCAGGATTTCATACCCTTGATGGAAAAACAGATATACGCAGGTCTGGGACTGACCAACACTTATATCGACATTCCCGAACATAAGGTGGCCGATTACGCGCAGGGCTACACCAAACAGGACACGCCAGCGCGGGTAAGCAAGGCAGTTCTGTGGGCAGAGGCTTACGGTGCAAAATCCACCAGTGCAGATATGGTGCGGTTTCTCAAAAGCAATATGCACATGACAAACCTGGATGAGCATTTGCAGGCAGCGGTAACAAACACGCACACCGGTTATTTCCAGACCGCAGCAATGACGCAGGATCTGATCTGGGAGCAATATCCATACCCCGTGACACTCGAGTCTTTACTGCACGGCAATGCTGCCGATTTTGCACTTAAGCCGCAGCCGGTAAAAGCGCTGGTGCCGCCCGTGGCGCCGCGTGACGATGTATGGATAAACAAAACGGGATCCACCAATGGATTTGGCGCCTATGTAGCCTTCGTGCCGGCACGCAAGCTTGGGATTGTGATCCTGGCCAATAAAAACTATCCGGTTGCAGACCGGTTGGCAATCGCGTATCGGATTTTGAGCGAATTCTGAACGGATTCTGAATGGGCGCTCAGCGGTGTCTTTGCGAGTTCTTGGCGAGAGCGCCAAGCACTCCGGGAGCGCAGTCGTGGCCTGAACACCATGCAATGGCTGCAAACCAATGATAGCATCACCAATACCAATCCAAACGATGGGAACCCAGACAATGGCAATCCAAACCCGTTTGCCATTGACCACAACATTGCAGTGTCAAGTGCGCCATGATGTATCGCTGCATGTATCGCTGCAATATGGGTTGCGCAGGCTGGCTGCACAAGCGCAATGGTCTGATTGTTAGCAGCCGGATAAAATGGCTTAATTGTCAGCAGCTGGAAACAACGCTGCAGCCAGCACGGCTACCTGTTCATCGGTGGGTTGCCCAAGCCATTGAATTGTGCTGTCAGATAAAGCGCCCGCAGCCGCTTGCTGGTTCGTTAAAAACGCACCCACGGCATGGTTGTTCTTTCTAGAAACGAGCACCACATATTTTTCTGATGGACAATCATGCGGTTTGCAACCCGACAGCCGCACATAGCTTTCGTTGTTAAGCGTTGTTTCTTCAACGGGCGTTGTCACACCAAAGTCACGCACCCATGCGTGCTTGGCGACAATGGTTTTTGTCAGGCCCGCAAACGCACTGGCTACCCGAGGCTCCTGTTTTACCAGGTCGGCCGGATAGACGTCGGCAGCGTAAACCTGGCCGGCAAAAACAACACTGCCCAATGTTGCAAGCAAAAAAGATTTGAATTTGGAATGACGCATACTGTACCCTGTTAAGCGGTTGAAACAGGTATGATTTTATCTTCAGTCGCTTCCTATCGACAAGCCTCGGTTTGTCATCTACCTCAAAGCTATATTGCATGTCACCGTATACAATAATCCGAAACCGCTCTTACTGGCCCTATTATCTTGCTGCACTGGCCTGTGCCCTGTTTCTACTGATTCTAATCAATGTGCGCATTGATGGCCGGCTGTTCGCCGCCGACCAGGCTATTTACCGGCAGTTGCAGCTCTTGCGTACACCGTGGCTGGACGATATATTGATTGCGATAACGCAGCTGGGCGATACGTTCATGGTGACCATCATCGTCGGCGTTGTCGCACTCTGGCTACTGGTCCGGAAATCCTGGCGCACGGCCGGTTACTGGGTGCTGACAATCATCAGCGCCGCGGTTATTAATACCGCCATCAAGGCAGCAATAGTGCGGACCCGGCCAGGAGACATGATGTACTCCGGCTGGAGTGCCTATTCCTTTCCCAGTGGTCATACAACAGGCAATATTGTGCTGTATGGTTTGCTTTGCATTCTGATTTATCCCTGCATTGAAAAACGGGCTGCCCGCATCCTCACCGTTTGCTGTGCAATGGGATTCGCGCTGCTCATCGCGGTCTCGCGCATCTATCTTGGCGCACACTGGTTTTCAGATGTGCTTGGCGGCCTTCTGGTCAGTACGCTAATTCTATGTATCGCTGGCGCGCGTTACTACGCGGGCAAAACGCATCGTTTGACTGCTGGCGCTTTTCTGATTCCAATTGTAGCAACGCTACTGATAGTAGGCAGTATCCATGTCTGGCATGGCAGGCACGTAAGCATGCAACGCTATATGCCACCTGCCGTATCCAATCAAGCACCAGGCAATATCCCGCCGCCAGCTGCTACCAATACACCATAGGGACCACCAGGACCCGTCACCACCACGGCATCGTCGGCTTGAACCCATCAGGCGTTCGGGCGTAAAGCGGCTGCAAGCGCAAAATGGTAAACGCACTTCACATCGCGCTCCTGGCGTACCAGTGCGTACCTGGTAGAAAACCCGGTTCGGCTGGCATTGTCCGGGACGCATAACCGATCATCCACCAGGCAAGAGCCACCTGCCGACTTGTTGTTGCGCCCATCATTTTGTCTGTCGATCACCCCGGCATCGGATCCGCGTGACGTTTACGCGGCATTTTGTTATGATGTTTGAATATATGTTTATTACTTTAAGTAATTAAATACTATTTTCACCCTGTAACCCGGAGCCCACTATGTCAGACGTCTCTCACGATCCGGCGTGCCATCAGGCAGCGCAGCAAATAGCCGACACTCGTCATCACCCCATGCGCATCCCTGTCGTTAAGAGCTTTTTTGACGAAGCGACCAACACGATCAGCTATGTTGTACATGCGCCCAATGATTCGCAGTGCGCGGTGATCGACAGCGTACTGGATTACGATGCCGCCTCGGGCAGAACCTCAGCCACATCGGTGCAGCCGATCATTGATTACGTCCGGTCACATCAATTGCAAGTGCAATGGCTGCTGGAAACGCATGCACATGCCGACCATCTGTCGGCCGCGCCGATTCTGGCCGCGCAGTTGGGCGGGCAATTGGCCATAGGCAAGCACATTGGCCAGGTTCAGCGCGCGTTTGCGAACATATACAACACCCAAGGTGCGCAACGCGGCAACGCGGACGACTTTGATCATCTGTTCGACGACGGCGAGACTTTCCAGATTGGCAGCCTGCCTGCCACAGTGCTGCACGTTCCGGGCCATACGCCAGCCTGCCTGACCTATATTATCGGCGATTGCGTATTTGCCGGCGATACCTTGTTCATGCCCGATTACGGGACGGCCCGCTGTGATTTTCCCGGAGGTGACGCGCGCACCCTTTATCGCTCGATTCAACGCCTGCTTCGCTTGCCAGGCTACGCGCGGGTATTTATGTGCCATGACTACAAGGCACCGGGCCGGGATGAATTTGCATGGGAAACCACCATCGAAGCAGAACGCAAGCAGAATATTCATGTGCATGAAGGCATATCCGAATCCGAATTTGTGGCGATGCGCACCCAGCGCGATGCGACCCTTTCCACGCCAAAACTGCTATTGCCGTCCATACAGGTGAACGTACGTGGCGGCAAGCTGCCGGAGCCGGAACACAATGGCGTACGCTACCTGAAAATCCCCCTCAATACGCTCTGACCGCTGCACAATCGCGTGCAGTTAGCTGGCCGCCGACGGCCATTGCAACCGTGATACGGGCAGCGCTGGCGCACGAAGATATGGGCGTCGCCGATCTTGCCAAAGACCGGGGGCCCGCGCTTGGCAACTTTATAGCCATTGTGTTTGCCAGCGCCACAGCGAACGGGTGGCTGCATGAAGCGGTTGCCAGCAATCTATCCGGTCCCCGGCACGGCCTTGCGGCCAAAGGTACGAACATCTATCAAGCACATCTCAAGCACATTTGAAATTTGAAGTATTATCGGCAAGAAACACCTTTTCCTTCACATATGAAATATGCTTCCATTTGAAATAGCAATACTCAATGCTGACGATGCCGCTGCCTTTCGCCAGTTTCGCCTGGCCGCATTGCAAAGCGCGCCGCAGGCTTTTGGCTCCAGCCATGCCGCCGAATCAGCGCAACCGCTGGCATTTTTTCGCGACCGCCTGCGCACCAGCAAGGTGTGGGCCGCGCGCAAAGATGGCGCTATCGTCGGTACTGCCGGCCTGGCACCCTGGCTTGGTGTTCGCGAGCAACATAAAGGTTTCGTCTGGGGCGTCTTCGTTGCATCACACGTTCGAGGCCAGGGCATTGCACAGGCATTGCTGACCCGACTTCTTGCGTATGCCGACCAACATTACGAGCAGGTGACCCTGTCCGCGACTGCGGCAAACACCCCGGCACTTAAGTTGTATCAGGAGGCCGGCTTTGAAATCTACGGCAAAGAGCCCAGATCCCTCAAGGACGAAACAGGCTATAGCGACGAACTGCTCATGGTCCGCTTCGCCGGCAAAAGCCCCGTTTGAATAACGCGCGAGATCGGCGCATTATTCAAACAACAATAAGCGAGCCTAGAACGACAGCGATACAGACGCTTTCACGGTTCGGCCATTGCCTGCCGTGAGCTGACCGAACTGTGGCGCAACTGTTGCCCAATAACGTTTATTGAACACATTATCGACCCCGAAACGGAAGGTCGTGTCTTTTCCTGCCAGGTTCGTCGTGTATCGTGCGCCCAGATCCACACGTGTCCACGCAGCAATAGTGCCCTCGTTTTCCTTGTTGACATACTGCTTGCTGCGACGGGTTACATAGCCCTGCAGTGTCAGGCCAGGCGCAAAGGCAGGATCCCATTCGGCACCCATGGTCGCCTGCACTCGGGGTACGCCCGGCGCATGATTGCCATCATTGAGGCCATCCTGGGTTTTCTGCAAACGTGCATTCATGAACGTGACACCGCCAATAAGCCTGACACCTTCTGCTGGCTGGCCATAGATACTAAGCTCGACACCCCGATTGCGCTGTTGGCCAGCAGCACCAAAAATCTGGGTTTCACTGTCCAGATAGAACTCTGGCTTTTCAAGCTGAAAGGCCGCCAGACTGGCACCGTAATCGCCCATATCAACTTTGATGCCGGCCTCTATCTGCTTGGTACGTGCCGGCTTGAAGACTTCATTACGGTTGTTTGCTGTAAGCGGCGCCGTCTCGCCCCGCGTCAAGCCCTCAATGTAATTGGCATAGAGCGATACGTTGTTCAGTGGCTTGAAGACGATGCCTGCGAACGGCGTAATAATTGATTTGTCATAGTCGGACGACGCCGCTCCCGTGTAATCATAGGCCGTATAGCGAAGGTTCTGGTGGCGCACGCCCAGCGTGACCAGAATGCGTTCGTCCAGAAACGATAATGTGTCGGACAAGGCAATACTGCGTAGAATAGAGCGGTCCACTTTGCCGGGATTATCAATATCGCCGCCCGATAACGTTACCCGGTCCGGATATGGAGAGTCTATCGGATTGAAGATATCCCGATCCTGACTGGCGAACAATTGATAGGCGCTGTGATTACTCGAACGCAACGCCGATACACCCAGATTCACCTGGTGCCCCACAGAACCGGTCACAAACCGTCCCCGCAACCCCACTTCGCCGGTCACGGTATCGCGCTCATAGGGCGTGCGCAACGGACTGTGTGCACCGATGCCATCGCCGTTCACCTTGGCCCCTGAGTAGAGGCCGTCTTCTTTGTCGCGACTGGTGCCAATGGCGGCGTAGGCCATCCAGTTTTCACTCAGATCGTATTCAACCCGGGCAACGGCATAGGTGCTTTGCAATTTCGACCAGGCCCAGGGCTGCGCGTAATTGACGCTGGTGGACGGCGCATCAGGCACGCCGTCCCCGGTCAGCGTGATGGTCGGGCGGGCCTGATCGAAGCGAACATTCTGATAGCCCACATCCAGCGACGCGCGCAACCGCTCACCACGATAATCCAGCCCAAGCGTAAGTACGGACGTCCTGGCATCGGCATCCCTGGTGGACATTTGTCCATCGCGATGGGCGGCGTTCAGCCGGATCCCGAACTGGCCGGCATCACCCCAGCGACGACCGATATCCACACCGCCGCCCACTTGCCCCCGTCCGGTATAGTCGACATTGAGCCGAGTCAGCGGCTCATCGGTGCCGCGCTTTGGCTGGATGTTGATCAAACCGCCCAGGCCACTGCCGCCGGGAGACGCCCCATTAAGAAAGGCACTGGCACCCTTGAAAATTTCCACACGCTCGATCATTTCTGTCGGCAGTACCTGGCGCGGCAAAATACCATATAGTCCGTTGAAGGCAAGATCGTCGTTGTTCAGCGGAAAGCCCCGTATCACAAAGGTTTCGGCAAAATTCCCATAACCGTTGCCAACCTGCACGGTAGGATCATTCTTGATTGCTTCCCCTAAAGTACGCGCTTGCTGATCTTCAATCAATTTCGAGGTATAGCTGTTGATAATATACGGCGAACTCATATTGTCCGCATTGCCAAGAATGCCGGCCTGGCCGCCCGTCGCGACCTGGCCGCCGGCATAGGTCACCGGCGTAGGTACCGACACCGATACGTTCTCGTCGGTCGCGTTGATCGCTTCGAGCCGGGTTGCTTCAGCTGCGGCAGGCGCTGAAACGGTTTGTGCATGTACCGCAGCGGTAGATGCACAGAGCGCCAGCGGCAAGGCGCGCATAAGCAATGAAGGGGCGTGGCGTGAGGTTGTTTTCATAATCCGGCGTAAGTCCAATGATTGAATCTGCAATGGTGTTCAATACAGTGCTATTTGAGGCAAAAATAAGACGGTCGTATGACAAATGTCATAAGTGGGTCAGCGCTGGCCGAGCCATTTTAAGGTGATCGGCGAGGCCTCGGCCAGCGGGAATGAGGTCGAATACGATGACCCGTCCCAGCCTTCGGCGGTAAGCCATAATTGCGCATCCGGCAGCGTATCTTTGGGAATCAGTACACCAATTTGCATGTTGTAAACACTGCCAAAACCAATGGCGCCCGCGGTGCGCAGGCTGCGCGGCTTGCCTACACGCAGGTAGACTGCACGGACTGCACTGCGGCATGACTCGCACAGGGACACCGAAAAAGTTTTTACAAAACCAGCTGTGCCATCCCGTCGTGGCGCCATGGCATCGAACTCAGCCATATGCACTTCCCAAGGGCCCACTTTTTTGGTGCCCAGATCGTGTACGCCCAGTCCCAGATCACCCGAGAACAGTGCCTGGTCTTTTATATAACGCGGTACGAAACACAGCGGGATCAAAATGGCCAGAACACTCAGGTGAAAACGCCAGCGATACCACCAAACCTTGATGCCCGTCCATGACCCGGACCGGATTGCCTGAGCCTGACTATTCATGATGCGCCCTTTTCTGTTTTCATAAAGCGTGCGCCCGCTGCCGCTGGCGACGGTTTTCCCCCATGGCTCACAGCCGTATTTTGCCGGCGTGACTGGCGGTGTTCACGAAGCATGCCGGCCGTTTCCTTTGCCGTTCGTTTGGTCCAGATCAACATCCCTGACAGAACCATCATGGTCAGCAAAAGACCAAAGAAGAAATACACCAGTTTGAGCCAGAGCCCGGCAAAATCCCCGGTGTGCAGCGGGCGCATGGACTCGGTCACCAGTTCCAGGCCGGAATAATCCGACACAGTGCGTGAGGAATCCACATTGCCTGTATACGGATTGACCGATGCTCGCTCAAGAATGAGCGGATAGCTGCTGCGCCCTGTCACCGTATAGTGGCTATAGGCATTGGCCGGCAGAAAAATGGATTCGGCCTGCATGTCCGGAAAATGCCCTTTGGCCTTTGCCACGGCCTGATCGGGCGACAGCAACAGGCTCCGGGACGATCCGTCCGTGCGCGTGGGGACATCCTGGCGTTGCACCATGGCAGGCGGCGGCGCCGTCGAAATGGAAATACTGTTGTCGAACAAAACGGCTTCAATCAGGAACCAGATGGCTGTCACACTGATAATGGCAATGAACGGCACAGACCAGATACCGGCCAGTCTGTGAAAGTCCCCCCAGAAAATGCGCGCGCCCTGGCCGAGACGCAGCCGGGGCTTGACGTAGCCACGCCAGAATCGCTTGTATACCACCAGACCGGTAATCAGGGAAATCAGCATGGGAATGCCCAGCAATGAGACGGCATACCAGCCCCAGGCAAAGCCGTTGGTAAATGGCACCAGCAGCCAGCCGTGCAATGCCCGCACGAATTGCCTGAAATCAAAGCCGGAAATCTGGCCCTGGATCTCGCCCGTGTAGGGATTGACATACAACCTGCCAGACTTGCCATCCTGATAACTGGTATTGACCGTCAGGGCAAACTGCGATTTGACCGGCCGGCGTATGGAGTTGACCACCGATCCCGGATGGGCCTGCTCAACGCGCGCCAAAACCTCATCATAGGTCAGCATTCTGGGGTTGCCGGCTGGCGGGTTGGCCCGCACCATCGGGCTGGCCAACCACTCGATTTCCTGGCTGACCGTCGCAATACTGCCGGTCAGGCAAATGAAAAAGATAAAGCCCCAGATCGGCAATGCCAGCCAGCTGTGAATAAGGAACCAGAGCTTGGCTTTGGATTTTTTCTTGACCATGCTTACCTAACCTCGCCTATGATCAACAATTCAGATGTCATCAACATAATTTGCCTGTTCCACATCAGCCCGGGTTGCCGGCAACCAGTGCCTGTACCAGGCGCTTGCCTGCCGCTTCCAGCACCGCCGCCGGGTCGTCGCCATCGGTTTCCACAATCACCGGTTTGGCGCCCGCGCCGGTAATCGCGGCGGCCACATCAGGGCTTGCGGCTTCGTGCAGCAGAACTGCATGCACGCCATTGTCCCTGATGACTTTACCCAGCGCGGCCAGCGCCTGCGCGTCCCAGTCGACCTGTGCGGTCACCGGCACGACATCAAGATTGAAGGCACCGGCCAGCGAGTGCAGCCGCGGTGACAACACAACGACAGACAGATTCGGTGCATCAAGTAGTGCAGACTCCACCTGGGCGTTCAGGGCAATCAGGCGCTGGCGCAATGTCGCCAAATTCGCCTCTACTTTGTCCTTGGCACCCGGTTCAAGCCGCTGAATGTCAGATGCAATAATGTCGGCCATCCGCCCCATATTTACCGGATTGAGCCAGGGATAGTCTGCTGCGGAGTTAGTGTCTGCAGTGGAGGCAATACCAGGCAGACCATGGTCCACGGGATTGGCGGCATCAATTTCAATGACCCGAATATTGTGTTTTCGTGCCTGCGGATAAAGCGGGTCATCCGGCCAGATAGAACGCAGATGAACAACCGCATCTGCATTTCGCACGACGCGATCAAAAGATTTCGCGCCACGGCCCGACAAATAGGAGTAATGGCGGGATGCCGGCAAATTGGCGGGCGTTGCCCGACCCGGCACGATACCGCTACCTTGCGTCAGGGCCTGAAGTAGCCCGTAGACAACCGGATGCGCTGCCACAACGGTTGTTGCCTGCCGGTTCTGCGCAGCCGAGGCCGCAGCACCAGGGGCCATGCCAGAAGCCAAATTGCCTTGAGTCGCAGCGTCTGCAGCACTACGGCTGCGCGTCTTAACTTCATCCTGGGCCAGCGATGGATTGGCCAGCGCCGTTGCCATGCATAGCGTCAGCAGCGCCAGTCGTATCTGGAAAAAATAGGGGGGAGAGACAGCAATCGGCTTCATGCCGTTGTTCCTTTCAATGCAGGGATAAATCCCCTGGCCAGCGCCGAGAGAATAAACACGCTACCGGCAACCAGGATGATGGCTGCGCCCGAGGGTACCGGTAAAGCGAACTGGATCGGCAGAAGAATACCTGCCAGGGTACTGACAATCGCGATCGCAATTGACAGCCAGAAAAAGCCGCGCATCGATTGCGCCAGAATTCTTGCTGTGGCCGCAGGAATAACCAGCAATGCACCAACCAGGATTGCACCAATGACCTTGACCGCCGCAACGGTCACCAGCGTGACCAGCACAACAAACAGATAGTCCATCAGTGTCGTGCGCACTTTGCGTACCGCTGCCAGCTGTACATTGAAGCTGGACAGAATCAGATGGTTGTAATTGAACAGCGCCAGGCATGCGGTCAGCAACCCGATGACACTGAGCACCAGCAGGTCTTGCGAGGTGACCGTCAGTACCGAACCGAACAAGACGTTTTCCAGAATATGAATATTGATCTTGCCTGCCAGCAACAGCAGCAAGCTGCCACCCAATGCCAGTGAAATTGATAGAAAAACACCGATCAAGGTATCCGAGGCCAGACCGGTACGGTTGCGCAGATAATTGAGCAAAATACCGAATAACAGACAGAACCCGAATAGACTCCCATATGGACCGGTGTAGGGTTCACCGACAAGAATCCCGATGGCCACGCCAGTCATGGCGGCATGCCCTACCGCTTCGGAGAAAAAGGCAAATCGCTTGACCACAACCAGTGTGCCCAGTCCGCCCAGCAATGGCCCGATGATCAAGCCGGCCATAAAGGCATTGACCACGAAACCATACGTAAACATTTGCGGAAGCACCCCGTCCTGAGCCCATTGCTGCAGCAGCGTGCGAATCGTATCAAAGATCATGCCGCCACCCTGGCTTGGGCAGGCGACACGGGCGCCGCCAGGTGAGCATCCATGCGCGGATGAGCGGAAAACAGGACCAGCAACTGTTCGGTCGACAATACCTTGGCAGGCTCACCCTCAAACACAACCCGGTGGTTCAGACCGGTGACCTGGTCGGCCAGGCGCCTGACGGCATCAAGATCATGCTCTACCCACAGCACGGTAACGCCGCTGTTACGCCAGTAGCCAAGCAGATCTTCAAATACGGCAACGCCGGCTTCATCCAGTGCCGCCATGGGTTCATCCAGCACCAGCAGCGACGGGGCTGGAATGAGCGCCTGCGCCAGCATGATACGCTGGCGCTCGCCGCCTGAGAGTGCGCCCATGCGCCGCTTGCGCTTGTTGTGCATGCCAACGCGCAACAGGGCGTCGTCAATGGCATGGGTATTGCGCGAGGACAATCCGAAAAATGCTGGTCGGCGCTGTGTCATGACACCCATGAAATCGTTGACCGTCATGGGCAGGGTCCGATCAAATTCCAGTGCCTGTGGCACATATCCGATCACGCCCGGCTGTGCAGGCCAGGTCAGCGTCAATGCGCCCTGATGCGGCATTTGCCCCATCAGGGTTTTGATAAGCGAGCTTTTACCCGCGCCGTTCGGGCCGATCAGCGCATGAATACTGCCCGCCTGCACATGAAGATCAATATTATGCAGAATCCGGGTCTGCCCAAGCGAGAGCCGGACCTGGCGCATGTCGACGCACGGGCCTGTCATTTGCCGGACTCCTGCATTGCCCGCACTACGGTATCCAGGTTCTTGGCCGTCTCGGTCTCCAGCTTGTCGGCCGAGTATTGGCCATAGGAAATATGCGTCAAGGGATAAAGACGAACACCGGTCTCGTTGCGAATCGTATCCACATACGTTGACGGAAAATCCATTTCTGAAAAAATCACATTCACATCCAGCTTCTTCAACTGGTCAATCGTGCCCTTAAGCTGGGCCGGACTGGGTTCAATCCCATGTGCAGGTTCAACCACTGCCGTCACTTCCAGCCCGAATTCGCGCAACAGATAATCATAGGCCCCGTGAATTGTGGCCACGCGCATTACGCCAGCAGGCACACTGGCCAAACGCTGCAATGCCTGCGCACGCAAGGTCCGCAGCTTTTTCGTGTACTTGCGGGCATTTTCCCGGTACGCCTGGGCATTGTCCGGGTCCATCTTCGCCAATTCACGCGCAATGGTGTTGACCTGGGCGATGGAACCGGTTACCGACAGAAAGGTGTGAGGGTTCACAATCTTTCCTGATGAGGCGCCGCTACCGGCACGGGCAGCTGACCCCGTCGCTGCCAGCAAGGGCACATTGGCGTTGGCTTCGATCAGTGGCACCTTGGCGTTGTCACTAGCCTGGATCATGCGATCGGCAAAATCATCGTGGCCGATCCCGTTGACCACAATCACGTCCAAGTCATTGATGCGCTTGATATCTTCAGCCCGGGGTTCATACGCATGCGGATTGAAGCCTGCGGGAATAAGCGGAACCACTTGCGCCCTGTCACCGACAATATTGGCGACGTAGCTATAATAGGGATGCAAGGTCACGCCGATGCGCAACACCTTGGCGCCGGCAACGCTGCAGACGCTCAGCAATATCACTGAGCCGCAAAAAAAAGACAAGGCGCGAACCCGACCGGCAAAAACAGACAGCAAAAAAGACATCATGAGTGTTGAGAAAAAAGAGGTTGAGTGCTGCTGCACTAGTGTTGGTGGCGAGTAGCGCCGGCGTCAAATTGCGAGACAATCTGCTGCCAGCCTTCCTGTGTCAGGCTGTCCGGGTTCAGGGCAGCGGGAACCTGCGCCGCCGCATCTGTCGTTTTGTACAGCCAGACCTGAGCCGGGCTGTCTTGCTCCTTGGCATAACTAGCGGCGCCTGGTGAGTGCGTCACCCGCAACAACATTGAGCCCGCAGTCGTTGGGGCTTGCGTGACGCCGATATAGGCAACCACCTGGCCTTCCTGCTTCATGTGCCAGTCGTGACCACCACGCCGTCCCGTGGAGGCGTCCACCACAAAGGGTGGAATCATCTGCTCGGCCAGATCGCTGACCTGAGGCGGCGTCTGCGCGAAACCGACCTCCTCGGCAGCAACCAGCAGATCGGCGTACACGCCCTGCTCCGCCGCAGTCAAGCCGTGGCGTGCATCTATCTGGTCTGTCTGTATCTGCGACACCGGTGCACTTGTGGTTCGCAACACGATTGTCAGCGTAGCAAGCAGCACAATACCTGCGCACACCGCCAGAACCGCGCCCGTTTCATGTCCCGCACCGGCAGGCCGAATGGCCTGTACCGTCATTGCGTGATCTCGCTCTGGTCGATCTCTACCACGTGGCCCGGGCCCGCGTCGAACAGAATGTAAAACTCCTGCTCCGGCTTCTTGAATTCCAGGGTGGACTCCGGGGACAATTTCCCCGGAAGCAGCATTTTTTCATCATAGGAGATGACATCCAGCGTGACACCCGGCGCCGCCGAACCGTCGGAGAACCCGCCTTTGCACAGTACTTTGTCTGCACCTACCGCCTTGCAGGAAGCGACCGGGTTATGAGCCCAGGCCGATGTAGCTGCCAGAGCAGAAAGAAAAAAAACGCCGGTCAGGAAGGCAGACCGTGTGCTGTGTGAAGATTTCATAGGGGGAAAAATGCCGGTGAGACGACGCGGATCTGAGGATCGTGCGACGGACGATATAAAACAATGTTATGTCGCGGTACTGTAACTGAATTAGTAGTTAATGTAAACTATTCTCATTGTCATTTCTATTAAATAGCGTACCTTTTTACAACAAATGAAGCTCAACGCGCTATCGTCGGTGCTGGTGCAGTCCGCCTGTTTAGCAGTACGGCCGCATAGGTCTGTCTGCCTCCACGGCAGCCACGCCCTCTACAGCACGCAGTTCAGTCACTTTTTCAGCCTCGATATTGCCCGAGAACAGGCCCAGGGCGGTCATTTCCCGTTCTACGACCATGCCTTGCCGGCGACAGTCTTCCACAACCACAGAAAAGCGATTCCGATAGGTCTCCTTGACCAACACCGTCAAAGTAATGCGTACCATCGCCCTCTCCTGAATGTTTTTCATCGGCGCATTTACGAGCCCATGCCCTGGCCATTGACTGCGGCCGGATGTCCGGGCGCCTGAACCAGTCCGCGTCCTACATCGCGCTGTGGTAATGGCAATGGGCGTGCATTTTGCACTATGCGATCCCGCAATATGCTGCCCCTGGCAGCAGGATCGGACTGGGCAAACAGCGCAGCCACCCCGGCAACGAACGGCGTGGCCATGCTGGTTCCGCTGATGGTATTGTAATTTTCCGGACTCGGCCATGACGAAAGCACATCGACGCCCGGCGCCGCAATGTCCACTTGCCCGCCGTCATTTTGCACGCCCCCGCTGGAAAAGGGGGCTACCGCCATATGCTCGTCAATGGCAGCCACCGCGACAATGGATGGACAATTGGCCGGATGCGAGACCGGCGCGATGTAGTCGGGTCGTTGGCTTTCATTGCCTGCGGCAGCAATAATCAATGTGCCGGCGGCCAAAGCGCGCTTTGCTACTTCTTCGAAAATTTGTGAATAACTGTCTCCTTCCTTGGCGGGACTGCCCAGTGACAGGGAAATAATCTCGCAGCCCTCACCCACTGCCCAATCAATGCCATCGAGCACACTCCCGTCGCCGCCGCTGCCGTCATTGCCCAGCACTTTGCCGATGTACAGTTGTGCTTGCCCGGCCACGCCATAACGAGGGCCGGCAACCGGCTTCAGGATCCCCGCAGCAATACCGGCGCAATGCGTGCCATGGCCGTTTTCATCCTGAACCTGGGCACCGCTCACGAAGGAACGCGACTCGATCTGCCGCTGCGCAAAATCCTGATGCTGCACGTCCAGGCCGGTGTCCAGAACAGCCAGACGGATACCCTTGCCGGTGTAGTCTGAATGATCGACACCGCAGGCGCGTACGCCCCAAGTTGCCTGTGCATCGGAATCGCCTTGTGCAGTGCCCGCAGGCAGGTTCGACGGTATCGCGATTGCACGCACGCTACGCTCGGGTTCAATCATCAGAATATTGCTCTGCGCCTGTTGCGAGGCCGTTTGTATCGCATTGCCAGCGGCTACTTCGCAACGGATCAGGGCGGCACCAATATGATCAAAAACAATTGCACAGTTCAGTTCCAGCGTAGTGTATTGCCGGTCGGTCGTGTTTTCGGATTTGACAATGGAAGCGCCGGTAATGCGCTGTAAATCCCGTATTCCGTCTTCAGTTCGCCCGTGCCGTAACAGCACAATATAGCGGCCGGTCGTGTTCGCAGATTCAGCCATACTGTTCTCCTTCTTTAACAAAGCAGTCGGATAATCAACAAGACCCTGGCAAGCCGCCAGTTCGATCAGCCGTCAGTTGGCGCGGCACCACCAACAGTACAGGCACCCGCGGCACTCAGCAGATCCGTGCGATATTCCGTGTTCAATACAGCTTACTACAGCAGCGCGAAAATTTCACTTGGCATTTTCTCACATGCCATTTTGATTCGTTGTCCGGCTATTGCCACCGCCCTGTTCGCTACGCGCGTCCTGCAACAAGGTCGCACGCGAGGCAGCCAGTTCCTCGGTAATCCAGGTGCGCAAGGCAGCTAACGCAGGCCAGTCGCGCAATGCCGGGCGGTATACAAGGTGAATGGCATGCGCCGTGTCGTAAGCGACCGAGATCGGTGACAAGCGAATCAGCTTGCCATTGCGAATTGCATCTGCAGCAAGCAGCTCTCGCGCCAGCGTCAGCCCCAGCCCCTGTTCTGCAGCCTGCAGCATCAGTCCCATATCGTTGAACTCGGCTACGGTATTGAACGGCACTTGCAAGCCGGCCGCAGCAAACCAGGCCTGCCAGGCGCCTCGATCGCCCAGCAACGGTTCCTTGAGAAAGGCAGCGGGCGGTGCGCCGACAAGCCGGCGCGCATCCACGGCGCAACCGACCACAATCAGCGGCATGGGATCTTCAAAAAGACGGTCAGCCACGACGCCTTGCCACGGCCCCATACCCTCGCGTACCGCAGCATGGAATCCGTCGCGTTGCAGATCAACAATTTGCTGAGATGCCGTTATTTCAAGTGCTATATCCGGATGGCGTTCCCGCCAGCGCTCCAGTCGCGGCAACAACCAGCGCTGCGCAAACGACGGCACCACCGAAATGCGCAGTTTTTTCTCTACGCTGTCCGAAGCCAGCCTGGCCAATTGCAGCCCGTCCTCAAGCTGAATCATCGCCGACTGCACGGAACACAAAAATGTAGCGCCTGCTGCATTGAGTACGATCCTGCGGCCCTGGCGTTCAAACAGTGCAAACCCCAGCGTGCTTTCCAACTGGCGGATCTGCTGGCTGACCGCGCTATGTGTCAGGTGCAGCACTTCTGCAGCGGCACGCAGATTTTGTAGCTCAGCTACGGTACGAAAGGCGGGAAGCGTATTTAAGGGGATTCTGGCCATCACGTTCACAATGGGTAAGGTCTCTGCTTGCACCAGAGACGATTGGTAAGAAAAAATGACCAATCTAGTTAAAAATCATTGATTTTATTCGGTCAAATGGATGGTTAAACTTACCATAAGTGTGCTGCTTCCAGCAATGCTTATCTACACATCGAGCTTAAGGAAAGATCATGAATACTGCTATCCAGACCCCTTCCTGCCCCAGCCTTGCCTGCACCGCCAAAGGCGATAGCCGGCTTCGCAGACTGTTCGCGACATTACGTTCCAAAGCAGGGCGCCGAGCATTGACCGCCCTGCCCGACGCAGTCAATCAAGATGACCCCTGGTCAACGGCGGTCAGCCAGATCCAGCATCTGGACTCGCATGTGCTGGCAGATATCGGCGCCCCCAGATGGGTCATAGACGAAGTCAGCCGCCGCCAGCGCAACGATGGCATATTGGACATCACTAAAAAATGGTAAAGGCTGGACAGGATGGCTTCGCGCAGACGTCGCCGCAACACATCAATGCTGTTGCGGCGGCCGTTACATCGAGCCGCCGATGGTCGCATTGAACGCCTGCAACGCCGGCATAACAACCGCTACCCTGCAGCCTGAGGTGATCGGGCACCTCTTCACCTTGCGACAAGCACATTGCTCGCAGCGGTGCGCGGCGGCGTTTGGCGCAATGAGGTCAGCAGGCCGGCCGTGCTGCCAACACAACACCGTGGGTCGGACACCACATTGAAGGCCCAACATGTCTTGTATCGCAAAATAAACATGTACCTATTGCCGGGGCGTTTATCGATAATCACGCAGCAGGTGAAACAATTGCAAATGTCGTTATTGCAAATCCGTATCAGAAGGTGCCCGGCACTGGGTGTTGTGTGCTATCCATATTCATCATGGTGCGATACCAGGCATGAAATTGCGCCATCCCCTCTTCCAGCGGAATCTGATAGGGGCCGTGGTCATTGCGATCCCGCAAATACAGCGCACGACGTCCTTCATCTATTCTGACCGCGATTTCGTCATCCTCTTCGGCCGTCTCCATATAGGCCTTGCGATGGTACTCGGCCAGTTCCGGGCTGAACGCCAATACATCGTCGGGATAATAAAATTCAATCAGATTAAGCGTTTCCCCGGGACCTTTGGGAAACAGCGACGACACCACCAGCGCATGCGGGAACAGTTCAATCATTAGCGTGGGATAAATAGCGATCCAGATTGCGCCGAACTGAGGCGTTTCATCGCCCATGTACTCTTTGAGCAGGCGTTCCCATTCCCGATATACCGGTGTACCGCCCTTTTGCAGAGTCTGTTCGGCGCCAACCGTCTGCTTGCAATACCAGTTGCCATAAGCCCAGCGCAGGGCATCGCATTCCACATATTTGCCTAGCCCCGGGTGAAACGGCCCGATATGATAATCGTCATTGTAGATTTCGATAAAAGTTTTCCAGTTGCATGGGCAGCTATGCGTTTCTACATGATCAAGCCGGTAATGGGAAAGATCATGCCCCAGTTCATCAAACAGCGTGTGAATATCGTGCGGCAGACCGGAAGGATGCTCAAACAAAAAACCGCTCATGTTCAGCAAGGGAGAGGACTCCAGCTTTTTGCACTGACGAATTTCAAACTGCGGCGCCGATAGAAGCTCGCCATCCGCACGATAGGTCCAGGCATGGATCGGGCAGACAATATTGCCGCCGGTCTGTCCCAGCGAACCGCGATGTTCGGTCAGCTCGCAGTTGGTGCTGTAGCTGCCCAGCATCAATGCCTGGCGGTGGCGGCACACATTGGACATCAGTTTGATGCCATCGGCGTTGTGTACCAATACCCGCCCGCCGTTTTCCTGTGGCAGCGCGTACCAGTCCTGCACTTCTGGCACGCTGTTTTCATGCCCCGCATAAAGCGGGCAGCAACGGAAAATGTGCTTCTGCTCCTGCTCATATACCGCCTGATCAAAATAGGCACTGACAGGCAGTGGAGAAGCCAGCTTCGGAATGTCTGCAAGGTCCATACGAATTCTCCGGAAAGATCAGGCGGGTTCGGGCTGCGGCATCAGGTTTGAGGCCTCCAGCTCGGCCACAGACAGCGCGCGAAAGCGTGCGACGGGATTGGGCAGGTTCTCGGCCATGGTCAGGCTGCCGGCCGTGTCCGACAGATCCACCATCTGCAGATTGTTTTTCAATTGCAGGCGGTTCAGGCATGAGTGTCTGAAATCATCTGCAAAGAAGTCGTAGCGACCGAATTTGTCGGCCAACGCCGGATGCGCCTGCTGATACCGTTTGACGGACAGCGCAGCCAGCATCCAGAACTGTTCTTCGTTGCAGCAGCCACTGCTGTGCAGGATGTCGCTCATATGCCTGAACACGCCATCAAAAATATCGATGAATATTCCCAATATTTTGTAGTCTTCCGGCACGCTTACCTTGAGCCGGGCGATATGCTCCGGAATGTCGAAGTCCTGATCCAGAATCGCGCTCTCTTCGGCAATGTCCTTCATGATGCAGCGCTGCGGCACATTACTGTGGTCCATGACCATGATCAGATTCTCGCCATGCGGCATGAACACCAGCTCATAGGCATAGAAACAATGCACCACAGGCACCAGGAAAGCGTCGAAATAGCGGCTTAGCCATTGACTGCCAGACAAGCCGGACTGCTCAATCATCAGTGGCAACAGCGCCTGTCCGTCGCGGTCACGATGCAGCAACGATGCCATGGTCATCAGCCGTTCTGTTTTCTGCACTTTGGCGGCCGGGCTTTCACGCCATAACACAGACAGCATTTTTTTGTAAGGGCTGTCCTTCTTCAGTGCGGCCTCGTAATAGCGATTGGTGTAGCCGATAGAGGCCACTTCCTGGAGGATATCAAAACCGTTCTGGCGTAAAAAAGCATCATTGCCAATCAGTTGCTTGAGCCATTCGTTGATTGCCGGCGTACCTGCCATGTAATAAGGAGACAGACCACGCATAAAGCCCATGTTAAGGATGGACAGGGAGGTTTTTACATAGCATTTGTCTTGATCCGTGTGATTGAAATAGGTGCGGATCGATTGCTGCGCCTGATACGTATCCTGGCCAATACCCAGGTACACAATGTTGCGTTGTGCAATGTCTGCGGCAAACGCAATACTCAAACGATTGAACCACTGCCATGGATGCGTAGGCATGAACAGATAATGATCGGGGTCAAGCCCCAGTGCCTGCACCTGCGCGCGATAGTCAGCCACCCGTTGCGACCCCAGTTCCTGGCGAACAAAACTGTCATATTCCAGCGTGGAGAGTGACGCGAAATGAGCATGGTTGCGATGTACCGCCAGCCATACCAGCGTGAAGCGATTGCCGGTTTCCGGCGTATAGCTTTCATAATCGAACACATTAAAACCAATGCGACCGTTATTGGCAACAAAACCCGGATGCCCCTCGGTCATGGCCGCTTCTATCTGCTGGTAGTCTGCATGCAACAGATCCTTGCTGTCCAGTGACTGGTGGCATCGCTTGTACGCTGCGCCATACAACGTACTGCTTATTTCATCGAGATACACCGGCAGTTTGTCAGCAGGTATGGCCAGCGTTTCCTTAAAGTCGATAATAAACGACAAGGCGTCAGGTTCGAGTGTCTGGCCATTGCAGATACGGGTGACCGACGGTTCTGAAATATGCCAGTGCCGTAACATCATGGGACGAGCCAGGTACTTGTATTGCGTTTGCCCATCGTCGGACACCAGTACATAGTCCTGCAGGCTATCGTCATGGGCCGCATGACGAGCGTCATGAGGCGCGTCACTGCGCGCAGGCGTCAAAATCTGTTCATGAGAAAATTCGGCAATGGCTTTGGCAACCAGATGACGATTGACATGTTTCCAGCTCTCGGGCTCGAGATGGCGCAAATGCTGTTGCGCTGGCGGTACGGGATAATGGCTCATCTTAGTAGTTCCTGAAAGTGATAGGGTTGCGTCGAAGGCTGGCCTGGTGGCAATAGACAGCATGGCCTGCTTGGTTTTAAGGGCAATGAGACCGACCTCTGCGAATCCGGCCTTGCGATTAAGCGCCCTTACCTTGTCATTGCGGCTGTCGGGTTCAACCACGACCCGTCGCGCACCAACCTGATGAAACAGGTAATGCATGACATGCCGCATGACATCGAGCGTATAGCCATGACGCTTCTCGGTTGCCGGCGCCACAAAAAAATGCATGCCGATGTCGCCAGGCTCCACCTGGTAATGCCGGGCAATATCGTGATGCTGCGGGTCATAGCATTCGAGCAGAAAACAAATCTGTCCGCGCTGCGTACCAACCCAGGCCCACTCATGCGGGCTGGCCTGCTGCGCCTTGTAGAACGCCAATACTTGCTGCCGGGTCATGTCTGCCATGTCCCAGTAGCTGGCGTATTCCAGGTCAAACCACGGATGAAATACGGGTACATCCTGCTCGGGAACAAGTTCCCGAATCTCAAACGCGCCGGGATTCCAGTTCAATTTCGCTGCTCCTGTCTGTATCGGCGCCCTGCGGGACACCAGCTGTCTTGATATGGTCCAGATTCAGCGTCAGCTTATTGGCCAGCCATGTCAGCGCAATGCCGGCAGCGGCAATCAGGAACACGGCCTGATGGCTGATCAGACTGACGATATAACCTGCGCACCAGGAGGAAATAAGCACGCCCAGGTTCTGGAAAAAATTGGTGATACTGAAGTGATGCGCATAGTCTTCCTTGCGGCTGATGCTAAACAGGCTGACTTCCAGTTTGACCGCAATCTGAAACAGCCCCCAGCCATACATACAACGCCCGATCACAATTGCAATGTCGGACGGGATCGACTGCAGGTACAGGCCGACCAGTGACAACAGCAAATTCCAGGACAGATTTTCATTGCGCTGCGTCGCCGTCGCGCTCAGCCGATGTTTGACAATCAGGGCAACCACCGCCGCCAGTCCTGGAATGGCAAAAATCAATCCTGCCAGCGTCTGGTCCTTGTGTGCCGTTGCATAGATCCAGTATTCAGAGAAGAACGGCCGTATCAGATAGGCACTAAAATCAAACACAAACATAATCAGGCTCAGTGTCAGGATCCCTTTGGTCAAATGCGAGAATCCGCGACGTGTTGCTACCGGCGCGGGTGCCGTCGCATCATCAGCGACGATGGCTGCCGTATCCTTGATGTCCTGTGCACTGATTTGCTGCCGGCTGTTAACCTTGATGATTTTCCCCGAGCGGTTCAGCCACAGCGTGATGGCCATTTGTCCGAAATCGCCGGCAGCCATCAGGACCAGCGCCGCGCTCGCTCCCAGGTGCTGCAATATGTAGCCGCCCGAGGCAGCGGCCAGGATGCCCGATATGTGCACAACAACAGAGAGCAGCGCGATGGTCCGGCTGTGTTCGTCGCTATTGACGATGCGCATCAGGTACGGAAACATCAGCAGATAACTGCTTTTGAACATGAACATGAGCATGGTCAAAACCCAGTATTGCGTCAGCGTTTCAGCCCAGATGGCCGACAGGCACAGCAGGCCCGCTACGCACTGGGTAAAACCAATAAGCGACATGGGCTCGAACCGTTTGGCTACCCGCACCCAGATCGGCAGCGTACACATGACAGCAATCGAAATAGCTGCCACATACATCCCGGTGTGCACCTGATCGGTATTGCCATAGCGCATGTCAAAAAATTGCGGATAAAATCCGATAAGCACGGTGTCGCTCATCATGCCCAGTGCGGACATAATGATGATGGCAAGGCGTATGGTCATTGGTCGCTCAACTGTGCAAACTGGCTGTTCTCTTGCGGCGTGAACGCCTGGAATGTCGTGCCGGTATCGATCGCATACACTTCCCGCTTCATAATCGCATTGATAATGCAGGCATTGCGAAAGCAATTTAATCCCAGATCCGGATTGGTCAGGCCGTGACTATCAAAGCCCGCATTCTGGATATAGACTTCGTCACCATTGACGTCTGCGGCATAGTCTTGGGCCAGGCGATAGCGCCCCTGTCTGGTCAGACTGAGTCGATCAGCAATCCCCTGCATAAAATCGGGAATACGGTAACAATAGCCGGTAGCAAACACGATTTCGTCTGTCATGAAGCGGTACCGCTCGCCGGTCTGGCAATGATCGAATACCAGTTCCGTGTCGCTGCCCCGGCGGCTGCATTGGGTGAGTGCCATATTGGTGTACAAGTGTGTCCGACGGGCACTGTCTGGCGACTTTTCATCCAGCTCGTCATAAATCTGCTCGATCAGGCTGGTATTGATGCCATTGAAAATGCTGACCTGATCCTGCAGTGTCCTATGCTTTTGTTGCTCGTCCAGCTTGTAAAAATGCTCGGCATAGTCCGGCGTAATCAGTTCAAGCGTGAGCTTGCCGGTTTCCATCTGAAAGAAACGGGAAGAACGCGTGATCCAGTACAGCTCGTAATCGTGCTGTTCCATATCGTGGAGCAAATCATAATAAATTTCGGCGCCGCTCTGGCCGCTGCCGATCACGGTAATTCTGCGGGCTTTCTGCAATCTGGCTTTTTGCCGCAGATACTGGCCGGTGTGCGCCGACAAATAATCTTCGCCAACGCAGGCGGGCAGACTGGGCATGCTACCGATACCGACCACCAGCCGGCGTGCACGATATTGCAACTGGCATTGATTGCACAAATCGGTTACCGTGGCCACATAACATTGATCGGCATCGTCATACGCCAGCGCGGTAACGTGCCGTTCGTAATGGACACTATCCAGTTGTGACGCGGCCCACTGGCAATAGCGGTTGTACTCCTGCCGGGTCAGATAAAAATTCTCCCGAAAATAATAGCGGTAGATTTTTCCCTGTTGCTTGCAGTAATTCAGATAAGTGAAGGGGCTTGTCGGATCTGCCAGCGTAACCAGGTCCGCCATGAAGTTATTCTGCAACGTCGTGCCCGGAATCATCATGCCATCGTGCCAGCTGAACGCGCTTTTGCGCTCCAGAAACACCGCGGTAAGATTTTCCACTGGCGCCATCAGACATGCCAGCCCCAGATTGAAGGGCCCCAGGCCTACCCCAAGTACATCGTAAATTGTGTCTGCCGCTTGGCTGCCCTTCATTATCTGCTACCTTGATTCTTTAGTACTTTAATTGAACATTCATGCCGACCGAGCGCGAAGGGGCATAAAAGCCCTGCTCCCATTGCGTGGAGGTCAGGTATTTCTTGTCAAACACGTTCTTGACGTTAACCCCTACCGTGACATTCTTGTTGACTTCGTAACTGGCCATCAGGTCAGTCACGGCATACGATTTTTGTTTCAGATAGATGTCGTCTCCGGCCGCTGTCTGACCCTGCAAACGACGCGTCTCCGATTGCCAGCGCACAGCGCCCCCTACTTTCAGCCCCTGTACTGCAGGCACGGCATATGAAGCGGCTACGGTAAAGGAATTCTTGGGGACGAATTCGCGCACGGCCTTACCATCTTCATCCTTGATCGAGAAAAAATGGGTATAACCGGCGCTGACCTGCAGGCCAGGCATCACTTCACCCTGCAACGCCAGCTCAAAGCCGGCAGAGCGCGAGTTCACTGCTTTGTAACGGCTCAGGCCGTCCAGAAAGGTATCGTATTCTGCAGTATTGTCCTGCTCTGCGCGGAACAGGGCGATGCTACCATTGATTTTTCCGTCCGTAGATTCACCCTTGAGGCCGATCTCATAGTTTTTGCCCTCAATGGCCGGCAGAATCTGACCGTTTATATCCACCTGAGACTGCGGATTGAAGATACCGGTATAACTGGCATAAACAGAGTAATTGTCATTCAGATCATAGATCAGGCCAAGGTAGGGAGACAGTTTATTGCGCTTGTATTCACGAGGCTCACCGTAGTGTTCACCTGTGCTGGTTGCCCGGGTGTAGTTAAGACCGGCAATCACCTTGAAATCATCATGCAGATTCAAGCGTGTTGCCGCAAACGCCGTGGTTTTACGAACCGTAAAATCGGAAAAGGTTTCCGTACCATTAGCAAAATCAGGACGTGGAAATTGCCTGTCCCAGACGGACAAAGACGGTAACGGAACGCCCACATCCGCTTCCAGCGATGTCATATAGTTTTTACTGCGATTGGCGTTGACTCCGAACATGACATCGTGTTGGCGACCACCTAATGTATATTTTCCGGTCGTGCTGATGTCTCCGATCCATTGCTTCTCGTAGCGGTCATATTTTGTTGGATAGGTAGAGAGCCCCAAGCCGGTCGTACGGTCCGGCACACCATAGGCCAGAAACTGCTCGGCATCCTGCGTGATCTTCCGATAGGTCAATGTGCCTTTGGTCTTCCAGCCGCCACCCCAATCGTGGTTCAATTCAGCAAAGCTGGTTTGGTCCGTGGTATTCCAATATGCCCAGTCCGGTGCGTAGCTATCCGATACATCGTAATCAATCGCACTACCGTCGGTATAGTAGAGCGACAAAGCCCCACATGGGTGATTTCGATTTGTTCCTCTGATAGGTGTGCCCCAGCGTCAACGTCGTGCGGTCACTCAGGTCTGCGTCCACAATCACACCCAACATGCGTTTTTCCAGGCCGTAGCGATCAAGATGAGAATTGCCTTTCTGATAGGCACCAACGAGCCGGCCGCGTACCGATCCGCTACTGTTCAGTGGCGAGGATATGTCAACATCGAGCCGACGCGTGGCAAAGGAACTGTACGATAAACCCGCGTTGGCGGAAAATTCGCGCTTGGGACGTTTGCGTATGAAATTGACGGTTCCTGACGGGTTACCGGTGTTGGACAACAGGCCATTGGCCCCCTTGAGCACTTCGACCCGATCATAAAAGGCCATGTCCAGGTCGCCGATCTGCTCTTCAGTGGAAAACGGCATTCCCACGCCGTCTATCTGAAAATTGGTAACGTCATAACCTCGGATGATGTAGTAGTTGCGATCCGTTTCCACCTGCTGCACAAACACGCCAGGGACAGCAGAGAGCAAAGACGTCGCGTTATTCAGCCGGAAATCGTCCATTTGCGTGCGTGTTACCACATTGATTGTTTGCGGCGTCTCGCGCGGCGACAACGGCAGGCGTGTGGCACTTGTTGCCACCGGAACGCTATACAGCCCTGTGCCCTCGCTGGTTGCATCGTCTGCAGTTACTGCTTTGATCGCCTGTAAAGTTGCCACGGAGGAGGCCCCACTGGCCGATGTGGCTGCCGTCTGTGCAACTGCCCCTGCCGGCACGGCAAGCGCTCCCAGGATAGAAACCAACAGAATATTGGGGGTAAACTTGCCGCCACTCTGACCAAAATACATCGATGAAACCGCCATAAAAGTCCTCGTTATCTTTTGATGTTAAAGCCAAATGATAACGATTTCTATTTATATTTGCAATTAAATGTTAATGGTCGCTTGCTGGATCCCATAATTTATGACAATTGAAATATTGTGAATGACCATGCGCCGGGGCTGGCGACCGTAGCGAACGCGCTCTCCTGTCCCGGGCATGTTTTGTTGCTATTGACTCATTTTTTTTCGATTATTCGATGTGAGCGGTCCGGCGCCAACTACTGCCCTGCAAGCTTTGGTCCCACCCGCAATAGACGCAGTCCATTGGCCACCACCAGCAGGCTGGCTCCGACATCGGCAAAGACGGCAAGCCACATAGAGCCCAGTCCCAGCAGAACAAGCACCAAAAATACCGCCTTGATGCCAAGGGCCAGGCTGATGTTCTGCACCAGCACACGCCGCGTGGTGCGCGATAGCCTGAGGAATGCGGGGATTTTGAGCAGATTGTCATCCATCAGCGCCACGTCCGCCGTCTCGATTGCCGTATCGGAACCCATTGCGCCCATCGCGAATCCGATATCAGCTTGCGCTAGCGCCGGAGCGTCATTCATGCCGTCTCCGACCATGCCGACAACAGCGTGGCCTCCTTTTTGCAGTTTCTGTACCACTTGCTGTTTTTCCTGCGGCAGCAACTGCGCCTGCGCTTGCGTCACCCCGCTGGTTTTGGCGATGGCCTCGACAACAGATTGATGATCGCCCGACAGCATCACGGTCTTGACTCCCAACTGGTGCAATTGCTCGATCGCGTTGACACTGCTGTCCTTGATTTTGTCGGCGGCGGTAAACAACACGCAAGCAGCACGCGTGTTCATCAGCAGCACAACGCTTTGACCACTGTTTTGTGCTGCCGTCACGCTGTCCTGTACCGCAGCGGTCATGAGGCCCAGTTCCTGCGCCCACACGGCACTGCCCAAGTACCAGCGTTCATCATCAATAACGCCTTGCACGCCCCGCCCGGCCACGGCGACGAAATCACCTACTGTCATGGCCGACACGGCAGCGGCCTCGGGCGCCTGCGCGATGGCCCTGGAAACAGGATGATCGGAGCGCGCGGCAAGACTCACCGCAATGCGCTGCAGCTCGCCTATGGATTGGTCCGGGTCAAGCGGCGTCATGCCTGTCTGCACCGGCTGACCTTGCGTGATCGTACCGGTTTTGTCCAGCGCCAGCCAACGCATGCGATGTCCCTGCTCCAGATACACGCCACCTTTGATCAGGATCCCCATGCGGGCTGCTGCGGTCAATCCACTGACCACGGTTACCGGTGTCGAGATGACCAGGGCGCACGGGCAGGCAATAATCAGCACGACTAATGCCTGATAAATCCAGGCCAGCCAGGCCCCGCCAAAAAAGAGCGGCGGAATAACCGCAAGCAGAACGGCCAATACCACTACGGCGGGCGTGTAATAGCGCGAGAACGTATCAACAAAACGCTGCGTCGGCGCTTTTACCGCCTGGGCTTCTTCAATCTGGTTGATGATGCGGGCCAGCGTTGTGCTATCGGCTGCCGCAGTCACATCGATTTCAATTTCGCCAGCTTCGTTGACTGTACCCGCAAATACTGTGTCGCCCAGCTGTTTGTCTACCGGCACGCTTTCTCCGGTAATAGGCGCCTGATTCACCGTTGTCATGCCGCGAACGATACGACCATCCAGTCCGATACGCTCGCCCGGCGCGATACGCACAAGGCTACCGACCGCCACTTGCGCGACTTCCCGCTTCAGCCATTGTCCGTTGATTTGTACCATCACCGTTTCAGGCGCCAGGTTCATCAGTCCGGCTACAGCCGCACGCGTTCTATCCAGGGATTTTGCCTCGATCCATTCAGACAGCGTAAACAACACCATGACCATTGCCGCTTCAGGCCACTGCCCGATCAGCAAGGCGCAGGTAACGGCAATACTCATGAGCGCATTGATGTTCAAATCGCCATAACGCAGCGCAACCAGGCCCTTGCGGTAGGTTGCCGTGCCAGACAGGGCAACTGCAGCAATAGCACAGACAATGGTCAGCCAGATTGGCCCATCGAACCAGTGGACCAGCTCAGACGCTAGCGCCAGCACCCCGCCCAACGCAAGATGCCACCAGGCAGGCAGGATGCCGCCGGCAATATTGGGAGAGACCTCTTCGCCTTCCGGTTGCGCCAGCTGGGCGCTGCGCGCCCGTCCATGAGCGTGCTGCGCCTGATCGTGCCCGTCGGCGCCGTGATCATGTTTGTGCTGATGATGACCATGCACATCGTGTGCGCCGCCTTCTCCATGACTGTGCGGTGTACCCTGGGCTATCTGGCCGCCTGCCGTATCATGTGAATGCCCGCAGCAGCCAGTTTTGCCCGCCACCCTGGCAGACGCGGGCTTGCCGTCGTGCAGCTCCGGCGTAAAGCCGATCTTGCGGATCGCCTGCATAACCTCATCCAGTATGGCCGGATCATGCGTCACAGACAGGACACGGGACATGAGATTAAAACGAAGGCCGGTTACCCCTGGCTTTTTCTCCAGCGCCTTGCGCAATAGCCGCTCTTCTGTCGGGCAGTCCATTTGCTCGATTCGGATGGCGGTAACACGGGTTTGCTGCTCTGACATGCTTCTACTCCAATTCATCGTATAATGGCATTTAAAACCTTGAAGTAACTTTAGAGTCAAGGCATTATTGAACAGGACAGGAAAAAAGATGAAAATCGGAGAATTGGCCCGCTTGCAGGGGTGTACCCCAGAGACCATCCGCTTTTATGAAAAAGCCGGCCTGCTGCCCGCGCCCGTCAGAACAGAGGGCAATTACCGGCATTATGATAATGAACATGTGCAGCGCCTGCGTTTTATCCGAAACTGTCGGATTCTGGATATGTCCCACGACGAAATCCGCACCCTGTTGCAGGCGCACGACGAGACACCGGACGATTGCCAGCCAGTCAACCAGTCAATTGACGCCCATATTGAACACGTAGAAACGCGCATCCGGGAACTGAGCCAGTTAAAAGCACAACTGGCCTCGCTGCGACAACGCTGCACCGTCCCTCATGATGTCAAAAACTGCGGCATATTTCTGGAGCTGCAGACCGCAGACATGGTGGATCCGCACGTGCATGGGCACACGCACCTGTGAGCCTGCCGGCCGCCAACCCGGATTGGCATAGGCTGGCATTGTCGGCTTGCCCCAGCAATCGGCCCACGAGGGTATGAGCAGGCGCATCGCATACCTGCCCTGGTGCTTTTACTTAGAAATGACATGCCAGGGCTTTTGTCAACACCGCACAAGCATGGGTATTTCATAGCGGGCCGCTGTTTTCGCCAGGTGTTACTGGTCCCGATAAACAGCGGAACGATATAACCCAAAGCGGGATGTCAGACGCCGGGAACCATCAGAAACTGTGCTTCTGAAACGGGCTCGCGGATCGCTTTGGCAGCCTGGTACTGCGCAGAGTCATAAAACGCTCGGGCATGCTGTTCGTCAGGAAACTCCACCACTACGATGCGCTGCTGCTCTTGCGGTCCCTCAAGGGTGACCGGCGCTGGACAACGCACCAGAAACCGCCCGCCATGGGCAGCGACGATATCAGGTGTCAAAGCGGTATAGGCTGCATAGCCTGCGGGGTCGTTGACTTTTACCCGGACGATAAGATAGTACGCCATTGTGTGAATGTTCCTCAGAATAATCGGGAGCAAGACTGGCTGCCTGTTCCGATAATACTATATCTGCTTAGCGGCACGCGAAGGCGCAAAGGAACGTGGCCGCGCAGGTGTCGCCAACAATAAATAGCAGGCGAAGGTTGCTGGTTCTTGGGCCTGTGCCACCAGAACCACATGCCAAAACAAAGCGCCCCACACGAGGCGGGGCGGCGCAATGGATTCACCTATCCATATTATCAAACATTGTTTTAAACATTGCGCCCGCAAATATTACCAATACATGGGAAAATGCGTTGTAAGGGATAACCCTTAGTTGTGGCAAAAATAGCTAAAACGGTCACGTTCAAAACAAACTGCGCCCTGCCGTATCCGACGAATCGAATACCGCAAGGCGCAGCTTTCCACGCTTAGATAAAGTCGGCAGGCTGCAGCCTGCCTCGCAATGTCGGTGTTAGCCGAAGCGGCCGGTAATATAGTCTTCGGTTTCCTTGCGCTTGGGCTTGACGAACATTTGTTCCGTTTCACCGAACTCCATCATTTCACCCAAATACATGTACGCAGTGTAATCGGAGCAACGTGCCGCCTGCTGCATATTGTGCGTCACGATGGCGACCGTATAGTCTTTTTTCAATTCGGTAATCAGCTCTTCAATCTTCACCGTAGAAATCGGGTCCAGCGCAGAACATGGCTCGTCAAGCAACAACACTTCTGGTTTGATGGCAACACCACGGGCGATACACAGACGCTGCTGCTGGCCACCGGACAGGCCGTTGCCGCTTTGGCCAAGTTTATCCTTTACCTCGTTCCACAGGGCAGCTTTGGTCAAGGCCCATTCGACCCGTTCATCCATGGCCGCCTTGGACAGGCGCTCGAACAGCTTGACGCCAAAGGCCACGTTATCATAAATGCTCATTGGAAAAGGCGTGGGTTTCTGAAATACCATGCCGACCTTGGCACGCAACAGGGAAATATCCTGCGAAGAAGTGAGCAGGTTCTCGCCATCCATGTTGATCTCACCTTCGGCACGCTGGCCAGGATAAAGTTCATACATGCGATTGAAGGTGCGCAGCAGCGTGGATTTGCCGCATCCGGACGGGCCGATGAATGCCGTTACCTTGTTTTTCGCGATCCGTATGTTCACGTCTTTGATGGCGTGAAATTTTCCATAATAGAAGTTCAGATTCTTGACTTCAATCTTTGTCTGGTCAATCGTAACCAAGTTTTCCATGTGTGTCTTCCTGACGAATACTTTAATTTAGGGATCGCTGACTATTGTTTGCGAAACAAGTTACGGGCGAGAATATTGAGCGCCAGCACCAGCAATGTGATGAGGGTGGCACCAGCCCACGCCAACTCATTCCAGTCCTTGAATGGACTGGCAGCATATTGATAGATCACGACCGGCAGATTGGCCATTGGCGCATTCATGTTCCAGCTGGTGAACTGATTGGATAGCGCGGTAAACAACAGCGGCGCGGTCTCGCCGGCAATACGGGCCACGGCCAGCAAGACGCCCGTCAGGATTCCAGACATGGCCGCTTTGTAGCATACCAGCGTAATAACGCGCCATTTCGGGCAGCCCAGTGCAGACGCGGCCTCGCGCAGGCTGTTGGGCACCAGCGCCAGCATATTGTCTGTGGTGCGCACCACCACAGGAATAACCAGAATGGCCAGGGCAAAGGAACCGGCCCAACCCGAATAGTGCCCCGAGGTGGCAACCACGATGGCATAAATGAACAGGCCGATAACGATGGATGGCGCAGATAGCAGCACGTCATTCAAAAAGCGGGTCGCCGGCGCCAGCCAGCCCCGCTGCCCATATTCAGCCAGATAGGTCCCGGCCAGAATGCCAATTGGCGTACCGATAGCCGTACCAACCCCGGACATCAGTACGGAACCGATCAGCGCATTGGCCAGCCCGCCGGATTCGCCGGGCCCCGGTGTCTTTTCGGTAAATAGCGAAAATGAGAGTGAACCGCCGCCCTTCACAGCCAAGGTAAACAGGATCCAGACCAGCCAGAACAGGCCGAACAGCAGGGCTGCCGACGATAAGGCAAGCATGAGCTTGTTGCGCATATGGCGGCGACGGTAGATCCAGTTGCCAGGGTTGATGGCCGAATTGGCCTGTGGTGTTGTTGCAGTCGTTGTATTCATGATTTATCTCTTGAGCCCCACAATCAGGATTTCTTACCTTCGGCCGCTGACAATCTTGCCAGCATGAGGCGCGAGGCCATCAATACCAAGGTTGTGATCAGGAACAGGATCAGGCCCAATTCAATCAGGGAAGATTTCTGCAAACCGCCGGCTTCATTGAATTCGTTGGCAATGGCCGATGCGATCGAGTTGGACGGATCGAAAACACTGCCCGGCAGGCGAAACGAATTACCGATCACAAACGTGACGGCCATGGTTTCACCCAATGCCCTGCCAAGACCGAGCATGATACCGCCGATCACGCCGGTTTTTGTGTAAGGCAGCACGACGCGCCACATGACTTCCCAGGTCGTGGATCCCAGGCCATAGGCCGATTCCTTGAGCATGGGCGGAACCACTTCAAATACGTCACGCATGACCGAAGCAATATATGGAATGACCATAATGGACAGCACCAGGCCGGCCGTAAACAGGCCGATACCAAAGGGCGCGCCCTGGAAAAACTGCCCAATAAAGGGCACGCCGCCCAGCACATTGATCAACGTGGGCTGGACGTATTGTTGAAAGATGGGGACAAAGACGAACAAACCCCACATGCCATAAATAATGGACGGAATGGCCGCCAGCAGCTCGATGGCAGTACCCAGGGGGCGACGCAGCCAGGTTGGGGCCAGTTCGGTGAGGAACATGGCGATGCCAAAAGATACCGGCACAGCGATAATAAGAGCCACAAACGCGGTAATCAGCGTACCAATAATGGGAACAACCGCGCCGTAAACGTCATTCACAGGATCCCAGTCATTTGTCCACAAGAAGGCCGCACCATACTTGAGCAGCGTTTCCTGACTTCCATACAACAGTGAAACCATGATGGCCGCAAGTAGCATGAATACAAAAAAGGCAAAAAAACGTGCCACATTCTTGAACAACATGTCGGCAAACGCGTTGCTCTTGGCCGGTGTCGGAGGAAGTTGTTTTTGCATAGTCTGGATGGCGGACCGGGTAGGCTCGGCCCCTGTTGTCGTTATCGAAACGCTCATTGTAAACCCGTCTTGGTGTTCGTAAAAAACATGGCGGCTTAAATGATTAAGTCGCCATGTTTTGTTCAGAGGGTCAAGTCGTGTGACCTGATTATTTCCAAACCGCCTGACCGTCTGCCGTTTTGATCTCGGCAGCCCATGCTGCGCGAACTTCTTTGGTTACAGCATCTGGCAGTGGTACATAGTCAATTTCAGCAGCGGCTTTGGCACCGTTTTTGAATGCCCAGTCAAAGAAAGACAGGACAGCTTTAGTCTGTTCTGGCTTGTCGGCTTTCTTGTGCACCAAAATAAAGGTTGCTGCTGTTACGGGCCAGGAATCAGCACCTGGCTCTTCGGTCAGTACTACACCCATGCCTGGCGCGCTTTTCCAGTCGGCGTTGGCTGCAGCGGCAGCAAACGCTGTCTGTTCAGGCTGAACGAATTGGCCATCTTTGTTTTTCAGCTGAGTCCAGGACAGATTGTTCTGCTTGGCATATGCGTACTCAACGTAACCGATAGCGTTTTTCAGCTGACCTACATAAGCAGCTACGCCTTCGTTACCCTTGCCGCCCTGTCCTGCCGGCCATTTGACGGCCTTGCCTTCACCCACTTTTTCTTTCCACTCGGGAGAAACTTTGGACAGGTAGTTGGTCCAGCCAAAGGTTGTACCTGAACCATCTGAACGATGGACAACGATAATGGCCGCGTCAGGCAAAGTGACGCCAGGGTTCAGGGAAGCAATCGCCTGATCGTTCCACTTGGTGATTTTACCCAGGTAGATATCGGCCAGAACAGGACCTGTCAGTTTCAGTTGGCCTGGTTTGATGCCATCGATATTAACGACAGCAACGGTACCGCCAATGACCGCGGGAAACTGCAACAGACCATTTTCAGCCAGTTTCTTTTCGTCCAATGGGTCGTCAGACGCGCCAAAATCTACCGTCTTGGCGATAATTTGTTGTTGGCCGCCACCAGAACCGATAGATTGGTAATTGATTTTATTACCGGTCTCAGCTGCGTACATGGATGCCCATTTGGCATAAACAGGGTATGGAAAAGAAGCGCCTGCACCGGTCACGTTGGCGGCATGTGCGGCGAAAGTCGCAGTCGACAGCGCGATGGCGACAGAGACGCTTTTAAGTGCATGTTTGAACATGTATATTCCTTAATACGTTAAAGAGGTAACAAAATACGAACCTTGGTGTCCATGCCGAGTATAGTAAAACGGTTATATGACAAGATAGTGACAAATATAAGGCAGTTTTTTTCCGTCATCAGGGAAAACACTACATTTATAATATTTATTATTTATTATCAATAGCTTAAAGAATAATTCATGTGACAAAATTGTGTCAAAAGACCGCAAAATCATCTAAAAAAAGCAGACTGCAAACAACACGTCGCAAGGGCCTGTCATATTATGTCATGTTACAAACTGCCGTTGACTCACCCTCACCTGTCTGCTTTTCGTATGTGGTTTTTTTGTGTGGGCCGCCGCGCAAAAAATACCGGAAGGCCTGCCTGACGACACCTGATCCAGCCATCGCCGGGTCGGGTTCGCCGTTGACGCGATTGAGCTGGCCGACAGCCGGCCCCCTTATCGCTTCCGACCGGTCACTTGCCCGCTTCCGGACAGGGCCGACGCTATCTCCCCACCAATCTATACTTATGGGACTGTGCAATTTAGGCCCTGCCGCGACCCTGCACAACGCAGCTGTGGCATTCTCAAAGATCGCAACAACCCAGACGTATTCCCGCGTTACCGTACTGTCATTCGGTAGCGAACGCCTGGTCTGAGTGTGAGACGACGCCCGGGGCCTGCGCATGCGATACCTGTAATCAACTGGCCTTGCCAAGCAGATTCATCAAGTACTGATGAATATTGAAGGGCTCGCGGCGATTCTTGATACGTTCGTACTCGCTACTGGGCTTCTGTTCCCACGACAGCACGTTGTCCTTCAACGGAAAAATAAAAGACTCATTGATCACCCGTTTTTTCAGAACCGGATTCAGGATAGGAAAGGCCACTTCCACGCGCCGGAAAAAATTGCGCGCCATCCAGTCAGCGGAAGACAGGTAAACCTGCTCCTGGCCGCCGGCGTGAAAATAAAACACCCGCGAGTGCTCCAGAAAGCGGCCGATAATAGAACGCACACGAATATTTTCCGACAGGCCGGGCACGCCGGAGCGCAGCGCACACACACCTCGCACAATCAGCTCAATGCGAACGCCGGCCTGGCTGGCTTTGTACAGGGCGTTGATCACTTCGACTTCCAGCAAAGAGTTCATCTTTGCCATGATCACTGCTTTTTTTCCAGCCTTCGCCTGTTCGGTCTCAGCCTGAATCATCTTGAGTACCCGATCGTGCAGCGTAAACGGCGATTGCAGCAGCAGTTTGAGCGGACGACGGGCGCCCAGGCCTGTAAGCAGCGAGAACACCCGATCCATATCGTTGGTCAGATCAGGATTGGCAGTCAAAAGACCAAAATCGGTATAGAGCCTTGCCGTGCGCGGATGATAATTTCCGGTGCCCAGATGTCCGTAGCGAACAATTTTCTTGCCTTCCTTGCGCAGTACCAGCAGCATTTTGCCATGCGTTTTATGGCCGACGACACCATATACGACGTGTGCGCCGACCTCTTCCAGCTTGGCCGCCCAGTTGATATTGGTCTGTTCATCAAAGCGGGCCATCAGCTCCACTACGACGGTAACTTCCTTACCGGCCTTGGCTGCCGCCAACAGCAGTCCCATCAGTTCGGAATCCTCACCCGTACGATATATAGTTTGCTTGATCGCCACCACCTGTGGATCCAGCGCAGCCGAAGTCAGAAAGTCGATCACTGGTTTAAATGACTGGTACGGATGATGCAATAACAAATCTTCCCGCGCAATCGCCTCGAACATTTCGGCGGGATTGTCGTTCATGGAATCGAACGGGGCCGGCAGACGGGCACGATAGCTGGGGAACACCAACTGCGGGTCGGCATCAATATCGCACAGCGGCATCAGCCGCGTCATATTCACACTGCCGTGAGTGCGGTAGGTATCCTTGGGACCCAGCGCAAATTCACGCTGCAGAAAATGTTCGAGTTCTACCGGTGTGTCTTCGGAAATCTCCAAACGAACTGCCGCCCCGAAGTTGCGCTGCGACAGCTCCCCCTGCAATGCCTGCCGCAGATTGGTCACCTCGTCTTCATCGACAAACAGGTCGCTGTTGCGCGTAACACGCCATTGATACAGCCCCTTGACTTGCATGCCCGGGAACAGTTCTTCGGAAAACTGCTGCATCAGCGAGGACAACAGCGTATAGCAATGGCGGTGCCCGCATACCGACTCGGGAATTTCAAGCAAACGAGGCAAGGCGCGCGGCGCCTGCACAATGGCAATGGACGCACGGCGGCCAAAGGCATCTTCGCCGCTGAGCGATACGATAAAGTTCAGGCTTTTGTTATAAACACGCGGAAACGGGTGCGCCGGATCAAGGCCGATAGGCGTAAGCAGCGGCAGCACCTCATTGAGAAATACATCGCGCGCCCAGGCGGAAACGGCCTCTGTGTATTCCCTGGGAGCCAGTACAGATACGCCCTGCTTGCGCAATGCGGGAAAAATATCCTTGTTCAGGAGCGCATACTGGCGCTCAACCAGTTCATGCACGCGTTGCTGCACCAGTTCGAAGGCCGCCGAAGGTGTCAGGCCATCGTCGCCCGGCACATTGGGAAACTGCCGCTCCTGTTCTTTCAGACTGGAGATGCGAATTTCGAAAAACTCGTCCAGATTGGAGCTGACAATACACAGGTAGCGCAGGCGCTCCAGCAGAGGATTGGCCTGGTTCATCGCCATGCCCAGTACCCGTTCATTGAATTTTAGCAAAGACAGTTCGCGATTGAGCAGCGTGACGGAGTCAGCAAGAGGAGCAGAAACGGGGACGGAATTGGTATCGGACATGAATGCAGTTGTTATGTGTTTTAGGCTTTTGGAAAAGAACTGTTCTTATACTCTCACAATATAACAAATTAATGACAAATAAAAATCATGTTGCCGATCTCCCTTATTTCGCTCACTGTTGCGCCTTTTTTCACTAAAATGGCGTTTCCCTTACCTATCAGATGCACCATGGACCAATTACTTGCCGCCGTAGACTTGGGCTCCAACAGTTTTCGCCTGTCCATTGCAAGAATTGTCCAGAATGATGATTCTGTACAGATTTATGCAACAGATCGCCTCAAGGAAACCGTCAGGCTTGCCGCAGGCCTGAACGCCGAGCGTGTGCTGGACGAAGAAGCAATCCAGCGCGCCATCGCCGTACTGTCCCGCTTTGGCGAGCGGTTGGAAAACTTTCCTGCCGGCCGTGTACGTGCCGTGGCGACCAATACCTTTCGCGTCGCGCGCAACGTGGCTGATTTTCTGCCCCGTGCGGAAGCCGCGCTGGGCTACCCGATAGAGGTCATTTCCGGGCAGGAAGAAGCCCGCCTGGTTTATTCCGGCGTTGTTCACGAATTGCCGCCTTCGGGCAAGCAGCGCTTTGTCGTCGATATCGGGGGCGGCTCCACTGAATTTATCATTGGTCGGGAGCTTGAACCGCTGATCATGAAATCACTCGCCATGGGCTGCGTCAGCTACACCAAATCCTTTTTCCCCGCAGGCAAAGTCACCGAAGAAGGGTTTGTCCTGGCTGAAATCGCGGCAAGAAAGGAAATTGAAATCATTTCCAGACAGTATCGACATCTGGGATGGGATGAGGCCTTTGGCTCTTCGGGCACAGCCAAGGCGCTGGTTGCGACCCTGGAAGAATCCGGCTTTTCCGAAAAAGGCATTACGCTGGATGGCATGCAAAAGCTGAAAAAAGTGCTGATCCGCCACGGTAGTGCCCACGCGCCGGAATTGCGCGGCCTCAAACTGGATCGCATGGAAGTGCTGCCAGCAGGCCTGTCCATCATGATGGCCATTTTCAGTGAACTGCAGGTCAAGCAGATGTTCCAGGGGGACGGCGCGCTACGCGTCGGCGTCTTGTACGATATGTTGGGTCGCGACAGCTCTCATGACAAGCGTGATGAAACCGCGGACGTATTCATGAAGCGCTACCATATTGACAGCCGGCAGGCCGCGCGCGTGAAAAAGCAGGCGCTGGCCTTTTTTGATTCAATACTGGCCGATGAAACAGCGGCGGATGATCTGCGGCGCTACCTGAGCTGGGCCTGCGACTTGCATGAAACCGGCCTGAGCATCTCACAGAATAATTATCACAAGCACACCGCATACGTCATGGCCAACGCCGACATGCCCGGTTTTTCCGAAGCTGAGCAGGAGCTGCTCTCTTTCCTTACGCTGGGCCATCAGGGCAAGCTGGACAAACTGCTGCCCGAGAAGCCAAGCCGCGTCAAATGGCTGCTGACCCTGTGCCTGAGGCTGGCCGTCGTCTTCATGCGCCGCCGCCAGCCGGTTACGTCACTACCGGTTTCACTGGAAACTGACAAGCAGAAACTGATGTTGCGCGTAGGCAAGAAATGGCTGGAAGATCACCCGCTGACCCGGTATACGCTGACGCTGGAAGCCGCCGAATGGAAAAAAGCAGGCTTTACCCTGGACATTATTCCTTCCTGATGCCTCGCGCCTGGCGTAGCATTACCACACCCAAACACTAAAACCAGATTGACCCCCGGCTGCCCGGCGCAAAGGGCCACCACCCTGCCAGGCCTCTCTCTGGCAACGGGTGCCGTATACGTATCAGGCCAGGCCGAAGTGTTTTTTGTATCGAGGATCGATATTGGCCACATCGATAATGACCGGAAAATCGGCGGAATTGAAGTCCCGGTCAAAGGCCGGCTCACCGCAGATATGCGCGCCGATCTTCAGATATCCTTTGATCAGCGCCGGTGTTTTCGCATCATCTGTGAGCGTGAGCTTGTCCAGCGGATACGGGTTGATGGGCACCATAATCGGACGCTCGGGATGCGCGTCGATGTCGCGTTTGGCCGCACGCCAGACCTTGGAGGCCTGCACGCCGCCATCGGCCAGACTGACGCTGGCGCAACCGAGCATATAGCGATAATTGTTGCTGAGCAGATAGCGCGCCAGACCGTTCCAGAGCAGCATGATCGCTTGTCCATTGCGGTAGTCTGGATGCGTACATGAGCGGCCGCACTCACATAACACATGGCGGATGCCCGCCAGCTGATCAATATTGAATTCCAGCTCGGAATAATAGCCGCCGGCCTCTGCTGCCTTTTCCGGACTCAGGATCCGGTAGGTGCCTACGACAGCATCTGTTTTCAGGTCCCGAACCATCAAATGGACACACCATTTGTCAAACGGTTCAATGTCTACGCCGTTGATTGCGCCGGGGAATACCACGTTCATCTCGTTGGTATAGACCTCGTAACGCAATCGCTGCAACTGTTCGACTTCCTCGGCGGTTGTGGCAATCCCCAAGACCAGGCTGTGGCTTGACGTATCGTTCTCGTCTGCCTGGATCCGCATGATTTCTTGCATTCGGGTCAATTCCTAAGATTTACTGTAAAGCTGCATGATACCCGGTTCATTTGACAAAAACTTTTCACATACAGGTAATATTTCGATTTTTTGAAATCTTACAACAGAATGCATTGCCAGTTGCACAAACTGCATACAACTGGCAACGAGAAATCACGCAGCCAGATCTACCGCCTGCAGACGTTCCACGCCCTGACGGGCCAGCGCTTCGGATTCGGCTTCGACCATCAGCCGCAGCTTGGGTTCAGTGCCCGAAGCGCGGATCAGCACGCGGCCACGGCCGTCCAGTTCACGTTCCACCTCTTCTTTGGCCGCCTGCAAGCCGGCATGGGCCTTCCAGTCAGCACCTTTTTTCCAGGGAACATTGACCATGATCTGCGGATACATCTTCAGATCTGAAATGAATTGTGCGAGCGTTTTGCCACTACGCACCAGTGCCGTCAGCACCTGCAAACCAGCAATAATACCGTCACCAGTGCTATGGTGGTCCAGGCACAGCAGATGGCCGGAGCTCTCGCCGCCATAGAGCCAGCCATTTCTCTGCATGGCTTCCAGCACGTATCGATCACCCACGTTAGCCCGCTCAAAGGGCACACCCATGATCTGCATGACTTTTTCAAAGCCGTAGTTGGTCATGAGCGTGCCCACGACGCCGGCCACGCGGCCGTGCATCATGCGCTCGCGGACCATGGCATAAAGCAATTCGTCACCATTGTAGATACGCCCCTTGGCGTCCACCATCTGAATCCGGTCAGCATCGCCATCCAGCGCGATGCCATAATGGGCGCCCACTTCCTTTACCTTTGCGGCAAGCGATTCGGGGTGCAATGCACCTACGTCCCGGTTGATATTGAAGCCATCCGGGCTGCAACCGATTGCCACTACGTCAGCGCCCAACTCGCGAAATACATGTGGTGCAATGTGAT
This sequence comes from Advenella sp. FME57, assembly GCF_014897675.1. Classification (GTDB taxonomy): domain Bacteria; phylum Pseudomonadota; class Gammaproteobacteria; order Burkholderiales; family Burkholderiaceae_B; genus Advenella. Next base: position 78,164 of record NZ_JABUXU010000008.1, on the reverse strand, counting down.
AGCCCGCGCCATGCGCGCCATCTACCACGATTTTCATACCCTTGAGGTCCAGGTCATTGGGAAACGTACTTTTGCAAAACTCAATATAACGTCCGGCTGCGTCGGGCATGCGTCGGGCACGACCGATATGCTCCGAGTCCACGCAACCTACCGGCTCGCCAAGCGCTGCTTCGATTTCCATTTCAACATCGTCGGGCAGCTTCATCCCGTTACCAGAAAAAAACTTGATCCCGTTATCCGGATAGGGATTGTGAGAAGCACTGATGACCACACCGGCAGTCAGGCGCAGTGCGCGGGTCAGATAGGCCACTGCAGGAGTCGGAATGGGTCCTGCCAGATAAACATCAATTCCGGCAGCTGACAACCCGGCTTCCAGCGCCGACTCCAGCATATAGCCTGAAATGCGTGTGTCCTTGCCGATCAGTACTTTAGGACGGGCGCTGTCCTTATAATTCTTGGATAACACCCGGCCTGCAGCATATCCCAGCCGCAGTGCGAACTCCGCATTGATGACCGGACCGCCTACTTCACCACGGACCCCGTCTGTTCCGAAATATTTACGCTCCATGCATGTCTCCTTGTTCTATGGCTGCCCACACTTTGAGGGCATCAGCAGTTTGTGCAACATCGTGTACCCGTATGATAGCCGCGCCCCGATTTGCAGCAGCCAGCGCGCCGGCAATGCTGCCTGCAACGCGATCCTGCGGGGCCCGGCCCGTAACCGATGCAATCATGGTTTTACGGGACAGACCGATCAATAACGGTGAGTGTAAACCGGACAGCCGGTCCTGTTCACGTAAAAGCTGATAATTCTGCTGCACTGTCTTACCGAAACCATATCCCGGATCCAGACAGATGCGCGAGGGCGCGATACCAGCTGCCACCGCCACCGCCTTGCGTCCATCCAGAAACCGGTACACCTCGTCAGTCACGTTTTCGTACTGTGGCGCAGCCTGCATGGTTTTGGGTTCACCCTGCATATGCATCAGACATACCCCGCAATTGGGATGGGCTGCCACGACCTCAAGGGCGCGGGGCATACGCAAGGCATAAATATCATTGATCAGATCGGCGCCGGCCTCCAGGGCCGCGCGCATCACTGCCGGCTTGAATGTGTCAACGGATATGGGTTTGCCGCAATCACGCAGATTGTGTATCACTGGAATGATGCGCCTGAGCTCCTCTTCTTCGGAAACGGCATCGGCGCCAGGGCGTGTGGATTCACCACCTATGTCCAGGATATCGGCGCCCTGCCCGATCAGGTCCAGCGCGTGCGCAGTAGCCGCATCGGCCGAGAAATGGGCAGCGCCATCGGAAAAGGAGTCGGGCGTCACATTGACGATGCCCATGACAAGCGGGCGCTTGAGTGTAAGCTCAAAGCGCCCGCAAATGAATGTGGAATGATTCATGAAAAATACAGCAGTAAAATCAGGCAGTCACAGTTGCTTTATCGCTACCAGGATCTTTCCGAGCAGGGCCTGATGAAGGCGGTGGCGTATCCGAGGAATCACTTGTTGGCTCAGACTCTTCCGGCGGACGCGGTGGGCGCCCGGCCATGATATCGCCAATTTGCTCGGCATTGATGGTTTCCCACTCCAGTAACGTCTTGGCCATGACGTGCATCTTGTCGCTGTTGGCCTCGATGATTTTGCGCGCCACCAAATACTGCTCATCGATAATGCTGCGGATTTCTGCATCAACCTTTTGCATGGTCGCCTCTGACACATGGGTGGTCTTGGTGACACTGCGCCCCAAAAACACTTCATTTTCGTTTTCGGCATAGACCATGGGACCCAGTGATTCGGTCATGCCGTAGCGCGTCACGATATCGCGGGCGATGGCCGTCGCGCGTTCAAAGTCATTGGACGCACCGGTGGTCATCTGGTTCATGAAGATTTCTTCTGCAATACGCCCGCCGAACAATACGGCAATGGTATTGAGCAAACGCTCTTTATCCATGCTGTAACGGTCACCTTCAGGCAATTGCATGGTGACGCCCAGCGCACGACCACGCGGAATGATAGTCACTTTGTGCACAGGATCGGTTTTAGGCAGCATCCGGGCCACAATCGCATGACCCGATTCGTGGTAAGCCGTATTTTTGCGCTCTTCCTCGGGCATGACAATGGAACGGCGCTCTGCCCCCATGATGATCTTATCCTTGGCGTTTTCGAAATCCATCATATTGACGGTACGACCACTGCGACGCGCGGCAAACAAGGCCGCTTCGTTCACAATATTGGCCAGATCTGCACCGGAAAACCCGGGCGTACCACGCGCAATGACCGAAGCTTCGACGTTGGGAGCCAAGGGAACCTTGCGCATATGCACGTTCAGGATCTGCTCGCGGCCACGTACGTCGGGCAGGCTGACCACGACCTGGCGGTCAAAACGACCAGGACGCAGCAATGCCGGATCCAGTACGTCGGGACGGTTGGTCGCAGCGATCACGATCACGCTCTGGCCGGATTCGAATCCGTCCATCTCAACCAGCATCTGGTTCAGTGTCTGCTCGCGTTCATCATTGCCACCGCCGACACCGGCGCCACGCTGACGCCCGACGGCGTCGATCTCGTCGATGAAGATGATGCAAGGCGCCTGTTTCTTGGCATTTTCGAACATATCGCGCACACGCGATGCGCCCACGCCCACGAACATTTCCACAAAATCGGAACCGGAAATACTGAAGAACGGCACTTTGGCTTCGCCGGCAATGGCCTTGGCCAGCAGCGTTTTACCGGTACCCGGAGGGCCGACCATCAGTACACCACGGGGAATACGTCCCCCCAGGCGCTGGAAGCGGACAGGCTCGCGCAGGAAATCGACCAGTTCTCTGACATCTTCCTTGGCCTCATCGCAACCGGCCACATCTGAAAAGGTAATCTGGTTGGTGCTTTCGTCGAGCATGCGGGCACGGGATTTACCGAAGCTGAATGCGCCGCCTTTGCCGCCGCCCTGCATCTGGCGCATGAAGAAGAACCACACGCCGATAAGCAGCAGCATGGGGAACCATGAAATGAGCGCGCTAAGCAGGAATGAAGGCTGCTCGGGCTGTTTGGCGGTGACTTTCACACCTTCGCGCACGAGATCGCCGACCATCCACAGATCGTTGGGAGCAGTCAGCGTATAAGGCCGTGTGCCTGAGCTGGGTGTGACCGTCAGGGTATTGCCCTGAATTTCAACACTGGACACCTTGCCCTGCTTGGCATCAGACATGAACTGACTGTAGCTCACGCCCTCTGTGACCTGACCTGCGCCGTCGTATTGCTTAAATACTGTAAAAAGTACCAGCGCTACAACCACCCAGATAGCGAATTTTGAAAAAGAATTATTCAACAATCTGACTCCTGCGATGAATGGCAAATGACCCTGGAAGCAGCGTCTTTACCCCGTTCATATGATTCTAACCTATTGATAAAAAAAAGAGGCTTTACAACCGGCTTAAAAACAAATTAAACCATTACCCGCCGTTTCCGGATTTTGCACGGGTAAAGGCGCCGGTTTTGCCTGCATCTGGGCGTGTTACGGCAACTGCAGCAAGTCGTTGTCCCGGCATAACAACCGGGGGCTCACAACAGCTAAGTTGGGGCAAAAACCCGGTTTCCAAGCGCTTTTCTGTCATTTTTTTCCTGATATTGCGGGGCAAAGCCAATTGGCACCCCGTCTTACACCATCAAAGGGGCTTATTGCCACACCGGCTGCACAGCAGCATGGTAACTTACAACCGAGGGGAAATGCCCGCAAGTCCCCAGCCAGGTTAGCTTTGCCGGCAAGACCGACAAATAGCTATAACTGGCGATTATCCGGATGCTTTAGACCGCGCCCCAGCAAAAAGGTTTCCGAAGACTTGTCGCGCGAAGCCTTGGGCTTGCGCTCGACGACCCGTTTGAAGTGCTGCTTGAACATCTGCACGATTTGGGAAAATCCGCTGCCGTGAAATGCCTTGACAATCAGGACGCCGTCGGGGGTCAGATGCTGCAGGGAAAACGCCATGGCCAGCTCGCATACGTGCTGGATCCGGGCAGAATCGGCAGAACTGACGCCAGACAGGTTCGGCGCCATATCCGACATGACCAGATTGACCTGCTGTTCGCCCACCTTGTCGCTTAAGGCCTCGAGCACCGCGTCGTCACGAAAATCGCCCTGAATGAACTCAACTCCCGCAATGGGCTCCATCGGCAGCAGGTCCAGCGCAATGACGCGGCCCTGCAACACTCCGCCCTCAGCAGCGAGTCTTTCGCGTGCAACCTGCGACCAACTGCCGGGGGTAGAGCCCAAGTCGACTATAATATCCCCTTTCCGCATCAGTTTTTCCGAATCCAGGATCTCAATCAGCTTAAACGCTGCCCGTGCCCGATAGCCCTTCTGCTTGGCCATTTTCACGTATGGGTCATTGATATGCTGATGTATCCATTCTTTCGAGAATTTCTTTTTGGCCATTGCCCTGATTACCTTATGCCTACCCTAGAATTGACATCAAAAGAGCGCAGCGAACTACGCGCTGCCGCCCATCCGCTAAAACCGGTAGTCCTGATCGGTGATCAGGGCCTGACGCCCGCGGTGTTGAAAGAAATTGACATGAACCTCACCGCGCATGGTCTGCTCAAAGTGCGCGTTGCCGGAGATGACCGCGCCGCGCGTATTGCCATGCTCGACACTATCTGTGATTCATTATCGTGTGCCGCTGTTGGTCACCTCGGCAAAACGCTTATTTTATATCGACACGGCTCACAAAACCGTCGTTGGGAACAAAAAGTCGAAGAACCCGTCGAACGCAGCCGCCGACTCCCCAATGAACCCCATACGCCGAAAAAGCTGCTAGCCGCAGGCAAGACCCTGAAAGACCGCAAAACACCACGCAAGGCGGCCCGAGGAAACGACGAGCTGGTCGGCACACCGGCACGCAAGCCGGCGCGGGCCCCTGTGGCGCGTCCGGGTGGCGGCGACGCGCATGGCATTCCCAGACGCGCGGGCAGCGCCCTGTCGCTGCGTGCCGGCCGCCGCAGTACGGCTGCGCCTCGCACCGGCAGGCGCGGCGGCAGGTAACCGCTTTACCGCCAGACAAAAAAAGAAGCCGCAGGACTATTTTCTGCGGCTTTTTTTGCTGCTATCGGTATATCAGCCTCGCTGAGTGACCGATTCCGGTTCGTGCCCTATGACACCCGGGAACGCTGCATAACGATATGCAGTTTATTTGTACTCGACAGAGACAATTTCAAACTCTTTCTCGCCGGACGGCACAGTAACAACGACCACATCGCCTTCGACCTTGCCAATCAATGCTTTGCCAACGGGGCTGGAAATGGAAATTCTGTTCAGGCGGATATCGGATTCAGCATCACCGACGATCTGGTAAGTCACGTGACTGCCGGAGTTCAGGTCTTCAATGCTGACCGTTGCACCAAACACGATGCGTCCTTCGACATCCAGATTGGACGGATCGATGATTTGCGCGTTGGATAGAAGACCCTCCAGCTCATTGATGCGGCCTTCGATAAAACCCTGACGTTCCCGGGCTGCATCATATTCTGCATTTTCCGACAGATCGCCCTGCGCGCGTGCCTCAGCAATTGCCTGGATGACGCCGGGGCGCTCTACGCTGATCAAGCGGTGCAATTCTTCTTCTAAGCGCTTCGCACCTTGCGCTGTTAATGGAATACCTGCCATATCTGTCTCAAAAAAGTAAAAACGCCCCCATTGCACGATGATGTGCCATGATGATGAGCGTGCTGTTATGTTATAGACTTGACCAACGATGCCTGGCGCAAGCACAAAAGAATGGAAAAAACAAAAATAAACCCCGGCACTGGTTAAATTAGTGCCAGGGACATCGTTATGACATTGTCTCCAATTCCTGAACAAAATGCAAGCATTCGGAAAAATGTTGCTAAAGTCTTGAAAACAATTGAAAAAATTGCAGTTTTACAGGTCCTGTTCCTGGTCAAACGGACTCTGGTCCGGTTCGGCAGCGGAACGCTGCCGCAAATTGAGCAACGCATACAAAATGATGGCGCCGAAGGTGGCGGTTCCGATGCCTTCGAGCTTGAAAGCGCCCAATTGCAGCGTAAAGTTGCCGGCGCCCATCAGCAATGTGACGGCCGCCACGATCAGGTTCCGGTTATCGCCAAAATCAACCTGATTGACCACCCAGATACGGGCGCCGGCAATGGCAATCAGACCGAAAACCACCATGGAAACACCACCCAGCACCGGACCGGGAATCGCATGGATCAGTGCGCCGAATTTGGGTGAAAACCCCAGGACGATGGCAATGCATGCGGCCGCCACAAACACCAGTGTCGAATAAATACGGGTGACGGCCATGACACCGATATTTTCTGCGTAGGTTGTCACGCCGGTGCCGCCGACAGCGCCTGAAATCATAGTGGCAACCCCGTCGCCTACGAAAGCGCGCCCCAGATACTGGTCCAGGTTTTGCCCGGTCATGGCGCTGACCGCACGGATATGGCCCAGGTTTTCAGCAATCAAAATTACAGCGACCGGCACCATCACTGAAATGGCCGATACCGTAAACTCGGGAGCAACCAGCGTCGGCAAACCGAACCAGGCCGCGGCCTGCACGCCGGAAAAGTCAATCGGCGCACCCAAACCGGCCACATTGGTTAGCAGCCAGTAAATGACGCAAGCGGCGATCAACCCCAGCAGAATCAGCAGGCGCTGTATCATGCCGCGCGTAAAAACGGCGACGCCGGCCACGCACAGTATGGTCATCAGGGCCATGAGCGCCTCGAAGGTAGAACCCGAACCCATCGCACCCTTGGCGGCAATAGGCGCCAGATTCAGGCCGATCACGGCAACGATGGCGCCGGTAACCACAGGAGGCATCAGCCGTTCGATCCAGGCCGAGCCATTGCCCCGGCTGTTGGCGTACCAAACCACCACCCCAACCAGCGCATATACCAAACCGCACACGATAATGGCGCCCAGCGCGACGCCGATGTTGGCATTCGGGCCGCTGCCGGCATACCCCGTTACGGAAATGACGCCGCCGATGAAAGCAAAACTGGAACCCAGGTAGCTGGGCACCCGGCCAGCGACGAAAAAGAAGAAGATCAACGTGCCGATGCCGGACATCAGCACGGCCAGGTTGGCATCGAAACCCATCAGCAGAGGGGCCAGCACGGTCGCGCCAAACATGGCGACAACGTGTTGCGCACCCATTACCGCCGTCTGCGGCCAGGACAGGCGCTCATCGGGTGCTACAATCTGATGATCCCGGGCCCGGTCAACCCGCCGCCAGATTGGAAAAAAAGGTCCACTCATTACTTTCCCCATTCAGATGTGATGTCATATTTTGCTGGATATGCAGTGTACGACCTGACCGGTGCACAGAGCAAGCAAAACTGCGGCCGGCAGCAAGACCTTTATCCCTCATTTTCTGTCCTTCACCCGACTACCCTTCGAAAGCCCAACTATGTCACATACCGATTTCTGGATTATCCGCCATGGCGAAACCGACTGGAATGCCGAGCGTCGCCTGCAGGGTTGGCGCGACATTCCGCTAAACCCCAACGGCATCGCCCAGGCCCAGGCGCTCAACACGCATCTGCAAGGCTGTTTTAGCAACGCGACGCCCGAACACATTTATACGAGTGATCTGCAGCGGGCATACCACACCGCCCTGCCCTATGCCCAGTCATGCAACAAGCCCATTCATCGCCTGCCAGGGCTGCGCGAACGCAATTACGGTATTCTCGAAGGCCGGCTCTGGTCAGAGCTGACCGGCTTTGATTCGGCACGCAATCACAATCTGACGATAGAACTGGACCAGGACGAACACAAGGCTGAGGACCTGGCGACCTTTTACGCACGGATCAGGCAGACACTGAACGCACTGGCACAAAAGCACAGAAACGAAACAATCATGATCGTAAGCCATGGTGGCGCGATTGACATGATGTGGCGGGCTGCCGGCAAGCTGACGCCCGATGCGCCACGTCAATTCACCCAACGCAATACCAGCATCAACCGCCTGCGCATTGCCAATGACGACAGCTGGCAGATTGTGTCCTGGGCCGACACAAGTCATTTGCCACAAGCGGTGACCGAGGCATAAAGTTCAAAGCATAAAATTGGTCCGGCTACCGGCGCACCCACGCAGTGATGGGTGCCGGGCTGGCCGAGCCTGACGGGATGGCGCCTATTGTCGGCGAGGCTTGCGGCCGGCTCGGCTCATCATACGGTCATAGAGCGCATCGGGAATGAAGCGCATCAGCCTGGCAACCAGACCCATCTGCCATGGAATGACGGTATAGCGGCGGCCAAGAGCGATCGCCTGGCCTGCGCGCTGCGCAAAAGCATCGGGCTTCATCAAAAACGGCATGGGATAAGGATTGTGCTGCGTCATGGGTGTATCGATGAACCCAGGTGCGATCGTTACGACTTTGACGCCGGTACCGTACAGATCAAGGCGCAAACTTTCCAGAAATACCGTGGCGGCTGCCTTGGATGCGCTATAGGCGCTGGAGCCGGGCAGGCCCCGAATACCGGCAACGCTGCTGATCCCCACTAATGTGCCGCTCCCCTTGCTGTGCATTCCGGGAATAAAGGGCTCGAAGGTCGCCCCCATGCCCAGCACATTGGTTTCAATAATCTCCCGGAACACCTCGGCATCTTCGACAATGCCATTGAGAATGCCGACACTGATGCCGGCATTGGCAATGACAATATCCACCGGACCATTATGCAAAAAATCGGCAGCCGCAGCATGCAGATCGGCCGCATGCCGTACATCGCCAACATAGCATGCCGCTGGTTTTGACAACGATGACGATAGCGCTTCCAGCTTTTCGCCCGAGCGGGCGAAAAGACCCAGTTGCGCGCCGCGGGCGTCGTAATACCGGGCAAAAGCCTCGCCCAAACCGCTACTGGCGCCACTAATAAAAACACGCATGTCGGTATGCAATCGCTATCGTGATATTAGAATTTCGTGATATTACAATCGAAATTATTACAGCTGTGATTGAAGATAGTTCTGCAGACCGAGTCGTTCAATCAGGCCCAGTTGCTGTTCCAGCCAGTGCGCGTGATCTTCCTCGGTATCTTCCAGTTGCACACGCAACATTTCACGTGTTACGTAATCACCGGACTCTTCGCAAAGCGCGATGCCTTTTTTCAGATTGTCCCGAACTTCAAACTCGGTATCCAGGTCAAGTTGCAGCATTTCGGGCACGTCCTTGCCCACCCGGATATCTGCAGATACCATCTTGGGTGTGCCTTCCAGCAAAAGAATGCGACGAATCAGCGCATCGGCGTGATCCGTCTCATCCTGCATTTCGTGACCGATACGCTCGAACAGCTTGGTATAGCCCCATTCATGGTACATACGTGAGTGAATGAAGTACTGGTCCCGTGCTGCGAGTTCACCTGAAAGCAGAAAGTTCAGATAGTCTATGACTTTAGGATGGCCTTTCATTATGCTGCTCCTTGAAAGAATCAAACGTAAAACCCTATTTTAAGAGAGGTTTGCGCGGCGCATGCCCTATAAAGAAAAATTGCCAAATTTCACGAAGAAAAATGGCAATCGTTCTCATTAGCTACACGCAATAGCCAGTCGGCCCGCCAACCGACTTATGTCTTCTTTGCCGAAGCCAGTCCGGCGTGCAGATCCTGTAGTGAATACACCTGGATGCCATCGGAGTCGCGCAGATATTGCATGCCTTCGATTGCCGCACGGGCGCCGGCCAGCGTGGTAAAGAAGGTAACACGATCGGCCAGCGACTGCGTGCGGATCACGCGCGAGTCGGAGATCGCATTGCGGCGCTCTTCCACGGTATTGATGACAAGCTGAATTTCACCGTTCTTGAGCATATCGACCACGTGCGGGCGCCCTTCAGTCACTTTATTGACCACCTGCGCCTGTACGCCAGCCTCAATGAGTTTGGCGGCCGTACCACGTGTGGCCACTACTTTGAAACCCAGATTGACCAGGCCACGGGCCAGCTCCACCGCCTTGGATTTATCCTGATCCTTGACGCTGATAAAGGCAGTGCCGGTTTCCGGCAGAAGCACGCCGGCAGCAAGTTGGGACTTGACGAAGGCTTCACCGAAAGTGCGTCCGACGCCCATGACTTCACCGGTAGACTTCATTTCCGGACCCAGTATGGTGTCTACGCCAGGGAACTTGACGAACGGGAAGACGGCTTCCTTGACGCTGAAATAAGACGGCACCACTTGCTCGGTCACACCCTGCTCGGCCAGCGACTTGCCGGCCATGGCACGCGCCGCGATCTTGGCCAGCTGATAGCCGGTTACTTTCGAGACAAACGGCACGGTGCGAGACGCGCGCGGATTGACCTCCAGCACATAGACCTGCCCGTCCTGGATGGCGAACTGTACATTCATCAGGCCACGCACGTTCAGCGCGCGTGCCATCAGACTGGTCTGCCGCTCGATTTCCTCGATCACCTCTGCCGAGAGCGAATACGGAGGAAGGCTGCAGGCCGAATCGCCCGAGTGTACGCCCGCCTGTTCGATATGTTCCATTACACCGCCAATGAACACCACTTCGTCGTCGGCCAGACAATCGACGTCCACTTCTGTTGCATCGTTCAGGAAACGATCAAGCAGCACCGGAGAATCATTGCTGACCTTGACGGCTTCACGCATATAGCGTTCCAGATCGGTCTGTTCATGGACAATCTCCATGGCGCGGCCGCCCAGCACGTAGCTTGGGCGCACCACCAACGGGTAACCAATTTCGGTCGCATGGGCAATGGCTTCCGCTTCGGTGCGCGCTGTCCGGTTTGGCGGTTGGCGCAGACCGAGTTTTTGCAGCAGCTTCTGGAAGCGCTCGCGATCTTCGGCCACATCAATGGATTCGGGACTGGTGCCAATGATCGGAACGCCATTGGCTTCAAGTGCACGCGCCAGTTTCAGCGGGGTTTGCCCGCCATACTGCACGATCATGCCGACCGGGCGCTCCAGATGCACGATTTCCAGTACGTCTTCAAGCGTGAGCGGTTCGAAATACAGGCGATCGGAAGTATCGTAATCGGTCGAGACTGTTTCCGGATTGCAGTTGACCATGATGGTTTCATAGCCGTCTTCGCGCAGCGCCAGGGCGGCATGCACGCAGCAATAGTCAAACTCGATCCCCTGACCGATGCGGTTCGGACCGCCGCCCAGCACAATGATCTTCTTTTTGTCCGTAGGGTGTGATTCGCACTCTTCTTCGTAAGTGGAATACATATACGCTGTTTTCGTGGCGAACTCGGCCGCGCAGGTATCTACCCGCTTGTAGACCGGACGCACGCCCAGCTGATGACGCACCTTGCGTACCTCGGACTCGGATACATCCAGCAAGAACGCCAGCCGACGATCAGAAAAGCCGCGACGCTTCAGGCGGCGCATGACGGTCTCGTTCAGATCGGACAGCGTTTTCTGTTCAAGCTCCAGTTCAATGTCGACGATTTCCTTGATCTGCTCCAGAAACCAGGGATCAATCTTGGTCAGGGAATGCACTTCATCCAGGGTGAAACCCTGGGCAAACGCATCGCCCACATACCAGATCCGTTCCGGACCCGGCTCGGCCAGCTCCACCTGCAGTTTTTCACGATCAAGCGTTTTCTGGTTCAGGCCATCGACGCCGACTTCAAGCCCGCGCAGCGCTTTCTGGAATGACTCCTGAAAGGTGCGTCCCATGGCCATGACTTCGCCCACCGATTTCATCTGCGTCGTCAGACGGGAGTCGGCCTGCGGGAATTTTTCGAAGGCAAAGCGAGGAATTTTGGTGACCACGTAATCGATGGTCGGCTCAAACGATGCGGGCGTTTCGCCGCCGGTAATTTCATTTTGCAATTCGTCCAGCGTATAGCCCACGGCCAGGCGTGCCGCCACTTTGGCAATCGGAAAGCCCGTTGCCTTGGAAGCCAGCGCCGAGGAACGCGATACGCGCGGGTTCATTTCAATCACGATCATGCGGCCATTTTCGGGATTGACGGCAAACTGAACGTTGGAGCCGCCGGTCTCTACCCCGATCTCGCGCAGCACCGCGATAGACGCGTTCCGCATGATCTGGTATTCCTTGTCGGTCAAGGTCTGTGCAGGCGCCACGGTGATCGAATCGCCGGTGTGCACGCCCATGGGATCAAGGTTTTCAATTGAGCAGATAATGATGCAGTTGTCCGCCTTGTCGCGCACCACTTCCATCTCGTATTCTTTCCAGCCCAGCAGCGATTCCTCGATCAGCAGTTCGCTGGTTGGCGACGCTTCAAGACCCCGACGGCAAATCGTTTCAAATTCTTCGGCGTTATAGGCAATACCGCCACCTGTGCCGCCCAGCGTAAAGCTGGGGCGAATGACTGCCGGGAAACCGCTGGTCCCCGCTTCTGCAGCAATGCGCTTTTGCACGTCCCAGGCTTCGTCCAACGTATGGGCTACGCCCGACTTGGCCGATTCCAGACCAATACTGGTCATGGCGTCCTTGAACTTCAAACGGTCTTCTGCTTTCTCAATGGCCTGCTCGTTGGCGCCAATCATCTGGACGTTATATTTTTCCAGTACGCCGTTATGGGCAAGATCAAGCGCGCAGTTCAGCGCGGTCTGTCCGCCCATGGTGGGCAGCAGCGCATCGGGACGCTCCACTTCAATGATTTTTTCGACGGCTTTCCAGGTAATCGGCTCGATATAGGTCACATCGGCGGTTTCCGGATCGGTCATGATGGTAGCCGGGTTGCTGTTGACCAGGATGGTGCGATAGCCTTCGGCTTTCAGGGCTTTGCACGCCTGTGCACCCGAATAATCAAATTCGCAGGCCTGACCAATAATGATCGGACCAGCGCCGATAATCAATATGCTTTTTATGTCGGTACGCTTGGGCATGATATCTCTAGTTTTTTTCGCTCATGGAGCGGATGAATTTTTCAAACAGCACGATGATATCGTGCGGGCCAGGGCTGGCTTCGGGGTGTCCCTGGAAGCAGAAGGCAGGACGATCAGTCAGTTCAAAACCCTGCAGTGAACCGTCAAACAGGGACACGTGGGTAACACGGGCATTGTCCGGCAATGTGTCTGCGTCTACGGCAAAGCCATGATTCTGGCTGGTAATGTATACCCTTCCGCTTTGCACATCCTTGACCGGATGGTTGGCGCCATGGTGGCCGTTTTTCATTTTGACGGTGCGCGCATTGAGCGCCAGGCCCATGATCTGATGCCCCAGGCAGATGCCAAAAAGCGGAATTCTTTTTTCCATGACCACGCGTGCCGTTTCGATGGCGTAATCGCAGGGTTCCGGATCGCCGGGACCGTTGGCCAGAAAAACGCCATCGGGGTTCAGGGCCAGCACATCGGCGGCCGCCGTTTGGGCAGGCACAACCGTCAGCCGACAGCCCAGATCAGCCAGGATACGCAGAATATTGGATTTGACGCCGAAGTCGTAAGCGACAACATGAAAGCGATCCTGCTGCGGCTGGGTATAACCCATGGTGCGCTGCCAGGTGCCTTCGCGCCATTCTTCGCGTGCGCTGCGACTGACCACCTTGGCCAGGTCCTGCCCGGCCATGCCGGCATAGGCGGCTGCCAGGGCGATGGCCTTCTGCTCATCGTCGCCGACAAGAATGCAGGCGCCCTGGGCGCCGCCCTCGCGCAGGCGACGGGTAAGTTTGCGGGTATCAATGCCGGAGATGGCAACGACACCCTGCTCTTTAAGATAGTCGGGCAGTGACTGGGTAGCACGGAAATTGGAAAGACGTCGCGGGCAGTCCCGGACAACCAGACCGGCGGCATGGACCTTTGAAGACTCGACATCTTCAGGGTTGATACCCGTATTGCCGATATGCGGATAGGTCAGCAGGACAAGCTGGTTGGTATAGCTGGGATCGGTAAGGATTTCCTGGTATCCGGTCATGGCCGTATTAAACACCAGTTCGGCCACGCTATGGCCGTTTGCCCCGATGGATATTCCCTTGAAAATCGTGCCATCTGCCAGAGCCAGAATTGCGGTGGGAAATTGAGGATTATCCTCGAATATGGAAGACGTGAGCACGCAGAACCCCGAAAATTTGGTATCGATAAGTAAACCTTTCTATTATACAGAGTAAGGCTTGACGATAGAAAAAACTTAAGGGTAATTTCGCAAGAAAACCGAACGAACTACTGGCTCTCTACCTCGAACGCATGCGCAAGCTTGCTGCGATCTTCTACAACCAGAAAGCGCAACATTTCCCGGTAGCTGTTGTCCTGATAGCTCAGGATCCGTACTCGCGTACCGCGATTTTCTTCCAGATAACTGAAAATGATGGGATGATTATTACGACGCAAGTTGCCGATCTGCATGGAACTGGCGCGCAGATCCACCACGGCACGCCAGTCCTTGCCGCCGTCGTTCTCCAGGATCCAGCTTTTGCGCTCTCCGCTGTCCGCCTTGCATTTGACCAGCACGTAGGCCTTGCCCGATACTTTCAGATTGGTGCTGAAAAAAAGAAGATCATCAATACCGCCACCGCCACAGAATTTTTGCTGACCAGGCAACGGCAGATCCAGGCCGCGCAGAGACAGCCTGGGCAGGGACAGCAAGGCGCCTTCGACATTGATGGGCTGATCATCTATTCCGTAGACAGGCGTGCGGTCAAGGTTGGTTTTAGCCCAATCGACCATGGAGGGCAGTTTATCGCGCAGACATCTGAGGTCGCGGCAGGCAAGCAGCGTCCGGGTGCGGTGGTGGATAATGTCCGCCATGACCAACGGCCTGTCGGTTTTGGCAAGCAGCGCCGAACTGTTGTAAAACCAATCAGCCAGATTACGGGCAACGGTTGAATCCTTGCACAATTGGGCCGGCCACTGCTTTACCGCCTGCTGCAATTGCAGGACCGCACTGGCGCCAAATTGATTGCGGACTTCAGTTTCAGGCAGACAGGGATTCAGGGAAATTTCCTGTTGTGCGGATCCGACCCCGACGAAGGGATTTGCGAACGAGATTATCTGGCTGGATGCGACTGGTAGATACGTACCTGACATCACAGCGAGCCCCGTCAGCAATATTGCCCTGCACCACTTGACAAGCATTCTGCCCTTAACCCTTTCCTGTACAGTTTTGAATGGAATAAAAAAACTGGACGACCCAAGCCGTCGCAATAATCACATTTACAATATTTTCAAGCGCGTTTGTATCCGCGTCGCTTGCGGTGCGGAGCTATGGACACCGCCAGCGCAGGGCACCCACCGCCGGTTTTTTCAGGCCAAACCAGATGACAATATGTGTCAGGCGACCGGTATTCGAATCTTGCCTGTATATTGCGGGTAATATACACGTATCCGTAAGATTTTGAAATAATCAACCGTTAATTTACAATTTTTCATCGAGCCGGAAAGGAGCAATGGTTTGCAGGAAACGGCAAATATGTTACCACTGGCCGTGCAGGAAACCTCCCATATGAATCAACTTGACCAACTCAGAAAATTCACAACTGTGGTTGCCGATACGGGTGACTTCGAAAGCATGCGTGAGCTCAAGCCCACCGATGCAACCACCAATCCTTCACTGATCCTCAAAGCCCTGTCTAAGGACGCCTACCGTCCGATTCTGCAGAACACGCTTGCCAGGTACCCCGAGGCAACGCCCGCAGATACACTGGATCATATTCTGGTTGAATTCGGCAGACGGATTCTTGAAATCGTGCCGGGGCGGGTGTCCACGGAAGTGGATGCGCGCCTGTCATTCGACACGGAAGGCACGGTGGCCCGTGCGCGCCGCATTATTGAGCTGTACGATCAAGCCGGTGTGGATCACAAGCGTGTGCTGATCAAGATCGCATCGACCTGGGAAGGCATTGCCGCTGCGCGCATCCTGCAAAAGGAAGGGATCGCCTGCAATATGACCCTGCTGTTCTCCCTAATCCAGGCAGTCGTCTGCGCCGACGCCGGGGTGACGCTGATTTCACCCTTTGTCGGGCGTATTTACGATTGGCATAAAAAGGCAGCAGCCAGCAACTGGGTAGAAGCGGATAACAGTGGAATAAACGATCCGGGCGTGCAATCGGTCACCCGGATATATCAGTACTATCGTCGCCATGGCATCAAAACCGAGATCATGGGTGCGAGCTTTCGCAATGTCGGGCAGGTACTGGCGCTGGCCGGCTGCGACCTGCTGACCATCAGTCCGGAACTGCTGGGCGAACTGGCCACAACCGACGGCAGCGTCACGGCACACCTGCATGAATCAATGGCAGCCAGGGCCAACATCGACTCCATTGCGCCGGAAGAAAAAAACTTCCGCTTCCTGCTCAATGAAGATGCGATGGCCACCGAAAAGCTCAGTGAAGGCATACGCACCTTTGTGGCAGATGCAATCGGTCTGGATACATTGATCGACGCGTCTCGTAAAAAAGGATAGGCAGCAGCGCGGCGCCTTGTATGGCAAAGGCGGTAAACGCGACCTGCTGAAACGCTCCATGCTATAAAGCACCGTACTCTAAACCGCCGTACAATAACGGCCCCGATTTATCGGGGCCGTTATCGGCGTGCCGGGCGATGTGTCGTGCGAGACGCTACGCGGTTAGAGATACGCTGTAATACCAGACACGACGCGGTACGAGATGCTTTGTGGTAGGAGGCGCCGGACGGCACCGTACCGGTTATTGCGCGCCGCGGCGCTCCATAAATGCCCAGGCGATGGTGCCGGCATCAACATATTCCAATTCACTGCCAGTGGGTATGCCGCGCGCAATGCGTGAGACCTGCAGGCCTTTTTCACGCAGAATTTCGGTCAGATAATGCGCGGTGGTCTCCCCTTCTGCCGTGAAATTGGTCGCCAGGATCACTTCCGTAACCGCGCCATCCATTGCACGCTTGAGCAGTCTTTCGAAATTCAGCTGGGCTGGCCCGACGCCTTCAAGAGGCGCGATTCTACCCATAAGCACATAATACAGACCCTGATATCCATGGCTGGCTTCTATCATATTTTGATCGGCCGGCGTCTCTACAATGCACAACTGGGCGGCATTACGCTTCGGATTCAGACAGGTTTCACAGATGTCATTCTGGGAAAATGAGTTGCAGCGAGCACAGTGCCGGATGTCGGTTACGGCGGTGCTGAGTGCGCGCGATAGCTGATCGGCGCCCGCTATATCGTATTGCAACAAATGATAGGCCATGCGTCGCGCCGAGCGCTGACCGACGCCGGGAAGGCGACGCAGCGCCTCGATCAGTGCACTCAGCGGCTCGGGTTCAGGCAGTATGTCGCGCATCAGAAGGGGAATTTCATTCCTGGAGGCATGGGCATGCCAGCGGTCACGCCGGACATTTTTTCCTGTGTTGTTGCCTCAGCCTTGCGCAAGGCGTCATTGAATGCTGCAGCAACCAGATCTTCAAGCATGTCCTTGTCGTCGCCAAGCAGCGCAGGATCAATGGTGACGCGTTTGACATCATGACGGCAAGACATGGTGATTTTAACCATGCCGCCGCCCGACTCACCGTCGACCAGAACATCGGCCAGGGCATCCTGCGCCTTTTTCATGTTTTCCTGCATTTGCTGGGCCTGCTTCATCAGACCGGCCAGTTGATTCTTCATCATAATGAATAAGTTCCTATAAATCGCAATAATTTGCGGTTGACATCATACGCTTTTTTGCCTGAACGGCTCTATGCTACCGGGTACGACGCGCGCACCCAGATCCGCAATCAGTGTATTAATAAATTCATCTTCCTGCACAGCTTTTTCCACCCGTTTTTGCAATGCCTCACGTTCGGCCTGCTCCACGGCATGAAGGGTATCGTCGCCAGTACGGCCAAAAACCATATCGACCCGGATTACTTCGTGGAAGTATTCGGTCAGCGCCGTTTCTAGCTTGGTCTTGGCGTTCAAATCATTCTGCCCCTTGACCGGAATTCTGAGTGTGATTTTATTCTGTTTGTGGGCCACCCATTCACAGCGACGAGCCATTTCGGCAGCATAGCCGGCAAGCGGCAATTCAGCGACCAGCTGCACCCATTCGCGGGCATTCATGGCCGAAAGCGGCCGACGGGCTTGCGGATCCTGATGACTGGGAACCCAGGTCTGGTCTTTCTCAACCACCACATTATCGGCAGGTACAATATCGCCGTCATCATCGGTCTGGCCAGCCAGACCAGCAGCATCCCAGTCCGGAGGAATATCTTCCCATACAGGTGGCCCGGATTCTTCAGTGATCTGCTGTGCGTCGGGCGAATTTGAGACACGAGTCTGCCCTGCGTCGCTTGCAGGAAGCGCGTGATCAGCACCATTGCCGTTGACAAAAGGTTGTGCCGCAGTCCCGTTGGGTGCTGGCGCAACCGCTGCAACGGCCGAATCAGGCATATCCGCCACGGGCGCAGATGCGGTACCCACGGCGCCGGTCGCGGTATCCTCTTCCCAGGCGGGCCGCTCCTGGACCCGCTGCTCTGCAGCCTGGACCGGTGGAACCACAATCGGCTCGCGCTGCGGCGCCAGAACGACCGGTAATGCACCGTCGCTGCTGATGGTTGTGCGTGTGCTTATATCGGAGGCAACGACCTGCTCTGCTGTTTCCGGCGCAACTGGCGCTATGGGAGCTAGGTTTGCCGGCTGCGCTTGCGCAGGCAACGCAGCTGACGGCTGGGACTCGGCCTCAGGCGGCTGCGCAGCCGCCGCAATCGGCATGTTATTCAGATTTTTTTTTTGCAAGTCTGTTGCGCTTGCAGTCACTGGCTGACCCATTGTCGCTGGCGCCTGCTGTGCGCCCTGCTCCGCAGCAGCAGGCGCAGGCGACACAGCCACGGCTTCGTGATGCGCCGGCGCAGGCCCTGCAGCGGTCACGACAGCAGCCGTTTTTTGCCCGCCTGACGCATGACCATTCCCGGCCTGCCATTCGCTTGCCGTGCTGTGAGCCGGCTCGGATGTCACCAGAGACAACATGCGCAGGCAGGTCATCACAAAACCGGCATATTCATCCGGCGACAGTGCCAGTTCATTTCGCCCATGAATCGCAATGCTATAAAACAGCTGCAGCGTATCGGGGTGGCAGGTACGCGCCAGTCGCACGATATCATCCTGCAACAACGCTTCTGTAAGGGCTGTGCCCGGCAGGCGCTGCTCTATTGCGATCTGCGACAGCAGAACAGCCAGATCGGCCAGCGCGCCACCAAACGAGTAGCCGCGTTCATATAATTCATTTGCAATGTCGAGTACGCCCTGCGCCGACCCCTGGTTCAGGGAATCAAGCAGACGGACCAGAAAGCGCTGATCAATGGTGCCAAGCATATCGCGCACGGCATCGCCGGTGATATTGGAACCACTAAATGCAATGGCCTGATCGGTCAGCGACAGCGCATCGCGCATGGAACCGCCTGCGGCCTGGGCGATTTGACGCAAGCCAGGCACTTCAAATGCCACTTCCTCTTCTGTCAACACGTGATTCAGGTGCGAGACTATGGCATCTGGCGGCATTTGCTTCAGGTTAAACTGAAGACAGCGAGACAGCACAGTAACCGGCATTTTCTGCGGGTCGGTGGTCGCAAGAATAAATTTGATATGCGGCGGCGGCTCTTCCAGCGTTTTGAGCATGGCGTTGAACGCATGCCCGGAAAGCATGTGCACCTCGTCGATCATATAAATTTTATAGCGCCCAGAACTTGGCGCGTAGACAGCCTGCTCCAGCAGCTGCGTCATTTCTTCGACCCGGCGATTGGATGCTGCGTCAAACTCCAGATAATCGACAAAGCGCCCTTCGTCAATCTCAACGCAGGCACGACATACGCCGCAGGGTTTGGACGTGATACCGGTTTCGCAATTGAGTGATTTTGCCAGGATGCGTGAGAGCGTTGTCTTGCCGACCCCTCTGGTACCTGTAAACAGCCAGGCGTGATGAAGACGCTGAGTATTGAGTGCGTTGGTCAGCGCCCGGACCACATGGTCCTGGCCGACAAGCGTTTCGAAGGAGCGAGGACGCCACTTACGGGCAAGGACAAGATAACTCATACCGAATATTGTAGCCCAGAAAAAACCAACGTCACCACAAGGGGTGACGTTGGTTCAAGAATGCGGGGGTGAGCCTTACTTCGGCACTGAACCTGAACGACTATGGCTGCTTCGTTCCCGACCTGACCAGTTTCACCGCCGGCCCATGCGAAGGGACCCACCGCTTTGCATTTTAGCAAGTTTCGCGCCGCTTGTGGGAAATTTACCTTGCCTGCGTCAAGAGCGCCGGATCAAATTCAATCCAGTCTCCGGTATCCAGCGCAAAAATGACAGCTGTGGCGGCGCGCCCGTCCATCTGCGACAGGCGCTCGCAATACCCTTGCAACTGGAGTTGATACGTGTCTCTCATACGCGTCTCAAAAACGTCCTGCGGCTCGTGCTCCCGCCGCACACCCGTCTTGAAATCCACGACCAGCCATCCCGTTTCGGTGGAGACCGCCACGTCGACAATCAGCTGTTTTCCATCCACGCCGGTCAAGGGCAACTCCTGCCGAGCCTGATCATGCGAGAGCAGCCAGCGGCCTTTTTCCGATGCCACGCAGCGACTAAGCAACGCGTAAACGCGTTGCGCGCCACTGCGCGCCTGCGACTGGCGCAACCCTTCATTTTCCAGCTGGCGCACGATAACGTCCTGCGCCGCCTGCAGCCTTGCCTCATCCCAGCCTCGCATGCGGTCCTGGCCGATGCGAGCCAGCCATGCATGCGCCACCGTCCCAATGCTGGCCTCGTATTTATCGTCAAACTGCCAGCCTGAACCAGCGGAACCCATTATGGCGCTTCTATCGGAAACGACGGGCAACGGCACAAGGGCCTGAGTGGCAATCCGGCTCAAAACCGGTCCCTGGACCCCAGGTGTTGCAGCATCGGCGGTTGCCGCCTCTTGCTGCGCCTGGGGCTCGGGGGGCGTAAACTCAAAAAGTGAAAAAAGCCGCGACAACAAGGAACCGCGCGGCGGATCAACAATCTGGCCCTGCTTGCACTGGACCTGTGAAACCAGATGCAGGCGTTGGCGTGCACGAGTAGCGGCCACGTAGAGCAAGCGATCGAGCTCATAGTCGCTGCGTCGCTTTTCCATCGCGCCCAGCATCGCTGACAGTTTGTCTGTTTCCTCCGCTGCCTTGGGCTTGATGGGACCCATCAGCAGGCGATTTCGGTTGCGCTCAAAGCGAAGCAATGGCGCCGTGTCGGAACGGGGCCGACGATGCAACCCATACAAAATAACCTCTTCGAACTCCAGCCCCTTGGACTTATGCATGGTCATGATTTCAACCGCCCGCTGCTGCGCGCTCGTTGCCGAATACAGGCGCGCCAGCGCATCCTCCAGGTCGGCAGGATTCAGGTCCCCGTAGGGCGCCAGCCTGTCGACCAGATCGAACACGGCCTGGAAATCGGCAAATGCCGTATCGCTTGCATACACGCCGTAGCCGCCAAGCGCACGCCAGACCGACTCTACATGCGAGGAAAATGCAATATCGGCAGTCACATGACTGCGATCAAGCAGGATCTGCGCACAACGCTGCAAACGCGGCCATTCATCGCCAAGTAGCGGCGCAAATTCAGCTTCGCGGGCCAGCACCGTTTGCAAACGAAAAACAATGGTGTCGCGACTGTCGCCAAACAGATGCGTTAGCGCCTTCAGCGTCAAACCACACACCGGTGAGCGCAAAACAGACAGCCAGGCCACGCGATCGGCCGGGTGCGCAAGCGCGCGAATCAGTTGGACCAGATCGGTTACCGATTGCTCTGCCCGAATCGGGTTGAGCTCGACCGCCCGCACAGGGATCCCGTTACGCTGCATGAGCAGCATCAGCGCGCCCAAATGCGTTCGAGCCTTGACCAGGATGGCAACCGGATGGTCGCTGTCCGGGTTGGCCGCCAGCGCTGTGCGCACCAGCTCCAGCGTCAGTTGCTCGGCTTGCCCCTGAACCACTTGCACATCCTTGCCTTCCGCCTGGTAAACCGGATGAAGGCGCACGGCCGGGCCCTCTGCTGCCGGATTGAATGCCACCGAGTCCGTATACCTGATCGCACCCAGCGTCAGGTCATCATCTTTAGGAAACACGCGGCTAAAGGACTGGTTTACCCAGTTAACCACGCCTGCCTGAGAACGGAAATTCTCGGTCAGGACCAGTTTTTCCAGCTCAAGCCCGTTGATTCCCTCATTGGCAACGCTCAGGAACAGACCGACATCGGCTTTGCGAAAGCGATAAATGGACTGCATCGGGTCGCCCACCAGGAACAGCGTGCGGCCATCGCCCGGGCTCCAGCCCAGTGTAAGCTTTTCGATCAGTTGAATCTGGATCTGGCTGGTGTCCTGAAACTCGTCGATCAGAATGTGCGAAATGCGCGCATCCAGCTTTAACAGCATATCAGTGGGGTCATCGGTATAACCCAGCGCCAGCGCCGCTCTTTGGGCGATTTCAATAAAATCAACCTGTTTTTCTTCACGAAAAACCAGTGTCAGCTCCGCCGCAGCCAGTTTCAGCGTTTCCAGCAAGGACCGGATGATTTTCTCCTGACGCTCGCTCAGCACCTCCAGGGGCAAATCACTGATTTCGGCAAGCAGGCCGGCCCAGTGTTCGCTATCGCTCTGCCAGGCATCGAGCCAGTCCTGCATGGCCTGCTTGTGTGCACTTTTGGCCGGAAAACCTTCCTTGACGGTGAGGCGTTTGCGCAAGCCGCCGCTGCCTGTGAGCAGCAGGCGCGACAAGGCATGCCATTGCGGCAAAGCCTCGACGGAACTGGCCAGCGGCACACCGTCCCAGTCCATGAGCGCGTCCAGCACGCAGACCGCTGTCTCGGCCTGGCTGGCGGCAGCCAGGCGCGCGATGGGCGCTAACTCGCTGGCGTAAGAAAACGGCATCGCCCCTGCCAGGGCGTCCAGCTTCTGCTCCATGACGTCTCTGAGCGCCACCCGCAACTGTGTCATAGCTGTGTGGGTGTCGACCGTTTCCTGCAGCCACTGGTCGCGTCGCGCAAGCATGTCCACGATCAGTCGCTCCACCGATCCCAGATCAATATCCATATGCAGCAACACGTCCTGCACGCTTTCGTTGTGGTCTACATGTTCCAGCAATCGTCTGGCCGCCTGCAAATAAAGCTGCTCGGGATTATCGGCAATGCCCGGCATTCCGCCCATGGCGGACATCCATGGCATGGAACGGACCAATTGCGCGCAAAAGGCGTCAATCGTACGAACCTTCAGCCGTGCCGGGTGATTAAGCAGATCCCAGCCTTGTTGCTCATTGCGCGCCAGCGCCGCACGAGCCAGACGCCAGCTGTTTTTTTCATGGGCGCTTGCCGGCTCCTGCTCGGACAGGCCGGCACGTAGCTTGCGCAGCACCCGGGCATGCATTTCAGCAGCCGCCTTACGCGTAAAGGTGATGGCCAGAATCTCTTCAGGTTTGATCACGCCTCCGAGCAGTGCCAGAATACGGTCAGTAAGCAGCTCGGTTTTACCAGAACCGGCCGGCGCCTGAATAATGAACGATTTGTCCGTGTGCAGCGCCTGTGCCCGCGCTTCAAAATCACTGGGCCGACGTTCAATCATCTTCACTCTCCTGTGCCAGGCGCAGAAACGGCAGCACATCACAATAGATCAGGTCATTCACAGCCCAGCTGCGGTTATCGGCCACCCCATCCGACATGTCGCGGGCCAATTGTTGCAGACTACGTTCCCAGCCATCTAGCAACACCTCCCAGCTTTGCTCTGGCGCCAGTTTGGCCAGGGACGTCGCCCCGGCAATATCGGTGCCATTCTCGCCCAAACCGCTCAACTCAGTTTTCTTTGCATTCAATTTTGCAAACAGCAAGGCTTCTATCTGCCCGCGCTGCCCCGCTTCATCAGGCTGGCGCAATACCGTAGCGTACAAGGGCAGTTGCAGGTTGACTGGTTGTGGTCGCAACCAGTCTTTCTGGAAGTCGGGCGTGCGCTGCCCGGATTTGTAATCCATCACCACTTTGGCGCCATACCCGGTCTCATCAATCCGGTCGACACGCAAATTGACTTTTACGCTGGCATGCTGCCAGCTAGCCGCCTGTTCGACACCCACAATATGAAATGCCGGGCGCTCCCGCTCCAGATCCAGCAGTGTCATCATGACTGCGTGACCCCGTTCCTTTTCCATTGCCGCCAGTGTTGGCGATACCCCGTCCAGCGTCTGGTCAGCCGCCATGGTCACGGCCTGCGCCACCAGTTCATCCTGCTGAACCTGGCTAAGTTGTGCCAGGCGTTCGGAAGAACCAAGCATTTCCCATACTTTTTGGGCCATGCTGTGCAGAAACATACCGCGAATGGCCGCGTTCAGTGACTCGGGATAGGGTTTGAGCCCTTTGGCCAACAGACGATACCGGACGTACCCCCAAAGCGGATTGAGCGCCTGCGTTTCCAACAGGTCCGAGCCGCCTTCCAGAATATGCGTCAGGGGCAAACCTCGATTGTCGTTCAACGTTTCCAACGGCAACGATGCGCAGCGGGCCCGGGACAGGCATTCAGGGGTGTCGGCCCCCTGCCCTTGCCCGGCTTGCGCGCCGACAAAAAAGCTGAGCAACGGCGACGGCCGCAGTGCTCTGTCGGCCTCGCTGGCCGGGTAGCTCAGTACGACACGGGGTGCAACCCCGCACAATGCCTGCAGCATCTCGATTGCCCAGGCTTTCTCCCGCTCCGGCGTGGCACGCGGCGCACCCGCCCTGGCCAGCGCTGCCACAGGCAAAAACGGATTCGGATCAGGACTGGCTGGAATAACGTCATCTGTCAGGCCAAGCACCCAGACCGCATCCCATTGGCCGTGTTCAGCTTCAAGAAAGCCCAGGACATCCAGCCTGACATCCTGGTCGCGTTGTGGCTGGAACATGGATTCCCGCGCCATGCGCTGCAGCAGCGCAACGGCAGGCATGCCCGACAGGCGCCCCGCATACAGGTTCAGCAATGAAAAAGTATGCAAGAGCGCATCGAACGCTGCGCACACCTGATAGTTGGTACTTGACAGCGTACTACCGGGAAAACCCAGCAATGCCAGCGTCTCGCGTATGAGCTGGGTCCAGTGTTCGGTGCTCTGGCGTCCCCCGGACGCGGCCTGCCGCCAGTGTGCCATTGCCTGCCGGAAGACATAGGAAAAGTCCGGGACATGACGATCCATTTGGGCGCATACCTGATCGGTATTCCAGGCAATGTTTTGTGAATCGCGCAGGCGCGCATCCAATACAGCCATGGCCGACTGTTCGGCAGCGCTTGCACTGCAAAACCCGGCCAGCAGCGCCTGGCCAAACTGCTGCGGCCGCACCGAACCCTGATCGCACAGACCGGCAATCAGCGACAGCCATCGAAAGGCGGCAAGCACAACGGGCCACTCCCCGAGTGCGCGCCCCACCGTCATGTTGTAACGATAGGCCGGCGCAAAGGGATCGGGCGACAGTTCACGATCCAGAATTCGTCTTGCGAACACGGCATCTGCTTCCATGGCTGGCGAGACAATGGCCACGCGACGCTGCGGATCGGCTGCCAGCTCGCTGGCAGCCCAGTGTGCGGCAGCGATCCATTCACTGCTGCGATCTTTTTGCGCCGACAATATGCGTTGCGACTGCTCGTGCCTGGGCAGAGATAGCGATACCAACCGGCAACCACGATCTGCGCACGCCTGCAACAACCGTGTCAATCGCGGCGAGTATTCGTTAAAGCCTGCCAGGACCATGGTGGCGGGCAGCCGCAACAGCCGACCCGCCGCGATCGAATCGATCAGCGTGTTATACAGGTGATTGTCATCCTGGGCGTCCAGTTCGCGGCAGCGTTGTTCGTATTGATTGCGCCACTGCATAAAACGCAGGTATTCCTCGGTTTGTTCCTGGGGCTGGACCTGCACCTGCCACTCATCACGGTCATGACTGGCCGCCATGGCGCGCGCGGCAGCCAGCTGCACATCAATGAGCGGGGTCTCGCCCTGCAGGGAGGCGACGACCTCTTCCCACAACAGACGGGCAGCAAAATCACTGAGCCGGTGACTGCGTACAGCAGGATCGGCGCAAAATAGCCGTTCCTGATGCAGCTGGTCCAGCCACCGGGTGAGTGAACAGGCGGCGGGCAGCTGCAGCACTGCCCTGTCGCGCCCTGCCTGCTCGAGCAACAACGCGTGTACCCGCCAAACCAGGCGGTTATTGACGGTAACAACAACCGTCGTATCCGGATCCAGCGACGCCACCGTTTCAGGCGTTACCGCATCAATTGAACATGCCATGAGAATGCATCCGAAAAAACAATCCGGCGTGTCGTACAACGACCCGCCTTAATCGCAAACCGGTATTATGACAGGCATTCATTGGCATTGCTGCAGTCGCAACGCAGCATTTCGGTTGTTACGGCACCGGCCATACCGTCACACCATCGTCACGATACCCGGGTATCCTGCATGAACAGGGCAACTCGGGCACGCAAAAAACCGGCATCCATAAATCGTGACCACTCCTGCTGTCCTGCTACTGCTATCTAGCTACTACTGTCTTATTCGTACTGCTCTGCAGCACAAAAAGCCGTATCAAACTTGAAATATTCGCTGGCTCGTTGCGGAACAAGCCGGTAAACTGGGCGCTCGCGGACGACAACGCACCACGATCCTGCGTTTTTTTATTTGCCCCGGTTGCCCCCTATTATGCCGTTGTACTCCCACCGGTTGCCAGGTGCGACAGCCGTTCAATGTTGGCAGCCACTGCTTGCACTCATTGTCTACCCGTTCACGCGGATTGCCAGAAGGAGAATAAGATGAAAGATGTACTGCTCAAACTGGTTTTGTCCTCGCTAGCGGCGCAATTGAGCTATGGCGCATTCGCCGCCGGTACCCAGGACGATGATCAGCGTCGTAAATGCAGGACCGTGCAGGGCCTGACTGAGATTGTTCGCGATATCGAAGAAAAGACACAAGGCAAAGTGGTGCTGCTCACGCCCAGGCTGCACGACGGAAAAACCCACTTTGAAATGCTGGTGGCCCGGGGCGGACAATTCCAGAAACTGATTGCCGACCCGGACGGTGTTTATGATGTGGGCGACGACGCCAGCCCCGGCACGACAAACAAATCAGCCTGACAGGCTCCGGCTGTCCCTTAACGCGCGCCCCAACTGATCACGCCTCATTGATTTTCCGGCAGGCGGGCCGCAGGCGTCAGTGATCCGCTACCCTACTGCGTCGCCTTTTTCCTGACGGGGCTGCATTGCCGAGCCGTTGCTGTCGATCTCGTCACCCATGCGACCGGCGTCTGCGACAGATCGTGGTGGCTTGTGTATTGCAATGGCGATCATCACAAGTGCAATGCCAGCGAGATCCTGCGGCGTTGGTATCTGCGCAAGCATGATGGCAGCAATAAGGGTCGCGGTTGCCGGCAGGATGGCCAGATACAGGGCAAAGGTGGCACGAGGCAGACGCGACATCGCCATCTGATCGGCAACATATGGAACAACTGAAGAGCAGAATCCGACTGCAATGCCAGCCACCACGAGTTCGGGCACGCCAAACGCTGTCATGGCCTCAATAATGCCAATTGGCATCACAATGATAAATGCAATGGCCATGGCGGCGCCAAGATACTCAACACCACTGCTGGCGCCACCCTCTGCGGCCTTGTGGCCCAGGGTAATATAGATAACGAACAGTGTCGCATTCAATGCCGCCCAGCAAAGTCCGTGCAAATCGGTGGACCACTTTACGTCAATCAGTATGATGATGCCAAGAACAGCCAGAACCAGTGCCAAAAGATTGCGTCGCGATCGCAGGCCATAAAGTGCAACGACGATCGTGCCTGCAAATTCCATGGCAGCGACAAGACTCATCGGCAGGCGATCCAATGCCAGATAGAAGGAAGTGTTCATCACAGCCAGACAAATCCCCAGCCCGACCAGTAATAATCGCGTTCTCCCATCAGCCCGCTGCAATGTCTTCCACGGCCGTGTGATCGGTGCAAAAATCAGCGCCGCCGAAGCAATTCTGAACCAGGCAACACCCAGCACCCCGATGGACGGAAACAGAAGGACCGCAAATGAGGGCCCAAGATAATGAAAGATGGCACTGACACCGAACCAAACGGTCGGAGGCACAAAGCGGGCGACCTGAGTCAACGATAGATGTGATAAATGCAATAATTTCATTGTTGCTCCTTTGCCCTTATTATGCGAGACTGGAGCGACCAAATGAATACAGAACAAAAGCCATATCTGGGAAAATAGCTTTATAAAAAAGGTCGATTACATGAAACGCCTTAAATATCAAAATGGAAAGCTGGATCGCACGGATTTGATGTTGATCGAGGCGCTGGTAAAGGATGCAAGAACGACAACGGCCGAACTGGCCCGCCTTGTGGGGCTATCGCCGCCAAGCGTCTCGGAGCGAATAAAAAGGCTGGAAGATGCCGACTTGATCGAAGGCTACACCCTGAAAATAAATCCCAGGGCCCTGGGCCTGCCCATCGCAGCCTGGCTGCGTATTCGGCCCATCCCCGGCCAGTTGCAACGCGTTGCGCAGATTCTGAAAGACATCCCGGAAATTGCCGAATGTGATCGCGTCACGGGCGAAGATTGTTTTATTGCCCGTGCGCACGTCGAATCCATCGAAGGGCTGGAGCACCTGATTGACCAGCTCATCCCTTATTCAATGACCAATACGTCCATCATCCAGTCATCACCTGTCGAGCGTCGCTTGCCACGAAAAACGGGTGGCGCCATCTGACAGTCAGGTATTGGCCAATATGCGTCTGTGGTCGCGTATTGCATTTTCCCGTTGTCGCTTGCAGTGCAGCCAGACGGCAATGTGACTGAAATACTCCTGTCGCAATCAATTCACATGAAATACACACGAAGATGACTCCTGACATTTTTTTCTGGACATCATGACATCATGATGTCATGATGTCTTCTATGACACTGATCGATACCAACAGCACTCCGCTATACGCAAAAATTGAAGCTGCCCTGGCCACCGAGATCTCCAGCGGTCAGCTTGCCGCCGGAACGCAGTTACCGACGGAAGAGCAATTGATCGCACGCTTTCATATGAGCCGAACCACCATTCGCAAAGCCATCGACAATCTTGTGGCCCGTGGACTGGTGGAAATTCGCCGCGGTAAGGGAACCTTCGTGACGCACCCCAAGATCACGCAGGCGCTGACCGAACTGACCGGGTTTGCCGAAGACATGGTGGTATTGGGTCGTCATCCGACGTCGCGTCTGCTGGATAAACGCATCGTTACCGCTGACGAGCAAACAGCCCTGGCACTGCAGATTGCCCCAGGCACGCAGGTCTATCGGATTGAACGTGTTCGCCTAGCCGATGGTATTCCCATGTCGTTTGACGAAACCTATCTGCCTCTGGAGATCGGCGACAAGGTCGTCAGCAACAATCTGGACGTGAAACCCATATTCGATCTGCTCGAAAACAAATATGCCCTGCCGCTGGTAGAGGCCAGTTATCAGTTGGAGGCGGTGATCGCAGACAGGCATGTAGCGCAGGCCCTCAATATTGCAATCGGCGCCCCGATTTTTCTAATCGAACGCACCTCCTATAGCACCGGAGAGCAACCCGTCGATTACGAAAAACTGTATTACCGAGGCGACTCCATCCGCTTTGCCACCCGGCTATCGCGACGTTCACACTGACTGGGTGCGCAAACATGGATATAGCGACCCTGTTCTGGTTATTTGCCGCCGCGTTCGGTGCCAGCATGCTTGGCGGCATGCTGGGAATGGCTAGCGGCATTTTTATTGTGCCCATACTCATTATCGCGTTCGGCGTAGACATTCATGTTGCAATCGCCGCCAGCATCGTGTCTGTCATTGCCTGCTCCTGCGGCAGCGCCGCGCCATTTCTTAAAGGACGCCTGACCAACATCAGGCTTGCCATTGTCCTGGAGACAGCGACCACGCTTGGTGCAATCACAGGCGTGCTGTTGATAGGCATCATTCCAACGCCGGCACTCTATGGGCTTTTCGCTGTCATTCTCGTTCTGTCAGCACAGCAGATGATGGCCCGGCGTCGCGACCCGGCACTGGCCATCACGCCCGACCCGCAAAGCTGGGCAAGTCGGCTGGGTTTGCATTCTACCTTTCCTGATCGCCAACTGGGCAAGGACGTCGCCTATCAGGTCGCCCGGGTCCCCTTGGGTCTTTCCCTGATGTATGGCGCCGGCGTTATCTCCGCCCTGCTGGGCATTGGTTCCGGCGTACTGAAAATACCGGCAATGGATACTGCCTTGCGACTCCCCATCAAGGTGTCATCGGCAACATCCAACTTTATGATTGGCGTAACCGCTGCAGCAAGTGGTGGTGCATATCTTGTTCGCGGCGACATCGATATGAACATCGCCGGTCCCGTTGCACTCGGTTCAGTCGTGGGGGCACTGGCCGGCGCTCGCCTGCTGATGGGACTGCCCGCTGACAAACTGCGCATTCTGTTCGCTGTCATTCTTATTGCACTTGCAATCCAAATGATGCTAAGTGCGCTGGGCATCCATCTTTGGGGAACAGGCTCATGAATCCATTGGACAGCAAGCCGGACCGCCACGACGGAATCATTGCGGGCCTGCTATGGTACGGCACCCTGATCGCTTCAGCAGTGATTATGATCGGCATTATCCTTGGCGCCCTGGGGCAGATGGACTACACCCCGAGTCTGGCCCAAACCGGCTATGCGCTGATCAAACTCGGTGTGGTGATTTTCGTGTTGCTGCCAATTATCCGCGTCGCACTCATGCTGGCGATGTTCGCACACGCACGCGACTACCTCTATACCGCGATTGCAGCGCTGGTACTGGCGATTATTGCCGTCGGCGTTCTATTGGGCCTTTAATACGGCACAACAAAAAAACGACGCCATATAGCGTCGTTTTTTATTAGCATTCAAAACGCCTAGATTTTGCAGGCGTCTCCGCAGTCGTCGTCTGCTTCAGGCAAGTTTTCATCCATCTTTTTGATCAACTCGGCATTTTTCTTTTCAATCGCATCAAAATCGATATTATCCAGCGCGGTGTCAAATTCAGTATCATTGCTCATATGCCATTCTCCGGGTGATTAGCGATGTACTATTTTAAGGCATGGCGCTTGTCTTGTCCGTAACGATGCTGCAATCGGGCCAAACACACTGGAACGCGCGACAAACGCAGTTGTAATAATGCCAATTCGCCTTATATCGTATAAAAGCGTACCAAATCAGCAAGCAACAACATCAGGTGGAATTATAAGTATTCAAAGGACATATAAGAGCGGGAATTTTGCTTCGTAAATTTAATACCTTGCACCGTTACGCTTCTAACTTGATGTTGAAGCAAATTTTAAATGATTGAATGTGTTGCATATATTTCACAAACAGGGCGAGTTTATTCTTGGGCAAGGAAAACCCCAACAAATTGCCAATGTCGGTAATTATTTTTCTCAAATGATTGGCCTTCAAGTAGAGGTCAACAGATTGATGCGAAAAACACCAGCACAGAAATTAGCACATAACCCATTGATAATTAATATTTATTTTTTATAAAGACAAATAGGATATGTCAGAATTTTTGTCGAAGAAATTGTAAATCCAGACTGTCCAAAGAAAAAACCCATAGTTTCTTACTATTTAAACGGGCCTCAATAGATGTCAGTTCGATTTCAGAGACTTTACTCCATTGTGTCCAAGCTTGTATATTGAATCGAATTTGAACGATTCATAACAAAAATACACATTAATCATGAGGAGACACAACAGATGAAAAAGACTTTGCTTGCTGCAGCTCTGGTTACCGGCTTCGCTGGTGTAGCTCATGCAGAAACTTCTGTGACGCTGTATGGTCTGGTTGACGCTGGTATTGGTTATCAACAAACCAAAGTCACCCAGGGTGATGCTTTCACAAAAACCCGCGATATCGGTCTGATCAATGGCGTTAAAAACGGCAACCGGTGGGGCTTGAAAGGTGCCGAAGATCTGGGTAACGGTACTAGCGCAATTTTCCAACTGGAAAGTGGCTTTGATCTGGGTAACGGTCGCTCTTTACAAGGTAACCGTCTGTTTGGTCGTCAAGCCTATGTGGGTTTGAAAGGAGACAGCTGGGGTGCCCTGACATTGGGACGTCAATATAACCTCGCTGCTGACATTGTGGCACCGATCGATCCGTTTGGTGTTGGTTTCATGCAAGCTGGCGTTCTTAGCGGTGCATTTGGCGCTTCCACTTTTGCCCGTATGGACAACTCTATCAAATACGTAACGCCTGATTTCAGCGGATTCAAGCTCGGTGTTGCCTATGCTGGAAAAAATAACAAGACCACAAGTAGCGACGGTTTCAATGATTTTGAAGAGCGCAATACCTCTAACTGGATATCAGTCGGTGCCGGCTACAACAGTGGTCCCATCACAGTCAGCGCTTCTTATGATCGCTTCCGTACAGACTTCCGTGATACCGATGGTGACATCAAAGGTACCACGCATATGTGGAATCTGTTTGGATCCTATGATTTCGATGTTGTGAAATTGCATCTGGGTTACGGCCAGGTCCGTGGCTCCATGTCAAATGATATTATTGTTGAAAATGGGGCAGGCAGCACAGGCCTAA
Organism: Advenella sp. FME57; assembly: GCF_014897675.1. Taxonomy (GTDB): domain Bacteria; phylum Pseudomonadota; class Gammaproteobacteria; order Burkholderiales; family Burkholderiaceae_B; genus Advenella. The sequence continues at coordinate 45,676 of NZ_JABUXU010000008.1, read as the reverse complement.
ATGCTGCGCTCAATGACTTCACAACAGTAACCAATCCCAACAGCTCTGCATTCGGTATGAATTACGCGGAGACTAACGGTTATCGTCAACAAGCCTGGATGGCTGGGCTGACAGCGCCTGTTGGCGACCAGGGTAAAGTTCTATTTTCATATCAAGGAAGCGCAACCAAGAATACTGGCGATGCTTTTGACGGTGTAAAGGGAAAACTGCATATTTTCAGTTTGGGATATGTACATAACCTTTCCAAACGCACGAGCTTATATGCCATTGCATCCTACGGCACCGGTAAACTTAAATTTGATAATGCAGAAAACGTAAAACTGAAATCAACTCTGGTTGGTGTCGGTATGCAACACCGTTTCTAATGGGATACATCGCTTGGCGATGAGACATTTTTGTGGCCTGACCGTAAAAATGGAAGATATGCCAGTAGAAAAGTCGGAGATTTGCAACCAACCGGAATGAGGTAGAATGACTTTTTATAACGTACTCATTTAGACGTACGGTTGGTTGCAGGCATTCCAAAGATCTCACCGGCTTGCAGCACCTCCGTAGTATGAATCCCCAGGGTGTAGGTAACTCCTGGGGATTTTTACTTCTCTGGTGTAGTTTTCAGATTACGAGGCACGTTTGAAGCGACAGTCAGCAGGACATTGCGCTAGAGCTGGATAAGAATGCAGCCTACAGGCATATAGTGGGTAGTTTTTTGTCGATTGTCTGGTCCTGCTCTCATTCCTATCCAAGACCCCTAATCCAGTTCCGCGATGAAACCAGGACCAGCTATGAAATACGTCCGCAACGTTGCTCTAAGTAGAATTCAAGACCCACCTCCTGCCTACTTGTTCAGCCAACCTTCTATTAGCGTGCTCGCGCAAACGCAATACCCTCCGTTGTAGCCGCTTCTTCATCTATCTATCTCGTGACCTATTGCTCTTCAATTTGCTGTTAGCGACAACGGATTCTCGTTTCTGCAGTTTTTCTGTCTTGCCGATGGACACAGATAATCGGCAGTAACGGCAGTGGCGACAAGCGTGGCCCAAGCGGGTTAGCACGAGCAACCGAAAATTGGTCATTTAGCGCCTATGAGGCGCAGCATCTCGTTTTTCGAAAGGTGCAGACGGGCCAGAATAAAAACTATACGCTGAGCAGTGAATGTTAACAAATGCTAATGTTGACGTTTCTCTACTATTTAACTCATTGGTTTAATTGCTCTTTTATAGACAAACACTTAGCATTGCCATGTATTCAAATAAGTAATAATTTTTCAGAAAGTAACTTGAAAATCTTTTCTGTATGTAGCCGCATTGACTATCAACAATGTGTCAGAAACTTTACTGGCTTGAATACCTATTCTTAATTCAATTACTTCAATGGAAAAGTAATATCATGGCAAATATCACACTTGGCGGTTTATTTCAGCCTACAGAGAAGACAGTAGATCAAAGCTCCTATCCTGGCGATGAAGCGGTACGGGTTCAGAGTAATTCGTTTAACACCGAGTTAACTATCAACAATTCGACAAACTCCGACGATATTCTGGATTTCGAGCAACATAGCCTTTCACCAATTGGCTCGACCTTTACTTTAAATGTAGGTCAAGATGCAAATGTCAGAATCAATCTGCTCGAAAATTTCAGTGCGCTGCAGACTACCAATTACAACTTGGATGAAGGCGCCACACTGTATTATTCACCACCGTTGATTCAAGGCGCTGCGCTTAATAATACTAACTTTGACTTAGGTGATTCTGGCACTTCCACATTGGTCTATGAGCCAAAAGGAATACAGATAGATCTTTCCTCTTCTCCTACTGTTTCAGGTCTTTCTGCGGGAGATCAAATCAAAGTTATTGGTGCAACTGATGGTCAAGTTGTAGGCAACAATATTGTTTTTAAAGATGCCAACGGCAATACCATCGCCTCGTATGACGCATCTGGTGAGGATCTGTCGAAAATCACCTTCGAAAATGGAGTCATGGTTTATGCGTGCTATCTCAAAGGTACACACATTGCTACGCCTGAAGGTGAAGTCAAAGTCGAAACGTTAAAAGCTGGCGATAAGGTTCTAACCGCTAGCGGTAATGTAGGTACTGTCAAGTGGCTCGGCTTTCGTAAACTCAATCGTAACCGCTTACCTGATTCTCACGCTTTACGTGCTTCTCCAGTCCATATTATGAAAGGGGCATTTGCAGACAATGTTCCTCATCGCGACCTGACCGTATCTCCCGGCCATCGGTTCAACTTTGATGGCGCCCTGGTCCCAGCCTTATCGCTGGTCAATGGTAAAACCATAGTCCAAGATTTTGACATCAAGAAATTCGAATATTTCCATGTGGAATTGGAAGAATTCGATATGTTGTTGGCTGAAGGCGCTGCTGCAGAAAGCTACCTGGATGTTGGCGACTATCGCAATTCATTCGAAAACGCTGAGACAGTCGCTGCTCACCCCGATTTCGGGCCCGCTCCTGAACGTGTCGTTCTGCCTGGCTACGTTCAAAAAATCACGCCTGAAATTATTGAATCTGTTCGCCGTGAACTGTTCAAACGTGCTCAAGCTCTGACTGGTGCAACCCGTACATCTAAGGCCAACTTGCGAATTGAAGTAGATGGTGTCGCCATTGCTTTACTGACTCCATGCGCTAAACTCGGCGTGTATCGTTTCGAACTACCAGCAGGGCTGCAATCTGATATTCGTGTCCTGTCCAACTCGTCTGTCGTTCGGGATACTTCACTAAGGAGCCGCCGTGATACGCGCGTAATCGGTGTAGGCCTAACCGATATTTCCCTTACTGTAGATGGTGTTCGTCACTCGATCGATATCAATGATGAGAGCTTGACCGGGTTGAACGCCGCTCAGGACGTCTACGGCACGAATATGCGCTGGACAACAGGGAAAGCGGTCATTCCTGCGAGCCTGGTCCCTACATCAAAAGACTCTTTAATATTGGAGCTGAACGTGTTGCGCACGCACATGTACTGGAACGAGACTAAGGAAACAAGAGTTCGTCTCCGCGCTGCATAAAAGCGATTGAAAAAAAGCTGACGGCCAAAACCGTCAGCTATAAAGGCAAAAATCACAATTGGCAGCTATCAAACAGCCAATTGCACGGCTATTACGCAAATGAAATTTCAATAATAGCCGTGCAAATGATACTAAGTTATCAAAATTTTTATGTCAAATGAAATAACAATTAAATTTTAATATTCTTATTTTTTATTGATTTTTCATTATTCCATGACTTTTTAATGGTAAGAGATATACATGTTTTTAGATCAACCTATGTGTACGACAACGTATCGTTCAGTCAAGAGCGTAGATCCGCAGAAAGTCAATGAAATTGAGCTTAAAAAATGGCTTGAAAAAAATATCACAGATAAAGCGTACCGTGAACGATATCTAGTTGCACATTTTCCTGCAAATAGCAGTTTTATTTAATGGCTTTGGTAGCATCGGGCACCGAAGAGCGAAATTTGCGATGTCAGTGAGTCAATCTATCAAGGTCGTGAGCTACTACGGGAAACTCATCGTAGTCCCGCAGTGGACTAAATATATTGCAATGAATAAAAATGGGCAAATATTCGCTTGGGAAATTAAGCCAGGTACAAATAGCTATCTTTGGTACATATATGAACAGTACCGGTTTCAGCTAGTGGCTCATGGAGATCCCAATTTCATTCAATGGGACAAGTCCCTTCGCCGATATTATGCAACAGGACACAAGAGTAGGCGCGACTGATTTAGCCGTGGCACGGGAATCATGAAGCAGACCGCCGCGACCGTTCGGGCGCTCGTACATATCATCACGCCGGGCAGATATATCGTTTTTGTTCACATTGCAGATCAATTTCTCCATCAGACCAGGATATCGGTCTTTTTAGTAACTTGATTCGCTTTGACTCATTGTCAGCCGACTTTTTGTTTACTGTGATCTTTTTCTCGTATTCGTCCAACAGTTCGCCGAGCGTTATGCGCTTGGCTGGCTTGATGTCGTTTTCTCCCTCCCGTTTTTTCAATCACTCCTTGTACTCTCTCTGGGGCGGGAAAGTCGCGGACAGGCGCTTGCCACGATCGAAGTATTGAATTTGCCAACCTTTCGCTGTTTTTTGCATGCTGACCGCGTGGGTCGTTTTTCGGAAAATTCTGGGGAGTTTCTGGGGAGTTCTATCTTCGATTTCTTTAAAAAAAGATAAAACAGCAAAAACCACAACCGAATAACCTGCTGATTTTTATAATAATTTATGTTTTTGCAAAATCAGATAAAGATTGCTGGCCTCGCCGACAGGAATCGAACCTGTAATTGGCCCTTAGGAGGGGTCGGTTATATCCATTTAACTACGGCGAGAACGGTTAAAATCACCCAGCATTATATGCCAAATCATCGTGATAATGGACCTGGCAATCGTTGCACGACCCAATAAAAACCAGCAGGGGTGACAAATGCGACAGCCAATCACGATGATGCCATCACAGGCAACACTCCGAATGATGGCACTATTCCCATGGATAAAGTAATCGAATAGATCGGCAGCGCGTGCTGTCGTTTCCGCAGCCACCTGCCCTTTTTCCGAAAGTGCCGCAGGCAATGTCGGCGCTCAGCCCATGCCTGACTAGTGTAAACCCTGCTTTTCAACTGGATAGCCTTTGTAGTATTAATTTGGCATTATGACCGGCCGAGGAACTGTCATGAAACACTATGCAATCCGCAAGCGCAGAGAGCCACAACATGAAGATTATTATCTGAATGCATTGGTTTGCAATGAATGCTCGGCGGACGTTGCGCAATCGTATCCGGGTGCGCGTGAAATTACCGAAATCCTGTGCGATCCGAGCTATGAAGACCGCTGCAAGATTTGCGGCAAGTCCTTCTGGGACGAGGTCAATGCGGACTCTGTCAACCGGCCCCATTGAGTACTTGCAGCGCGATGCTTCCGGGGCAACACGCGGGCTCAGGCCGCCAGTCAGCAGCCCTGTTGCGCAGCCTGCCCTGCTGTAAACCAGCCATTGACTGTTGTTCTCTGGGAACAGCTCGGTACACAAGCTTAGCAGGCACTGCTCAGGCTGCGCGCCCGTCGTTGGCCACGCTCACGGAGTTTGCCTGCAATAGCGTCACCAGCACCTGCGGATCAATCCCCAGCAGATAACCACGTCGCCCGCCATTGATATAAATCTGCTGCAAATCCAGCACGCTTTGCTCCACCCATACAGGCATTCGCTTGCGTGTTCCGAAAGGCGAGGTGCCGCCGATCTGGTATCCCGAATGTCTGGGCGCCACTGCTGCCTGGCACGGCTGCATTTTCTTGACGCTGGCCTGGCGCGCCAGGTTTTTCATCGACACTTCGCAATCGCCGTGCATCAGCATCACGTGCGGTTTGGCGTGTTCATCTTCCAGGATAAGCGTCTTGACCACGGCATGCGAATCAACGCCCAGTTGCCGCGCCGCCTCTGCGGTGCCGCCGTGCTCAATATAATCGTAAGTGTGTTCGGTATAGGCCACTTTATGTTTCTTCAACATTTGGGTGGCAGGCGTTTCCGATACGTGTTTGCTGGCAGCCATATCCGGTTCACTGATTTGTATTTTTGTTGATGGAACCGGATATTCTACTGCAACTGCCAGGCCTGCGGCTTATGCCCGCGGGTGGTGTTGCGCATGCAACTGCTTGAGCCGCTCACGCGCCACGTGGGTATAGATTTGGGTGGTGGAAATATCGGCATGCCCAAGCAGCAATTGCACAACACGCAGATCTGCGCCGTGATTGAGCAAATGGGTGGCAAAAGCGTGCCGCAGGGTATGCGGCGACAGCGGCGTATGAATATCTGCCTGCAGCGCATATTTTTTAATCAATTGCCAGAATGCCTGCCGCGTCATACCGGTGGCGCGACGGGTCAGAAACAAATCATCGGACTGACGCAGACCCAGCAAGTCGGGGCGCGCCTCTTTCAGATAGCGCTCCAGCCAGTAGGCCGCCTGCGCGCCCACCGGGACCAGCCGGTCCTTGCCGCCCTTGCCCATGACCACCCGTACGACGTTCTCGTTCAGGCTCAAATGCAGCACCTTCAGGCTGACCAGCTCGGTAACCCGCAGGCCCGACGCGTACAGGGTCTCTAGCATGGCGCGGTCCCGCAATCCCAGTGCATCCCGGGTGTTGGGCGCCTCCAGCAACTGGTCCACCTGCTGCTCGCTCATGGTTTTGGGAAACCGTGTCGGCTGGCGGGCCGAATGCAGGGTAAGGCACGGATCTTCACTGATCTGATGGGTACGGATGGCCCAGGCAAAATATCGTTTGAGCGTAGCCAGTCGGCGATTGGCCGTGGTGGCTTTGCTGTGGGCATGCCTGGCGGCAAACCAGGCTTCAATGTCATCCTTGGTGGTCTCCAGCAGCGTTTTGGACGGCTTTCGCTTTGCCAGGAAATCGGCCAGCCCCTTGAGATCCTGTCTATAGGCCATGAGCGTATTCTGCGACAATCCGTCTTCCAGCCACAAGGCGTCAATAAATGGATCAATGGCATGCTGGTGGGCTGGCGCCACTTGCTGATCTGGCATGGTTATTTATTCACAACAAAAAATGATAATGGCAAACCGCCGCTGCTTTCTGAACTATGATCTGATTCTAGCCTAATTTCTGCCTATCCAAATACGATTTTCCTATGCATATTGCCCTGCTCGTTATCCCAGACTGTCTCATTGTCGCGCTGGGCTGGGTCCTGCTTCACAAACTGAAGTTCTCCCGCGAATTTTTCACCAATACCGAAAAACTCGTTTACTACATCCTGTTTCCGGCCCTGCTTGTTCAGTCTATCGCCTTCACGCCTATTTCCGCCAGCTCCGCAGGCCGTCTGCTTGCCGTGTCGATTCTGCTGTGCCTTGCCGGCTACCTGGCTGCGTGGCTGGCCCGCCCCCTCCTGAAGCCACGTCCGATAGCGCTGGCTTCGCTGGCCCAATGCGCCTATCGTTTCAACACCTATATTGGATTTTCACTGGCGGCCGCTCTGGCTGGCAGCCAAGGACAGGCCATTATGGCGGTGCTGGTGGGATTTTCGGTACCGATTGCCAATGTACTGGCTGTAAAGTCGCTCGCCCGCTTTCAAGGTTCCAATGTGTGGCTGGAAATTCTGAAAAACCCATTGGTTCTGGCTACGCTGGCTGGTCTATTGCTCAATTTTTCAGGTATCGGATTGGAAAACACCGTAAACATGACCTTATCCAAACTGGGCAATAGCGCCATTCCGCTGGGGCTGCTGTGCGTGGGCGCCAGTCTGTCTCTGGCTGGCGGCAACCAGGACCGCGCCGTCATTTCCTGGGTTCTGGGTATCCGGCTGCTGGCCATGCCGGTATTTGCGCTGATACTGGCGTTCATGCTGGCCCTGTCCCCGCTGGAAACCAATATACTCGTTCTGTTTGCCGCATTGCCGCCCGCCTCGGCCGCCTATATTCTGGCCGCCCGCATGGGCGGCGACGGGCGCTGTGTCGCGACCGCCATTTCCATCGGGACTGTGTTTTCAGTCATTACGATTCCCTTCTGGCTGTTCGTCGGGCAAAAATTGGTAAATTAGCCACGGATTGCCAATTAATTTCCATTAAATTTTAGGTAGTTCCGATGGATTTCTTATAATTTACATTATGTTTCTTTTCCCGGAACGGCCCAATTTCCATGTCCAACTTGCAAACATCCCCTCTTGAGCCCCTGGCAAGCACCTCTCTATATCTGCCCGATGAAGCGGCGACCGAGCACCTCGCAAAGGCCCTTTCAGAGATTCTTTCTCATTACTTTTCAAATAGTTACGATAAAAAACCGGGCACAGAAAAAAACGCAAAAGTGTATCTGAAAGGCGACCTGGGCGCTGGCAAAACGACCTTTGTTCGTCATTTTCTGAGGGCCATGGGTATCAAGGGACGAATTAAGAGTCCCACCTATACTTTGCTTGAAACCTATAAAGTTTCTAGTTTATACTTGTATCACTTTGATTTTTATAGATTTACCGATACCGAAGAATGGCATGAAGCCGGTTTTCGTGAGAATCTAGGTGAAGACGCAATTGTATTTATAGAGTGGGCAGATAAAGCAGGACCCGGGTTGCCAACACCCGATCTTGAGCTGCACCTGATATACGAATCGGCTGGAAGAACGGCACAATTTAACGCTTTTTCGGAAAAGGGCAAGACATGGATAACAAAGCTCATTCACAGGAAAATGCCAACAGGCGACCAATAACCCGTCGGCGCATTCTGGGCGCGTCCGCCACACTGCTGTCCCTTCCCGTCATCTCCAAAGTTGCATCTGCTGCCGGCGGACAGATTCTGGCCGTACGTACCTGGCCTGCCGACGAATATACCCGGGTTACGCTGGAACTGAACGCACCACTGCAGGCCGAGCATTTCATGCTGGGCAATCCCAATCGACTGGTGGTGGACATTCAGGGTCTGACCATCAGCCAGGCGCTCAATTCGCTGATTTCCAAAATTCGCCCCAATGACCCCTATATTGCCACTGTGCGTGTGGCACAGAACCGCGCGGATGTGGTGCGCCTGGTCTTCGACCTGAAACAGGACATTGCCCCGCAGGTGTTCACGCTGAAACCGGTAGGCGACTACCAGTACCGGCTTGTACTGGATCTGTATCCCAAAATCGCCAAGGATCCGATCCTGGCACTGGCCAGAGATCTGGAAAATGATCCATTGGCACAGGTATTGGACAATCTGGCCCAGAATAGCAGTAACGCGCCGGTACCTTCGGTCAGCGGCCAGGTCAACCCTGCCACGGCCGGCCGCCAACCATCCCGCGCCAATCCGAATCGTCCGATACTGGTGGCCATTGACCCCGGCCACGGCGGCGAAGATCCTGGCGCTGTCGGCATGCGTGGCACACGCGAAAAAGATATTGTCCTGGCCATCGGACGCCAGTTGCGCGATGTCATCAATTCACAGCCCAATATGCGGGCTTACATGACGCGCGAGTCTGACTTTTTCGTGCCGCTGCATGTTCGGGTGCAAAAAGCGCGTCGGGTCAAGGCAGATCTGTTCGTGTCGATTCATGCCGATGCGTTCACCAATCGCTCTGCGCGCGGTACCTCGGTATTTGCCCTGTCCCGCAACGGCGCCTCGAGTGCTGCCGCCCGCTGGCTGGCCAAAAAAGAAAATGCATCCGATCTGATCGGCGGCCTGGATATTGGCGCACATGACCGCCAGACAGCCAGTGTGCTGCTGGACATGTCCACCACCGCGCAAATCAATGATTCCCTGAAAATCGGCCACCGCGTGCTGGGTTCGCTGGCGCGAATCAACGGCATTCACAGTCGCAAGGTGGAACAGGCGGGGTTTGCCGTGCTCAAGGCGCCGGATATCCCTTCCATTCTGGTGGAGACGGCTTTTATCAGCAACCCGCAAGAGGAAAATTTCCTGCGTAGTCCGGCCAACCAGCGCCAGATCGCCAAGGCCATTTTCTCCGGCGTTAATGATTATTTCTCCACCAACCCGCCACTGGCCAGGGTTGGCTGATGCCGCCAAACGGGTTCCTCAGGGAAACCGGCACCCCTTTGCCTACATAACGCCTTCGTCTTCGGAGGCGTTATTGCTTGCGGCATCGCCAGACAACTGATCCGCCATGCCCCGACTTGCGTGTACGGCAATCGTCAAACACGCTAAAATGAAAAATTGCCCGTCACTCTTTACGCTGCCTCCATGTCCGACCGCCGCCATATCGCTCCCCTGCCCGACACGCTGATTAGCCAGATCGCGGCCGGAGAGGTCATTGAACGTCCGGCCTCTGTTCTCAAGGAACTGCTGGAGAACGCATTGGACGCAGGCGCCCGCAGTATTGAAATCAGGCTCGACGGCGGCGGCATTCGCCGCATTTGCATTACCGATGACGGCCATGGCATTCCCCAGGAAGAACTGGCGCTCGCAGTAACCCGTCATGCGACCAGTAAGATCAACAGCCTGGGAGACCTGGAGTCGGTCAGCTCCATGGGGTTTCGTGGTGAAGCCCTGGCCTCCATTGCCTCGGTGGCTCGCCTGACCCTCACATCCCGCACCGAAAACGACGATCATGCCTGGCAGATTGATGGGACTGCGCTGCAGATCAGCCCGGCGGCTGGCAGCACAGGAACAACCATTGATGTGCGCCAGCTTTTTGACGCCGTTCCGGCCCGTCGCAAGTTTCTGAAATCCGAACCCACCGAACTGGGCCACTGCCTGACTGTCGCCGAGCGCATTGCCTTGGCCAACCCGGCCATCGCCTTTCGCCTGTTTCATAATGGCAAAGCCTACAAACAGTGGATGCCGGTCGATTTATTGCAACGCATCCGGGATGTGCTGGGCAATGAATTTACTCAAGCCGGGCTGCCCGTAGACGCCCAATTGCCCACTGCCGGGTTGCGCGGCTTGATCACGCTGCCCAACGCTGCGCGTGCCCGCGCCGACCGTCAGTATCTGTATGTGAATGGTCGCTTTGTACGCGATCGCACCGTCACGCACGCCGTACGCACCGCCTATGCCGATGTCCTGCATGGCGACCGGCAGCCTGCCTATGTGCTGTTCCTGGATATTGATCCCACTGCGGTCGACGTGAACGTACACCCAGCCAAGCATGAGGTGCGCTTTCGGGACAGCGGCGCCATTCATCGCTTTGTGGGACAGGTGCTCACCCAGGCCCTGGCAGGTGTCGGCGGCGAAGCGACCGCAGCCAATGCCCTGCCTGCCAGAATGCCAGCCGGCCTGGAACCGGCCGAACAGGCTACCTATATACAGGATTCAGATAATGGTCGCGCCAGCGACGGTGCAGATGGCAGGCAGACAGTCCGTATCACCCCCGGCTATCAATCCTCCCTGCATTTGCACAGCGCCTCACCCCAATCAACGCAGCACTGGAAACAGTTCTACTCGCCACTGGAATCCGCGCCGCAACACCTGAACGAACCACAACACAATCTTGCCACGCCCGGGGCAGCAACCGTCTTTAATCCCGCAGCCAATGGAGTCGCCAGCGCCGGCATTGGCCTGCCTGACACCGGCGATGAGGCGGACCCCTATCCGCTGGGCATGGCGCTGGGACAACTTCATGGCATATATATTCTGGCCCAGAATGCCCGGGGACTGATCCTGGTCGATATGCATGCCGCACATGAGCGTGTGGTCTATGAACGCCTGAAGACGCTGCTCGACCAGCAGGCATTGCCTCAGCAGGAACTGCTGGTTCCATATGTGATTCATTGTTCCGAGCGCGATATCGCCGTGATGGAAAGCCATAAGGAACAGCTGGTCACGCTCGGCCTGACCATCAGCGCCACCGGCCCGCAGTCGCTGGCCGTGCGGTCGGTGCCCAGCCTGCTGGCTGGCGGTGACATTGAATCGCTGGTTCTCAATGTCCTGAAAGAACTGGAGATGGTGGGCCACTCCGAACAGCTTACCGGTCAGCGCAATGAACTGCTCTCGACCATGGCTTGCCACGGTTCGGTGCGTGCCAATCGCCGCCTGACTGTTGAAGAAATGAATGCCCTGCTGCGCCAGATGGAGCATACGGAACGGGCCAACCAATGCAATCACGGCCGCCCGACCTGGTTTCAATGGAGCATGAACGACCTGGATCGTCTGTTCATGCGCGGCCAGTGACGCAGCCGGTATTCTGCCTGGCCGGCCCTACCGCATCAGGCAAGAGCGCCAGCGTGCTGGCGCTGGCCCGGCGCTGGCCGATCGAAATCATTAATGTCGATTCAGCCACCATCTATATCGGCATGGATATTGGCACTGCCAAGCCCACGCCGCAGGAACAGGCAACAACACCCCAGCACCTGCTGGATATCCGGGATCCGACCGAATCGTATAGTGCCGCGCAATTTGTACAGGATACCCAACTGCTGATCGATCAGATACGCGCACGCGGTTGCATACCCGTGCTGGCTGGCGGCACCATGATGTACTTCAATGCGCTGCGCCAGGGCTTGCATGCACTGCCGCAGGCCGATCCGAACATCCGCGCCGATATTGAGCAAATGGCAAAGCAGCATGGCTGGCCGCACGTGCATGCGCTTTTGCAGCGCCATGATCCGGTCACGGCGGCCCGGCTTGCCCCCAATGACCGACAGCGAATCCAGCGCATGCTTGAAGTCTGCCTGATTACCGGCCAACCGTATTCTTCGCTGATAGCGGCTGAAGGCGAACGCGCTGGTACTGATACGTTTCATATGGTGAGCCTGGAGCCTTCGGAGCGCCTGCAGTTGCACGATCGCATTGCCCTGCGTTTTGACCAGATGCTTGATCAGGGGCTGGTGGGAGAAGTGGAGCAGCTGTGGCGCCGGGGGGATCTGCATGAGAATTTACCCGCGATACGCTGCGTCGGTTATCGCCAGATCTGGCAACATCTTGCCGGCCACGACAGCCTGAAGCACGCGCGGGAAAAAGCCATTGCCGCCACCAGGCAACTTGCCAAGCGGCAGCTCACATGGTTGCGCAGCATGCCCGACCGTCAGGTCATCGATTGCCTGCAGGCAGACGTTGCGAGCCGCGTTATCGAGGCCGCCGCCACTGTCATGCCACGGTAAAAGCCCAACCGCCAAGCAAGATACCCACCGGGCCCGCCGGCCCGCAGCACATCAGACCACCACAGCCTGGGGCATGCCGTCTTCCTGGCGCACGATCTGTCCGAGATCGAAGACGGTTTCGCCCTGTTCCTGCAGGGTCGCGGCAATAGCCGCAGCCTGATCGGCGGCAACCACGATAACCATGCCGATACCGCAATTGAATACGCGATGCATTTCGGTGTCGGCAACCTGTCCTTCCTGCTGCAGCCACTGGAACAGGGGCGGTAACGTCCAGGCGGACTTGTCAATACGCGCGCTCAGGCCTTCCTGCAAGATACGCGGAACGTTGTCAAGCAGCCCCCCACCGGTAATATGCGCCAAGCCCTTGATCGCGGTGCCATGCTGGGCCAGCGCTGCCAGCACCTGTTTTACATAGATGCGGGTGGGCGCCATGACCACGTCAATCAGTGGCTGGCCGTGGAAATCATCGTCCGGACGGGCGCCGGCGCGCTCCAGAATCTTGCGAATGAGCGAAAAACCATTGGAATGCGCGCCGCTTGAGGCCAGGCCAAGAATACGATCGCCTTCACCAATACTTTTACCATTGATAATGGCCGATTTATCGACTGCGCCAACCGCAAAACCGGCCAGATCATATTCGCCGTCGGGGTACATGCCAGGCATTTCAGCCGTTTCACCGCCGATCAGGGCGCAACCGGACAACTCGCAGCCTTTGGCAATACCACCCACCACCTGGGCTGCGGTGTCGACCGACAATTTGCCACAAGCGAAATAATCCAGGAAAAACAGCGGTTCCGCGCCCTGCACCAGGATATCGTTAACGCTCATGGCCACCAGGTCTATGCCCACGGTACTATGGCGGTTCCACTCAAAGGCCAGGCGCAGTTTGGTGCCAACACCGTCGGTTCCGGAAACCAGCACCGGCTCGCGAAATTTCTTCGGTACTTCAAACAAAGCCCCAAAACCGCCGATACCTGCCATGACGCCCTCGCGCATGGTTTTGGCCGCCAGCGGCTTGATCCGGTCAACCAGCGCATCCCCGGCGTCGATGTCTACCCCCGCATCTCGATACGTTAAGGAAGATTTGTTTGAATTTGTCATGAGCAAGCTGCCTAAATATGTAAAATGTCAATTAATCGAACAGGAAGGCCTTATTTTACGATGAACGAATATATTTTGCGCCGGAAACAGACCCTTCTCTGGTCAGGAGTCGGCCTGGTACTACTCGTTCTCCTGTATGTTCTGTCCCCGGTATTGACTCCATTCATGCTTGGCATGGCGCTGGCCTATATTCTGGTGCCCGGCGTGAACATGCTTGTCGCCCTCAAATTTCCTCGCTGGCTGGCCGTCGGCATCATGTTTTTTCTATTGTTTGCCATCATCCTGGGGGTACTGCTGATTGTCATCCCCCTTGTGCGCAAGGAAGTCGGGCTGGCTATTGAACAGTTGCCCGGCTGGGTTGCGCAATACAATATCAACCTGGCCCCCCGCCTGAACCATCTGTTTGGCGTATCGGCCGAAATTGACATCCTCAAGATCCGGGCGGTGCTGCAGGATGCCATTACCGGCACCGACAGTCTGACAACAACCATCATCACCTATGCCAAGTCCAGCGGATCGGCCGTCATTTTCTTTTTCGTGAACGTGCTGATCACGCCCGTGGTACTGGTTTATCTGCTGTTTGACTGGGACAAGTTCATCCAGTCGATCCGCGAAGTCATACCGCGACGCTATCTGGATGGTACCCTTAGCGTATTTCATGATATTGATCGCCTGTTGTCCAGCTTTTTGCGCGGCCAGATCCTGGTCATGCTGATCCTGGCCGTCTATTATAGTGTCGGCCTGTCGCTGGCCGGGTTCGAAAGTGCGATTCCGATCGGGGTATTGACCGGCATGCTGGTGTTCATCCCCTATCTTGGGGTGACTTTCGGCCTGTTGCTGGCCATTTTGTCGGCGCTGTTGCAGTTTGACAATTATTATGGCCTGATTTCCGTGGCCATCGTCTATGGGCTGGGGCAAATCCTGGAAGGCACGGTACTGACGCCCAAAATCATGGGCGAACGTATCGGCTTGCACCCGCTGGTCATTATTTTTGCACTGTTTGTCTTCGGACAGATTTTCGGTTTCTTCGGGGTGCTGATGGCCCTACCCATCAGTGCTGCCCTGTCGGTGCTGATCCGCCGTGTATACGGCCAGTATCGTCGCAGTGATTTTTATAAAACATGAAAGAACAACTTATCCTGGACGTCCTGCCGGTCGTACCTCCCCGTTTTGACAATTTCGTAACGGGTCGCAATGGCGAAACGGTCAGCCGCCTGCTTGCCGTTGCCGCCGGACAAAGCATCTATCTTTGGGGCGAACACGGCAGCGGCAAAACCCATTTGCTGCGCGCTGCCACGCGCCAGCACGGTCTCTACCTGAATACGGCGACCGATATCCTGCCGGACCCGGGCGAACCCGTCGCGCCAGGCAGCATAATAGCGGTGGACGATGTGCATAACCTGTCCGAGGCACAGGCGGCAGCCCTGTTCGGCCTGTTCAACCAGTGGAAGACCAGCCAGCATACGCCCGAGGCGTTTACCCTGCTGGCCAGCGGCCCGTGTGCCCCCCGCCAGCTGGAAATACGCGAAGATCTGCGCACGCGCCTTGCCTGGGACCTGGTTTATCGCCTTGAGACCCTGACCGACGATGAACGCCGCAGCGCGTTGCTGCAACGGGCATCAGACAAAGGTATCCCGCTCAGCGCCGAAGTCACCAACTGGATGTTCAACTATTACGCCCGTGATATGAGTGCCCTGTCATCGCTACTTGATGCCCTTGATCGCTATTCGCTTGCTGAAAAGCGATCAATCACCGTTCCCTTGTTAAAATCCTACCTTCAATCCAGACATTCCTGAAAAATACATTATTTGACTATGACGCAACGACTCGCCCTGTTTGACCTTGACCATACCCTGCTGCCAATCGATACTGATCGCCACTGGGTAGATTTTCTGGCCCGCAATGGCTGGGGCGGCGATCCTAAGGTCGTGCAGGCAAAAAACCATGAACTCATGGAAAAATACACGGCGGGTACGCTGAAAATAGAAGAATCGGTTGAATTCATGCTGAGTTTTCTGAACCTGCATACACCCTATGAGCTGGCGCGCTTTCACGAACAGTACATGCACGAAGTGGTCAGGCCCGCCATGCGCGACAAGGCGGTGGCCCTGGTTGCAAAACATCTGGAACAGGGCGACCTGTGTTGTCTGGTGTCGGCCACCAACGAATTCGTTATAGCGCCTGTTGCCCGCGCCTTTGGCATTCCGCATGTGATCGGTACGGTTCCGGAATACAAAAATGGCCGTTACACCGGCAAGGTCGTGGGTACGCCCAGTTATCAGAACGGCAAAATCGTCCGCGTCAATGAATGGCTGGGCAGCATGGGCCTGACGCTCGAGCACTTTACCGAAAGCTGGTTCTACAGCGACTCCCAGAACGATATCCCGCTGCTTGAAGCAGTGACCCATCCGGTTGCAACCAACCCGGTACCGCCGCTACGCGAACTGGCAAACAAAAAAGGCTGGCCGGTGCTGGATCTATTTCCTTTGCAATAACAGGGACCAACAAAAACAATCACATGATCAAAAATACCATTCGCACATTCGTCAGCCGGCTTTTTGCCGCGCCCGTCCTGAAAGATAAACACCGGGTCTACTCCCACGAGCACCACAAGATTGACCGACGCCTGGTCTCGCGCAACGCCATCAAGGTGTGCGAAGTACTGCAACAAAAGGGCTACGATGCATTTATTGTGGGCGGTGCAGTGCGCGACCTGGTCCTGGGCTACGAACCCAAGGATTTTGATGTTGCCACCAGTGCCACGCCCGAGGAAATCCGGCCGCTGTTCCGGCGGGCCCGCATCATTGGCAGGCGGTTCCAACTGGTGCACGTCGTCTTCGGCCAGGAAATTATCGAGACCTCCACATTCCGCGCCCCATCGCAGGGGGACCAGCACACCGATGCCGATGGCCGCATTCTCAATGACAATGTGTTCGGCACGCAGCAAGAAGATGCTGCCCGTCGCGACTTCACCCTCAACGCCCTGTATTACGATCCGGTCAAGGAAACCGTCATTGATTACCATAACGGCGTGGCTGATCTGAAAAATCATCTGGTGCGCATGATCGGCGACCCGGAAAAACGTTTTCGCGAAGATCCGGTGCGGATGTTGCGTGCAGTTCGCTTTGCCTCCAAACTGAACGGCACGATCGAACCGGCAACGCAAGCCCCGATTCGCACTCTGGCCGGACTGATCAAAAACGTGCCGGACTCGCGCCTGTTTGACGAGACGCTCAAACTGCTGACCTGTGGCAATGCCATCGTCGCGCTGGAGCAGCTGCGCAAGGAAGGGCTGCACGAAAATGTCCTGCCACTGATCGATCAGGTGCTCACGCAGCCAGGGGGCGAACAGTTCGTACAACTGACGCTGGAGCGAACCGATCATCGCGTCCGTGCCGGCAAATCGGTCAGCCCAAGCTTTCTGTTTGCAGCGCTACTGTGGCGACTGGTCGATATTAACTGGAAGAAAAACCTGGAGCGCAAGGAACATCCCATACCGGCGCTGAGCCAGGCTGCCGATCTGATCATCGACACGCACATCAGTAAAATGGCCATACAGCGTCGGCACACTGCGGACATGCGCGAAATCTGGTTTATGCAGCCACGTTTTGAACGTCGCATACCCAAACAAATCTGGCGCATGACGGAGCAACCGCGCTTTCGGGCTGCTTGTGATTTCCTGCAACTGCGTGCCGCCTGCAACGAATTTGACAGCGTGCTGGCGCAATGGTGGATGGATCTGGCCGACGCCCATCCTGGAGAGCGTACAGAAATGATTGAAGCCCTCACTGCCGAACAGCAGGCGGCCGGGCCGGCGAGCACCCCACGCAAGCGGCGCAAACGGCGCAGCAATGCCAGCAAAGGCAACGCGACCAGCGGCGATAGTCCCGCAGGCAGCGCAAGCTCAAGCCGTCCTGCGGCTTCATAGCCAGATGCACAATGCCTACATTGGCCTGGGGTCGAACCTGGGTGAAAGCGAAGACACACTGTATCGGGCCCTGGACGATATCGCCGCCCTGCCCCGTACTGTTTTGCATCAGGTTTCAGACCTGTACCGAACGGCCCCGGTAGATTCTTCGGGCCCGGACTACATCAACGCCGTGGCACGGCTGTCCACCGAGCTGTCTGCACCGGACTTGCTGCAGGCGCTGCAGACCATTGAACTGAGCCATGGCAGGGCACGCCCTTATCGCAATGCCCCACGCACACTGGACCTGGATATCCTCCTCTATGACGACCTCGTGCAGGACACCACGCAATTGACTTTGCCGCATCCTCGCATGCACCTGCGCGCTTTTGTGCTGCGCCCATTGCTGGATATTGCACCTGATATGGTGCTGCATGAACGGCCTATCAGCCAGTGGCTGGCTGAATGCGACGCGCAGCCGATAACCCTGTACCGCCGCTATGCAGACCGGCCCGGGTAACGAACAAGCAGTGTTGCACTCAAGCAATCAAGTACTCACGCATTCTGCAATCAAACAATCGAGCAGTCACGAAATTCCCTAATTATTTAATCCGATTCGTTGCTGCAGCAAGCCATAATGTACACATGTGCCGATGAATATCAGCGCTATCCGGACAAGCGACCTGCAATCAGGCCGTGACTGTGCGCCCATAACGCCGACACGATGGTGACCACTACAGCCACTGATTGCCACGCACCTTACCCGGACATGACCGCACAGCCGGCAGAGCCGGGTTCACCTTCTATCACGAACAAGAACGATACTGCCGGCTTGCCAGCACGTGTCATATCGCCAACGACCGCAGTGCCTTATGCAAACGACTGTGGACGCCTTATGCAAACTGCTCGGCCAGATGACAGGCAACTTGCCGACCGTGCACTTCACGCAATATGGGCTCTTGATCACTGCACCGTGCCACTGCATGCGGGCAACGCTTGTGGAAAGCGCAGCCCGAAGGAGGATTCAATGGCGACGGCAATTCGCCTTCAATCTTGATTTTCACGGTCCGTCGATCGGGGTAGATTGAAGGCGTTGCAGACAGCAGCGCCTGCGTGTATGGATGTAGTGGTTTTTCATACAGGGTCTGTTTCGGGCCGCTTTCTGCAATCCGTCCCAGATACATCACCATCACCTCGTCAGCGACATGCTCCACCACCGACAGATTATGGGAAATGAATACATATGATGTATGTAATTGATCCTGCAGATCAAGGAAAAGATTGAGCACCTGCGCCTGAATGGATACATCCAGTGCCGAGGTGGGTTCATCGGCCACGACGATACTGGGACGCAGCATCATCGCACGGGCAATGGCCACACGCTGGCGCTGACCCCCGGAAAACATATGCGGGTAACGATAATAATGCTCGGGCCGCAAGCCGACGCGCTGCATCATGTCACGTACGCGTTCCTTGCGTTCGGCTTCTTTCAGGCTGGTGTTGATGATCAGCGGCTCTTCCAGCTGATCGCCAATCTTGCGACGCGGATTGAGCGAGCCATAGGGATTCTGAAACACCATTTGCACCTTGCTGCGCAAGGCCTTGATCTGTGAATACGATCCGGCATCCACCTGATCCCCTTCCAGCCACAACGTCCCGGAGGTCGGTGCTTCAATCATGGTGATCTGCCGCGCCAGCGTCGATTTGCCACAGCCGGATTCGCCCACGACCGCCAGGGTTTTGCCACGCTGCAATGACAGCGATACGCCATTGAGCGCCTTGAGCGTGGCACGCGGTTTCATGAACCCTTGCGATACATCATAATGGCGGGTCAGGTTTTCTGTTTTCAATACAATATCATTCATGACTTGACTTCCTGCAAGGGAATCAGCGGTGTATGACAGCGTACCGCCCTGCCGCGATAGCTGATGAGTTCCGGACGTTCACGCACGCAACGCGCCTGAGCGATAGGACAACGCGGCGAGAGCAGACAGCCCGACGGGCGATCGTATTGTCCGGGCACAATGCCGGGAAGCGTAGACAAGCGCCGCGAACCACGACACGATTCGGGAATGGAGGCAATCAATGCCCGTGTGTATGGATGAGCCGGCTCGAAAAAGACGTCCCGCACAGCGCCGGTTTCGGCAACTTGCCCCGCATACATGACCACCACGCGCTGCGCGACTTCAGAGACGACAGCCAGGTCATGCGTGATCATGAGCAAGGCCATGCCGCGTTCTTTTTGCAAACGCAGCAGCAATTCCATGATTTGCGCCTGGATCGTCACGTCCAGCGCGGTGGTGGGCTCATCGGCAATCAACAGCCGCGGCTCACAGGCAATCGCCATGGCAATGGCCACACGCTGGCTCATCCCGCCGGACAACTGATGAGGATAAGCCGACAGGCGGCGTTCAGGATCGGGAATTTCCACTTCGCGCATCAGCTCAATGGCGCGCTGGCGGCGGGCCTTGCGATCAAGACCGATATGCACCTTGAGCACTTCCTCAATCTGAAAGCCAACGGTATAACTGGGATTTAACGCAGTCATCGGATCCTGAAAAATCATGGCGATATCCTTGCCGATGATCTTGCGCTTTTGTTTCGCAGTCAACGCAGACAATTCCTGTCCATCAAACAGCATCTGGTCCGCAGTCACGATACCCTGTCCGTCCAGCAAACCCATCATTGCCATCATGGATACCGACTTGCCCGAACCGGATTCGCCCACAATACCCAGCAGCTCGCCCTGATCCACATTCAGGTCAACCCCGTCGACAGCAAGAAAGGGTTTGTCTTTGGTGCCAAACCGCACGCACAGGTTACGGATGTTCAATAAACTCATTCGTGACTCCTACGCCGCGCGCTTCAGTTTGGGATCCAGCGCATCGCGCAAGCCATCGCCCATCAGATTGATGGCCAGTACCGTGAGCAGAATGGTCAGGCCGGGAAATGTGACAACCCACCAGGCGCTGGTAATGTAATTGCGCGCCGTGGCAAGCATTGTGCCCCATTCCGGCGCCGGCGGCTGCACGCCCAGCCCCAGAAAGCCCAGGGCTGCAATATCCAGGATGGCTGAGGAAAACCCCAACGTCGCCTGCACGATCAGCGGTGCCATGCAGTTGGGCAGCACGGCGATGAACATCAGGCGCAATACGCCAGCGCCGGTGACCCTGGATGCCATGACATAGTCTTTGCTCAGCTCGCTCATGGCCGAGGCCCGCACAATGCGCATGTAACCGGGCAAACCCACGACCGCAATTGCGATCATTGCATTTGTGATACCAGGACCGAGTACCGCCATGATTGCAATGGCCAGCAGCACCGATGGCAAAGACATCATGATATCGGCCATGCGCATAAGCACACGCCCTGCCGTATGCGGGAAAAAAGCCGCCAGCAGCCCAAGCAGAATGCCGGGCACCAGTGTGATAATCACTGCTGAAAAGCCAATGACCAGCGACAGCCGTGCACCATGCATCAGTCGTGAAAGAATGTCCCGCCCGGCTTCGTCGGTTCCCAACAGATAGGCGGCGCTACCGCCTTCCTGCCAGGCCGGCGGCTGCAGCATATGGTCGCGAAACTGCATCAAGGGGTCGTACGGAGCCAGCCACGGCGCCAGCGCGGCGGACAGAACCATGATGACCAGAAAACAGAAACCCGCGACCGCGCCCCGGTTGTTGGAAAAACTGTCGATAAACTCGCGCAGGGGCGACGGGTATGTGATGGCGCCAGCAGTTGCTGTACTGGTATCTGCCACAGAGAGTTGATTCATGATGTCGTCCTTATTTTGCATGACGGATCCGCGGATTGACAACGCCATAAATAATGTCTACCACCAGATTGACCAGGATGATCAGGACTGCCACAATCAACAGGCCATTTTGCACCACCGGATAGTCGCGCCGAAAAATGGCGTCGACCAGCCACTTGCCGATGCCCGGCCACGAGAAAATGGTTTCCGTCAGCACGGCCCCGCCAATCAAGCTGCTGATTTGCAGGCCAATCACCGTAACCACGGAAATCATCGCGTTGCGCAGCGTATGGACAAAGATGACACGTCTGGGCGACAGCCCTTTGGCCCTGGCGGTTCGAACATAATCTTCGCCCATGACTTCGAGCATCGAAGAGCGGGTCATCCGCGAGATGACCGCCAGCGGGATGGTACCCAGTACGACAGACGGCAGAATCAGGTGCATGACCGCATCCAGGAAAGCGCCGCTGTTGTATTCCGGATCCTGGATCTGCGCAATCACCGAATCGATCAACATGAAGCCGGTATAGGGCTGTACGTCATAGATCAGGCTGATGCGGCCAGAGACCGGCGTCCAGCCCAGATAGGACGAAAACAGCATGATCAGCATCAGGCCCCACCAGAAAATCGGCATTGAGTACCCGGTCAGCGATAGGCCCATGACCCCATGATCAAGGAATGTGCCGCGCTTGATGGCGGCCAGCACACCGAGCAAAATGCCGAAGACAGTGCCGAACAACAGGGCACAGATGCCCAGCTCCAGCGTGGCAGGAAACAAGGCCGCAAATTCTCCCCAGACACTGCTCTGGCTGGAAAAGGACTTGCCAAAATCACCCTGCAGCAAACCGCCCAGATAGTTCAAATATTGGATGTGCAGCGGCTGATCCAGCCCAAGCCGGGCCATGAGGGATTTGTACATTTCCGGGTCGACATTGCGTTCACCCAGCATCGTCATCACCGGATCACCGGGAATCATATGAATAAGAAGAAACGTCAGGATCGTGATACCGAAAAATGTCGGTATCAGAATCGCCAGACGCCTGAGAATAAAGGAAAACATGAGGCCAGCCTCCGTGGACACTCAGACCATATGAAATATGACCGGTTTATTGCACGTGTCCTGAAAATACAAATGGCAAAGCGAAAGCCACCCCGCTCGGGGCAGCCTTCGTTTTGACTCTTACGATAGGCGAAATCGTTATTTCAGACTGACGCCATAGAATTGAAAGAGGCCGAAAGGACTGATCTTGAAGCCTTCGACTTTCTTGTTCATGGGGACGTTCACAATCGATGTGCCGATAGGCGACATGGGCATCTGTTCATGGAAGATTTTCTGGGCTTCCTTATACAGCTTGGTGCGTTCCTGCTTGTCAGTTACGCGCTTGGCCTTGACCACCAGATCGTCAAACGGTTTATAGCAGAAGCGCGAATAGTTGACGCCGCCGACCGAATTGCACGACAGCAGGTTGCCCAGCCAATTGTCCGGATCACCGTTATCGCCGGTCCAGCCCACCATGATGGCGTCATGCGTGCCCTGTTTGGCGCGCTTGAGGTATTCGCCCCATTCATAGGTACTGATTTTGACCTTGACACCAATTTTGGCCCAGTCCGATTGAATCATTTCGGCCATCAGGCGGCCATTCGGGTTATAGGGACGCACCACGGGCAAAGACCATAGGCCCATGTCAAACCCGTTGGGGTAACCCGCTTGCGCCAGCAGCTCCTTGGCCTTGGCAACGTCTGTCGGACGGCTTTTAATGGTGTCGTCATAGGACCACTGGCTGGACGGCATGGGACCATCGGCCAGCACGCCCTGCCCGCCATAGACCGCCTTGATAATGGCCGGTTTGTTGATGGCCATGTCCAGCGCTATGCGTACCTCGGGTTTCTTTAATTGCTCTTTTTCAGTGTTGTAATAAATGAAACCCACGTTAAAGCCGGGATTGGACTGCACTTTCAGATTGGGATCCTGCTTGAGGCGTTCAACATCGGCCGGCAAGGGATACGAAGCCAGCTGGCACTCATTGGCCTTGAGCTTCTGGGCGCGTACAGAAGGATCTTTGGTGATGGCGAAAATCAGATTATCCACCAACGGACCTTCTGCCTTGTCCCAATAGTCTTTGTTGGCCTTGTAGCGAATCTGGGCATCTTTCTGATAACGCTCGAAAATAAACGGGCCGGTACCCAGCGGTTGCTGGTTGATCATCTCCGGTTTGCCGTCGGCAAGCAGCTTTTCCATATATTCCTTGGAATGAATAATGGCAAACGGCATGGCCATATTCTGTACAAAAGCGGCATCCACTTCGTTGAGCGTAAACTTGACCGTATTGTCATCCACTTTTTCCACCGACTTCAGGTTTTTGTCCATGCCCATATCGGTAAAGTATGGGAATTCCGTCGGATAGGCCTTGCGAAACGGATGGTCCTTGCTCATCATGCGCTCGAAGGTATACACCACGTCATCTGCAGTCAGCCCGCGCGTGGGGGTGAAAAAGCGCGACGTTTGAAACTTGACGCCCGGACGCAGATGGAAGGTGTACACCAGGCCATCTTCGGAAACATCCCATTTTTCAGCCAACGCAGGGATCACTTCGGTAGAGCCGCGTTCAAATCCCACCAGCCCGTTGTAGACTGTTTCGGCAGAGACATCGAAATCGGTACCGGCGCTGTATTGTGCTGTATCAAAACCGGCCGGACTGCCTTCTGAGCAATAGACCAGTGTGCCTGCCGCCTGCGCTGTTGTCGCAAGTCCACCGAGCAGGGCTATCAGAACCATGCGTGTCGCATTTATCTTCATTACAGTTCCTTTGAAAATAAGGTAAAAAGCCAGCCTCGTGCCGCAATAATGCGGAGGCTGACTTGAACAGCGCAAGGTTACAGAGGGCAGATAAGGGAAACAATTGGGAAATACCCAACCTTAAGACCCTCGCAAGGGAGTCATAAGACATCATTGTGTAACCAATTACAACTGCATAAGTTGGTTCGTTCTGCACCGGAGGTATTTGTATGCACCGTCGGAGAGTTTTATAGCTGTGCGCTCTTTCGCTACATCGGCTTGCGTATAAGCTTTCCGTCAGAAATCACCATCGCAATATACCTTGCACCAACCTTCGGCTGCACAAAGTAGACACAGATTAGGTTGCAGCGAATATCCACTACTCCTGACTTGCTCATGGCCAGGGCAGCTTATAATCGTTCGAAATAAATACTGACCCTGGTGTTGGCACACTCGTCAAGCGGCCGAGTGCATGGCGCAACGGGCGTTCACCGGGTATATGCCGCCAGAGGAGACAACACATGGGTAATTCAACGCGGGTTTTGGCGTGGGCGCTTCCAGCCATCGTACTATTGGCCGGATGCGCACAGACCGGCGGACTAAACGTAAAGGAAGTCGGCAGCTATCACATCGGTGGCGAACAGGTCACGCTCAAAGGCTTGCCAACCAAGAAAATGGTGTTCAGCCCGGGCTCGCCGCCGGTGACGCTGGATCCCAATGGCGATTTTGTCGCCGGGCAAATGTACACGCGTTACACCATCCTGGAAAAGCCGCGCGCCAGTGTGCCCATGTTGCTGTGGCACGGCGGTGGTCTGTCGGGAACGACGTATGAAACCAAGCCTGACGGCAAACCGGGCTGGGAAATGGATTTTCTGCGCGACGGCTGGAGTGTGTATGTGAGCGATGCGGTCGAACGCGGCCGCGCATCATGGGCGCGCTATCCTGAAATTTTCCAGGGCGAGCCCGTGTTCCGCACCAAAAAGGAAGCCTGGGAATTGTTCCGCATCGGCAAGACCTATGCGAGCGATCCGCAAGTGCGGCAAGCTATCCCTGGCACCCTGTTTCCAATTGCCGATTTCGACCAGTTCGCCAAGCAAAGCATACCGCGCTGGGCGACAAACGACGAGCGCACGCAGCAAGCCTATGACCAGTATGTGCAACAGGCCTGCCCATGCGTGATCGTTGTGCATAGCCAGGGTGGCAATTTTGCGCTGACATCGGCCCTGAAATACCCAGACAAAGTCAAGGCCGTGGTGTTGATCGAACCTAGCGGTTCGCCAGACCCGGACAAAACGGATCTGACACCCTTGCGTGATGTGCCGATGCTATGGGTATGGGGTGATTACATTCAGGACTACCCATTCTGGAAGCGCATCAAGGAAAGACAGGAAGGTTTCCGTGCCACATTGAACCGGGCCGGCGGCCACGGTGACCTGCTGGATCTGCCGGCGCAGGGAATTCACGGCAACAGCCACATGCTGATGATGGATACCAATTCCCGGCAAATATCAGGACTGATTCAGGATTGGCTAAAAACCCAGGGGCTGGTGCGTTGACGATAATGACAATCCTTTGCCTCAACCTCACGTGTGCCAGGCCCATTTATCCGGCCTGAACCGGCGGCCCCATGGCGGCGTTGGCAACGTCATAATGCCATCGGACGGATGATCCAAACAAAAACGGCCTGCAGCGCCAGGCTGCAGGCCGTTTTATTTCACCTGAATGAAGCTTCAATGCATCAGGCAGGGACCGGAATAATACCGATTTTTGCCTGCCACTCGCGCGGGCCCGTTTTGTGGACCGAGGTGCCGCTGGAGTCGACGGCAACTGTCACCGGCATATCCTTCACGTCAAATTCGTAAATCGCTTCCATGCCCAGGTCTTCGAACCCGACCACTTTGGCGCCACGAATGGCTTTCGATACCAGATAGGCCGACCCACCCACTGCCATCAGATAGGCAGAGCGATGATTCTTGATTGATTCGATGGCGACGGGACCGCGCTCGGCCTTGCCGATCATCGCGATCAGGCCGGTTTTTTCCAGCATCATGTCAGTGAACTTATCCATGCGGGTAGCCGTGGTTGGACCTGCAGGCCCCACCACTTCATCACGCACCGGATCCACCGGACCGACATAATAGATGACACGGTTGGTGAAATCGACAGGCAGCGGTTCGCCTTTTGCCAGCATGTCCTGAATGCGCTTGTGCGCCGCGTCGCGGCCGGTGAGCATTTTGCCGTTCAAGAGCAGCGTCTGGCCGGGCTCCCAGCTGGCCACTTCTTCTTTGGTCAGCGTATCCAGGTTCACCTGCTTGGAAGCATTGTAATCAGGGGCCCAGTGCACATCAGGCCAGTCGGACAGCGATGGCGGCGTCAGGTTCGCCACGCCCGATCCATCCAGTACAAAATGCACGTGGCGAGTCGCAGCGCAGTTAGGGATCATGGCGATGGGTTTAGAGGCCGCATGGGTCGGATAGGTATTGATCTTGATATCCAGCACCGTTGTCAGGCCGCCCAGGCCCTGAGCGCCAATGCCCAATGCATTCACTTTTTCGTACAGTTCGATCCGCAACGCTTCCAGTTTGTTTTGCGGACCACGGGCCAGCAGCTCGTACATGTCGATGTCTTCCATCAGCGACTGCTTGGCCATCAGCATGGCTTTTTCGGCAGTGCCGCCAACCCCGATGCCCAGCATTCCTGGCGGGCACCAGCCTGCTCCCATGAGCGGCACGGTTTTCAATACCCAATCCACGATGGAATCGCTGGGGTTGAGCATGGCGAACTTGGATTTATTCTCGGAACCGCCTCCCTTGGAAGCGACCTGTACATCAACCGTATTGCCCGGCACCAGTTCCACATGCAAAATACAGGGCGTGTTGTCCTTGGTATTTTTGCGCTCGAAAATCGGGTCGGACAATACCGAAGCACGCAGTTTGTTGTCCGTGTCCAGGTAACCGCGACGTACGCCTTCATCACAAGCCTCCTGCAGGGTACAGGACAGATCAAAGCGCACGTCCATGCCCACTTTCAGGAATACATTCACAATGCCCGTATCCTGGCAGATAGGACGCTTGCCCTCAGCGCACATGCGCGAGTTGGTCAGGATCTGGGCAATCGCGTCCTTGGCCGCCGCACTTTGCTCGCGTTCATAGGCACGGGCCAGATGCTGAATATAATCGGCCGGATGGTAGTAGCTGATGAACTGGATTGCATCTGCAATAGATTGGACCAGATCATCTTGTTTGATTACAGTTGTCATGATTAATGTATTTGCTAGTAAAAGTTACCTGCCCTTCCAGACGGGCGGACGTTTTTCGGCGAAGGCAGTCGCGCCTTCCTTGGCATCTTCCGATGAAAAAATGTGGGCCATGCGGGGGTTCTGCAGGGCAAACATATCGTCTGAGCGCCAGTCCTGGGACTCGGTCACGATCTGCTTGACCGTGCGAACCGCCAGCGGCCCGTTTGCAGCGATCTTCTCTGCCAATTTTAACGCAGCTTCCAGTGCCGTGCCGGGTTCCACCAGATCGTTGACCAAACCGAGCTCGTGAGCGCGTTTTGCGGCAATCATATCGCCAGTCAGCAGGGCTTCCATGGCGACGTGGTACGGCAGCCGGCGTGGCAGGCGCAACATGCCGCCCGATCCGGGGACCAGACCACGCTTGACTTCGGGCAGCCCGAAACTGGCGTTATCGGCGGCGACAATCAGGTCGCAGGCCAGGGCCAGCTCAAACCCGCCGGCCAGCGCATAGCCTTCAACGGCGGCAATCAGCGGCTTGGCCGGTGGCGCTTCGGCCAGCCCGCCCAGCCCGCGTCCCGGAACCACCGCACGGCGCTGGGTACGGGCAAATTCCTTCAGATCCATGCCAGAGCAAAAGGTATTGCCTTCACCGCGCAAGATACCGACGGTCAGATTGTCATCGGCGTCAAGCCGGTCCAGCGCATCGGCCAGCGCAAATGAAGTGTCGTAGGTGAGCGCGTTGCGCGCCTCGGGACGATTGATCGTCAGAATAAGGACGCGACCACGTATTTCAGACTTGATTAATTCAGACATGAGATCTCCAGACTGCCATTTTCGGGATACCAGAACTTTAAATCATTCCGCGCGCAAAATCCGCCCATATGGTTGCCATCTTGCAAGAAACAGCCGAATACCGCAGCAAATCCGTTAAAATCGGCGATTCAGCTTTTTCTAATTATCTTGAGTCCGTCCATGCTAACTTTTCAGCAGATTATCCTGAAACTCCAGGAATACTGGGATACCCAAGGTTGCGCGCTGCTGCAGCCCTACGATATGGAAGTGGGAGCCGGTACATCGCACACTGCCACGTTTCTGCGCGCCATCGGGCCCGAGCCGTGGCACGCTGCCTATGTGCAACCGTCGCGCCGCCCCAAGGATGGTCGCTATGGCGAAAATCCGAACCGCCTGCAGCATTATTATCAATACCAGGTTGTCCTCAAGCCGGCGCCGCCGGATATTCTGGACCTGTACATCGGCTCTCTTAAGGCACTGGGCATCAACCCACAGGAGCATGACATCCGCTTCGTCGAAGACGATTGGGAAAACCCCACACTCGGCGCCTGGGGACTGGGCTGGGAAGTCTGGCTCAATGGCATGGAAGTGACCCAGTTTACGTATTTCCAACAGGTGGGCGGCCTGGACTGCCCTGCCACCCTGGGTGAAATCACGTACGGCCTGGAACGGTTGGCCATGTATCTGCAGGATGTGGAAAGCGTTTACGACCTGGTGTGGACCTTGCGACCCAATGGTGAAAAAGTGCTGTATCGCGATGTGTTCCACCAGAACGAAGTGGAACAGTCGACCTACAACTTTGAATATGCCAATACCGATATGTTGTTTGCGCATTTTAACGACTACGAAAAAGAAGCCGCCCGTCTGGTCGAGATTCCGCTGGCCCTGCCTGCGTATGAATCGGTCCTGAAGGCTGCCCACACATTCAATATGCTTGACGCGCGCGGCGCCATCAGCGTAACGGAACGCGCTGCCTATATCGGCCGCATCCGCAATCTGTCGCGCAAGGTCGCCCAGGCCTACTATGATTCACGCGAGCAACTCGGCTTCCCTATGCTCAAGAATAACAAGGCAGTATCATGAATTCGCCCTTACTTGTTGAACTGTTTACCGAAGAACTACCACCGCGGGCCCTGCAAAAACTCGGACAGACGTTCGCCGACAGCCTCGCGCAGGCTCTGGCCAAACAGCATTTGCTGGGTCCCGACAATGTGACCCAATGCTATGCGACCCCGCGCCGGCTGGCAGCGCAGTTAAGCAGCGTACTTGCGGTCGCTGCCGACCAGCCGTTTTCCGAAAAACTCATGCCTGTCAAAGTGGGCCTGGATGCAAATGGCCAGGCCACGCCCGCCCTGCAGAAAAAACTGGCGGCGAAAAATCTGTCGCACCTGACGCCGGCAGAACTTGCCCGTGAATCCGATGGCAAGCAGGAATACCTGGTTGCCCATGGCACCGCTGCCGGTGCGCAATTGCAAAATGTGCTGCAGGCCGCCATTGAATCGGCATTGGCAGACCTGCCCATTCCCAAGGTCATGCGTTATCAATTGGCCGACGGCCAGACAAGCGTACGTTTTGTGCGGCCGGTCCATGGCCTGGTCGTGCTACACGGCAGTACAGTGTTGCCCGTCACCATTCTGGGTATCGAAGCCGGCAACAGCACACACGGCCACCGCTTCATGAGCGAAGGCCCCATCACCCTGGCCCATGCAGATGACTATGAAGCGACGCTGGCTGACAAAGGCCGTGTCATCGCCTCTTTCGAAGCGCGCCGCACCGCCATCCGCCAGCAGCTTGATGAGTCCGTAAAAACGCTGGGCGCCTCGCTGGGGGACGAAGCAGAGGTAACGCCGCTACTGGACGAGGTGACTGCCCTGGTTGAACACCCGACCGTTTATGTCGGGCAATTCGATGAGAAATTTCTGGCTGTGCCGCAGGAATGCCTGATTCTGACTATGCGTCTGAATCAGAAGTATTTTCCGCTGTTCGATCCGGCCAGCGGCAGACTGATCCACAAATTCCTGATCGTCAGTAATATGCACGTGGCCGATCCGCATCATATTATCCAGGGCAACGAACGGGTAATCCGCCCCCGCCTGGCCGATGCCGAATTCTTTTTCGAGACCGATAGAAAGCTGCCACTGGCCTCGCGTGTTGCGCAACTGGACAATATCGTCTATCACAACAAGCTCGGTTCCCAGCATGACCGTATCGAACGTCTGCGTCGCATCAGTTCGCGCCTTGCCGAGGACCTGAACGCCAAAGTCGCCCTGGCCGACCGCGCAGCGCAGCTTGCCAAGGCCGATCTGACTTCTAATATGGTTGGGGAGTTTCCCGAGCTGCAAGGTATCATGGGCGGCTACTACGCCCAGGCCGATGGCGAGCCCGCTCAAGTGGTCCAGGCGCTCAACGGCCAGTACCGCACACGGTTCGATACCCCCGTCAACGACGATAACCTGATCTCGGCCATCCTGTTCATTGCCGAACGCATTGAAACGCTGGTCGGCATCTGGGGCATCGGGTTGCAGCCTTCAGGTGAACGCGACCCGTTCGGGCTGCGCCGCGCGGCGCTGGGCATTATCAGTGCGGTTGAGCAGCTGGCGGCCGGCGGCTATCTGGCCGCCGCACCAGCGAACCCAACACGCTTTAATCTGCCGGCGTTGCTGGCTTTTGCCATGGGCACCTTCAACGCCGGCACGCTGCATTCGGATACGGCAGACGAGGTGCTGATCTATATCTATGAACGATATCGCAATCAGCTCAGCGGCAACTATGCAAAATCCGTGGTGGATGCAGTGATCGCCGTGCAGCCTGCGCTGCAGGAAGTGGCCGCAAGGATCAAGGCCGTAACGGCGTTTGCCCAATTGCCGGAAGCAGAAAGCCTGGCCGCGGCCAACAAACGAATCGGCAATCTACTGAAAAAAACCGAAGGCAGCCTGCCTGCCATTGAGCCGTCCCTTTTCACCGAACCTGCCGAAAAAGCACTGTACGATGCGCTGCATGGAATCGAAGCAGCGGCGCACGCGGACGCTGCCCAGGGACATTTTGAGAAAAGCCTGGCGGCGGTGGCGCAAACCCGCAGTGCCGTAGATGACTTCTTTACCCATGTGATGGTGATGGCCGATGACCCGGCCGTTCGCAACAATCGCCTGGCCTTGCTGTCGCAACTGCACGCCACCATGAATCTGGTGGCCGATATTTCAAGGCTGGCCCAATGAAGCTGGCCATTCTTGATCGCGACGGCGTCATCAACGAAGATCGGCCGGATTTCATTAAATCTGCCGATGAATGGGTGGCCCTGCCCGGCAGTCTTGAAGCCATTGCCCGTCTTAGCCGCGCCGGCTGGAAGGTGGTCGTGGCCACCAATCAGTCTGGCCTGGGACGAGGGCTATTCACGCCCGATGACCTGACCGCCATTCACCAGAAAATGCAACAGCAACTGGCTGCGTTGGGTGGCCACATTGACGCTATTTTCATGTGCCCGCATCTGCCGGATGCCGGATGCAGCTGCCGCAAGCCACTGCCCGGCATGTTCCTGGAAATACTCAAACGCTATGATGCACCTGCCCACGAAGTCGTGTGTGTCGGCGATTCCCTCAGGGATATCACCGCTGCACATGTAGCTGGATGCCAGACCTGGTTGGTGGAAACTGGCAACGGACAGAAGACCCGCAACGACCCCGGTCTGCCCGAATCAGTACAAATCAGGCCTACCCTGGCCGATGTGGTCGAAAGCTGGCTTACGGAATCCTGATCATGCTCTTTTTGCGCTCTATTCTTTTTCTGCTTTTTCAGGCAGTAACCGTTGTACCCTACGCCATCGGCTGCATGCTGGTATTGCCGCTGCCCTTTATCTGGCGCTATCGCTATACCGCAGGCTGGCCACGCATGGTGATTTGGGCTGCCAAAATATTTGTCGGCATTCGCTACGAAATAAAAGGCCTGCACCATGTCCCCGATGCACCGGTTATTTATCTGAGCAAGCATCAATCTACCTACGAGACCATGTTTTTTGCCTGGTTTCTGCGCCGGCCGGCTTGCTTCGTCTATAAAAAGGAACTCAATTACATTCCTTTTTTTGGCTGGGGCCTGGCCAGTCTGCGCAATATAGCCATCAATCGGCAGAAAGGGAAAAATGCCATGCAGCAGGTCATGGAAATCGGCACCCAGCGCCTGGCCGAAGGCCGCTCTCCCGTACTCTTTCCCGAAGGAACACGCATCCCGCCGGGTCAGGCCGGCGCCTACAAGCTGGGCGGCACACGACTGGCCGTCCATGCCAACACGCCGATCATTCCGGTCGCGCATAATGCCGGGGAGTGCTGGCCCAAAAAACCGTTCACCAAAAAACCGGGCGTGGTTACCATTTCCTTTGGCCCGCCAATTGAACCGGCAGGCAGGACGCCAGACGAAGTCATGAAAGAGGTGCGTGACTGGATCGAAGGTGAAATGCGTGTGCTCAATCCCGAACGCTATCATGACGTCGCAGTCTGAACTATTCCGTACGTCTACTCCAAGCCTGCCCGAGGGCGCACGCCTGCGCAACGTGGCAACCTTACACGGGCTCATTACCTTTACCCTGGCACGCAGCAGACGCCGCAGTATCGGCTTTGTGATCGGCAGTGAGGGCTTGCGCGTGACGGCGCCCTACTGGGTCTCGCTGAAGCAGATTGACGAGGCCGTGCTGGAAAAAGCCGAGTGGATCCAGAAGAAACTGGACTTCTGGCGCCAGCGCAACGCAACGGCCGACCAGGCTCAACAGTCCTGGCTTGCTTGCACACAACTTCCGTATCTGGGCGCGACTATTACAATTGACATTGATGCTGGCGCGCACCAGGCACGCTTTGATGGCGAGCACTTTCATCCCCAGATCCAGGACACGCTTTGGCTTGCCTTGCCCGCCAATGCCAGTGCAGAACAGCGGCGCGCCGCCGCAGCCCACTGGCTGCAGACGCAGGCGCAACAATATTTTGACCTGCGCATCCACGCGCTTGCGACCAATGCGGGCCTGCAGTTTAAAGCATGGCGGCTGTCGCGCGCCCGCGCCCGCTGGGGCTCGTGCAATAGCAGTGGCAGCATTCGCCTTAACTGGCGGCTGATCCACTTCACACCGGATATCATTGACTATGTCATCGCGCATGAACTTGCCCACTTGAAGCAGATGAACCACAGCGCGCGATTCTGGCAACAAGTCGGCATCATCCTGCCGGGCTACGAAGCGGCCATGCAGAAACTAAAAACGACCGACATGTCCACCCTGCCCACCCTGCAAGCCTGACACGCAACGCGAGGGCCGCCCGATCTTCATTTACAGGGCGATTGCACCCGCCCCTTCCTGTCCCGTCCCGCATTGCACCGTGATCATTTGAACGGGCAATGGAATGCTGCGACCTGCCTGCCTTTTGCCGTCGAAGTCGCAGCGATGCACCGTCTGCGAACACCGGCATATGACAATTGCAAAACCGCCGCCACGGGCGGGCAAACGGCCATCCAAACTCACTGGCGGGCCGGCTGCGCGCACGACGATCGTGTATGATAGAAACTCGCGTCCACGGGACGCAAACACATCATCATTATTACGAGGACACCATGCAATTTCTACACACCATGTTACGCGTCGGCGACCTGGAACGATCCATTGAATTCTATACAAATGTTATCGGTATGAAACTGCTGCGACGCTCGGAAAATCCCGAATACCAATACAGCCTGGCCTTCCTGGGTTTTGAAGCCAACCCCCATCAGGCCGAACTGGAACTGACCTATAACCATGGCGTTTCCGAATACGATATGGGCGATGCCTATGGCCACATTGCAATCGGCGTACCCGATGCCCATGCTGCCTGTGAGGCCGTCAAGCAGGCCGGTGGCAACGTCACACGTGAAGCCGGACCGGTCAAGGGTGGTACAACGGTTATCGCGTTTGTGCAGGACCCTGACGGATATAAAATCGAATTGATCGAGAGAAAAAATTTGACTGCAGCCGGCACCGGCCTGCGTTGAATTCAGCCGTTTATCGCAGATAGCATAACGGCTGCCCGCCGTTGAGTCCGCCCGAGGAATCGCCTACATGACTAAGCAGATTAGCACCAGACGTCGTACCAAGATTGTTGCCACACTGGGCCCCGCCACCACATCCGAAGCCCAGATCGAAGCCATGATTCTGGCAGGCATGAACGTTGCCCGCTTTAATTTTTCGCACGGCGACGCACAAGACCACCGCGAACGCGCCCGGATCATTCGCAAGCTGGAATCCAAGCTTGATGTGCATATTGCGATTATGGGCGACTTGCAGGGCCCGAAAATCCGGATCGCCCGCTTCGAAAACCAGAAAATCGTGCTGGAACAGGGCCAGGAATTCATCCTGTCCAACGACTATCCTTATGACAAGGGCACAGCACAAATCGTTGGTATCGATTATCCCGAACTGGTTACCGATTGCCGACCGGGTGATGAATTGCTGCTCGACGATGGCCGGATCGTACTTGAAGTGGTGCGAATTGAAGGGCAAAACGTCTACACGACTGTCACCTCCGGTGGCGAGCTGTCCAACAACAAGGGCATCAATCGCCGCGGTGGCGGACTGTCCGCACCAAGCCTGACAGAAAAAGACAAGGCTGATATTGTGCTGGCGGCAGAGATCGGCGTCGATTTTGTCGCCGTTTCTTTTCCGCGCTATGGACGGGATATGGAAGAAGCCCGGCGCCTGGTCCAGGAGGCCGGCAGTTCGGCCTGGATCGTTGCCAAGATCGAGCGGGCCGAAGCAGTTGCCGATGACCAGGCCCTGGACGAGCTCATTACCGCCAGTGACGGCGTCATGGTTGCGCGCGGAGACCTGGGCGTGGAAGTGGGCGACGCCGAGCTGGTCGGCATCCAGAAAAAGATCATTCGCCACGCGCGCACCCTCAATAAATTTGTGATTACCGCCACGCAAATGATGGAATCGATGATCAATCACCCGTTCCCGACCCGCGCCGAAGTTTCCGATGTCGCCAATGCCGTGCTCGATTACACCGATGCCGTCATGCTGTCGGGTGAAAGCGCATCGGGCCTGTACCCAGTGGAAACGGTCAAGGCCATGGCGCGTATCTGCGTGGGTGCCGAAAAACACCCAACCACCACGCAATCGCGCCACCGGCTTGGCGAAACGTTTACACGCTTCGATGAAACCATCGCGCTGGCCGCCATGTACGCGGCCAACCATTTTCACCAGGTGCGTGCCATTATCTCGCTAAGCGAAAGTGGCCATACGCCGCTTATCATGTCGCGTATTCGTTCGGGGGTTCCCATTTACTGCCTCACACCGCATGACAGCACCCGCAACCGCGTTGCCATTTTCCGTGGCGTGTACCCGGTCGACTTTGATCCGGCCGCAGTCAAGGAGACCGATGTCGCACGGGCCGCGATGGCGCAACTGCTGAAATATCAACCACTCGATCGCGGCGATTGGGTGCTGCTCCTGCAAGGGGACCACTATGGCGTGATCGGGGCAACCAACAGCATGAAACTGCTTTGTATGGATGATTTTCTTGATGACTGAACCGCTTTATATCGTGATAGCCCCGGACTCGTTCAAGGAGAGCCTGTCCTCGTCCGGGGTGGCCCAGGCCATTGCCGATGGCATCAAAACAGTGGCTCCTGATGCCACCCTGGTACTGATGCCAATGGCCGACGGCGGTGAAGGAACCGTTGAAGCCATCGCTGGCAGTACCGGTGCCCCGCTGCAAACGCTGGACACCGTCAATGCGCTGGATGAACCGATTACAGCTGCCTGGATCATGCTGCACGACGACACCGCCGTAATTGAAATGGCCAGCGCGGCAGGACTGGAACAGATTACCGAAGACAAACGCGATGTACGACGCGCCAGCACCTATGGGCTGGGTCAACTGGTCTCTGCCGCCCTGGATCACGGCGCCCGGCGGATTGTGCTGGGCCTGGGCGGGTCTGCCACCAATGATGCCGGCACCGGCCTGCTCTGCGCGCTGGGCATCCGGTTCCTGGACAAGGCCGGCAATCCACTGAAACAGGGGCCTGCTGCCCTTTACGAACTGGCAGCCATTGATCTGTCCGGCCTGGATCCCCGGGTTGCCAAGACCGAATGGCTGATCGCCTCAGATGTCAACAACCCCTTGTGCGGCGAGCACGGCGCTTCAGCCATCTTCGGTCCCCAAAAAGGCGCCAGCGCGGATGACGTGCAGTTTCTGGATGCGGCACTGAGCCACTTTGCTGATATGACGGCGCAGGCGACCGGCCATGATGTGCGCGAGCAGCCCGGCGCCGGCGCTGCCGGAGGGCTGGGCTTTGCGGCACTGGCCTATCTGAAAGCGGTGTTCAAGCCAGGCGTGGAGGTGGTGGCGGAATATGCGGGTCTGGACGAACACATACAAAAGGCCGATCTGGTCATTACCGGCGAAGGACGGCTGGATGCACAAACCCTGCGCGGCAAGACCATCGCCGGTATTGCCGCCCTGACCCAAAAGCATCAGGTGCCACTGATCGCACTGGCCGGCTCATTGCATGAAGACTTCGCCAAAGTCTATGATGGCGGTATTACTGCGGCGTTCAGCCTGCCCGGCGGGCCCATGTCGCTGAAAGATACCATGCAGCAGACCCGACAGCTGCTGATGCAGCGTAGCCGGGACATTGTCGCGGTTTTTCTGGCGGGGCGTCGCGCCCGGTAAGAACACGGTGCGCAGGCACACGATTGGAAGGAATGCGCCTGCCCGCTTTCGCTGTGCAATACCGCAGACCAACGCAGCAGAACGATATCGCTGCGCAATGTCGCTAAGCAATGCTGTAAACAATTGAAAAGTCAGATCAGCCCTTGTGGCTGCAGATCGGCAACGGTGCAGATCTATGGCTCAACAGGTTGCGTCCTGCGACACGGGTTGTCAGGCCAGTACGCCCTGCTCAACCAGATAATCAGCCAGGCGGATATAGTCGGCCACCGACAGTTCTTCTGCCCTGGCGGTCTCTTTGATATTAACCTGAACCCAGTCTATCTGCCAGTCTGCCAACACCCGTCGCAACATTTTTCGCCGTTGTGAAAACGCCCGCGCCACCACCTGAGAGAAGGCGCGTTCACTTTTTGCCTGCGCGCGCGTTTGCGGCAAAGGCACCATGCGCACGATAGCCGAGGTTACCTTGGGCGGCGGGTCAAATGCTTCGGGCGGCACATCAAACAGATGCTGCATATCGTAGCGCACCTGCAGCATGACCGAAAGCCTGCCGTAATCGCCCTCACCTGGAAGGGCCACCATGCGCGCGATGACTTCTTTCTGCAGCATGAAATGCTGATCGCGAACATGATCGGCAAACGCGACCAGATGAAATAGCAATGGGCTGGAAATATTGTAGGGAAGATTGCCGACAATGCGCAGGTCCTTGCCGAAAGCGGCAAAATCCACCTTCAGGGCGTCGGCCTCATGCACCGTCAGCCGCTCCGGGGCAAAGCGCTTGCGCAGGCGCGCAGCCAGATCGCGATCAATCTCGATCACATCCAGATGCGCAACGCGGTCATGCAACGGCCCGGTGAGCGCAGACAGGCCCGGTCCGATTTCGATAACCGTTTCGTCTCGCGCAGGGCTGACCGCCCGCACAATGGATTCGATCACACTTTCATCGGTCAGGAAATTCTGACCGAAACGCTTGCGGGCCTGATGGACTGCCATTCTTATTCTGCTCTAGGGCTTACTTTTCTGTTGCGTCAGACGGTTGTCAATATACGCTTTGGCACGCAACTGTTGCAGCCAGTCTTCATAGACAGGTTCAGCACGTTTCTGGAAAAGCGATTGACGCGCCAGGTTACGGCGGATTTCGGGCTTTTTGTCCGAGCTGCGACGATCCTCGACCATGATCAGATGCCAGCCAAACTGCGAACGCACGGGCGCACTAAGCTGACCGGGTTGCAGGGCGCCCATGGCCTTCTCGAACGCAGGATCGGAAACGCCTGGCGGAATCCAGCCGATTTCCCCGCCCAGTGGCGCTGAAGTGTCCTGCGAGAATTTCTTGGCCGCATCATCAAATGACATGCCGCCTTCGATCTGATTGCGAACGTCATTGATTTTTGCACGGGCCTGCTGATCGGAGAAGACCGGCGTAATTTTGACCAGAATATGTTTGACCTTGCTCTCGGTAATGTTCACCGGTCCCTGCTGCTTGGCCATCTTTTCAATAGGGGGTACCGGTGGCGGTGGCGGCGCCGGCGGCTGCACGGTCACGACCCGCTTGTTTTCCTGGACCAGACCACGACGCTCTACTACCTTGAGAATGTGAAAACCATTGGGCGCCTTGAAAACGCCGGTGGTTCGTCCATCCGATACTTTTTTCGTGACGCTCACAAACAGCGATGGCCAGTCTTCGAACATGCGGATACCCAGGTTACCGCCGGATGCCGCTTCGGGACCGTCGGAATATTCCTTGGCGACGCTTTCAAAGCTAGACCCGCGGCGCAGCTTTGCCATCGCCGCATCTGCTTTCTTGCGCGCGGCGGCAACGACATCCTCTGGCGAGTTATCGGGCACGCGAATATAAATATGCTGCAGGGCAACCGCCTTGGGAACAAACGAGCGCTCGACCACCACTTGCTTTTGCGGTGGCGGCTTGGGCTGATTTTGCCTTTCGGCTTCCCGGCCAGGCAAAATACCTGTCGGATTCTGTTTCAGAAACGCATCAATATCGGATTCGTTCACATTGACACGACTCTGGATAATCTGGGTGCGCAACTCTTCCATAACCATTTCATTACGAAGATTACGAATATAGTCATTCCAGTTCAAGCCCATCTGCTCGATCGCCGGCCGCAACTTTTCGGGCGATAGGTTGTTGCGCTGAGCAATATTGGCCATGGCCTGCGACAATTGTGCATCAGTAATCTTGATGCCATATTGCTCGGCATCCTGACGCATGAGTTTTTCGTCAATCATCGCCTGCAATACCGTCTGCTGGGCCTGGTTCTGACCGCCGGTGGTCACGCGATTGCTGGCCATCCTTTGCTGCAACTCGCGCATGGTAATGATTTCATTATTGACCACGGCCGCAATACCATCAGCGAACTGCCCTGGCGTACGCTGCTGTGAAGCCCCGGTTTTTTTTGCCTGCTGCGCCTGCGCGACCGGCGGCACAACAATAAAAATAGCGGGGATGGCGAGAGCAACTGCTGTTCGCATGAAACCCAATTTACGCATTATTCATACCTTTCAAATGATGTCCTGGCCGGAACGGGGGTGTTGACACTTTCGTATCCGGGCACATTCTGTCTTAACAAGTCCATAGGATCTTTCCCGACCGAGCCCAACCCTGCCAATTCCAACTGAAAGAATATAGCAGAATTCGAATCCTGTTTCGAAACGGCGTAACGTTTCAAAACAACTCGCCCGGTCCAGCAGCAGTCGCCTTTATACTCGACACCCAGAATATGCTGGGTGACACGGCTTTCCTTGAGGGAATAATCAACCCTGCCCACACCGTACAGCTTGCTGGTAAAGGGCCACTGGCCGGCAAAGCTGACTGTTTCCTTGCCCTGCAACTGGTAGGACAGCGGATTGCCCTGGTTGATATCGTTGCGCTCTTCATCCGCATACGGATCCCGCTGGTAACGGTAGGAAAGCGAGAGCGTTGTCAGCCGCTTGGGCGTCCATTTTGCTGCAGCATAGACCTGGGTTGTCTTGCCCTGATACGGGTCGATCTGCAAGGCAGCCTGGGTCGTAAATTTATTGGTCAGCGCCGCTTCGGCGCCGAAAATCCAGTCAGACTTGGTGCCAATACGCGGAGATTCAAACGGCAGGGTTACGCGTTGCGAATCAAAATACACGCGCTGCGCCACTTGCAATGCAAGGCGTTGAAAGCCGGTGTCCCGGTCAAACCAGCGCGAAGTCAAACCCAGTGTAACCTGATTGGCGTTATTGATTCGATCCCATCCCCCGTTATAGCGGTTTTCCGAAAAGGCGCTGGCAAATCCGAACTGACTCACATCAGTGTCAAAAACGGGGATATCGCTCTGGTCCTGATAAGGAATGTACAGATAATAGAGCCTCGGCTCCAGGGTCTGTGTAGACGGATAACCGAAAAGCGTGGTGTCACGCTCGAACGTCATGCCGGCATCCAGGGACACAATGGGCAGTACGCGAGATACCGAACGCCGCTGGTTGCCGCTTTGGCTGAAGAACGAATGCTGGCCATAACGCGTATACCAGTCGGTTTCGTATTGGGAAGCATGCAGGCCGATTTTGGGAGTGATGTACCAGCCGGGCCTGACAATCGGGTAGCTTAAGGTGGAATACGACATAAAGCGCGTTCCATCCGGACGCAAATGCCCTTCTGTCTGATCAATGATCTCATCGCTCAGTTTGGAGCCAAAATACGTGGGATATTCAAATCGCGTCAGCGTATTAGTAGTTTCCATATCCAGGCCATGCCAATCAAAACGCGCGCCATGGACCCGCAATTCCGGCACTTTCTCGTACTGGCCATAAATGTCGGTCGTCGTGGCGTCCTGCAATGTCTGGTATTTCTGGATCTGCAGATAACCATCCCAATATTTGTAACCAGAAAATCCGAGCGTGACATTACGGTTCAGATAGGTCTTGTCCGCCTGGGTGATGGTAGTCATATCCGTAAAGTCACGGTAGTAATCATCATCAGAGACGGCGTTCCAGTCTACCGATAGATTAAAATTGAGCCCCAGCACGGACCCGAGCGATTGCAGGTGCCGCCAGGAAAACATCCAGCGGGACCGATCCAGCTCGTTGTCCCTGTGCATATAGGCACCGGTCATCGTACCGGAATAATTCGGCTGCAGATAACGGAACTCTGCGCCCAGCTGCGCACCGCGTTTGCTGAGGTAACGCGGGGTCAGCGTCAAATCATACTGTGGCGCCAGGTTGATGAAATACGGGACAGAAAGATCCAGACCACTGCGCGAGGTCATGCCGTAAGTCGGCGTCAGAAAACCGGTTTTTTTCTCTGCCCGGATCGGGAAGGTCAGATACGGCGACCACATCACCGGCACGCCTTTGATATACAACGTGCCGTCTTCGGCGATCCCTTCGTTCTCATCGTTATACAGATCGACGTTGCTCGAACGGATCTGCCAGAACGGCTCGTCGCAGTTGCAGCCGCTGTACGTCGCATCCTTCAGGTTGACATGATTGTCGTCAATGATATTGGCCTGGCTGGCCTGGCCCTGGCCACCGGTGGCCAGACTGTATACCGGCGACGTAATGGTGCCGTTCACCTTGTCGATGTTATAGCGCAGTCCCGGGCCGGTGATCAGATTGCCGTCGCGAAACAGACGGGCATTGCCAAGTGCCGTTACCGTGCCGGTGCTTCGGTCATAGTTGATGGTATCGGCCTTCAGAATGGCATCAGGCCGGCGGATCTGCGACTTGCCATCCAGAGTAATGGTATTGGTGTTGTTGGTGATGTCCGCACGTGCGCTATCGGTGAACGTGACGATCTCATCGTTGTTGAGCGCCGGACTGGTGAGCATCGGCGATACATACAGCCGTGGCGCAGATGTCTGGCCCACTCCGGGCACCGAAACACCGGTCTGGGCAAAAGCAATCGGGGATACGGTCAGAAGAAATAGGTGACAGATCTTTCGCACTGTGCTTTTTACCGGAAATAATTGAAGAAACCTGTCCTGTTACCCTGTTTCCCGGGACTGAGACGGGAAAAGCATACTGCAACATGCATCGCCAGGCGATCGGGTCTTGTCAGACTCCCTAATGATGCAGGACAAACCAGAGGATACCGCATAAAATATCGGTAACCTGCAGTTTTTACATTAGCCCGTTATTATAGTTATCTAGTGCAGGCAACGGCAATGCCCGCCCGATTTACCGAAATAAAAATCAGAATCGGGCCCAACCCACTGATATCACATACCTTTTTCACGACAAGCATTCATGACGACGTCCGCAGCTCCTTCCCCTTCCTCCGGCAGTTCCCCAGAAGCCATGACCGATACCTCTGTGAACGATACCCGCTACGCACTGGTGCAGACCTGGCTGGCCCCGATTGCAGCAAAATACGGCATTCGCACCGACAGCCTGCGCCCTGCATCCAGCGACGCCAGCTTTCGCCGGTACTTCCGGGTGGATACGGACTCGGACAGCCTGATCATCATGGATGCCCCTCCGGCCCATGAGGACTGCCGCCCGTTTGTGGATATTGCCACGCGCCTGGATCAGGCGGGACTGAACGTGCCGAAAATTCTGGAGGCGCAGCTCGACCAGGGCCTGCTGCTGTTGAGCGATCTGGGCCACGATACCTATTACCAGCGCATTGTGAACGGGATGGATGACGCGACCCTGCAGGCGCACTACCTAAGCGCGCTACAGGCGCTGGTCAGGATGCAGCAGGTGCCGTCTGATCAACTCCCCTCCTACGACAGCGTCAAGCTGCGCGAAGAACTGTCCCTGTTTCCCGACTGGTATGTGGCGCGCCACTGCAACATCGAACTATCCGATCAGGAACGCGCGGCGCTGGACACGATTTTCGATAACCTGTCGGCGCATAATGCCCGGCAGGCGATCTGCTTTGTCCACCG
Source organism: Advenella sp. FME57 (assembly GCF_014897675.1). Classification (GTDB taxonomy): domain Bacteria; phylum Pseudomonadota; class Gammaproteobacteria; order Burkholderiales; family Burkholderiaceae_B; genus Advenella. The sequence continues at coordinate 3,029 of NZ_JABUXU010000008.1, read as the reverse complement.
CGATTTCCATTCACCAAACTTGATGATCAACGACCATCCGGAAAACGGCGCCGGCCCGGGCATCATTGATTTTCAAGATGCCGTGTGCGGTCCTGTTTCCTACGATCTGGTGTCGCTGGTCATGGATGCACGTACCACCTGGGAAGAACCCCGGCAACTGGACTGGGCCATCCGTTACTGGGAACAGGCCAAAAAGGCCGGCATTCCGGTTCCCGCAGACTTCGCCGACTTCCACGTTGACTACGAATGGATGGGATTGCAGCGCAATTTACGCATCCTGGGCGTTTTTGCCCGACTCTCGATTCGCGACGGGAAATCCCATTACCAGCAGCATATACCGCGGGTCAATGCCTACGTACGTCAGGTCGCCGCCCGCTACAGTACCTTCCGTCCGCTGCTAAGGCTGCTGGACCGCCTGGACAACATCGAAACGAAAGTAGGATATACATTTTGATTCAAACCATGATTCTTGCGGCAGGACGCGGCGAACGCATGCGCCCGCTGACCGATACCCTGCCCAAGCCCCTGCTGCCCGTCAACGACAAGCCGCTGATTGTTCACCATCTGGAACGCCTGGCGGCCGTCGGCATCACCGATATCGTCATCAACCATGCCTGGCTGGGCGAACGCCTGGAAGCCGAACTGGGCGATGGCAGCCAGTTTGACGTGGCGATCCAGTACTCCCGTGAAACCACCGCGCTGGAAACCGCCGGCGGCATCGCCCATGCCCTGCCGCTGCTGGGCGATCAACCGTTTCTGGTGATCAACGGCGATGTCTGGTGCGACTGGAACCCCATGCAGGCCGTCAGCGTGGTCAACAGACTGCACGACTCTCCGACCCAGGCGTGGCTTCTGATGGTGGATAATCCCGAGCATCATCCCGAAGGCGACTTCCGCCTGGATACGCAAGGCTATCTGAGCCCCCGTCAGAACGGCGACGCCGCCCTGACCTACGCCGGTATAGGCGTATTTCACCCCAGCCTGTTCCGCAATATCGACAATGGACAACCGGCGCCGCTGGCGCCGCTGCTGCGCATGGCGATGGCGACCCGTTCGGTGGAAGGCTATCATTACACCGGCAACTGGACCGATGTCGGCACGCCTGCACGTCTGGCCGAACTTGACCGGCAACTGCGCACCGTCTGCTAAATTGTCAGTGGAAAATGTACAATACAGTACTGTTGATATTCGGATGAAACACCCATGTTTGGATCTTCCAAAAGAGCCACCTTCAAGCCTTCTGTTTTTGAAACAAGCAGCCGTCGTCGTCATCGCCGCATGCCACCATGGGTGGGCATCCTCTTTACCGGCGTTATCATTGGCGCCGGCGGCTACTGGTTTTTGCAGACCAATTACGGCCCCAAGCGCCTGAGCCTGGACGAATCCAATAAACTGACGAGCGAAGTTTCGTCGCTCTCGACCGATCGCCAGCAGTTGCAATCACAACTGGAATCGGTCACACAGCAACGCAACGCTCTCCAGTCGCAGTTGGAATCGCAGACCGAAGCACTGAACAACGCCCAAAGCCAGGTCAAAGATCTGGCCAACAATCTGACGCTGCTCAAAAAAGTCATTCCGGCAGACCCAAGCGGGAGTGCACTTGGTATTCGCGTTGGCGAATTCAGCGGCCCGATGGGCAAGCTTGACTACAGCATGCTGCTCATGAAGAAAAATGAACAGGATCCCGATCTCCAGGCGTCCATCGAATTTGCAGTCAATGGCCGCTACCGCAATGGCCGTTCCGGTACCGCCGAACTGGATCCGATCATGCTTGACGTAGCCGATTTCCAGCAGGCAGCCGGAACACTGGAAATCCCCCCCACAATGACTGCTCGCCGGGTTACGGTTAAAATCACAGATGTGGCAACCGGAAAGGTTTTAACCACACGCACTTTCCAGGTCAGCCGTTAATGCACTGAGCAAACCGCCGATCTTTCTGATTTCATTGTATTTCGGCCGCTTGCGCTCCTTTCCACCCTTTGGCAAGATGAGGCACTATGGACAAGCAACTGATAAAAATTCTCGTCGTCGATGACGATCCTGCCCTGCGCCAGCTTCTCGCGGAATATCTGAACCGTCACGGTTACGATACCCTGCTTGCACCCGACGCCAGTGATATTACCCAGCGTATAACCAAATTCTCACCTGACCTGATCGTGCTGGACCGCATGCTGCCCGGTGGCGACGGTGTGGAAACCTGCCGCAGGCTGCGTGCCCAGAATGAAGACATTCCGGTCATTCTGCTCACAGCCAAGGACGAAACGGCAGATCGCATTATCGGTCTCGAATCCGGCGCCGACGACTATCTTGGGAAACCCTTTGACCCGCGCGAACTGCTGGCACGTATTGAAACCGTACTGCGGCGTAAAAAAGGCGCCTCGGCGTTGGTCAAGGAAACACCGGTGCATTTCGGCCCCTTTACCTTTGATCCGGCCCGGCGCCAGTTGTTCAAAGACAATGTTCAGGTCAAGCTGACCGGGGGTGAAATCAATCTGCTCGAAGCCCTGGTCAAAAACTCTGGCAAACCGTTGTCCCGTGAACGTCTGCTTGCACTGGCACGCGATGACGACGAAGGCGAACGCAATGACCGCGCCATTGATATCGCCATTCTGCGTCTGCGTCGCGCCGTCGAAGACGATCCCAAAGACCCGCGCTGGATTCAGACTGTCTGGGGCATTGGCTACCGATTCTCTCCTGACGCATGATAAAACCTTCGCTGTGGCCGCGCTCCTTGCGGCTGCAGATGATCCTCTTCATTCTTGGCACTGTGATTCTGGTGCAGCTTGGCAGCTTCACAGTCGGCAATTATATCAAGGAACGTTTCCTGGAAGATATCGTTGTCAATTACCTGTCTACCACCATCCGTACGCTACGCTCAGCCGTATCGCAGATTCCTGAAAACCGCCGCGCCGATTTCATTATCGAGGCATCCCAAAAACGCTGGTACCTGCTTTCGCGCGCCGACCCCTATGCCAATCGGCGACGCCGCGGTGGCACACTCGACAATCCCATCGCACCACCCCCCCCCC
>NZ_JABUXU010000007.1 GCF_014897675.1 Advenella sp. FME57 | reverse complement strand
AATGCGGCATAAATTCTCTACGAGATGACTGTGTTATAAATGGGGTATTTACACTCTTTAGATAAGTTATCTGCATATCTATCCCGGTATTCTTCCGAATGCAACAAGCCATAGACATAATAGAAAATGTCCTCTTTGCTGATTTTTTCACCACGGTAGACAGCCTGAAAATGCGCCAGCCCTTCGTCTGTTAATCCATCGCGCCGTTGATGTGTTGGTTTTGATGTGTTGGTATTATCGAAGAGGGTTTGGCTGTCAGATGAAGGTGTTGGTCTGGCATCGTTGCTATCTTCATAAAGATACAATGGAAAACATTGACCCTTCTCAATATTATCTAAGCAAGGTAATTTGTCCGTAATCAGAGTTGAAAAATTTCTGGCCCCTACTCCTGATACACAAATAGCCAAATTTTCTGCCGCTGCGTCTGGGAAAATACGCGGCATCTGCAACACCATCTCATTTAAGGTTCGATCAAAATACAACCACTGTTTAGTGAAAGGGCGGTAGAGACTGATTGTCATAGAATCCGGATTGACGCTGAGACAACGGTTTTTAGCGAACTCGTTCTTTAAACTGCGGGTCCAACTGATTTTGGTTGTATCTATTGTCCCAATGAAATCATCAATATGTTTAGCACGTTCTTTCTTATCTGCTAATAGAGGTTTTCCATTATTAAAACGGGTGAGTTCTTCGTTATAAAACGAGACCATGCGTCTAATATTCTCTTCAACACAAATTCTGCTTGAGTTATAGCACCAAGCATCTCGATTTGTTGCGACTCCTAGAGAAAAATTTTCAAATAATTTTAGTGCTGTGTTGTTCTTCTTATCGCCTAAAGGTATGAGGTGTTGAAAGTCTTCATCGCGCTGATTCAGCCAATCTCCATGCTCATCGGGTGTGATTTTTATCCATTTCTCTGATTGACTGATACGCGCAATACTGACGTAATCACTGATTCTTTTTAGCTTTTCATCCCGACTCAGATAGTCTCCAATGTCATGAAAGTAAATCTGTCCATGCTGTTTAGCATTAGGATTCTTAACTAACAGTGAAATAGCAATTGGCGCTCGGCTTCCACTACCAAAAATCTTGCCGCCTTCTCTGCGTGAAAGCTCTCCAGAGGTGCGCTGATTCCCCCGCAAATGAAATACATAAATACTGCTAAACTCCTCAGCTAAACTCTGACGCAAGCCATCAGCAGTATTGGCTTCTAAAAAGCCAGCATTGGTCACGAAGCCAATGACACCACTGTCTCCTATCCTATCGCTCGCCCATCTTATTGCCCGAATATAACTATCATAAAGCCCCTTAGAAAGGGATGCTCTTGAGCGATTTGCATATGTGGATTCTATACGACTATCCAAATGTGGATAGCTCACATTAGCATTATTATCATTCGCACTTGTTTGACCTGCCGAATAAGGCGGATTACCCATGATGACGCGAATATCCAATCTTCTCTGTCGTCTGCGCCTTGAGCTATTGTCTACTAGTAGTTTGCTTACCAGGTCATCCTTTTCATACATTTCAAAAGTATCGGTCAGGCAAATTCCCTCGAAAGGCACATAATCCCCACCCACAATATCGTGATACATGGATTCGATATTAATCGCTGCAATATAGTATGCCAGCAGCACCAGTTCATTTGCGTGGATCTGATTTTTATATTTTTTCTCGAGTTGCTCCGTAGTCATCAATCCGCTTTGCATCAAACGGGTAATAAACGTGCCTGTACCAGTAAACGGATCAAGAATATGGACATCATCACTGCCCAGAGTCTGGTCAAATTCCGATTGCAGTACATCGTTAATACTATGAATAATAAAATCCACAACTTCGACGGGTGTATAGACAATCCCGAGGCGATCTGTCATACGAGGAAAAGCGTTGCGGAAAAACTTGTCATAGAGTTCTACGATAATTTTCTGCTTTCCAGCCGCACTATCAATTCCTTCGGCGCGCATTTTCACGCTTTCATAGAAGCTTTGTAGCGTGTCAGCTTCTTTTTCCAGATGGTGTTCGCTTAGTGCATCGAGCACACCCTGCATAGCCTGAGACATGGGGTTATGCTGTGCAAAGTTGTAGGTTCCAAATAATGCATTAAAAACAGGTTTGGTAATCAAATGCTGTGCCAGCATCTCAATGATCTCACTGTCGCTGATACTGCCATTCAGATCATCACGCAATTCAGCCGCAAAGCTATTGAATGCCTTTTGCGCTTTTGTGTTGTCTTTGTTTTCAACAATGGCCGTAATTCGGTCAATATGAGTATTGGCGATTTTGGCAATATCATTGGCCCAATCTTCCCAATGATGCCGATTGCCAACCTTTTGCACCAGCTTGGCGTAAATTGCGCGTTCAATTTCGCCAATTTCGAACTGAAGGGAGTTTTGGATGTCCGCACCAGAAGCCGCACCATCACCATGCCCGAGTGCACCTAAGTTGAATTTGCCCTTGCCTGTATTTTTACCGGTTGCACCCTTACTTTGTTTTTTCTGAATCTTGTCAGTGATGGCAATCACTTCCATCTTTTTCACGTCTTTGCCAATCAGATCGAGCTTGTTAACCATAGCATCAAATCGATCATCATGAGAGCGCAAGGCTTGCAAAACCTGCCATACCACTTTAGATGTCTGGTTGTCATTCAGGGCGTCATGGGGCTCAACTCCGACTGGAATGACAACGGGCAGGATCACATAACCCCGTTTTTTGCCCGGTGCGTTACGCATCACCCGTCCAACAGACTGCACGACATCAACTTGAGAATTACGGGGCGTCAGAAACAGCACCGCATCCAAGGCAGGTACATCGACCCCTTCAGATAGGCAACGAACATTGCTGAGAATGCGGCAGGTTTGCTCGGGTGTTGGAGCCTTAAGCCAGTCAAGTTTTTCCTCTTTCTGGCTAGCATTCATGTTGCCATCGACATGTTCTGCTTCGCAGGCTAATTGCGCCTCGGTTTCAAACTCCTCTGTTTCCTGATAGGCTTCGACCACGGACTGGAACATACTGGCGATGTTTTTTGAACTGACTTTGTGTGTTTTCCCTTTGTGATTGGCCTCAATCACCTGACAGAACGCGACTGCCCTTTTCATGGGAGCCATGTCTTCGGTCAAATCCGCTTCCAGTCCCTGTTTAGACAGGGCTTTCCAGCATCCAATGATTTTGGCTGCATCATCGACCTTGAGCTGATTGTTCTCATCGGCTAATAATCCTTGCAGGCGACGGTTGACGTGGGATTCTTCTACTGCCAGGACGATGACCTTGTAATCGACCAATAGGCCACGTTGCACGGCTTCGGAAAACGTAATAATAAAAAGCTCTTTGCCATAGAGTTCCTCATTATCCATCGAGTAAAGAGCGACATTATCTCTTTCGGCTGTGGCCTTGGCGACATCTGCAAAAATACGGGGCGTCGCCGTCATATAGACTCGTTTCGCCGCCCGGATGTAATCATTATCGTGAACTCGTACAAATGCACTTTCATTATCATCAAAAGAAGCCCCGGTTGTGCGATGGGCTTCATCGCACACGATCAGATCAAAGTCGGCGAGCCCGAAATCTTTCTGCGCCTGACTAATCACCCCGATGGAGTGGTAAGTGCTGAAAATGACGCTCATATGCTGATCGTCATGCCGGGCAGCTAATTCTTTTGCCAATTTTGGCGCATCGGTGGTGGCGGGGAAGTGCAGCTCATGGACGTAGGTTTGGATGGAATCGTCGTCTGAATCACGCTTTTTCCCGACATCGCTATCAGAACAGACAGCAAAGCTGTGTAGCGGGGTTTCGGTTTCCTGTGTCCATTCCGTGAGAGTCTGCGAAAGTAATGACAAGCTGGGAACCAGAAACAATACCCGCTTGCCAGCCCCGGCCATGGTTTCTGCTATCTTCAGGCTGGTAAAGGTTTTGCCCGTTCCGCAGGCCATAATGAGTTTGCCTCGGTCTGCCGTTTGCAGGCCATGAACGGCCGATTCCAGGGCGCTTTTCTGATGAACCCGCAGTTGCTTTTTTGGTTGCAGGATAGGAGCATGGCCTGACTTGTACTTTGTCCAGTCGATTTTGCTGTTTTCTAACGCGTTCAGATCAATTTTAGTGACGGGAGGGTGCTGGTTCTCTAGCGCATCCTCGGCATTATCTGACCAGTTGTTGGTCGTGCTAACGATAACCCGATGCGAGAATATTTTTTTACCGGATGCAGTAAAAAAACTGTCGATATCGGCTTTTTTAACATGATAATCTTCGGCGTAGAACTTGCACTGAATTGCATGAAATTCATTGGTGCCGGCCGTTTTCGCTACGAGATCAATTCCGGCGTCGCGTTTATCCATGCCCTGGGTGTCTGCCCAGGCAGCATACGTCCAGACGTCGCTATACAAATCCTTGTAGGTTGCCTCGTTTTTCAGGTAAGCAAGGATCAGTTCTTCAAAATAGGTGCCTTTTTCACGTTCTGACTGATAATTGTTACGAAAATTAGTCAGAATATCCTGCAACGCGCTCATTTTTCACCACAAATTGTTTGTTTTAAGAGTGTGACAAAATATAGCATAAGCGACATGCAAGACCCCCTGGAGAGGCCCTTTTTGGATTTGTTCTATTTTCCCCTTCGTTTTCTAAAGAAAATAAACGCCGTAGTGTTATGCGGGCCGGTCAAATAGCCAGCATGGCCCGTCAGCTAGACTACGTATTCACGAACATCATGATGTGACAAATAGTTTATGTGGTGTAATAATGTTACAAAAATATAAAAACTTCAATCCTATTTCCTGACTGCAGTGGCAGTAGCTGTGTTTTTGATTTTGGAGATATCGCATGGGCGTTAGAGACCATTGTCCTCATTTAGGAGGTTAAGATTGTGGTGATAGATTTGGAGAGCGTACTGTTAAGGCAAGGCGGCTACTGGTTTAACTTTGTCGACTGGTCAGCCACGGGTGCAGTAATTGGTGGACTGTCCACAATGGTGATAGCGCTTCTGACCTATGTTTTAATCAAGGAAAATAGACTACTTCGTAAAGCCGGAAACTCTCCGAGAGTTGTTGCGCATTTCGAGTTTCATCCTGATGGACTTGGAGGACTGAATTTGGCACTATCTAATGTCGGTACAGGTCCTGCTTTTGATGTGTCATTTTTATTCGAGAAGGATGATGCGGATTTCGAAAATTACCAGATTCTTGTTGACTACACGCAGGAGAGGTCCGCTATGACCATGATTGGTCAAGGTGAGAAGATCAGCTTTCTCTTTGCCGCTGGGTACCAACTCTTTAAGCCTAAAGACCATAGCATCAGTGAGCGACTCAAACCATTTAAGGTAATTGTGAGTTGGAACGCATCAGATAGCAGCAAACGGTTTTTGGCGATGTACCAATTAGACGTTTCTGCATACGCAGGGCTGCCAGGCCTGATGAATAAATCCCCACTTTTGAAAATTGTGGATGAATTGGCTGAGATCAATACGCAGCTGTCCTCTCGTGCAGGAGTGCCGGCACGGCTTCTTGACGCTACAACACCAGAGCAATGTAGGCGATCTGTAGCGAAAGGCGCAGATGACGTGAGAGATTAACGTTTTTATCTAATAGTGAATGAAAAACGGGTTTTGTTGGGGTAGTTTACCGATGATCGACCTGGCAGGGCTACAAAGCGCCCTGTCTGAGTTTGTCGCCATCGCCTGCAACAAATTGCGCGGACAACCAGTATGGCAATAGCCACCTGGTTACCCCGCCCTACGGCAATTATGCGGCGCGGATCAAAGAAGCTGCTCTGCTTCCATTGACGACGGGCATACCGTCGTCAGTGACCAGCTTCAATCTCGGCGTGGGTTCATTGTTTGCCAGATCATCTAAATAGTTAGCCCAAGCCTGCACCATCACTTTTCGCTGTTCGACGTACCTTGCGCGATCATAGGTATCACCTAGCTCTTCGTCACTCACATGAGCTAGATGACGTTCGATTTCCTCACGATCCCATTTCAGTTCCTGCTTGATCAGTGTGCGGGCCAGTGCACGGAATCCATGACCGCTAATGTCCCTCTGCGTATCGTATCCCAGGCCGCGAAGGGCAGAATTTACGGTATTTTCCGACAACGTCTTCGTTGCCTCAGACCGTCGCGCCGGGGATTTGAATACATAGCCATCAGGCCCCGTCACTAAAGATAGTTGGCGCAAAATTTCAACTGCTTGGTGAGGAAGGGGCACGACGTGATCTTCCGTATGCTCACTTTCTTTTTTCAGACGTACCATTTTCATGATAGACGGCGGACAGTTCCAAATCCCCTTGTCCAGATCAAGCTGGTGCCACTGCATATGCCGTACTTGGCCTGGACGCTGGAATAGTAATGGCATCAGTTGCAGACAGGATACAGTGATGATATTTCCTTTGTAGGCACGCAGATCGCGCACTAGCTGTCCTACCTGCAGCGCATTCAATTTGGCTGCGTGAGACTTCACCACATGCCGAGGCAGGCGCATATCCGCAGCGCCTGGCATCATGAAATTTTCAGAAGGGAGCAAAATTACCATTGTGACAGCATACTTATAGATGCGGGTAATGAGAGACCTAAGCTCCCCGGCTGTTTCCTTTGTAGCGGCTGCCACTGACATGAGCAAATCTTTGACATCAGGTGGGGTGATGTGGCCGATTGGCAGCCTACCGATTTTGGGAAACGCATGAATTTCCAGCATTCTGATCAGTTTATGCGCATGCCCCTCTGACCAATATTCAACCACGGCAGCCTGCCGATGCCATTCGCGGGCAACCTTTTCAAAAGTATCCAGAGAACGCTTTCTAGCCGTAACCCGTTTTTCAATTTTGTCTAATTTGGGGTCCTTTCCTGCGCCTTGCAGTTGGCGCAGTCCCAGGGCGGCTTCGCGCGCGTTAGCCAATCCGATCTCTGGATAGGTGCCTAATCCAATCTTTCGCCGATTTCCAGTCACATCGGTGTATTTAAAAACCCAACTTTTCTTACCTTTTCCTTCTCCCGGGCGAATTCGCAGATGCAGCCCGCCGCCATCGCCCAGTAGATATTCTTTTCCATCCAGCGGCTTTGCTTCATCAATTTCTCGTACGCTCAATTTTCCAATCAGCATTTCAGTGGTCCCCCAGCAGGTGTTTATGATGAAATGCATTATGGGGGACCAGCTGGGGGGCACGCAACAGGACGACCGAAGGCGCGGGAAGGCGACTGTTTACGACACAGAGTTTGAGTTAACTTTATGATAATTATGAAGAATTTGTAATGGAAACTGTCGGGAACAGTCGTTTGTAGAAGTATTGAAAAGAGGAGCTGGTGCCCGGGGCCGGAATCGAACCGGCACGCCTTGCGCCGGGGGATTTTGAGTTGGTGATTTACAGTGTTTCTACAGCGAAATTAGGCGAATTCTAGCGTAAGTTGGAATAGGTAAAACAAGTTTTGAATCAGTGGGTTGGCGTATTTTAGCTGAATGCTCGCTGTACCTGTACTGTACCGAAATTTGGGTACAGTTTTGACGAGAGAGCGCCGGCTCGGAATTACCGAGTGGAACCTACAGCGGAATTTCGTGTGTGTTCCCGACGATACCCGCCGGCAATCCTGCACACGCACCGCACACGCAACTCAGCTCTAAGCGACGGGAATCAATAGGACGCAGATATCGTCGTTGGGCGACATGATGGTCGTGCGTATCCTCGCACGTGTCACACTGACGCGAAAATTCTGGCGAGCTTGTGTCATCGCGCCTGAGTTTACATTGCCGCCGACGATGCGATCAGGATTGCCGACGATTTCGCGTTTAAAGCGCTTCGGCCAACCTTCGAAGATGATGACTTCGTCGAATTGCTTCCCCTTGGCCTTGTGCATGTTCATCACAACGATGCCGGATTCCGGTTTGTGTGCCATCGCGAAATGCGCCTGGACGAAGGACTGCCGCGTAATGTTGAGGGAGTTCGTATAGCCGCCGGTGTCGCGCCAATCCTGTGAAAGGCTTTGACGCAGCTGGGTTCCGCGTTCTAGCAAGCGGACATTACGGGCTTCCTGGGCAACCTCGACGAGACGCTTGCAGGCGCCGGATTCGAGGACGTCTCGAACCGCTGTCCAATCGGCATCGGGCTGACCCGTTAGCGCAATGGTGCTCGCAGCCTGGTAAACGGCGAATGTGGTCTGGAGGACGCTGTTACCCGGCGTCGCTTTGCCCTTGGCGAGGCATCCATTCCATTTCTTCAACGCGGACTTGAAGCGCGCGGATTCCTCCAAATCGCCTTTTGTCGGTGTCGCTCCGCCTCGTCCATCGAAGAAGCTACAAAGCACGTCGACGAATTCATCGAAGCCGCCGCTGTGGCTGCGCTGTTGCAGGAGGTAGGCAATCACTTCGGCGGCAAGAATCGGGCCTTCCATATCCACCGCTGCCGTGTGCGTGATTGGGGGCACGTTGCCAAACGGCGCATGTAGATTGTCGGAGACCAGACGTGTCATGCGCTTGGTCGGAACCAGGATTGCGAGCGACCAATCCCGGCGCCCCAGCGCGAGGAGCCGTTGCCGGGCCTTCAGCACTTGACCTACGAGCGACGCATAAGCCTGGTTAGGATTCGAGCCGAACCCTTTATATGCCACGCCCTGATAGGGTTCGTCGCGAAACTTGCCCGTGAGGAGGTGATTGCCGAAGACTGCAATATCGGTCCCCTTGCTTCGGTGATTGTCCCCGGCAAAGTCGTGTTTGGACGGCTTGAACGCCTCCTTAAAGTGGTTTAGCCGCTCGGGATCCGCTCCGATGAAATCGAAGATCCGCTGCTCGGGATCGGCCAGCGCGATCAGCGTGCTGCTCTTTCCGATCGCCTCGACCGCACTCCATTGATCGGCGCTCGTGTCCTGGAACTCGTCGAGGATGATGAACGGGTACATGGTCGAGACAAGCTCGCGTACCTTTGATGACCCGTGCAGCAGAATGGCCACGCGCTCGGCGAACAGATCGAAACAGACCTTACCTTCCTCGGTCGCGAGTCGTATGCGCTCAGCCATTTCCAACGAGGCCTTTTGCACTTTCTCTTCCTCCGACAGCTTTGACGGCACTTTGAAGCCACTGCGGATCGCAGACAGCGAGATCGCCTCATTCGGCGGCGTCAGGATCGTCATGCGCCTCGGAAACCCGATGAGATAGCCATGCGCCTTGAGGATGCGCCAGAAAAAGGAGTGATAGGTATCGACCACGATCCGCTTCTTTTCCTCCTTGGTAACCGACCGTTCTTCATCGATCGCCTCGAACACGCGCGAGACGGTCGCCCGCGCGAAGCTGAGAAAAAGTATGCGCTGCTCCGGTCTTAGTTTCTCGCGCGCGATCTTCGCGGCCTTCAGAATCGACACGGTAGTCTTGCCAGAGCCGGGACCGCCGACGACGAGCAGATGGCCCTCGGCTGCCAGAACATCTTTTTGCGTCGGCGTCAGATCGACCATCGCTCCCTCTAAGTGTTGGACGCTGGGTCGGCTTGCCCGCCGTTCACTGCCGGTGCAGGCGGCGGATCACAGATCACTTTCAGTGCTATGCAGGCGTCACGAATCCAGGACGGTACCTCGGCCTCGGAACACTGGCCGAGGAAATCGGCGATGCCCCAATTGCCCTTTGCCCAGCCGAAATACTCTTTCAGCGCCGCGATCACATTGGCCTTCGGGTCGGGGTACTTCGCAAGGATATGCGGCGGCCAGTCGAGTGCGCCGGAGAACCGCTCAAGCGCATTCTGGGTCGTATTCTTGAGGATGAGATCCTCTATTCCTTTTTCCTCGTGCATGAACAGCCGTTCGACCTGGGCTTCGATCGCCGCCTTCGCCGGATTGGTCTGTTTGTCGCAAAGCCCGAATGTCCGCTTGCCGAGACCCTTATACAGCCCGGCGAGGTCGGCAATCTGGGACTCCGTGCCCGCATCGATGATGCAGATGCCGAGCGCTTCAAGCGACACATAGGTTGCGGGGTTTAGCTCCGACAGCCGTTGCGCAGCCACCGGAAAAGCGCTGGCCTCGGTCGCACCCTCGGCGATAAGTACGCGGCGGGCCAGGAGGCCCTCGCAGAAGCGTGTGCGAAACTCTTGCCGATAGCGCTTGTGCTTTACGCTGTCGGGCAACGATATCTGCGCCTGCCCGAGCACACCGTCATTAGCCCGCGACAGGATCACGGTCTCGTCGAGCTTGAATTCCTCCAGAACGTAGGGCGAGTGCGATGTCACGATCGACTGCGCGGCCAGCTTGCGCAGCTCATGCACGATCCGCTTCTGGGCATAGGGCGGGATCGCGGTTTCGACCTCTTCCATTGCGAATATGACGTTCTGCTTGTCCTCGGCGATCTGCGACAGCATCGCTAGGACGAGCATGTTGATCGTTCCGGTACCCTGGCGGAAGAAGGGCGCGGCGTGATCGCCATCGCCGGTGGCGATGAAGGCGGTCACGACCTTACGCAGATGTTCACGCGTGAGGTTTGACACCTTGAGATGGGGCTTCACCCCCCATTCGCGCGGCACATATTTCTTAAGCGACTTGTCGATGCTGTCGAGCACGCCGGATATACCGATGGTGGGGTCACTCGCTACGTCGAAGGCGGCGAGCGTGCCGATTGTGCCCTCCCACATCTGCGGCCGAATTTCTTTCAGCCTTAGAATGATGTCGAGGAGGCTGCCGTGCTCCAGGCTAAGGGCGCGCGAGCCAGTACGCAGCGAACGTAGGAACAGGAAGCCGCAATGCTGTTTGTCCTTCTTGGAGAACGGCTCCGGCTTCTCCCCCTCCATCAGGCTACGCGAATAGTACGTGTTTCCGGTAAAATCGTCTTCTTCGGGATCATAACCGCCGATGAAGGTGACGCGCAGTGCCGCTTTGATGTTCGCCGCATCGACACCTGACGGGTTGGCCTCGGTGAAGAATTGGCCCGTTTCGACGTTGAGCCACTCGATATTGCTGCCAAACCTCGCCTCCTGCTCTTCAGACAGACCGACGATGGTAACTTCGACTGTGATCTTTGGGGCTTCGATAATGGACGCCTCTTCTGCCTCAGCAGGCACAGCACCCTCTAGAGCGGGGGAAGCGGCAACCGGAAGATACTTGCCCTCAAAGAAATCATGCTCATCGACTGGAGGGCGGCGACTTAGCCTATCCGGCCCTAGCGCAAGATCTATAGCTTCCAGGACTGAGGATTTGCCCGTGTTGTTGTCGCCGATGAAGACAGCATGGTCGGGAAGCACCAGCTTCGCAGAACTGATGCCGCGGAAATTTTCGATACATACAGCGTAAATCTTCAAAACAGCCCCCTAAATCCATGCATATTTATCGTTCCGCCTGTCGTAACACTAGCTTGACGGCCTCCGGAGCCAAGTCAGACGGATAGTCTCGGATGCTATTCTTTTGATGTGTTCAGAAAACCACCGTTTAATGAATATTTAAATTGTAGTGGTATTATAAGCACTATATAAAATACTGCAATTTACTTCAAACGTATCTTAATATTACTCAGTTAAAATTATGAAACTCGGCCCGGTTGTCGTGCTGTTAAAGGGAAGGGGATCGTACACAACGAGGAATGTATATTGTTGCCTAGCTAGTGGAGTGAATTAAACATTATAATTTTTGGTGCATACAGAGCTTTGTTCACTTCTGACATTTGAACGATTTGGAAAATATTATGCCTGACGAGTTAGTTAAGTAGCGGAGTCTTTAATTTAGCCCGTTTTCTGAAGTCTGGCACTTAGCTGGCCGAAGCTTGGTAATAATCTAGATTATTAATCGATATGTTATCAAATGCTAATGAATTATACAATAGCAAAAGTTAATTATTAAAATCAATTTACGACCGAGAACAAAAGCATGATTGAAGACCAGAAAATGCGTGTTGCAAAACTCAAGGGGCTAATCGGTGAGCAAAGTATTGCTGCATTTTGTCGAAAATTCGAAAAAGTAGATCCGAACTATATTTCACAAATTTTAAATGGGCATAGAAGTTTTGGAGAAAAAGCTGCACGCACCATGGAAGGAAAATTAGGATTGCCACTTGGGTGGTTTGACCAGCGCACATCCAACGCTTGGCCCTTTAATTCAATCACATACCAAGAATATCTCAGTTTGGAAGCTTCTGATCAACACGAAATTGAAACATTGCTCGGGTTAAAAGCTCTTAAAATTAGGATGTCTAAAAAATAATTTGAGTGTGTGCTATGTGATTGAGATTTTAATCTACACACTATTTCCATGTTGCGGATCGGACATTTTTATCAAAGCAAATCCAAAAATCATGCTCCAAAGGTCTTCAAAGGTGGTGTTTAGATTGTTTTTCTAAACGATCAGTTTTTATCGTTGATCTAAACAGAAACCGAAATAATTCATTTCTACTAATATCCCTTATTTTGATTGTTACACAAAATATGTAGCAAATGCTATTGTTTATTTAATTAGCGTTTGCTATTATAAAGTATCGAACGGCACATGATTGTCGGAACCCAGGCGATGCCCCACGGGGAGCAATTGGGAGGAATCTAAAGGAAACTGGAGATTCAAGATGCCCGATGCCGAAGAGGGAACAGTCGGGCGAAGTATCTTTGATGATCTTTTTATTGTCGTCTAAGGGTTTTCAAAAATGCTTTCAAACTAAATACGTCTGATCAATTTGCTCGACGATAGATTTTCAATAGCTTTTTGAGGATGCCAGTGGTGTGAGTTGATAGACGCTCTAATTGTACTCAAAACTCTAGTCGTATAATTGAGACAACCTGAGAGAACTGGGGAACTGGAATGTCAGAAACAACATTTTTAAGGACATCAGAGCTTATCAGCTTGACTGACCGGATTCGGCATGATGCCCAAGTGCGGGCTCTAAAATTCATGGGGATTGAACACAGGGTTCGTCCTGATGGTTCAATTGCAGTGTTGCGAGCTCATATTCATCATGAGTTCGGGGCAGGGAGCGGCGCGACTGACACTACAAACAAAGAAATAGAGCCCAACTGGGAAGCAATCTAATGGTTAAGAAGCGAAACCGAGAAAATCGAGGCTTGCCAAGCCGTTGGCAACTTCGGCACGGTGCCTACTATTATCAGGTGCCGCCTGGGCTCGAGGCACAATGGGATGGCAAAAAGCTGTTCCGCTTGGGCAAAGCGCTGTCTGATGCGTATAAAACATGGGCGGCTCGGCTCGAAAATAATATAGAAGTACGCACAATTGATGATCTGCTGGACCGCTATCTGCTGGAAGTGGTTCCGACAAAAGCCGTCAGCACGCATGAGCAGCAGCGAATTTGGGTGCGCCAGCTGCGGCGTGTCTTTGGCGATCTTCCTATTACAGGTATGAGGCCGCGCCTAGTGTATAGATACGTCGACGCTCGTAGCAAGAAGAAAACGACCGTTTTGAAAAACGAAGATACTGGTAAAGATGAGCGTAAGGTCACAGGCGGTAGGGTGACTGCTCATCGTGAAATAGAGGTGTTGTCGCATGCCTTCACCAAAGCAGTAGAGTGGGGGTATCTAGATCGACATCCTTTCAGGGGCGAAGTCCGGCTGAAGGGTGAGAAATCACGTGATCGATATATAGAGGATTGGGAAATTATCGAGGCGCTCGCTCTTCCACCGAGACGCAAAAAAGGTAGTGTGCTCGCCATCCAGGCTTACATGCGGATCAAATTAATGACAGGTATGGCTAGATCGGATTTGCTTAGGTTGCGAGTCGATCAGCATATCAAGGGCGATGGCATACATATTCAGCGACATAAAACCGAAACATCATCGGGTAAGCGTACCGTTTATCAGTGGAGCCCTGAATTGACAGCTGCAGTTGAGCAGGCCAAGGTCGTGCGACCAGTATTGTCGCCTTTCTTGTTCTGCAACAAATTCGGACGCGGTTATATCGATGAGGAAACTGGATCGACTGACGGTTGGGATAGTATGTGGCAACGATTCATGAATCGTGTATTGACCGATACCAAGGTTATCGAGAGTTTTACTGAGCATGATATGCGTGCAAAATGCGCATCAGACGCTTCCACGCTCGAGCAGGCAAGAGCGTTGTTATCACATGCAGATGCTCGGACTACAGACAGGATTTATCGGCGAAAACCGGAAAGGGTAGACCCTTTAAAGGGTGTGGCATGAAGAGAGATACTTTCTGTCCTGAGTCGAGCGCTTTTGCAAACTCAATAGGACAGCTACGTTTCTATAGGACAAAAACAAAAGGCCTCCATATGGAGACCCTAAGTAAAGTGGCGCGCCCGGCAGGATTTGAACCCACGACCCCTTGGTTCGTAGCCAAGTACTCTAATCCAACTGAGCTACGGGCGCGCTGTAACTGCAAGAAAAGAATTATGCGCTAAACAAGGCCTGATTGCAAGTGCTTTTCACGTTGTATTTTAAAAAATGTTGATAACGCGCGACAAGACTGCAATTTCGGCTTTGTTTGCATGAGTTTTGTTGTTCCGGAGCAACGTGCGATGTTGCATATTTTTCTGGGTTGGGGCTAGATGAGGGGAGTGATTGCGACTGGTGAATTTTGTTGCACTTGCTTATGGCTTCATGACGGCCATCGTGTATGGCGCAGAAAGCCCCGAAAAACGGAAAATATGAAAGGGACCGATGATGGAAACAGTTTATGATGCACTGCGCGAGAGCCACGAAACGCAACGCAGTCTCTGTAAACGGCTGCTTCGCACCAAGCCCGGTACGGGCAGCCGGGACGATATTTTCAAGGCGCTGTATGTTGAACTCGAAGCGCATGCGGCCGCAGAAGAGCGATTTTTGTATGCGCCCATTCTGATGGATGACAACGGGTTGTCGCCTTCGCGACATGCGCTGGCTGAACATCATGAGATTGAGGAAATGCTGGAGGGTTTGCAGTCTGAGCCATCCAATTCACCGGGATGGATGGCTCAGGCCAAGGCCTTGTCCAAAAAGGTGCACCACCATTTGCGTGAGGAGGAGAAAAAATTCTTTCAGGCGTCGGGAAAAATTCTGACTGATGCGCAAAAGACAAAGCTGGCCAAACAATATCGTCGCGATTTCGAGCGGATGAAGAAAGTGCTCGCCTAGGACGGCCGGCTGCCGGTGCGCTTGATGACTCCGGCGCGGCCAATTCGCGAGCAGCGGCGGGCTATAAAAAAGCTGCCTGTGTAATGCATGCATAAAGGCACACACAAGGCAGCTTTTGGTCGATCACCGATCTTGTCGTCTGTTGTTAGACAGGGAACATCACCGGGATATTGACGCCTGGAATTTATTTATGGCGTTCCGCGGCACCCGAGATCGCAGCACCACCGCGTTCCAGATCCTGTCCGGCACCGGAAATGGTATTGCATGCAGCCAGGCCGAGCAGAGATACCAGTACAGCAACAAGTCCCAATTTTTTCATGATTTATTCTCCTATGTCGGTCTAATTACAAATACAAACGTGATAATCCGCGATTACGAATAAACTGTCAACGCCCAATTGCCATTGCAAGCTGATTTTTTCCGGAAATGTTATTTCAGCGTACTACTTATCTGGTTACGACGGATCGCATCCAGTCGCTCAGTTCGTCGGCATGTTCTTCCTCGTCATTCAGGATGCTCTCCAGGAGTCGGCGTGTTGTGGGATCCTTGTCGCCGATCAGTTCAATCATTTGCGTGTAGGATTCAATCGCGACCCGCTCGGCAATCAGATTCGCTTTGATCATGTCGTGCAATTCAGCGTCGTCGTTGTAGTCGGCGTGGCTGCGGGCCAATAGCGTGTCTGGTGAAAAATCCGGCTCACCGCCCAGTTGCACGATGCGTTTGGCAATGGAGTCGGCATGCGCCGATTCTTCATTGGCGTGCACCAAAAATTCATCGGCGATGGCAGGGGACTCCAAGCCCGTCGCAGTAAAATGGTGGCGCTTGTAGCGCAAGATACAGACAATCTCTGTCGCTAACGCATCGTTCAGCAGACGCACAATGTCTTCGCGCCAGGGATTGTCATGCCCTATAACGGCGCCATCATCCAGACTTTGCTTTGCTTTTTCAATGGCCGTCTCGTCCAGTTGCAGGCGACTAGCGGTATTTTTTTTCATACTTGTCTTGCTCTTCTCTTTCATAATAACTCCTGTCTTTAAATAGGTATTTAATAAGGAATATTGGATTCAGAATAGTGTCAGATAGAATGAATGCCAGCCAAAGCTCTATGTTCAAATAATAACATTAATAGGCAAAGTGAAAAATTGCTGATGCAAAAGATAGCGATCCTATGTCAACTGTCATGGCGTTATGGCTTGCAATCAGGCTGATTCGCAGTCGTTTCAACTACAGGAATTACATATGCAGGATACGGATATCAGGCTTGCGCAGGTTGAGGATTTTGATCAGTGGGGCGTGCTATGGCGCAGCTACCTGGCGTTTTATGGTGAGCCGGAAGATGCGCAGATCAGCCAGACTACCTGGCAGCGTTTTATAGATGGGAAAGAGCCCATGCATGCATTTGTGGCTGTTCGGGGCGGACAAGTCGTCGGGTTTGCGCATCTCATTGGTCATCGGTCCACCTGGTCGCAAAAAGACCGTCTGTATCTGAATGATTTGTTCGTCGCCCAGGCCCACAGGCAGAACGGCGTGGCCCGGCAATTGCTTGAGTACGCCAGGCATTTTGCCACCAGCAACAACTATGAGTGGTTGTACTGGACGACGCGCGAAGGTAACGCCACGGCAAGAACGCTTTATGATCAGGTCGCCAGCCGAACAGATTTTGTGCAGTATCGTGTTTTTATAGATTGATGTCGATTCGTTGAGTACAGGCTCAAGGTGCACATCCGTGACGCATCGGTATTTCGACGCTTTGGCGGACAATCGCGCACGCTTCTTATTGCCATCCGACGCTGACGGGCGAGGGCCGGACGCAGCTGCCCCATGCTGCATCCGGCTGGGGCTATCAGGTTTTTCCTGCTGACGCCATAACCTGCGCCAACGCGCTATTGCCGGACAAGCCGTCGTCATCGCGCAGGTTTTCAATGACGCCGGCCCGATCTGCCTGGCTGCGATTCTGGCTCAATTTCCATTTTCCATCGATGCTCGCAACCGTGATTTCCAGTCCGACGATGGCGCGCTTTTGTCGGTCGATAAAATCGGCTGGCGCATCTGTTACTTGCCACGGAGCAGGCCTGCCGGTTTCCTGCATGCGGGTTAAGGCGCTGATCTGGCTTTGCAGCCAGTCGGCGTCATCTGTGGTGGCTAGGGTGCCTCGCATTTGCACCATGACATAATTCCAGGTGGGGACAACCTGGTGGGTCGTTGCCTTGCTTGCATACCAGGATGGCGAGATGTACCCCTGTTCGCCCTGGAACACAACTAGACAGGCATGATCAGCCGTCAATAATTTCCAATGCGGGTTGGCCCGCGCCATATGTGCCCGCAATATGCCGTGCTCGCCCTCTTCGGGGAAGTACAGAAACGGGATCGGGCTGGCCTGGACGCCTCCGGGGCTCTGGGAGATAAGCAGTCCCAGCGGATGGCGGCGTATCAAATCTGCAATTGCCTCGGAGTCGGCAACGCGAAAGTGGGAGGGGTTGTACATGACAGTCTGATTCAAAGTGGGATGCCGGTCAGGGGTTCGCAAGCTGCGGTGCTATGTGCATTATACGAAGTGATGTTCGCGGGTAAGATGCAAGAGACGCGCAACGCATATAAAAATAGGTTTGCGTGGCACTTGCCAGGCAACCGGCGCCCGCGATTGCGCTCGCTTGGGGTTTCCCGATGGCGGACATTCATCAGGCTAGGTGACTATTTTTGCGCAACATCACTGTTCGTCTGTTATTTTGCGCCTATTTTTCAATTTATTAAAATTTCATTTGCAAAGCCTTCTTTTTAGAATAGGGGTTGAACGTCGCATATGCCCGGTTGATGCTGGGAGCCTCATGTTTGCGACAAATATTCAGGTGTCGCCCCATGTATCATTTTTACGATCAGTATTGTGTTGAGCAGGCCGCTAAAAGCCGGCTGCGCGCGTTGCCGCAAGTGGATCTTCCGGTCTCGCTCGACTTTTCCAGTAACGACTATCTCGGCCTGGCTACCCATCCCGATGTTGTGAACGCCGCGATTGAAGCTGCCAGGCAATGCGGTGCCGGTTCAACTGGTTCCCGATTGCTGTCCGGAAACTACAGTCTGATTGAATCCTTTGAAAGGCAGATCGCCCAGAGCAAGCATACCGAGGCGGCCCTTATATTCAGTTCGGGTTATCAGGCCAATATGACCGTACTGGCCAGTCTGCTGAGCCAGCGGGTCCTGCCGGCGGCACCCATTGTTTTTTTCGACAGACTCAATCATTCAAGTCTTTATAACGCGATGTTTTTATCCGGGGCGGAATATGTGCTGTTCGAGCGCAACGACATGGCCGACCTGCGCCGTCAGTTGCAAAAGTATCGAGTGGCGTCCCGGCCCGCGTTTATCGTGACTGAAACCGTTCACGGGATGGAAGCGGACCTGTTGCCCATTGCGGATGTGGTCGATATTGCCGCCAGCTACAACTGTTTTCTGTATCTGGATGAAGCGCATGCGACAGGTTTGTATGGCCCGCAAGGCTATGGCCTGTCCACGACAGTTGATTTGTCCCCGGTGCCGCATATGGTGATGGGGACATTCAGCAAGGCTATCGGTGGCGCCGGAGCATACATTGCCTGCAATACGATCATGCAGCAATTCATGTTGAACAGAACGGCCGGCTTCATTTATTCAACGGCGCCGTCGCCCATGAGCGTGGCGGCGGCAGCTAAGGCATGGAGCATGGTCCCGGCGCTTGCTGCCCAACGCCAGCAGGTATTTGCCATGGCCGATTTGCTGCGCCAGCTGTTGCGTGCTCGCGGCATAACCGTCATGGGCGATGGCACCAATATCGTGCCAGTATGTCTGGGAGATGAATCCGACACGCTGGCATTGAAGAAAGTGCTGCTGGAAGAAGGCATGATGGTGTCAGCGATCCGACCGCCCACCGTACCGACTGGTACTTCCCGATTGCGTATTGCCATCAATGCGCTTCATGATAGCGATAGCGTGAACCAGCTGGCCCAGGCCATTGTGCAGCACTTGTCCCGTCCAGCGACAAGGGGTTGATCATGCGTATTTTTGTCACTGGAATCGATACCGATGTGGGCAAGACGCTGGTGTCGGCCTGGCTATGCCGGCATTTTGGGTTTGACTATTTCAAGCCGGTGCAGGCAGGCTTGCTGCCGATGACCGATAGCGAGTGGGTGAAGATCCATGCCGGTTGTCATACTTACCCGGAAACATACCGGCTGCACGAGCCGGCGTCACCCCATTACGCCGCCCGGCTGGAGGGCAGGCAGCTTGCGTTGGACAACATCCGCCTGCCTGACGCGCAACGGCTGGTGGTGGAGGGCGCCGGCGGCGTCATGGTCCCGCTGGGCGCGGGATGCCTGATGATCGATCTGATCGCCTGGCTGGCTCTTCCTGTGCTGGTGGTGGCTTCGACCAGGCTGGGAACGCTTAACCATACGCTGCTTACTTTGCAGGCCTTGCGCTTGCGGGGTATTGCTGTGCTGGGCGTCATACTGAACGGCCCGCCATGCGATATGACTGCGGACACAATTGCAGACTATGGCAGTGTGCCCGTGCTGCAGCACATTCCGGTGCTGTCTGCCGGAGTCAGTGCATCTACCTTGATGCAAATCGCGCCGACGTCGGCGCTTAAACATGCTTTGGGAGTGCAAGAATGAACGCAAGAAAGAACCGCACGCTGGCGGAACGGGACAAGGCGCTGGTGTGGCATCCGTTCACTCAGGAACAAACCGCCGCGCCACGCCTGCCGGTCTCGCATGGGCGCGGACCATGGCTTTACGATACGGATAATAATGCCTATCTTGATCTGGTATCGAGTTGGTGGGTGAACCTGTTCGGGCATGGCTGCCCGCACATTGCGCAAAGTATTGCCGCGCAGGCAAACAGGCTGGAGCATGTGCTGTTCGCCGGTTGCACCCATGAGCCTGCCGTGCAACTGTGTGAGGCGCTCAGTGCCATGCTGCCTGAAAAATTGCGCAAGTTCTTTTTTTCCGATAATGGGTCGACGGCCGTTGAAGTTGCACTGAAAATGGCGCACCAGTACTGGAAAAATGCGCATGGACAGGAGCGCAAGCTGTTTATCGGCTTTGAAGGTGGGTACCATGGCGACACCTTTGGCGCAATGTCAGTTGGCGCGCATTGCGGCTATCACGATCAATTCCGTTCGCTGTTTTTCGAGTCGGTGGCGGTACCTTTTCCGGATACTTGGTGGAATGACCAAGAGGTACAGGCCCGGGAGCAGGCAGCGCTTGCAGCACTGGAAGCCGCACTGATACGACATGCAGGCCAGGTCGCGGCCATGATCATGGAACCGCTGGTGCAGGGGGCAGCAGGGATGCGTATGTGCCGGCCGCAATTTGTTGCTAAGGCATGCGCACTGGCCCGTGCGCACGACACGCTGGTGATCTTCGATGAAGTCATGACCGGATTCGGCCGCACCGGCACCCGCTTTGCATTTGAGCAGACAGGCGCAGTGCCGGATTTTTTATGCGTGTCCAAGGGGATAACAGGCGGTTTTCTTCCGCTGGCATTAACCATAACGGGCGACCATATCTACGAGGCCTTTTTATCTGAGCAGGCTGACCGGGCGTTTTCTCACGGACATTCCTATACAGCCAATCCGCTGGCCTGCGCCGCCGCCGTCGCGGCAATGGCTTTGCTAATTACCGATGAAACGTCGAGCGCACTGCAGGTACTGCCGCAATGTCATCATGAGGGATTGCAACTGCTGCAACAGGCCGTGCCGGCGATACTGCGCCCTCGGATTACCGGAACCATTGCTGCCTTTGATTTGCCGCAGTCATATCCGCAGTCGGCAGGACAGCTGCACCAGCGCTTTCTGGAAAAAGGCTTGTTGATTCGTCCCATTGGCCAGACAGTGTATGTGTTGCCGCCCTATGTAACCAGCCCGGCACAGTTGCAGGCAGCGTATCAAACGATAGGGCAGGTTCTTGCTGCTCGGTAAAGACCGGGTCGCAGGACATCCCGCTTGGGGGTGGGCAGCAACTTCGTATGCGCTATAACCCCCGAGGTTTGCAGATAAAGGTCTGCGGATAGGTGGCTGAAGATAAAGGGCCGAAGATAAAGGGCCATATGGTACGGCCAAAGCGCGGCGGCTGGTCCATGGGACCGATCATCGCGCCGTGAAAAATGAAAAAGCCCTTGAAATTCAAGGGCTTTTAAGTGTTTTTGGCGGAGACGGAGGGATTCGAACCCTCGATGCAGGTTTTAGCCCACATGCTTCCTTAGCAGGGAAGTGCCTTCAGCCTCTCGGCCACGTCTCCGAACAATCCGAGATTCTAACACGATTTTTGTCGCGGCCGCCACAAAATTTGCTCAAAAGGGCAGCAACTAGCGGAAAATTTACCGGGGTGTGGCAGCAGCGCTATTGCCTGGCACGCTTGCTGCCCCCAAACCTGCTGTTGCCCCGGCCATTGAGCCACGATCAGGCCTGTTCGACTTCCTGGTCCAGGCCAAAGGCTTTGTGCAGGGCGCGCACGGCCAGTTCCATGTATTTGTCGTCAATCAGAACCGAGGTCTTGATTTCGCTGGTGCTGATCATCTGGATGTTGACGCCTTCCTTGGCCAGCGTGCTGAACATCTGGCTGGCGACGCCGGCGTGTGAGCGCATGCCGATACCCACGATAGACACTTTGCACACCTTGTCGTCGGTCAGCACTTCGCGGGCGCCGACTGCGGGCAGGATGGTGTCGGTCAGCAGTTCCGTCGCCCGTTTGAATTCGGCGCGGTTCACCGTAAAGGAAAAGTCGGTGGTGCCATCGACAGACTGGTTCTGGATGATCATGTCGACGTCGATGTTGGCTTTGGCAACGGGCCCCAGAATGGCATAGGCAACGCCGGGCTTGTCAGGTACACCCAGCAACGTCAGTTTGGCTTCGTCGCGGCTGAACGCGATACCGGAAATGACAGCGGATTCCATTTTTGAATCTTCCTCAAAGGTAATTAATGTTCCTGAATTTTTCTCTTCCTGCAGGGCAATTGCAGGGTCGGTGAGCGATGACATGACGCGCAACGGCACCTTGTATTTGCCGGCAAACTCGACTGAACGGATTTGCAGGACTTTGGAGCCCAGCGATGCCATTTCCAGCATTTCTTCAAAGGAGATGACAGACAGGCGCCGGGCTTCGGGCACCACGCGCGGATCGGTGGTGTAGACGCCATCGACATCTGTATAGATCAGGCACTCGTCGGCGCCGACCGCAGCGGCAATGGCAACAGCCGACGTATCGGAGCCGCCGCGACCCAGCGTCGTGATATGACCGTCAGGGTCAATGCCCTGGAAACCGGTGACGATGACGACCCGGCCATTATCGAGCTCGGCCTTGACGCGTTTGTCGTCTATGGACTTGATGCGAGCCTTGGTAAAAGAGGAATCTGTTTTCACAGGCACTTGCCAGCCGGTGAAACTGCGGGCCTTGATGCCTTCGGCCTGCAGGGCCAGGGCGAGCAGGGCGCTGCTTGCCTGTTCGCCGGTCGCGGCGAGCATGTCAAGTTCACGACCGTCGGGCAATTCGGAAATTTCCTTGGCCAGCCCCAGCAGGCGATTGGTTTCACCGGACATGGCCGAGGGCACAACCACGACCTGATGGCCGGCGTTGTGCCACTTGGCCACGCGTTTCGCAACATTCTTGATTCGTTCAACGGAGCCCATGGAGGTTCCGCCGTATTTGTGGACTATGAGAGACATCGAATTTGCAATAAAAGTTGCCCGAGATCGGGAGTAACCCATTATTCTACAACGAGTCAAATATTTATTCTGGAAAAAGCCCGCCTGCCGTGGCATTGCGTCATTCAGATCGTCCCGTTAAGCGCATTCCAGGACCATCCCTTCAGACCAATCCGTCATGCCTCTTTTGTTAAGCGCACCCTGCACCCGGCCCGGGCATGTCACGTGATCACAGGCGTGGTATTCTCTTTTTCAGTGAACATAAACAATGTTTTTTGAGGAGGATATCATGGCAAAAACAAAAATCGTCCAGGTCGCCAGCGGCACACAACTGGTCAATAGTCATCTGCGGGAGAGCTACGAGGTGCTGGCCTTGTGGGAGCAAGCAGATCCGCAGGCGTTTTTGGCGGAACATGGCAAGGGCGTGCGCGGCCTGGTGACCACTGCCGGGCACGGACTGAAGAATGAATGGTTGGACAGCCTGCCTGATCTGGGCGTGGTCAGCAGTTTTGGCGTGGGATACGACACGATTGACGCCGGTGAGCTGAAAAAAAGAGGCATACAACTGGGCAATACGCCGGATGTCCTGAATGCGTGTGTTGCCGATCTGGCGGTTTGTCTGCTGCTGGGCAGCGCCCGACAACTGGTCTGGGGCGATCGTTATGTGCGCGAAGGGCGCTGGCCGGTAGAGGGCCAGTTTCCGCTGGCGCAGAGCGTATCCGGCAAGAATGTGGGCATTGTGGGCCTGGGCGGTATCGGAGTGGAAGTGGCGCGCCGGCTAGCCGGTTTTGATTGCGAGATCCGCTACCATAATCGCAAGGCGCGCGATGATGTATCGTATGGCTATGAAGCCTCGCTGACGGGGCTGGCCGAGTGGGCCGATTATCTTGTGCTCACATGTGTGGGCGGCCCCTCCACGCATCATCTGATCAATCGGGAGGTGCTGCTTGCCCTGGGACGCAAGGGGACGGTTGTCAATGTCTCCCGGGGTACGGTGATCGACGAGGCGGCAATGATCGAGTTGCTGCAGCAGGACAAGCTGGGTTTTGCCGCACTGGATGTGTTCGAACACGAGCCGGACGTGCCGTCGGCGCTGCGCGAGCACGAGCGCGTGACGCTGATGCCGCATTCGGCCAGCGCGACCGTGGAAACCCGTCTGAAAATGAGCCAACGCGTGGTCGATAACCTTGACCGGTTCTTTGAAACGGGGCAGGTGATATCGCGGGTTGTGTAGACAGGAACGACGCCGCGCGCCGACACGGCTGCAGAACGTCTTATAAATGACATTCTGAAAGACCATTTCGCAGTATCTTGCGGTATCGACATTTTCGTTTAATGAGTTCACGGTCGGTCGCAGCATCACCACCCACAGTGTGGGACGTGGCCGGCCACAGGCAATATTGTCCAGGTCACTGGCGGGGCGGTGGTCCTTCCTGTGCCAGACAAAAAATAATGGAGACAGCAATGAATATCGGTTTTATCGGGCTGGGTAATATGGGCGCGCCAATGGCGCTGAATCTGCTCAAGGCGGGCCATCAGCTGCAGGTGTTTGATCTGGTCGCCTCTGCCGTGGCCGAGCTGGTCCAGGCAGGCGCCACCTCGGCGGCATCACCTCGGGAGGTGGCGGCCGCCCGCCCCGAGGTGCTCATTACCATGCTGCCCGCCTCGGTGCATGTCCGCAAGGTCTATCTGGGAGAGGACGGGGTACTGGCTGCGGTCGATCCGAGCGTGCTGTTAATAGACTCTTCCACCATCGATCCACAAACGTCGCGCGAGGTGGCTGCCGCGGCGCAGCGGCAAGGCAATGCCATGCTGGATGCGCCGGTCTCCGGCGGCACCGTAGGCGCCAAGGCCGGTACGCTGACATTTATGGTTGGCGCAGAACAGGCTGCCTTTGACAAGGCCCGGCCGATCCTGGAACAAATGGGCAAGAATATCGTCCATTGCGGCGGAGCCGGCAACGGGCAGGTTGCCAAGGTTGCCAACAATATGCTGTTGGGCATTTCCATGATCGGCGCGGCCGAGGCCATGAGTCTTGGCGTGTCGCTGGGCATGGATCCCAAAGTATTGGCCGGCATCATCAATACTTCGTCCGGCCGTTGCTGGAGCACCGAAGTCTATAATCCCTGGCCGGACGTGGTTGAAACAGCGCCGGCATCCAAAGGCTATGCCGGCGGCTTTGGGGCTGACCTGATGCTCAAGGACCTGGGGTTGGCCACCGAAGCGGCCCGCGCGGCCAAAGTGCCGGTGGTCATGGGTGCAACGGCGCAGCAGTTGTATCAGACTTTCAGCGCACAAGGCAATGGTCATCTGGATTTTTCCGCCATCATCCAGTCTATGGGAAAGGTTGAGAAATGAGCACATTCGACACGGCGCTCAGCGAAGAACAGCGCATGATCCGCGATATGGCGCGCGACTTTTCCCAGCAGGAAATCGCGCCGCACGCTGCCGCCTGGGAAGCTGCCGGCTGGATTGATGATGATGTATTGCGTCGCATGGGAGATCTTGGCCTGCTGGGCATGGTCGTACCTGAGGAGTGGGGCGGATCGAAAACCGATTACGTGTCGTATGCGCTGGCGCTGGAGGAAATATCCGCTGCCGATGCGGCAACCGGCACGCTGGTGTCAGTTCACTGCTCTGTTGGTTGTGGAACGTTGCTCAACAGCGGCAATGACACCCAGAAAAAGCAATGGCTGTCCGAACTGGCTAGCGGTCGCGCCATTTCCTGCTTCTGTCTGACTGAACCGCAGGCGGGGTCTGAGGCGCACAACCTGAAAACCCGCGCTCAGTTGCAAGATGGCAAGTGGGTACTCAACGGCGCCAAGCAGTTCGTTACCAATGGCAAGCGCGCCAAGCTGGCGATCGTTTTTGCGGTGACCGATCCGGACCAGGGCAAGCGCGGCATTTCCGCTTTTCTGGTGCCGACCGACACGCCGGGGTTTATTGTGAACCGGGTGGAAAGCAAACTGGGTATCCGCGGATCGGATACCTGCGCCATCACGCTTGAGAACTGTGCGATCAGCCAGGAGAATCTGCTTGGCGAACGTGGCCGGGGCTTATCGATTGCACTGTCGAATCTGGAAAACGGACGTATCGGTATCGGGGCTCAGGCGGTGGGTATTGCGCGTGCTGCGCTTGAGGCCGCCATTGCTTACGCCAAAGACCGTGTTCAGTTCAATGAACCGCTGATCAAACACCAGAGTATCGCCAATATGCTGGCAGATATGCATACCCAGGTCAACGCTGCACGGCTGATGGTATTGCATGCGGCGTCCTTGAAGGACAAAGGTATTGCCTGTTTGTCCGAAGCGTCTCAGGCCAAGCTGTTTGCTTCGGAGATGGCCGAGAAGGTCTGCTCGCAGGCGATTCAGATTCACGGTGGCTATGGCTATCTTGAAGACTATCCGGTGCAGCGCTATTACCGCGACGCCCGCATTACCCAGATTTACGAGGGAACCAGCGAAGTACAACGCATGATCATCACCCGCGGGCTGGTTGACTATACCGGGTTTTGCCCCTGAGATCGCTTGCATTTGCCGTAAACGCGGGTGTAAGGTAAAAATGGTATCATCGCCAATCTGCAGGGAGTCTGTTATGGAAGATGAA
Organism: Advenella sp. FME57; assembly: GCF_014897675.1. GTDB lineage: Bacteria > Pseudomonadota > Gammaproteobacteria > Burkholderiales > Burkholderiaceae_B > Advenella. The sequence goes on along the minus strand of NZ_JABUXU010000007.1, from coordinate 221,996 downwards.
AAAAAAACCGAGGCCAGCGAAAAAAGCAATGAAAGCGTGGGGCCTGCCGGCCCCCGGGAAAATGTGCAAGATCAGGAAGGCGCCACGGCCTCTGCAGGCCAGGCTGGCAACAACACGGGCGCTCAGCTAGCCGACAATCAGGGGAACAAGGCGGGCGGGCGGGCCGGCGTTGTCGCCGGCGATAACGCCGCTACAGCCGATGCCTCCGGCGCCCCGCAAAAGAAGACGGGAGCCACTGCAGACGCCAAAACCGCCAGCGTTGATAGCAGCTCAGGCGTAGTGGCTTCTGTGGAGTACGTTCGCGGTCAACTTCACGCCGTTATTGCACCTGAAAACATCTCCGGTTACAAGCGCGATGCAGATCACTTGCTATGGACGGGCCTGAAGGATCCGTCTGACGAAGAATTGCGCATGACCTGTAAGAATCTGTCTTTCAGCAAGCTGGCGACCAAGGAAATCGTCAAGCGTCATTACCGTCCGAAAGTGATCGACTATGGCGACTATATTCTGATTGTCGCCGTTACCATCTCGCGTGAAAACAAGAAAATTGTCTATGGCGAGATGCAGATGATTTTCGGGCAGAGCTTTATCCTTACCGTCAGGCGGGGCGAAGCAATGACCAATACGCCTTTGCGCAAGCGCCTGGAAGGCTCGCCGGAATTGATTGCCCGGGGAAGTGACTTCGTGGTGGCTGAAATACTGGATGGGCTCGCAGATAGCTATCTGGCGCTGGCCGGCAGTTTCGAAGTCGACGTAGAACAGCTGGAGCAGAAAATGATTCTGCATGGTTTTCGCGAATCCGATGTGCGCAAGCTCTACAAGATGCGGCGTGATTTATTGCGCGTGCATACCTCCATTGCACCTGTCATTGAAATCTGCACCCGTATGTCGGTGGTCAATCTGACCTTTGTGGAGCAGGACTCACAGGGTTATTATCGTATCGTGGCCGACCGGGTGGCGCGGATTGATGACCAGATGAACGCCTTGCGCGAATCGCTGGCCTTTGCCTTTGAAGCCAGCCAGATGATTGCCCAGGCGCACCAGACCGACATTACCAAAAAACTGGCTTCCTGGGCCGCGATTCTGGCCGTACCTACCGCCATTGCCGGGATCTATGGCATGAACTTTACCAATATGCCGGAATTGAACTGGACCTACGGCTATCCGTTGATCATGCTGTTGATGTTCCTGATTTGCGGCCTGCTGTTTCGTCAGTTTCGCAAGACCGGTTGGCTGTAAATCCCCGTGCGATCCATGGGGTGAGCGTGCTTTTATGGTTAATCTCATTCATAATATCTTAGGGTGTGTTCGGTCTGGCGTTACCCGGCCAGACACGGCACGGTAACGATGCGCTGGCGACAAAAACAGCAGCCATCGGCCAACGAAGCGGAGGAAGATTTTGAGTAATGCAGCAGTGTTTGACTATATTGTTATCGGATCCGGGATTGCCGGCGCCTCTTTCGCATATCAGCTGTCGCAGCGACCCGGCACGATTCTGGTGCTCGAGCGAGAGGCGCATGCTGGATACCATTCAACGGGGCGCTCGGCCGCCATGTTCATTGAAACCTACGGGCCACCGCAACTGCAGGCGCTAACCCGCGCCTGTCGGTCATTTTTCGAGAAAGCCCAATCCAGTGGTTTTTCCGAACATCCGGTGCTGCATTCCAGGGGCTGCATCTATGTGGCAACCCATGCGCAAAAAGAGATTCTTGACAGCACCTATCGTGAGCTGCTTGCCCGCGCTCCGAATGTCGAATGGCTGAGTGCGGCGCAGGTCCTTGAGCGCGTGCCGTGTATGAAACCGGATGATCTATACGGCGGCATTTATGAGCGAGACGCAGAAGATATCGATGTTGACGCTTTGCACCAGGGGTACCTGAAAGGAATGAAGCGCAACGGCGTCGAGCTGGCTTTCTCTGTGGACATTCGCCAGGGTCGACGGCAGGACGGGGTCTGGATCCTTGAGAGTGCTGACGGCAGGCAATTTCGCGCCCGTCACGTTGTCAATGCCGCCGGCGCCTGGGCCGATGTTGTTGCACAGGCTTGCGGCGTGCAGGCCGTTGGGATTCAACCACGTCGGCGCAGTGCATTTACCTTCACTCCGCCCGAAGGGCTGAGCCTGGAGACGTTACCCATGGTTTGCGATATTGAAGAGACCTATTATTTCAAGCCAGATGCCGGTCAGTTGCTGGGTTCGCCTGCAAATGCGGATGATGTGGAGCCACAGGATGTTGTGGCCGAAGAGCTGGATATTGCAACTGGCATTTATTACATTGAGCAGGCAACGACCTTGCAGATTCGCAGGCCTACGCACGTTTGGGCAGGCTTGCGCAGTTTCGCGCCGGACGGCAACCTTGTTATTGGATGGGATCCTGCGCAAGAAGGGTTTTTCTGGCTAGCCGGGCAGGGCGGCTATGGTATTCAATCTTCAGACGGCGTCTCCCGCCTGGCCGTTGCAATGGCCTTGAACGAGCCCGTACCGGACGATTTGCTGGTTCAGGGGGTGGATCCCGGGCTTTTGAGCCCCTTGCGGTTTCGCGCAGGCTGACCTTGCAAGCAGGTGAAAGGGAAAACGGCCGCGCCGCTAACGAGTAGTAGCGAGTAGTTATAGGCGAGCCGTTCTTGCCTGGATGGCCGGCTTATTGACCGGTCAGGATATATTTTGACTGGCCAGGATTTATTTGGCGCTGTTCAGTTGCCACTTTTGCCGGCCAAAAATGTCTTAAGCCTTGGCAACCTGGGTTTCAAGTTCCGTCTTGAGTTCCGGCGTCAGGTCAAGTTGCTTGGCCAGCTCATCCAGATACGCTTTTTCCATGAAGTTCGTGCTGTCAATAATGGACACGCTGATGGCATACATTTGCGATGCCAGGTGGGGATCTGTTGCCAGGCTGGCGATCGCAACCGGATCCACCGGTTTGGCCAGTTCGGCCTTGAGCCATGCCTGTTCTTCCGGCGTGCTCATTTTGCTGAAATACTGGTCCAGGATGGTCTGCTCGTTTTCTTCGATGTGGCCATCGGCCTTGGCGGCGGCAATCATGGCGGTCAGAATGGCCTTGCTTTGCACTTCGGCCTGCGCTGCCGGCAATTGATTGATGGGTGTCGGTGGCTGGGCAGCTGCAGCGGTTGGGGCAGATGCCTGCATTTCAGGCTGGCGGTCAGACTGGTTTGCCTGCCAACGCTGGTAGGCACGATATGCCACTGTGCCCAGCGCGGCCAACCCGCCGTAGGTTGCCAGATTGCTGTTGGCTTTGTGCCCCACCAGCATGCCTAATACACCTGCACTCAGGGCTGTTTTGTCACCGTCGGACAGCAGTGACTTGTCGCCGGATGTGGCATTTTTTACTGATGATCCAGCCTGGCTCATTGCTGATTTGCCGGCGCTGAGCAGGGATTCAAGTATATTAAGTGCACTCATGATGGGGTATCCTTATTCAATGGTGGGGACCGATAGCGGTCAAACCGAGTCAGATCAATCGACATCTATCAATGCTCAGACCAAGTCTACCAAGTTTGAGTGTCATATTGCAGTCAGTATTTGCTGGTTTTTATAAATATTTACGTTCGCGATTGCGGCGCTGTTTCATTGAAACAGCGTGACAGGACGCGTAGAATAACCTTTAATTTCAATAGATGGAGAGATGGATGCCAAGTTTTGACGTGGTCAGTGAAGCCGAAATGACAGAGGTGCGCAACGCAGTCGATCAGGCCAACAAAGAAGTTTCCACCCGTTTCGATTTTAAAGGGTCCGATGCCCGCATCGAGCAGAAAGATCTTGAGCTGGTGATTTACGCCGATGATGATTTCAAGGTGGGGCAGGTGCGTGAAGTGCTGCTCAATAAACTGGCCAAGCGCAATGTGGATCTTCGGTTTCTGGAAAAAGGCAAGCAAGAGAAAATTTCCGGTGACAAGCTCAAGCAGTTCAATACCATCAAGAAAGGCGTGACCGGAGATCTGGCCAAGAAAATCGTGCGTATTATTAAAGACAGCAAACTGAAGGTGCAGGCAAGCATCCAGGGCGATACCGTCAGGGTCACCGGCGCCAAGCGCGATGTGCTGCAAGACGTCATTGCCCTGCTGAAAAAGGAAGTGGCCGATGCGCCGTTAAGCTTCAACAATTTCCGGGACTGAGATTGCAATATTGATGGGCGCTATATCGGTGACGCCCTACCAGTGTCGCTATATCGGCCACCAGCCTCGAGGAGCGGCCGTGGGGACCATGCTCGGATATCATTCCTGACAAGCCGCTTGTTACTTGTACTGGGAGCAGCCCCGTGTTGCGGACAGGCTGCCGCACACGCTTTGATAAGATGAAAAAAAGCCCGCCTGGCCTGCTGATGTGATCAGCCGGGCTGGCGGGCTCTCTCATAATAGGGCTTGCGATGTTCGTAGAAAACTCGCCGGGCCCGATTATGCATCATTACATGACACGACTGCGGTATTCGTTGGTGCGTGTGTCGATTTCGATTTTATCGCCGATATTGCAGAACAGCGGTACGGCCAGATTGTAACCGGTACTGATTGTGGCCGGTTTCAGCACTTTGCCTGAAGTGTCGCCCTTGACAGCAGGCTCGGTATAGGTGATTTCACGAACAATGATCGTAGGCAGTTCTACAGAAATGGCACGGCCTTCGTAGAACACGACTTCAACGGTCATGCCTTCTTCCAGATAGTTCAGTGCGTCGGTCATGCTCTCGGCTTCGACTTCGTACTGGTTGTATTCTTCGTCCATGAAAACGTACATGGGATCTGCGAAATACGAATAGGTGCATTCTTTCTTTTCCAGCATGACAATTTCGAATTTCTCGTCTGCTTTGGAAACCTGTTCGCTGCCTGATCCTGTCAGCAGGTTTTTGAATTTGAGTTTGACAACAGCGGAGTTACGGCCGGATTTGTTGTATTCAGCTCTTTGCACGACCAGGGGTTCGGTGCCCACCATGACGACGTTACCTACGCGCAGTTCTTGTGCGGTTTTCATTAAATATGCTCCGGATGGAATGGATGTGGCAGATTCCGCTGCAGACCTGGCAGGTGTGGTGCTTGAACGCGGACGCCGGCGGAAAAAAGTATGATTTTAGCCTGAGTTGGCGGTATTTTCATAAAAAATCCGGATGGATTCCGATAATGTCTTGTTTTTAGACAAATTTTCGGCAAATGTGCGACAGCTTCTGCGCCAGCTATCCAATTGCCCGGGCGTGTTAAGCAAAGCCGTAAGCTGATTGGTGAAATAGGCATGCCTGGAGGGCGAATTCCAGCTGCGCATCATGGCTTTGGTCTCTTCATGCCCGGGAAAAAGCGCCAGCCATGCCTGCAGCTTTTTCAGATGAGTATCGTCACTCTGCTCGTATATTTGCCATAGAAAGGGTTTGCGGGACCAGATGGCCCGGACAAAACTGTCTTCGCCGCGCACAAAGTTCAGATCGCACAGCCATAATAATTGGTCGTATTCGTCCTGGGGCAGAAAAGGGATGCGCAAAAGCGTAACGCCGGGCAGCGGTGTCTGCTGCCCCTGCGCAGCGTCGTCTTCTGTAGCGGCAGGGCTTTTGGCCTGCGCCATCGCCTCGGGTGCTGCCTCGGGCACGGCATCTGGCGAGGAGGCGGGGGCGTTGCCCATACCAGTATCGGGAATTGAAACAGCGCCATGCAATTGGGTAGTGGCATCGCGTTCCAGCTGGGGCAACACTGACTGGGGTACCAGTAGCACCACAGGTCTGCGTGATTTTCGCAGGGCATGCAGCAGGCTGCGATAGGGGGCCGAGGCATAGCAAAACAGACTGACAAAAAGCGTGTCAGCTTGCAGATAGGCCTGGGCTTGCGGCAGGCCAAGGCGTTGCAAAAACTGTTTTTTCTTTGTTGAAGAATGCATCCAGCTGCGCCGACGCTCGCTCAATCCGGCTTCGCCAATCAGCCCGCCGGTCTGGTCTGAAAAACCCGGGAAGAAGAAATACTTTGTGACGCCGTTGCGTTGCGGAGAAGGTTGAGCGTGAAAGCCCGCCGTCCAGGACTCGGCCGACAGATATTCAAGATTGAGCCATAGCTTGGTATGGCCCGGCATGGCGTCAATGTATTGGGCTGGTGGATCGCAGGCGAATGCCTCGATCACCAGCTGTGCTGGCGTATGCGCGGTCTGATTGTCAGTCCAGTGAATGATCCGGATGTCCTCGACCAGTTGTTCGTCCAGTTCAGGCTGTAGCGCCGGGGCCAGCTGGCGAAAAACCGTCAGGTCATCAACCCAGAGTCTGACGTGTGCCGACCATTCGAGGTGCAGGGAACGGGCAAGCCGCCAGCACACGCCGATATCGCCGAAATTGTCGACAACCCGACAGAAGATATCGATATGGGGTTTGTTGCCGGGAGCCGAGTGTTTAGTGGAAGCGTCCAATCGGATCCTCCGATACGTCAGGCATCATCACGGGCATCAGTTCCCCGGCCGGATTGGGAAATAACGGTTCGTCCGACACATCGCTGCTGCCATCGAGCACTTCCTTGAGGCAGGTAATATGGCGGATGCCATTGTTCTGCAGATGTTCGAGTAACGTATTGAGCTGGGCAAAATCGTTGATGGTCTCCAGTTGCTGATCTTCGGTCTCGTCAGGAAAGACCGGCCACAGGCATCCGTAAATCACTTCATGCGATTGCAGCAGCGTAAAGCCGATCCTGATCTCCCGCAAGGCCTCGTCCTGATACAGCGCAACGGTGGCGCGAAAGGCATCCGGCGTGGTGTCAAAGACAGTTTGCAGCCATTGCGTGGCCGCTGTGATGGCCGCATATCGGATACGTTTGTCAGCCTGGCGATTGGCAATATAAAAGGCGTCGGGCAGCATGAGTTCAATGCCGCAGGCCGGCAACAGCTTCTGGAACAGCGGCGTCGCCGCGGTACGCCAGCTCTCAAGGCAAGCCTGGCGCTGTTCGCTGAACGGACCCTGGGCTTGCTGCCAGCGGAAAACCGGCTGGCCTTTCGGTGTGCACAAGGCTGCCAGCACGAAACGGCTGTCCGACATTAACTGCATGTCTTCGGACAGGTCATCAACCGGCACAACGGAGCGAACATGCGTGCCGAAAACCTTGCCGGTAATGGCCATCATCCACTGGAAAACGCCGGTAAACGAGCGGGGCATCTGATCGACGCTGAGGATTTGCGGGTGGATGGCCATCCGCACATCACTGGCGGCAATATGCTGACCAAGCAGCGTGCCGAGCGCTTGTTGTGCGGCGCCATCAAGGATGGGCAGGGGAATCTCGAAACGGGTCCAGGCGATGACCGGGATGGCCACGAACACGCAGTCGTAGGTCACGCCCTCATGGACCCATTCGCAGGACTCCGATAGCGTCTCTGCATTTTCCAGCAGAATGTCATGGGTTTCGGAATCGCTATCGGATAAATGGTCCAGCAGTCGTTCCACCGTCTTCTTGCGGTTCTGTTTGAAAATATCCAGAAGAGAGGTCTGAATCAGATTTTCCCAATAACGATCTTCAACAATGCAGCCTGATTGCTTCAGGGCAAGGCATAAATCGAGTAGCGGTTGGTCGCTGGCGTGCAGGCTGGCTGGTTTTTTCCGGTTCATTACACTTGTAGTTGCGCTGCCGGTCTGCCTTCAAAAGACAGGCCGGACAGCATGTTAGGATCGCGCGCCGCGGCGCTGATCGGGCAAAACACCATTTGTTCGCCCGGGCCGGCGGTGCTGGGGCATGTGGCAGAAGACTCAGCCTGTTTTCCCGGCACGGTGCGGACCCTGGCGTCTATCAAAGCAGCTGGCGCAGTACGAACGGCAAAATACCGCCGTTCTGGTAATAATCAACTTCAATTGGGGTATCGATACGCAGCAGAACGGTGACGTCCTGTGAGGTGCCATCGTCCCGACGGATGGTGAGCGTGACATCCTGCTGAGCCTTGATGCCGTTTTCCAACCCGCTGATATCGAACGTTTCGGTGCCAGTGATGCCCAGTGTATCGACACTGTCGTTGTCCTTGAACTGCAGCGGCAGCACGCCCATGCCAACCAGATTGCTGCGGTGGATACGCTCAAAACTGCGTGCAATGACGGCCTTGACGCCCAATAGCTGCGTCCCCTTGGCGGCCCAGTCGCGCGAGGACCCGGTGCCGTATTCTTCACCGCCGAACACCACGGTGGACACGCCATCCTGAATGTATTTCATGGCGGCGTCGTAAATGGACATCTGCTCGCCACCGGGCTGGTGCAGGGTCTCTCCGCCTTCTACGCGGCTGCCTGTTGGCAGTGGCGGAATCATCAGGTTTTTGATACGTACGTTGGCAAACGTGCCGCGCATCATGATCTCGTGGTTACCGCGGCGGGACCCGTAGCTGTTGAAATCTGCTTTCATGATGCCGTGCTCGTTGAGCCAGCGGCCGGCAGGCGAGGTTTCCTTGATGGAACCGGCAGGCGAGATATGGTCGGTCGTGACCGAATCGCCAAAGATACCCAGCGCCCGGGCATTTTTGACTGGCGGCATGGGTGACGGCGTCATTTCAAATGCGTCAAAGAACGGTGGTTTGGCTATATAAGTAGATTCAGGCCAATTGTAAACATTTCCCGTCACGCCCTTGATGTTTTCCCAGAGCTTGCCTGGGTTGGCTTTGACCTGGGCGTAATTCTTGCGATAGACCTCGGGCTGCATGGCGGCCGCCAGCAGTTCCTGCACCTCTTGTTCGCTTGGCCAGATGTCGCCGAGCCACACATCGCCGTTCTTGCCTTTGCCAACGGGCTCGGTCATGAGGTCTTTGTTGATGGTGCCAGCCAGGGCATAGGCGACCACCAGCGGAGGCGAGGCCAGGAAGTTGGCCTTGATATTCGGATGGATCCGGGCTTCGAAGTTGCGGTTTCCGGACAGAACGGCGGCGCAGACCAGATCGTTTTCAGTGATGGACTGGTTGATATCGGCTGACAGGTCACCGGCATTGCCAATACAGGTGGTGCAGCCGTAGGCCGCCACGTCAAACCCGAGCTTGTCCAGGTATGGCAGCAGGCCGGTTGCAGTCAGGTACTCGGTGACCACGCGGGAGCCTGGCGCCAGCGAGGTTTTAATATGGCTGGGGATTTTCATGCCGGCCTGCACCGCTTTTTTGGCCAGCAGGCCCGCGGCCAGCATCACACTGGGATTGGACGTATTGGTGCAGGACGTAATGGCCGCAATCAGGATATCGCCGTTTTTGAGCCTGGTGCCTGCGCTGGTCTCGAAAACCTGCTCGAATTTTTCAGGGCTCTGATTAAAGCCGTTTTCGATGGCCGGTTTGATGAACAGGTCGGCAAAGGTATCCTTGACGTTGCCGATCTCAATACGGTCCTGCGGGCGCTTGGGGCCGGCCAAGGACGGGGCCACGGTAGACAGATCAAGATGCAGCAATTTGGTATAGCGGATATCCTTGCCCTTGGGAATGCCATACATGTTCTGGGCCTTGAAATAATTTTCAAGCGCAGCCACTTCCTGCTCGGTGCGGCCGGTGCCCTTGAAGTAGTCGATGGTATGATCGTCGACCGGGAAAAAGCCCATGGTGGCGCCGTATTCCGGGGCCATGTTGCCAATAGTGGCGCGATTGGTCACCGACAATGTGGCTGTGCCCTCGCCACAGAACTCCACGAATTTTCCGACGACTTTTTCACGGCGAAGCATTTCGGTCAACGTGAGTACCAGATCAGTCGCGGTGACGCCACCGCGCAGTTGACCGGTGAGCTCGACCCCAATCACGTCGGGTGTGAGGAAATACACCGGCTGGCCAAGCATTGCGGCTTCTGCCTCGATACCGCCCACGCCCCAGGCCACCACGCCAATACCATTGATCATGGTCGTGTGGCTGTCTGTACCCACAAGAGAATCTGGATAGTAAACGTTGTCTTTCTGGTAGACGCCGCGGGCCAGGTATTCAAGGTTTACCTGGTGGACAATACCAAACCCGGGAGGCACGACGCCGAAGGTATCGAAGGCCTGCATGCCCCATTTCATGAACTGGTAGCGCTCCTGATTGCGCTGAAACTCCACTTTCATGTTCAGATCCAGCGCTTTTTTGGTGCCGAAATAGTCGATCATGACCGAGTGGTCCACCACCAGGTCAACCGGCACCAGTGGTTCGATCCGTTTTGGATCCCGGCCCATTTTGTCGGCAACCGCGCGCATGGCGGCAAGATCGGCCAGCAAGGGCACGCCGGTAAAGTCTTGCAAAACGACTCGGGCAACCACAAAAGGGATTTCGTCTTCGCGCTTGGCCACCGGTTGCCAGTTGGCAAGCTGGCGTACATGTTCTTCGGTTATTTTCTTGCCATCGCAGTTGCGCAATACCGATTCAAGCACAATCCGAATGGAAACCGGCAGCGACTGGACGTCAATGCCAAGTTGTTTGCCCAGTTCGGGAAGGGAATAATATTTTGCAGTGTTGCTGCCGATTCTGAATTCTTTGAGGGTGCTTGCTAACGACATTTTTATCTCCGGGGCGGTTCCGCACAAACAGTATTAAGTGTAGATCATTTTACTCCTTTTTAGCTGTGCGACCGGCAACAAAAAAGGCAGCTACCCCACAGGATAGCCGCCTTTTCTGGATATTACAGTTCAATTTAATTGACTGACCGCATCACGCAGCGAAGAGTTTACCCAGATCGGCAATACCGGCCCGGATCTTTTCTTCGGTCACGGTCACGAAACTCAAGCGCAGCGTGTTTTTCGGCGCATCGACATTGGGATAGAAAGGTTCGCCCGGCACATAGGCCACTTTGTACTGTTCAACGGCCTGGGCCAGCGCCAGGGTGGTGTCAAATTTTTCGTCCACTTTTACCCAGATAAACATGCCGCCGGTGGGGCGGGTCCACTTGGCCGACTTGGGAAAGTGCTCGTCCATGGCGTCGAGCATGTACTGGCACTGATTGCGATACAGTTCGCGCACCTTGGGCAGGTGCGTGCTCAGGAAACCGTCCTTGATGGTTTCGTACACGGCCATTTGGGTCACCGTGGCGGTGTGCAGATCGGTTGCCTGTTTGATTTGCACCAATTTGGCAATGATTTCGCGAGGCGCAACCAGGTATCCCAGGCGCATGCCGGGCGCCAGTACCTTGGAGAAAGAGCCCATGCGCAAGACGGTCGCACCGGCCTGGCGACCCAGATGCAGCAGTCCGGGTAGCGGTTCGCCCATGTAGCGCAGCTCGCCGTATGGATCGTCTTCCACAATGGGCACGTTCAGGCGGGCGCAGCGCTCTACCAGCGCCTGGCGGCGTTCCAGATCCATGGTGCGGCCGGTCGGATTCTGAAAGTTTGGCAGGCAGTATATAAAGCGGGCGCCGTCGGCTTTCTGGTCGCTGATGTCTTCGGGTATCAGGCCGCCATCGTCGGTAGCGACCGGCTCATAGACGGGTTCAAACAGAGAAAATGACTGGAGCGCGCCCAGATAGCTTGGCGATTCCACCAGCACTTTGCTGCCTGGGTCAATCAGCAGTTTGCCGATCAGATCCAGCGCCTGCTGGGAACCAGAAACGATAAGCACCTCGTCCACGTCGATCTGCGTGCCGCGCGCCTGGAAGTCGCTGACAACCCATTCGCGCAGCGGCCGGTAGCCTTCGGTTGGTCCATATTGCAAAGCCACCTTGGGAGATTCAGACAGTACCTTGTCGTACGCGGCGCGGATCTGTTCGGTGGGAAACCCCAGATGTGACGGCAGGCCGCCGGCAAATGACGTGACATCAGGACGTTCGGTAATTTTCAGGATCTCGCGGATGGCGGAGCTGGTCAGTTGCGTAGCACGTTGGGAAAATTGAAAGGGAACTCGGTTCATAATGACGGTTGGAATTATTCGGACTGATAGATGAGGCGCAGGTTGCGCAATGGCACAGCCCGGCATCACAGGAATGGCTTTAACCCATACAGAACCGCAAGTCTTGTGTAAAAGACATGTTTATAGAAATTTTGTTAATTCGTATAAAGCGTCTATCTGGTAAAGTATGCTGTTGATTACACCACCACCGGCGCGGCTTTTCAAGCGATTGATGCAAAAGTGCCGAATTTGTGAGCCAAAGGTGGTTTTTGCCGCAAAACTGTTATGGCCGGCTCACCAATACAGCGCCAGTGAAGGCTTACCGCTTAGCCGGGGTTGCAGTTTGGTCGCGCCGTAAAGGGTATCCGGTGGCCGATCCGGCCCGTGGATTTTCATGCGACGGGTGTAAATCTGTGAGCTCAGCTGTGTTCGTGATGCTGTTCGCAAAATCTCAGGTGATTGCCGAAAGGATCCGAAATATTCATGGTGAAACCCCATGATTCTTTTGTTACGCCAGGGCGTGCAAATGACGCCTTTTTGTTGATCAGGTCTTGCTGCAGCGTGTGGATCCCTTCCATGGGCAGGAAAACGGCGCTGCCGGGCGTGCCATCGCCGAAGTGTTCGCTCAAGTGCAGTACCAGGCTGTCGCGGGCAATCTCCATGTATAACGGCAGATCGGGCGCAAAGCGATGCTCCCAGCGCTTTTCAAAGCCCAGGAAATCCAGATAGAACGTCTCGGCAAGTGGGGTGGAGAAAATGCGCAGAATGGGGATGGGGTGATCAAGATGCATGGCAGCGAATCCGAAAAAGGTCAGGGGGCTGGCGTGTCTTCCCACAGCGTGAATCAAAGATGATCGTCAATGGGTCCAGGCGTAGCAGGGCAATGGTACAGCATTGGCGTTTTGCCGGTGAAGCGGCTTGCAAAACGGCATCATAAAAATGAGACAAAAAACCCGGTACAGCGTACCGGGTGATTGACACGCAGGCGTGTCTGTTCTGTGACTTGGTTATCTAATCTGCATGTGTGGCTTATTTCACCGGACCATTAAATGGTTCGTTGCCCGGATGCATGACGCAGGTTTCGCCCGAGGGCCGATACCTGTGTCATGTCGCTCAACCCCGAAGGGCTGAGTGATGGTAACCAGATGCCGACAGAATCATCAGATGCCAACAGAATCGGCGATTTCCTTGAAGTCGTCGATTTGGTCGAAGTTCATGTAGCGATAAATGCTCTCGCTGTTCTTGTCGATAATGCCCATGTCAGCCATGTATTCTTCGCGAGTCGGAATTTTGCCCAGACGTGAGCAGATAGCGGCCAGTTCGGCTGACCCCAGGTATACGAAGGTGTTCTTGCCCAGACGGTTGGGGAAGTTACGGGTACTGGTAGACATCACGGTAGCGCCTTCGCGAACCTGTGCCTGGTTACCCATGCACAATGAGCAGCCCGGCATTTCCATGCGGGCACCAGCCACTCCAAGTACGCCATAGTGGCCTTCTTCGGTCAGCTGCTTCTGGTCCATTTTGGTCGGCGGGGCGACCCACAGTTTTACCGGGATATCGCGTTTGCCTTCGAGCAACTTGGAAGCGGCGCGGAAGTGTCCGATGTTGGTCATGCAGCTGCCGATAAACACTTCGTCGATTTTTGCACCGGCCACATCCGACAGGGTTTTGACGTCGTCCGGGTCGTTCGGGCAGGCAACGATAGGCTCGTGCACATCGGCCAGGTCGATTTCGATGACCGCAGCGTATTCGGCGTTGGCATCAGGCTCGAGCAATTGCGGATTGGCAAGCCAGGCTTCCATGGCCTTGATGCGACGGCCCAGAGAGCGCTCGTCTTCGTAGCCATTGGCGATCATCCATTTGAGCAATGTGATATTGCTGTTCAGATATTCGATAATGGGTTCTTTGTTCAGATGCACGGTACAACCGGCAGCAGAGCGTTCTGCAGATGCATCTGACAGTTCGAATGCCTGTTCGATTTTAAGATCGGGCAGACCTTCGATTTCCAGGATGCGGCCGGAGAAAATGTTTTTCTTGCCTTGTTTTGCAACAGTCAGCAGATCATTCTTGATGGCATACAGCGGAATGGCATTGACCAGGTCACGCAGGGTAACGCCTGGCTGCATTTTGCCCTTGAAGCGCACCAGCACTGATTCGGGCATGTCCAGCGGCATGACGCCGGTGGCTGCGGCAAAGGCGACCAGGCCGGAACCGGCGGGAAAGCTGATGCCAATCGGGAAGCGGGTGTGCGAATCACCACCAGTACCTACGGTATCGGGCAGCAGCATGCGATTGAGCCATGAGTGGATGATACCGTCGCCGGGGCGCAGCGCAATACCGCCGCGATCACTGATAAAGTCAGGCAGTTCGTGGTGGGTTTTGACGTCGACGGGTTTCGGATAGGCTGCGGTGTGGCAGAAAGACTGCATGACCAGATCTGCAGAGAAGCCCAGGCAGGCCAGATCCTTGAGCTCGTCGCGGGTCATGGGGCCGGTTGTATCCTGGCTGCCCACCGAGGTCATTTTCGGCTCACAGTATGTACCGGGGCGAACACCGGTGCCTTCTGGAAGACCACAGGCACGACCGACCATTTTTTGAGCCAGCGTGTAGCCTTTGCCTGAATCTGCAGGGTCAACCGGCAGGCGAAACTGGGTAGATGCAGGCAGACCCAGTGTTTCACGGGCCTTGGCAGTCAGGCCACGTCCAATGATGAGAGGAATGCGGCCACCGGCGCGCACTTCGTCAAAAAGCACCTCGGACTTGACCTTGAATTGGGCAATTACCTTGCCGTCTTTCAGGGCTTTGCCTTCGTAGGGGCGCAGTTCCACGACATCGCCCATGTTCATGTCGGAGACGTCCAGTTCGATCGGCAGCGCGCCGGCATCTTCCATTGTGTTGTAGAAAATAGGGGCGATCTTGCTGCCCAGACAGACGCCGCCAAAGCGTTTGTTTGGCACAAAAGGAATGTCCTGGCCGGTGAACCACAGGACGGAGTTGGTTGCCGATTTACGAGAAGAGCCGGTACCGACGACGTCTCCGACATAGGCAACCAGATTGCCTTTTGCCTTGAGTTCGTTCAACTGGCTGATGGGACCGATTTTGCCCGGTTCCTGAGGCTCAATGCCTTCGCGCGGGTTTTTCAGCATGGCCAGGGCGTGCAGCGGAATATCGGGGCGGCTCCAGGCGTCGGGCGCCGGAGACAGGTCATCGGTATTGGTCTCGCCGGTGACTTTGAAAACGGTAATGGTCAGGCTTTCCGGCACTTCAGGGCGGCTGGTGAACCATTCGGCATCGGCCCAGCTTTGCAATACAGCCTTGGCATTGGCGTTGCCTTTTTCGGCTTTTTCCTGAACATCGTGGAATGCATCAAATACCAGTAAGGTTTTTTTCAATGCTTCGGCAGCCATCGTGCCCAGTTTTTCGTTGTCCAGCAGATCAACGAGCGGGCTGATGTTGTAGCCGCCCAGCATGGTGCCGAGCAGTTCGGTGGCTTTTTCATCGGAAATCAGGGAACATTTTTCTGTACCAAAGGCGACGGCAGCCAGGTAAGACGCCTTGACTTTGGCCGCATCGTCAACACCGGCCGGTACGCGGTGGGTAATCAGATCAAGCAGAAAAGCCTCTTGCCCGGCTGGCGGCGTCTTGAGCAGCTCTATGAGTTCTGCCGTTTGCTTTGCCGAAAGAGGTAGCGGAGGGATGCCCAGCGCATCGCGTTCTGCGGCGTGCTGACGATAGGATTCCAACATGGTAAGACCCTTGAAATAGAGGAGGAGGGAAATGATTTTCGTCTATCATTATAAGGGTTTAGCGCTATATTAGCAAATGTCTTATATAAGACATAAGACTGTGCGCCACACTGCAGTAGATAACGAAACCCGTTACAATCTGCTTGCGCCCACAGCGGATTTTTCAATTCTGTGTCAGGCTCACAGGTGTCAGACGCGGTTTGCCGCCGCTCAACGAATCGTAAGGAAAAAAAATGGCCGGAACAAAGAAGTTCACACTCGCCGTTGGTACTATTGCTGTGGTCGCTGCGGCTGCCTGGTTTGGCGCCAATTACTACGCCAAAACCCAGATTGAGGAAAAACTCAACGCCTATCTGGTCGAAAACGACAT
Source organism: Advenella sp. FME57 (assembly GCF_014897675.1). Classification (GTDB taxonomy): domain Bacteria; phylum Pseudomonadota; class Gammaproteobacteria; order Burkholderiales; family Burkholderiaceae_B; genus Advenella. Next base: position 206,131 of record NZ_JABUXU010000007.1, on the reverse strand, counting down.
CCAGAATAACGTGACCTGGGGCTCGCTGGACGCGTCCATACTGGGCAATGCCTCCCTGCATGAGGTCAAAGTGGTGCGCAAGGACGATCCGGCAAAGTTCTTTACCATCAAAAACGTCACGGTGCATGATCTGCAGACCAGCAGCGACGACAAGAAGGTGGATTTTGCCTTCTCCGGCCTGGCTGACGAAACCGGCAGCAGCCCATTTCGCGCTGCGTTAATGGAAAAGGCAGGCCAGCTGGGCTATGACAGCCTGCCCTTGCTGGACGGGCGGATCAAGGGCACGCTGAACGAAAAACAAGATACGTCCGACTACGATGTCACCCTTAATCAGCCAGAGGTGGGCAATATCAACCTGGTGCTCAAGGCCGATAAAATCGTCGAGCTGGTCAACACCGTTCGTACCCGCGAAGAAGAGCTCAAATCCAATCCGCTGCTGCTGATCAGTGCGCTCTCGCCCGTCACCATACGGCTATTGAATATCAAGTTTGACGACGCCGGCCTGATGCCGCGCGTGGTAAAGGTGCAGCAGGGCGTGGCGCCGGTAGAGGGCCAGCCGACAGCGCAACAGAAAGAGGCGTTCGACGCCCGCCTGGCCAAATCGGAAAGCGACTGCCGTCAGCAGGCGCCTACCTTGGGGATCGCGGATCCCGAAGGCGTATGCACCGCAGTCAGCCGTTTCATGAAGAACGAGGCCAAGAGCCTGAGCGTGCTGGCCAGTCCCAACCCACCCTTGCAACTCATGACATTTGTCATGCAAACGCAGATGGGCAACCCCCAGGGCATTATCAAGGCAGTGCAGCAACTGAACCTGAAGGTCACCAACTGATACTCAGTCTTCGTCTGGCAAACTCCGTCAGGCAAATTCGATCAATGCATCGACGGCAATCACACCCAGGCCTTGCGGCCGGATCAAGATGGGGTTGATGTCAATGGATCGGATGCTGGCAGAATGGGTCATGGCAAACTTGCCCAGTTTGACGACCAGTTCGGCAAAGGCCTGCATATCTGCAGGGGGATCGCCGCGTACCCCTTGCAGCAATGGTGCAATCTGCAATGTGCATAGTTTGTCCATGACATCGCCCATGGAAAACGGCGGGATCAATACGAAGACGTCCTGCAGCGCTTCAATAAATTTACCGCCCCTGCCTGCCATGATGACCGGCCCGAATACCGGATCCATATGCACGCCTGCGGCAAATTCAAATAGACCGTTTTCCATCGGTGCAACAACCCAGCGTTTGTCCCTGATACCCAGGTTTTCAAGCGTTGCCGACTGCGAGTTAAAAACTTCACGAATTTTCGCTTCCGAATCGATCGCCAACGCAACCAGGCCATGCTCTGATTTATGCGGTATTTTTTCCGAACATGCCTTGATGACAACCGGGTGCTTGCAGGTTTGCCAATAGGCAACAGCCTGGTGAGCGTCGGTGCAGCGTATATAGTCCACAACGGTAATACCCACGCTGGCGAGCATATCGAGACTATCTGCTTCACTCAGGATCGATCCTTTCCTGCCGAGCGCGATGGGTTTGTCTGCAATAGCCGACCAGTCGGTGGTTTTGCGCGTCAGGCTAGCGTGAAACCGATGAGCGGCAGCAAGCGTACTCATTGCCTGTTCTTCATCGTCAAAAACCGGAATATTCCTTTGCCTGAATGCCTGTGCGACGGCAGGTTGCCATGCCACCACCACCACCGGTTTTTGCGAATCTGACACAAAATTTTCGGTATCTTCGGCAAAGGTCGCAACATCATAGCCACGACCGGCGACGGGAATGTCGATGACGAAACTGTCTGCCTTTGGGTCATTGCCTATACACGAGAGCACCTGTCCGAAAAGCCGATTGTTTGACAATAGCGCCGCTGTGATGTCGACCGGATTGCGGGTCGTCGCAAAGGAGGACAGGTGCATGGACAGCTTGTCCTGGGTGCCGGCGGTCAGAGGTAGAACGCGCAGGCCGTTGTCTTCGGCTGCGTCTGCGGCCAGAACGCAACTGGCGCCGGAATTGCTCACGATCACGGTCTGCCTGCCGGCAGGCAGCGGGCTGCGCAAGATAAATTCGGCATAGCGCACCAGCTCATGAGGATCGCGAGCCCGCAGAATACCGTGTTGCTCAAAGAAAGCATCGATGGTGTTGTCCTGATTGGCCAGTGCCCCCGTGTGAGAGGCTGCCGCTTGTGCGCCCGATGGTGAATGGCCGGCCTTGATCGCGATAAGGGCAACGCCACGCCGTTTTGCCAGGGCAGCGACGGCAGCGAGTTCTTCCGCATTCTGGAGCGACTCCAGGTACATGAGAATCAATTTGATTTGACGATCGTGCAACGACGCCATGGCCAACTGACCTACGGTTATATCCGCTTCGTTGCCGGTGGCATGCACGTGGCGCACACCGATGCCCCTGTTACGCAGCAAACCGTAGATCATGGCGCTCATGCCGCCACTCTGGCTGATCACAGAGACAGGCCCGTCACCTGGTTCGATCTCCAGGAACATGGTGGAAAAACAGGCAATCGCGCCATTGCCGAAATTTGCCAATCCTTGTGAGTTGGGGCCAACGATACGCATGCCTTGTGCGCTCGCCAGGCCGGTCATGCGATCCTGCAAAAGCTTGCCTTGCGGGCCGGTCTCTGAAAATCCGGCTGTAATGACAATGGCAGCGGGCACGCCCAGTTTGCTGCATGCCTTGACCGCGTCGACCGCTGCTTCGCCGGCAACAGCTATGATGACCAGCTCCGGGACCTCGGGCAGATCCTGCACGGATCCCCAGGATTTTTCTCCCTGAATGATGTTACGGGTTGGATTGATCGGGTATATTTTTCCCTTGTATCCATGCTTTTTCATGTAATAAACCGGCCGCCCGCCAATCTTGTCCGGATTGTCGGAGGCGCCGATGATGGCAACCGAGGATGGATTGAGCAATGCCGCCAGGGAGGGATCACTTTGATATAGAAGTGTTGTCATTACGTGCCTTGTGTCAATTAACGGTTGCCCCGGAAGTGTTGACCACGTCTTTCCATTTGCTGATTTCTTCAGACAGATAAGTGGCAAACTGCGCGGGACTCAGCCACCGCGCGTTAAAGCCCTGGGCTGAAAAAGTCTGCTGGACTTGCCGATTCGCCAGCGTCGACTTTAATGCCGCACTCAATTTGTCAGTCACTTGTACTGGCGTTCCTTTTGGCGCCAACAGACCGTTCCATGCAGTAGCCGAGTAACCGGTAAGGCCGCTTTCGGCCACCGTGGGTACATCTGGCAGTACGGCTGACCGGCTTTGACCGGTCACAGCGAGCGCCTTGAGCTTCCCGTCTTTGATATAAGGCAAAGAGGATAAAAGGGTGTTGAACATGACATCGACCTGTCCCCCAATCAGGTCCGTCATGGCTGGCGCACTGCCTTTGTAGGGCACATGCACCATATTGATCCCGCTCATGGAGTTGAATAGCGCCGCAGACAGATGTGTGGACTGTCCGTTGCCGGATGAAGCAAAAGTGAGTTTTTTATCGGCTTTTTTAGCCAGGCGGACCAGGTCCTGGACATTGTCAGCGCCCAGATCGCTGCGGGTGACAATGACCAGGGGACCTTCGGTTAGCAGGGTAATCGGCGTAAAGCTCGCGCTGACGTCGTAATTGAGGGTCTTGAACAGCGATTTGTTTATTGCATGCGCCGTGGTGGCCAGCAACAAGGTATAGCCATCGGGTTTGCTCCTTGCAACCAGCTCCGCCCCAATATTGCCACCCGCGCCGGCCCGATTGTCGACCACAATTGTCTGCTCCAACTGCTCGCCCAGATTTTTGGCAACCACACGTGCAACGATGTCTGTGGGACCGCCGGGCGGGTAGGGCACAACCAGCGTAATGGGCTTTTGCGGCCATTCACTCTGCGCCATCACAGCGGCAGGCAGACAGAGTAAGGCGGCCAGTACGGCACGAAAATGCGTTTTTGCATTGGATGTTTTCATTGTCTCTTCCTTTCTATATGAATGATCCCGCTAGTGGTCAGGATTCTGTTTGTTCGTTTTGCTGATGCCGGCAGAACCGGATGAATTCGGTCGTGGATGCAGATTGCACGCTGCCGGTCACATGATCGCCTACCGTGAGCTCGGCATCTGCCTGTCCCATGACGGTTGGCCCTTCTTCAAGCGCAACCAGTACAATGCTGTATGGGGCCAGCGCACGCCAGTGCGCATCTGGCGCACGAGTGACGACCGAACAGGCTTTGACTATTCCCACACCGTTGCTTTGCAGATCGTGCAGTTGCGTGTTGCCGCAGGTAGCACATGCAAACGGGTGCAAAGACCAATTGCTGCCGCAACGGCTGCAGTGTTTCAGCATCAAGCAGCGTCCCGTCGTCATGCTGTTCCTCCCGTGGCCCGAAGGATCAGGCTGATATGCGAGGACAGGACACCTCCGTCCGCATGGATGAATGCCTGCTTTTTGCTTGCAATCTGTCTGTCCTTGGCCTGTCCTGCCATTTGCGTCCAGGTTTCGGCAATATGCGCCATGCCGCCCGCAACGCCTGAATGGCCGAACGAGAGCAGACCGCCATGGGTGTTCAGCGGTAATGGTCCATCTCTGGAATATCTTCCCTGTCGAACAGCATTGGCCGATTGCCCGCGTTGTGCAAACCCCAGTTCTTCCAGCAATATTGCGAGCGTGATGGTGAACGAATCGTAAATGCCCAGGTAATCAATGTCCTTGCGACTTATCTTTGCGTCTGCCAGGGCCCGTGTCGCGGCTGCTGCCGCGCCGGTATCGTAGATATCGCCAATTCTTGACAGATGCTGATGCTGATGAGCCTGACCTGCGCCCATGATTGCTACCGGGCCCGGCCTGGCGCTGACCAGAATGGCGCAGGCGCCATCTGAAATCGGGCAGCAGTCCAATAACTGCAATGGCGAAGAGATGGGTTTGGATTGCAGGACATCGTCGACAGTAATGGCGTTGCGCAGATGGGCATGGGGATGAGTTGAGGCATGGAGCCGCATGAGTACGGCAAATTCGGCCAGGTCGGCTTTTGTCAGCCCGGTCCTGTGCATGTATTCGGAAGCAAGTAAGGCGTAGTAGGTGGGCACCGAGGCCCCACAAGGCACCTCCAGATCTGCTTCGCCAACCTGTGCCAGCGTTTGCATGGACGAGTCCGTGCTTTGCCCCGAAAGCCGGTTCTCGCCGGCCACGACCAGGATATGCTGACATCTTCCAGACAGAACAAGTTCCCGCGCGAGCATAACCATGGCAGCGCCTGTTGCGCCACCCAGTTGCATTCCATGAGCATAGGCAGGATTGAGGCCCAGTTTTTCAGAAAGCAGTGTTGCCAGCATCAGATGGGGAAATGTCGTGGCATATCCGCATAGCACACCATCAATTTCCTGGCGTTCCATACCAGCCATTGCAAGGCAGTCGTTTGCTGCGTCGGCAAGTAGCGCTAATGTCGTAGCGTCGTCGTGCCTGCCAAATTTTGTCGTGACGGCCGACAGGATATGGGCTTGGGCGTTCATTTTTGCTTCCTTATCTGGCAGGAAAATGCGTTTTTTCAATCAATCTGGCTTCTTGTATCAGGTCGGCGGCAATACTGTCTTGTCTGCTCAATATGCGTTCCGATAATGAAGCCAGGCTCAAAGCAGCAATCGGGGTGCCGTCTGGCGCCCGGATGGCGACGCCGATTCCGCCCATTTGGTTGACCACAACATCACACAACACGGCATATTGCTGCTGGCGGCAAAGTGCGATGTGCGTTTTCAGCATGGACTGATTGAACATGGGATAGCGTTTGTCTATCTGTTCGTGAATGCATGGCAAATACATCTGTTGTTGCGCATCGCTCAGGGCTGCCAGCAACACCAGGCTTCCGGCACCTACGCCAAGCGGGCGACGGCTGCCGGTCTCAAGGTAGTTGGCGCGTATCGGATAGTCGCCCAGGCAGGTATCCACGCATACCGACTCCCAGTTGCTTGGTATCGACAGGATCAGTGAGTCGCCATATTTTCTGGCCATGCGCACCAGCGCAGGGCGCGCCAGTGCGCGGATGTCCTGGCGCGCGACCATGGCATGATGCATTGCGTAAATTTCCCGACCCAGAGTGTATTCCTTGGTTTGTGGTTCCCTTTCCACGAAATCGAGTTTTTCCAGATCTTTCAGGATGCGCAGTACCGATGAAAGGTCCAGACCGGTGAAACGCGCGATATCGGTCAGCTTGCAAATGCGGCGATCTGACAAGCAGGACAGTATTCTGCAGATTTTTTCGGATGCGGATGTCATTGCGGTTGCCGTTGAGTCATGAAATTGAAGTCATATCACAGTTGTGGCATACCTTATTCCTCCCGTTGCCTGGTGTAAATGTGCATTGCACAAAATTTTTGCCAGGCAAAAGTTTGGCAACATATCAATAAAAATAAATAGAACGTTTGTTATATTTATTGACTTCATTACATATGCAATTTATATTGGGACCAGGAGACATCTATGAAAAATATGCTAAATCTGGATGGGAAAACCGTATTGATTACCGGCGCAGCCGGTGGGCTCGGGACGCATTTTTCTGAAACTCTTGGCGCGGCAGGTGCCCGGGTAGTGCTCTCGGGACGCCGCCAGGCGCCCTTGCAGGCGCTGTCTGCAAAACTCACTGAACTTGGAATCGAAAATCTGCCGGTGGTGATGGACACTACCGATCCTGATTCGGTCAGCGGGGCATTCGATCAAATACACCGCGTGTTTGGCGTTGTCGATGTTGTCGTATGTAATGCAGGCCTGGGAATCAATAAGAAATCCCTGACATTGTCGGTTAGTGAATTCAGCGAGGTGATTGACGTCAACCTGAAGGGAAGCTGGATCGTTGCCAATGAAACGGCCAAGCGTCTGATCGCAGCCGACAGGCAAGGCAGTGTGATCATGATTACATCTATTCTCGGGCATCGTGTGGCCGGGGCGGTGCTGCCCTATACCACGTCAAAAGCGGCGCTTGAACAAATGACCAAAGCCCTTGCGTTGGAGTGGGCTCGCTATGGCATCCGCGTTAATGCACTGGCGCCGGGTTACATCCTGACCGACCTGAACCGGGATTTCTTCGAGTCGCAGGCTGGCAAGGCACTGATCGGCAGAATTCCACAGCGACGTCTGGGACAGCCGGATGACTTAACAGGCGCCTTGCTGCTGCTGGCGTCTGACGCATCAAACTATATGACTGGCAGCTGTATCGTTGTCGATGGCGGCCATTTGCAATCATCTTTATAGGGATAAAAAATTGGATTTCACTCTATCGGAAGAAACAGAACATCTGCGCGTGAAAATCAGGCATTTTGTCGACGAAGTATTGATTCCGCTTGAAAAACAGCCGGATTCCTATGATGAACATGAAAATATCGCCCCTGCGCTGTTAAAGTCAGTCCAGCAACAAGCCCGCGCCCAGGGCCTGTGGTCATTGCAAATGCCGCTGGCCAGAGGCGGGCAGGGCCTGAGCATGGCGCAAATGGCGCCGTGTTACGAAGAGATGAATCGGTCCCTGTTCGGGCCGGTCGTGTTCAATTCGGCAGCACCGGATGATGGCAATATGATGGTGCTTGAAAAAGTCGCAACCGAAGCGCAGAAGACGCGGTGGCTGCAGCCGATTGTCGATGGCGCGGTCAGATCATCATTTGTCATGACAGAGCCGGCGCCCGGCAGCGGGTCCGATCCGTCCATGATGCAAACCACCGCAACCCGGGAGGGGAACGACTGGGTGATTCGGGGGCGCAAGCATTTTATTACCGGCGCCGGTGTGGCATCTCATTTCATCCTTATGGCAAGAACGTCGGATGACAGCCGCAAGGGCCTGACCGCCTTTTTGTTTCACCGGGATGACCCAGGCTGGGAAATCACTCGCCGGATTCCCATCATGGGGCCGGAGGAGCATGGCGGACATTGTGAGCTGATATTTGATGGCCTGCGGATTGCCGATGAGAATCGTTTGATGAACGTTGGCGATGGCTTGAAACTGACGCAAATCCGGCTCGGACCGGCCAGACTTACTCACTGTATGCGTTGGCTGGGGCTGGCCAAGCGCTCGATGGAAATTGCCACAGACTATGTTTCCCATCGAGAGTCCTTTGGCGCAAAGCTGGCAGAACGCGAAGGCGTGCAATGGCTGCTCGGTGAGGTCGCCATGGAAATACAGATCAGTCGCCTGCTGACCATGCATGCTGCCTGGAAGTTGGACCAGGGGGATTTTGCCCGCAAAGAGGTGTCCATGGCAAAAGTGGCAGTGGCTGATACCTTGCATAAAGCGGTTGATACGGCCATTCAGTTGTGCGGGGCCCGTGGCTACTCCAAGGATACGCCTCTGGAATGGATCTACCGCTATGCCCGACAGGCGCGTCTGGTCGATGGCGCCTCTGAAGTGCATAAAATGGTGTTGTCTAGAAACCTGCTGCTTGAAGGTAATGATTTCTGGCGCTGGGGTTAGCATGGATATGCAAGCGCTTTCCGGGAAAATTGCAGATGCGATAAAAGCATGGACGGATGCACGCACAGTAGCTGTGACGGATTTCAGAAAACTCTCGGGAGGCGCGATCCAGAATAATTACAGCATTTCGCTTGAAATGACTTCGGGCACACATCCGGGATCGCATCGGTTTGTTGTGCGCAGCGACGCGCCATCCCAGATTGATGCCTCGCTCAGCCGGGAACAGGAGTTTGCCGTTCTGCGTTGCGCCTGCGAGGCAGGCGTGACAGCGCCGGAACCATTATGGCTTTGCACCGACACGTCATTGATCGGGCATGCTTTCTACGTGATGAGTTGCGCGCCAGGAACAGCCAACGGCCGGCAATTGATAAAGACGTTGACCCAGGAACAGGCCAAATCCCTGACCTACCGGCTGGGTCAGGAACTTGGTCGCTTGCATCGTGTCAGTCCCGACCATGCGCAACTGGATTTTTTGCCGGTTCCATCTGCGCCTGCTGCTCAAACTCGAATTGCCGAGTACCGACAGGCGCTCGATCGCGTCGCACAGCCACATCCGGTGCTCGAATGGGCGCTGAACTGGCTGCAAGACCATGAGCCGGCTTCGTCGCCTCTGGTGCTGTGTCATTGCGATTTCAGAACCGGCAACTATATGGTGGCGCAGGGTGAACTGACTGCGGTGCTTGACTGGGAGTTTGCCGCCTGGAGCGACCCCTATGAAGATCTTGGCTGGCTGTGTGCGAAAAGCTGGCGCTTTGGGAATGTTGCCAAGGAAGTTGGCGGCGTGGGTGACAAGCCCGACCTCTTTTCCGGGTATACCTCTGTCACGGGTGAGCGGGTTGACGCACAAAAAGTTGGCTATTGGGAGGTCATGGCCATGGTGCGCTGGTCTGTTATCGCTCTGCAGCAGGGGCAGCGCCATGTGTCCGGAAAGGAAATATCGCTGGAGCTGGCCCTGACCGGACGCATGGTTCCGCAAATGGAATTGGATATTCTATCGCAGTGCCTGAATACGGAAAACGCTTATGTCAAACCAACCTGATGCACATAACCTGCTAGTGACAGCACGTCAATTACTGTTAGATGAACTGGTGCCGGTGCTTGGCGAACAACATCGCTATGCAGCGCTCATGATTGCAAATGCCATGGGCATTGCCGCCAGGGAAATCAGGCCGCCAGTGTCTGAAGAAAACCTCACCAAGGCACTTGACTCTTTTCTGGCGGGGTTGGGTGCAGATGGCAATTGTCCGTCGGTCAGTGCCGAGGCGGTGCTGGCGCGGCTGATCCGACATCGGAAAATGCCGACAGATGCGCAGTCTTGTCAGGCCTTAACCGATTTGCTGCTCCAGCTTACCCGCAGCGAGCTGAGGATCAGCAATCCGAAATTCCTGAATACAAACTGAGGAAGCAGCGACGATGACCGACGTCTATCACAGTGATTTGGACAAAAATCCTGCCAATTATTCCAGTCTTTCCCCTGTCGATTTTCTATTGCGCTCGGCAACCGTCTTTCCTGGCAAGACGGCAGTGATCGATCAGCAGTCATACAGCTATTTGCAGTTATATAAACGGGTCGTGCGCATGGCATCGTCATTGTCAAAAATGGGCGTGGGCAGAAACGATACGGTATCCGTGCTCTGCTTCAATACCCTGGAGTTGCTCGAGACGCATTATTCTGTGCCGATGCTGGGCGCCGTGCTCAATACACTGAATACCCGGCAGGATGCTGCCTCCTTGCGCTATATCCTGGCGCATTGCGAATCCAGTGTGTTGATCTACGATACTGAGTTCGAATCGCTAGTCGCGCAGATTATTGATGATCTTGACAAGCCACCGGCGCTGATTGCAATAGCCCGCGATGGCGGGCCTGCCCTCATACAGGGACATCAGCGCTATGAGGATCTGGTCAGTGCCGGCGATGACAGCTTTGTCTGGCAGAAGGTTCAGGACGAATGGGACCCGATTTCACTGAACTACACCTCTGGCACAACGGGCAACCCCAAGGGTGTCGTGTACCATCATCGGGGCGCCTGGCTGTCTGCCATGAGCAATGCCATGGCGTTGAACATGACGGCCGATAGCGTTTATCTGTGGACCTTGCCCATGTTCCACTGTAACGGCTGGTGCTATACCTGGGCAGTGACCGCCGTGGGCGGCACGCATGTCTGTTTGCGCAAAATCGATCCTGAGCAAATTCATCAAAAAATTGTTGACCATAAAGTGACCCATATGTGTGGCGCGCCGGTGGTGTTAAACATGATATTGAATGATTTCAGCCATCGGGGATGGACCATTCCGCTACCTACGCGTTTTGCGTTGGGTGGGGCAGCGCCCTCGGCGACGGTTGTGCGCAAGGGGCAGGAAGTCGGTTTTGATATTTGTCATTTGTATGGGCTGACCGAATCCTATGGTCCATCTGCTGTGTGTGTCTGGCAAAACGACTGGGAGACGCTGGATGCGGATGCGCTGGCAGAAAAAATGTCGCGCCAGGGGACAGGGTTGTATGCCATTGATACGCTTGTCGTGCTGGACCGTACTTCCGGAGAGCCGGTGCCTGCAGATGGTGTAACGCTCGGAGAGCTTGCGCTCAGGGGCAATACGGTCATGAAAGGCTATCTGAAGAATCCCGCCGGGACACGGCAAGCATTTGCAGGAGGCTGGTTTCGCACAGGCGATCTGGCCGTCATGCACCCTGACAATTATGTCGAGATCAAGGATCGGGCCAAGGATATTATTATTTCCGGAGGAGAGAATATATCCAGCAAAGAGATCGAGGACGTTCTTTACCGCCATCCAGACGTTTTCGAAGTCGCGGTTGTCGCGCTGCCGGACGAAAAATGGGGAGAGGTGCCTTGCGCTTTCATTACATTGAAAGATGAAGACAGTGACCGCGATCCGGCTGCGTTCATCCGGTATTGCTCGCAGCACATGGCGTCGTTCAAGGTACCCAAAAAAATTGTATTGGGGCAGTTGCCGAAAACGGCAACGGGAAAAATCCGAAAGAATATACTTCGGGACTTGGCACGCGAGACTGGCGATGACAGACTACCGCCTGGAGCAATGCCGCAATAGCTGTTGAATCGGGTATTGTGTCGCTACCTGGAATTGTTCCTACCCAGCCCTTGGTAATCCTGTAATGAAAACTGATTTTGAAAACTTTAAAGAAGAGCTGAGCTTGACCAAGGCGGAGATATGCCGTCAGCTTTATGTCCAACACACCGACATGATCCGGATAAAGAAAGAACATGTGGCCGTCAAGAATCTGATCAGGATTATTGATTCGACCCTGCGTCTGGCGTCCACGAAGGGATTTCACGCAATGACCCTCAGAGACCTGTGTGCAGATTCCGGATTCAGTATCGGTGGCTTGTACGCTTATATTCGCAATAAAAATGATTTGCTGGTTTTGATTCAGGGGCACGGGTTTATGCTGACTCGCAGTACCCTGCGCAAGAGTATTGGTGATATAAGCGACCCGTTTGAGCGATTGCGTGCCGCCGTCTCGGCCCATCTCTTTTTAAGCGAAATTATGCTGCCCTGGTTTTACTTTTCATTTATGGAAGTAAAAAGCCTGCCCAAGGCGCAAATGAAAACGGCGATCGCGGTCGAACAGGAAATCGAAGACATTTTCTTTGACATTATCGACAATGGGGTGCGCCAGGGCGTTTTCAGAAACGATAATCCCAGGCTTCTAGCGTCTATGATAAAGGCGATGATGCAGGACTGGTATCTGAAGCGACGCAAGCATCGCAATCAGTCGATCACCGTGAGTCAATATGCAGATTTCATGATCGATATGCTGGCCTGCAGTCTGAAGGTGGCGCCGCGTTCCTGAACGGATCGCAGCGATCACTTGCCGCCCTTTGAATCAGGCTCGAAGCGGCTGCAGTTCCGGATGGCGCTGGAAATAGCCTGCCGTATAGCTGCAGACCGGATTGATTTTCCAGCCATTATCGCGCGCCAGGTCCAGGGCAAACTCGGTCAGTCGGCCCGCAATGCCTCGCCCGCCGACAGCATCGGGCACAATCGTGTGCAGTATATGCATGACCTGGGCCTGCAGCCGATAGTCAATGTAGCACAGGCTGTTTTCAACGGTGGCTTCGATACGGCCCGCTTCGGGCCTGTGGGTGATCTGCAAGGTCATCGGCAATCCTTTTTTATGGGCGGTCGTGAGCGCTGTGGTGCTGCGACGGCGTAGCGGGTTTTACTGTTTGGCCGTAAGCATCAAGCCCCAGAATATAATCATCAACACAATACCCAACAGGCATGCGCCCCACAGGCCGAGCAACGGCCAGCGAATGCGCAGCGGAACAGTTTTGGGGTTGACATGCGCCAGCAGGATATTGGCGTGGCCGGCAAGCCATACCGTGCTGTTGGGCAGAAATAGACGCAAAAAATAATCCAGCAAAATCGCCCCCCTGATCCCCAGCGGATAGCGGTTAAACGGTTGTTGCGTCAGATAGGGGTGTTTAAGCAGGGCATTGGTCTCCTTGAGCGAGACAAATGCCAGATACAAAATAGAGGCAACGGCGATAACAAGACAGGCGACCAGCAAGCTCAGGATAAACGGCAGCGCCGTCGCGATATAAGGATGAAACATGGCAGGCAAATGGGATGACAAAAAGTGAATGACGAATCTATTAATAGTAAGCGAATTTGCCGGTAAGCAGGGTATGCAGGTGGCCCATTGGTGATATTTCCTGCTGGCGCAGCGTGTTCGCCAAATGATACCCGCCTGCCGGGGCGGCCTCAGGTGGCAGGAACAGCAGCAAAAACGGCATCCCGAAGGATGCCGTGAGCGAGGCCTGTGCTCACCGGGCGTCGCAGGGTGGGAAGGCGCCTTGCCGCAGTTTATCGTCCCGGTGCGCGAACCAGTTTAAATGACATACATGTCCACATATTCGTGGACCGGCATGGCTTCGAGGGTTTTCTGATCCAGCGAGACAGCCAGGATGTTCTCCTGTTGCTTGCCTGGAAACACCCGTGCCAGGTTGATACGGAATTTGGCTTCCAGCAGCGGGATGCCGTCTTTACGGCGGCGCTTGTGGCCTATCGGGTATTCACAGACCACTTCATCCAGCTTGCTGCCGTCGTTGAACTCAATCGTCAGGGCATTGGCGATAGAGCGTTGTTCAGGATCATGATAGTCATGCGTGAATGCAGGATCCTCGACACATTCGATTTTCTCGCGCAATGCGTCAATGCGCGGGTCGGCAGCGATGCCATCTTCGTAGTCGCCGGCAGTGAGGCGACCGAACAGCACGGGCACGGCGACCATGTACTGAATGCAGTGATCGCGATCGGCCGGATTGTTCAGCGGCCCTTTCTTGTCGATGATACGGATACACGCTTCGTGGGTACGGATCGTGATTTTCTTGATATCGTCGGCGGTCTTGCCGGCGGCTTTGAGCTGATCATGAATCTGCATGGCGCATTCAACGGCGGTCTGCGCGTGAAATTCAGCCGGGAACGAGATCTTGAACAGCACGTTTTCCATGACGTAACTGCCATAGGGGCGCTGGAATTTGAACGGCTGCCCTTTGAACAGCACATCATAAAAGCCCCAGGCTTTTGCCGTCAGGACCGATGGATAACCCATCTCGCCTGTTTTGGCGATCAATGCCAGGCGTACGGCGCGGCTGGTGGCGTCGCCGGCAGCCCAGGATTTGCGGCTGCCGGCATTGGGGGCGTGGCGATAAGTGCGAAGGCTTTGACCATCCACCCAGGCCAGCGAGACGGCGTTGATGATTTCGTCGCGAGTCAGACCGAGCATTTGCGCAACCACGGCCGTCGACGCCACTTTGACCAGAACGACATGGTCCAGGCCCACTTTGTTGAACGAATTTTCAAGTGCAATGCACCCCTGGATTTCGTGAGCCTTGATCATGCCTGTGAGCACTTCACGCATGGTCAGCGGCGTCTTGCCAGCAGCCACTGCATTGCGTGAGAGCCAGTCAGCCGTAGCCAGAATGCCGCCCAGGTTGTCCGATGGGTGGCCCCATTCTGCGGCAAGCCAAGTGTCATTAAAGTCGAGCCAGCGTATCATGGTGCCGATATTGAATGCAGCCTGTACCGGGTCCAGCGCAAATTGCGTGCCCGGCACCTTGGCGCCATTGGGTACCGTGGTGCCGGGCACGATGGGCCCCAGCAGCTTGCGGCATGCCGGGTATTCAAGCGCTTCCAGGCCGCAGCCCAGCGTATCGATCAGGCAGTTGCGAGCAGTTTCATGCGCAATATCGCTGCTGATTTCATAATTGACAACGTAGTCGACAATATCGACAAGTACCTGATCGGGCTCAGGACGAACATTTGAAATATGGCTGGACATATGGCGACCTGTAAAGCAAGATGAATAATTCGATTGTGATTATTTGCGTTTGGACAGCGGCACGAATTTCTGATCGTCCGGACCGGTGTAGTTGGCGGTTGGCCGGATGATCTTGTTGTCGATGCGTTGTTCAATAATGTGAGCTGACCAGCCTGCTGTGCGCGCGATGACGAACAGCGGGGTAAACATCGACGTGGGAATGCCCATCATGTGGTAGGACACCGCTGAGAACCAGTCCAGGTTCGGAAACATTTTTTTGATGTCCATCATCACTGTTTCCAGTCTTTCGGCAATATCGAACATTTTGGTGGTGCCCGCATTCTGGGACAGTTTTTTTGCCACCCGCTTGATCACGACATTGCGCGGGTCGGATATGGTGTACACCGGGTGACCGAATCCGATAATCACCTCCTTGTTTTCTACACGCTTGCGGATATCGGCTTCAGCCTCGTCAGGCGTGTCATAGCGTTTCTGCACTTCAAAAGCCACTTCGTTGGCGCCGCCATGTTTTGGACCGCGCAGCGCGCCGATGGCGCCGGTGATCGCAGAAAACATATCCGAACCCGTGCCGGCAACGACACGTCCCGTAAATGTAGAGGCATTGAATTCATGCTCTGCATACAGGATCAGCGACGTGTGCATGGCGCGAACCCATTCTTTGGACGGCGTCTGGCCATGCAGCAGATGCAGGAAATGTCCGCCGATGCTGTCGTCGTCCGTCTGCACATCGACGATGCGGCCGTTATGGCTGAAGTGATACCAGTAGAGCAGGGCAGAGCCCAGGCTGGCCATCAGCCGGTCGGCGATATCGCGGGCGTCAGCCAGGTTGTGATCGTCCTTCTCGGGCAGGGTGCAGCCCAGGACCGAAACGGCAGTTCGCATGACATCCATCGGATGACTATGGGCGGGCAGCGATTCAAGCACTGTTTGCAGGTTGGCCGGCAGGCCACGATAACGTTTGAGCTTCTGTTTGTAGGCGGTCAGTTCAGCCTGTGTAGGCAGTTTGCCATGGATCAGCAGGTGAGCGATCTCTTCAAATTCACTGGAGTCGGCCAGATCAAGAATGTCATAACCCCGGTAATTCAGGTCGTTACCGCTGCGGCCGACCGTGCAAATGGCCGTGTTGCCCGCTACAACGCCGGACAGGGCGACCGATTTTTTCGGTTTGAAACCGGCAGAATTGTCTGCGGTAGCCGCTGCGGCGGGTGCGCTGGCGGTTTTGCTGGCTTTTGCTGGCTTGGTAGCTTTTGTAGACATGGTGTTATCTCCTGACTAATTGAAGTGTTATTTTTTGCTGGCGAACAGGGCGTCAAGTTTCTGTTCAAAATCGTGGTAGCCGATGCGATCATAAAGTTCATCGCGCGTCTGCATCTGGTCGATGACATTTTTCTGGTGACCATCGCGGCGGATGGTGGTGTAGACGTTCTCTGCCGCCTTGTTCATGGCGCGGAAAGCCGACAGTGGATACAGTACCATACCCACGCCGACGCTGCCGAGTTCTTCTACGGTAAATAGCGGCGTCTGGCCGAACTCGGTAATGTTTGCCAGCAGCGGCACGCTGATGGCGCTGGCGAATTTTTCATAGGTGGGCAGGTCATAGACCGCTTCGGCAAAGATACCATCGGCGCCGGCCTCAACGCATTGGATGGCGCGCTCGATGGCGGCGTCAACGCCGTCAACGGCAATGGCATCGGTACGGGCAATAATGAAAAATTCGCTATCGGTTCTGGCGTCTGTGGCTGCCTTGACGCGATCGACCATTTCGCCGGTGGTAACAATTTCTTTTCCCGGACGATGGCCGCAGCGCTTGGCGCCGACCTGGTCTTCAATGTGGCAGGCGCCGGCGCCAAACTTGATCAGGCTTTTTACGGTGCGTGCAATATTGAATGCCGAAGGTCCGAAACCGGTGTCGATGTCGACCACCAGGGGGGTATCGCACACATCGGTAAGGCGACGTACATCGATGAGCACGTCATCCAGTGTGTTGATGCCCAGATCCGGCAGGCCCAAGGAACCCGCGGCAACGCCGCCGCCGGACAGGTAGATGGCTTTGAAGCCGGCGCGTCTGGCCAGCAGGGCATGATTGGCGTTGATGGCGCCGATAATCTGTAGTGGTTTTTCTTCGGACAGGGCCTGGCGAAAGCGGGCGCCTGCGGACGCAATGGTTGACATACGGTCTCCGGATAGAAATGATATGCAGATCATTATCTGCGCATTTGCGGCCGAACACCGTCCTTCAGAAGATCATTGTCACCGGCTTTGGAGCGCTTTCGTGTTTGGGTCGCGGTACTATTAAAAAAATAGCCACGACACCGTGGCTATTTGTGTATCAATGGATCAACCCAGCAGATCGGCTACGCCGTCGCGCTCTTCGAGCAGCTCGTTAAGGGTAAAGTCCATGCGTTCACGGGAAAATGCGTTGATTTCCAGGTCTTTGACAACCGTGTATTCACCGTTTTCCGTAATGACTGGCACGCCGTAGATAATGCCTTCGGGAATGCCATAAGAGCCGTCGGACGCTACACCCATGGTGACCCATTTGCCGTTGCTGCCCAGGACCCAGTCACGGACGTGATCAATGGCTGCATTGGCTGCTGACGCAGCAGACGACAGGCCACGAGCTTCAATGATGGCGGCACCGCGTTTACCCACGGTAGGGATGAACGTGTCTTTGTTCCAGGCATCGTCGTTGATGAGTTTTTCCAGGCCTTCTCCACCAACGGTGGCAAAGCGGATGTCAGGGTACATGGTGGGAGAGTGATTGCCCCAGACCACCAGTTTTTCGATATCCTTGACTGCCTTGCCGGATTTTTGCGCCAATTGGGTAAGCGCACGGTTGTGGTCCAGGCGCAGCATTGCGGTGAAGTTCTTCGCGGGCAGATCCGGCGCAGATTTCATGGCAATATAGGCGTTGGTATTGGCAGGGTTGCCGACAACCAGCACTTTCACGTTACGGCTGGCCACTTCATTCAGGGCCTTGCCCTGTGCTGTGAAAATCTGGGCATTGACCTTGAGCAGATCCTTGCGCTCCATGCCGGGGCCGCGTGGACGTGCGCCAACCAGCAGGGCGATATCGGCATCTTTGAATGCGGTCTTGGGGTCGCTGTGAGCGGTAATTTCCTGCAGCAAAGGAAAGGCGCAGTCATCCAGTTCCATGATGACCCCTTTGAGGGCCTTTTGCGCTTTTTCGTCGGGGATTTCCAGCAGTTGCAGAATAACAGGTTGGTCTTTACCGAGCATCTCGCCTGATGCAATGCGGAAAAGCAAAGCGTAGCCGATCTGACCGGCGGCGCCCGTGACGGCGACGCGTACGGCGGGTTTGGACATAGGGATCTCCAATAAAATAAGGGAAAAAAACGAGTGTATTTGAAGTGATTTTAACGCTAAAGCTTAGTAGAAATCTGCGGTATCGTCAAATTGTCTTATAACTTATATCTTATATAAGAATAGACAATTCTGCTTGCAATATGAGATAATAAACAGGTTTTAATTTGTTCACAGAACATGTCTGAAATCCCAACCCCCTCGTTGAAATCGTCTGCTGCGGCATTCAGCCCTTTGTACAAACAGATCAAAGACCTGCTGGTCCACAGTTTGCATGAAGGCGAATGGAAGCCGGGCGAGAGCATCCCCAGCGAACTTGAACTGGCAGCACGCTTTCAGGTTAGCCAGGGCACAGTGCGCAAGGCAATTGACGAGCTGGCGGCCGAGAATCTGCTGATTCGTCGTCAGGGCAAGGGAACATTTGTTGCTACGCACCATGAAGCGCAGGTTCGCTATCGTTTTTTAAGGTTAAAATCCGATAGCGAAGGAAATGCGGCGCGTGCCCAAAGTGTCTACCTGCAGTGCAGTCGCCAGCGTGCGACGCAGGATGTGGCCCGTGTGCTTTTGCTACGCGGCAGCGACTCGGTGATTTATATCCGGCGAATCATGTCCTTTGGTGCGGTTCCCACGGTGCTTGATGAAATCTGGCTCCCAGGAGAGGGATTCAAGGGGCTGAGCATTGAAAGGCTTCAGGCAATGAACGGTCCGCTATACGGGTTTTTCGAGACGGAATTCGGTGTAAACATGGTTCGCGCCGATGAAAAACTCAAGGCCGTGGCCTGTGACGCCGAAACCGCCGAGCTGCTCAAAGTCGAGCAAGGTACGCCGCTGCTGCAGGTTAATCGCGTTTCCTACACCTATGGGGACAGGCCCATGGAGATTCGCCGCGGTTTATATGTTACAGAACATTATCATTATCGAAATGGTTTAAACTAATTCGATCAGAAAGTGCGGGGACCGGACAGCGGTTCTTCGCCTTTTTACGTGCGTTTTTTATTTTTAATTTGTTGTAGTTTGTTTCCTAGAGGCCGTTATGTCAGACACCCCGTCAAAACAGCGCCCGCAATATCGTAATATTGATATTGCCCAGATTACAAAATACCACCTGCCGGCTGCTGGCAAAGTGTCTATTTTGCATCGAATCAGTGGCGCTCTGCTTTTTCTCAGTCTTCCCATCATTCTGATCCCGCTTTTTGCAGCCAGCGTGGCTTCGCCGGAAAGTTTTGCATCGTTGGGCAGTGGGGCGGGTGGTTTCATTCTCAAGCTGATCCTGCTGGTTTTGCTGTGGGGCTTCATGCATCATCTGTGCGCAGGCATCCGTTATCTGGTTCTTGATCTGCATATCGGTATCGACAAGGTCTCGGCACAGAAAAGCGCCGCTGTGGTAATGGGAGTCAGCCTGGCGCTGACCCTGGTGTTCGCCGTTAAAATGTTTGGAGCGATCTGATGGCCAAGGAACTGGTAGGTACTAAGCGGCTGGTTGTGGGTGCCGGCTACGGTATCAAGGATTTCATCGTGCAGCGTATTACAGCCGTGATTCTGGCTGTGTATTCAGTCATTTTCCTGATTGCAGCGCTGTTTACCCCCATTAACTACGAATCCTGGAAGGGTTTCTTTACGTTCTCCTGTTGGGGCCTGCCCGTCGGGCAGATTGCCGCAACGCTGGCTTTTTTCTCGCTTGCCTGGCATGCGTGGATCGGCGTGCGCGATATCTGGATGGATTACGTCAAACCCGTAGGTGTCCGACTGACGTTGCAGGTGCTCACTATCCTGTGGCTGATTGCCGCCGTCCTGTATTTCGCAAAAATTGTCTGGAGTTTATAAGCCGTGGTCGCTATCAATTCATCATTACCGCGCCGCCAGTTTGATGTAGTGGTTGTAGGTGCCGGCGGGTCCGGTATGCGCTGCTCCCTTCAATTGGCTCAGGCCGGATTATCCGTCGCCGTCCTTTCCAAGGTTTTTCCAACCCGTTCCCATACGGTAGCCGCGCAGGGCGGTATCGGTGCTTCGCTGGGCAATATGAGCGAAGACAACTGGTACTGGCATATGTACGATACCGTCAAGGGATCCGACTGGCTGGGCGACCAGGATGCCATCGAGTTCATGTGCCGTCAGGCGCCCAATGCCGTTTACGAACTCGAACACTTTGGCATGCCGTTCGACCGTAATGCCAATGGCACCATCTACCAGCGTCCTTTTGGTGGTCACACCGCCAACTTCGGCGAAAAGCCCGTACAGCGCGCCTGTGCCGCAGCTGATCGTACCGGACACGCGCTACTGCATACCTTGTATCAGCGCAACGTTGCCGCGCGCACCCAGTTCTTCGTTGAATGGATGGCGCTGGATCTGCTGCGCAACGAGGCCGGCGATGTCGTGGGTGTCACCGCGCTCGAAATGGAAACCGGTGAAATCTATATTCTGGAAGCCAAGGCTGTCGTGCTGGCTACCGGTGGTGCCGGTCGCATCTGGCAGGCTTCCACCAATGCCTTCATCAATACCGGCGATGGCCTGGGCATGGCTGCCCGCGCCGGCATCTGTCTGCAGGACATGGAATTCTGGCAATTTCACCCCACCGGCGTAGCCGGCGCCGGCGTACTCATTACCGAAGGGGTGCGCGGCGAAGGCGGTATCCTGTTGAACAAGGATGGCGAGCGGTTCATGGAGCGTTATGCGCCAACCCTGAAAGATCTGGCGCCGCGCGATTTTGTGTCGCGCTCAATGGATCAGGAAATCAAGGAAGGCCGCGGTTGTGGTCCTGATGGCAGCTACGTGGTACTCAAACTGGATCACCTTGGCGCAGATGTCATTAACAAACGCCTGCCTTCCATTCGCGAGATTGCCATCAAGTTCGGCAACGTGGATCCGATCAAGGAACCTATTCCCGTGGTGCCTACCATCCATTATCAGATGGGCGGCATTCCGGCCAACTATCATGGCGAAGTGGTTACCTGGGAAAACGGCGAAGAGAAAATCGTTAACGGCCTGTATGCGATTGGCGAATGCGCTGCCGTCTCCGTGCACGGCGCCAACCGCCTGGGCACCAACTCGCTGCTGGACCTGGTGGTCTTTGGTCGTGCAGCAGGCAACCGGATTGTAGAGTCGCATCTGGAGCGCCAGATGTCGCATCAGGATCTGCCAAAGGCATCGCTGGACTTCTCACTGTCACGCGTTAATGAACTGGAATCGCGTACGAACGGTGAAAAAGTACAGGACGTGGGCAACAGCATTCGCGCGTCCATGCAGCGTCACTGCGGTGTGTTCCGTACCCTCGAATTGCTCAAAGAAGGTGTCGGCCAGATAGACGAACTGGCCGAACAGGCCAAGCACGTCAAGTTTGATGACAAATCCAAAGTCTTCAACACGGCGCGCGTCGAAGCCCTGGAACTGGCCAATATGACTGAAGTGGCGCGTGCCACGATCCAGTCGGCAGCGAATCGTACAGAAAGCCGCGGCGCACATGCCTTGAATGATCACCCTGAGCGTGACGACGTGAACTGGCTCAAGCATACATTGTGGCATTCTGCGGATAACCGCCTGGAGTACAAACCAGTGCATATGAAGCCGCTGACCGTCGAGTCGTTCCCTCCAAAAGCACGTACATTCTAAGCAGAGTATTATGAGCACAAAACGTATCATGAAATTCGAGATTTATCGCTACGATCCTGACAAGGACGAGCGTCCCTACATGCAGAAACTGGAAGTGGAACTGGAACCGACAGACAAGATGCTGCTCGACGCCATTATCCGCATCAAGAATGACGTTGATGACAGTGTGGCCATCCGCCGTTCCTGCCGCGAAGGCGTATGTGGCTCCGACGCCATGAACATTAATGGCCGAAACGGTCTGGCATGCACGACCAATCTGAACGAGCTCAAAGAGCCGATTGTTCTGCGCCCATTGCCCGGTCTGCCGGTCATTCGCGATCTGATCGTCGATATGACGCACTTCTTTAACCAGTATCACTCCGTGCGCCCGTATCTGGTCAACGATACGCCGCCGCCGGAAAAAGAACGCCTGCAATCGCCCGAAGCCCGCGAAGAACTCGACGGTCTGTATGAATGCATTCTGTGCGCATGCTGCTCCACGTCCTGTCCTTCATTCTGGTGGAATCCTGACAAATTTGTCGGCCCTGCCGGATTGCTTCAGGCTTACCGGTTTATTGCAGACAGTCGCGACGAGGATACCAATGCCCGTCTTGACAATCTGAATGACCCATACCGTTTGTTCCGTTGCCATACCATTATGAATTGCGCCGATGTATGTCCGAAAGGACTGAATCCGACCAAGGCAATTGGCAAAATCAAGGAACTGATGGTTCGTCGTGCGGTCTGATCAAAGATGACCACACTAACCGAACTGGAACGGGCGCGTCTTCGCTGGCGTGCCCGCCGGGGACTGCTTGAAAACGATCTGATCATTACCAAATTTCTGGATCGTTATGAACAGGAGTTGACTGACGAGGATGTCTCGTCACTCACCCAGCTTTTTGAACTTGATGACAACAGTCTGCTTGATATTCTTCTTGACCGCGCCAATCCGGAAGGTATCTATGATACGCCTAATATACAACGCCTTATCGACTTGATGCGGCAGGGATAGCAGGCAGACCGAAGTCTGGTTTTTTCTTAAGGATGTTAAATGAACCTCTCTGACAAGAAAGCGATTCTGAGCTTTTCAGATGATTCTACGAAGATTGAGCTGCCTATTTACAAGGGCACGGTAGGACCGGATGTAATTGACATCCGCAAGCTGTACAGCCAGACCGACATGTTTACCTATGATCCCGGCTTCATGTCCACAGCGGCCTGCGAATCGGCCATTACCTATATTGACGGTGAAAAAGGCGAATTGCTGTACCGTGGATTCCCTATAGAGCAACTGGCAGTCAAGTGCAGTTTCCTGGATATCTGCTACCTGGTCCTGAACGGCGAGTTGCCCAACTCAGCACAGAAAGAAGAGTTTGACCAGACAGTAACGCATCACACAATGGTCAACGAGCAGCTGCATTTTTTCCTGCGTGGCTTTCGCCGTGACGCCCACCCGATGGCTGTGCTGACCGGCCTGGTTGGTGCGCTGTCTGCGTTCTATCATGATTCTACAGATATTAACAACCCTGAGCATCGTCACATTTCAGCTATTCGTCTGATCGCGAAAATGCCGACGCTGGTGGCCATGGCATACAAATATTCTTTGGGCCAGCCTTATATCTATCCACAGAATAACCTGTCCTACACAGGCAACTTCCTGCGCATGATGTTCGCTACGCCTTGCGAAGAATACAAAGTCAACGATGTGGTAGAGCGTGCGCTTGACCGCATTTTCATTCTGCATGCCGATCACGAGCAGAATGCGTCTACGTCGACTGTGCGGCTTTGCGGTTCTTCAGGCACCGATCCGTTTGCGGCGATTGCTGCCGGCGTGGCTTGCCTGTGGGGCCCCGCTCATGGTGGCGCCAACGAAGCCTGCCTGAACATGCTGGAAGACCTGCAAGCTAACGGCGGTATCGACAAAGTGGGCGAGTTCATGGAAAAAGTGAAGGACAAAAACTCAGGCGTGCGTCTGATGGGTTTTGGCCATCGCGTATACAAGAACTACGATCCTCGCGCCAAACTGATGCAGGAGACCTGCAAGGAAGTGCTCGAATCACTGGGTCTGCAAGACGATCCATTGTTCAAGCTGGCGATGGAAGTCGAACGTATCGCCCTGGAAGATCCTTACTTCGTCGAGCGCAAGCTGTACCCGAACGTCGATTTCTACTCAGGTATCGTGCAGCGCGCCATCGGCATTCCCACATCGCTGTTCACCGCGATTTTTGCGCTGGCTCGTACAGTGGGCTGGATTGCGCAGTGGAACGAAATGTTGTCTGATCCTGATTACAAAATCGGCCGCCCACGCCAGTTGTATACCGGCTACTCGGCTCGTGATGTTGGCAATATCGAGACCCGCAAATAATTCTTGCGTGTTGCTTGTCGAAAAAAACCGCAGATATTCGGTCTGCGGTTTTTTTTCGTCTGTCTGTTTGTGTTCGTTCCGCTGTCGCTCATCTTATGCGTTTTGCTCTTATGTATTTTGCCAGCAGGGCGACGCCTGCCGTGAACGGCCGTTCTGGATGGGACGTTGAGCGTGTGATCTTGCGTTGGCCACGTGTGCCGTGGTGCTGATTGCGCCGGCCATGCCTGACACAATCGGACCATGAAAAAAATCGGGGCGCGAAAAAAAGCCGAACCACGGTGGTGATTCGGCTGGCTGGCGGCGAGACCCTGCTATCGCTTATGCAGACAGCAGGTTTTGCGTGCCGTACTAGTTGTTGTACGGGCTATTCATGCTGAAACGGCCAGCGCCGGCAAAAAAGACGGCGACAGCGGTAAACAGGAAGAAGTATTGCGTTTCCAGTCTGAGTGCGCCGTTGCCCGTCACCATGAACAGCTGGCCGCTATGCGCCAGCATAATGGCGACGATCATGTTGATCGCAATCAGCACTGCGGCAATACGCGAATAAAGGCCCACAATCAGCAGGATCGGCGCAATCACTTCGCCAATGTAAACGGCATAACCCAGCCATCCGGGCAGGCCGGTAGAGGAAACCATGCCGATAATTCCGCCGATGCCGTGTTGCACCTTGAAGATGCCGTGCATGAGCAGGAGAATGCCAAGTGTCAGGCGCAGCACCAGTTTTGACAGATCGTCCGAGCGCATTATTTGGACTCCCCAAGCGTATCAACGACGGCCAGCGCTGTCATATTGACGATGCGCCTTGTGGTCGTGCTGGTGGTCAGGATGTGCACCGGCTTGGCAGCGCCCAGCAGGATCGGTCCCATGGCAATGCCATGGCTGCCGGTCATTTTCAGCATGTTGTAGGTAATATTGCCGGTATCCAGATTTGGCATGATCAACAGATTGGCGCGACCGGTCAGGCTGGAGTCGGGATAGGCGTCCAGGCGGATGCGTTCGGACAATGCTGCATCGGCATGCATCTCGCCATCCACCTCTAAGTCTGGACGGCGCTGTGCGATCAGGCGGCGGGCCGAGGCCATCTTGCGCGACGAATCCGAAGGACGGCTGCCGAAATTGGAGTGCGACAGCAAGGCGATTTTGGGCTGAATGCCAAAGCGGATCATTTCATCGGCAGCCTGGATCGTAATGTCTGCGACCTGTTCGTCGGTCGGATCTTCGTTTACATGAGTATCACAAATGAACAGGGTCTGGTCAGGCAGAATCAGCACGTTCATCGCCGCATAGGTGGTCACGCCTTCCTTCAGGCCAATCACTTCCGACACATATTTGAGCTGGTTGTCAAAGCGGCTGCCAACGCCGCAGATCATGGCATCGGCGTCGCCGCGCTCCATCAGCAAGACACCGATCAGGGTATTGTGCTTGCGTACCATGGCTTTTGCCACATTGGGCGTGACGCCATCACGACCTTTGATCTTGTAGTAAGCCGTCCAGGTTTCGTTGAAGCGTTCGTCGTCTTCGGGGTTCACCACTTCCATGTTGGTGCCGGCCGCCAGGCGCAGCCCCAGTTTCTTGACACGCATTTCGATCACGGCAGGGCGTCCGATCAGAATCGGATAGGCCAGCTGTTCGTCGATGACCGTCTGCGCTGCGCGCAATACACGCTCGTCTTCGCCATCGGCATAGACCACGCGTTTCGGTGGGGTGGTGCGTGCCTGTTTGAATAGGGGACGCATCAACGGCCCTGAGCGATACACGAAGCCCAGCAGTTGCTGGCGATAGGCATCCATGTCTTCGATCGGACGGGTTGCGACACCCGATTCCATGGCCGCCTTGGCAATGGCCGGCGCAATCTGGACGATAAGCCTGGGGTCAAAAGGCTTCGGAATAATATATTCGGGGCCAAAGCTCAGATCCTGTCCTTCGTAGGCCAGTGCGACTTCATCGCTTGGCTCGGCCTGTGCCAGCTCGGCAATGGCCTGTACGCAGGCCATTTTCATTTCTTCGGTAATGCGGGTGGCACCCACGTCCAGCGCGCCGCGGAAGATAAAGGGGAAGCAAAGAACGTTATTGACCTGGTTAGGGTAATCAGAGCGGCCGGTCGCGATAATGCAGTCCGGGCGTACTGCTTTGGCGTCTTCGGGACGGATTTCAGGGTCCGGGTTGGCCAGGGCCAGAATCAGAGGCGAGGGCGCCATGGTAACAACCATGTCCTGTTTCAGTACATCCTTGGCCGAGCAGCCCAGGAATACATCGGTGTCGCGCATCACATCGGCCAGGGTCCGGTCATCTGTTTTCTGTGCGTAACGCGCCTTGTTCGGTTCCATGTTCTGGTCGCGACCTTCCCAGATTACGCCGCGAGAGTCTACGACATAGATATTCTGGCGAGCAACGCCCAGATTGACCAGCAAATCAAGGCAGGCAATCGCGGCCGCGCCGGCGCCGGAACATACCAATTTGATCTTGCCGATGTCCTTGCCGACGATTTTCAGGCCATTGAGAATGGCGGCCGAGGAAATAATGGCCGTGCCATGCTGGTCATCGTGGAATACCGGGATTTTCATGCGTTCGCGCAGTTTTTTCTCGATATAGAAGCATTCCGGCGCCTTGATGTCTTCCAGATTGACACCGCCCAGCGTGGGTTCCAGCGCGGCGATAATATCTACCAGCTTGTCGGGATCGTTTTCGGCCAGTTCGATATCAAATACGTCAACGCCGGCAAATTTCTTGAACAGGCATCCTTTGCCTTCCATGACCGGCTTGGAGGCCAGCGGGCCGATATTGCCCAGTCCGAGCACTGCAGTACCGTTGGTGATGACGCCGACCAGATTGGCGCGCGAGGTGTATTTTGATGCAGCCATATCGCCATCGGCAAAAATGGCCATGCATGCCGCCGCGACGCCGGGCGAATAGGCCAGCGACAGGTCATCCTGGTTGGCCAGCGGTTTGGTCGGAGTAACGGAAATTTTGCCCGGTGTCGGATAGGCGTGGTAATCCAGGGCAAGTTTGTTACGGTCGTGACTCATGGTTTTTATCCTTAAGGTTCAACAATATTGTTATGCTCATTGCTATGCTTGAATCGCAGTTTCGATATGATAACGCCGATGCCCGCGTTCCGGCGGCAACTTGGCCCCTGCGGCTGCAGGCGGCAACTGCCCCGACCCGCGCTTGGGGCGTTGCCGATTTCTGTTGGCGTGGCTATCAACCTGGCGCTGCTCCTGGTTAGCGGGCAGGGCAGTGGCGGCTATTCACTGGATGGCCAGGGAACAGGATGCAGCGACCCGTTCATCGAAACGGTCAACCGCCAGTTTGCTCTTTACGCTTTGCCAGACAATTGTGGCAAAGCCGGGCTACCGCTTTCATGGCGTGGGTCGTTAGCA
Organism: Advenella sp. FME57; assembly: GCF_014897675.1. Taxonomy (GTDB): domain Bacteria; phylum Pseudomonadota; class Gammaproteobacteria; order Burkholderiales; family Burkholderiaceae_B; genus Advenella. The sequence goes on along the minus strand of NZ_JABUXU010000007.1, from coordinate 178,718 downwards.
ACGAATTATCAAAATATACCAAGCACAATCGATTGAAACCGGTAATTTCTTGCATAATCGAAAAAGTTCCTTGGATTAAGCCTTCCCGATGGTTATACTTTAATGCATTGGCTATCAAGGCTATGTTATGTGCCTTCTGCCCGCTATCCGCAACTCGGTCTAGCCGTAACCCGGAAGGTATACCTGCATCTCAAAGGGTGAAACACCCGCAACGGTGAAGCGATTTATGACGACGGAAACTGAAAAAAAATCTACCTCTTATTTATTTGGGAGTAATGCTCCCTACGTTGAAGAACTGTACGAAGAGTACCTGACCAATCCGGCTGCAGTGGCTGACCACTGGCGCGACTATTTTGATCAGCTTCAGCATGCACCTGCCACAGACGGGGCCCAAAGCACCCGGGACCAGAGCCACTATTCTGTTGTCACTTCCTTTGCCCAGCGCGCCAAGGCCAACGCCTTTGCTCAAGCTGCACGGGGAGGCGCGCCCACCCTGGAGGTGGCCAGCAAACAGCTTCATGTCCAGTCATTAATCGCTGCCTATCGCACCCTGGGGGTGCGCTGGGCCCAGCTTGATCCGTTGAAACGCCGTGAGCGTCCCGAAATTCCAGAACTCGATCCCGCCTTTTACGGCCTGAACGACGCCGATCTGGACCAGGTGTACTCTGCCACCAATACTTATTTCACGAAACAAGGCACCATGACCTTGCGTGAAATCCTCAACTCCCTGCGTGATACCTATTGCGGCGCTGTCGGCGTCGAGTTTATGCATATGTCCGATCCCAAGGCCAAGCGCTGGGTTCAGGAACACCTGGAGTCTACTCATGCCAACGGCTCTTTCGATGGCGACACCAAGAAACGCATTCTGCAGCAACTGACCGAAGCCGAGGGGCTGGAGCGTTTCCTGCACACGAAATATGTGGGGCAGAAGCGCTTTTCACTCGAGGGCGGTGAAAGCTTTATCGCTGCTATGGACGAGGTGGTCAACCACGCAGGCGATCTGGGCGTTCAGGAAATTATCGTGGGCATGGCTCACCGTGGCCGCCTGAACATGCTGGTCAACATCATGGGCAAAATGCCCGGCGACCTGTTTGCCGAGTTTGAAGGCAAGCATGCTGAAGGCCTGACCGATGGCGATGTGAAGTATCACAATGGTTTTTCCAGCGATCTGTCCACTCGCGGTGGCCCGGTTCACCTTTCCCTGGCATTTAACCCTTCGCATCTGGAAATTGTTAACCCGGTTGTGGAAGGAAGTGTGCGGGCTCGTCAGGAACGCCGTGCCGACCCGCTGGGGCAGCAGGTGTTGCCTGTGCTGGTGCACGGTGATGCGGCCTTTGCTGGCCAGGGCGTGGTCATGGAAACGCTCAATATGGCGCAGACACGCGGCTACGGCACCGGCGGTACCCTGCATATCGTAATTAACAACCAGATCGGCTTTACCACATCTGACCCGCGCGACTCACGTTCAACGCTTTACTGTACCGATGTAGTAAAAATGATCGAAGCACCGGTCTTTCACGTGAATGCCGATGATCCCGAAGCCGTGGTTTTCGCAACACGCCTGGCGCTGGACTACCGCATGGAGTTTAACCATGACGTGGTTGTAGACATCATCTGCTACCGTAAATTGGGTCATAACGAGCAGGATACGCCGTCGCTGACGCAGCCGCTTATGTACAAGAGCATTGGCGCGCACCCCGGCACGCGCAAAATCTATGCAGACAAACTGACCGCGCAGGGCGTATTGGCTGATGGCGAAGGCGAAGAGTTCGTCAAAAACTATCGCCGGCTAATGGAAGACGGCCAGAAAACCGTCGAGCCCGTTCTTACCGACTACAAAAACAAATATTCCATTGACTGGACGCCGTTTCTGGGCGCCAAGTGGACAGACAGTGCCGATACGGCTGTGCCGCTGGCCGAACTCAAACGTATTGGCGAGCGCATTACCACTGTGCCAGACACCTTTACGCCCCACAACCTGGTGAAAAAACTGCTCGCCGACCGCCGTGCAATGGCAATGGGCGAGCAAAACCTGGACTGGGGCATGGGCGAACATCTGGCGTTAGCGACGCTGGTGGCATCGGGCTATACCATCCGTATTACGGGCCAGGATTCGGGACGCGGCACCTTTACGCACCGCCACGCTGTATTGCATGATCAGAAACGTGAGCGCTGGAACGATGGCACCTATATTCCACTGCAGAATGTCTCCGATTCCCAGGCGCCGTTCACGGTCATCGATTCAGTGCTGTCCGAAGAGGCGGTACTGGGTTTTGAGTACGGCTATTCTTGCTCCGAGCCAAACACTCTGGTTATCTGGGAAGCGCAGTTCGGCGATTTTGTCAACGGTGCGCAGGTTGTGATTGACCAGTTCATCAGTTCAGGCGAAGCCAAATGGGGACGCCAGTCCGGTCTGACGCTGATGCTGCCGCACGGCTACGAAGGTCAGGGACCAGAGCACTCTTCGGCACGTATCGAACGCTTTTTGCAACTGTGCGCCGACCATAACATGCAGTGTGTGCAGCCAACGAATGCCGCACAGATTTTCCATCTGCTGCGTCGCCAGATGATTCGGCCATTCCGCAAGCCGCTGGTGATCTTCACGCCAAAATCACTGCTGCGTAACAAGGACGCAACCTCACCGCTGAGCGATCTGGCCTCCGGCGAATTCCATCCTATCCTGAGTGAAATCGACAGCAACCTTGACGGCAAGAAAGTCAAGCGCGTGCTGGTGTGCTCAGGCAAGGTTTACTATGATCTGATGAACGCACGCAAGGAACGGGATGCCAGTCACGTTGCGATCCTGCGGGTAGAGCAGCTGTATCCGTTTGCACACAAGTCGTTTGCCAGTGAGCTGGCCAAGTACCCGAATGCGACGGAAGTCGTTTGGGTACAAGACGAGCCTCAGAATCAGGGACCATGGTTCTATATCCAGCACCACCTGTATGAAGATATGTCGTCCGGACAGCGCCTGGGTTATGCCGGACGTATCGCTTCGTCCTCTCCTGCGGTTGGCTATATGGCCAAGCATATTGAGCAGCAAAAAGCCTTGGTGGAACAGGCTTTTGCGCCCAAGCTCAAAGGGTTCATTCTGACCAAGTAAGCGGTCTAATTACAATTTTACGGATTATCGAAAATGGCTATTATTGACGTTGTAGTTCCTCAGCTCTCCGAATCGATCTCAGAGGCGTCCCTGCTTGAGTGGAAAAAGAAAGTAGGCGAAGCTGTAACTCAGGATGAAACCCTGATCGAAGTCGAAACCGACAAGGTCGTTCTGGAAGTGCCTGCACCGGCCAGTGGCGTGCTAACTGAAATCGCCCAGGGCGATGGCAGCACGGTCACTTCAGGGCAGTTGCTGGCAAAAATTGACACCGAGGCAAAAGGCGCAGCAGCTGCGCCTGAAGCCGCCGCTGCTGCGCCTGCGGCCCAGCCGGCTGCTGCCGAGCCTGCCAAGGCCGAAGCCGCCCCAGCCAAGGCCGCCGAAGCCAGCAAAGGCAGTGCAGGCGTTGCATCTCCCGCCGCCAGCAAAATCCTGTCTGAAAAAGGTATTGCTGCTGGTGACGTAGAGGGTTCTGGTCGTGATGGTCGTGTGACCAAGGCCGACGCCGCCGCTGCCTCTGGCAAACCCGCAGCGCCTGCCGCATCTGCTGGCGCCGCGACCAGCCTGTCTCTTGATGGCCGCCCGGAACAGCGCGTGCCAATGACTCGCCTGCGTGCGCGTATAGCCGAGCGCCTGATCCAGTCGCAGCAGGAAAACGCCATTCTCACGACTTTCAACGAAGTCAACATGAAGGCAGTGATCGATCTGCGTAATGCCTACAAAGATCGCTTTGAAAAAGAACATGGTGTGAAACTGGGCTTCATGTCCTTTTTCGTCAAGGCTGCGGTTGCCGCATTGAAAAAATATCCGTTGCTCAACGCCTCTGTCGATGGCAAAGATATTATCTATCACGGGTACTTTGATATCGGTATCGCGGTCAGCAGCCCGCGCGGTCTGGTGGTGCCTATTGTGCGCAATGCAGACCAGCTGTCTTTTGCCGAAATTGAAAAAACCATTGCGGAGTACGGTGTTAAAGCCCGCGAAGGCAAAATCAGCCTGGAAGACCTGACTGGCGGCACCTTCTCCATTTCCAATGGTGGTGTCTTCGGTTCCATGCTGTCCACTCCCATCATCAATCCACCGCAGTCTGCCATCCTGGGCGTTCACGCCACCAAGGACCGCCCTGTGGTAGAGAATGGTCAGGTGGTCATTCGTCCGATCAACTTCCTGGCCATGTCATACGATCACCGTATCATTGATGGCCGCGAAGCGGTGCTGGGTCTGGTTGCCATGAAAGAGGCGCTGGAAGATCCGCAACGCCTACTGCTGGAACTGTAATCGACGCAGTCTGAATGCGCCCCTTCGCGGGGCGCGCGTTTTTCATAGGATGCGTGCAAGCGCATCTGCTCTATCGAAATCAAGAGAAAATTATGTCTTCACAATTTGACGTTGTCGTAATTGGTGCCGGTCCTGGCGGCTACATTGCAGCGATTCGCGCTGCGCAGCTGGGCAAAAAAGTTGCGTGTATTGATGCCTGGGCTGATGAGGCCGGCAATCCCAAACCAGGCGGCACTTGCACCAATGTCGGCTGCATTCCGTCCAAAGCCCTGCTGCAATCGTCCGAGCATTTTGAACAGGCCAACCACCATTTTGCCGAGCATGGCATTGAACTGGGCAGCGTCAAGCTCAAACTGGAAAACATGATCGGTCGCAAGGACACGGTTGTCAAACAGAACAACGACGGTATTCTATATTTGTTCAAAAAGAACAAAGTCACTTTCTTTTCCGGCGTAGGTGCGTTCGATGGCAAGGCCGAAGACGGCAGCTGGAAAATCAGCGTCACTGGCAAGAAAGCGGAAAGTCTGACCGCGACCCATGTGATCGTGGCTACCGGTTCGGTCGCACGCGCCTTGCCTGGCCTGCCTTTTGACGAAAAACAGATTCTGTCCAATGATGGCGCCCTGCGTATTGCTGGCGTGCCCAAGAAACTGGGCGTGATTGGCGCTGGTGTGATCGGTCTGGAAATGGGTAGCGTCTGGCGTCGCCTGGGCGCCGAAGTGACCATTCTGGAAGCCATGCCTGAATTTCTGGGTGCAGCCGACGTCCAGGTGGCCAAGGAAGCGCAGAAAGCATTTGCCAAACAGGGTCTGAAAATTGAAACCGGCGTCAAAATCGGCGAGATCAAATCCACAGCCAAGACAGTCACCGTACCCTATACCGACGCCAAGGGCGCCGAACAGTCGCTTGCAGTAGACAAACTGATTGTCTCTATTGGTCGGGTGCCTTTTACCGGCAACCTGAACGCGGACAGTGTCGACCTGCAATTGGACGAGCGCGGGTTCATCAGCGTTAACGAAGAATGCAAGACCAATCTGCCAAACGTCTGGGCAGTGGGTGATGTGGTGCGCGGCCCGATGCTGGCGCACAAAGCCGAAGAAGAGGGTGTTGCCGTTGCCGAACGCATTGCCGGTCAGCACGGCCATGTCAACTTCGATACCATCCCCTGGGTCATCTACACCTCTCCGGAAATTGCATGGGTCGGCAAGACCGAACAGCAACTGAAGGCAGAAAAACGCGAAATCCGCACAGGCAGCTTTCCATTCCTGGCCAACGGCCGCGCCCGTGCTTTGGGCGACACGACCGGCTTTGCCAAGGTGATTGCCGATGCCAAGACAGACGAGGTGCTGGGCGTGCATATTATCGGCCCCATGGCTTCGGAATTGATTGCCGAAGCAGTCACCATCATGGAATTCAAAGGCGCCTCTGAAGATATCGCGCGTATTTGCCATGCACATCCCACCTTGTCCGAAGCGCTCAAGGAAGCCGCACTGGCCGTTGATAAACGTGCCCTGAACTTCTGATCGGCACACCATGTTGAATACGGCAAGGGCACCCGTGTTGACCGGTGCCGGCCGTCAGTCTGATATATCCGTATCGGGCAATCCGGGGTGCCACTGGCACCCCGGCCTGTTCCTGCGGTACGATCCTATCGGTCTGTCTGGCCTGCCATCAATCCGAATTGATTCGAATCGACCTGCTTCATGAACGTACTGCAATATTACGAAAAGACCCTTGCTGAGCGCGGCTATCGGGCCGATGAGGCCCAGCAGCGGGCCATTGCTCGTCTGCAGGTTTTTGCCGACGAACTGGTTGCCTATCAGCAGGAGCTGGGCAAACCCTTCCGACGGTTTTTTCGCAAGCCCGAGCCACCGCGCGGCGTGTACATGTGGGGCGGGGTCGGTCGCGGCAAAAGCTTTCTGATGGACTCGTTCTTCATGACGGTTCAGATCGAGCAAAAGACGCGGATCCATTTTCATGAGTTCATGCGCAGCGTCCACCACCAGTTGCAGGCGTTGCGTGGCAAGAGCGATCCGCTGGACGAAGTGGCGCGCATCATCAGCGACAAGTACAAGCTGATCTGTTTTGATGAGTTCCATGTCTCGGATATTGCAGATGCCATGATTCTATACAAGCTGCTGCTCAATCTGTTTGACAATGGCACCAGCTTTATCATGACTTCCAATTATGAGCCATCGACACTGTATCCCGACGGCTTGCACCGTGACCGGATCCTGCCGGCCATTGCCCTGATCCAGAAACGCATGGATGTGGTTAATGTGGACACGGGCATCGATTACCGTCAACGGACGCTGGAACAGGTACGCATGTACCTGACGCCGCTCAATGATGAGATCCAGGCGCAATTGCAGCAAGCGTTTGACAGTCTGGCCGAAACGGCGCCCCAGGATACGCATCTGCATATCGAGAACCGGATGATCCGGGCCGTGGCGGTCGCCGGATCGGTGGTATGGTTCAGTTTTGCGGAACTGTGCGGCGGACCGCGGTCACAGAATGACTATCTGGAACTGGCCAATCGCTATCAGACGATCATTCTTTCCGGCGTGCCCCGCATGATGCCCCGGCACTCGTCCGAGGCCCGGCGTTTTACCTGGCTGATCGATGTCCTGTATGATCACCATGTCAAGCTGATCATGTCGGCCGAATGTCCTCCCGAGGAACTGTATACCGAAGGCGTGTTGGCCAATGAATTTCATCGGACCGTGTCCCGTATTACCGAAATGCAGTCCAAAGAGTATCTTGAGTCAGAAAGACGATTGTCGGTGAAACTTTAATACTATTGCAGTTGGAAACAGAATATGAGTGCTGAACAAACTTCCCCGACCAATGGCGCAAGCCGGAATGTGCGCGTATTGACGGGCATTACCACATCCGGAACACCGCACCTGGGCAATTATGCGGGCGCGATCCGGCCGGCCGTTGCGGCCAGCCGCCAGCTCAATGTCGATGCCTTCTTTTTTCTGGCCGACTATCATGCACTGATCAAATGTGATGACCCGCTACGCGTGGCCAGTTCACGCCTAGAAATTGCCGCGACCTGGCTTGCGGCAGGGCTGGATCCCGACAAGGTCACCTTCTATCGACAGTCGGATGTGCCGGAAATTCCGGAATTAAGCTGGATATTGACGTGCATTACGCCCAAGGGCCTGATGAATCGCGCCCATGCTTACAAGGCATCGGTGGATCAGAATGTGGCCCGCAGCGTTGAACCTGATGACGGGGTGAATATGGGGCTGTTCTCTTATCCCGTATTGATGGCCGCCGATATTCTGATGTTCAATGCCAACCGCGTGCCGGTCGGTCGTGACCAGATCCAGCATCTGGAAATGGCGCGCGATATCGCACAGCGCTTTAATCACCAGTACGGGGCAGGGCGGGATTATTTTGTGCTGCCCGATGTACAGATTGACGAAGACGTGGCGACGCTGCCCGGCCTGGACGGCCGTAAAATGTCCAAGAGCTACAACAACACCATTCCGCTTTTCGAGGGCGGCGCCAAGGCATTGTCAAACGCCATTTCGCGGATCGTGACTGACTCACGCGCGCCTGGTGAAGCCAAGGACGCCGATGCTTCCCATCTGTTTCTGATTTACAAGGCGTTTGCAACACCCCAGGACACAGAAAATTTCCGGCGCGAACTGGCTGATGGCATGGGCTGGGGCGATGCCAAGAAAAAACTGGCAGCACATCTGGAAACCATTGTGGCGCCGATGCGCGAACAGTATGTCGCGCTGATGGACAACCCCGAGCGGATTGAAGATGTTTTGCAGGCGGGCGCTGCCAAGGCGCGCAAACTGGCAGTCCCGTTCATGCAGCAAATTCGTGAGGCCGTAGGCTTGCGCAATGGGACACGCGTAAAAAGCGCGGCGCCAGTGAAAAAGAAAAATGGCAAAACGGCCCGATTTATCAGTTTTCGTGATGAAGACGGTGCCTTCCGCAGTCGTCTGGTTTCGGCCGATGGCGATACGCTGCTATTGTCAGGCGCCTATGCTGAGCCCAAACAGGCCGGGCAGTTCGCATCGCAACTGCTGTCACTGGATCTGCGCTCGCTGATCCACCGCAATCCCGACTACAGCGTCACTGTCGTGCTGGACGAGCAGGCGGTGGGTTCGAGCCCGGCCATGCAATCGGATATGGAGCGCGAAGCGCTGATTGTGCGTTTGTTGCAGGCTGTCGAGTCGCTGGCGCCTGCCGGCGACGCTTAGTCGCTCGGCCGTATGGCCTGGCAGTAGCAGCAAACGCATGCAAGCATGGGTTTGCTGCTACTATCCTGGTTGCCGGGCGCCGCTTGCCGGATAAGGCTTGTGGCACTCGACATTACGCAATGGCAATATTACCCCCATTTTTCTAACAGAGTCAGCATATGGATACCCGGGTGACCGATCAGGATTTGCTTATCATCAATGAAGCACAGTATGGCGTTGTCATTGATCTGGTTTATGCCAGTAGCAACAACATCGCAGGGCGCATTGTGTATCAGACCGCCCTGTGCGCATTGCACAAGGATGCCGCGCCATTATTGCTCAGGGCATCGCAGCTGGCCCGTTCCGCTGGATATACTCTCAAGGTCTTCGATTGCTACCGACCGCCTGCAGCGCAGCATATCTTCTGGTCGGCGTTGCCCGATGCCCAGTATGTTGCGGATCCGTCACAGGGATCGCATCACTCGCGCGGCACGGCAGTGGACGTTACTTTGCTGGACGAGCACGGTATCGAACTGGATATGGGCACGGGCTTTGACGCCATGGAAGATGCGTCGCACCACGATTATGCAGATCTGCCCGCATCGGTGCAGAAAAACCGGCTGCTATTGCTGGGCATCATGCTGCATGCGGGATTTCGGGGCATCAAGTCCGAATGGTGGCATTACGAATTGCCAAACTCAGGTGCCTACCCGGTCATCGAAAGTACGCTGGTAACGGTATAGCGATCCTGGTATAGGGATATATGACTATTTCCTATTCCAATTACATTTGCTAAGATCTGTCCTTCATGTGCAGCTTGCGTGTCAATTCAGTGACCTGCATTCCAGTCATTGTCGCCAGTGCCTGTCGACCGCTACACTCTGGTGAAGCCCGCCTGGGTAGCGGCGATCGGGCCGGGTGCCTGTTATCAGGACAATCTACCGGAGTCTTACCATGTCAGTTCGCCGTACGTTTATAAGAAACGCATTCATGGTGGCCTGTGCCACCACCCTGGGATTGTCTGTCGGCGTTGCCGCGCAGGCGGCCACACCCAAGAACATGCTGGTCATCTCCAAGAATGCCGATCCGCAAATGCTGGATATTGCCGTTACCATGGACAATAATGACTGGTCCATTACTTATCCCAGCTATCAGCGCCTGATCAAATACAAGGGCGGCGGCGCTACCGAAGTCGAAGGGGAACTGGCAAAAAGCTGGACGACCTCTGCAGACAAGCTGACCTGGACCTTTACCCTGAATGACGGGCAAAAGTTCAGTGACGGCACGCCCGTTAATGCGCAGGCTGTCAAATACAGTTTTGATCGCCTCATGAAAATGAAGCAAGGCCCGTCCGAGCCGTTCCCTTCCGGGTTGCAGGTCACGGTCAAGGATCCCATGACGGTCGAGTTCAAACTGGATAAACCCTTTGCTCCATTTCTGAATATTCTGGCCAACAACGGCGCGGGCATTGTCAATCCTGCCGTAGAACAGCAGGCGGGCGGTGCAGACAAATACCTGGCCGGGCATACGGCCGGTTCAGGACCGTATCAACTGGCAAAATGGAACAAAGGCCAGAGTCTGATCCTGGAGCGCAACCCGCATTACGGCGGGCGCGAGCCGGCACTTGAAAAAGTCGCGTTTAAAATCGTGCCCGAAGCATCGGCGCGGCGGCTGCAATTGCAAAATGGCGATCTGGACATCGTAGGCAGCATCCAGCCTGATCAGGTCAAAGCCATGGAAAATGCCAGCGGCGTGGTATTCAAAAAAGTGCCGTCGCTACTGGTTTCGTATCTGTATCTGAACAACAAAACCGGCCCTCTGACTAATGTTTCACTGCGCAAGGGGATTGCCCAGGCCGTCGATTACAGTGGCATGATCAACGGCATTATGAATGGCGAAGCAAAGCCGCTTAATGGCCCTATCCCAGAGGGCATGTGGGCGCATGACGATGCTGCGCCTGCTTTCAAAACCGATGTGGCGGCGGCCAAGGCAAGCATAGGCAGCGAAGCGCCGGCCAAGCCGCTTACCTTGCTGTACTCCACCAAAGAGCCGTACTGGGAGCCCATTGTACTGTCGGTCCAGGCCAGTCTTCAGGCGGTCGGTGTCAAAGTGAAGCTGGAAAAACTGGCCAATGCCACCATGCGCGACCGTCTTGGCAAAGGCGACTTTGATATCTCGATCGGCAACTGGTCTCCGGATTTTGCTGACCCGTTCATGTTCATGAATTACTGGTTTGATTCGTCCAAACAAGGGCTACCCGGCAACCGTTCGTTCTATGCCAATCCTGAAGTGGACAAACTCGTGCGCCAGGCTGCCCAGGAAACCGACCAGGCCAAACGAACCGATCTGTACCAACAGGCGCAAAAGCAGGTTGTGAAAGATTACGTCTATGTCTATCTGTTCCAGCACAGTAACCAAATGGGTTTGCGCGACAATGTCAAGGGCTATGCATATAATCCTATGCTGCATGACGTCTACAATGTAGCGGATATTTCTAAAGACTGACATCAACAGGCAATGCCGGGTGTGCATGTGGCCCCAACATTGCCACTGATGCAGCCGGCAGCGCCATAAAGCGACCTGGCAACGGCCATGTGTGCCAGGCTGTGGCGTTTCGCTTTTTTCAAGCCGTAAGCAATGCTATAGACGCCGTGACTATTGCCTGCCTTTGCGCGATGTCGGTGGCGCTTTACGGCTATTTTGCAAGAAACCCAGCCTGTGCGAGAGTCTTCTGATCGTAAGCGCTTGTCGTAGGTTGATCAACTGGGTGAAGGGCTCGTCTTGCCTTTGACAAGATACCGACACCAATTTACGAAAGGGCCTGTTTTGTTTTTCCAGATATTGTGTAAGCGCCTGCCCTGGCTCATTCTGGTCATGCTGGGTGTATCAGTGATCACTTTCATCGTGTCTCATCTGATTCCCGGCGACCCGGCACGGCTGATTGCCGGTGATCGGGCGACCGAAGCAATCGTGGTCGGCATCCGGCAGAAGCTTGGACTGGATCTGCCGCTCTACGAGCAGTACTGGGTCTACCTGAAAGGGCTGTTGCACGCGGATCTGGGCACGTCCATCCGCACAGGCCGCCCGGTTGTCGACGATCTTCTCGCTTTTTTCCCCGCTACGCTCGAACTGGCCATTGTGGCGCTGATTTTTTCCATGCTGCTTGGCATTCCCCTGGGCGTTCTGTCGGCAGTATACAAAAACTCCTGGATTGACCAGCTGGCGCGCACCCTGGCCGTGACGGGTATTTCCATGCCGGCATTCTGGCTGGGGCTGGGCTTGCTGATTATTTTCTACGGCCATTTGTCCTGGTTTCCTTCCGGCGGCCGTATCGACAGCCTGCTGGGTGAGCCGCCGACTGTCACCGGTTTTTTCCTGGTTGATTCGCTTATTGCCGGGGACTGGGATTTGTTTGTCAGCACCGTTGAGCACCTGGTGCTGCCGGCCTTTACCCTGAGTTTCGTCCATCTGGGCGTTGTAGCCCGGCAGATCCGCTCCTCCATGCTGGAGCAGCTATCCGAAGATTATGTACGTACCGCCCAGGCTTATGGGTTGAGCCGCTGGAAAATCATCCTGGGTCATGCGCTTCCCAATGCCCTGATCCCGTCCGTGACCGTTTTGGGCCTGGCCATGGGTGATCTGCTTTACGGCGCGGTGCTGACCGAGACGGTCTTTGGCTGGCCCGGCATGGGTCTGTATGTAGTCGAATCCATCCAGGCATTGGATTTTCCGGCAGTGATGGGATTTGCGGTGCTGGTCTCGTTTGTCTATGTCCTGCTCAACATGCTGGTTGATCTGCTGTACAGCATACTGGACCCACGTATCAAGGATGCAGGCTGATGGCTGCCATTACCGCAACTTCGCAACTGTCCTATTCGCTCTCTTATTTCTGGTATCAGCTGCGTCGCAGTCCCATGATGCTGCTCGGGCTTGTGCTGATTGTCCTCATGTGTCTTGCCGCGTTGCTGGCGCCACTGCTTACCGGGCACAATCCGAATGCCGTTGACCTGGGCAGTCGGCTGTTGCCACCATCGGCCATGCACTTTTTCGGGACAGACGAAGTCGGGCGGGACCTGTTCAGCAGGGTATTGTACGGTGCGCGCCAATCCATTGGCGTCGGCGTTTTCGTTGCATTCGTGGCCAGCGCTATCGGTTCGGTGATAGGCTGCTTTTCCGGTGTAATCGGCCGGACCGTAGACACGATTATCATGCGTGCAATGGATATCGTGCTGTCGGTCCCATCGCTGGTATTGACGATGGCGCTGGCCGCTGCATTGGGACCGAGCCTGTTCAATGCGATGATTGCCATTACGATCGTGCGTATTCCCTATTATGTGCGGCTGGCGCGCGGCCAGACGCTGAGCATTCGCGAGATGGCTTATGTGCAGGCTGCCAGGACATTCGGCGCCGGCAAAAGACATATCGTGCGCTGGCATGTGTTGCGCAATGCATTACCGCCGATAATTGTGCAAATGACGCTGGATATCGGCAATGCCATCCTGATGGCGGCCGCGCTCGGATTTATCGGTTTGGGCGCGCAGCAGCCAACCGCCGAATGGGGGGCAATGATTGCCTCGGGCCGTAATTTCCTGCTGGATCAGTGGTGGTATTCGACGTTTCCTGGTGTTGCGATCCTGATCACCGCCATTGGGTTCAATCTTGTGGGCGATGGTGTTCGTGATATGCTGGACCCGAAACAGAAGGTGAAATAATGACGCCGAACAGTCAGCCCAATACGCAGCGGCACGTTGTGGCGCCGGCAGCCGGGCGGGACAGCATCCCGCCTGTACTGGACATAGATAATCTGCATATTGAATTTCCAATCTACCGGGGTGCTGTGCGGGCGCTCAATGGCGTGACCATTCGGGTGCAGCCGGGTGAAATCGTTGGTATTGTCGGCGAGTCGGGCTCGGGAAAGTCTGTTACCGCAATGATGAGCATGCGCCTGATACCGCAACAAGATTATATTGTTCGCAAGGGCAGTATTCATAAATCAGGAAAGAACATACTGGAGGCTTCGGAAAAGCAAATGCGCCAGATTCGCGGCAGCGATATGGCCATGATCTTTCAGGAGCCCATGACTGCGCTGAACCCGACCATGAGGGTTGGCCGCCAGATTACAGATGTCATCAGGAAGCATACTGCGCTTTCACCGAAACAGGCGCGCGAACGTGCCATCTCGCTGCTGCGGGACATGCATATTGCCGACCCGGAGCATGTGTTCGATGCCTATCCCTTCGAACTGTCCGGCGGAATGCGCCAGCGGATCATGATTGCGTTGGCATTTTCCTGTGATCCGTCGTTGCTGATCGCCGATGAGCCGACAACGGCCCTTGATGTCACGGTGCAGAAACAAGTCCTGATGCTGCTGCGCGAACGGGCAAAAAAAACCCGAACGGCTATTTTGCTTATTACGCATGACATGGCAGTAGTGTCGCAATTCTGTGAACGGATTTACGTAATGTACGCAGGTAGCGTGGTAGAGCAGGGCGCAGCCACCGATGTGATTAATCGGCCAAGCCATCCATACACCCGAGGATTGCTTGGCGCGTTGCCAGAAAACGCCAGCCCGGGCGCGCCGCTGCTCGCTATTGCCGGGCAAGTGCCAAACCTGGCAGCTTTGCCTGAAGGATGTGCTTTTCGTAACCGCTGCAATTTGCAGGCTGCGGCCTGTAGCCAGATTCCGGCGCTCACGCCGGTGGCCGGTTCCTCCGGGCATGCTGCTGCCTGCTGGATGACGGTCCGGGAGGAGCACAATGTCTGAAGCTGTCCTGACACTTGACGACATTCATGTCCGCTTTCCCGTAAAACGCAACTGGCGCGGCAAAGCCCGAACCTGGGCACATGCGCTCAATGGCGTGGACCTGACCGTGGCGCGCGGCGAAACGCTGGGTGTGGTGGGCGAATCAGGTTGCGGCAAAACGACCCTGGCTCAGGTGCTGATCGGCCTGCAACAGCCGTCGCAAGGTCAATTGCGCTGGAATAATGACCGTGGCCAGCCCAATGTACAAATTGTCTTCCAGGATCCACAATCCTCGCTTGATCCGCGTTTGCCCGTCTGGAAAATCATCACCGAACCTTCTTACGTCAAAGGCGAAGCCCAGGAGTCGGCCATGCGGGCGCGCGCTGCCCGGCTGGCTGTACAGGTCGGTCTGTCGCCAGATTATCTGAACCGGTATCCGCATGAATTTTCGGGGGGCCAGCGCCAGCGCATTGCCATTGCCCGGGCACTGGCGTCCGATCCGGATGTGATCGTGCTCGACGAGCCGACCTCGGCGCTTGATATTTCAGTCCAGGCGCAGATTATCAATCTGCTGTTCACTTTGCAGCGGGAACACCAGCTCACGTATATCCTGATTTCACACAATGTTTCGGTCATCCGGCATATGAGCAACCGTATTGCGGTCATGTATCTGGGGCAGATCGTGGAACTGGGAGATACCGCCCAGGTGCTCGCCCGGCAGCGCCATCCCTACACCCGGCTATTGCTGGATGCGGTACCGGAGCTGGGCGCTCCATTGCC
Source organism: Advenella sp. FME57 (assembly GCF_014897675.1). Taxonomy (GTDB): domain Bacteria; phylum Pseudomonadota; class Gammaproteobacteria; order Burkholderiales; family Burkholderiaceae_B; genus Advenella. Next base: position 163,612 of record NZ_JABUXU010000007.1, on the reverse strand, counting down.
AGAGAGAGGGGTGCAGGCCATTCCTGAATTGCCGGGCAATCGCGTGTTGCCAACGGGCTGCTTTTTCCTGGATCGTTGCGCTTTTCGCAAGCAGGGATGTGAACAGCAGCAACAGCTCAAACCCATATCCACAGAAACGCCGATGCATAGTGTCCGGTGCCACCGTTACGATCATGATGAACCCGATGGAAAATAACAAAACGCAGGCAGACGCCGCACGTGCAGCAAGAAAAAAAGGATTTGGCGTCATTGTTTCATTGCTGCCTTATATCTGGATGTTCAAATGGCGGGTCATGGCCGCGCTTGCCTGTCTGGTGATCGCCAAAGTGGCCAGCGTCATGCTGCCCGTGTATCTCAAGGATATTGTCGACCAGCTCAGCCTGCCCGGAACGGCGCTGATGTTGCCGGTTGCCGCGCTGCTGGCCTACGGTTTTGCTCGTATCTCCAGCAGTGTCTTTTCTGAGTTGCGTGACGCCCTGTTTGCCAAAGTCACGCAGGGCTCGATACAACGTATTGCCACCACAATCTTTACGCATCTTTTCGGTCTGTCCATTCGCTATCACCTGGACAGGCAGACCGGTGGCCTCAGTCGCGACATGGATCGGGGCACCAAGGGAATCGGTTTTCTGCTCAACTTCACCCTGTTCAACATTCTGCCGACCCTGCTTGAGCTGACCATGGTCATGGTGATTCTGCTGGTTCGCTATGACATCTGGTTTGCGGTTGTCATCCTGGCCACCATCGCCGCCTATATCGTGTTCACCCTTGTGGTAACGGAGCGGCGCATGGTCATGCGCCGGCGTATGAACAGCCTGGACAGTATGGCCAACACGCAGGCGATCGATGCCCTGATCAATTACGAGACGGTAAAGTATTTCAATAACGAATCGTACGAGATCAATCGCTACGATACCAATCTGGGCGGCTGGGTAGACTCGGCGGTCAAAAACCAGATCTCGCTGAACTTGCTGAATGCCGGTCAGGGCGTCATTATCACGTTTGGCATGGTGGTATTGTTGTGGATGGCAGCCAGCCGGGTAACTACCGGTCAGATGACGGTGGGAGATATTGTTCTGATCTCGGCCTACCTGACGCAGCTGTATGCGCCGCTCAATTTTCTCGGATTCATCTATCGAGAAATCAAGAACTCCCTGTCGGACATGGAGCGCATGTTCGGTATTCTTGATCAGCACCAGGAAATTGAAGACACGTCACAAAGCGTGCCGATGGATACGCGCAATGCAGAAATCCGCTTTGAACATGTGGGTTTTGCATATGAGCCGGAAAGACAGATACTGCACGACGTGAGCTTTGCCATTGGTGCGGGCGAGACGGTCGCCGTTGTTGGGACCTCGGGCGCCGGCAAATCCACGCTGTCGCGGCTGCTGTTTCGCTTCTACGATGTCACATCAGGACGAATCACGATCAATGGTCGTGATATCCGGGAGTACACGCAACTGAGTCTGCGCCAGCATATCGGGATCGTGCCACAGGACACGGTCCTGTTCAATAACAGTATTTATTACAACATTGCCTATGGGCGTCCTGATGCGACACGGGACGAAGTGCTGGAAGCTGCCAGGGCTGCCAGCATTCACGAATTCGTGATGTCGCTGCCGGAGGGCTATGATACGCAGGTGGGCGAGCGCGGTCTGAAATTGTCTGGCGGCGAGAAGCAGCGCGTGGCCATTGCCCGCACCATCCTGAAAAATCCGCCCATACTGGTGCTGGATGAAGCGACCAGTGCACTGGATACGCGCACCGAAAGAGCGATCCAGGATGAACTGTACAAAATCACCAAAGGCCGCACCACCATGATTATCGCCCACCGCTTGTCCACGATTGTGGACGCCGACCGGGTTCTGGTCATGGACCAGGGTAGGGTGGTCGAACAGGGATCTCATGTCCGACTGTTGCAGGCCAATGGTGTATACGCGCGTATGTGGGCCATGCAGTTTGCCGCAAGCGATGAAGGCACGGATGTCTGAATAGCGGGGCGGCAGTGCACCTGGGCATGGCGGCAGGGTTGGTCCGGCAAATTGGCGGTGCTGGTCGATTCAGAAGCACTGCGCGGGTGAGAGCTGGCACAGCGGATGCCATGCATGTGAAGGATGGCTGATCCAACACGTCAGCCGCGCCGGCCAAGCGACATTAACTTTGCGGATGTGAACTGATAATGCAGATGCAATATACGATGCTATTGCATCTGCTATTTGACCTCTACTGGCTCAGCCCGGCAGACTTGATTACCTCTTTCCACTTGCTCACTTCTTCCTTCTGGAACTGGGAAAATTGGTGAGGATTATTGCCTACTACGGTGAAACCCAATTTTTTCATGGTTTCCTGTGTGCGCGGCTGCTTCAGGCTTTCGCTTACTGCCTGGTGCAGTTTGTCTATGACTTCTTTGGGCGTGCCTGTTGGCGCGGCAACCCCTTGCCAGGAATACACGACCATGTTCTTGATTGCCGATTCAGCCATGGTTGGTGTATCGGGCAGCTCGGGCGAGCGCTGCGCACCGGTAATCGCCAGCGCCCTGAGTTTGCCGCTTTGCACGTGTGTCAGCACAGCCCCCAGGTTCTGGAATGACACATCGACCTGTGCACCCAGCAGATCGGCAATGGCTGCTGCGCCTCCCTTATAGGGGACATCGATGCCCGTGGTATTGCTGCGTTGCCGGAACATCACTGCAGACAAATGATCTGACGAACCGGTGCCGGAAGACGCATAGGAAATCTGGTCGGGATGTTTGCCGGCGTACTCGATCAGTTCGGCCACGGTTTTGACCGGAATTTTTGAAGATACGACCAGCACGTTCGGATTGCGCACCAGTTGACTGACGTAATCGAAGTCTTCACTGGGCTTGTAGGATAATTTTTTATAAAGTCCTTCGTTAATGGCGAAGGTGCCGATAGAGCCGACCATCAACGTGTAGCCGTCAGGCTTGGCGTTTTTCAGTTCCTGTGCGGCGATAGCGCCGTTGGCGCCCGGCTTGTTTTCGACGATCACCGTCTGGCCCAGCACTTTTTCCATCCCCGGTGCGATGGCGCGTGCGGTAATATCAGAAGATCCGCCCGGCACAAAGGGCACAATGATTCTTACTGGTTTGTCCGGATAGGCTGCCAGTGCCGGTCCCGCTACCATCAGTGTAGTTGCAAGCGCACCCGCGATCACTTTTTCAATCATACGTTCTGTCTCCGTCAATATTATTCTGTTAAGATAAGATGTCTGATGTTATTTATACTTGTATGACAACTATATTTATTCATCGATATAAAGTCAAATGAAATATCAAACCAACTTACGGGTCACTTATCTACTGCAGGATTTCAAATGAAAACATCGCCAGTTTCATCCCAGGATCTACAACGCTCCGTGATTGCAGTGCCACCTCTGGCGCGCGACACGGAATATCGTCTGAACAAGTCAGCGAATCGGGCCTTGTTATCCCATCTTTATGAGGGTGGCGTGCGGACGGTGATGTACGGTGGCAATGCCAATTTCTATCATCTGGGCGTCAATGACTACGCCGATACGGTGGCACAACTGGCCGATCTGGCTCAGTCCGATATGTGGGTGCTACCTTCGGTTGGCCCCGATTTTGGGAAAATGAGAGATCAGACCGCCATTTTGCGAGGCTTCGATTTTCCCACGGCAATGCTTCTGCCCATGACGTTTCCTTATACACAGCAGGGGCTGGCCGATGGCATTCGTTATTTTTCTGATGCATTCGGCGACAAAATCGTGGTCTATATCAAGTCTGATAATTATCTTCCTGCCGAAACCATGGCCAGCCTGGTCGAAGAAGGCAGGATTGTAAGTTTCAAATACGCTGTGGTGCGACCTGATCCCACCGATGACCCGTATCTGCAATCCATTCTTTCATGCGTAAGCCCGGAGCTGATTGTCAGTGGCATTGGCGAGACGCCGGCCATTGATCATATGGCGCATTTTGGCCTGAAAACCTTTACCAGCGGTTCGGTTTGCCTGGCGCCCGCCGGCTCGATGGGCTTGTTGCGCGCAATGCAGGCGAACGACACGGCTACGGCGCAAACGTTGCGTGCGCACTATATGGCGTTTGAAGCGCTGCGCGATGGCATCAATCCGATCCGGGTCCTGCACGATGGCGTCACACTGGCTGGTATTGCCGATATGGGGCCGATCTTGCCGATGTTCTCGGGCCTGACTGAAAATGAGGCGCAGCAGGTCGGGCCGGTTGCCCGTCAATTGGCTACCTGGGGGAACAGCCAGCTGGCGGAGAATCAGCAGGAAAGCTGCGCTTGATTTACTATCGGTTCACGCAGGTGTGTCATTACCCGTTGTCCGATAGGATGGCTGCAACATCCGGCGGGCACAATGGCAATACGGGAAAGCAAACGAAAAATGGAAGACATCAGGTGCTGCGGTTTGCGCGGGGCGCCGTGCTGGATCCAGGCGGGTGGCCAGGCGTGACATTGAACCGGGCGCAGTTATTACTATTGCAATAACCAGTTAGACAAACACAACGGGGGCATGCAGCCCGCCAACAACGGAGACGAGGATGATAAATTTCAGTAAAACAGTCGGTGCCATGATTCTGGCTTTGGGGATTGCCGGCAGTGCCAGCGCAGCCTATCCGGATGCACAGCCGGTCAAGGTATTGGTTGGGTATACGCCTGGTGGCACCACAGACCTGGTGGCGCGGATTGTTGCCAAGGGCTTGAGCGACGAACTCAAGCAGAGTTTCGTGGTGGAAAACAAACCGGGCGCCAGCAATAATATTGCCATGACCGACGTTGCTCGCGCCAAACCCGACGGCTACACGCTTATCGTCACGACCATTGCCAGCTCAGTCAATGCCACGCTGTTCAAGAAGCTGAACTATGACTTGAAAAAGGACTTTGCACCGGTCGCCCTCATCGCCAAAGTGCCCAACGTACTGGTGGTCAATCCCAAGCTGCCGGTCAACAATGTGAAGGAATTGGTTGAATACATCAAAAATAACAAGGACAAGGCCACCTATGCTTCTTCAGGTATCGGCTCCTCGCAGTTCCTGTGCGGCGAGCAACTCAATCAGGATGCCGGCACCCAGATTCTGCATGTCCCGTTCAAGGGCAGTGCGCCAGGCCTGACAGCGGTGATGGCTGGCGATGTGCTGATGGAGTTTGATAATATGCCGTCGGCCTGGCCGTTTATCAGTGCCGGCAAGCTCAAGGCGCTGGCCGTGACCAGCAAGGAGAAATCGGCGGTGGCCCCGCAATTGCCTACGATGATCGAGGAAGGCTTCAAGGACTTTGATATTTCGTCGTGGTTCGGCGTATTGGCGCCGGCCGACATGCCTAAGGAAGACGTGGCCCTGCTCAATAAGGCGATTCTCAAAGTGGTTGCCAAGCCCGATGTTCAGAAACAACTGGCTAACCTGGGCGCCATTCCGCAGAGTATGACCCCCGAGCAGTTTGGCTCATTCATCAATGAAGAGGTTGATCGCTGGGGCGCCCTGATCACCAAACTGGGCGTAAGCGCCAACTAACCCATCAGACTGCGGCCCGTTATGGAAACGGGCTGCAGTCTTCTATCTTCTATCTTCTATTTTTTGAGTTTGGCAAATGCCGCGGCCATGGCATTCATGGACGTGCTGGCCGGCGCCTGATTGCGCGCCGGTTGTCGTCCGCCACCGTTTGACCGTGGAGCAGCAGCACCCGGTCGCGAATCGCGTCGCGCCGCAGGTCCGGTATCGTCATTGAGCCTCATGGTCAGGCCGATACGATTACGCGCCACGTCAACTTCCTGTACCTTGACTTTGACAGTCTGGCCGACGCGGACCACATCCCGCGGATCTTTCACAAACGTTTCGGACAGGGCGGAAATATGCACCAGGCCGTCCTGGTGCACGCCGATGTCCACAAATGCGCCGAAATTGGCGACATTGGTGACCACGCCATCCAGAATCATGCCTTCCGACAGATCCTTGATCGTCTCGACGCCTTCCTGGAAGGTGACGGTCTTAAATTCAGGGCGGGGGTCTCTCCCTGGCTTTTCCAGTTCCGAGAAAATATCTTTCACAGTGGGCAGGCCGAAGCGTTCGTCGGTAAACTCGCTCGGAGACAGGCCGCTTAACGCTTCCTTATTACCCATGACTGTTTTGACGTCCTTGCGGATTTTATCCAGGATGCGTTCGACCACGGGGTAAGCTTCCGGGTGGACGGCAGAGGCATCCAGGGGGTTATCACCGTTCTGGATGCGCAGAAAGCCTGCCGCCTGTTCAAAGGACTTGGCGCCGAAACGCGAGACATCCATCAGGGTTTTACGCGTTGGGAACGCACCATTCTGGTCACGCCAATCGACTATATTGCGGGCCAGGGTGGAATTCAGGCCCGATACCCGTGACAGCAGGGCTGCAGAGGCCGTGTTCACATCGACGCCCACCGCATTCACGCAATCCTCGATAACGGTATCGAGCGAACGCGCCAGCTCCCGCTGGTTGATATCGTGCTGATACTGACCGACACCAATTGCCTTGGGCTCAATTTTAACCAGTTCGGCCAGCGGGTCCTGCAGGCGGCGGGCAATGGAAACCGCGCCACGCAGGCTCACATCCATATCGGGAAATTCCTTGGCTGCCAGTTCCGAGGCTGAATATACTGAAGCACCAGCTTCGGAAACAACGATTTTACGCAGTCCCGCGTTGGGCAGGGCTTCGATCAGTTCGGCTGCCAGCTTTTCGGTCTCGCGCGAGGCCGTGCCGTTGCCGATGGCAATCAGTTCGATCTTGTGTTTATTGACCAGGGCCGCCAGCGTGGCCAGCGACCCGTTGCGATCGCGTCGCGGTTCAAAGGGATAGATGGTGGCGGTATCGAGCACTTTGCCGGTTTTGTCGATGGCGGCCACCTTGACGCCGGTACGGATGCCCGGGTCCAGGCCCAGCACCGATTTGGGGCCGGCCGGTGCTGCCAGCAGCAGGTCTTTGAGGTTCGCGGCAAAGACGCGGATGGCTTCGGCTTCGGCCTCTTCGCGCAGTTTTGTGATGAACTCCGATTCGAAGGCGGTGAGCATTTTCACGCGCCATGTCCAGCGCGCTACGTCGGCCAGCCATTTGCCGCGGGCACTGGCTGCTGGCGAATAATCGGCATCCAGTTCCAGAAAACGGCTGATGCGTTCAACGCAGGGATGGGGCACCAGCGCATCCTGTTCGTCGCTCAGGCCGATGCGCAAATCAAGCGCGCCTTGCTGGCGACCGCGCAGCAGGGCCAGCACGCGATGCGAGGGCAGACTGCGGATGGACTCGCGAAAATCGAACCAGTCGCGAAAATTGGCGCCTTCTGCTTCTTTGCCTTCAATGACCTTAGAGTACAGAAAGCCATGCTGGCCCAGGTAGCCGCGCATATCGGCAACCAGGTCCGCGTTCTCCGAGAACTGTTCAGCCAGAATGTCCCGTGCGCCATCGAGCGCGGCGCGGGTGTCCTTGACGCCAAGCTCTTCATTGACGTAGTCCTGGGCAGCAACGAGCGGATCGGCATTGCGCTCGGCCAGCAACAGGTCGGCCAGCGGTTGCAGTCCTGCTTCACGGGCAATCTGGGCGCGCGTACGGCGCTTGGGTTTGAACGGCGCGTACAGGTCTTCCAGGCGCTGCTTGGTGTCGGCAGCCGCGATGGCTTCGCTCAGTTCGGGCGTGAGCTTGCCCTGACCGGAAATGGATTCGAGCACGGCGGCGCGGCGCGATTCCAGTTCCCTGACATAAGCCAGTCGCACTTCCAGGTTACGCAATACGGTATCGTCCAGGCCGCCCGTGGCTTCCTTGCGATAGCGCGCGATAAACGGGACGGTCGCCCCGTCATCAAGCAGCGAAACGGTGGCTTCGATCTGGCTGGCACGAACATTGAGTTCGGCAGCCAGCAATGCAATAATGCGCGCCGGGTCAACCAGCGGGGACGAGGCGGTAACAGAAGAAGAGGATGCGTTCATACTTAACGGTGATAATTAAACTTAACGCGACATTGTGCCATAAGCATCGCGGTTGGCGCAGCAGAACTGGAGTATGATGCCACATGTAAATGCCGCAAGGCGAGGTCGTAGGAAACGTTGTGCGAGTACTTGATTTTGATATTTCCGACTGGTTTGATCAGGAGGGACCGCTGGCGGCAGCGGTGCCCGGCTATACGCTGCGCGACGCGCAGATTCAGCTGGCGCAGGCCGTGGATGAGACAATTGCCTCGCATTCGGTGCTGGTAGCCGAGGCAGGCACCGGGACCGGTAAAACCTGGGCCTACCTGATTCCGGCGTTCCTGTCGGGCGGCAAGGTGCTTATCTCCACCGGGACCCGGACCTTGCAGGATCAGCTGTTTACCAAGGATGTCCCACGGGTTCGCGATGCCCTGGCCCTGCCGGTTCAGGTTGCGCTGCTGAAGGGGCGAAGCAATTACGTCTGTCATTACCACCTGGACCGGCTGGAGCAGGACGAGCGCGCGCTCAAGTCCAGGGATGAAATCTCCCAGTTGCGGCAGATCCGTGTATTCGCAACACGCTCGCGCTCCGGTGACAAAACCGACTGTGGCCAGGTGCCGGAAGAAGCCGATATCTGGAACCGGGTTACGTCCACCCGCGAAAACTGCCTTGGCCAGGACTGCCCCAACGTCAAGGAGTGCTTTTTGCTCAAGGCGCGCAGGCAGGCGCAGGAAGCCGATGTGGTGGTAATTAACCACGCTCTGTTTTTTGCCGATCTGGTTTTGCGGGAGGAAGGCATTACCGACCTGTTGCCGGCCGCCGATGCGGTGGTATTCGATGAAGCGCACCAGTTGCCTGAGACTGCTACCCGCTTTATGGGCGATGTGGTCTATTCGGGCACCATTACCGATTTTCTGAAATCCGCTGAAGTGGCGGCGCTGGCGTATGCGCGTGATAGCGCCAAATGGACTGAAGCCTGCCAGCGCGTGTCCTATTACGTGAAAGATCTGCGCCTGGTGGCGGCACCCATAGAAAAAATGCCCGGACGCAAGGCCACGTTCGAGCAGATTCCCGAAGCTGACCGTTTTTTTGAGATTCTGAACAAGCTTTACGATGAACTGGTCACGCTGACCGGCATGCTGACTGCAGTGCAGGAGCGCCATCCCGATCTGGCGACTGCGGCAAAGTCGGGGACAGAGCTGTGTGCACGGCTGTACCGCTGGTCGCAACCGGTCATTTTGCCTGAAGGCGTTACCCGTGACAGCGCTAACCTGGCTGCGAATACGGCGCAGCAGACAGTACCGCCAGCTGTATCCAAAGCTGGCAACGTCGTGGCCGAGCAACTGGTTCGCTGGGTCGAGGTAGGGCTGCATCATTTTCGCCTGCAGATGGCGCCGCTGTCGGTAGCCGATGCTTTCTCACGCCAGCGGCGCAAGGATCAGGCCTGGATCTTTACCTCTGCGACGCTATCGGTCTACAAGGATTTCTCGCACTATACCCGTCAGCTCGGACTCTATGGCGCCCGTACCGAAAGATGGGAGTCGCCCTTTGATTATCAGGACCATGCCATGCTGTATGTGCCTGATCATTTGCCCGAACCGCAGTCACCCGATTTCCAGAAGCAGTTTGTGACAACGCTGATCCCGTTGATCCAGGCCAGCCCGGGTGGTGTGCTGGTATTGTGCACAACTTTGCGTGCCGTCGACAATCTGTCCGCCATGCTTCTGGAGGCCTTTGATACGCATTTCATCGAGCGGCCGGTATTGCGTCAGGGAGAAAGCTCGCGAGGTACATTGCTTGAACAGTTTCGTCAGTTAAAGAATGCGGTGCTGGTAGGCAGCGCCAGTTTCTGGGAAGGGATTGATTTGCCGGGCGATATGCTTACCTTGGTGGCGATTGACAAATTGCCTTTTGCACCACCCGATGATCCGGTGCTTGAAGCGCGCATCAAAGCCTGTCGCGAGTCGGGCGGTAACCCGTTTTTTGAGTATCAATTGCCCAGTGCGGCGATTGCCCTGAAGCAGGGTGCAGGTCGACTGATTCGCACCGAAAAGGATTGGGGGCTGCTGGTGGTCGGGGACCGGCGACTGGTTGAGAAACCTTACGGAAAACTGTTGTGGCGTGGTCTGCCGCCGTTTCGTCGCACGCGCAAGCTTGACGAGGCCACCGCGTTTCTGAAAACCCATGCAAAGGATATTGCGCTGCCCACAGGCGACGACGCAGTATCGTAAATTCGTTTGCAACAGGTGCAGTAAAAAGCAGGGCGGCCCATGGGCCGCCCTGCTTTTTACCTGAAGGTATCTGTCCGGTCTGTTTTAATTGAAGACGCGTGACGGATTGATCCATGAAAACCAGCCACCGCTGCCCTCCAGGCCTTGTTCATAGTATTTGCTGTTAGGGTAGTTCTGATCCAGAATTCGTTTTGCATCATTGGCCTGATCGGGCATGCCAAGCTGCTGGTACGACTGCATCATGATATACAACGCAGGTTCGGCAGCGGCCACACCGGAAAAGTCTTTCAGGACAGACTGGCTGCGGTTGATGGCGGCAACATAGGCATGACGTGTGTAATAGTATTTGGCCACATTGACTTCGTTGTCGGCAATGGTGCTGACCAGCCACGTCAGGCGCTGCCTGGCGTCGCGGCTGTATCGGCTTTCCGGAAAGCGCTGGACAAGCTCATTGAAAGCGTCGTACGACTGGCGCAGCCCCTTGGGATCACGCTCGCTGGGATCCTGTCCGGTCAGGCTGCGCAGATAGGAGCTGGGTGGCGTAAACGTAACCAGACCTTTCAGATACAGCATGTAATCGGTGCCCGGATGGCTGGGGTACAGGCGCAGGAAGCGGTCAATCACAGCCACGGCCTTTTCCGGATCGTTGTCCTTCCAGTTCACATAGGCTTGATCGATTAGCGATTGCTGCGCGAAACTGGAATAGGGATAACGGGCTTCGACGGCTTCCAGATAGGTGCGTGCGGTTTTGTAGTCATTACTGCGCACGTTGTCGCGAGCTTCCTGATATAACTGGGGCGCTGACATACCGGCTGTTCTGTCAGCTTCTCGGGTCATCATGCTGCTGCAACCTGCAATAGTCAGGCAGCCCAGCGCAATGAGAGAAGTTCGAAGCAAACGTTTATGCATAATTTGGAAGTGACTGTTAGTTAAAGTTCAAAAAGCAATCTGATAATAGCATTGCCGCGTTATTATAAGAACATTATATGATTTTACAGTGTTTTCTATCGATGTCAGACCCAACTTTACAGGATGCCGACGAAATTCCCGACAATGAGCAGCGGCAATTCCGTCTTCCCATGACGATGACCGGCGAACGCCTGGACAAGGTTCTGGCTACGCTCATACCTGAACATTCACGCAGCAGGCTGCAGGGATGGATAGAACAAGGGCATGTGCTGGTCAATGGCGTACCCGGCAAAATCCGCCAGAACGTTGGTGCCGACGATCTGCTGCTGGTGACGATGCAGCAGGCGCCCGAACAGACGGCGTTTACACCGGAACCAGTGGATTTCATGGTCGTGGCCGATTCCGCAGACTGGATTGTGGTCAATAAGCCCGCCGGCCTGGTTACCCATCCCGGTGCCGGAAACTGGTCGGGTACGCTGTTAAACGGCCTGCTCTACCGATATCCCGAACTGGCTCATGTGCCGCGGGCAGGCATTGTGCACCGTCTGGACAAGGATACTGATGGTTTGCTGGTGGTGGCGCGCAATGAATCGGCCCAGACGCATTTTGTCAGACAATTGCAGGCGCGCACCATGGGCAGGGAATATGAAGCGCTGGTGATGGGGCATAGTCCTGCCAGCGGAAGCGTCACCCTGCCTATCGGTCGCGATCGCCATGTGCCGGTGCGTATGTCCACCGTGACGCCAATTGCTGCCAAAGAAGCGATTACCCATTATGAGCGCCTGGCTTTCGGCTATATCGACGAGGCGCCCGTCAGCCATGTGCAGTGCAGGCTGGAAACAGGCAGAACCCACCAGATCCGGGTCCATATGCATGCGCTGGGATATCCCCTGCTGGGCGATACCCTGTACAACGGTAAACCGCTAGGTCAGGCGCAGCGCCAGATGCTGCATGCGCGTCGTCTCACTTTTATTGATCCGGCCTCGGATCAGCCCCGGTCATTTGACGCGGCCCGTCCTGATGATATGGAACAGGTAATGGCGGCAATTGAATGGACATCAAAATGAAGCCGTTACAGGTGACCGGGCAGCGCTGTCCAGGCGTGCATTATTTCACAACCACGCGCCATGGCGGCGTGAGCCGGGCTCCCTACGATAGCAATAATCTGGGGCTGCATGTCAAGGATGATCCGCAAGCGGTATGGGAAAACCGGCAGCGGCTGCGTGCTTTTTTGCCGGGAGACCCGGTCTGGCTTGACCAGGTACACGGCACCAGCGTACTGGATGCGGATGTGGCAGGGGCGCACGCCGTGGGACCGTTTGACGCCAGCATGACTACGACGCCAGGTCGGGTGTTGGCCATTCTGACCGCCGATTGCCTGCCAGTGGTGTTTGCCTCGGACAAGGGGGTGGCGGCGGCTCATGCAGGCTGGCGTGGCCTGGCGGCGGGGGTGCTGGAGAATACTGTCAAAAAACTGCATACTGCCTGCGGTAAACTGCCCGATTACGCTTGGATTGGCCCTGCCATTTCCTACCGGGTATTCGAAATTGGTCCGCAAGTGCGCGAGGCGTTCCTGGATGTTGATCCCACGGTGGCCTTCTGCTTCATGCCGCATCCGGACAATGCCGGCAAGTGGCTGGCCGATCTTTCAGGCATTGCGGCCCATCGGCTGTCCGCGATGGGAATCCGGCACGTTGAACAAAGTGGCCTGTGCACGTATCTGCAGGATGACCTTTTTTATTCCTACCGGCGCAGCCAGACGACCGGCAGATTGGCCACGGTTATCTGGATCGAGCCCTGATTGTTCCGTGCTGTGGGTGACGATGCAGACCCAGGGCGGATGGGCGCTCAGGGTTTCCCTTAGTGGGGTAGATACCGTCTGACGTACTGTTTGTTTTTATATAGAATGATTTGTACACGGTGAGCATGCCACGAATGAAAATCAGACCACAGCCGGAGAGACGAGTGACCAACGAGACTGATCAAGCATGGGCAGCCCAGGCCGCTCCGGCGCAGGATGCAGCCTTCCCGGCGCCGTTGCAGGCCGAGTTCCTCGCCAAATGGCAGCAGATTGCCGCCGCCGGACAGCAAGGTACGTTGCCACCGCTGACCGACAGAAGGTTCAGCAGTCCGGCCTGGCTGGAAAGCCCGCAGCATCTGCTGATGGCCCACCTCTATTTGCTATCGACCAGCATTATGCAGAAAATGGTCGATCAGGCGCCAGTGCCCGACAATGTGCGGGAACGGCTACGGTTTTCGGTTGAACAGTGGAACGATGCTATGTCGCCCGCGAACTATTTTCTGACCAATCCCGACGTGCTCAAAACCTTTTCGGACACCCACGGTGAATCGTTGCAGAAGGGGTTTCTGAACCTGCTGGGCGATCTGCGCCGCGGCCAGATTTCTCAGACAGACGACTCGACATTCGAAGTGGGAGGTAATCTGGCCACGACGCCCGGTTCCGTGGTATTTGAAAACCCCTGGTTTCAGTTGCTGCAGTATGCGCCGCAAACGCCAACCGTGTACCGACGGCCCTTGCTGATGGTCCCGCCATGCATCAACAAATATTACATTCTGGATTTGCAGTCAGGCAATTCCCTGGTGGAGTATGCAGTCAGCCAGGGTTTTACCGTGTTCATGGTTTCCTGGCGCAACCCGACCATGGCAGATACTGATGGCATACAAAAATCAACCTGGGACGATTACATCGAAAAGGGTGTGCTGACCGCGATTGAAACAGTCCGCCAGATTACCGGCCAGCCGCAAATCAATGCCTTGGGGTTTTGCGTAGGTGGCACCATGCTTTCCAGTGCGCTGGCGGTGGCGCGGGCGCGCGACGAGAACCCGGTGGCCAGTGTGACGCTGCTGACCACGCTGCTCGATTTTGAAGATACCGGCGTACTTGATGTGTTCGTCGATGAGGCGCATGTAGCCTATCGGGAACAGCTGCTGGGGCAGGGGGGAATGATGACTGCCAAAGAGCTGGCCACCACCTTTTCGTTTCTGCGGCCCAATGAACTGGTCTGGAACTATGTCGTCAGCAATTACCTGAAAGGCAAAGCACCGCCTGCATTCGACCTGTTGTACTGGAATTCAGACGGGACCAATCTGCCGGGCCCGTTCTTCACCTGGTACTTCCGGAATATGTACCTCGAAAACAGATTGTGCCGTCCGGGCGCACTGAAAATATGCGCTGAAGCGGTAAATCTTGCCGATCTGGACATGCCTGCGTACGTTTATGGCTCGAAAGAAGACCACATTGTTCCCTGGGATGCCTCGTTCGCCTCGGCGCGCCTGCTCTCGGGCGATGTCCGGTATATCCTGGGTGCTTCCGGTCATATTGCAGGTGTGATCAATCCGCCGGCAAAGAACAAACGCAACTACTGGTCCAGTGATACCATTCAGGTGCAGCAGACCGATGCCCGGCAATGGCTGGAAAATGCGCAATCGGTGCCTGGCAGCTGGTGGCCCGACTGGACCGGCTGGCTTGCAGGGCACAGCGGGCGCAAGGTAAAGGCCAAAGCAACGCAGGGAAATGCCGCCTACCCGCCGCTGGCTCCGGCGCCGGGGCAGTACGTCAAAGTCAAAGCCTGATCGGGTCAATGCATCGTTTTATTACCGTGAAAGTAGCCTAAGGAGTTCAAAATGACACAAAAAATAGCATATGTTACGGGTGGGATGGGAGGTATAGGGACCTCCATCTGTCAGCGCCTGCACAAAGATGGATTCACGGTTATCGCCGGCTGCGGTCCGCAACGCAATGCCCAGCAGTGGATTGACGAACAGGCAGCACAGGGGTATACATTCTATGCCTCGGCAGGCAACGTGTCCGATTGGGATTCCACCGTCACTGCGTTCGAAAAGGTCAGGGCCGAACACGGTCCCGTGGACGTTCTGGTAAACAATGCCGGAATTACGCGTGATGGGGTTTTTCGCAAAATGTCCATTGATGACTGGCGTGCAGTCATGGACACCAATCTGAACAGTCTGTTCAATGTGACCAAACAGGTTATTGAACATATGTATGAAAAGCGTTGGGGGCGTATCATTAATATCAGTTCGGTCAACGGACAGAAAGGACAGTTTGGCCAGACCAACTATTCCACGGCCAAAGCAGGTATTCATGGCTTTACCATGGCCCTGGCGCAGGAAGTGGCCAGTCGCGGGGTCACCGTCAACACGGTTTCCCCGGGTTATATCGGAACCGACATGGTACGCGCAATCCGTCCCGAGGTGCTCGAGCAAATCGTCGGCACCATTCCGGTTCGTCGTCTGGGCACGCCCGAAGAAATTGCCTCGATTGTGTCATGGCTGGCTTCAGACGAATCCGGCTTTTCCACCGGCGCCGACTTCTCGGTCAATGGTGGCCTGCATATGGGTTAAGTCCTTCAACCGGACAAAGACAGTTATTTAAAGGTTAAACAGGTAATGGCAAAAGCAACTGACACGGACGCCGTCCGCACAATCAAAAAATATCCCAATCGTCGGCTCTACGATACGCAGACCAGCACCTATATTACGTTGCAGGATGTGAGACAGTTGGTGTTGGACAATGTCCGTTTTCAGGTGCTGGATGCCAAATCGGGCGAAGAGCTCACGCGTAGCATCTTGCTACAGATTATCCTTGAAGCGGAATCTGGCGGCGTGCCCATGTTCAGTTCCACCATGCTGGCGCATATCATCCGTTTCTACGGACACGCCATGCAGGGTGTCATGGGTTCCTATCTTGAAAAGAACATGCAGGCCTTTGTAGATATTCAGGACAAACTGGCCGAGCAGTCAAAAGGTGTCTACACGCCGCAATTTGGTGCCGAAGCCTGGTCGCAATTCATGAATATTCAGGCGCCGCTGCTCAACAACATGATGAATAATTACGTTGAGCAATCCAAGAACATGTTCGTGCAGATGCAGGAGCAGATGCAGAACCAGACCAGCAATATATTCGGTGGTTTTCCGTTCAATCCGGCCGACAACGACAACGCCAAAGACAAAGATAAAGAAGACAAATAAGAAGGCGGGCGGGCAGCTCGCTGGCTACCCCAGGGGCTAGCTGCCATTATTTGTGCCATGCGAGCCAGAGGCCAGGGTGTCAGAACATGGCTGCCTGGCATGCGTTGTGGCTACGGTCCGGCAAGGCGGGCCGAGCCTTCCCCGGTACCGGATAGCTACTCGGGCAGCGGTGGGGCAGGCCGTACTTGAGTGCTGTCCTGTTTCCTGAATGGCGAATGCTCATGCAGCTCGTCCAGATAGGCCTGAACATGCACTGTTTCTTCATCCAGAAAGCGATGTATGGCATCGGCAAACTCGGGTCGAGCGATCCAGTGTGCCGAATAGGTCGCCTGTGGCAGCAGCCCGCGCGACAGTTTATGCTCACCCTGGGCCCCGCCCTCAAATAAGGCAATGCCGTGGGCGATGCAATAGCGGATACCCTGCATGTAGCAGGTTTCAAAATGCAGCCCGGGTATATATTCGTGCGCACCCCAATAACGACCGTACATTTTATTGTTGCCGATCATGTTCATGGCGCAGGCAACCGGGGCTCCCTGGCGTTGCGCAATC
This sequence comes from Advenella sp. FME57, assembly GCF_014897675.1. GTDB lineage: Bacteria > Pseudomonadota > Gammaproteobacteria > Burkholderiales > Burkholderiaceae_B > Advenella. Next base: position 146,996 of record NZ_JABUXU010000007.1, on the reverse strand, counting down.
ACAAGCAGCAGGCTGTCCGGCGCATGCTGCAGCAACTGGCTGAAGAATGCCTCTGACAGATAGGGCTGGCGACCACGCTCGTAATAAGTATTGCAATAGCAGGAAAAGAAAAACGAAAGATCTTCAGCGGTAATCTGTTTGCCGCGCTTATATTCAAACGTGATATCGGCCTGGGCCACCTTGCGTGCTTCCTGGCGAATTTTCTTGCGTTTGTCATAAGTGAGACTGGCAAGGAAGGCATCGAAATCGGCATAGTCGGCATTGTTCCAGTGAAACTGGACACTCTCTCGTACCATGTAACCGGACTCGCGCAGCACGGCCAGATCGTCCTGTTCGGGAAACAGTACATGAATGGACGAGACTTTCAAGCGCCGGGCGACCTCAATCGCCGCCTGGGCGAGCACCCGCCTGGCCTGAGCGTTGCGTCCGATCAGGCGGGGGCCGGTGACCGGTGAAAACGGAGCCGCGCACAGTAGTTTGGGATAGTACTCAAGGCCATACTGGCTGAAAGCCCGGGCCCAGGCCATATCGAAGACAAATTCGCCCTGGGAATGGGTTTTCAGATACATCGGCATGAAACCGGCCGGCTGCCGACGCTGATCGTATAGAATCAGGTGACATGGTTGCCAGCCGGTGTCCTCGCTGGCGCAGCCGGTATTTTCCATGGCACGTAAAAATGCCGGAGAGATAAACGGATTATCGTTGGACCAGGCACGCCAGTCAAAGTCCGGCAGATCAGCCAGCGAGTGCAGGAGTTCCACCTGCATGTTGTTTACGTCTTCAGATGACACTGCATACCACCGTTTATTGCCACCACCACTTCAGACTCCTTGTATGACTACGACTGCTTTTGATTCCGACCACAGGGTTGCCGTTACCGCTGTTACCGGCTTTCTGGGTAGCGGAAAAACCCGCTATATCAACCAGCTGTTACAGCAACCCGATATGGCCAATACGGTTGTGATCGTAAATGAAATCGGCCAACTGGGGATTGACCAGGCAAACTGGTCATTCGTGCAGCCTTCCACTATTCTACTAGAAGGCGGGTGTCTGTGCTGCCAGATGCAGGGCTCCATGAGTGCGACATTGCAGCGTCTGTTTACCGATGCCCTGGCGCGAACCATTCCCCGCTTCAATCGCATCATCGTAGAGACCAGCGGTCTGGCAGACCCCTCGGCATTGCGTTTTACATTGCATAGTGATTTTTTTCTCAAGGAGCGTTTCTTTTACAACGGCTGCATCTGTATCGTGGATGTTGTCAATGCCGACAAACAGAGCACTTATGTTGAATGGTCCCGGCAACTGGTGCAGGCTGATCTGGTCCTGCTGTCCAGAACAGATAGCATTGCAGGTGACCAGGCGCTTGGCGTTGCGCAATATATATCAACTGTTACTGATGCGCCGGCCATGACCCTACCGCAATTTTTTGCGAATGAAAATCCGCTAGATATGCTGTCAAAACTGCAGGTATCGCCAAGGCAGGGCGCAGGGTTTTCCAATTTCCTGACAGGCTCGCTTGCCGGCGTCAGCCATACCGACCACCAGACTCTGGCGCAAAACCTGGGACTTCAGCGACAAAAGCCGCAGTCAGTGCTGCGACCGGTGCAGTCGCATTCGGCCATAGGGATTGTGACGCTTGAGTTTACTCAACCACTGCGGCGCAGCGTGTTCAATCAGGCGCTGGAGGCGATGCTCGCCAGGCTGGGAGCAGCATTGATCAGGGCCAAGGCGTTGTTGCGCTTTGTTGACGATCCAGGTCTGTATCTTTTCAATATCGTACATGCACAGCGATATCCCGCCCAGCGGTTGCGGGCTGCGCAAGAGCAGGACCGGACTGCAATGGTGCTGTTTCTTGATGGCGCTTCGGAACACGCGGGATTGCCACAGGCAGAGGATTTTTATCGGGTATAACCACCAGGCTTGATCGTAGTGTGCGTTATATAATTTCGCTCAGGCAGTTGTTCGCTTCGATTTGCTGACAAGCGCACATGTGCGGAGCGTGTTCGCTTTAATTGATCTTTTGATGTATCGCTTCAACTGGGCCGGTTCGCTTTATTGTTTCACGTCATTGTTTTGTTGTATCGCTTGGCTTGATCGTTGCATTTTAACGCTACAGTAAGCGGCTGCATGTTGTCGATGTTTTTTTCAGCAGAGCACGCCATGGGTTTGGGCATCGGCCAGCAATAAAACGGGCTATAAAATAAATGACCGCACGCTTTACACCGCCAGTTACTCGGCGGCAAAGCATGCGGTATCTTACTTGAACGTGTTTATTCGCTGCTGTGGGTTGCTACGCAGCCTGTGAACGCCCAAGCCGCTCAACGTCACGTAATTTAAACATCAAGTAACTCAACCACGTCAGGCCACTGAGGCCGATGGCTTCTGGGCGATGCGTATATCAGCGAACAGGGCAGGCCGGATCAAAGGTCGTTGTTGTGGCGAGACCAGAAGTCACTCACTTGCTTTTCTGCTTCCTCTTTGGTGCGGCCATACTTTTCCTGCAGGATGCCTGCCAGTTTCTGGGCGCTGCCATTGACCTGGGCGACGTCGTCGTCAGTCAACTCACCCCATGTCTGCTTCACAGAGCCTTTGACCTGTTCCCATTTACCGGCTGCAATATCTTTATTCATACTTTGCTCCTGTTTCAGTTAATGTGAAAATCAGTGTTTGGCACTCTGATCACTTGAGTCTTTAGCGTAGCATGCGCCATGGCATGCTAACTGTCATGGATGTAACGCGCGGTAAAAGGTCGCGATAGCAGTGCATATATCCGGGAAAAGTGGCTATTCCAACTGTGTTTGATGCAGAAATCTGAAGACCCCTGGTATACAAAGGCGTGCTGCAGATTTCGGTGTTGCCAGGCGGGACACAAATGCAGGTGTATAAAGGCCGAATATAAATAGTTACAAGAATCCGCAATAATGTCGTGAGTGCGTGCCCGGGTTTCATTTGTGCGTTTCATTTGCAAAGGTTCATCAGTACGTCTCATTGCACGCCTCATCGGCCTGTTTCATTTATTTGCATGGCGACTGATCATTCCTGCGAGCAGCCGAACTGTTGCGCCAGGTCAAGCATATCCCGCGCCACGACGTCCCAATCCTGGTCGGGCACAAGGTCTTTTGTTTGCTGATGGCCGTGCTCGGTAGGACGGGGAATGAAAGCCGTGCGCATACCGCAAAGGCGTGCTGCGGCAAGATCATTGTTGTGCGCCGCGACCATGCAAATTTGTTCCGGCGGCAAATCCAGAATCTCTGCCGTGCGTAAATAGGCTTGCGGTGCCGGCTTATATGCCTGGGCAGTTTCTGCGCCAAGAATGGCGTCCCAGGGCAGGCCGGCCCGTTTGGCCATATCAAGCATCAGCCGAATATTGCCGTTCGATAGCGGCGCAATAATATAACGGCCTTTTAGCCGGGTGAGCCCTGGCACGGAGTCGGGCCACGGATCCAGCCGGTGCCAAGCCAGATTAAGCTGGGCCAGTGCATCCGCAGGCAAACTGGCGACGGGCACGTCAAACGTTGCCAGCGTCTTCTCCAGACTCTCCCTGTGCAGCACATCCAACCTTGTAAAGGGGCGTCTGCCACTGCGAACCTCTTCCATTGACGGTGAATAATGACTGCGCCAGACGTCGGCAAAAGTCGCTGGGTCAATGGTTGTCAGTGCATGCCTGCGTGCAAACTCAGTCACTTCGCCGATGACACCGCTGCGCCAGTCTACGACCGTTCCAAAAACATCGAACAACAGTGCGCGTAAATCAAGCTCCATTGCATCTGCCATAGTTTATTTCCTTTTAGAGGGGTGAGCGGGCGAAGGCTCCCGCGCAAAAAGTGTTTTGTGTACATGATAACCAATGTATTGCACAGGCAAGCGGCCTGCTTTCGGATGGCGTTGAATTAATGACCGGCAGCGCTGCCGGGCAACCGGATTCCCGATTTGGCAAACGTGCGTGTGATCGTACTGACAGCCGAGCCCGCGGGAGACATGGTTCTGTGGCGGTGATGTGACAACGTCATTGTGATCATTACATCCTGATTCTCCAGGGTAAATGTACGCGTCTTTCGGCATTTACGGATTTTTTGATCTGTTCCAAATCTCTAGAATATTTTTGCTGCTGCCAGACCTGAATCCGGCATCCGATTGCCGGATCAGTTATCGGCACGCTGGCGTATATATTGATTCAATGAGAGAGAAAGATTGTATGTTTAGACTCAAGAGAACTCTACCGCAAGTGACCGTAATCACGCTTGCTTCCATGCTGCTATTTTGCCAGCAGGCGGGCGCAGAGCAGGGCGAATCGCGCTCCACCCAGCTGGGTCACGAGGCCGAGGCCATTGGCGATGGCGCCGTGGCCATCGGTTGGGGCGCAAACGCTCGCGGAAAAGATAGCATCGCAATTGGTTCCAAAGTTCAAATAATCGGTCCTGCCACAACCTTTGCCTCAGATGGTGGCATCGCCATAGGAGCGGGTTCACAATCGCATAGTGCCGGCGACGTCAATTTTGGTTCCCGTACACTGTCGGGACTGCGCGATGGTGTAAGCGATGACGAGGCCGTCACCATGCGTCAAATAAAAGCGGCGCAAGCCTATACCGATACTGTAAAAAATGATTTGCTCAGGATGATCGATCCGGCCGGCTCGCCGGTGTTGGCGCAAGCCAAGGCCTATTCCGATCTGTCCAAGAATCAGGCCATTGCTGCCGCCAACGCATATAGCGATGCAGTAAAAAACGAAACCATTATTCAGGGTAAAAAGCATGTGGAGCAGATCGTGGCAGCCGGGCGGGCGCAGCACGATACAAAGCTGTTGTCGCTGGCAAAATCGTACTCGGATCGAGAAAACCAGGCCACACTGGAAAATGCCAATTTGTACAGCGAAAAAGTAGGGCGTGCAGTCCTGTCCAGGGCGAACGCGTTTACAGAGCTTCGCAGCCAGCAGGCCCAGGACAATGCCGTTGAGCTGTCCAGGCAATATACGGACCGGCGCGTCGGTCAATTGCAATCGCAAATAAAAAAATTCCGCCGACGGTCCAATGCGGGTATTTCCGGCGCAATGGCAATGACCACCTTAACGCCACCACCGGCGAATGCCAACACCTCTTTTGGAATGGCGATGGCAACGTACAGGAATCAAGTAGCACTGGCCTCTGGTGTTACCTTCAGAACGGGAAAAAACAGCAATCTCCGCCTGAACACCTCATGGGACTCTGCTGGTGGCATAGGCGCAGCTGCCGGTTTTAATGTGGCCTGGTAGTCAGGGTAAGGCTATGCAACGGTTCCTGTCGTCCGTTATTGGCAGGGGATTTCCCGTGAGTGGTGATTCTGGTGCGTGCGCCGGAAGGCATCGCTGCTGACGATAGGGCGCTTGCCCGCAGGTGGAGTTCACGCACATGAACCCAATCGTTGCGGGCTTTTTCATAATGAAAACGGATCGATAGTGGCTTTTTCACCCTAAAATTGGCAATTGTATCTAAGTGAAATCAAATTTACAGTTATGATATCAATAGCTGCAGGTTCGTCGGTAATATGACCGTATCTAATCCATCGGGAATCCAAAATGAAAAAAATGATTGCGTTTTTTGGCCTTTCTGTCGTTTTCCTTACTGGCTGTACGGCCCGGGGGCCCTCTGTTTCAGTAGATCCAGGCGGTATTTATCCATATGGCTATGATGGGGGCGGTCATTATCGGGGCGGTGGTGGTGGCCGTTTCTGTCCCCCAGGACAAGCCAAAAAAGGCAACTGCTAAATTTCGAATGCCTGGCACTGCTGTATAAGGCCCGTTTGACAAGACGGGCTTTTTTTGCGCCTTTTTCCAGTCAATTGTGCTCGCGTCTGCCCGATCTGACACGATAATAAACCATGGCATTTGCCAGAAAAAAAACGGCCGCGTTGACTCGTGTACTTCTGCAAGAAAAGGTGAGCACCTATATTGGTCAGGCAGTTTTAGTGCGCAGCCTCCAACAGGACCTATTTTTTATTTGGCAGGCACCGTCGTTGAACAGGCGCTTTCGAAAAAAGGCGTCTGGTGCAAAGGGAGGCGGCAACCCCCTGTATTTGAACAATCCATTCACCTGATTGGCCTTGAATATTGTCCGGCATCAAGCCCAGGAAAAATGGGTTGGGCTACAATAGTGAATTCAGATAATGGTCAATATAAGGAAATTGGCATGATAAACGACACATCTTCCAAACCCTATGGCGTGCCCAAGTTATGGGAGGGTTATGGTTTTCCATTTGTTTTTATGCCGGTTCTGGTCGGCGCCTGTGCGGTATTGTTGCTTGTCGAGCAACTTTTTTCCTGAATGAACGTGCGCGTTGCGTCAATGACGTTCTATCGCAAAAAAAACCAACGCTTTTTCGTTCCCATAATAAACGATTAAACAGGACATAGCCCATCAATCAGGTCGTTCAAGCAGGCGTTCGATATCTCCAAATACCGCCTGCCATTGCTGTGGCGATAAATCAAAGAAGTTGAAACTGCGAAGCAGGAAGGCGCCTTCGTTGGCGATAAAGGCCAGTCGCGCATTGCGTCCTTGTGCTGTAGAAAAATCCAGTCCTTGCAATTGTCTGGCGTACCAGGCGCGAGTCTCGGCCAACTGGTCGGAGTTTGGAATCAGCCCGGCAAGCATGGCGGCAAAACGCGACTCATCCTGTACATCGGCCTCGCGGGTAACCTTTATGTGGGCGCGTACATGCGCGAGCGCGTCAGTTTTGCCACCTGCCGCCTGCGCAACCTCGGCGTCGAAATGATCGCTCCAGCGCATGATCATCGCCTTGATCAGGCCCTCTTTATTACCGAAGCAATACTGCACGCCGCCTTTGGTAACGTTCGCGGCCCTGGCCAGCGCGTCCATCGTCAAACCGGCAACACCATGTTGTGCGACAATTTTCTCTGCTATCTCCAGCAGCTTTTCACGATCAATTGACCGCGGCCTGCCCGCGGTCTGTGGTTTGTTTTGTTTCATATCAATAATTACTTTCCATACGTATGGATTTATATTATAGTACATCCCTTAATTCCCACAAGGAATAATTTGATTCCATACAGAGCAAACATATCGATCAGGATCGCACGCCTACGTTGACGCTATCCGGTATGTGACTCGCAACACGCCCAGCCTTTACTCATGGCTGTCGGTGCGAACGGATTTTTTATCATGACTGCAACCGTCAAACATTCACGTAACCGATGGCTGATACTGGCTATCGTCTCCAGCGCTCTGTTTCTTATTGTCATTGACCTGACCGTGCTTTACACCGCATTGCCGCGTTTGACGCATGACCTGCAGGCCAGTGCTTCACAGAAGCTGTGGATCATCAATGCCTATCCATTGGTGGTTGCCGGTCTACTGCCTGGTCTGGGTACGTTGGGTGACCGCCTGGGACACAAGCAACTTTTTCTTAACGGTTTGCTGGTGTTCGGCATGGCATCGGTGGTTGCTGCTTTCGCGCCCAGCTCCGAAGTGCTGATCGGCAGCCGTGTATTGCTTGCCGTGGGCGCTGCCATGATGATGCCGGCAACATTGTCCATTATTCGTCTGACCTTTGAGGATGATAAGGAACGAGCCTTTGCCATTGGCATCTGGGCGGCCGTCGCGTCTGGAGGCGCTGCGTTCGGGCCGGTGGTCGGCGGTATTTTGCTGGAGTTTTTCTGGTGGGGTTCGGTCTTTCTGATCAACGTGCCGGTGGTCCTGATCGCCTTTTTGGTGGGTGCACGCGTTCTGGAAAAGCGGCCGGGTAACAAAACGCGAGAATGGGACCTGATCAGTTCCGGGCAAATCATGGTTGCCTTGATTTTCCTGACCTATACGATCAAGGAGCTGGGAAAACCGCAAGTTGATTGGATTGCATTTGTCATCGCGCTTGGGCTGGGCGCTGGCGCTTTGATCATTTTTTTACGTCGGCAAAAGCACAGCGCGGCACCCTTGATTGATTTTGGCTTGTTTCGCAATAAACAGTTTCTGCTTGGTGTTATCGCTGCATCTGTTATGTCGGCGACCCTTATTGGATTCGAACTTGTCTTTAGCCAGCGGTTGCAACTGGTTAGCGGTTACTCGCCATTGCAGGCCGGTTTGCTTATTCTGCCGATTCCACTTGCCGCTTTTTTTGCCGGACCGCTGATGGGATCGTTGCAGCCAAAGCTGGGCACGGCTCGTCTGCTATGGCTTTCACTGCTGGTCTCGGGTGTCGGCTCGCTTTGGTATCTGTTCATGTTCGATGGCGCCATACTGTGGTGGTCAGTGGCTCTGGCGGTCTTTGGTTTTGGCGCGGGTGCGGCCATTACCGGTGCGTCCACGGCCATTATCAATAACGCTCCCGCTAGCCGGGCAGGAATGGCCGCTTCAATAGAAGAAGTGGCCTATGAACTGGGTGGTGCGATGGGCGTGACTATTTTCGGCAGTATCATGTCTGTGATTTATACGATGAAATTGGTACTGCCCACCGATTTTTTGCTACCGGGTATTGCGCGCGACAGCCTGGATCAGGCGCATCTGGTTGCAGAGCAACTGCCGCCTGAACAGGCCGAACAGCTACTGTCAATCGCCTTTGCTTCGTTTGACTACGCCTTTATCGGGGTGATAATGGGAGTGACTGCTATGCTGTTTGTAACCGCCGGCATCATTTATTTGGTGAATTTGCGGTCTGCCGAAAGGGCGGGCTCTGGTTTTAATACAAGTCATTAACAGTCGGTGCAAGCGCAGCATTGTATAGTATGCGCTTGCACAAAAGGTGAGGCGAACAGTGGATGCTGCGGCAGGGGGCGTCGGATGTATATATGCCAGCTTACCTGTTTGTCACTGGTGCCTTAAGCTTCGGAGCCATAACAGTCGGCCCAGCAGTTGGGGGTTTCGTATAGTCTGGCGTGCGTCAGCTTGAGCCGGTCCCCGTACTGCGCCAGATAAGCAGCGGCCAAGGTATCGAATGCGATCTGGACCAGATTTTCGGCAGTCGGAATTCGATCCAGCACAACGGTCTTATGATCGGCCATCGAGTCCAGAAACTTGCGTACGACCGTATCACCGCTATAGACCAGGAAGGCATGATCCCAGACGTCGACGATTAGCTCCTTGGCGATGGCTTTGACATCGGAAAAATCCAACACCATGCCGCGGTCGGGGGCGCCATCAACCATTGAAACGGGGCCAGAGAGCGTGATTTCAAGCGTGTAGCGGTGGCCATGCATGTTGCGGCACTGGCTTTTGTGATCGGGTATGCGGTGGCCAGCATCAAAGTGCAGGGCACGAGTCACAGTAATCATGGGATGCCTATGTATTTATGAGTTTGCACGCTCAGACGCCATTTGGGATGATCCATGCAGTACTGCACTGCATGTTCGGTGGCGGCCAGGCGATTCGGCCCGTCCATGGGCTGCAGGAAAAAATGTGAAAAAGCCAATGCTTCAAACCGCTCGGGCGGGGCATTGGATTGAAGAAAGACAAGTTTAAGTTCATCGCCTTGCGTTTGAACCAGCTCGTTGTTCCCCTTCGGGCTCACACAGATCCAATCGATTCCCGCCGGTGCGGCAAGAGTGCCGTTGGTTTCTATGGCGATCTCGAAGCCTTCGGCATGAACGGCGTCGATCAGGGCGGTATCCAGTTGCAGCAGCGGTTCGCCGCCGGTAAACACAACATAACGTGAAGCCCCGTCAGGTCCCCAGGTTTTGGCCAGTGTTGCGGCCAGATCAACCGCCGTGGCAAATTTACCACCACCAACGCCGTTTGTTCCAACAAAATCGGTGTCGCAAAACGTACAGGCCGCCGAGGCACGGTCGATCTCGCGACCAGACCATAAATTGCACCCGGCGAATCGGCAGAAGACAGCCGCACGGCCCGCTTGCGCCCCTTCGCCTTGCAGTGTTTTGAAAATTTCTTTTACGGCGTATGTCATGTGTTGGGCCAATATGGAACTAATGCCACATTCTAGCCAATTGGGGGCAATCCGGCAGGAGTATAGGCTCGAATTTCGTAAATTTCCGAGTATTGGAGAGATGTGAAAAATGCTGTGTCGGATACATGTTTTCTACGCAAGCGCAGGGTTCACGACTGCCATGGTGTATGGGAGAAATGTCGTGTTCCCGTTTTTGAACACAGGTTTCATGGCCATGATCCGCCTGAACCACGAAATTTACTCCGCTGTAGATTAAATCACTTAACAGTCCCATGGGGCCATGTCGGTAACGCTGATTTCATAGCGTGTCAGCGCCTCAGCGCATAGTGTTCTGCTTATTTTTCCTTGTCGTGCAAGTGCACCGAGCGCTGCGACCGCTATGGAATATTTGTCGACCTCAAAAAATTCCCGAAGTCTGGCTCGCGTGTCGCTGCGGCCGAAGCCATCCGTACCAAGCACGATGTATGGGCAATTTATATACGACGCAATAAGCTGTGGTAGCGCCCGAACATAGTCCGTGGCAGCAATCGCCGGATTATCACCGCTTATGCAGCCGGCCACGTAGCTCGTCCGCGCTGGCTGGTCTGGATGCAAGCGGGTCCATCGTTCTGCCTGCCTTGCTTCTCGTGCCAGTTCCGTAAAGCTGGTAACACTCCATATTTCACTTTTGATATTCCAGTCCTGGGCCAGCAGCTGTGCTGCTGCCAGCACTTCAGGCAAAATGGCTCCCGAACCCAGCAGCGTCACTGTTGCGCGAGGTTTACCGACGTTCTGTTCTGAAAACCGGTACATGCCTTTGATAATGCCGCTTTCCACGCCGTCCGGCAGGGTAGGTTGCGCATAGTTTTCATTCATCAGGGACATGTAATAGAAAACATCTTTCTGCTCATCGAGCATCTCGTGCATGCCATGGTCAAGAATGACGGCAACTTCAAAAGCGAAGGCAGGATCATACGCCCGGCAATTCGGTATGGTCGATGCGATAAGCTGGCTGCTGCCGTCCTGGTGTTGCAGGCCTTCGCCGCCAAGCGTGGTTCGTCCCGCCGTGGCCCCAAGCAGAAAGCCTCTTGCCCGCTGGTCTGCAGCAGCCCAGATCAAATCTCCTATCCGTTGGAATCCGAACATGGAGTAGAAAATATAAAAGGGAAGCATGGGTATGCCATGCACCGAATAACTGGTCGCTGCTGCGACCCACGAGCTGATTGCCCCAGCTTCACTGATTCCTTCTTCGAGAATCTGTCCGTCCTTTGCTTCGCGGTAGCTGAGGATTGAATCGATATCTTCGGGTTCATACTGCTGGCCAGCACTGGCGTAAATCCCTACCTGTTTGAACAGATTGGCCATGCCAAACGTACGTGCTTCATCTGCCACGATGGGAACCACATGCTTGCCTAATTTCGCATCCTTCATTAAGCCGCCAAGCATCCGCACAAATGCCATGGTGGACGACATTACCTTGTCGTTGGCTTCAATGGCAAATTGTCCATAGTTTTCAATGGCAGGCACAGGTAGCGGCACGGCCGTTTTGCTGCGCTTCATCATGCTGCCACCCAACATTTTTCGACGTTCCTGCAAATATTGCATCTCCGCGGAAGTACTGTCAGGTTTGTAGAATTCAAGATTTTCGGTCTGGGTGTCTGTCAAGGGCAAGCGGAAGCGATCCCGAAAGGCCAGAAGCGCGTCTTTCGTTAATTTTTTCTGCTGATGCGTGGTCATTTTCCCCTGACCGGTATCACCCATTCCAAACCCTTTTTTCGTTTGGGCCAGAATGACGGTAGGCTGCCCTGGGTGATTGACGGCCGATTTATATGCTGCATGGATTTTCACCAAATCATGGCCACCGCGTTTGAGCATGTCAATTTGTTCGTCACTGAGCGCGTCCGCCAGTTTTTTCAGTTCTGCGTTCTGCCCAAAAAAATGCTCACGGTTGTAACGTCCATCCTTGGCGGCAAAGGTCTGAAATTGTCCGTCTACCGTTTCTGCAAAGATTTTTTGCAAAGCCTTTTCGTCGTCGCGCGCCAGCAGTGGGTCCCAGTCTGAGCCCCACACCAGTTTGATGACGTGCCAGCCGGCGCCTTTAAACAGCATTTCCAGCTCGTCGATAATCCTTCCGTTGCCTCTTACCGGGCCGTCCAGTCTTTGCAGATTGCAATTGACGACCCAGACAAGATTGTCCAAACGCTCTCTGGCGGCCAGGGTGAGGGCGCTCATGCTTTCAGGTTCATCCATTTCTCCATCACCGAATACGCCCCATACAGTGCGGCCATCACAGTTTTGCAAGCCTCTGTGTTGCAGATAACGCATAAACCGGGCATGGTATATCGAGCTGATCGGACCAATACCCATTGAACCCGTGGGAAATTGCCAGAAATCGGACATCAGCCATGGATGAGGGTAACTGGACAGGCCCATGACGCCTGCGCGTTTTGCTTTTATTTCCTGGCGATAGTGCAAAAGATTGCGCTCATCCAGCCGGCCTTCCAGGAAAGCGCGCGCGTACACACCGGGCGATGAGTGAGGCTGATAAAAGACAAGATCACTGGCCTGGCCACTTTGGGAAGCACGAAAGAAGTGGTTAAAGCCGATTTCAAACAAATCAGCGGCGCTCGCGTAACTGGCAATATGGCCGCCCAGATCGGCAAACTGGCCATTTGCGCGCACCACCATGGCCAGCGCATTCCAACGCATAATGGACGCCAGTTTCTCTTCGATTTCCAGATTGCCGGGGAATGGATCCTGGTCACTTGCCTGGATCGTATTGATATAGGGCGTTCCGATAGCAGGCTGCCATGGAATGTTCAGGTTTCGGCTCGCCTCGAGCAGGACATTGAGCAGATGCTTTGCTCGACCAGGACCCGAGGCGGCGGTCACTGACGCAAGTGCGTCGCACCATTCCTGGGTTTCAAGTGGGTCTTCGTCTGTGCCTGAGCTCAAGTGCCGGGGATTATATGCAAGGTTGGAATCGTTCATCGTATTGTCTCCGTTATAGCTACATTATAATTTATAGAAGACAATATATTTAACTGATTATGCTGTAATATTGCGGCATATTCGGCATTAAATGTTTTTAAATTAACTTATGGCGGCATAATGAGCTTTGATGATATTGACCTGAAAATACTGAAAGAACTTCAGAGCGATAGCAATCTTTCAAACGTGGCGCTGGCAAAGCGGGTGCATCTGTCGCCATCCCCGTGCCTGGCGCGCGTCAAGGCCCTGCATTCGGCGGGGATCATCCGGCAATATGTCGCATTGCTGGATGCGCAGAAGCTGGGCTTGCATTTAAGCGTTTTTATCTCGGTCAGTTTGAAACGCCAGGATCGCACGTCGCTGCAGGCGTTCGAGTCGCGGATTTGTTCGCGGGACGAGGTCATGGAGTGCTATCTGATGTCCGGCGACGCCGATTATCTGATTCGGGTGGCCGTGCCGGATATTGAGTCGCTGGAGCATTTCATCATAGAACAGTTGTCGCCGATGCCAGAAATAGAAAAAATAAGATCTAGTTTTGCGCTCAAGCAGGTACGCTACAAAACAGCACTTCCGTTACCGGCAGCGGGGCGTATTGAATGATGTTGTTGCAAACTTACTCAAGTTTTTAATCCAATGTGGCTTTTTTTGGAAGCTCGTGCCTGCTTATTGATATCCTGTTCCAGATGTTTTTCTGCGGCTGCTGCGTCTACATCGCCTGGGCCTCAATGTCCATTTCGGTCATCAAACTACTCGGCAGACGATTGCATCGCCTGGAAATAGCCCAAGGTCTGGCAAGCAGACTTAAGAATATCGAGCTTGAAAAAACAGTTAATGATGCGTGGACAGACATTGGGAGGCACGGCAATCGTGCGGATCTCTGATGCAAAACTGATGTTTAATGAATTATTGATCCGTCTGAATGCCGAAGTTACGGAGAACGCATTTGCCGCGGAACCTATACGGTACGGTATCTTGGGGGCTCTTGGGCGCGATATACTTTGAGCTCGGTGAGCTTAAAAAAAGCCGGGCAAAAAAATGAAAACGGCCCAAATGCTTTTTAATATGCACTTGGGCCGTTTTTTAAAACTGGTTGCGGGGGCAGGATTTGAACCTACGACCTTCGGGTTATGAGCCCGACGAGCTGCCAGACTGCTCCACCCCGCGTCTGTGTAAGAAAAGAATATTAGCCCATTTTGAGTTATGATGCAAGTCTGATAATACAAAGCGACATGTCATGGACCAGAATTTATCTCGAAAAATCCTAGAAACCGCCTTGCTGTGCGCCGACGAACCTATGAAAATAGGGGGTTTGCGCAAGTTATTTACTGATTTGGACGAAATTGACAATGATGTAATTAAGCAACAGTTGCAGGTATTGCAAGACGAATGGGCAGATAAAGGTTTAGAATTATTAGAATTGGCAAGTGGCTGGCGTTTTCAGAGTCGGCCCGAGATGCAAAAGTATTTAGAACGCCTGAATCCAGAAAAGCCGCCCAAATATTCACGGGCAGTCATGGAGACTTTGGCAATTATTGCCTGGCGTCAGCCTGTCACTCGCGGAGACATAGAAGATATTCGCGGGGTCACGGTTTCATCACAAATCATCAAAACGTTAGAAGAGCGCGGCTGGATAGACGTGTTAGGACATCGTGATGCCCCCGGGCGTCCGGCGTTACTGGGCACGACAAAGCAGTTCCTCGATGATCTTGGGCTCAAAGCGCTTGATGACCTGCCTGTGCTGGAGAGTGGCGAAGCTGGCATGCCGGATTTATCCGGGCTGGATATGAGTATCACGGCCTCGGAACAACCTGCACAAGAGCAGGTAGAATCAGAGATGATTTCCGATGAGTCTGCACCTGACGAGTCAACGCCCGATGCGGCCGGCTCGACGCAGGTTGATTTAGCCTCGTCTGAGGCGGCGTTGGCCGATTCTGATAGCGAGAATGCTGATGACCAGGCTTTGTCCGACGAGTCAGCGGATCGGTTGTCGGATGTGGAAGCGGAATCGCCCAGTGATGTAGCGGAATTGGCCGATGCAAGGCCGGATGAAATCAGCGAAGTATCAGATGAGATCAAGATTGGTGCAGACGGGTTGGTTCCTGCTGCCGGCGCGCAAGCGCAGAATACCGGAGAGACTCAAGAGCGCGTTGCCCACGGCGATGTGACCGAAGAGATGGCTGCTGCAGACGAGACAGCATCAGCCGCCCAAGAGATGCCGGCTGGGTTTAGTCCAGATTCGACATCGCAAAATGAACAGCCAGACGATCATAGCGTTGATCCTGCTGATGAAATTTCATCAGATCGGGAGGCGAGTGATAATCAAAACGACGATTTAAAGAATAAAACATAGTTTTTTGGAGTTACCAACATAATGAATAGTTCGGATCACGTTGATGCGGAAAATAATTCAAATGAAACGCGTTCAAGCCGTTCAAACGAATACGACAATGATTCTGTCGCCAGAGTAATCACCGTTAAGGGAGTCGATCAAACGGGTGCTGCGCCCGAGGCCGAGGCGCGTCAGAAGGGCAAGGGGCGCAAGTTGCGCACGCCGTTTCGTCGCCGTCGCGCCGATGCGGTACAGGAAAAGGCGGAACAGCCTGAGGTGGTAGCCGAAGTGAACGCTGCGCCAGCGAAGAAAGCGCAGCCGCGCCCGCGTCGTGCGCCGGGTGCGAGGGCTCCCGGTGGCAAGGGACGCACGCCGCAGGCCCGCCCGGATCGTAAGGAACAGGCCAGTAGCCCGTTTACCGCAGCCCAGGATGAACAGGATGCTGATCAGGCACTGGCCTATCTTGATGGCACAGCGCGTCTTGAGCAGAAGCTGAATAAAATTCTCAACAGCGACGCTGTCAATCCCAAGCTGCACAAAGTGCTGGCGGATGCGGGCGTCGGTTCGCGTCGGGATATGGAAGAGCTGATTATCGCCGGCCGCGTGTCGGTCAATGGCGAGCCTGCTCACATTGGTCAGCGAGTCGGGTCACAGGATCAGGTTCGTGTTAATGGTCAGTTGGTGATGCGGCCCAATGCCAAGCGTCCGCCGCGCGTTATCTTGTATCACAAACCTGCCGGGGAAATTGTCAGTCATGACGATCCCGAAGGTCGCGCGTCTGTATTTTCGCGTTTGCCCAAAATGCGCACCGGCAAATGGATTTCTGTGGGCAGGCTGGATTTGAATACCGAAGGCTTGCTGATATTTACCACCTCGGGCGATCTGGCGCACCGGTTTATGCATCCACGGTTTGGCAACGAACGAGAGTACGCGGTGCGTGTGCTGGGAGAGATGACGGACGCTCAGCGTGAAAGCCTGGTTACCGGGATTGTGCTGGAAGATGGGGCTGCCTCCTTTACCAGTATGGAATTTATTGGCGGCGAAGGAAGTAACCGCTGGTTTCGGGTCACTTTGCAGGAAGGACGTAATCGCGAAGTGCGGCGCATGTTCGAGGCGGTGGGCGTTACGGTCAGCCGGTTGATCCGCACCCGTTTCGGCGACATCGTGCTGCCTCGCAATCTGAAGCGCGGTCGCTGGGAAGAATTGGATCCGGCGCTGGTCAGTGCGCTGATGATTCAAACCGGATTGGTCAAAGAGGAAGATAGCTCAGACCACCGTCGGCCCCGCCAGCCTATTTCCCATGATAACGCCATGCCTCCGGGCTTTGAGACGCCGGTCAAGACGCGATCCCATGCGCCGGGCGCACGTCCGGCTCATGGGCGCAACAATGGCAATGGTCGCGCCGGTGCCGCAGCGCCTGGCGCTGGGGCACCCCGTCCGGGTCGTGCCGGTACCGGGTTGTACAATAATCGTCGTCAGGGCGGGCCGGCTGAAGGGCGTGGCGAAGGTCGCGCGAGAACCGCCGACAAGAACGAGCAGCCCCGTAATGGAAAAGGCGGTGGGCGTGGCGGCAACGCCAGTGGGCGTTCCAATACCCGCCAGACGTCGTCGCGTAGTCGTGACGAATGGCAGCCCTCTGGTCCATCTGCGCATGAATCTCAACTGGGGTTTATTGGTCGCAATCGTAACGGACGATAGGCGGATGCGGCATGGTCTGCGGTATGGTTAGTTGTTGTGAGCACCTGTCGCGGGCCAAATTGATGTTATGCCGAATAAATAGTAAAGTATTGATTATTCTGTTATAATTTCTGATTAACTAATTGCTTGGTTAATGTTTTGTGCTTTTTTTGTCTTATAGTTGCCTTTTAAGGGTTGTCTTTAGGGCATCATAAATGGCGTGTTTTGCACAGTGTGTGCAGTGGTTTAGCCGCAAGGTAGATTTGCACGGTCTTTGGCCAGATGCAACACCGAAGGGGCGGCAACGGCAAGGTTTTCTGTGGCGCGCCCGGTACCAAAACAATAACCAGAAACAGCTATGTATACCTTATTTTTGCAGGCAAGCGGCTTTTATGGGTCTGGCCAGGTGGAAATGTCGGGTAGGCTGCCAAAAAATGGCTGCATCTGCAAATTGCTGCATCTGCGGTTTTTTTTGCGCGCATAACTGTAATCAACAATGGGCTGGAAAAGGCCCATTTTTTATTGTATGACTGATTTATACACACTTACCGAACAGGCAATCGCCGGCCTTGGTGTTGAACTCGTTGACGTCGAGCGGGCTGCACTGGGGCTGTTGCGGGTCACGATCGACCGCGAGGGCGGAATTACGATCGAAGACTGCGAACAGGTGTCGCGGCAGCTTTCGCGCGTATTCGAGGTGGAAAACATCGAATATAAACGGCTTGAAGTGGGCTCCCCTGGTGTGGACCGACCGTTGCGCACACGCCGCGATTTTGACCGGTTTGCCGCGCAGCAGGCGCGTGTGGAAGTAAAATTACGGGAACCGCAGGACAATCGCAAGGTATTTACCGGCATTCTGCGGCATAAAGATAGTTCAGATGGTGCGCCAACAGAGACATTCTGTCTGGAATTTGACATTAAAAAGAACGAGACACAGACAATTGAATTTGCTTTCGACGATATCGAAAAAGCAAAGCTGGATCCGGTTCTTGATTTCAAGGGTAAAAAGCGATGAGTCGCGAAATTCTTCTGCTTGTAGATGCATTGGCACGTGAAAAAAACGTATCGCGTGAGGTCGTATTTGGTGCGCTTGAAAATGCGCTTGCCTCTGCGATGAAAAAGCGCTTCAAGGACGACGCCGATATTCGTGTCGTTATTGATCGTTCAAATGGCTCGCATGAGGGTTACCGACGCTGGCTTGTGGTGCCCGATGATGCGGGCCTGCAGGAGCCGGACCGTCAGGAATTGTTGTCTGAAGCGCAGGAAATCCAGCCTGGTGTCCAGGAGGGTGAATATCTTGAAGAGCCGCTCGAGCCAATCGAGTTCGGTCGTATCGGAGCCCAGGCTGCCAAACAGGCAATTATCCAGAAAATTCGTGATGCGGAAAGAGAACAGGTGCTGAACGATTTTCTGGATCGTGGCGAGACCATTATTTCCGGTACCATCAAGCGGCTTGACAAAGGTGACGCTATTATTGAAACGGGCAAGATTGAAGCGCGTCTGCCTCGTTCCGAAATGATCCCCAAAGAGAATCTGCGCGTCGGTGACCGGGTTCGCGCCTGGGTAGCCAAGGTTGACCGTACGGCGAGAGGGCAGCAGGTCCTGCTGTCCCGCACCGCACCCGAATTTATCCGTGAACTGTTTGAGAACGAAGTTCCCGAAATCGAGCAGGGTTTGCTTGAAATCAAGGCGGCGGCCCGTGACCCCGGACTTCGCGCTAAAATTGCAGTTGTGGCCTATGACAAGCGTATTGACCCCATCGGTACATGCGTCGGCATGCGCGGTTCGCGCGTTACCGCCGTACGTAACGAGCTGGGCGGAGAGCAGGTCGATATCGTATTGTGGGCCGACGAACCGGCCGAGTTCGTGATTGGCGCATTGGCGCCGGCCGCTGTCGAATCCATTGTTGTGGACGAAGACAAGCATGCCATGGATGTTGTTGTCGACGCCGAAAATCTGCCCAAAGCGATTGGTTCGCGTGGTCAGAACGTGCGTCTGGCTTCTGATCTGACCGGCTGGCAGATCAATATCATGACGCCGGAAGAAAATCAGAACCGCCAGCAGGAAGAGCGCACAGGCCAGCGCGCCATGTTTATGGAGCGCCTGGATGTTGATGAACAGGTGGCTGACATTCTAATTGATGAAGGCTTTACCGGACTGGAAGAGGTGGCTTATGTCCCTATCCAGGAATTGCTGGAAATTGATGGCTTTGATGAAGAAACCGTCAACGAATTGCGCAATCGCGCACGTACTGCCCTGCTGACCGAGGCCATTGCCCAGGAAGAGCGGGTTGAAACAGCGCAGGATTTGTTGGATCTTGAGGGCATGACCCCGGAACTGGTTACCACTTTAGGTGACGCCGGCGTGGCAACGCTTGATGATCTGGCCGAACTTGCGACCGACGAACTGGCTGAAATCACGGGTATGACAGAAGAACAGGCCAGCGAAATTATCATGCGCGCCCGGGCGCACTGGTTTGATGACGAAGAGAAGTGATTGCGCAGTAGCACTGTTGAGTGTGTATCGTGGCATGGTTGGCCACCGTGCAGGCGATGCACACTACGCCAGCGGCTTTGTCGATCCAGCCCTGAATAACGAAGTTCACACTTTGCTCAGTGGCCATCAGCCAGTTATTGAAACGTTGTAAGGGAAGAGAGAACTTAATGCCCAGTAATACCGTAAACCAGTTTGCCGTCGAACTCAAAATGCCAGCGAATGTGTTGCTTGAACAGCTTCGCTCGGCTGGCGTGAATCTGAAATCGGTGGAAGATGTCGTGACCGAAAGCGACAAAGCGAAACTTCTGGACTCGCTGCGTCGTGCGCATGGTGCAAAAGATGGAAAAAAAATCACCGTAACACGTCGCGAAACATCAGAAATCCGTCAGGCGGATGGCTCCGGCCGTTCGCGGACCATTCAGGTCGAAGTGCGTAAAAAGCGCGTCTTCGTCAAACGGGATGTCACTGAGGCCAAGCCCGATGCCGCCGATGCGCCTGTAACAAATGAGCCTGAGGCAGCTGTCGGTTCTGAGCAGGTTGTCGCACCGGCTGTTGCCGATGCCCAGGTCGCTGCGGCTGCGCCGGTCCAAGCAAATGCATCGCCAGCACCCGAAACGGCAGCAACCAGCCAACAGGCCGCATCGCAGCCCGAGCCAGCCCAGGCATCCGTAGGCGAAAAAGCGAAGGAAGCGCAAGAAGCGCAACCCGCAGCGGCGCAGGCGCCTGCTGCGACTGCACCGGCGGCCGCTGACCAAGCGGCAGCGACGCCGGCAAAGGCTGCTGAGCCTGAATCAGTCCAAAGCACAGCAACGCCTGCGGCTGCAGAAACCGCTGCGGTTGCGACACCATCGCCAGCTAATAATGCACCGGCCGCCGCCGAAGCGCGCAACACAGGCAGCCAGGATCAGGCCAAGCCGGAAACGGTTCGCAGCGAGCAGGCCAAACCGCGTCAGCCAGACACATCTCGTGCCGCAACGGGCGCCCGTAAACCTGTGGCTGCGCGTAGCGAAGCCGCCGATGCCCGTCGCGATGAAGCACGCCGCCAGGCTGAAGCCGAGGCTGCCGCCCTGCGCGACATGTTGAATAAGCCGCGTAAAGTGCTGCGTGCCACGCCTACTGCCGAAGGGGCAGATGCCACTAAAAAGGCCGGGAAAAAGGATGTCAAAACCCTTGCCGCTCCAGGTGCGCACAAGCCTGCCGAAACAGACAAGAAATGGTCTGACGAACAGTCCCGTGGGAAAAAAGCCGTTGCTGAAAAACGCGCCGGCCCCGCAGGCAAGGAAGACGGCTGGCGCTCGTCCGGTGGTCGTGGTGGATCACGTGGTCGTAATAAGCATCATCACGCTCAGGTCAATCAGCCGTCCACACCCGAATTTATTGCGCGTGAAGTTCATGTGCCCGAGACAATTACAGTGGCCGATCTGGCCCACAAGATGTCTGTCAAAGCGGCCGAAGTGATCAAAGAACTCATGAAACTGGGTCAGATGGTCACCATCAATCAGGTCCTGGATCAGGAAACCGCCATGATCGTGGTCGAAGAGCTGGGGCATAATGCGATTGCCGCCAAGCTTGACGATCCCGAAGCGTTCCTGGATATCGGTGATACAGGTGCAGATGCAGAATTGCTGCCAAGAGCACCGGTAGTGACGGTTATGGGTCACGTAGACCACGGTAAAACTTCGCTGCTCGATTACATTCGTCGTGCCAAAGTGGCCTCGGGCGAAGCCGGGGGCATTACCCAGCATATAGGTGCCTATCACGTCCAGACCGAAGGTGGCATGGTGACCTTCCTGGATACCCCGGGTCACGAGGCGTTCACCGCTATGCGTGCCCGTGGCGCCAAGGCCACCGACATTGTCATTCTCGTTGTGGCGGCCGATGACGGCGTGATGCCGCAAACCAAAGAGGCGATCCATCACGCGAAAGCGGCTGGTGTGCCCATGGTTGTGGCCGTCAACAAGATCGACAAACCCGAAGCCAACCCCGAACGCGTCAAGCAGGAACTGGTTACTGAAGAAGTGGTTCCCGAAGAATATGGTGGTGACGTTCCCTTTGTGTCGGTTTCGGCCAAGACAGGGAAGGGCATCGACGAGTTGCTGGAAAACGTATTGCTTCAGGCTGAAATTCTTGAACTGAAAGCGCCGGTAGATGCGCCAGCCAAGGGTATCGTGATCGAAGCGCGCCTTGACAAGGGTCGCGGTCCGGTTGCTACCATTTTGGTTCAAAGCGGTACGCTCAATCGTGGCGATGCATTGCTGGCCGGCGCAAGCTTTGGTCGCGTGCGTGCCATGCTTGACGAGAACGGCAAACCTATTACCAAAGCCGGCCCGGCCATTCCTGTTGAAATCCAGGGTCTGACCGAAGTGCCTCGGGCAGGTGACGAGGTGCTGGTGCTGGTCGATGAGCGCAAGGCGCGCGAGATCGCGCTGTTCCGTCAAGGCAAGTTCCGCGACGTCAAACTGGCAAGACAGCAGGCAGCAAAACTGGAGTCCATGTTCGACAACATTGGCGAAGGCATGCAGACACTGTCTCTGATCGTCAAGACCGACGTTCAGGGTTCCCAGGAAGCGCTGGTGCAGTCCCTGACCAAGCTGTCAACCGACGAAGTGCGTGTCCAGGTTGTGCATGCGGCAGTTGGTGGCATTTCCGAAAGTGACATCAACCTGGCTATCGCGTCCAACGCGGTGGTGATTGGGTTCAATGTCCGTGCAGACCAGAGTACCAAAAAACTGGCCGAGGCCAACGATATTGACGTTCGCTACTACAACATCATTTACGATGCCGTCGATGACGTTCGCAACGCGATGTCTGGCATGCTAGCGCCCGAAGAGCGCGAAGAAGTGATCGGTATGGTTGAGATCCGTGAGGTCTACAGTATTTCCCGTATCGGTAAGGTGGCCGGTTGTATGGTCACCGAAGGCCTGGTCCGCCGCGATTCACAGGTACGCCTGTTGCGTAATAACGTTGTTCACTGGACAGGCAATCTTGATTCGCTCAAACGCTTCAAGGATGACGTCAAGGAAGTCAAATCCGGCTTCGATTGCGGCATCACGCTGCGCAACAATTCCGATATCGAAGTTGGCGATCAGCTTGAAATTTTTGAAATCAAAGAAATTGCCCGCTCACTGTAAAATATTATGAACCGTCATAAATCCTCCGGCGCAAATCGAAACGTTCGTCTGGCCGAGCAAATCCAGAAAGATCTGGCAGTGCTGATTCAGCGCGAGCTTGACATGTCGCGCGCGGGTCTGATTACGCTGACCGGCGTGGATTTGTCGGCCGATTATGCGCACGCCAAGGTATGGTTTACAGTACTTGGCGCTGAGCCGGAGACGGCTGCTGCGCTGCTTAACGAGAAAGCGGGCTGGCTGCATTCTCTGTTGTTCAAGATGTTGCATATCCATACCGTTCCTACACTGCGTTTTTTTCATGACAATCAGCTGGCGCGCGGTATTGAAATGACACAACTGATCGACCGCGCCAACCGGCCGGAAGACTATCCGGACAGCGTCGATCCGCTACCGGACACCAAAGACGATCGCAAGTAACATCAGGGCAGGCGATGGGAAGAAAACGCGGGCAGGATATCGACGGCGTCCTTTTGCTGGACAAGCAGTTCGGATATTCCAGCAACCAGTCGCTGCAACGCGTGCGTCGCATGCTGGATGCGAAAAAAGGGGGCCATACTGGCACGCTGGATCCATTTGCGACCGGCTTGCTGGTTTGCTGTTTTGGCAAGGCGACAAAAATTTGCGGGACCATGCTGGATGCCGACAAGTCCTACATTGCGACATTGCAGTTTGGCGCGGAAACCGATTCAGGTGATTTGACCGGCACTGTTGTACAAGAGGCACAGCTGACAGCCGAATCAGTGACCCGTGAGAAAATCGACTTGGTATTGCCACAGTTTCGCGGTTCAATACTACAGATTCCGCCCATGCATTCGGCTCTCAAGCGTGACGGGCGTCCGCTTTATGAATATGCCCGTCAGGGAATAGTGCTGGAAAGAGAGCCGCGCGCAGTGGTCATCCACGACCTTCAGGTGCAGGCGCTGGACGAAACGTCGATGGTGCTGGCTGTCGATTGCAGCAAGGGCACGTATATCAGGACACTGGCTCAGGATATCGGTCGGGCACTGGGCTGTTTCGCCCACTTGACCGCTTTGCGCAGGACGCGTGTCGGCCCTTTCGATCTGACCGGCGCCACGACGATAGACGAACTCGAACAGATGGAAAACAGGCTGACACCTCTGATACCGCTAAATGAAATACCGGACGGCCTGCTGCCGTCCAATATACGACAAAAGGAAGATACATTATGAGCCGAGCGCTCCGTAACGTTGCGATTATTGCGCACGTTGACCATGGGAAAACAACGCTGGTCGATCAGCTTTTACGTCAGTCCGGTACGTTCCGGGACAACCAAGCGGTTGTTGAGCGCGTCATGGATTCGAACGATATCGAAAAGGAACGGGGCATTACGATCCTGTCCAAAAACTGTGCCGTTGAATATGAAGGGACACACATCAATATTATTGACACCCCTGGACACGCCGACTTCGGTGGCGAAGTAGAACGGGTACTGTCCATGGTTGATGGCGTGTTGCTGCTGGTGGACGCGGTCGAAGGCCCTATGCCTCAGACCCGCTTTGTGACCAAGAAAGCACTGGCCCTGGGCTTGAAGCCGATTGTGGTTGTCAACAAAATTGACCGCCCTGGCGCACGCCCCGATTTCGTCATCGACACTACCTTTGATCTGTTTGACAAACTTGGCGCGACCGAAGAGCAGCTTGATTTCCCGATCGTATATGCCTCCGGGCTTACCGGTTACGCCGGTCTGACCGATGATGTCCGCGAAGGCGATATGCGTCCACTTTTCGATGCGATTTTGCAATACGTGCCTCAGCGTAACGATGACAAGGAAGCGCCGCTGCAGTTGCAGATCATTTCGCTGGACTACAACAGCTACGTCGGCAAGATCGGCGTCGGCCGTATCAACCGTGGGCGGATTCGTCCGGGCCAGGAAGTGATGGTCCGCTTCGGTGAAGAGGGCGAACAGAGCAAGGGCCGGGTCAACCAGGTATTGAAATTCAAGGGCCTGGAGCGTGAACAGGTCGAAAGCGCTGATGCCGGCGACATCGTACTGATTAATGGTATTGAAGAAATCGGCATTGGCTGCACACTGTGTGATCCTAATCATCCTGAGCCATTGCCTATGCTCAAAATTGACGAACCTACCCTGACCATGAACTTCATGGTCAACACCTCGCCTTTGGCCGGTCGTGAAGGTAAATTTGTCACTAGCCGCCAGATCCGTGACCGCCTGAACCTGGAGCTCAAATCGAACGTCGCGTTGCGCGTTCGCGAGACTGGTGATGATACGGTGTTTGAAGTATCGGGTCGGGGTGAATTGCATCTGACGATTTTGCTTGAGAATATGCGCCGCGAAGGATATGAACTTGCCGTTTCACGTCCGCGCGTGGTGTACAAGGAAATCGATGGCGTACGTCACGAACCGATGGAACTGTTGACGGTTGATCTGGAAGATGATCATCAGGGCGGCGTGATGGAAGAGCTTGGTCGTCGCAAGGGCGAGTTGCTGGATATGCAGTCGGACGGACGTGGTCGTACCCGCATGGAATATCGTATTCCTGCGCGCGGCCTGATTGGTTTCCAGAGTGAATTCCTGTCCATGACCCGCGGCACTGGCCTGATGAGCCATATTTTTGACGAGTATGCGCCAGTACGCGAAGGCAGCATCGGCGAGCGTCGCAACGGTGTGCTAATCAGCCAGGACAATGGTGACGCGGTTGCCTATGCCTTGTGGAAATTGCAGGATCGTGGCCGGATGTTTGTGTCGCCGGGTGAAGCCCTGTACGAAGGCATGATCATTGGTATTCACAGTCGTGATAATGATCTGGTGGTTAACCCAATCAAGGGTAAACAGCTGACCAACGTACGTGCGTCGGGCACCGATGAGGCCGTGCGCCTGGTACCGCCTATCAAGCTGAATCTGGAATACGCGGTCGAGTTCATCGACGAAGACGAACTGGTGGAAGTTACACCCAAAAATATCCGTCTGCGCAAACGCCACCTGCTGGAGCACGAACGCAAACGTGCCTCACGTGGCGGTGTTTGATAGCGTTACCAAAGGTCATAAAGCTTTTATAGACATTTGACCTTGTTGATAAGTAGAAAGCCGTGCCCGGTGTAACCGGTGCACGGTTTTTTTCTGCCTGGCACGGCGCAGTAGCGGTCAGTGCATCGATTGGCTTGTCGCCCGCCAGTCGTGGCTCACCGTGCATGCGCCAGCCCGTGACAAGGCTTCTGGCCCTGGGCAAGCAGACGGCAGGAGAGCTTGGGTTTGAGTCCGTGTGGGTATCGGCTACGGTCTTCGCATCGTATTGCACGGGTACGCCGGCATTCTGGTATGCGCCATGATCGTCATCCGGGGGATGTCGATGAGCAAGCCTTCTGATCTGATGATCGTGCCTAAGCTGTCGCTTGCGGCAGCAAAAACAGGTCCTGTCGTTATGTGCAGCCCATTACTATAGTTTGGGGTCGATGCCATGGCCGCATTGTCGTAGAACAAATATCAGCAGGGCAGGACTGATTACTGCCACTGATAAATAATGAACACCGCCAATAACACGCCTGCGATAACAATCCAGCGCATCATCAACGACCCGTTCTGCCTGATCCACACAAAACCAGCCCCAATACTGCGAGACCATAGCCGGTTCAGGGCTGGACTGAAAAATCGTCCAATCCACCAGAGGATGATAACGATCAAAAGCAGCTTGATTACGGTTGCCATAGTTATTCAATACTTAATCACACGTTGACCACATGTTACCCACAACTTTATCCTCGTGTGGACAGAAGTCTCGCTTATCAACAGAATATGTTGAGAATGATGTGGATAGGATTTTAATAATTCTGTAAAACATCGACAAGTACATGATATTGAAAGTGTTTTCGATTTCTGATCACTATTTGATCAATTGCACTTATACACATGGCAGCCGCAGTGCCGGCACCAGCCATTCTTGGTCAAGACCGTGAACGCAGCAGTGGTGCAAGCGATGTTACAGTAGAATCAGATTTTATCCCGTAGCTTGTATACCTGCATAATCCTCAAGGAGCATTTGATGGCTGAACTGCCCGAAACCGGTTTCTCGGATCAATTTCGCATTACCAATGGAAAAAAATTCAGTCTCAAAAAATGCAGCACAGATCCCGACAGGGAACCTGATAAAAAAAGTGCGCAAAAGCGGCTGCAGGAATATGTGGAAGGCATTGCGGATTTACAAAATGTTCTTTACGCCGATAATCGCTGGTCATTGCTATTGATTTTTCAGGCCATGGACGCGGCAGGAAAGGATTCGACAATCAAGAACCTGCTCTCTGGCGTCAATCCACAGGGCTGTGAAGTATATTCGTTCAAGCGCCCCTCGGAAGAGGAACTGGGACATGATTTTCTGTGGCGTACCAGCAAATGCTTGCCCCAGCGTGGCAATATCGGCGTTTTCAATCGTTCCTATTATGAGGAAACACTGGTGGTACGCGTTCACCCCACCATTCTCGACGGCCAGCATTTGCCCAAGGCCTGTCTGACAGAAAATATCTGGGATGAACGGTTTGAAGATATTTGTCACTTCGAAAAGCATATGGACCGCAACGGCACCAAGGTATTGAAATTTTTCCTGCATATTTCACTGGAGGAACAGAAGAAGCGTTTTCTGGAGCGGCTTGATAATCCGGAAAAAAACTGGAAATTTGAAAGCGCTGATCTGGAAGAGCGAAAATTCTGGAGCGAATATATGCACGCTTACGAGGAAACCATCAAAAACACGGCGAGCAAAGCCGGGCCCTGGTATGTGATTCCGGGCAACGATAAACCTTACGCACGTCTGGCTGTGGCCGACGCCGTGCTGCAGACATTGCAATCGCTGGATTTGAACTATCCGAAGCTGGAAAAGGAAGAGCAGAAAAATCTTGGCGGGTATAAAACACAACTGGAACTGGAATCAAAAGGATAGCGGCTTGGATTCGTTCTCGACGTTTTCGCAGCCTGCAATATGCGCCAGTTTACAATTGAGTGTCAGCCGGTTCCATATGTCCCCTGACGGCACCGTATCAGCGGACCGACATTTGGACCCGGGGCTGTCAATATAACAACTGTGATTGTCTTGCTGCGCAGCGATATCGAGATCGTCATTCGCTTTTTGTGCGATCAATATCAGTCCGGAGCGCAAATTTCTCGGTCTCAAAAAGCTTGCTGCATCGCAGCGATGTACGAGCGGGGCTCCTGAATCTGTATCTGTACTCGTGGTGCAGTATCCGTCAATACACTGCGGCCATCGGGTAGTGGCAAATGCCTTCAAAATAAATGATAAAAATTACGAATAACGATATAAGAATAATGGCTAAATTCTATCAGCTGGGCACTTGATGCCCTGACGTTGACAATGCTATATTGACCAAACTCAATCAGGCATCCGAATGCTGCTATACCCAGTGCAGGCTTTGGCTGTATGTTGTGGTCAGCTGCCGGTTACCACCCGTAACTGTATAACGTTGTACAGGAGAAAGACTGTGTCGGATTCAAATAAATCTCAACGTATCAGAACCCGAATTGTAAATCGCTCTTTTGACTTTGAACGTGCTTCCCTGGCATTGTTCAAGCAGCTGAAATTGTCGGCGACCCAGTCGGCCAGACTGGGCCTGGCCAGCGAATGGAAAGACCCGCCGCGCGTACGCTGGTAGGTAGCCGGCCCATTATTGCTGTTCCTGTTTTTGCGAGCTTATCTTCTCATTTGTCTTGCTCACCCTTACGTTACCAGTCCCATATGATACCCGGCTAATCAACAAACAAGATGATTCGGCCAGCGGTCGGCAACGATGGGTAAGCTGCATGTGTCCGATCCCGCAGCGCGGCTTGCCGGCAATCGCGCTGGCAATGGTATTGTGTTGATGACCAATAGCTTGCGGTGATCACGGCAGCGCTTATGATATTCTTTTGTTTCAGAAGCAAACCAATAATCGTGAGTGCAAGGCACATGCAGATTCAATTCAGACAATTTCTTCCCCATGATACCGAACAGACGGTGGCGCTATGGCAGGCTTGTGGCCTGACCCGCCCCTGGAACGACCCGCATAAAGATATCGAGCGCAAGCTGCAGCAGGAGCCAGAGCTGTTTATTGTGGCCGAACTTAACGGGCAGCTTTTGGGCTCGGTGATGGCGGGCTATGACGGGCACCGCGGCTGGATTTATTATCTTTCCGTGTTGCCGCAGTATCAATCGCAGGGCGTGGGCAAAAGCCTGGTGCAGCAGGCAGAGCAAAGGCTGCGCAGCAAAGGTTGCCCGAAAATTCAATTGATGATCAGGCACGACAATAATGGCGTGCAGGATTTCTATCGAACGCTGGGCTACGAGCAGGCAGAGGTTGTGGTGCTGGGAAAGCGGCTGATAGAAGATGTGTAAAGAAGAGATCTAAAGAAGAGATGTAAAGTAGAGATGTAAAGTAGAGATGTAAAGTAGAGGGCGTACAAAGAGAACGCGTAATCACAGTCGTGATTGCGGTACAGGGCACACTCTGAATATGAAAGCCGAAGGCATGTCTTGCGGCGCCGTATGAGCACGGCTGGCGGGTGCGTAGCCACTGCCAGCATGCGAAATACAAAGAGCCGGTGGCAGTGGTTAATCCTGCAAATGCCCAGTCTGAGCAAAACACGCTCAGCCTGGGCCGGGTACATGGCAACAACCTATTGCCGGCCCTGACTGATGGTCGCTATCTGCCGGGTTGTTGTCTATTGGCCTAGTCGTTTTGGCCGTTTAATCGCGCTCCGGTGCTGTGGCGCCTGGCGCCGAATGACTCTTATCTTCCGACGTTTCGCAGGTTGCGCCATCGTTTTTGAAACGCTGGTACAGGGTTGCGACCAAGGGCCCGGTAATGTTGTGCCAGACGCTGAAAATCGCGCTTGGCACAGCGGCTGCCGGTGAGAAGTGGGCCGTCGCCAGTGCGGCGCCCAGGCCGGAATTTTGCATGCCTATTTCAATAGACAGGGTCTTGCGCTGTGCGACGCTCAGCCCGGACAATTTTGCTAACCAGTAGCCCAGTAGCAGGCCCAGGCCATTATGCAGAATAACGACGGCAAAAATTTCCAGGCCACTGCTTGCAATTTTTTCCTGATTGCCAGCGACCACCGCCGCAACAATGGCGACAATGGCCACAACCGAGACCAGGGGCAGTAGAGCCACGCCGGCCTGCACTTTTTCCTTGAGCAACATTTGCGCAATCAGCCCCAGCCCGATGGGCAGAATCACCACCTGTACGATTGACCAGAACATGGCCGCCGCGCTCACGTCCAGCCACTGGCTGGCCATGATATAGATCAGCCCGGGGGTGACGATAGGCGCCAATAAGGTGCTGACAGACGTAATCGCTACGGAAAGGGCAATATCTCCGCGTGCCAGAAACGTCATGACGTTCGAAGCGGTGCCACCCGGGCAGCAACCGACCAGAATCACACCAACGGCCACTTCAGGACTCAGGTTCAAGCCGGTGGCCAGTAGCCAGGCCAGCCCCGGCATGATAATGAATTGTCCAAGTACGCCAATGGCGACCGTACCAGGGCGCTTGAACACTTCGGCAAAGTCGTTTTTGGAAATGGTCAGGCCCATGCCGAACATGATGATGCCGAGCAGGGGAACAATATACTTGCCCAACCAGGCGTAGCTGGCAGGGTTGAAAAAAGCCAGTATTGCAAATAGCAATACCCATATGACAAATGTCTTGCCAATGAATTGGCTCAGGCGGGCGATGGCCTGCATCATGAATAGTCCTTGAGATAAATGATCGTGCGGCATCGGTCGCCGCGCCACAT
The DNA here is from genome assembly GCF_014897675.1 of Advenella sp. FME57. Classification (GTDB taxonomy): domain Bacteria; phylum Pseudomonadota; class Gammaproteobacteria; order Burkholderiales; family Burkholderiaceae_B; genus Advenella. The sequence continues at coordinate 116,752 of NZ_JABUXU010000007.1, read as the reverse complement.
TCGCTGAAGGCGCGCGTCAACAGCCAGTCACGGCAAAGTAGTGTATGAATAATGTAGGGGTGTGCAACCGACTGGAGGCCCGACAGGCTGGTAAACCCGGGACCGGTTTGTAATGCAGATCATGCGGAAAACAAAGACACCGGCCTTAGGGGCCGGTGTTGCGGTGCAGTAAATTGATTGTACCGCTTTTCAGATGGTGGTGGGGTTACCCTGGGTTGACAGGGTAATGTTGTGCCGGTGCAGTTTGCGATACAGGGTATTGCGGCTGACACCCAGCGTTCGCGCCACATCGCTGATGTTCCAGCGATGGGTTTCCAGCAACTGGATCAGGGTGATTCTTTCACTTTCCTGCAAGGGGTTGACAGGTTCGTGCTCATCGCCCATTGCCAGGCAGTCTGTCAGTCCGACTGGCGCGGCGCCATTGCCTGCCGGTTGCGCATGCAGCTCAGCCAGCGGCCCTGGCAAATGCTCCAGGCCAATGGTTGTGCCCTCGGCCAGGACAGCCATGGTGCGCAACACGTGACGCATTTGGCGCAAATTGCCAGGCCAGACGTATTGCATGAGAATCTTCAGCGCCTGGTCACTGAGTACTACCGGTTTGCCGGCTTCTTCCTGGAGGATGGCCTCGATAAGCTGGTGTTTATCCTGGCGCTCGCGCAGTGGCGGCAAGCGTATCTCTACCCCATTGAGTCGGTAGTACAGGTCTTCCCTGAATTGGCCCTTGGCTACCAGATCTGTCAGATTCCGGTGGCTGGCGCTGATCAATTGAATATCTACATCGACCGATGCCTCTGCACCGAGTGGCGTGACCTTGCGTTCATCGAGTACGCGCAGCAGGCGTGCCTGCAATGCCAAAGGCATATCGCCAATTTCGTCAAGCAAAAGCGTGCCGCCGTGAGCCTGCAGTATTTTGCCGCTGCGGCCCTGGCGCTGGGCGCCGGTAAAAGCGCCTGCGCGGTAGCCGAACAATTCGCTTTCGATCAGGCTTTCGGGCAGGGATGCACAGTTGACGGCGACGAAGGGGCCATCGCGGCGGGGACTGCGATGGTGAACGGCGCGGGCGAGCACTTCCTTGCCAGATCCTGTCTCGCCATACAGCAGAACTGGAACTGCCTTGCTGACGACGCGCTGTGCCAGTTCGAATTGTTCGCGCAAGACGGGGTCGCCAAGTTCAACGCAGGCGATGCTGCCCTGCTTGCCGGTTCTGGCAGACAGATTGGCGGGCTCGGCCACTTTGTCCTGTGCTGGCAGGGACGAAGGTTTGGATGACGCGCGGTGAAAGGACAATTGAGTGGAGCCGGCAGGAGGCAGTTGGGCCACGGCAAAAAAACGGCTGGAGGCCCCGGCCCGATAGATCGGTACCGGGTGAAACGAGCTTTGCATACTGCGTTGCAAAAGAGATTCAAGCGTTAGCTGGAAAATTTCGTCGAAGCGGTAGCGGCGCAGCGCCTGCATATCGGGAAAGCCCAACTGGAACAGCGCACTTTGGTTGGCGGCAACGATGGTGCCATCTTCCTCGACCATCAGCTTGCCGTCATGTACGGTATTGATGCTTTCGGGCCGGCTGTGAAAATGAACCGGATGTGCATGCTTGCAATTGACGGTAAGCAGGCGGTTTTCGATCATGCGGGCTGTCATGCCAATCAGCACCAGTGAATGCTGCTGGAGCAGCGACGAGCGGCTGGTCACGTCCAGTACCGCAATCATTTTTCCGGTATGGTCCATGACCGGTACTGCGGAACAGGTAAGCAAAATATGCTTGTATAAAAAGTGGTCGGTCTGGCGGATTGCAATGGGTTCGCCAACGGCCAGGCAGGTGCCCATTCCGTTCGTGCCCACTTCCTCCTCACTCCAGATCGCCCCCAGGCGCAAGCCCAGTCCGGAAAGATCACTTTCCAGATGATCGGCTGCCACCATGTGCAAAATACAACCATCGGTGTCCACGAGAACCACGGCCAGTTCCGGATCAGCCAGTTGCTGATACAGAATATTCATTTCGTGTTTGGCTTCGGTAATCAGGACCCGCTTCTGTTCCGAGCGCGCGATCCGCTCGGCGTGAGTTAGAACGGGAGGCAGTCGCCGGCTTTCCGGATCCAGGCCATAATCATTGACACAACGCCCCCAGGAACTGGCGACCGCCGGGTCAACGTCAGGAACCATGACGCCGCGATGCACGATCTGGTTAATCCGCTCAATGTGGTTGCTGACCTCCAACGAGTACATGTCTCCTCCTGCTATGTACATCAGCGCTTGTCCTTTCGGTGGCTGATGCCGATTTTGTAATCTGTCTCGGTGCTTGTTACGGGTTGTATGCCCGCTGCTTGTTGATGTCGTCTGCGCAACATTAAACTGCAAAAAATACGATAACCCGCTAGTGGCTGGGTAACCTGTCTATGTTCACCCAATTGTATATCACATGATATGTCATGCGTGTCTCGTTTTCCCTATGAAGGCGACATTTTGTCCTCGCTTGCCAGGGCGTTGGTGGCCGTGCTGGCCGATAGCCTGCGCGAGTTGGCATCGTTGCGGAACACCAGTGGCTTTTCCTGGACGGCTGCTGCCGGCGTGCGTCCGATCATATCTGTAATGACATGGTGATAGGGCGATTTATCGCAAACCGGGTCGGCGTTGGCTGCATTGCCGGTCAGGGCCAGCGCCTGACAACGGCAGCCACCAAAATCATGCTCCTTTTCTGGGCAGGTGCGACAAGGTTCCTGCATCCAGTCATCACCACGGAACTTGTTGAATGCATCGCTGTGGTACCAGATATCATGCACAGTGCTCTCGGTTACTTGCGGAAACTGCAGGCCCGGAATCGTCTTTGCTGCGTGACAGGGTAGGGCGCTACCATCGGCGGATATGGCCAGGAAAACGGATCCCCAGCCGTTCATACAGGCTTTGGGGCGTTTTTCAAAATAATCCGGTACGACAAACAGAATGCGCATCCGGTTGCCGATTTTTTCGCGATAGCGCGCTACGGCCGCTTCGGCGCGCTGCAATTGTGATCTGTCGGGTAACAACTGTTCGCGATTGATCAGGCCCCAGCCGTAATACTGTGTATTGGCCAGTTCAAGATATTCCACCCCCATCTTGTCGGCCATCTCGATAATGCGCTCGATATGGTCCAGATTATAGCGATGCAGAACCACGTTCAGCACCATGGGATATTCGAATTCCCGAATCATGGCGGCAACGCGCGATTTCAAATCAAAGGTTTTGGTGTGCGTCAGGAAATCGTTCATTTCCCGGGTCGAATCCTGGAATGACAATTGAATATGATCGAGCCCGGCATCCCGCAGGGCGGCAAGCCGTTCGCGCTTTAAGCCAACGCCGGAGGTAATAAGATTGGTATAGAAACCCAATTGGCGACCTTCGGCCACAAGTACTTCCAGGTCATCGCGCAGCAAAGGCTCTCCGCCGGAAAACCCCAACTGTGCCGCGCCCATTTCCCGGGCCTGGCGCATGACGCTGATCCACTGGTCGGTACTGAGCTCGTTCAGGTTGCTGGCATAGTCGACCGGGTTATAGCAGAACACGCAATGCAGCGGGCAGCGATAGGTCAGTTCGGCCAGCAGCCACAGCGGTGGCGCAATGGTCGCTTTCTGCTTTTGTTCAACGGCTTGGGGCATATCCATGATGACCTCTATTTGATCCAGCCACGCTCCTGTGCAGCCTGCAAAAATGATTCAACATCGTTCTGCAATCCTGTCGTGGCAAAGCTTTGTTCCAGATCGGCAACGATCTGGGCAATATTGCGATCGCCATCACAGCGACGTAGAATTTCGGCGGCGCTGTCGTTCAGCTTGACCATGCCTTCTGGGTACAGCAGGACATAGGCATTTTGCGCTTTTTCGTACTGCAGCCGGAACAGGCGCGACAACAGGGGCTTTTCGGGCAAGTCAGGCATGAGTGGTCTCGCTGTGGTGCTGGCAGGCTTTTTCAATGGCATCCAGCATGGACCATAGAATGTCCAGTTTGAACTGCAGTATTTCCAGTGCCCGCGCCTGTTGCTGGCGAGTGGTAAAGTAATCGAGCGTGACCTGCAATCCGTGCTCGACATCCCTTTCTGCCAGAGAGATCCGGCTGCGGAAATATTCCAGTCCGCCTGCCTCGATCCACTGATAATGACCGGGCCAGTTTGCCAGCCTGTCTTTGTGTATTTTTGGTGCAAACATTTCGGTCAGCGATGAACACACCGCTTCCTGCCAGGGCGCCTGACGCGCAAAATTGACATAGGCATCCACGGCAAAACGCACGCCGGGCGCGACCAGCTTCAGAGACCACAAGTCCTCGCGGCTGATACCCACCGCTTGACCCAGACGAGTCCAGGCTTCAATGCCGCCTTCGTTATCGCCGAAGCCATCATGGTCCAGCATGCGCAGGATCCAGCGACGGCGGGTTTCCCTGTCCGGGCAGTTTGACATGACTGCAGCATCTTTGAGCGGAATGTTAATCTGGTAATAGAAGCGGTTGGCAACCCAGCATCGGATATCGTCCTGGCTCAACTGGCCGCTGTTCATCCGGACATTGAATGGATGATGAATGTGGTAGCTGGCACCTTTGGCGCGCAACTGGCGTTCAAATTCAGCCCGGTCCCAGGCCTCGGGGTCGGTTTGCTTCTGGTTATACCCAGCGAGATTCGAAAGAACGATGCTCACAATGTAATCTCCATGCCATCAACGGCGATTTCGATATTATGCCGTTGCAGTACTGCAGCCTGTTCCGAGTCCTGATCCAGGATCGGATTGCTGTTGTTGATATGAATTAGAATCTTGCGTTTATTTTTGCCCAGCGAGTCCAGAACGCTGATCATGCCTTTGGGTCCGGATTGCGGCAGATGGCCCATCTGGGCAGCGGTTTTGCGCGACAGGCCAAGACGGATCATCTCGTCTTCGGTCCACACCGTTCCGTCTACCATGACGCAATCGGCACGGGACATGGCCTCGAGCACTAGCGGCTCGATTTGGCCCAGACCGGGCGCATAAAAAAGACTTTTGCCAGAGCGCTCACTGGTAATGAGCAGGCCGATATTGTCGCCGACCTGCGGGTTGTTGCGGTTGGGCGAATAGGGCGGAGCCTTGCTGGTGAGCGGAAACGGTGTGATGTTAATGCCGGGAAGCTCAACAAGCTGCAAGGGCGGGCTAAAGCGATTCTCTTCAACGGTAATGTGCCGATGCGTCAGGCCGCAATAATGCGATAGAACCTGGGTAAGCGGCAGGCCGGTGCTCAGATCGTTCCAGACCGGCTCGGTACAGTACAAGGGGATGGGGCTGCTGCTTTCTCGCAGCATTAACAGGCCGGTCACGTGATCGATCTGCGCATCCATTAATATTACAGATGTGATACCAGTATCACGCACGCTGCGTGCCGGTTGCAGCGCCGGATTAGCCTGGATCTGTTTGAGAATATCGGGAGAGGCATTGACCAGCAGCCATTGAATACCGTCTGCCGAGATCGCGATGGATGACTGGGTACGGGGTATGGCACGGATACTCTGTCGGCGTACACCGTCACAATTGGGACAGTTGCAGTTCCACTGCGGGAATCCGCCACCGGCGGCAGAGCCAAGCACAAGAATTTTCATAGGTAGCAAGTAAAACGGCACTGGCTCTCGCCAGCGCCGCATGGTATGAGCGTAAGATGCAGATTAACGGTTGGCAATGTACATCGTGATTTCAAAGCCAAAACGCAGATCGCAAAACTCAGGTGTTGTCCATTTCATAATTATATCTCCTGTTCAGATGGAAAATGTCGAAGTGGCAGGCAGAAGGTGTATGAGCCAACTACCAGCGTGATACTGATAATTCAATATGGCTACTGCCCCGCATGACTGTAAAACGATGCGCAGTCAAATTAATGGTAGCATGACTCGCATATTTGTCAAGGCGCTTTAACCTGCAAAAAATCTCCGGTTTATGCCTTGGTTATTGTATCAGTTGTAATAGTGCGATCCTGTTTTCATCTTCTGCCCGGAACTTGTTTTATGAGCATGCCATTGTCCCAAGGTTATCTGCAGACCCCCGATGGTCACCAGCTGTACTACGCCGAATTCGGCAATGTCCGGGCGCCTGCCGCGGTCGTTCTGCATGGCGGGCCGGGCAGTAGCAGCAATCTTGCCATGCTGGACTGGTTCGACCTCAGGCGCTGGCGAGTGGTCCTGTTTGACCAGCGCGGCAGCGGTAAAAGCCTGCCCACCGGAAGTCTGGAACATAATACAACGGCGCACCTGGTGGACGATATTGAACGCCTGAGACAACATCTGGCCATTTCAGCGTGGACCGTCGTGGGCGGATCGTGGGGGGCATACCTGGCCCTGGCTTACGTCGCCAGGTACGCCGCAAGTATTCACCATCTCGTGCTGCGCGGCACGTTTCTGCCGTCCCGGCTGCAACTGGACTGGTTCTTCCAGCAACTGCAGGCATTGGTTCCGCAAGCTTGGGACAGCCTGACCGAGACCATGAGTGACAGTGAAAAAGAATCGGTTCTGCTGACGCTGGCCGACAGGCTACTTGGCAGCGATCGCGAGAAAATGTCGGATGCAGCCGAACGCTGGAGCAACTACGAGAACAATATCATGGGCAGCATGATGCAGGGCAAGCCAGCGCAGCAAGCGTCCAGCGGGCAGCCAGCCCAAAAAAAACATACCCAGGCCCAGGGCTCGGCAGCGCAGGCGGCTGCCAGTGCGCAGCCTCAGGGTGAAGATGGCGAACGCGACCAAGGCCAGGCCAGGGCTGCGGCGCGCAATATTCATAAATATCGCATCCAGGCACACTATTTGCGCCACACGGGGTTTATCGATCTGCCTGCGCTGCTCGCGCAGTTGCGCCAGGTGCCGGTGAAGACCACTTTGCTGCATGGCACGCACGACTGGATATGTCCTGCGGCCAACGTTCATATGCTGCAGCGCTTCCTGCCCGGCGCCGATCTGTGCTGGGTCCCGGGCGGCACGCATACGCCTTCGGATCCGCTCATTCTTGCGGCGCTGACCGATACCATGACCCGGCTATCGGCAGCGTCCTGACACAACAGGGGCCTGAGCATCTGGACAGATTTACCCGCTGATTCGCCCCTCTGATTCGCCTTTGATTTGCGGCTGTCTTGCACGCATGCGTGTCGTTCGTGACAGACCGGGCGTTGCATCGCCTGCACGCCGCCGCATCTGTATCGACCCGCGTGCATCTTCGGCAGACCATGGAACAGCCTGTATCGTATTCTGAACAACTGCTGATTCGCGCTTTGAAGTGACCGGCGCAGCGCCGTTGTGAAAGCGGAATGGTTCTGCTTCTGTTCACTCTGTTTTCTCGCCTGCAGGCGCCATCGTTTCCGATGATTGGCATGGAAGTTGCTTTAGGAGTGGTTATTGCCTGCCCATGTGCAAGGTGCCATGTTTGGCGGGGAAGGTGCCCGATCAAGTCAGAACCATTCATAACCAATCCGGAGACACATATGAGTTACAATATCCATCCAGCCGTTAACAATGGCGTTCAGGCGAGTACAGACAATAACTTTACCGGTGGCAAACTGGTGTGCAACTGCGAGACAGACAGGGTAGAAGTAACCGTGAACTCGCAATCAGCACATAATCACCTTTGTGGTTGCTCTAAATGCTGGCGGCCTGCAGGCGCCCTGTTTTCGCAGGTTGCCGTGGTGCCCAAAGAGTCGGTGCAAGTGACAGCCCATGCCGACAAGCTCAAGGTGGTCGACGAGTCGGCAGCCATTCAGCGTCATGCATGCAGCGGTTGTGGCGTTCACATGTATGGCCGCATTGAAAATGCGCAGCATCCATTCTATGGGCTCGATTTCATTCATACAGAGCGCTCTCCGCAGACCGGCTGGTCTGCACCCACCTTTGCCGCTTTTGTCTCGTCCATTATTGAAACAGGCACCGATCCTGCAGAAATGAATGGCATTCGTGCAAGATTGAACGAACTGGGATTGCCGCCCTATGATGCGCTGTCGCCGGCGTTGATGGACGTTATCGCAACACACGTTGCAAAATCAAAACATGCATCTTAAGCAGGAGTTGAAGTAATGGAAACAAAAGCCGCTGTTGCCACCAAAGCCGGGGCGCCGCTGACGATCGAGACTGTCCAGCTGGACGGCCCGCGTGCATTCGAAGTGCTGGTGGAAATCAAGGCATCGGGCGTGTGTCATACAGACATGTTCACGCTGTCCGGTGACGACCCGGAAGGCATTTTTCCGGCTATTCTGGGCCACGAAGGCGCCGGTGTGGTGGTTGAAGTGGGTTCCGGCGTGACTACGCTCAAGCCCGGCGATCACGTTATTCCGCTTTATACGCCTGAGTGCCGCAATTGCGTATTCTGCCTGTCGCGCAAGACCAATTTGTGCGGCGCTATTCGTGAAACCCAGGGCAAGGGCCTGATGCCCGATGGTACCAGCCGTTTCAAATTGAACGGCAAAGATGTGTTTCACTACATGGGTACGTCCACCTTTTCAAATTACACGGTGGTGCCGGAAATTGCACTTGCAAAAATCCGGGAAGATGCGCCCTTTGAAAAGGTCTGCTATATCGGCTGCGGCGTAACAACCGGTGTCGGTGCGGTCATCTATACGGCAAAGGTCCAGCCCGGAGACAAGGTGATTGTGTTTGGTCTGGGCGGCATTGGCCTGAATGTCGTGCAGGGTGCACGCATGGCCGGTGCCGATATGATTATTGGCGTGGACATCAATCCGGCACGTGAAGAACTGGCCCGAAAATTTGGCATGACGCATTTTGTCAATCCGAAAGAAGTCGAAGGCGATATCGTTCCATACCTGGTGAGTCTGACCAAGGGCGGCGCCGATCATACCTTTGAATGTATCGGCAATGTGAATCTGATGCGTCAGGCGCTGGAGTCCTGCCATAAGGGCTGGGGCAAGAGCACGATTATTGGTGTGGCCGGCGCGGGCCAGGAAATCTCGACAAGGCCGTTTCAACTGGTCACCGGTCGCGTCTGGCAGGGCTCGGCCTTCGGCGGCGCACGCGGTCGTACCGATGTACCAAAAATTGTTGACTGGTACATGGAAGGCAAGATCAATATCGATGACCTGATCACACATGTCATGCCGATCGAGAAGATCAACGAGGCATTCGATCTGATGCATGAGGGTACGTCGATCCGTTCCGTGGTTACTTTCGACTGATGCTGCACCAGGCACGCTACACATAGCGGCGTGCCTTGTGCTCATAAAAGCGGTATACCTGCTGTGTCGGTATGGCACAACAGCCAAAAGAAGGGGCTCTTAATATTGAGCCCCTTCGTCATTGCCGTCAACGGTAAACCGTGGCAAGCAAGCCTTGTATCTGTTAGCAATCAAAAACATGACAATGCGGCATTTATCTACGCTGCTTAGAAATAGAAATACAGCTATCAACGATAAATACAGCTATCAACAGGAAAACGGGGCTGTCCTGGATCCAGGGCAGTCTGGGGTCATACGGGCCGACACCGGAACAGCAATCCTGTTCGAACCAGGGCATTATCCGGCGCCGCCGCACACAGGCAGGCGTCAGGCGGCAGCGGCCTGCTGCGCATAGATGCCGGCCATCTTTTCCAGCGCTACCGGTTTGATGACAGAAGCCCGACCTGCGCAGCCAAACGCTTCGAAGCGCTCTTGGCAAATCTGTCGTGCGGCCGCGGTGGCTTCCTTGAAGAATTTGCGTGGATCAAATTCCGCCGTGTCCTGCATCATGCTGCGACGCATTGCACCTGTCATCGCCAGCCGGATATCGGTATCGATATTGACTTTGCGCACGCCATTTTTGATGCCTTCACAGATTTCCTCTACCGGCACGCCGTAAGTTTCACGGATGTCGCCACCATGCTTGCGGATGATGTCCAGCCATTCCTGGGGAACGGAAGAGGAGCCGTGCATGACCAGGTGCGTATTGGGAATGCGTGCGTGAATGGCGCGGATACGGTCAATGGCCAGAATGTCGCCGGTGGGCTTGCGGGTAAATTTATAGGCGCCGTGGCTGGTGCCAATGGCAATGGCCAGCGCATCCACGCCGGTACGAGCAACAAAATCGGCGGCCTGTTCCGGATCGGTAAGCAGTTGTTCGTGCGATAACACCCCTTGGGCGCCGGAGCCATCTTCTTCGCCCGCCTGGCCCGATTCAAGCGAGCCCAGGCAGCCGAGTTCACCTTCGACCGAGACACCGACGCAATGGGCCATATCCGCAACTTGTCGCGTAACAGCCACATTGTATTCATAGGTAGATGGCGTTTTCATGTCGGCCATAAGGGAACCGTCCATCATCACGCTTGAAAAACCGGAACGGATTGACGCCTGGCACACGGCCGGGCTGGCACCATGGTCCTGGTGCATACACACTGGAATATCGGGATAGGACTCAATAGCCGCCTCGACCAGTCGGCGCAGGAAGGCTTCGCCGGCATATTTTCGTGCGCCGGCAGAGGCCTGCAGAATGACCGGGCTGTCGGTGCCTGATGCGGCCTGCATGATCGCCTGGATCTGTTCCAGATTGTTGACATTGAAGGCGGGAATGCCGTAACCATGCTCGGCAGCATGATCCAGTAGTTGACGTAAAGAAACGAGGGCCATGTTGATCTCCTTGGGTAGAGCAGGGGGCGTTAAGTAACAGGAACCCCTGCGAACGAATCGTGTTATGAAACCTGATCAAGTAATGTGTAAATCGCTTTGCAAACTGCCTGGGGGGTCAGACCAAAATAGTCATATAGCTGGCCCGCCGGTGCGGATTCCCCAAAGGTGTCGATGCCAATGGCGGTGCCGTTATTGACCACACTGCGCCAAAACCAGCTGGAACCGGCTTCAATACTGACGCGTGGCATATCCGGAGGAAGGATCTGATCGCGCCAGGCTTGCGACTGGGCAATGAACAGCTCCACGCATGGCATGGAAACGACGCGCACTTCAATACCGTCGTCACGCAAGAGCGCTGCTGCTTTGATCGCGATGTCCACCTCTGACCCGGTGGCAATGAGGACCGCTTGCGCATGGTCGGCGTTCTGCAGAATATAGCCGCCGCGCGCGATCTGCTCGCGTTGCGTCTTCTCGCGGGTAAACGGCGTCAGGTTCTGGCGTGACAGCATCAGGCAAGTCGGACCATCTTGCCGCTCCAGTGCTTGCTGCCACGCGATTGCCGTTTCCTCCCCGTCGCAGGGGCGCCATACGCGGTTGTTGGGAATGATGCGCAGCGCGCTCAGGTGTTCCACCGGTTGATGGGTGGGACCGTCTTCGCCCAGCCCGATGGAGTCGTGGGTAAATACATGAATCACGCGCTGCTTCATGAGTGCGGCCATGCGAATCGCATTGCGCGAATAATCCGAGAATGTCAGGAAGGTGCCACCATAGGGAATGAATCCACCATGCAGGGCAAGTCCGTTCATGACCGCGGCCATGCCGAATTCGCGTACGCCATAGCTTAAATAATTACCCTGACCGTGATGATTGACCCATACCGACGATTTAACATTGGTCAGATTCGAGCCGCTGAGGTCCGCCGAACCACCGAACAGGCCCGGCAGCTCAGGCGTGATGGCTTCGAGCACGATCTGTGACGCCTTGCGGGTGGCAATTTTGCCATGCAGCGCCTCGCTGGCGTCCAGCAGGTCTTCCAGCGCCAGCAGTGCTTCATCGGGAATGTCGCCAGCCAGTCGCCGGGCCAGTTCCCTGGCGTCCTCCGGATACCGCGCCTGCCACCGGTCAAACTGCTGTTGCCAGAGCGACTGCCGGGCTGCGCCTTGCTCGATGGCGTTCCAGTCATCCAAAACATCCTGTGGCAGTTCGAATTCTGCATAAGGCCAGTTTCGTGCCGCCCGCATCGCCGCGATTTCATCGGTGCCCAGCGGAGCGCCATGTACCGCATGGCTGCCTGCCTTGGTTGGCGCACCATGGCCGATATGCGTGCGGCAGCAGATCAGGGTTGGGCGCGCTTGCGCGGCAGGTTGCGATTTGGCCTGAAAGATGGCTGCGTCAATCGCTGCTGCGTCATGTCCGTCGACATTGGCAATGACATTCCAGTTGTATGCCGCAAAACGGGCGGCAGTATCGTCGCCGAACCAGCCCGCCACATCGCCATCAATGGAAATTCCGTTGTCATCGTAGAAGCAGATCAGCTTGCCCAGCCCAAGCGTGCCGGCCAGGGAGCATGCTTCGTGGCTGATGCCTTCCATCAGGCAGCCGTCGCCGACAAAGACGTAGGTGTAATGGTCCACAATCATATGGCCGGGGTGATTGTAGCGACGGGCCAGCAGTTTTTCGGCAAGCGCCATGCCCACGGCGTTAGCCAGGCCCTGGCCCAGCGGGCCGGTGGTCGTCTCTACACCGGGCGTCAGACCTACTTCAGGGTGGCCAGGGGTGCGCGAATGCAACTGACGGAACTGTCGAATTTCGTTGAGCGGCAAATCGTATCCAGTCAGGTGCAGCAAGGCGTACAGCAGCATGGACCCATGACCGTTGGATAGCACGAACCGGTCGCGATTAAACCAACCAGGATCAGCAGGATTATGGGACAAATGGCGTCGCCACAGCACCTGGGCGATGTCGGCCATGCCCATGGGCGCGCCCGGATGCCCTGATTGCGCCTGCTCGACGGCATCGGCGGCCAGAAAACGCAGTGCATCCGCATGGCGGGTTTCTTCAATGGTTATTTTTTCGGCAAGATTCATCATGGTCTCCTCAGGCCTGCGCGGCGCGTTTCTTGCGCTCCATCATGCGCCAGATAAAAGGGGTAAAGATCAGTTGCATGGCCAGCTCCATCTTGCCGCCAGGTACGACAATGGTGTTGGCCCGCGACATGAACGAGTCGTGGACCATATTGAGCAGATACTGGAAATCGATACCCTTGGGATTGGCAAAGCGAATGACCACGAAGCTCTCGTCTGGCGCCGGTATGTCTCTTGCAATAAATGGATTGGACGTATCGACGCAAGGCACGCGCTGGAAGTTGACATGGGTCAACGAGAACTGCGGGCAAATATGATTCACATAGTCGGGCATGCGGCGCAAGATTGTGTCAGTGACCGCTTCGGCCGAATAGCCTCTGGTAGATTTGTCGCGCCACAATTTCTGGATCCATTCGAGATTGATCACCGGCACCACGCCCACCAGCAAATCGGGATACTGCGCAATATTGATCTTGTCGTGCACGACCGCGCCGTGCAGACCCTCATAAAACAGCAGGTCGGTATCGGGCGGAATATCTTCCCATTCGGTGAACGTGCCGGGCTCCTGTTTGTAGGGTGCGGCTTCGCGCGCGTCATGCAGGTACTTGCGCCGTTTGCCTGAGCCGCTTTCGCTGTATGTGCGAAACAGTGTTTCGAGTTCGGCAAACAAATTGGTATCCGGTCCGAAATGGCTGAAATTTGCATTGCCGTTTTTTTCGGCGGCAGCCTGCCGTTCTTTCATTTGCGCACGGTTGTAGCGATGAAAGCTGTCGCCTTCAATGGAAGCGGCAGTCACCCCTTCGCGACGGAAAATATTTTCGAAGGTTCGGGTCACCGATGTGGTTCCTGCCCCTGAAGAACCGGTAATTGAAATAATCGGGTGGCGTTCTGACATGATTCTGGCCCTTTGATAAATGAAAGATAGCGTTATAGCCGGCATGGCGCAAAGGCGTTCGGCTGCGGCAATGCCGGCCGCTGGCGCCTGTGCGCATGGCGGTTCATAGCATGTTCGACGATTCGGTGAACAGGCTGCGTTCGTGGAAAAGTGGATTGGGCGAGTCGACCCTTCGCGGATGCTTGTGATACTGTTCGATCCGCTCGACTTCGTTTTTTGAGCCGAAGATAAAACCAATTCTCTGGTGAATGTCGGTGGGAACAACCTGCATGACCGGTTCATGTCCGGTACTGGCGCGCCCGCCCGCCTGCTCCATAATAAAGCCGATCGGGTTGGCTTCATATAACAGGCGCAGTCTGCCGTTGCGGGCCGGCAATTTATTGTCCCGTGGATACAGAAAGACGCCGCCGCGCATCAGGATCCGGTGCGCTTCGGCAACCAGCGACGCGATCCAGCGCATGTTGAAATCCTTGCCACGTTCGCCTGTTTTACCGGCAATGCACTCATCAACATAGCGGCGCACCGGTTCATCCCAGAAGCGACTGTTGGAGGTGTTGATGGCAAACTCATTGGTGTCCTCGGGGATCTTCAGGTTGGGGTGAGTCAGCATGAATTCGCCAACCAGCGGACAAAGCGTGAAAGCATGTACACCGTTGCCTACCGACAGCACAAGCATCGTCGACGGGCCGTAGATGGCATAACCGGCAGCTACCTGTTTGACGCCGGGTTGCAGATAGTCCTTGACCGTGGTCGTACGCCGTGAGTCCGGGGCACGCAGCACCGAGAAGATGCTGCCGACAGCGACATTCACGTCAATATTGGATGAACCGTCAAGCGGATCGAACAGCAGCAGATACCGTCCGCGGCTATACGGCTTGGGAATACTGTACGGTTCATCCAGTTCTTCGGACACCATGCCGGCCAGTTGTCCTCCCCACTGATTTCCTTCGATGAACAGATCATTGCTCAGAATATCCAGCTTTTTCTGGTCTTCGCCCTGGACATTGGTAGAGTCGGCGCTGCCGTTGACGCCCGCCAGGGCGCCGCAGGCGATGGCATGTGAAATTCTGCGACAGACCAGCGCGATATTGAGTATCACGCTATTGAAGTCTCCGCCGGCCTCGGGAAAGCGTCGCCGCTCGTCGATCAGAAACTGGGTCAGGGTAGGTCGTTGCGGTGTTTGCATGAATGTCTCCTCAATTTGAATCATTTCCAGGCACGCTTTGGCCTTGATCCTCTCTTTAGCCGGCCTTGAGCAGGGGATCTGCATGTAGGCATTTGAGCGTGAACAGATCCACCATGGTCTGGTGGATACCGTTGCCAGGCGGAACCGGCAGATCAGGATCGCCCAGATGCGGCAGCACCAGCATGGCGCCGGTGAAATCCTGGCCAGCGGTGTAATGGGTGGGCGTGATGATGGTTGAAATACCGGCTCGGGCTGCCGCAAGCAATCCGTTTTCCGAATCTTCCAAAGCGATACAGTTTGATGCTTCCACGTCCAGTTCGGCCAGTGCCTGCAGATATACGTCGGGTTCAGGTTTTTTCTTGCCAGGCGTGCTCGCATCGCAAATCGTAGCGAAAAACTTCCTCCAGTCCGAACCCAGGCAGTGATGCAGCAGGGCCTGTACGTTGGCTGAGGTGGTGGTGGTGGCAATGGCTAGCGGTATGCCCGCGCAATAGGCGTCGATAATCAGCCGGTGAATGCCTGGACGCAAGGTGACCTGGCCATTGTCAACCAGACGCGCATATTCCTCGGTCTTGATTGCATGGACTTCCCGTATCTTTCTGGCGGCTTGCAGCGTGCTTGCGCCTTCAGGATCAACGGAAAGCCAGTAGTGCGCCATGCGCTCCTTGCCGCCGCTGATAGTCAGCAATTGTGTGTACAGGTCTTCGTCCCAGTACCAATCGAGTCCGGCCAGGATAAAAGCGGTATTGAATGCGCGCAGATGTACGGTTTCAGTATCGGCCAGTGTGCCATCCACATCAAAGATCAGTGCCTTGAGCATGTTATGTCTCCCTGCTGTCTTCGGGCTGGTCATGCCGGATGCTGGCGCCCGGGCCGGCAGGCGGCGCATCAGAAAAGACGCGGCTGGCACGAATGTCCTGAGCGCCAATCGTTTGCAGGGCGACGTCGCTGACGTTGTCGGGATCGCGCATCAGTCTGGACGCGTGACGCAGGCGGGCGCGTTCCAGCGCATTACGCACGCTGCGGGCATTGGCAAAATATGGCTGCTGCATGCGCTTGACGATGTATTGGGAAAACGCCAGCTGCGCCGGTTCATCAAAACGATATTGCATGCCCTCAAGCATGATGTTTGCGATTTTTTCCAGTTCTTCGGGTGCGTAGTCGGGAAAATCGATATGATGGGCAACGCGCGAGGACATGCCCGGGTTGGAAGAGAAAAAACGATCCATCCTGTCCTTGTAGCCGGCAAAAATGACCACGAGATCGTCACGATTGTTTTCCATGACCTGAAGCAGGATTTCAATGGATTCCTGGCCATAATCACGTTCGTTTTCGGGGCGGTAAAGGTAATAGGCCTCATCAATGAACAGTACGCCGCCCATGGCCTTTTTCAGTACTTCCTTGGTTTTCGGCGCCGTATGCCCGATGTATTGTCCGACCAGATCGTCCCGTGTAACCGCCACAAGATGGCCGCGACGCAGGTAGCCCAGTTGATGCAGAATTTGCGCCATACGCATTGCTACCGTGGTTTTACCCGTACCGGGATTGCCGGTGAAACTCATATGCAAGCTGGGTGCGCCGGTACGCAGTCCGCGCTCGGCGCGCAGCTTGTCAACCAGAAGCAACGCAGCAATATCCTGGATGCGTTGCTTGACCGGCGCCAAACCCACCAGTTCGCGATCGAGCTGCTGCAAGGTGGCGGCAATCGCCTGACGATCTTCTGACGCCGTGCTGTTGCGCGCTGCCTGCACTTTTTCCGGTGTCGCAGCGTTCATTGTGGTTTGCGCCATGCTCTTCTCCTTTAGCGTGGGTGTAATGCCGGGGAAATACGGGCCCCGGCAGGCCGGATCAAGGCATCAGTAGCGGCTGCCTTCTGCGGCGGCAGCCACTGCGTAGCTCTCAATTGTGTAGCGCATGCGCCGTCCATCGATCTCCTGGCGAACCAGGCGAAAGCCCGGTTCATGGGCGGGACGGTTGACGATGAATGACATGACCACGGACTCCACGGTATGAGTGGAATCGAACGCCGTGGCCCGGATATAGTGATTCGGGAAGGTATTGCGAGCCTGCTCGATCTCCTGCAATATGCCGGCGGCATCGCGCAGGTCGAACATGGGATTGCCAAACATCTCCCAGAAGGTGTTGCGTGGATGCGGATCATCGGTATATTCGATGCCGACCGCCCAGCCGTTATCCAGGCAATATTGCAACTGTTTGGTGATCTGTTCGTTGGTCAGATCCGGAAGAAACGAGAAGGTGCCTTGTGTAATTCGCATGATGTTCTCTCTTGTCGTGAAGTGCTGTAGTCTTGGCCTGCGTGTTTGCCTATTGCATCTGTTATTTCAGGCAACAGACGGCACGGGGGTGTAGTCGGACGTGTCAGTGGACTGATAGTTGAAGGTCACTTCACCCCAGGTATCCAGGGCGGCACGCAATGGGCCGCAGTGCTTTGCAGCATCCTTGAGAATTTGCGGACCTTCTTCTGCAATATTGCGCCCCTCGTTGCGTGCCAGCACCATCGATTCTAGTGCGACACGATTGGCCACTGCGCCGGCCTGAATCCCATCGGGGTGGCCAATGGTGCCGCCGCCAAACTGCAGGATTGCGTCATCACCGAACAGATCCAGAAGTTGGTGCATTTGCCCGGCGTGAATGCCGCCGGAGGCCACCGGCAATACCTTGCGCAACGCCACCCAGTCCTGATCGAAGAAAATGCCGCGCGGCAGATCGGTTTGCGTATAGGCATCGCGACAGACGTTGTAGTAGCCCTGCACGGTCATCGGGTCGCCTTCCAGTTTGCCGACCGCTGTTCCTGCATGAAGGTGATCCACGCCGGCCAGGCGCAGCCACTTGGCAATGACCCGGAAAGATACGCCGTGGTTTTTCTGTCTGGTATAGGTGCCGTGGCCGGCGCGATGCATATGCAAAATCATGTCGTTCTGACGACACCAGTGTGAGATGGACTGGATTGCGGTCCAGCCGACCACCAGATCGACCATCACAATGACCGAACCCAGCTCTTTGGCGAACTCGGCACGGCGGTACATCTCTTCCATGGTGCCGGCGGTAATGTTCAGGTAACTGCCCTTGACTTCGCCGGTCGCGGCCGATGCCTTGTTGACTGCATCCATCACAAACAGAAAGCGGTCGCGCCAATGCATAAAGGGTTGCGAGTTGATGTTTTCATCATCCTTCATGAAATCCAGACCACCCTTGAGCCCTTCGTATACCACGCGACCATAGTTGCGTCCGGACAGGCCCAGCTTGGGTTTGGTGGTGGCGCCCAGCAACGGGCGGCCGAATTTATCCAGGCGTTCGCGCTCCACAATAATGCCTGTTGGCGGGCCGGCGAAGGTTTTCACATAGGCGGCGGGAAAGCGCATATCTTCCAGTCGGGCCGCCTTCAGCGGCTTGAAGCTGAACACGTTGCCGATGATGGACGCCGTCACGTTTGTAATAGAGCCTTCTTCAAACAGAGAAAGGTCGTAGGCGATATAGCAGAAATATTGCTCCTCGTTGTTGGGCACCGGATCGACCCTGTATGCTTTGGCACGGTACTTGTCGCAAGCAGTCAGCCTGTCGGTCCAGACCACGGTCCAGGTTGCTGTTGATGATTCTCCGGCAACGGCGGCAGCCGCTTCTATGGGGTCAACGCCGTCCTGCGGTGTGATGCGAAACACCGCGAGTATATCCGTGTCCGTAGGTTCGTAGTCGCCATCCCAATACCCCATTTGTGCATATTTGAGTACACCGGCTGCATAACGTTTTTTCTGATCCCTGATCTGGACGTTGCTGATATCGTTCATTGTCTATCTCCTGAGTGCCTTGCATGATCAAGCCGGCAGGATGCTGCGTCTGACCGGTTGAACAAACTATACAAATGGTCATGCTTGAGGTCTAATAATAAATATCGAAGAAAACATAAGCACAGGCTTATACATCACTATGCGACGTTACACACTGAGACAGCTGGATACCTTTCTGGAAGTGGCCCGTGCCGAGTCTGTATCCAAGGCTGCAGAGAAGCTGCATGTGACGCAACCGGCAGTCTCGACGCAGCTGCGACAACTGGAAGACGCCTTGGGCATCGCGCTGGTGGAAGCCAATGGCAGGCAGATCCGCCTGACCGCCGCCGGGCGCGAGGTTGAGCAATACGCGATTGCGGCAACGTCGCAGCTCAGTCAGCTTGACGATGTGGTTGAAGGATTGAAAGGGTTGCAGCGCGGGCGCATCAATCTGGGCATCGTGGGCACTGCAAAATATTTTGTCCCCATGCTGTTGGTGCATTTTCGCAAGCGTTTCCCCGGCATCGAAATCGCGCTGCAGATTCAGAATCGTGATCAGATTTTCAATATGCTTGAGCGCAATGAACTGGATCTGGCCATAACCGGCAGGGTGCCCGAAAGGCTCGATTGTCTGTCCGAGGCCTTTGCCACCAATCCCCTCGGTTTTGTAAGCGCGCCGGAGCATCCGCTGTCACGCCGTCGCCAGGCGCCGCTGTCTATTTTCAATGATATCGATTTCGTGGTGAGAGAAGCCGGCTCGGGAACACGGGCGACCATGGAGAGCATTTTTGCCCAGAACAACATCAGCCCGCGTATTGTGATGGAGATGCCCAGCAATGAATCCATCAAGCAGGCGGTGATGGCGGGCATGGGGCTGACCTTTCTGTCATTGCGTACGGTACGGCATGAGCTTGCCGCAGGGCACCTGGCTTTGCTGGATATCCAGGGTACGCCTATTTTGCGGCAGTGGCGCGTTGCGCATCTGCGTACCAAAAAGCTGGCGCCCGCTGCCCTGGGCCTGAAGGCATTTTTGATCAGCGATGGCGCCGCCCTGATCAACGTCTGGGCGTGAGCGCGTAACGGAACACATTGTCACGCATGCGTCACATCAGTTGGCGGTTGTGGGCAAGCTGTTTCAATTTCGGCAGGCTCTGTAACCGCTAAATATCTTCACACCCTGGCTTTATCTGCATTATATGTGTTCGCTAACGAAAACTTTGCGGATATTCGTTGTTGTTCTAAGGGTTTACCTGTAAAAAAAACGGACTGGTATGGATATTGCTTAAGAAGCCGGGCGAGGAGTCTAAACGCACTGTCAGGGGTGTTATCACCTGGAGACACTTTAGTGATAACGAAACTATACTTCGAAGCAAAAAGGACGGAGACAATATATGAAGCGAATACTGCTTTCTATTACGCTCGCAATGGGGGTCGCACTCCCCTTTGCGCATGCCAACGACAAACTTATAGAGCTTTCAAAAAGCGATGAAAACTGGGTATTGCCCGGAAAAACCTATAGTGCGACAAACTATAGTCCGATGAAGCAGATTAACGTTGACAACGTTAAGACGTTGAAGCCTGCCTGGAGTTTTTCGACTGGAGTACTGAACGGCCATGAAGGCACGCCGTTGGTAGTGAATAATGTGATGTACATTCACACGCCATTTCCCAATACGACTTATGCGGTCGATCTCAAAGAGCCCGGCAAAATTTTGTGGAAACACGTGCCAAAGCAAAGTGCCGCAGCGCGCTCTGTCGCATGTTGTGACGTGGTTAACCGCGGTTTGGGTTACTGGCCTGGCGACGGTAAAACGCCGGCGCTGATTTTAAAGACACTGCTTGACGGGCACGTTGTTGCGCTAAATGCAGAAACTGGAGAAGAGTATTGGAAAGTCGAGAACTCTGATTATAAAGTGGGTTCCACGCTGACCATTGCGCCTTATGTGGTCAAGGACATTGTTCTGATCGGTTCGTCTGGCGCAGAGCTGGGTGTGCGTGGTTACGTAACAGCCTACGACGTGAAGACCGGTGAGCAAAAATGGCGCGCTTATGCGACGGGCCCGGATGAGGATATTATCCTTGCCGACAACTTCAACGAAAAAACGCCGCAGTATGGACAGAAAGGTCTGGGTACAGAAACTTGGGAAGGTGATGCCTGGAAGATAGGCGGAGGTACGAACTGGGGTTGGTATGCCTATGATCCAGATACCAACATGGTGTATTTCGGTACCGGTAACCCGGCGCCATGGAATGAAACCATGCGTCCTGGTGACAACAAATGGACAATGGCAATCTGGGGAAGGGATGTTGACACAGGTCAGGCTAAATTTGCCTACCAGAAAACACCCCATGATGAATGGGATTACGCTGGTGTGAACGTCATGATGCTCAGCGAGCAGAAAGACAAAAATGGCAAAATGCGCAAGCTGCTGACCCACCCAGATCGAAACGGCATTATTTACACGCTGGATCGCGAGACAGGTGAACTGGTATCGGCCGATAAGATGGACGATACGGTGAACTGGGTCAAGAAGGTGGATCTGGAGACAGGGATTCCATTGCGTGATCCCGAGTTCGGCACCAGGATGGACCATAAGGGTCGCGATATCTGCCCATCCGCCATGGGTTACCACAACCAGGGGCATGATTCCTATGATCCGAAGAAGGAACGCTTCTACATGGGCATCAACCATATTTGTATGGATTGGGAACCGTTCATGCTGCCTTATCGCGCTGGCCAGTTCTTCGTGGGTGCAACCCTGAGTATGTATCCTGGTCCTAAAGGCGATCGCCAAAATTATACAGGTCTGGGTCAAGTCAAGTCTTACGATGCCATCACCGGCAAGTTTGACTGGGAAGTCATGGAACGCTTTGCAGTGTGGGGCGGTACGATGGCAACGGCAGGCGATCTGGTGTTCTATGGTACGCTTGACGGCTATATGAAAGCGCGTGACAGTCGTGATGGCAAACTGGTCTGGAAATATCGACTGCCTTCTGGCGTGATTGGTCATCCAATGACATATATGCATGACGGTGTTCAGTATGTTGCTATTTTCTACGGCGTAGGCGGCTGGCCTGGTGTGGGTCTGGTGTTTGATCTTGATGATCCGACAGCAGGTCTGGGTTCCGTGGGCGCGTTCAAAAACATCCAGCACTATACCGCGATGGGCGGTGGCGTAATGGTGTTCTCGCTTGACGGCAAGGGTGCATATGACGATCCGAACCATGGCGAATATGCTGCGAATACTTCAGCCAAACCTGCGGCATCGGATAGTAAAGATGCCGGCAAGGCCAAGGCACAGTAAGTAGTAAAGTAGGCAGAACCCGCCATTTCTTTGGAAATGGCGGGGGAAACAAAAAAACGTAGATTAATCGACTATAAGGTCGAGATATTGGAGACAAATATGCTGAAAGTGACGCGTAAGAAGTGGACCGGTTTGTGTATATCGGCTCCGGCTATGCTTGTAGCGGTACTGTTCGCAGGAACCAGTAGTGCGCAGCAGGTGGCCGGAGAAATTCCCGCGTCTCCGGATACGTTGCGCATATGTGCGTCAGCAAATGAAAATCCGTATACCAGCAAGGATGGATCTGGTTTTGAAAACAAGGTAGCCCAGATCATTGCCAAGGCAATGGATCGCAAGGCGGTATTCGTCTATACAGAAAAACCGGCCATATATCTTGTGCGGGATTTTCTGGATAAGAACCAATGCGACGTTGTGATGGGCCTGGACACCGGCGACGAACGTGTACTCACGTCCAAACCATACTACCGTACTGGATATGTTTTTGTCACACGTACGGATAGAAATATTCATATCAAGGATTGGGAAGACGGGCAGCTGGAAAAACTTGTCAGTATTGCCATATCCGTAGGTTCGCCTGCAGAGTTAATTCTCAAGGCTATTGGCAAGTACGAGACCAATATGAACTACATGTATTCGTTGATAAACTTCAAGTCGCCGCGGAATCAATATGTTCGGCTTGATCCATCACGGATGGTCAATGAAGTGATTCAGGGCAAGGCTGACGCGGCCATTGCATATGGCGCCGAAGTAGGGCGTTACGTCAAAGCCTCCAGCGTTCCGCTGACGATGGAATTTGTACCAGAAGATCGTGTGGCTGACGGACAAGGCAAGACAATCGAATTCAATTATTCACAGTCTATGGCTGTGCGAAAAAGTGACGGCGAGATATTGAAGCAGATCGATGCCGCGATTGCAAAGGAGCAATCGCAAATTACTAAGGTGCTGGAAGATGAGGGTATCCCCTTGCTCCCAATAGAATCATAGTTTTTCGGCCGACCGCGTTCAGATACACATCATTAAAATCCTAGGAGATGACCTCAGTATGATGAAGCAAGCATTGATCAAGCGTCTTTTATGTTGTGCAGCAATTGCCACGGTTTGCGTTGCGCCGGTTGTTGCCCAGCAGATGCCATTTATTAATATTGTTACCGGTGAGCCGCTGGACTTGAAATCGGGAAAGGAAGAGGGACGTGATACTCCTGCAGTCAAGCAATTTATGCAGACTGGACAGAATCCTTATAACGAAGATAAGCAGGCCCTGGCCAAAGGCAAGGATATTTACAATACATCCTGTTCTGGTTGCCATGGACACCTTGCAGAGGGGAAAATTGGCCCGGCGTTAAATCATGGTAACTGGCATTACGAGCTAGACGAAGATAAAGCCATGTTTGAAGTGATTTTCGGCGGTGCCACCCGTCAAATGGGTCCACAGAACGAGTTTTTGACACAGGACGAAATACTTCACACGATGGCTTGGGTAAGGCATTTGTATACGGGTAAAGGCGAAGATGCCACTTGGCTGACTGAAGAGCAAAGAAAGAACTTCAAGCCGTACAAAGAATAGTCCGCCAATCGGCGGATGGCAGATCTTGCGTTGAAGACGCGGGAAATTGGAACCTGTAATAATCGGTAGCTGGTGCCGACAGACAGGTGAACACAAAAGAGGAGAAACTGATGAGACAGTCTATAATACGTTCCGCGCTTGTATTGACCGGAGCTGCAATGATGGCTCTAGGCTCGGCAAGTGTTTTTGCATACGATGGTACAAAATGCAAGGCGCCTGGCAATTGCTGGGAGCCGAAACCAGGATATCCGGATCAGGTGAAGGGATCAAAATATGACCCTAAGCATGATCCCAAGGAAGTGGCCAAGCAGCAGGAAAGCATCCAGGGTATGGAGCAGCGAAACAAACTTCGGGTGGAAAACTTCAAGAAAACCGGGAAGTTCGAATACGACGTTAAAAAGATTCCCGCGTCATAACAGTACATGGAACAGACGTGCGTATCCTGGGCCGTCTTCACGGTTCAGGATCGTTCGCGATGAACAACAAGAAATTGAGTTTCACCGTCTCTTAGTATTGACGTGATATGGCCTTTCGGGAGAAGAGTTTCATGGTTCAGGGCACTGCCGATGACAGCATTGATCTGGTTCAATGGCGCCAGCGCGCGCTGTTGTTCGAGCAGGAGGTAGCCAAGGCCGCGATTGGTCAGGTCCGGACCATCCGTTTAATCACGATTGCTATTTTTGCCAGAGGCCATGTGTTGCTGGAAGGGGATGTTGGCGTTGGAAAAACCCTGATGCTGCGGGCCGTTGCGCGTGCTATAGGGGGCGCTTACAGCCGGGTTGAAGGCACCATTGACCTGATGCCCTCAGATCTCATCTATCATACCTACTTAAATGAAGAAGGGCGGCCCAGGGTTGAACCCGGTCCTTTGCTGTCCCATGGCGAGAACATATCCGT
This sequence comes from Advenella sp. FME57, assembly GCF_014897675.1. GTDB lineage: Bacteria > Pseudomonadota > Gammaproteobacteria > Burkholderiales > Burkholderiaceae_B > Advenella. The sequence goes on along the minus strand of NZ_JABUXU010000007.1, from coordinate 92,470 downwards.
CTTTTTCTTCAACGAGATTAATCGGGCCAGACCACAGGTCCACTCGCTTTTACTTCGCCTGATGGCAGAAAAAGCCGTGAACGCCTTCAATAAAGATATTCAGCTTCCCAATGTACAGGTTTTCGCAGATCGCAATCAGATTGAGAAGGAAGAGACCTTTGAGCTGCCGGCGGCGGCGCGTGACCGGTTTTTTATGGAAGTGCCCGTCGAGGCGCCTCAAGATAGACAATTGCGGCGCGAGCTGATTTTCAATCCCCGATATCACGACGTCGATGCGCTTATCGAGGAAGTTTCCGAAGGCGTGCTGGATCATGCCATGCTCAATACGGTTGCGGTGCGGATCCAGCAACACGTACACGCCAGTGATGCACTGCAGGAATATGTGGTGACGTTGTGGGAGGCGATCCGCTATCCGGAACGATCAGATATTGAAATCGCGGGCATAGACAGTGCCAGACTCATCAAGGGTGGGGCCAGCCCCAGGGGGATGGCGGTGCTGGTTCGAGCTGCAAAAGTGAGGGCCTGGCTTGAGGGACGCGATATTGTTTTGCCTGAGGACATACGCGAAGTCTTTTACGAAACTGTCGGACACCGTATTTTTCTGAACCCGATCTATGAGGCAAGACGCGATATTATAGTGCCGGAGCTTTGTCGGCAGATTTTTTCGACAGTGGCGGTTCCATGACTGCGTCAGTCAGCCTGCCATCGGACACGGCGGCGATCGACTATTCGTTGCGATGGCGCGTTCAAAGCGTTTATCCGGGCAGTCATCGAGGGTCGGGCGGTGCGGCTTCGGGGATGTTTCGCGGCTTGATACCATTTGAACGCGCACCGGATATCCGACGGCTGGATTTGCGGCGAAGTATGCGGGACCCGTTTGAACAGTGGTACGTCAGAGAGTACCAGCCGCGTGTTTCGGTCACAGTGTACGCGCTGGTGGATGTTTCTTCATCGATGGCCTGGCGTGATGGGGCATCGAGCAAGTTGGCTATGGCGGCAGAATTTTGCGATATTCTCGCACGTTCGGCGCATCGAAATGGCGATAGTTTTGGCCTCTATGCCTGTGGCAACGATGTTCATGAAGAAAGCAGCCTGCTATCTACGCGCAATCGTGCCGGCGCCAGCGCTATCATCGATCGCTTATCCAGAGTACCGCCGACGGACGATAGTGCGGCGGGCCTGACGAGGGCTGCAGAGTATTTAACGGGGGCACGCAAGCTGGTGTTTCTTATTTCGGATTTTTTGTTTCCTTACAATCAAATCGAAGAGGCACTGGCAACACTGGCGTTTCATGATGTCATCCCGGTTGTCCTGGAAGATAACTCGGTTTCCATGCTGCCCGAGTGGGGGTTCACTGATTTGGCTGATCTGGAATCGGGCCAGCGACGCTTTGTTATTCTTCGACCTTCGCTGAAGCGACGCTGGCTTGATCAGGCAGAAAAACGGCGCGCGCGCCTCAATGGCATCTTCAGACAATATGTAAACCGCCCGTTCGAGATAACCCACGGGCTGGATATTGAGGCGTTGAACACATATCTGCTTGAGCGATAGGAGGCATAATGAGAGGACGGATATGGCCTTTTCTGCTTTTTATTGCCGCTTTGTATTTTGCTGCTTCATTCGGTTCCTTGCACGCCAAAGTGACCCAGGTGCAGGTGGTTCCACCCAAACCCGCCGGATGGATACTGGGGGATGTGGTACCTGTTACGATCTATATTGACAGTATTGGCGGGACGCTACAGCAGTCTTCGCTACCCGAGCCAGGTCCGTTGAATTACTGGCTTGATCTGCGTTCAATAGACGTTGCCCAAAGCAAGTCGGGAGAAGGCACGCGTTACACGCTGACACTGAATTATCAGACGTTTTATGTTCCGCTGGATGTGAATCAGCGGGAAATTCCAGCATTGGATGTACTGTTTAGCGAGAGTTCGCAGTCGGAGTCGGTACGAATTGCCCCCCTGGTATTTTACATGTCGCCCTTGCGCGGAGTCGCCCAATCGGGCACATCTGTTTCAGAGCAAATTCAGCCTGATGCGCCGGCATGGCAGATTGGCGAGAAGCGGCTAAGGGCCGTTGCCACGGGCCTGGGTCTGCTCGCCCTGGGATTGCTGCTTGCACTTGCGGTTCATTATGCCATATGGCCTTTTCACCGTCGTCGGGCCAGACCATTTGCAAAAGCGTATCGTGCAATCAAAAAGCAGGCGCGTGCATCGGACTCTGAATCATACCGACATAGTCTGATTCAACTGCATCGTGCATTAGACACGTGTAATGAAGGACGCCTGCTATCGAGCGACGTCCCCGACTTCGTCCGGCAACACCCCGGACTGAAGCCGCTGCAGAACGAGATTGAACTTTTCTTTGCCGCGTCGGCTCGCACCTTCTTCGGCAATGACCAGCCAGTGGCCTTGACTGAGCTGACACGGTCCGGGCTGCTCCGAATTGCCAAACAATTGGCCACGGCAGAAAGGGGGGGCTTATGACATTTCTGTGGAGTACCCTGGCGGTCGATTTGCCGTATCTTCTCCTGCTGGCCCCACTGGCGCTGCTGCCATTTTTTCTTCGTCCCCGGCAAGTGTCAGATTGGCCCTGGCTTGGGACCGCCCAAGCTGACCGATTTTCCGACACCGTTGATATCGTGCTACGGGTTTTGGGCTGTCTGGCTTTACTTGCACTGGTTCTTTGCATGGCAGGCGTCCATTTGAAAGGAGGAACTATCCAGAAACTTGGGTCTGGCGCACATATGGTATTGCTGATTGATCGCAGTTCCAGCATGAACAGCAGTTTCGCGGGGCGGATGCCAACGGGACAAGAAGAATCCAAGGCGGCGGCGGCAAAAAGATTGCTCAAAGGCTTTGCCGGCGAGCGCGAACAGGATCGCATTGGCATGGTGGCGTTTTCCACCATGCCGCTCTATGTATTGCCGCTTACCGACAAACCTGAGGCGGTGGATGCTGCCATTAATGCCATCGACCGCCCAGGCTTGTCCTATACCGACATTGGTCGCGGTCTTGCCTTGGCGCTGTCCGAGTTTGACAATGATAATGATCCGCTTGCTTCCAGAGTGATTTTTCTGGTGTCTGACGGAGCGGCGGTGATTGATATGCGGGTTCAGAACGCTTTGAAAAAAGCGCTGGCAACCCGTCCGGTAAGCTTATATTGGCTGTTTCTGCGGACAGCGGGTGCAGCAGGTATTTGGGATGCCCCCTCCGACCCTGACAAAGACACCCCACAGGCGATGCCGGAACGCCATCTTGATATCTTTTTCAAGTCTCTCGGTATTAACTATCGGGCCTTTGAAGCGGAAAATGCCAATGATGTGGCGGCCGCGCTGGGTGAAATCGACAAGCTAGAGAAAGCGCCACTGCGATATACCGAACACATTCCGCGCACGGATCTGTCCGGCTATCTGTCAGGTCTTGTTGCCCTGATTCTGATGGTCCTGTTGATGGTGCATTGCGCGCAACGAGTCGTTGGCGCTGGCGCGACAAGGAGCGCAAATGGTTGATACTTCACGCTCTGGCAAGGAGCGCAAGCGCGCTTCATCACATCCGAAATATTTCGGCGAGCTGTATACCTGGGTTTTATGGCTCGGGCTGACGGCAGCGATTGCCGGTATGATTACTGCACTGGTTTTTTTACATAGAACACAGGCAGAGAATGCCGTCATTGGCCAGTTGGAAAATCGCAATGATATTGCCGTTTCGGAGCAGGCTGCGCCCGAGGTGTCCTTTGCCCGCTTGCGGTTTTTGACTGCAATCGGTCGCCTGGATGACGCATTGCCGTGGGTTGAGCTGCTTGCAGGGCGCGCTGTGCATGCAGACGGATCTGCGGCATCTCCCAAGGATCGTCTCATCGCCGCGCAGGCGCTGTACAACATGGGGAATGCACGGCTGCGTTTTGCCATTGCACTGCTTGGCAGCAGCAAAACAGAAGAGGCGCCATCGTCGGTTCGACTGGCCAAAGAGTACTATATAAGGGCATTAAGACTGGATCCGTCTTTCTGGAACGCCCGATATAATCTGGACATTGCTTCGCGGCTCGTGCGCGACCTGCCCGAGGGACAAATTTCGGATGAAGAGGAGTCGCCGGAAACGCCCAAGCGTCTCTGGACCGACTTACCCGGCTTGCCAAAGGGGCTGCCATAATGCCGGCATCTGTCTTCGACTATCGGTTCTGGCTGTTGGCTGCCGTGTTTTGTCTGGCAATTGCAGGCTGCTTCAGGCCTCAAATGAATGCCGAGCAGGACAGGCCGGAGCTGCTCTTCGTGATCGATATTACCGGCAGCATGAACGTACGTGATTACGGCGTCGAGGGCAATTTGCACAGCAGGCTTGATGAAGTTCGACTCAAATTGAAGCAAACGCTGGCTCGCCTGCCTTGCGGCAGCCGCGCCGGCCTGGCTGTATTTTCCGAGAGACGCTCGTTTCTGCTGCTCGAACCGGTCGAGGTTTGTGAAAACTTTGCCCCCCTTTCTGCCACGCTGGATGAGCTGGACTGGCGAATGGCATGGGAAGGCGACAGTTACATCACCAAGGGGCTTGAGTCAGGGCTGGAAATTGCAGATAGCCTGGGAGTAAGTCTGGTTTTCCTAAGTGATGGGCACGAGGCGCCGCCATTACCTGCGGCCCAGTCCGAAATCGGACACATGATGCTGCAGGGCGAAGCCCAGGTCAGGGCCCAGACGCTGAATACACAGACGGCGGCGGCACGAGAAGGTGCTTCCGAAAAAATGGCCGGTCTGATTGTTGGCGTGGGAGGCAGGAACCCCTCGCCCATACCGAAATTTGACGAGACAGGGCATCAGACTGGATTTTTCGGCGCCGATGAGGTTGAGCAGGAAAATCGCAGTGGCCCGCCACCGGCAGATGCGTCTAGCCGTGAGGGCTGGCATGCGCGAAATGCACCTTTTGGCGCAAGCGCCGCAACGGGGAACGAGCACTTGTCCTCACTTAAAGAATCGCATTTAAGAACACTGGCAACGGCTCATGGCATGACCTATGCAACATTAGGGGGTTCCGGTGCGCTGACCGAGTCAATCATATCAAATGCCAAAAAACATAAAGTGTTGAGCCCGATTCAGTTGGCTCCCTACCTGGCGGGGTTGGCCTGGGTGCTGCTTATCGTCTTTTATTTATCCGCTTATCTTATTAACCGTACAGCAGGCGCCAGACGTCGGCTGCACCCGGCAGCGAATTTTTCACGGCGCCGGGGCAAACCCGTTTCGTTCACTTCCCTAAGGAGATTTCATTGATTAGATCAACAATCGTTACTGTGCTGTTTTTGGCAACGGCCCTGGCACCTGCTTATGCTCATGGTCCGACACCCAAAAAAGTCGAAGAAAGTATCAGTATTTCCGCTCCTGTGGAAAAAGTCTGGGAGACGGCGGGTGCGTTCGGAGAAATTTCAAAGTGGCATCCGGACGTGAGTAAAAGTTCCGCAGACAAGGGCAATGAGCCCGGATCCGTGCGTGAGCTGACGCTTGAGAAAGGTGTTATCAAGGAAAGCCTGGATGAATATGATGCAGCAGCGCATTCGTACAGCTATAGGATGGATGGCGAAAATCTTGAGGCGCTTCCTGTCAGCTCCTACTCAGCGACCATGACGGTGGAGGCTGACGGCGATGGCAGCAAAGTGTCCTGGATTGGCCGATTTTACCGAGGAGACACGAGCAATGAACCACCGGAGAATCTGAATGATGAATCGGCGATCGCCGCCATGACGGCAATCTACAAGGACGGCCTTGCCGGTTTGAAGAAGACTGTAGAGGGTAAATAGTATGGTTGCTGGCTATATAAACGTACTGGTGAGGTCCTTTGGCACGATTGCTGGACTGTCGATCTTCTGTCTTGCCAACGCATCGTCGGCGGACAGGGTCAAAGAGTATGTTTATTTGGCCAGCCAGGATGGAAATACTGTCAGTATCGTGGATGTCGACACCAACGAAGTTCAGGCGCGTGTCGAGGTGCCGGAAAAGCCGGTATTCATTGCCGTGTCCAGGGATGGTCGGCGCGGTTATGTGACGCATCCCGATAGCGCAAAGATCTCTGTGCTGAATCTGGCAGACAAGCGAGTAGAGGCAGTCTATGACTTTCCGGGAGAGCCTTTCGCGGTAGCGCTGTCTGCCGATGAACAATCTCTTTTTGTATCCGACTGGAAAGGAAATGCGCTTGTGCGGATCAGTACTTATGACGGCACGGAAACGGGGCGGATCGCTGTCGGACAAGCACCGGCAGGTTTGACGCTGGATGCGGCATGCGAGCGGATTTTTGTTGCAGATCGGGGCAGCGCAACAGTTTCAGTGGTTAATGCGAAAGCGTGGAAACCCATCACCAGTGTTGCTGTGGGCGCCTCTCCATTTGCATTGGTAGCGCATGAGGGGCAGATATATGTGGCCAACGTCAAGGATAACACCATAAGCCGTTTGGAGGCAGACTCACTGAAAGAGACATGGCGGGTCAAGATGGAGGCCATGCCATATGGCATGGCCGTTACCGACGATGGCAAGCAAGTATGGGCAACAGCACAGCAAAAGGGCGTGCTTCAGCGGATCAGTGCGGACGGCAGCGTCGATAAGAATTCGGTCAAAGTCGGACGCTACCCTGAGGGCGTAGCCATTGTTGGCGGCCGTGCTTATGTAGCCAGTTGGTTTGATGATTCGGTTGTGGTTGTGGACTTGAATCAAACACGAGTCATCAAGAAAATCGCAGTGGATGCAGGGCCACGGATTGTGGTAACGCGTTCGTCTTGCAAAAAAGAATAATCTGACGCTAGGGGGGAGTATGTGGGTTGTAAAGCTTGATGGTAATCTGGCGCACGATAGAACCTTGAACCTGTGGCTTGCGCAGCTTGGAGCTTTGGGAGGAGGCAGAGTCATTATCGTTCCCGGCCGATGGCGCGGTGTTGAATTCATTCGCGACATGAAAAAGCAGTGGGGATTTGACAGTCTGGTAACACACAATATGCTGGTGCTGGCAAGGGCACAATACGGCCTGATGCTCACGGGATTGTCACCACAGCTGACTCCAGTTGTTAATGCCAGTGCAATTCGCAATGTTCTGCAGCGTGGCGGCGTCGCAGTCTGGATGCCGTTATACCTGATGCGCGAACAGGCTGACGAAATGACTTCAGTTTATATGTCGTCTGATTGCATCGCAGCCTGGTTGGCGAATCACCTGAAGGCTGAACGGCTGGTTTTGATCAAAACTCAGCCATTTTTCCCTAATGCCGGGATGCCACAGCATATTCGGGACGGTGTATTGAATCCTCAATTTGAGCAATATGCCCGGCAAATAGCCTGCCCAATCAATATATTGCATAAAAGTGAACTGGGGCGTTTTCATGACATGCTGCTCAATGGCGATGCTGGCGACATGTCTACCGGGTTCCCTCGAAATATGAATCTGACATGAAATCCGTAAACGCTATTGGAACGTTATGCATTGGGGAACGCTGAAAACGTTGTCAGAAGTCTGCACTCTTGGCCATTCAGCTTGCCCTGGCGCTCATGCCTCTTGACCGGACAGGGTTCGTCCGGGATGGTGGAGCAAGGTTGTGCAAGATCCATTGACGGGCCCGTCCTGAGCCGATCGCGCCAATAACGGCAGCGCCAAACATATATTTGGACGATGTTTTAAACGGATTATGGACAAGTATTGCTAGGGTATATCACTAATTGCAGAAATAAAGGGCTACAGGTAAAACGGTCATGTTTGCTGCATAAATGATAAGCATTTGAGAGCTACGATCAAAATTTAACGATACTTTCTGGGAGGAAAGATATGAGTGAGGATATCGTTCAACGGGTGATAGCGAGCCCGAAGTACAAGGAAATGACGCGAATGCGCAGCACGTACGGCTGGGTCTTTTCGATCATTATTCTGATTGCCTATTATGTCGGCTTTATCGGCATTATCGCCTTTGACAAGCAGCTGTTCGCCCAATCCATTAGTGGCGGCGCCATGACATGGGGTATTCCGGTGGGTTTTGGCCTGATGATCCTGATCATTGCGCTTACCGGCATCTATATTCTGATTGCGAACTCAAAATTTGACGAGATGGAACGCAGCTTGCTGAACGACGTAGGGGCAACTCATGAATAAAGGTGTGTCGCGGTTTCTGATCGGTATAGCATTTACCGGCCTGTTTTTATCCCTCGCTTATGGTGCAGACGCCATCGGTGAAACCACCAAGCAACAGGTCAATATAACGGCGATCATTATGTTCGTCGTTTTTGTTGGCCTGACGCTTTTTATCACCAAATGGGCCGCTGCCCGAACCAAATCTGCCTCGGACTTTTATACGGCAGGCGGCGGGATTACCGGCTTTCAGAATGGCCTGGCGATTGCGGGCGACTACATGTCCGCTGCATCCTTTCTGGGAATTGCCGCGCAGGTCATGGCCAGTGGTTATGACGGCCTGATCTACTCCATCGGCTTTCTGGTGGGCTGGCCTATCATTATGTTCCTGATGGCCGAGCGCTTGCGTAACCTGGGCAGGTTCACCTTTGCCGATGTCGCCAGCTACCGCTTTGCCCAGATGCCGGTACGTACTTTTGCCGCCTGCGGCACCATCGTGGTGGTGCTGTTCTATCTGATTGCCCAAATGGTAGGCGCCGGCCAGCTGATCAAGCTGCTGTTCGGTCTGGATTACTGGATTGCGGTTGTAATCGTGGGTGTGCTGATGATGGTCTACGTGCTGTTTGGCGGGATGACTGCCACAACGTGGGTGCAGATCATCAAAGCTGTCATGCTGCTTGCGGGCGCTTCGTTTATGGCCTTTATGGTAATGAAACTGAACAACTTCTCTTTTGAAGCGCTGTTTTCCAAGGCCATTGAGGTCAAGACCGCTGGCGCATTGGCTGCAGGTAAAACGGCAGAAGAGGCGGCCGCGGCAGGCAAGTCCATCATGGGGCCGGGGACGTTCATCAAAGATCCGATTTCTGCCATTTCCTTCGGTATGGCCCTGATGTTCGGTACTGCCGGTCTGCCGCATATTCTGATGCGTTTCTTCACCGTGCCCAATGCCAAGGAAGCGCGTAAATCAGTTTTCTGGGCCACAACCTGGATCGGGTACTTCTATGTGCTGACCTTCATTATCGGTTTCGGTGCGATCATTTTCGTTTCCACCAATCCTGATTTTCTTGATGCGAAGGGCGGCCTCATCGGCGGGGCCAATATGGCTGCGGTGCATCTGGCCGATGCCGTTGGCGGACATATTTTCCTGGGCTTTATCTCGGCCGTAGCTTTTGCCACGATTCTGGCTGTGGTGGCCGGGCTGACCTTGTCGGGCGCCTCTGCGGTATCACATGATCTGTATGCTTCGGTGTTCCGCAAGGGTAATGTCGATTCGGCGACCGAGCTGCGGGTATCCCGTATCACGACGTTCGTGCTGGGTGTGCTGGCCATTTTGTTGGGCATCCTGTTCGAGAAGCAGAATGTGGCCTTCATGGTGTCGCTGGCGTTTGCCATTGCGGCATCGGCCAACTTCCCGGTACTCTTCCTTTCTATTATGTGGAAGAAAATGACCACGCGTGGCGCCGTTATTGGCGGCTTCCTGGGGCTAATCTCCTCGGTTGTGCTGACCATCGTGTCGCCCGACGTATGGGAAGTAACATTGGGCAATCCTGCAGGCAGTGCGCTGTTCCCTTATAAGTCACCAGCGCTGTTCTCCATGATCATTGCCTTCGCTGGTATCTGGTTCTTTTCTATAACCGACAAGAGCAAGCGAGCCGCAGTCGATATTGCTGCATACGACGCCCAGCGCGTACGTGCAGAAACCGGTATCGGCAGCAGCAAGGCTTCGGCGCACTAAACAGCGCGTTATTGCCGGTAAGCACGCGACTTCGGTCGCGTGCTTTTTTATGGGCGTCGGCCAAATGCAACATTTTCGTAAAAAAGAATAGAGGATACAGCCAAGCGCTTGCATTGCCATCCGGTTTCTGGCTATAATTATTTTCTTAATTGATCCCCGATAGCTCAGTCGGTAGAGCGACGGACTGTTAATCCGCAGGTCACTGGTTCGAACCCAGTTCGGGGAGCCAAACAATTTTGTAGTAATATCAACGAATTAGCCACCTTAATAGGTGGCTTTTTTGTTGCCTGAAATAAATGTGGCTTATTCTGAGCGCAGACAAACCCAATATAGATGCTGCATAAAGGCTTCATATTTCACACAAATCCCAGTTACTCAATGAAAATAACGGATTTGGTATGGTTAGGGGAAAATTATTGGATGGTCAGCGGGGCGATCAATAACCGCTATTCAAAATGGTCTTTGGGGCCTGAGGTAGGCCGTCGGTTCAAAAACAGGTACGTGGTTTTGTTGTCCGTAGTCCTTTAGCGTAAAGGACTATGGTTTGTCATAACCAATTAGTGACAGTGCCGACTATTGTTTTTATTATCGTTGTGGCATCCATTTCGATCAGTACGACCACCATGGGCAAAAGATGTTGCGGTAAACATCAGCAAAAGCATCATTAATACGATTTTCTTCATTCCTATCTCCTTATGCATGAGCGCTCAGCATAGCCATGAATGTTACGTTATGACATAAGTATTTTCACTTAGTAATGATATTGAGCCTTTGGTTTTTGACATTTTCAGACAAGAAAATAGGTGCGCAGCAGAACAACTATAAGCCATGGGCAATGGGGTGATTCTAATTTTTTGCCGGCAGTGTCGAGACGAGACGGCACAAGCAACAGTGCGGATTTAACAGCGTTAGAGATGCTTTGATATTGGCGCGCTCATGTAATCACTGTGGCGGACGCAACGAAGCAATAACCTGCCCGTCGTTGTCAGTCGATCTTTGAGCATTCCCGAAAGGCATTTTGGGAAGCTGCAGATAAGTCAGGGTTTGGAACGATAGATCGCATCAGTTGGGCATGATCCATGTGCATTGTCATAAGCGAACCTGTCCGCTCGATACCAGTCCCTGTATCCTTTATCCGTTACATTCGACTTTAACCAGCGATCAAGCGCCGATCTTTCTTTTTTAACAGGTCTACACTGCGTTTACGTCTGCGAAATGACATGCTCATACGTGTTCCTTATTCGAGTTGTTAACGAAATAACACTGAAAATGTAACATATCGGCATGCAGACAGGACGAATACGGATAGAGCGCCGCCAGCTTGTCAGCCATGAAAGTCAGAGGCATTTTGCAGGATACCGAAAAGCAGTGGTCACGGTCTGTCAGCCAATGCAAAAAATTGTGGGATAATCTGTTTATTAAACTGGGTATGAGCGGGTGAAAAATGCAGCACGATATGGCGCAATTGTCTGGCGGTGTATGGTAGTTGCGATCGTTCCGACCCCTGTTCAGGAGTGAATAATGAAGAGAATGCGATGGCTGTTGCTGGGATGCCTGATCAGTGCAGGGCTGCTGGCGTGCAGCGTCCCCAGTAAAACCGACCTGATGGGAAATGCCGATTATTTTGATCCGGTCTTTCTCAATAAAAGCCTGATCAAGGACAAGACCACGGTGGCCCAGGCCATCCAGATTTTTGGCGAGCCCGATCGCACAACCCGCAATTCCAATAACGAAACCTCGCTGATGTATGCGCGCAAGTCATCTGGCAGCATGGCCGGTAATATGGTTGGTGCCGTGCCGGTCGTTGGCCCCATGGTTGATTCGGCTGGCCGGCTGCTCAGCCCCGGCAAAGCCGATGTGGGCAAGCAGGTATTGGAAATTAAATTTGTCAATGATGTGTTTCAATCCTGGGAAATGTAAATCCCGGGCCGATAGGAGTCCGTATTGCGGACCCGTTCACTTTATGGAGTAAGTCGTATGAAAGGTTTTGTCGATGATATCGAAGAATTGACCGTGAACAATGATCTTTACCGCAAGGTGCTTTATACGGGGAAAAACCTGCAGCTGGTCCTTATGACGCTGCAACCTGGTGAAGAAATCGGGGAAGAGGTTCATGAAGGCCATGATCAGTTCTTTCGCATCGAAGAAGGCAAGGGCAAGGTCGTGATTGACGGACAGACGCATGCCATCGAGGACGATGACGCGGTGATCGTTCCTGCCGGTGCCCGTCACAATGTGATCAATAGCGGCGATCAGCCCCTGCGTTTGTACACGATTTACGGGCCGCCCGAGCATCGTGATGGCGTGGTGCATGCCACCAAGCAGGATGAGCAGGAAGAGCATTTTGATGGCAAGACCACGGAGTAGGTCGGGTCTATGACAGCGCCGGCCATCGCCGATCTGCAGGCTTTCGTGCAGCAGCACGCGGGCCTGTTGGTGATTACCGGCGCCGGCTGCAGCACCGATTCAGGCATTCCGGCCTATCGTGATACCGAGGGCGCATGGATGCGGCCGCCGCCGATGACGTTTCAGCAGTTCATGGGCTCAGAGGCGGCGCGCCGGCGCTATTGGGCGCGCAGTATGGTGGGCTGGTCGATGTTTTCCGGCGGCAAGCCGAATGCGGCGCATTACGCCTTGCAATCGCTTGAATCCAAGGGCTACACAGGTCTGCTAGTGACGCAGAATGTTGACGGCCTGCATCGGCAGGCTGGTCAGTCCCGGTTGCTCGAGCTGCATGGATCGCTGGCAGACGTGGTCTGTATGCATTGCAATAGCAAGCTTGATCGCGTAAGTTATCAGCAGCAACTGCTCACTGAGAACCCCTCCTGGGCGGATATGACCGCTGCCATGGCACCGGATGGCGACGTGGATCTCGAGACTGATTTTTCTTCTTTTCGCATTCCGGCCTGTGGCCAGTGTGGCGGCATCCTGAAGCCGGACGTGGTGTTCTTTGGCGAAGCGGTTCCGCGCGCCCGCGTCGATGCGGTCTATCAGGCCCTGGAGCAGGCCAGCGCCGTCCTGGTGGTCGGCTCCTCGCTGATGGTTTATTCGGGCTATCGTTTTGTGCGCGACGCCGCCAGACAGGGCAAGCCGGTGGCGGCCATCACGCTGGGTAGAACGCGGGCCGATGCAGTGCTTGCGCTGAAACTGAATGCTGGTTGTGCTCCGCTCCTGACTGCGCTTGATGCCGTTCTGGCACAGGGCGCACAGGTCGGCGACGTTTGTTGGGATCGGTTGGCGGCGGTATAGGATAACCCGTATGGGGAAGCCGAAAGGTGCAGTCCGTATTAGAGGGATTCCGTGTAAAGGGATTCCGCTTAGACGCTACATGTAAAGGGTGGTTGCCCATAGGGATAGCAGGCCAATGGTCGCAAAAAAGGCAATGACGTAGCAAAGCAGCATAAGCAGGGTTTTTCGTTTTCGGTCCATGATCTTTTCTTGATATTTACATCTGTCATTATACGACCTGTTTTGAACCGAAGGCCTTCGGTGCCATACAAAAGCGGCACGCTCAAGCTATAATTCAAATTTCCTGCTACGGCCCTTTTCGCGGGGCCCTTACTCCAATGACAAAGTATGTATTCGTTACCGGCGGCGTGGTCTCTTCGTTAGGCAAGGGAATCGCCGCCGCGTCGTTAGCGGCTATCCTTGAATCGCGTGGCCTGAAGGTGACCATGCTCAAGCTGGACCCGTATATCAACGTGGATCCGGGTACGATGAGCCCCTTGCAGCACGGTGAAGTATTCGTCACCGAAGATGGCGCCGAAACCGATCTTGACCTCGGCCACTACGAGCGATTCATTTCGGCTCGCATGCATAAATCCAATAACTTTACCACTGGCCAGATTTACGAATCCGTGCTGCGCAAAGAGCGTCGGGGCGACTATCTGGGCAAGACCGTGCAGGTTATTCCTCATATTACAAATGAAATTCAAGATTTCATCATCCGTGGCGCAAGGCAGGCCTGGGATGGCCAGACCGACGTGGCGATTGTGGAAATCGGCGGCACGGTCGGGGATATCGAATCCCTGCCATTTCTGGAAGCGGTGCGGCAAATGAGCCTGCGCCTGGGTCGCAATGGCGCGGCTTTCGTGCATTTGACGCTGGTGCCGTTCATCGCTTCTGCGGGCGAGCTCAAAACCAAGCCTACTCAGCACTCGGTGCAGAAGCTGCGCGAGATCGGTATTTATCCGAACGCGTTGCTTTGCCGTGCCGACCGCGAAGTACCCGAAGACGAGCGGGCCAAGATTTCTCTGTTTTCCAATGTGCCGCTGGATGCCGTTATTTCCGTATGGGATGCCGATTCCATTTACAAAATCCCGTCCATGTTGCATAACCAGAAACTTGATGAACTGGTTTGCGATGCGCTGGCCATTTCTCCGCCCTCGGCCGATCTGTCTATGTGGGACGGTCTGATCGATGCGCTGGAGCATCCGCAGCATGAAGTGCACATCGGTATGGTCGGCAAATATGTCGATCTGACCGAATCATACAAATCGCTGATCGAAGCCCTGCAGCACGCCGGTATTCATACCCGTTCCAAAGTCATTATCGATTATATTGATTCCGAGGATCTGGAAGAAGGCGCAGTTGAAAAGCTGGCCTCGCTGGATGCCATTCTGGTGCCCGGCGGTTTCGGCAAGCGTGGAACCGAAGGCAAGATTCGCGCGATACAGTACGCGCGTGAAAACAAGGTGCCATATCTGGGGATCTGTCTGGGCATGCAACTGGCCGTTATAGAGTTTGCCCGGCATGTGGCCCAGCTTGGCGGCGCCAACAGTACCGAATTTGATCCGGCAGCCCCGCATCCGGTCGTGGCACTCATCACCGAATGGATGGATCGCGAAGGCAAAGTGGAAAAGCGCACGGCGTCTTCCGATCTGGGGGGCACGATGCGCAAGGGCGCCCAACGTTGCCCGGTCAAGGAGGGAACGCGCGCCTATGAAATATATGGTCCGGAGGTCAATGAGCGCCATCGTCACCGCTATGAGGTCAATAATGTTTATGTGCCGCGTCTTGAAGAAGCCGGTATGGTCATCAGCGCCCGTACACCGACCGAGAACCTGCCTGAAATGATGGAAATCCCGACCCACCCATGGTTCATGGGGGTCCAGTTCCATCCTGAATTTACTTCTACGCCGCGTAACGGCCATCCGCTGTTCTCCAGCTTTATCCGGGCAGCACTGGACAACCAGAAACAGCGGCAGAACCAGGGATAAGGATATCACCATGAATCTTTGCGGCTTCGACGTGGGTCTGACCAAACCGTTTTTTCTGATTGCCGGCCCATGCGTGATCGAATCGCGCCAGATGGCGTTCGATACCGCGCGTTCCTTGCAGGATATCACCGAGCGCCTTGGCATTCCATTCATCTACAAAAGTTCTTTTGACAAGGCGAATCGCAGCTCGGGCGCCTCTTATCGCGGTCCGGGAATGGACGAAGGCCTGCAGATTCTGGCCGATATCCGGGAACAGCTCAATGTCCCTGTCCTGACTGATGTTCATGACATTACGCAGGTAGAGCGCGTCGCCGCTGTCGTTGATGTGTTGCAGACCCCGGCTTTTCTGTGCCGCCAGACTGATTTCATTTCGGCTTGTGCAGCCACCGGCAAACCGGTAAATATCAAGAAAGGACAGTTTCTGGCGCCGGCCGATATGCTGCAGGTCGTGGCCAAGGCCAAAGCCGCCGCCATCGCAGCCGGTGGCGATGGCGCCAATATCATGGTCTGCGAACGCGGGGCTTCTTTCGGCTATAACAATCTGGTCTCGGATATGCGTTCGCTTGCGATCATGCGCGCAACCGAATGTCCGGTTGTTTTTGATGCGACGCATTCCGTGCAGTTGCCAGGTGGTCAGGGTACGTCGTCTGGCGGTCAGCGTGAGTTTGTGCCCGTGCTGGCGCGGGCTGCCGTTGCGGTAGGGGTATCCGGTCTGTTTATGGAAACGCATCCGGATCCTGCCGTGGCGCTGTCTGACGGCCCCAATGCTGTGCCTCTGGCGCATATGGAAGCCCTGTTGCGCTCGCTCACTGACATTGATCGTATTGTCAAAGGCCAGGGTTTTATCGAAGACCAGTTCGGCGCCTGATTGCGTTGTTCGCTCGTGACATGGATATTGACAGGCCGGCAGGCGTTGTCAGTCAGGTGGCAAACATAGCCCGGTGAGCGTTGATGCCGGCGTTTACTTTGAACGGGAAGTATGGTTACCAGAACAATCGAAGTGAATGAGGAAAAATCGGCATCGGGGCGATTGCTGCCGTTTCGGCAATCTTTGATGGCTGTGCTGGGCATCTGTTTTGTCGGTATGCTGGTGGGGCTGGATCAAACCATCGTCGGTACCGCCTTGCCCACCATCGTGGCAGAGCTCAATGGTTTTGAACTATACGCCTGGGTCGGCACTTCCTATCTTCTGGCCTCTGTCATTACGGTTCCTATCTGTGGTCGCCTGAGTGATTATTACGGACGCAAGCCATTTGTGGTTGCGTCCGTTATTATTTTTACCATTGCTTCGATGCTTTGCGGCATGGCCGGCAGTATGACGCAACTGGTGCTGGCCCGGGCCTTGCAGGGTATTGGTGGCGGAATGCTGGTCGGCACCGCCTTTGCCTGTGTGCCGGACCTGTTTCCGGATGCCAAGGTGCGCCTGCGCTGGCAGATTCTGCTCAGTTCTTCTTTTGGCATTGCCTCGGCCATCGGCCCGTCCCTGGGCGGGTTTCTGACCGAATATTACGGATGGCGTTCGGTTTTCTATGTCAATCTGCCGGTGGGCCTGGTCAGCCTGTTCTTTATCTGGCAATATCTGCCGCTGATTCGTTACAAGCGTGAACAGACAATCCGTCTGGACTGGCAGGGGGCGGTGCTGATCGCGCTGTTCCTGGGCTGTCTACAACTGGCGGTGGAACTGTTTGCCACGCATGGCGTTTCCTGGCAGGTCGGCTTGTTTTCCGTTGTGTCCGTTCTGGCGTTTATTGTCCTGATACGCTGGGAGCGCCGCTGTGCTTTTCCGCTACTGCCGCTGGAAGTGTTTCGCGATCGCAGTCTTGGCACCATGTTCACCTTGTCGCTATTGACCGGGTTTGTGATGTTTGGCATGCTGTTCTATATCCCGCTGCTGCTTCAGGGCGGCTTCGGCTATTCTCCCAACGACGCCGGCATGCTGGTCACGCCGTTGGTAGTATGCATTACCGTGGGCAGTATCCTGAGTGGCCGGATCGTTATTCGCCTGGCCCGGCCCAACTGGATTCTGTATATCGGCTTTGTATTGACGGCGATTGCCGTGGCGGGCGTGGTCTTTTATGATCGTGATATGTCGCAGTTGGTCTTTTTGCTATATATGACGCTCGGCGGTGTCGGTCTGGGTTTTATTATGCCCAACCTGACAATTTTCAGCCAGGAGCTGTCCGGCCGCAATAACCTGGGCATTGTGACGGCGCTCGTGCAGTCCATCCGCATGATTGGCGGCATGCTGGGAACGGCTATTATCGGCACGATGGTCAATTACTATTATGTCGCCGGCATTCAGGCCGATGCAAACAAAATGGGGTCCCAGCAGCTGCTTCTGGCCCTGTCTGATCCGCAGTTACTGGTCAGGACAGACAGCCAGGCGGGGCTGATTACTGAAATGGCCAGCCTGGGGCAGGATGCGCTTCCGTGGCTGCAGCTGGCGCGCGAACATATGGTGGACGCGATCGAATCAGGCCTGATTGTGGTGTTTGCGGTAAATGTGATTGCCCTGTTGTGGCTCTACAGGCTGCCGCTGATCCGCTTTACCAGTCTGGGCAACACCGTGGCCGAGCCACCTGCTGGCCGTCGCCGGCGGCGGCTGCGGGGCAAGGACAACGGCTAGTCGGGAAAAGTATACGGCCAACGTAGTAAGCAGTCGCAAGTTTAGAAGTGGCAGGTAACAGGTAATACAATGGAGCGGTGGTCGGCGCCAGGCACGCTACGGCATGATCTGGTTGCGCAGTTTGCCGCTTTACCTGCCGGCGATTGTCCAGGCTAAAATGTAAAAAAAGGATACAAGTTCATTTGCCAGCGGATGCAAAATTACAAGATTGGCTGAGTAAGGTACAATCTACGCAATAAAACCCCATCAAAATCACTGTTTATCAGGCAGGAAAGTCATTACCATGAGTGCAATTGTTGATATTATCGGTCGCGAAATCCTGGATTCCCGTGGGAATCCAACCGTAGAGTGTGATGTATTGCTCGAATCCGGCGTTATGGGGCGGGCCGCAGTACCGTCTGGCGCCTCTACTGGTACCCGCGAAGCTGTTGAATTGCGGGACGGTGACAAATCCCGTTACCTGGGCAAGGGCGTGCTCAAGGCAGTGGAAAACGTCAATACTGAAATTTCCGAAGCGCTCATGGGCCTGGATGCTCAGGAACAGACCTTTATTGACCACACCCTGATTGATCTGGATGGAACCGAGAACAAGGAACGCCTGGGCGCCAACGCACTGCTGGCAGTCAGTATGGCCGTTGCCCGTGCCGCAGCCGATGAGTCCGGTCTTTCCCTGTATCGCTATTTTGGCGGCAGCGGTCCCATGAGCATGCCTGTGCCCATGATGAATGTCATCAACGGCGGCGCCCATGCCAACAATACGCTCGATATGCAGGAATTCATGATTCTGCCGGTTGGC
This sequence comes from Advenella sp. FME57, assembly GCF_014897675.1. Taxonomy (GTDB): domain Bacteria; phylum Pseudomonadota; class Gammaproteobacteria; order Burkholderiales; family Burkholderiaceae_B; genus Advenella. The sequence continues at coordinate 74,016 of NZ_JABUXU010000007.1, read as the reverse complement.
GCCACCAGTTTCCGTGAGTCGCTGCGCATGGGTGCAGAGGTTTTCCACGCCCTGAAAAAACTGATCCATGGCCATGGCATGTCTACGGCGGTGGGCGATGAAGGCGGCTTTGCGCCCAATGTGGCTAACCACGAGTCGGCCATTCATCTGATTCTGAATGCGATTACTGAAGCCGGCTACGAGCCTGGCACCCAAATTGCGCTGGGCCTCGATTGCGCCAGTTCCGAGTTTTACCGCGACGGCAAATATCATCTGGCCGGCGAAGGCAATATTTCCCTGACTTCGGCCGAGTTTGCCAATTTGCTGGCCTCCTGGTGCGACAAATACCCAATCATCAGTATCGAAGACGGGATGGCGGAAAACGACTGGGATGGCTGGAAAATCCTCACGGACCAGCTGGGCAAGAAAGTGCAACTGGTGGGCGATGATCTGTTCGTTACCAATACGAAAATCCTGAAGGAAGGCATCCAGAAAGGCGTTGCCAACTCCATTCTTATCAAGATCAACCAGATCGGTACACTGACAGAAACCTTTGCTGCCATTGAAATGGCCAAGCGAGCGGGTTATACGGCGGTCATTTCACACCGCTCCGGTGAAACCGAAGACTCCACCATTGCCGATATTGCCGTGGCTACCAATGCTATGCAGATCAAGACCGGCTCCCTGTCTCGTTCGGACCGTATGGCTAAGTACAACCAGTTGCTGCGTATCGAGGAAGAACTGGCAGAAGTGGCCCGCTTCCCGGGTCTGGATGCGTTTTACAACATCCGTTAAGCGCTGCGGCGCGAGTATTGAGCATTTGTCATGCGCTTACTATACCTTGCCCTGATGGTTGCCTGCGTAGCCATACAATATCCGCTGTGGTGGGGGGAAGAAGGGTGGGCGCGCGTGACAGTGCTTAAGCAGCAACTGGAAGCCCAGGAAGAGAAGAACAAGGCATTGCTGACTCGCAACAATGCAATGGATGCGGAAGTACATGATCTGAAAACGGGTACCGATGCGCTTGAAGATCGCGCCCGTATTGAAATGCGCATGATCAAAAAAGACGAAACGTATGTGCAGATCCTGACGCCGAATGAGCCGCAACCCGATGTGCCGGTCAGCTACGAGGTACCGGGGACATCCAAGGCCAAGACAGCTTCTACTGCGGCAGCCAAATCCCAGGCAAAAGCAACGGCTGCCGGCAATAAGCGGACAAAGTCCGAGAGCCGCAAGCCGGCCAGGTCTTCAAAACCGACGCAGCAATAGCAGTCAGGAATAAGCATTTCCTGTTGGTGTCGCTCGTGCCGTCTAAACTGATTCAGGACTGAGCCAAATCCGGATCTGATCGAATCAGAACCAGACCAAATTAGCGTTAGATCGAATCAGTACCAAGCCGAATCAGGCCAAGTTAATACAATCCCGAATGCCACGTTGTGTGCCTGCCGTACTGCGCGCTTGTTTGCAGCACTTATGGCAGGCAGGCCGACTCGGCGGGCAGGGCATTTTCGGGAGCCTCATAGTTTGTAGGCGTTGCGCCAGGCTGGTGCTGGCTACCCGTCGCAACGGCATCAGTCCTGGCCTGCGAGGCTGGCCTGCCGCCGGGGAGCGTTGCGTTGGGCGTTGCCGGGTCGGAGGCAATGCTACCCATTGCGTCGCCGTTGCCACCACTGGCCTCGGTGGTTGGTTTGCGTAGTGGTCCTGGTGAGTTGGCAAACGCACTAAGCTGCTTGTAGCGAACGTGGGTCGTTTCTTCGGACAACCAGAGAACCGGATGCGATTGCATTTCAATTGTGATTGCCGCGCTTATTGGCAGCGCACCGTGGGTGGCCAGTGGCGATCCGGATGTGCTGATTGCACCGAACAGGGTGCGCAACAACGTGCGCATGCCCGGCACCACCGGCACATACAAATAGCGTGCCTGCAGTTGCAGGGTGTTGGCATCGTAGATCGTGCTGCCCGATACCGGGCCGCGTGGATATTGTTGATGTTGCCTGTGCTGATAATTGTTATTAATGGCTGGATTGCCGGTTTTCACGGCAATGGGAAGATCCTTTTGCATGAAATCGGCAAATTCGGCAACGTTGGGATGAGTAATGGCAATGTCCCATGCAAGCCGGTCACTGTCTTGCTCGAATCGTTTCTGCAGGTGGAGCATCCGCTCACGCGGGCTGCGAAAAGTGCCCGCCGGCGCATACAGCGGAGCCAGCGCATCCAGGAATGCATCTTCGATCGCCTGCGGCCTGGCGTGGTTCACGCTGCCGGCGCGGCTGGCCTCAAGCAGTGCAAGACTGACGGCTTCACGCGCCATATACCAGCGCGAGGCTTCGTAGCTGGCCATGGCCGCAAACAACAAGGGAAGGGCGACAACGAGAAATTCTACCATTGCAAAGCCATGCTGGCGTGCCAACGAGGGCGCTGTTGTTTTTGATGGCACGCCGCCAGGCCGGCATGGCTGGGCAAGCGCAGGGTAGCGCGGGCAGAACGAAAAAAGTATGAGCGGGAAGGTATATTGCATCCCCGCAGTGTGCGTAAAACGAGGGCAAATGTATAGTGTGGATTCCTACGCTGGACAAGTATGCGTTGCGGTCGCCGGGGCGTGCCGCGGGTGACGATGGCAAGAACCAGGGTTACCACAATCGTATTTGCCAGTAAGGGAAGGCAGCCGCCCGAGCGACAGCGTACCGTCCATTGCCGCCAAACTCCAGGCGTGACGGCCCGTTGCGCCCGCGCTTAATGCGCTATGGGTTCGGGCGGATCCTCGGGCGATTGGCCATCTATAAACAGACGGGCACAATCGATCGCGTCGAACGTATATGGCTTGCCGCAGAAATTGCAGGCGATGTCGATTTTTTCCTGTTCACTCAGAATGCTCTCGATTTCGGCTTGGCCGAGCATCTTGAGCATATTGCCGACGCGTTCACGTGTACATGGGCAAAACCAGCGTACCGGTTGCGGCTCGAAGGTGAGCAACGGCTCTTCCCAGAACAGGCGATGGATCAGTGTCTCAGGAGACTCGCTGAGCATTTCCTCCTGAGTCAGGGTCTGGGCCAGAATGCGCGTGCGCTGCCACGATTCCTGGTGGGCTTCGGCATCATCGGCCGTACCACCATGGTCGGGCAGTCGCTGCAGCAACAGACCGGCAGCGCGTTGCGCGTTGGCGGCCAGCCAGATGCGCGTATCGAGCTGTTCTGATTGTTTCATATAATGCTCCAGGACCTGGGCGACCGAATCGCCTTCCATGGGCACTACACCCTGATAGGGTTGTTGGCCTTCCTGCCGGTCTGTCGGATCCAGAATGACTATAAACCGACCATTGCCGTTGACGTTGAGCAGCGACTGGAATGTGGCATTGTCGGGAACCACAAATTCCTGACGCAACTGTACGGTGGCGCGCAGGCTCAGGTCGGATTGACATTCGACTACGATCAGGGCCAGTGGCCCGTCTCCCTGCAGTTGCAATACGAGCGAACCATCGAACTTAATGTTCGAGGCCAGCAGCACCGAGGCTGCACACAGCTGCCCCAGCAGGTCGCGAACGACCGGCGGGTAGCTCTGATGCGCCAAGCCGGTATGCCAGGTCTCGGTCAGGTCGACGGTCTGGATACGGGTGCTGCGGTCGTCAAGCAGGTATTTCTGTAATTGGTCAGTCGTCATGGCAGGGTGGCACAGGGCCGAAATTACGTCAGGCGTTTAAGGCTGCTGCGATAGCGCTGGCCCTGCCATACGTAATGAGCAGTGTTTTTGTGAATATTGGCGATTTCGTCTTCGCTCAGCGTGCGTGCAATTTTGCCGATCCCGATAACCAGCGAGCCGTCAGGGATGACTTTGCCTTCGGTAACGATCGCGCCGGCGCCGATGATACAGTTTTTGCCAATGCGTGCGTTGTTCAAGACAATGGCCTGCATGCCGATAAGAGAGCCTTCGCCAATGGTGCAGCCGTGCAGCATGGCCTGATGGCCCACGGTGACGTTCCTTTCAATGGTCAGGGGAACGCCTTCGTCCACATGCAGCACGCTGCCTTCCTGGACGTTGCTGCCTTCCTTGATCAGGATAGGCGCGTTGTCGCCGCGAATGGCCACATTGGCCCAGACACTGACATTTTTTTCCAGGGTGACGTTGCCAATGACCGTCGCGCTGTCGAAGACAAAAGCGGTAGGGTCGATATTTGGCGCCAGTTCATCAATCTGATACACGGCCATGATGAATGTTTCTCCTTTTCCTAGCTGGTTACGCTATCGGTGTCGGCGTTGATGTCGGTGTCGGCATCGGCGTCGCGCCAGACGTAGCCATCCTTGTCAATGTGGCCGCGAATGGAGGTTGGAATCCACTCCTGTGGTTCGGCCTGCAGCGGATGGATCTGGGCGCCGGACCAATAGTGCAAGGCGACCGCCGGATCGGGGTAGTCGTTCTGGTCGGTCCTGTTTACCGCGATGAAACCCTTCTGGCCGGTTTTCAGTGGCTTACCGGCCTGGTCAATAACTGTGATCCGATGGCCCGGATAAACGCGGCCCATACTGCCCTGGCGAGGCGCCCATTTTTCCTGGCTTTCGCCAATAATATAGCCAAAGCCCAGCGGCGCGGCGACCACATTAATATCAACGTCAAAGCGCTGCTTGGCCCATTGGCCCAGCGACGGGTCGTAATCGGTGTCCAGGCAGCTGATGCTGCGGATGGCCAGCTCGAATTCTTCCAGCGTATCGGGGTATTCGCGGATGCGGCGCAGATCCTCGCCGGAAGCATGAATGTTGGTAATCTGGTAGTGCTCGAGCAGCGTAAACAGTCGTGGTATGGTGCGTCCGGCCGGGCAGCCGACGATGGACTTGCCGAAATACAGCGTGGGCAGCAGCGCATTGAGCAGGCCGTTGGGGCTGTTCCAGTCGTAGGAGGTCCAGAAAATATCGTTTGTTTTCGGAAACCAGTTCTGTGACGCGACAAAGCCCGGCAGGGTGCCGATCAGTGAGCTGTGGTCCAGCAGCACGCCGCGCAACGGTTCGTTTTCGACCGTGGCAGGATACACCAGAATGGCTGGCGTGGAGGCGCTGACCACATGGGGGGTGAAGGTGGAAGGTTGGCGCGCCAGCAGGGTACGCCAGGAAATGATCCGGTCATCATCGGTATGGATGCCGATAATCTGTTTGACTGGCGAATGATTGTCAACCGCAGAAATAAGTGCAGTAATGGAGTGCTTGTCGACCACTGCTACCCGTGCCTGCGAATCATGTAGCCTTTCGGCGTATTCGGCGTTGCTCAGGGAGGAGGTCAGGGGCACCACAATCGCACCCACGGTAAGTACTGCCAGCTGGGTGATTGCGCTTTCTGCCGAGTGCTGCAGCGCGACCGCTACGCGGTCCTGCGGTTGTACACCCATGCGAATAAAGCCGTTGGCCAGTTTATTGACCTTTTCGGACAGTTGCCCGTAAGTCAGTAGTGTGAGCTGCCCTACCTGATCTTCGAAATAAATGGCGACCTGGCGTGCTTCGTGAGGGCTGGAGGCCCACCGGTGACAGCAGGCATCCGCTATATTGAATACCGAGGGAACCAGCCATTCAAATGATTTATAGAGTGACGAATAATGATCGGTCATAAGGTGGCGTAAAGAATCGGGGGCGCTAAAGAAATAGGGCAGTGTGTGCAAAAATGATCCTGCCTGCTGCCCGGGGACTTCTGATTCTATCATTGAATCGCCGCCGGCGATAGGTCGACCAGACGAGTGCCGGTCAGCCTGTCATGCAACATCAGGCCGTCCCGGTCAAACCAGCTATAGACAAAGTTGAGAAAAGGCGTAAACACAATGAACAGAGTGATGGATGGCCAGCCCAGTGAGTTGGACGAGAGGTACACCAGATAGGCTCCCAGCAGCGGGATGGGCCAGCACAGGACATAGCGGAGCACGAGTTTGCCCAGGGAAGGACGGGTGCCTTGCCCGCTGACGAGCCGGATATTCCAGGTTTTCATGGGCAGTGTCTGTCCGTGTTTTCGCCAGCACAGCACAAAATACAGGCCTATGGCGACAAACAGCACGGCCTGGCGTGTGCCCAGAAGGGTCAGGCCGCTGCGGCTTTGCGTGAGCGTGTCGAAAATGTAATCGGCAAAGAAGACGACGCCGAACAGGAGCACGGCCTCGTACATCATGCAGGCAAACAGGCGCAAACGGGAAGGAGAACGGCGCGATAATAGCGCCTCGTCAGGAGAGGCAGAAGGTTTCATGCAGTTGGCTATCAGGGTTTACGGTAGCTTTCGGCGACCATTTCAAATGAAAACAGGCGGCAGTCAAGCGCCCCATTGTACAGTGGCGTACGGCGACGCGCTTTGAGGCGCAGTTTTCCGGGCAGTTCCAGGTCGCTGGAAATCACATGAACCTGCCATCCGGCAAATTGCTGTTTCAGGCAGGCGGACCAGTCGCGCCAGAAACCGTCGTCCTGTTGATCCATTCGTTCCCCATAAGGGGGATTGGTGACCAGCCAGCCGGCGTTTGTTGGCGGCTGCAGGTCCAGCGCATTGGCCCGGGCAAACTGAATGGAGTCTGGCGCCAGATTGGCGCGCTGCATGTTTTCGCGTGCGGCCTCCAGTGCATGAGGGTTCAGGTCGCAGCCGTATAGCGGGGTCTCCAGCTCCGGCGCGATGCGGCTGAGGGCATCCTCTTTCAATGCTGTCCATTGGCGGGCATCGGCATTGCGCAGCCGCTCGAAACCAAAGGGGCGGGAGATGCCCGGCGGCACGCCTTGCGCGATCCAGGCGGCTTCGATCAGAATGGTTCCGCTGCCGCAAAAGGGATCCAGCAGGGGCAGGGAAGGATCCCAGCCAGAGAGCGCCAGAATGCCGGCAGCCAGGTTCTCGCGCAGTGGCGCTTCACCCTTATCCAGACGCCAGCCGCGCTTGAATAGGGATTCTCCGGAGGTATCAAGGTACAGCGTGCCCGAATCCCGGGTCAGAAAAAGGTGCACCCGAGCGTCGGGCCGGACCGTATCGATGCTTGGACGCTCGCCTTCGCGATCGCGCAGGCGGTCACAGATGCCGTCTTTTGCCTTCAGATTGCAGAACATCAGGCTTTTCATGGGGCTCTGGATGGCCGAGGTATCAACCCGCAGGGAATGTTCAGCGCCAAACCAGCGCTCCCACGGGGCGTCGTAAGCCAGTTCGTAGATGTCGTCTTCCTTGAGCACCAGGCCGTGCGCCACTTGCACCAGAATCCGGGTTGCCAGGCGGGAGTACAGGTTGGCCCGCAAAATGCCTGCCCAGTCGGTTTCGAAGGCGCAGCCGGCACGTCCTTTTTCGACGTGCTCAAAGCCCAGCGCCTGCATTTCCTCGCAAAGCACTTCCTCCAGGCCCTGTGGGCACGGAGCAAATACCCTGAACGTTTCGGTCAGGCGAGATGAGGGGCGCGGCCGCGCTTGTTCGGATTCGTGCTGCGCGCGGGTGGCGCGATCTGCTGTTCTGGTCTGGGATCTTTTCCCGGTCAGGGGGGCGCCAGGGTTGAAGTCGCGTTTGCCGGCTGCCGGCCTGGGGCGTTCCGTGCGCATCGGACGATCGGTGCGATCAGAAGCGGCGCGGCGCGGTTCGTGCGTTTCAGCAGTCCTGTCGCTGCGCGCACCGGAACGATCCGTCGGCAACGGGCGTGCGGGTTTGGCAGGGGTTGTTTTTCCCTGGCCGGAACGCAACTGGCTCTGCGCCACGGCGCGAGCCCGCGCGCCAGAGCGCACCCTTGGTTTTTCGTCACTCTCGTCGGCTTTGCGCGGCGCACCGCTAAGGCTGAGTTTCTTGCGGCTTGGGGGTGTATTGTCATCGGTCATGGCTAAGCCTGTCAGAAAGGTTTGGTGACCACAAGAATGACCACCGCCAGCAGTAGCAATACCGGTATTTCATTGAACCAGCGATAAAAGACATGGTCGCGCTGGTTGCGGCCCTGTACAAATTTTCTGTAGATGCGAAAACAGGCGTGATGGTAGCCGATAATCAGCAGTACAAAAAGCAATTTCGCGTGCAGCCAGCCATTGGCAAGGCCGATTCGGTAATACAGCATGAGTACCAGGCCGAAAGCGACGGCCGGCACGGCCAGCATCGTGGTAAAGCGCAGCAGCCGTCGGGCCATGCCCAGCAGGACCGGATAGACCGGGCCATCCTGGGGCTGTTGGGCCAGGTTCACAAAAATGCGTGGCAGATAGAACAGCCCGGCGAACCAGGCGGTGACAAATACGATATGAAGTGATTTGATCCAAAGCATTTTATTTTACCCGCGCAATTGGCCGTTGCCTTCGAGCACCCATTTATAGGTTGTCAGGCCTTCCAGGCCGACAGGGCCGCGCGCGTGCAGACGATTGGTCGAAATCCCGATCTCTGCACCCAGCCCGTACTCGAAGCCGTCGGCAAAGACGGTGGGCAGGTTCACGTAAACGGAACTGGAGTCCACTTCCCGCTGGAACCGGTTGGCGGCGGACACGCTGTCTGTGACAATCGCTTCCGTATGGCCCGAACTCCATGTGGCAATATGCGTCATGGCCTCATCGATGGAGTCGACAATGCGAATGGCCAGAATGGGCGCCAGGTATTCCGTTGCCCATTCTTCATCTGTGGCGGCAGTGGCCTGCGGTACCAGTTGCCGTGTACGGGGACAGCCGCGAAGCGCGACGCCTTTTTCTACATAGGCGGCGGCAAGCCGTGGCAGAACCCGTTCTGCAATGTCCTGATGCACCAGCAGCGTTTCCATTGAGCCGCACACGCCGTAGCGATAGGTTTTGGCCTGAAAGGCAATGTCGTGGGCCATGTCAAGGTCGGCAGCGCGGTCTATATAGACATGGCAGTTGCCGTCAAGATGGCGGATCATGGGCACTGTGGCCTCTGCTTGCAGGCGCCGGATCAGGCCTTTGCCACCCCGGGGAATAATCACATCAACGTAATCGGTCAGGGTAATGAGCTGGCCGACAGCGGCGCGATCTGTGGTGTTGATGGTCTGCACCGCGTGCGCAGGCAAGCCAGCATAAGCCAACCCTTCCTGGATGATTTTTCCCAAAGCCTGATTGGAGCGAAAGGCTTCGCTGCCGCCGCGCAAAATAGCGGCATTGCCCGATTTCAGACACAGCGCGGCTGCATCGATCGTGACATTGGGTCGGGATTCATAAATGATGCCGATGACCCCCAGCGGTATGCGCATTTTCGAGACTCGCATGCCGTTTGGCCGAATTCGGGTTTCACTGCGGCTGCCTACCGGGTCTTCCAGCGCTGCGATCTGGCGCAGGCCGGTTGCCATCAGGCCCAGCGCTTTATCCGACAGCGTCAGGCGATCGAGCATGGCCGCCTCCAGGCCGTTGTCGCGGGCCTTTTGCAGATCCAGCGCGTTTTCGGCCTGCAACTGCGCTGCCTGGGTTTCCAGCGTATGGGCAATATGCAGCAAGGCTGCCGACTTTTGTTTATCGTCGGCGCGCATCAGCAGGCGGGCGGCGGCTTTGGCCTGCTGTCCATAGGCCAGCATTTGCGTATCAATATCGAGGTTTTTACTGGTTTCGGTTGTCATGATTGAATCAGTGAGAGGATGCGGTCACATCTGCCATACGCAGAACGAGTCGGGCCATTTCCTGCCAGGCGTCGGTCAGTCTTCCGTCTGCAGGAAAGCCCTTGAACAGACGATCAATGTCGTGGGCGTGCTGGATCAGCCCCATGATCTGGGAAAAGGGCAGCCGGTCCAGCGTATTGAGGATCAACTGATCCTTGGGCGGAAACAGACCGAGCTTGCGGGTCAGATTCCTGGGATTGTGTCCGTTCTGCCTTGCCTGGGCAAGTGTGTAAAGATTACGAATGTCATAAGTGAGCAGGCCCAGCACCATCGGCAACGCCTCGCCTTCGGCCTGCAACCCATGCAGCACCTTAAGGGCGCGCTGACCGTCGCCGCGCAAAATGGCATGACTCATGTCAAAGACATTATAGCGGCTCACATCCAGAACGGCATTTTCCACTTCTTCCAGCGTCAATTCGCCTTCGGGATATTGCAAGCCGAGCTTGAGGATTTCCTGATGCGCTGCCAGCAGGTTACCTTCGACCTTATCGGTAATCCAGGCCAGGGTTGCCGCATCGGCGTGCTGTTTCTGGCGTTTGAGCCTGCTCTGTACCCAGGCGGGCAACTGTTCGCGGCTAATGACCGGCGTATTGATCAGCACGGCCTGCTGCGTCACGGCGGTATACCATTTTGCCGAGGATATGGTCCTGTCTGCACGGGGTAGAATCAGGGCAACGGAAATATCGGTCAGTTCCTGCCGCGCCGCGCGGTTTGCCAGCGAGACCAGCGCGTCGCCGCCGGTTTTGCCGGGCTTGCCGGTGGGCACTTCAATTTCCATCAGTTTGCGATCGCCGAACAGGGAAATGGACTGGGTGTTTTCTTCTATGGCATTCCAGGGGCCGGTCGCCGTCAGACTGAGCGTGACCCTTTCGGTGTAGCCCTGAAGCCGGCAGGCTGCACGCAAGGCGTCCAGGGCTTCGTTGCGCAACAGCAATTCGTCACCGCTGATCACATAAAGCGGGTGCAACTGCGCATCCGGCTTACCCAGATCGGCAATGAAGCGTTCGTAGTTGGGGGTTTGTCCTGCCATCGCGCTTACCGGGCGAACTGCGCATCACCTGGCGTGCCCGCACCCTGCTGATAGCCCTGGATCACGTCATCAGAGCTGATGCGTCGTACCAGTTGCCCCACCATTTGCGCTTCCATGTCCTGGTAGAGTGTGACCATTTCCTGGGCCTTGGCCTGGGAATTGGCTTCGTCATAGGGCAGCGTGCGTGTCGAGGTGAGGGTGGACGGCGGAATCAGCAATTGACCGCTATTGGAAACCAGTTGAAAGGTCAGGCGCAGCGTCAGTTCGTACTCTTCGACCTGTCCCTGGGAGTTGAGCGATACTTCACGCTGTGACTGGACGCGCTCCAGTTGCGAGAGCACCACCTGTGCAGCCGACGCATTGTCGACAAATTGCAGCGATGGTGAACTGGCCTTCAGGGACCGACGCAAATAGGAACCAAAGCGCGAGTTGCTTTCAATATTGGTGTATATCGTGGTAAACGGCAACGGCTTTTCACCACGCAACTTGAAGCCGCAACCGGCCAGCACCAGGCTGAGCAAGAGGGCTGCCAGCAGGGCCTGATGCCAGCGCAAGAAAGAGAAAGAGTACACCATGGTTTTCACCTGCTGAAATTAACCAACAATATTGACAAGTTTTCCGGGAACCACAATAACACGTTTCGGCGGGCGTCCTTCCAGGAATTTTTCCAGCGATGGATGGCTTCTGGCGACCGCTTCGATATGTTCGCGATCTGCGCCATTCGGTATCTGGATAGAGCCGCGCAATTTGCCATTGATTTGCAGCATGAGTTCAATTTCATCGGCAATCAGCGCGGCTTCGTCCACGCTGGGCCAGGGCGCGTCAAGAAGATCTCCGTACTGCTGCACGTAACCCAGCTCGTTCCACAAGTGCCAGGTGATATGCGGCACAATCGGATACAGCATGCGAATGAGGATCCCGGTCACTTCGCGCAGGGCGGCATTTTCGAGCCCGCCCTCGGGCAGTGCTGCATCGTCAATGGCGTTGAGCAATTTCATGTTGGCCGATACTACCGTATTGTACTGAATACGTTCGTAGTCATAGTTGGCCTGGCGCAGCAGCGAATAAGCCTGCAGACGAAGATGCTTGACGGCCTTGCTGGCCTGGGAGAAATCGCTCGCCTGGGCCGGTGCTGCCAGAATGCGCGCTTTGAGGCCGTTTGCAATAGACCACACGCGTCGCAGGAAGCGATGCGAGCCGTCCACGCCTGAATCGGACCATTCCAGTGTCTGTTCCGGTGGGCTGGCAAACATGACAAACAGCCGAGCCGTGTCGGCGCCCATCGTATCGATCAGCGCTTGCGGGTCTACGCCGTTGTTCTTGGATTTGGACATGGTGCCCACGCCGCCGTATTGGATGGCCGAACCGTCGCGGTTGAGGGTGGCGCCCGTAATGGCGCCTTTATCGTCGTAGGTATTGGTAACCTCTTCAGGCCAGAAGTATTCGACCGCGCCCTGCGGCGTGCGTCGCGAATAGATATGGTTCAGTACCATGCCCTGGCAGAGCAGTTTGGTGAACGGCTCATCGAACTTGAGCAATCCCAGGTCGCGCATAACCTTGGTCCAGAACCGCGCATATAACAGATGCAATACTGCGTGTTCAATGCCGCCAATGTACTGATCCATGGGCATCCAATAATCATTGCGCTGGTCTACCATTGCACTGTCGTTGCCGGCAGAGGTATAGCGCATGAAATACCAGGAGGAATCGACGAAGGTGTCCATGGTGTCGGTTTCACGCCTTGCCGGTTTGCCGCAAGAGGGGCAGGAGCATGACAGGAAACTTTCGTCTTTCGCCAGCGGATTGCCGCTGCCATCAGGGATCAGATGCTCAGGCAGGCGCACGGGCAGATCGGCTTCGGGCACCGGGACCGGTCCGCAGCTTTCGCAGTGGATGATTGGAATGGGGGTGCCCCAATAGCGCTGGCGGGAAATGCCCCAGTCGCGCAACCGCCATGTAGTCTGTTTTTCACCCAGGTCTTTTTCGGCCAGGGCAGCGGCCACGGCGTCGACCGCCTGGCGATAATCCAGGCCATCAAACTGGCCGGAATTGACCACGCGACCCTGCTGCTTGTCTGCGTACCAGTCCTGCCATTGGGTATTGTCAAACGGTTTGTCGGCGACCTGCACAACCTGTCTGATCGGCAGGTCATATTTGAGCGCAAAGGCAAAATCACGTTCGTCATGGGCCGGCACGCCCATGACTGCACCATCGCCGTAGCTCATGAGTACATAGTTGCCCACCCAGACTTCAATGGCATCGCCGGTCAGGGGGTGGATAACGGTCAGGCCGGTTGGCATGCCTTCTTTTTCACGGGTAGCCATTTCCGCTTCGGTTGTGCCGCCAAGCTTGCATTTTTCAATGAACGCGGCCAGTTCCGGATTACCGACGGCGGCATGGGTTGCCAGCGGGTGTTCGGGCGCGATTGCGCAGAACGTGACGCCCATGATGGTGTCCGGCCGGGTCGTAAATACAAACATGCGACCGTTCTGGATCAGTTGGTTTTGGTCGTCGTGGATGCCATGCGTAAACGCAAAGCGTACGCCTTCGCTTTTCCCCAGCCAGTTTTCCTGCATGAGGCGCACCCGCTCGGGCCAGCCTGGCAGATTGTGCGTTACCTGGTCCAGCAGCTCTTCTGTGTAGTCTGTGATACGCAAATAGTAGCCCGGGATTTCGCGCTTTTCGACCAGTGCGCCTGAGCGCCAGCCGCGACCGTCGATAACCTGTTCATTGGCCAGCACGGTCTGATCCACCGGATCCCAGTTCACCACCTGTGTTTTGCGGTAGGCAATGCCTTTTTCCAGCATTTTGAGAAAAAGCCACTGATTCCATTTGTAATACTGTGGGTCGCAGGCACACATTTCCCGAGACCAGTCGATGGCCAGCCCCATCGCCTTCATCTGTTTTTTCATGTAGGCGATGTTGTCATAGGTCCATTTGGCAGGCGGCACCTTTGATTTGATGGCGGCATTTTCTGCAGGCATACCGAAGGCGTCCCAACCCATGGGCATGAGCACGTTGAAACCGCGCATGCGCAACTGGCGAGTCATCATGTCGTTGATCGTGTAGTTCCGGACATGACCCATATGCAGTTTTCCGCTAGGGTAGGGCAGCATGGAGCAGGCATAGAATTTGGGCTTCTCGTTGCCATTTGCATCTTTGGCGTGTTCTGTCACAAGATAGGCGTCACGCTCTTGCCAGTTTTGCTGGGCGGAGTGTTCAAGGTCGGTAGGGTGGTAGTGATCCTGCATCATAAGTTCGCACAATAAGGGGACGCAATCTGTTGCGGGCCGGCAAACGGAAGAGGCGGCACGGTCCGGCGTCCGGAAACAATGGGGTTAACCCGCTATTATAGATGTTAGCCGGCCGAACCGTGGGCAATGAACGCTGAATATGAAATTCTATGAGGGGATCATACCGGCGATAAATGCGCTCATTGCTGCGCTATGCCGGTTTTGTGTATGGGTTTTATCCAGGATCTGTTTCGTGTGGTAATTGACGGTATGGGAGGAGATACCCAGAATATGGGCAATATCGTCATTGCTCTTGCCGTCGGCGATCCATTTGAGAATGTCGGTTTGCCGTGGCGTCAGGTTGATGCCCAGTTGCTGGCGATGGCGTCTGGCCAGGATCAACTGGCACAAGTGCTGCAAAGCATAAATCACCACCTGGTATCGGGCAAGCTCATCGGTCAGCTCCTGCTGCGTGATCGGACGGCTCAGCCGGATCAGTGTCAGCACGGCGCCGGTGTTGCCCAGCAGATTGGTGCCCGGGGCGAACAGGCCGTAGAAATTCCGGTGTTCTCTGGCGGCCAGCTCGGGATGGATGGTGTAAAAATCTTTCAATTCCCAGATCAGGCCGGCTTGCCGTTGCATGACGGCGGGAATGATGGTGTCATGAATCAGATGCCGATCGTCCAGCCGGATCAGCGCGTCGGGGATGGTGCCAAGATGGTAATAGCGGGGCGTGGTAAAGGGCGTGGGATGCCTCTGGATATAGTCAAAGCAGTCAAAGTCCAGCATGGCAAGTGCCCGATTGATAAGTGCGAACTGTGTGGCTTCGTCCTGAGCGAGCATGAATGTAGTGTTGTCAACGGCGGACATGCCGACCCCCTTTATTCAAATACGGAGTCCTGATCGTATCGGAAAGGGCGAAAATTCAATGGTCGATATGTGCAAGAAGGGATAAAGTTATCTGCTCAGAGGCACGTATTCATTGCCGTCAGGTGCAACAGGCCAGGCGTCTGCAGACAGACGTGGCTTGCGCATGCACGCTGCAGACAGGTCTCACGGAAAGGGGCTCGCAGAAGGCGTTCGCTGGCAGCCCCTTACCGGTCGGGAAAGAGCGGCGGTTAGTTTCCGTCGTACAAATCGGCTTTTTCCCGAGGCGCAGCCTCGGCGGGCGCCTGTGGATCATAGATCACGGTGCTGGTGCTTATGCCGGTGCCTACGCCCGCACTCGCACCTGAGCCGATGCTGGTGCCCACGCCAACGCCCACACCCGCGCCGGCTGAAACCCGTCCGCCGTGACCGACGCCGACGCCGGCGCCGACAGGCCCGATGCCCGTGCCAAGGCTGATGCCGCCGCTGCCGATACCCAGTGACAATCCGCTGACCAGCGGTACGCTGACCCCGAAACCGGTGGAGCAGCCACCCAGCAGCATGGCGCCAACAATGATGAGGGTGGTTTTAAGCGTGTTTGACATGTAGCGCCTTCGGTAATGCCGTATGAGCATGAATAAACGAAAAAAGAGATAAAAATCTAGCACACAACGCTGCGATAGCTGTTAAAACAAGTGCAATTTTTTGCAAACAGTGTAATAAATGCAGGCAGTGCGCTTGCATTAGCCGTTCATGCCTGAGGAGACCGGGTTATGATGCGGCAAGCACGCATCATTTGACCCGGGAGTGCGCATATAATACCCGGATGACACCAAGGAGAGTTAATGATTCGCCATTCCGTGATACCGGTTGTTGCTGCCATTGTGTTGTCCGGTTGTGCATCAACAGCGATTTATGACCAGAATGATCTGCACTTTATCCTGCCGTGCAAAACGGATACCGCGGCATGTATGACAAAAATGGAGCAATCTTGCGCCCAGGTCAAGGGACAGGTCATGTCACGCAATGTCGTTCAGGAAGAACTGCCTGTCGTACAGGTCATTTGCCGACCCCCGGCTAAAAAGAAACCGCAGGCTGAATAAGCTGCGACGTCTGGTTGCCGCCGGCATGTCAACACGTGGCACAGCTGCTTAACACAGCCCGACACAGCTGGCATCCAGAACGTACTGCTGGTGTTTAGTCTGAATATGCTCCACCACTTTTTGCGGATCGTCTTCGACAATGAACAGATCCAGATCATGTTCCGAAATCAGTTTGTTGACAACCAGCTGGTTGCGGATCCAGTCCATCAAGCCTTGCCAGAATTCGGTGCCGACAAAGACGACCGGTGCTTTGCTGGCCTTGCCGGTCTGGATCAGTGTAAGGGCCTCGAACATTTCGTCCAGTGTGCCGAACCCGCCTGGCATGATGATATAGCCGGCGCTGTTCATGAAAAAGGTGGTTTTGCGCGATACAAAATATTTGAAATACAGGCTGTCGGTCTGGTAGCGATTGTCTTTCTGTTCGTGAGGCAATTCGATGTTCAGGCCGATACTGGTCCCGCC
Source organism: Advenella sp. FME57 (assembly GCF_014897675.1). GTDB lineage: Bacteria > Pseudomonadota > Gammaproteobacteria > Burkholderiales > Burkholderiaceae_B > Advenella. The sequence goes on along the minus strand of NZ_JABUXU010000007.1, from coordinate 57,792 downwards.
TGCTTCATGGCAGCCTTTGTTGGCTGCTTCCATGATGCCGGGACCGCCGCCGGAAATAACATTGAAGCCCGCCTTGGCAAGACGGCCGCTAATCTCCTGCGTTTTGGTATAGTAGGGCGAATCTGACCGGATCCGTGCACTTCCAAAAATGCTCACCGCTGCGGTCAAATCCTTGAGATGATCGGCCGCTGTAAGCAGCTCGCTGGTTATCTCGTTTATCTGACCCTGAATCGTTGTTGCTTTTGTTACTGACATGAAAAAAACCTTGTTACTTGTTGACGGATCAAGCTATTTGTACCGCGCCTTCTATGCAATGCCCGATCTGCGTAATGCGCGTGGAGAGCCCACAGGCGCCCTGTATGGCGTGATAAACATGATGCGAAAATGCATTGATGATTATAAGGCGGATTACGCCGCATGTATTTTCGATGCCAAGGGGAAAACCTTCAGGGATGATTTGTATCCCGAATACAAGGGGGACAGACCGCCCATGCCCGATGACCTTGCTGTGCAGACCGGTCCTATTCATGAGGCCATCCGCGCCATGGGCTGGCCCGTTATTGCTGCGCCGGGCGTGGAAGCGGATGACGTGATTGCGACGTTGGCCGATATGGGTGCCCGCTCCGATATTCACACCATTATATCAACTGGCGACAAGGATTTGGCTCAACTGGTCAATTCCCATATTTCGCTGGTAAACACCATGACAGGTGAAAACCTGGATGAAGCGGGCGTGCTGGCCAAGTTCGGAGTCAGGCCCGAACGCATTGTCGATTATCTGATGCTTATCGGCGATAACGTGGATAATGTGCCCGGCGTGGCCAAGGTGGGCCCCAAGACGGCGGTCAAATGGCTCAATGAATATGACAGTATTGATAATCTAGCCGCCAATGCGGACAAAATCAAGGGCGTTGCGGGCCAGAACCTGCGCGATGCAATTGCACAGTTTGAGCTGACCCGTAACCTGATTACCGTCAGGCGCGACTGTGAGCTGACCGAGTTCATGCAGGGCGTGCAGGACCTGCTGCCCAAGCCGCCAGATGTACCGACACTGACGGCCATTTACGATCGCTACGGCTTTCGCACCTGGCTGCGCGAGCTGACGGGCGACGCTGACCGTGTGCCCGAGCAGGATGCGCGGGTAGCGCAGAATTTGCCCGATACGCCGGCGCAGGTCAATTACCAGACGGTGGACACTGCTGAAAAATTCGATGCATGTCTCAATGCAATCAAACAGGCCGAACGGGTTGCCATCGACACCGAAACAACGTCCCTGGACCCGATGCGAGCCAGTCTGGTGGGTATTTCACTTGCTATTGAGCCCGGTTCTGCCTGGTACATTCCATTGGGCCATCGCGGCACCGGCGCCGGCACGCAACTGGACAAGACCCAGACGCTTGCGGCGCTGCGCGAGTGGCTGCAGGATGAGCGCGCGGCCAAGATCCTGCATAACGCCAAATACGATAGTCATGTTTTTCTGAATGAAGGTATTACGCTGGCGGGTATCGAACACGACACCATGCTCATGGCCTATGTGCTGGAGTCGCATCGCAACGTAGGCATGCAGGAACTGGCGCAGCGTTATCTGGGACGCACCGGCACCACCTATGAAGAAATCTGCGGCAAAGGCGCCCGGCAAATCTGTTTTGACGAAGTGGATATCGACACTGCAACGCATTATGCTTCCGAGGATGCCGACTTTACATTGCAGCTGTTTCATGCGCTAAGCCCCATGCTGCGGGACCAGGAAGGGCTGCAGCGTATTTATCAGCTGGAAGTGCAGGTATCCCGGGTATTGACGCTGATCGAACGCAATGGTGTTCGCATCGACGAGGCCATGTTGCGCTTGCAGAGTGCGCAGATCGGCGCCAAACTGGTCGAGCTCGAAAACAAAGCCTATGAACTGGCCGGACAGCCCTTTAATCTGAATTCCCCCAAGCAGCTGGGTGAAATACTGTTTGGTAAAATGAACCTGCCCGTGTTGCGCAAGACGCCCAAGGGCGCGCCGTCGACTGATGAGGATGTGTTGTCTAAACTGGCCGCAGATTACCCGTTGCCGCGCGCGTTGCTGGACTATCGGGGACTGGCCAAGCTCAAGTCCACCTATACCGACAAGCTGCCCCAAATGATTAACGCGACCACCGGGCGGGTGCATACCGATTATGCACAGGCGGCGGTCATTACCGGCAGGCTTGCCTCATCGGATCCCAATCTGCAGAATATTCCGGTACGAACTGAAGAAGGTCGCCGGATTCGTATGGCGTTTATCCCTTCAGATGGGGGGGTAATTGTTTCTGCTGATTATTCCCAGATCGAATTGCGGGTGATGGCGCATTTGTCAGGTGATGTCAATTTGCAGAAGTCGTTCCAGCAGGGCGAGGATATTCACCGCGCCACCGCCGGTGAAGTGTTTGGTGTGGCGCCCGAAGCGGTCAATACCGAGCAGCGCCGTGCAGCCAAGGCTATCAATTTCGGACTGATCTACGGCATGAGTGCGTTCGGACTGGCGGCTAATCTGGGTATCACCCGTGATGCAGCGCAAACGTATATTGATCGCTATTTTGCGCGTTATCCTGGTGTGGCCGATTACATGTCGCGCATCAAGAAAGAAGCCTCTGCCAAGGGCTATGTGGAAACGGTTTTTGGTCGTCGTCTGTGGCTGCCCGAGATTAATGCTAAGGGGCCGCGTCGGGCCGGGGCAGAGCGGGCCGCCATTAATGCGCCCATGCAGGGCACGTCGGCCGATCTGATCAAAATGGCCATGGTGGCGGTACAGGCCTGGCTTGAAAAGGAAAAACTGGTTTCGCGTCTGGTCATGCAGGTACATGATGAACTGGTGCTCGATGTTCCCAGCAGCGAGCAGGCGCTGGTCAGTCAGGCTTTGCCGGGACTGATGTGCGATGTGGCCACGCTGGCCGTACCGCTCGTGGCTGAAACCGGGATCGGCAATAACTGGGAAGAGGCCCACTAAGGGCAAGGCAATCGCGCTGATCGCTACGCTCAACAGCGCAGTTGCACAAAAGCCGCTGGGCACCAGGTTTACTGTGCCCGGTTGCGATTGCAGTTGCCATCATGGCGCAAGACCTGTTTTTGCAGCCGGATGGCTGGCAATGGCATAGCGCTGTTTCATATGAACTGATATGCTTTAAAATCCTTTTCCTGCAAATCACTTCTTACGGTCGATTCCCATGCTTGATATTGTCCACTTTCCGCTTTTTGCTGCTTCCGCATTTGCGCTATCGATTACGCCAGGCCCGGATCTGGCGTACGTGGTCGGGCAAAGCCTTGGCAACGGCCGGCGTGCCGGGGTAATTTCCGCTGCGGGGGTTGCCATTGGCAGCTGCACACATACTGTTGCCAGTGCCGTGGGCCTGACCGCGCTACTGGCGGCCTCGCCGTTGCTGTTTACCGTCGTCAAGTTTCTGGGCGCCGCCTATCTGATCTGGCTCGGGTTGAAAATGTTCCTGGGCAGTCTGCAGCGCAGCAAGGCATCGCAGGCTGCTGTCGCCTTGCCGGTAGCCAATACGCACTCGCTGTTGTTGCGTGGCTTTCTGACAACTATTACCAATCCTAAAGTGCTGTTATTCTTTATCGCATTCTTTCCGCAGTTTGTCACCGTGGGGGGAGACAACCAGGTGGTCTCCTTCCTGTTGTTGGGGTTGGCCTATGCGGTGATTGGTTTTGTTTGCGACGCCACGTTTGCATGGCTGGCGGGAAGTGCGGCCGGGGCGGTCTCGCGGAATCAGACCGTCAAAGTCTGGATCGATCGCGTGGTTGGTCTGGCATTTATTGCACTTGGCTTGCGTATCTGGCTGACAAAGCGTTAAGTTTGTCCAAATAACACCACTACTACGCGCTACACCACGGCAAGGCCGGGCGTGCCGGCAGCGTGCCGTCGCGGTTTTTTATGCGTTATTTGGGTGGGGTATTTTCAGCGTAAGCCAGCTTGCTTAAGCTGCTACGCAAATTTTCCACCTCTTGTTTCCCTAATATTGCTTCATATTCCTGCTCAATCGATTTGATGGAAGCATGGATTTGCTGCAAATAATCGACACCGGCATCCGTAAAAAAAATAATCTGTGCCCTGCCATCGGATTCGTCCTGTGAGCGCGTGACCAGACTTGCGTCCTCCAGATCCTTAAGCAGTTTGCCGACCGCCTGTTTGGAAATGCCCGCGCGTCGCGCAACTTCTGTGCTTCGTGTTCCTTCCAGATCGATAAAGGGCAGGATCGAGCCTCCCACAATGGGATTGGTATTTCCGGTCTTTTCAACCATTTTCTTTGACAGGCGTTGAGAGAAATCGCGGCGCGCCAACAGAAACAAACGCCCTATGCCAAAGGAGCGGGCCGAGCGCAATTGAGCTATTTTTCGTGCAGAAATCATAATGTGCCGTTACTCTTAATTAGTCAACCATGTTGACTTTTATTTTGAAAAGGTAGATCATATTGTATCAATGACTATACAAAAAATTTCGTCTTGAACGAGATAATTCATGGAGATAAAAATGCAAGCATTGCTGATTTGGATGGCTACCCTGGTTTGTTGTGTGTCAGTAAATATCGCGCCTGCGGGTGCGTCGACGCACAAGGCTTACCCGTCAAAGCCGATACAAATGATTGTTTCGTATCCTGCCGGGGGCAGTACCGATACGGTTGCCCGGCTGTTTGCGGCAAAGCTGAGCCAGGTAACAGGACAGCCTGTGGTGGTTGACAATAAACCGGGCGCTGCTACCAATATCGGGAGCAATATCGTGGCTAATGCGAAGCCCGATGGTTATACCGTGTTATTCGGCGGCGGCACGCCGACGCTGAATACCGTTTTCGGACCGGCTCCTTCATTTGACCCGATTGACGATTTCCAGCCGGTCAGCGTGATTGCCAGGGTGCCGTTTGTGATCGCGACGCGCACTGATTCCGCATTTGCGACTGTACAGGACATGATCAGCAAATCGCGCGCAACGCCGGGCAAATATACGATATCCAGCGCTCAGCTTAGCCTGTACGTGGAGTTAATGAAGCATCGCGCCCAGGCGCCTTTGCTGCACGTGCCATATAAAGGCGGTGCGCAAGCGACCAACGATGTAATCGGCGGACAGATCGACACGGTGTTTTCCCTTGTGCCCGTCGTTCTGGGCTATCTTCAGTCGGAGCGCCTGACCGCGCTGGCCGTGACATCAAAAGAACGAAATCCGGCTTTGCCGTCAGTTCCGGCGCTTCAGGAGCTGGGAGTCGATCTGGACCTCAGCGTCTGGTTTGGCCTGCTGGTGCCGGCCAACACGCCCGCTCATATCGTACAGGTGCTGGGAGATGCGACGCGCCGCGTCGTCCAGGATGACACCTTCTCCAACAAGCTGGCAGACATAGGCGCACAGGCGGCATTCTCTTCTCCTGCCCAGTTAACGGAGCAAATGAAACAGGAATCTCAACAATGGAACCAGCTTGCCGAATCGATTCCTCAGTTACGGCAAGCTACGAAGCAGCGTTAATTTAATGAAATTATTTGGAACGGAACATGTTTGACGATTTGATACAGGAACACGAAGAGCTGCGCCGCAAGGTGCTTTCCATGGGGGGAGAGCGCAAGTTGCAGCAGCGGGCGCAAGAGGGTGTTATGAATGCGCGCGAACGCATTGACCGCCTGGTGGATTCCGGCACGTTTCACGAGATGGGTCTTTTTGCGACCAGTATCCGGCCGGAAATGCGCGAGCGCTCTGCTGCCGACGGCAAGGTAACGGGGTACGGGAAAATCAATGGCAGAGAGGTCGCCGTTGTATCCAATGACTTTACCGTTATGGGGGCATCCAGCAGTTCAGTCAATACCAGGAAGGTTGGTTATGTCAAGCGTGTTGCGACTCGCCATGGTATGCCCATGATTTTTCTCGGAGAGTCTACCGGTGCCCGCATGCCCGATGTCATGGGAGCGTCGGGCGTAGGCAGCGGAGACCGGCCGACCCAGTATTTGCGTACGCGGGAAACGCCATGGGTGTCTGCAGTGCTTGGGCATTGTTACGGTTCCTCATCCTGGTATGCCGCGTTGGGTGATTTCGTGGTCATGCGCAAGGGGGCGATTACTGCGGTGTCCAGCGTTAAGCTGACTGCCCGCGCCATTAATGAAGAGGTTGACCCCGAAACCCTGGGGGGGTGGAAGTTGCATACAGAGGTCACCGGTATGGTCGATCTGGCCGTCGACACAGACGAACAAGCATTGGACGCCATTGGACGATTTTTGTCTTATCTTCCCAGCCATCATAACGAGCCGCCACCCGTGTGTCCGGTTCCTGAAGGATCAGGGGACGATATCGGGCGCATCCTGGATATTCTGCCCAGCGCCCGTGCCCAGGTATATGACGTCAGAAAAATCCTGAATCTTATTTATGACAAGGATTCGATTTTCGAGCTCAAGCCTCGGTTTGGAAAGTCCATTGTTACCGCATTGGCCAGGCTGGGCGGCCGCTCTGTCGGTATTGTGGCCAATAACCCTATCCATAAAGGCGGAGCCATTGATCCGCAGGCGTGCCGCAAGGCGGTCAGCTTCATGATTCTGTGCGACTCGTTCAATATTCCGCTGGTGTTTATGGTGGATCAGCCCGGCTTTTTGATCGGAGTCGAAGGCGAGCGCCAGGGCGCAATTGGGCATGTGATGAATTGGATGAACGCCATTTCTCTGGTTACTGTGCCAAAGATTTCAGTTGTTATGCGCAAAACCTACGGGCAGGCTGTACTGAATATGGGTGGCGGCGGTAACGCCGATGAGGTGATCAACTGGTTCACTGCAGAAGTCAATTTTATGGACCCGCGCTCGGCCGTCTCGATTGTGCATGGCGTGACCGAGGCTGATGACCCCGTGCAATACCAACAACTGCTTGAGCAAATGACAAAAGGGACATCTGCCTACGATGCGGCGGCAGTCTTTGGCGCGCAGTCGGTCATCCATCCTGCGCAGACCCGGGCGCATCTGATCCGCAGTCTGGAAATACATGGAATGCGCCTGACCGGTGGTGTAGGCGAACATCTGATGCGCACTTGGCCAACGAGTCACTGACCAGTGGACCTATTGCGATATCTGATACTGTCCGCAGCAACCGGACTGTTCGTTATTAATCATTGAATTTGGAGTACACAACAATGTTTCAAAAGGTCCTGGTTTCAAACAGGGCAGCGATAGCTGCGCGCGTTTTACGGACATTGCGCAAGATGGGGATACGGTCAGTGGCAATCTATTCAGAGGCCGATGCGTCATTGCCGTATCTGGCTCTGGCCGACGAAACCTACTGCATCGGGCCGGCCGATCCGGCACACAGTTATATGAATCAGGACGCGATACTCAAGGTCCTGGAACAAAGCGGGGCCGATGCCATTCATCCGGGCTACGGTTTTCTTTCAGAAAATGCAGCATTTGCCCGCAAAGTCATGCAGGCCGGGGTCACCTTCATCGGTCCCAGCCCACAGTGGATTGATGCGATGGGCCACAAGACTCGGGCGCGTGCGCTGATGCATGAGTTTGGCCTGGCGATGGCGGCCAGCTCCGGCTTGCTGACCGATGATGAAAATGATCAACGGGCAGCCGCTGCCAGGATCGGCTATCCGGTCATGGTAAAGGCAGCCGCCGGAGGCGGCGGTATCGGCATGGTGGCGGTGCACAATGATGCGCAATTGCTCAAGGCGGTTGTTCAAACCAAAGCCATGGCGCTACGCAGTTTCGGCAGTAGCGATCTGTACCTGGAGCGCATGATGGAACGGCCGCGCCACATTGAATTCCAGATTCTGGCGGACCGTTATGGCAATGCCTGCCATTTGTTTGAGCGCGATTGCTCGGTGCAGCGGCGCCATCAGAAAGTGATTGAGGAGTCGCCCGCAGCGCGAATACCCAGAGCGCTGATAAACGCCAAGGCCAGCGAGATTGTACAAGTGTTGCAGAACATGAAGTATGACGTGATTGGCACCGTTGAGACCTTATTGGATCAGCAGGAAAATTTTCAATTTCTGGAAACCAATACAAGAATCCAGGTTGAACATGCAGTGACCGAAGAAATTACAGGAGTTGACCTGGTTCAGGCGCAGATTCGACTGGCCGCCGGTGAGCGTTTGTCCGAGGTCATACCTGAACCGGTCACGGTGCGGGGCCATGCAATCGAGGCGCGCATCTACGCTGAAGATCCGGTCAGGTTTTTCCCCTCGCCCGGCACACTGCAGGCATTGTCTTTTCCCGCTGCCCAGGGCATCCGGGTGGAAACCGGCTTTGCTGCGGGCAATGTCATCACACCATACTACGATCCGATGATCGCCAAACTTATTGTGCATGCCGACAGCAGGGATAAGGCAATCAGCAAGCTGCAGGACGCATTGGCAGCTACGGTGATCGAAGGCGTCAAACATAACATCCCCTTCATACAGAAGGTGATCGGCAGCACCCAGTTTAAGACCGGTGAAGTTGATACCGGCCTGACCCAAAACATACTTTCAAATTAATTTTATTTATCAGGAGAATGACTATGTCAACCGAATTGATCTCGGAAGTGACAGGAACCGTGTGGAAAATCCTCGTTCAAGTGGGGGCTGAGGTAACGCCCGATGAACCTGTCCTTATCGTTGAATCCATGAAGATGGAAATTCCGGTCATGAGTGAAGAAGCGGGCGTGCTGCTGGCGCTTGATGTCAAGGAAGGGGATGCGGTGGAAGACGGCCAGGTGGTGGGTCAGGTCGGCAAAAGGAGCGGCTGACATGAAAAAGGAAACAGCGGGTGCGCAGACCGGGGCCGCGCCACTGACAGGCATCCGTGTCATTGAAATCTGCACCACTATCGCCGGCCCCGCCTGCGGTCGGCTGCTGGCTGATTTTGGCGCAGACGTAATCAAAATTGAGCCGCCTGACGGCGACCCGGTGCGTCAGATGGGCAGCCATGTTGGCGAGGTGTCGCTGTATGGCGCCTCAATACTTCGAGGCAAAAGATCCATCGCGATGGACTTGAAGACCGCAGAGGGCCAAAGGCTTGCCCAGGACCTGATCGGCAAAGCCGATGTGGTGCTTGAAAACAATCGTCCCGGCGTCTTGGAGCGACTCGGGCTGGGTTATGAGGCCATGTCCCGCCTTAATCCAGCCATTATCTATGCACGCATCAGTGGCTACGGGCAGACCGGCCCAAGTGCTCATTTGCCCGGTTACGGTGCGATTTGCGAGGCATTCGGCGGCGTGCGGCACATGACCGGAGATCCGGATCGTCCGCCGTCCCGGGTCGCGCTGGCCACCACAGATTATCTGACCTCTGTGTACACCGCATTCGGTATTCTGGCAGCGCTTCGCCATCGCGATGCATCGGGAGAAGGACAGGTTATTGACGCAGCGCTTTATGAATCGGCCTTTTCGCAAATGGAGTCGCTGGTGCCGGCATTCGACAAGCTGGGCAAAGTGCCCATGCGTCAGGGGCCGAATCTTCCCTCCATGGCGCCCAACAGTTTGTACCCGACGGCAGACGGCGGTTTTGTACTGATTGCGGCCAATAGCAACGCGACATTCGACAGGCTTTCCAGATTAATGAACCGGCCCGATTTTCTGACTGATCCCCGCTATAGCACGATCCGGGCGCGCGGACAGGCGGAAAATATGCGCTACATTGACTCAGAGGTAGCCGACTGGACACGGCAGCAGGACGGACGTGTGCTTGAAAAGTCCCTACAGGATGCCGGCGTGCCGGTCTCTCGTGTATTGACCATCGAGGATATTTTTGAAGAACCGCATTATCGGGCGCGCGACATGATTGCGCAGGTCGCACATCCTGAGTTGGGCAGTGTCAGTCAGATCGGCGTGACGCCCAAGCTGAGTAAATCGCCGGGGCGTATTCGATGCTCCGGTCCGGCGCTGGGAGAGGATACCCGCGATGTGCTTGGCACCGAGCTGGCTATGAGCCCCGATGAAATCGATGCACTGATCACTGCAGGCGTCGTGCACCATTCGAGCAGAAAGGGGGCCTGAAGCAGTCGAGCGCTATCGTTTCCTGATTGTCCTGGTCTATTCATATGGCCAACTATGTTTACCATATGATGTTTTAGCTTCATCTCTTGGTGTGCCGGGTATTGTGCAAGCCGCGCATTCTTGCTGAGTTATTTTCCATTGCCCGAAGCGCAAGACAGATCGTCCGAGACTTTATAAATTCAGCTTTGAGGAAAGACAGAAGATGTATGACTATATTGTAATTGGTGCGGGTTCCGCCGGCTCTGTTATCGCTAACAGGCTGAGTGAGAACAATGATTTAAGCGTGCTTTTGATCGAAGCTGGCGGTGAACATCATAACGATTTTTGGATTAGAGTGCCTATCGGCCTTGCCAAAATTCTGAACCGCGAAAAATATTTCTGGAAGGACGAAACCGTTGAACAGGCATATCTGAATCGCCAAAAAGTACTGTTTCCTCACGGCAGAATGGTCGGGGGCTCCAGCTCGGTCAATGGGATGCTGTTTTCCCGTGGCGATCCGAGAGAGTATGACAACTGGGAAAAAGCCGGATGTCAGGGCTGGTCTTACGAGAATATGCTGCCGTTTTTCAGGAAACTTGAAAATGCCGCCTTTGGCAGCGACACGTATCGTGGACGTGATGGCAAAATTGTTGCGACCAAAGTAAATGATGATGATCTGTTGACGCGGGCATTTATAAGATCATGTAACGATGTTGGCGTTCTCTATAACGATGACTATAACGGCGAGCGTTACGACGGTGTCTCGCTCTTGCAGTTCTCAACGCGCAACGGCGTACGTTGTGGTACGGCTTCTACCTATGTCGCCGAGGCAAAGCGTCGGAAAAACCTGACCGTGATGACCGATGCGATGGTAACGAAGATTCATCTCCAGGATGGCGTCGCCAGATCGGTCAGCTTTATCCAGAATGGCTCGCAACAAACTGTACAGGCAGCAAAAGAGATTATTCTTTCTGCCGGTACGGTCAATTCACCCAAAATCCTTGAGCTTTCCGGCATCGGCAATCCCGATGTATTGAGCCAGGCCGGTGTAAAACTGGTGCATGCGCTGGCCGGCGTTGGCGAGAATTTGTCGGATCATCTGCAGTCCAGGATTTCCTTCAAGGCCAATAAACAGGTGGGGCTCAATCGCATCGTGGCCAGTAAATTGCGCACGTATTTGATGGGTGCCCGCTATCTGTTTACCAAAAAGGGTCTGATGGCAACGCCGGGGGCATCTTCGCACGCCCTGATCCACCATGAAGGACGCGATCATGAGCAGCCCACCATCAAGTTGCAGATTCACCATCTGAGCGCAGCGGATCGTTATTCAACATCCAATGGCTATGGCCTGGATCTTTTTCCGGGCTTTACGATCGGGTTCTTTCAGTTGCGTCCGGAGTCGCGCGGCAGTTCTCATATTGTGTCGAATGATGCGGCGCACATGTCGCGAATCAATCCCAATTACCTGAAGCAGGAGACTGACCAGAAAATCATGGTGAGTGCGCTACGCAAGGCGCGCGCGCTGTCGGCTACCGGCATATTCAAGGACATTATCGTCGAAGAAACCAGGCCCTCCTCAAGTGTGCAAAGCGATGGCGATCTTCTTGATTATATTCGTCGCAGTGGGCAGACATCCTGGCATCCGGTAGGCACGTGCCGGATGGGTAATGACGAGTTGGCGGTCGTCGACAGCCAATTGCGGGTAAGGGGCCTGCGTAACCTGCGTGTGGTCGATGCGTCGGTCATGCCCAGCATTCCCTCATCGAATACCAATATCCCCACGATCGCCCTGGCAGAACGGGCGGCACAACTCATATTGAATGACAAATAAGGAGGAGACATGAAAAGAAGAAGTTTTCTGGCAGCATCGTCTGCACTGATCGTATCCCCGATCGTAATGGCAAAGCCCGGTAGTTGGCCAAGGCGTGAAATCCGACTAATCCATCCGTTTACGGCAGGAGACCAGACCGATGTGAGTACGCGGATCATCGCTGCGGCAATGTCAGAGCGTCTGGGCGTCTCTATCGTGGTGCAGAACAAGCCTGGCGCAGGCGGTGTATCCGCTTTGCGTGAATTGGGCAGCAGCAAGCCTGATGGTCATACGATCGGCTACATTTCCAATGGCAATGTTTCTCTTGACGCCATCTTCCAGCGGTATGACTTGCTTGATCTTGTCGACCCGATAGCCCGACTTGCAGATTCAGCGCAAACCTTATATGCGCGAAGCTCGAAAGGCTACCAATCGCTATCGGATATGATCGAAGATATCAAACGCAGTCCAAAGAAAGTGTCTTTGGGTGTTGGCGGGCTGGGTGCACCTTCACACGTTATGTGGGAGTTACTGGCCACAGAGTTTACCCCCAATCTGGAAGTCAACCTTATCCCGTACAAATCCGCGACAGAGTCAACGCAGGCGATGTTGGGCGGGTACATCGATACCGGTGTGAGCTTTTTGACCGGCGTTGTGCCGTATATTCAGAAGCCCGGTGCGATTAAGGTGCTGGCTATCTCGTCAAAAGAGCGCAACCCGCTGGTGCCGCAGTTGCCTACGATTTCGGAAAGCATTGGAAAAAAATTCTCCTACATGAACTGGAATGGACTGTGCGCACCCAGAGGAACGCCGCCGGAGGTTTCCAAACAGATCTTCGAGGCGGCAATGTATGCCGTCCAATCCGCACGGTACCAGAAGTTCTGCGCCGATTATGGCGTCATCATCAACCCGAGTCTCAATAGCGAGACCTTCCGTTCTGAAATTGAAGCGACATTAAAGCTGGAACGGGCGCTGGCGCTGGCCAAAAACATTAATCAAGGGGGCATCTGACATGCAAAAGTATCATTTACTTATTAACGGTCAGCAAAAGCGGTCCGCCGGCGAGTCCTTTTTTCCGGCTTTTGATCCGACCAAAGGCGAGCAGGTTCACCTGATTACCCAATCGACTCCCGACGACGTCAATAATGCCGTGGCGGCTGCAAAGCGCGCGGCGGCGGCGTGGGGGCAGCTGCGCCCGCTCTTTCGGGGGCGCGCCATGCACGCGATTGCGCAACTGATCCGAACCAATAAAGCGCACTTGTCCAGCATCGAATCACTCAATACCGGCAAGACCAAGGGCGCAGCAGACAGAGAGATGGATATTGCTGCAGAGTATTTTGAGTTTTTTGGCAATCTGACATCACAGCGCGGCGGCGAGCTGATCGACATTGGCGACGGATATCACTGCTTTAATCAGCACGAACCGTATGGGGTAGTGGGTATCATTACGCCATGGAATCTGCCGCTGAATCAGTTTGCGCGTTCGGCTGCGGCGGCGCTGGCCGCAGGAAATACCGTCGTTGTTAAACCTTCGGAGCATACGTCGGCTTCGACGGTAGAACTGGTCACATTGATTTTTCAGGCTGATATCGTCGCGCCTGGCGTCATCAACGTAGTGACCGGAGACGGCAAGACCGGTTCAGCGTTGGTGGGGCATCCGGACGTTGCCAAGGTTTCTTTCACCGGCTCGGTCCAGACCGGAAAATCGGTCGGGGCGCTGTGCGCCGGTTCAGTCAAGCCGGTTACCCTGGAGTTGGGCGGAAAGTCTCCCAATATTGTGCTGGCCGATGCCGATCTGGATCGCGCGGTGCAGGGATGCATCAAGGGCTTTGTATCGAATGCCGGTCAGGTATGCATTGCCGGCAGCCGGATTTTCGTGCATACGAGTATCTACGATGCATTTCAGGAGAAATTGACGGAGGCATTGTCTCGTCTGGATCAAAGCCGCGAGAGTTGGGCGCCGATTATCACCAGGCAGCAATATCAAAAAGTGCTCAATTTCATTGCGGCTGGCGAAAAGGAAAATCTGCCGCTGGTTTATCGCAGCGATGCGTCCCTGGTGCCGCAGCAGGGCTGGTTTGTGCCGCGCGTGGTCTTTGCGGTAACGGATGAAGACAACTGTATCAGCAGCAATGAAATCTTCGGCTCGGTTGCTGTTTTGCGTAAGTTCGAATCGCTCCAGGAGTGTATCGCGTTGGCTAATAATACAAACTTCGGGTTGGCTGCAGGCGTATGGGGACGCGACATAAGCAGCATCCATCAACTCGTATCGCGAATTGAAGCAGGTCAGATTTTTGTCAATGACTACTTTGCCGGCGGTGTCGAGAACCCGCTTGGTGGCTATAAAGAGAGCGGAATTGGAAAGGAAAAGGGTATCCAGGCGTATTTGAATTATCAGCGCTCCAAGAACGTGGTCATTGCGCTGGATCCGGCGCAATGAGCGTGTCGCCATAACTGCGTGAACTGGCGGCCTTTCACTGTAAAGTGCGCCTGACAACGTGGACGATGCCTGGCGGGGTTGCCAGGCGATGTTTTTCCTGTCCGAACGTTGGCGGGAAGGCGCACGCGGTGCAATGGCGGGGTGGCAGAAAAAAGCGATGCCGTGGGCTTGACCTTGCTAGTGCGGTGGTGTCCCTGGCCTGCATAATTGGAAAAACCAGACCACGGTGAAGACGCTGCAAGCGATCGTCACCGTGGTTTATTTCATGCATCATTATGTATGGCAGTGGAGTTGCGTGAAGATTTCAGGTACGCCAGGAACAAACGTATAAAGGGTTCGACGGTGGGACTGGGCGAGCGTGCTTTGGGTGTGGTGGCGCACAGTGTCCAGTATGTGGTCGATTCTGAATGGAAATAACCACAGTGCATTCCATCCATATTGACGGTCGCTAGCAGTGAAGCAGGAACGACACCAAAGCCTGTATAAAGATCTTCCTTATAATCCGGTCACCGATCTGGACCCGGTTATTCTGTTGGCAACACCGCCAACCATTCTGACTGCAACGGCTAGTCTGCCAGTGCAGGATGTCCGGGGCCTGATTGCTTATGCACAGAAAAATCCCGGCAAGCTCAATTATGGTTCATCGGGAAAGGGGACATCGAACCACTTGTTTGGTGAGTTGTTCGCTTCGATGGCCAGCATCAAGCTGACCCATATTCCCTATAAGGGTAGTGGACCGGCCATCAATGATCTGGTAGCGGGAATGACGCAGTTAAATTTTGCGCCGTTTCCGTTGGTGCTCTCGCAAATCAGGGCCGGCACGCTCAAGGCACTGGCAGTAACCGGAGTAAGCCGTTCGCCAGCGCTTCCCAATGTGCCAACGATCGCCGAGTGGGGCTTGCCTGGCTACGAAGGCAACGGTTGGTTCGGGTTGATGGCGCCCAAGGGAACTCCCCGGCATATCATCAAGAAGCTGAATGTCGAAATCAACCGGATATTGAATGATCCTGAAGTGCGTAAAACACTATCGGCTGAAGGCGCTGTTCCAGTCGGCGGGACCGAGCGGCAAGCAGCAGCGTCCGTGACGCAGGGGATAAAAAAATGGCGGGCGCTGGCAGAACAGATCAATTAATACCGCCAGCGGTTCAGGCCAGCCATTTGAGTTTCTGCCATGCCCCGGTAGGTCAGGACTGGACGATGCGCGCGCGCAGCGCGTTGATGCGGTGTTCGATAGGCGGGTGGGTAGAAAATAGCGCGGCTACACCGGCTCCACCGCTGATGCCCGAGGATTCGAACTGCTTGGGCAATTCGCCGGGGGGCAGGCCGCCCAGTCTTGCCAGCGCATTGATCATGGGCGAGGCGGAGCCGAGCATTTGTGCAGAACCTGCATCGGCGCGATATTCGCGCTGACGCGAGAACCACGCCACGATAATGGATGCCAGGACCCCGAACACGATCTCACAGACCAGTACGGTAATGTAGTAACCCATCCCGACGCCGCGTTCATTTCGGAAAATCGTGCGGTCAATGAAATATCCGACCACGCGGGCCAGGAAAATGACGAAGGTATTGACCACGCCCTGGATCAGAGTCAGGGTGACCATGTCTCCATTGGCAATGTGCGCCACTTCGTGGCCAAGGACCGCAGTCACTTCCTCTTCGGTCATGCTGTCGAGCAGACCGGTAGATACTGCCACCAGCGAGTCGTTCTTGAAGGCACCCGTGGCGAACGCATTGGGTTCGCCTTCATAGATGGCCACCTCAGGATGGCCAATGCCGGCGCGATCGGCTAGCTGATGAACGGTATCGACCAGCCACAGTTCTCTCTGGTTGCCGGGCGCCGCCGGATCAATTATTTTCAGTCCCATGGTCCATTTGGCCATCGGTTTGCTCATCAGCAGGGAAATGAAGGCGCCAACGAAGCCGATCACGGCAGAAAATACCAATAGCTGACCCATATTGATGCCGTTTGCGTCCATATAGCGGTTCACACCCAGCAGGTTCAGCGTAATGCCCAACACCACCATGACGGCGAGGTTGGTCATAAGAAAAAGAATAATGCGTTTCATGCAGCAGGTCCTTGTAGGAAGGGATCAATCCGGATGACATATTTCGAGTCCGAATAAGTCTGCCATCTGGAGCTTAAAAATAACTGAATCAGGCCAGATCAATTATATAAGGGCAATGTCGTCCTTTTACAGTCTTGTTCGCAGTAGAATGTTATTTTCTTTTCAAGCAATTTCCGGATTTTACATGCAGGCACTGTGGATGTTAGTGGCTTCTCTCATGTTTGCCATCATGGGGGCATCAGTCAAACTGGCATCCGAACATGCCGCGTCGTTGTCACTGGTGATCCTGTTCCGGGGGTTGCCTTCGGTCGTGCTGCTGGTAATCTGGGCCGTCTCCACCCGCAAATCCCTTAAACCCAAAAGTATACGCCTGCACCTGATGCGCAACGTATTTGGCGTAGGCGCCATGTGGATGGCATTTTATGGGTACAGCGTGCTGCCCCTGGCCACCAGCACCAGTTTGAATTACACCTCGCCCCTGTTTATTGCGGGTTTTTTGTTGCTGTCGGGCAGGGCGACCAATGATGTAGTGCGCACGCTTGCTGTGGGCATTGGTTTTGCCGGCGTGCTCCTGATCTTGCGTCCCAGTATCACCGAAGATCAGTGGTTTGCCTGCGCGCTGGGTTTGCTGGCTGGGGCCTGTGGCGCCGTCGCCATGATGCAGGTACGCCAGCTGGGCTCCATTGGCGAGCCCATCTGGCTGACTGTTATGTATTTTTCCATTTTTGTTACCAGCACCAGTTTAATAGGCATCAAAGCCCATGGCATTGGTCAGCCTGATGTGGTGGCCTGGGTCGCCTTGCTGGTGGTGGGCCTGTCCGGCCTGTTCGGCCAGCTGGCGCTGACGCGTGCCTTTGGTTCGGGCTCGCCGCTGCTATCGGCGGCGCTGCAATATACAACCATCATCTTTTCCGCAGGCATTGGCATCCTGGTATGGAAGAATGCGCCGGACGTATTGGCGTGGCTGGGTATGGGAATGGTGATTTTGGCTGGTCTGCTCTCGGCATGGCGCACCTTGGCGCTGGCCGACAGGCAAAAGAAATCGCAGGTGGTCAAGACAACGTCCTGATGTGGCGGGGTGTAATGCGGGTGTATCGGCGGATGCTTATTAATTGGATAAGCACCGACGATAATGACACCTACGATAACCGCGCCTAGGAAAACGGCGCCCACAAAAAAGGCTGCCTGGCGCGCGCATACATACTGGCGAAGATGCGTGCAGCCAGGCGGGACTACAGCAATCAGGCCATCAGCTTGTTATACCACTCGTGAAAATGTTGCATGCCGTCTTCCATGGGAGACTGATACGGGCCGGTTTCAGACGTGCCGCGTTTGTACAGCGCCTGGCGGCCGGCGTCCATGCGTTCGGCAATCTCATCGTCTTCGATCGCCGTTTCCATATAGGCGGCCTGCTGGGCCTGTATGAAGTCGCGCTCGAACATGGCAATTTCTTCCGGATAGTAAAACTCAACCAGATTGACCGTTTTTTGCGGGCTGACCGGATATAGCGTGGACAGAACCAGTACATGCGGGTAGAGCTCGATCATATGGGTTGGGAAATAGGTAACCCACATGGCGCCGAAGTCTGGCGTTTCACCCTGGCGGAACTTGAGCAACTCGTCGTGCCATTTCCTGTAAACCTCGGAGCCCGGATTGGCCAATGCCTGGTGCACGCCCACACGCTGCAGACTGAAGGTTTCGGCAAAGTTCCAGGTCAGGTCGTCACAGGTGACAAAGCTGCCCAAGCCGGGATGGAACGGGGCCACATGATAGTCTTCAAGATAGACCTCGATAAACGTTTTCCAGTTGTAATTGCATTCGTGCACGATCGCGCGGTCAAATACATAGTCGGAAAAATCGAATTCGGGGCGCGCAAACAGGGGCGCCATGTCGGCGGCCGGATTACGCGGGCCTTCGAACAGCAGGCCGTTGCAGTTCTGTAGCGGGAACTGCTGCAGGTTCTTGCATGGATTGCTGTCAAATTGCGGCGCGCCAAGCAAGGTGCCCTGATTGTCATAGGTCCAGCGGTGCAGCGGGCAGACAATATTGCCGCCGGCGCTGCGCAGATTGCCATGGTTATTGGTCGCGCTGGTCACGTCGCCCGCCTGGCCCCCCAGCATGATGGCTTGTCTGTGGCGACAGACATTTGACACAAGGCTGATATTGTCGCCGTTGCGCACGAGCACGCGTCCGGCCTGTTCATGCGCCAGTGTGCGCCAGTCTCCGGATTCGGGCACCAGTTTTTCATGTCCGACGTACAGCGCCGAGGCATCGAAGATGCGGGCCTGCTCCTTTTTAAAGATATCGTCGTTAAAGTAGACGTCGACTGGCAATTGCGTCGTCGCCGGTGATACATGTGCCAGTTTGGCAATATCAGACATGAGATGCCCCCCGATGAAAACAAATGCCGCCTCACCAAGGGTCATGAGCCGGCATAAAGTGTCAAAAAAATTAAAAGGAGGGTAATTGTAAAGAAAATCAATACCTTAGTCAAGATTGCCAGGCCTGGGTCATGGTGCTCAAATCGAGGTCTGGGGCGGGGTGGATTGACTTTGCGGCAAAAGTGGCAAATCTGCAACCGAAGCACCCGCTGATTTCGTACAATGAGCAAATTGCACAACTGAAAGCATTGGAGATTGGTTTTGACTGAGAATGCAAAAACCGACACTGTGGCATTGCCCGATCAGTTCGAAGCGGCGCTGGGCGAGCTCGAATCGATCGTGACGCAAATGGAAGACAACAGCATGTCGCTGGAGGCTTCCATTGCTGCCTACGAACGGGGTGTTGGGCTGGCGCGCGTGTGTCAGGATAAGCTGGATGCTGCTGAACAGCAGATTAGTGTGCTGCGCAATAATATGCTGGTTCCCCTGGGCGAGACAGGATCGTCCGAATCATGAACGCCATGGTTGTATCGTTTCAGGACTGGTTGCCGGCCTGCATTGAAAAGATTGAAGGGTCGTTGGACAAAGCTCTGCCGCCAGCCGACGAAACGCCGACAAAGTTGCACCAGGCCATGCGGTATGCCGCGCTTGGCTCAGGCAAGCGTCTGCGCGCGGCGCTGGTGTATGCGGCCGGGCAGGCAAGCGCGCAACAAAGCGCATTGCCTTCTGCACTGGAGCACACGCTTTCGCGCGCCGCAGTTGCTGTTGAGCTGATCCATGCCTATTCGCTGATCCATGACGATCTTCCCTGTATGGATGATGATGTCCTGCGACGCGGCAAGCCTACCGTGCATATCCAGTTTGACGAGGCAACCGCCATGCTGGCAGGCGACGCGCTGCAGCCGCTGGCCTTTGCGCAACTGGCGCAAATGTCGGTCGCGCCGGCGCTTGTGGTTCAGGCGGTCAATGTGCTGGCACAGGCTGCCGGCAGCCAGGGCATGGTGGGGGGGCAGGCCATCGATCTGGCCAGCGTCAACACGCGTCTTGATCCAGAGCAACTGCAATTTATGCACCGGCTCAAAACTGGGGCGTTAATCGAAGCCAGCGTACAACTGGGGGCGATTGTGACTGCTGCCAATTCGGATATCCGTATGGCGCTGGAAAATTATGGTTCGGCCATGGGCCTGGCGTTCCAGGTTGTTGACGACATTCTCGATGTGACCGCCGATCAGCAGGCGCTGGGTAAAACGCCGGGCAAGGATGCGGCGGACAACAAACCCACGTATGTCTCGGTGATGGGGTTGGCGCAATCCAGAGACTTTGCACAGCAGTTGCATGAAGCGGCCCTGGATGCCATCAAGCCGCTGGGTGAGCCAGCCTGCCGACTGCGGGAACTGGCAGACCTGATTATCCATCGAAAATCCTGACAGTCTTTTGAGGTCAATCCGCGATTCATTCTGCCCGGCTGTTGCGGATCTGCAGCGCCGGGCATCCAAGACGATTTCATGACAAAGTTACTAGATACACTTGATTTACCCGCCGACGTGCGAAAACTCAGCCAGCATCAACTGAAGATGGCGGCGACAGAGTTGCGTGCCTTCATCCTGGATTCCGTATCGCGCACGGGGGGCCATTTGTCATCGAATCTGGGCACCGTAGAGCTTACGCTGGCCATTCATCATGTTTTCAATACGCCGCATGATCGTGTTGTCTGGGATGTCGGTCATCAATCCTATCCGCACAAGATCCTGACCGGCAGGCGCGGGGATATGCCGGGGTTGCGCCAGCATGGCGGCATCTCGGGTTTTCCGCGTCGCAGCGAGTCGGAGTATGATGCGTTCGGCACCGCCCATTCGTCAACGTCCATATCTGCGGTGCTGGGTATGGCAGTTGCGTCCAGGAACCTAAGTATCGACCGGCAACATATCGCGGTGATCGGCGACGGTTCCATGAGCGCCGGCATGGCCTTCGAGGCGCTGAACAATGCGGGCGTAACGCCAGACGTGAATGTGCTGGTGATCCTGAATGACAACGATATGTCCATTTCACCACCGGTTGGCGCACTCAATCGCTATCTGGCGCGACTGTTGTCCGGCGGGCTGTATCGCGATGCCAAGAATGTCGGACGTGCCGTGCTTGAACATATGCCCGCGCCCATGCTGGACATCGCCCGGCGCGTCAAAGGGCATGCCAAGGGCATGATCAGTCCGGCTACGTTGTTTGAGGAGCTGGGATTCAATTATGTGGGCCCCATCGATGGTCATGATATGGACTCACTGGTGCCAACCCTTCAGAACTTAAGGGAATTGGGTGGCTTGCAGTTTCTGCATGTTATAACCAAAAAAGGTCAGGGCTATAAATTGGCTGAAGCCGATCCGGTGCTGTACCACGGACCCGGCAAGTTTGACCCCGAGCTGGGTATCCAGAAACCGGCCAAGCCGGGCAAGCAGACGTTTACCCAGGTTTTTGGCGCCTGGCTCTGCGATATGGCGCAACAGGATTCGCGTCTAATCGGGATAACCCCCGCCATGCGCGAGGGCAGCGGGCTGGTCGAGTTTGAAAAACGGTTTCCGCAACGGTATTTTGATGTCGGCATTGCCGAGCAGCATTCGGTCACGTTCGCCGCGGGAATTGCCTGCGAAGGGCTCAAGCCGGTGCTGGCCATTTATTCGACGTTCCTGCAGCGCGGCTATGATCAGTTCATTCATGATGTGGCCCTGCAGAATCTGGATGTCACCTTTGCGCTGGACCGCGCAGGGTTGGTGGGCGCTGACGGTGCGACACATGCCGGTAATTACGATATTGCATTTTTGCGATGCGTCCCCAATATGGTTATTGCCACACCTTCCGATGAGAACGAAACCCGCTTGCTGCTGTCTACCTGTTATCAGCATGCTGGCCCGGCATCTGTCAGGTATCCGCGAGGCAGCGGATCCGGTGCACAAGTGACGAGCGCGTTGGATGTGGTTGACCTGGGCAAGGCCGTGGTGCGGCGCAAGGGCGAAAAGCTGGCTATCCTGGCCTTTGGTACATTGTTGCATGCTGCAGCGCCTGTCGCGGAAAAACTCAATGCAACGCTGGTGGATATGCGGTTTGTCAAACCACTGGATGACACGTTGCTGCTGGCGTTGATGCAGTCTCACCAGCAACTGGTCACCGTGGAAGAGGGCGCTATCATGGGTGGCGCAGGCAGTGCGGTGGCCGAGTTGATGCATGCCAACGGCCTGTGTTGCGATCTGCTGCAGTTGGGATTGCCGGATGTTTTCATTGATCATGGCGACCAGGCGGGCCTTTTGGCCAGTGTCGGACTGGATGCAGCCGGAATAGAGCAGGCGATCGCCCGGCGTTTCGGTTAGCGCTGGCTGATTAAATAAATTATAGAGCGAATAAATGAATTCTCAAATTGAACCGTCGGTGCTGATGCCCGATGTGCAAAGTACGTTGGACGAGCGGCATATCACCATACAGCGTGTGGGTATCCGGCAGGTCAAGCAGCCTATGTTGCTGCAACTGGCCGACGGCTCGGTGCAGGCAACCATTGCCGAATGGACGTTTACGGTGATGCTGCCGGCGCACGAAAAGGGCACGCATATGTCCCGTTTCATGGCGCTGCTCAACACCTGGCGCAATCGGCCCATGACAGCCGAAACATTTCGTGCCATGGCGCTCGAGATGCTGCCGCTGCTGCATGCCGAAAAGGGTGATATTACGGCAACCTTTCCTTATTTCATCAATAAGACGGCGCCGGTGTCCGGCGTGGAAAGCCTGATGGACTATCAGGTAACCTGGGTGGCCAAGGCGCAAGGGGAGCAGGCCGTGGTCGAGCAAACCGTGCTGGTGCCTGTCATGAGCCTATGCCCCTGCTCCAAGGCGATTTCCGAATACGGGGCGCATAACCAGCGCTCCCATGTCACGGTCAGTCTGATCGCCGAGCAGCACTATGAGCTGGACGATTTGATCCGGCGTATCGAGGCACAGGGCTCCTGCGAGCTGTGGGGGTTGCTCAAGCGGACCGATGAAAAATATGTGACCGAAAGGTCCTATGACAATCCGAAGTTCGTCGAAGACTTGGTGCGCGATGTCGCTGCGGTATTCCAGAAGCTGCCCGGCGTTGTCAGTTACAGGGTAGAAGCCGAGAATTTCGAGTCTATTCATAACCACAGTGCCTACGCAGTAGTAGAAGGCTAGCAGCGCAGCTTGCCCCTATCGGAGCGGCATTAGCGACATCCCGCCGCTGGTAGGCCGGGCGCAAACGCCGCTTTGAGAAAAAAACAGTGGTAAATCAGCATCTTGGCTCGTAAAAAAGATCACCGTCGGTGGTCTTTTTGATTTTTTCGTGTTATAGTCTACGGTTTCTTGCTCGCCCCGGTGCGGGGTTGCGCGTATCTTGCGGTCGTTGATTTGGTTATTTAGCCATTAAAACAATGACAATGCCGCCAGTATGCTAATTGCGCAACCAGTAGTGCCGGCGGGCTGCCCCCTGCGATTTGGTGTTCTGTCTTGCACTGGTTGTCATGTACAGCTGGCTGTCAATTCAAATGCCTTATTGCGGACATTCCACAAGGAGTTATCTATGCGTCACTACGAAGTAGTGTTTATTGTTCACCCGGATCAGAGCGAGCAGGTGCCCGCGATGATCGAACGTTACCAGGCAACGGTAACAGGCGACGGTGGTACCGTACACCGTCTTGAAGACTGGGGCCGCCGCCAATTGGCTTACCCTATCCAGAAACTGGTCAAAGCTCACTATGTCTGCATGAATATCGAATGCTCACAAGCTGCATTGGATGAGCTTGAGCATGCGTTCCGCTACAACGACGCCGTACTGCGTCACCTGGTTATCAAGGCCAGCAAGCCCCATACCGGTGCGTCGGTGATGATGAAATCTGTAGAGCGTGAAGAAGCCCGCAAGGCGACCACCGAGCAGACATCAGAACAGGAAAACGCGGGTTAATGGCGCATTGCGCCAGGCATCAATATGAACCAGCTTAGCCTGCAGGCCCGCATACTTGAAATGGGCGCCCTCAGGCATACACCGGCAGGAATGCCGGTGCTGGATCTGATCCTGACGCATGAGTCCGAAGTGATTGAAGCCGGTCTGCCGCGGCTCGTCCAGATGACGATTCCGGCCAAGGCCATCGGCCAATGGGGGCAGAAGCTCGCCTCATTGCCACTGGGAGCCGAAATGCGCGTACGCGGATTTTTGGCGCCTACAAGGAAAAATTCAAGCAGGCTGGTGTTGCATATCCAGCAGGTTCAATTTCCCGGCGAAGCAAACACAACGGACCCATCGCCATCACCAGGCATCCTGGCATAACGGAATGAGCGGTACGCTCACTATTGAAATTCAGAGGGCCAGACCCTCGCATACATAAAAGGCAATATCATGGCTTTCATGAAAAAAGGCAAGGATAAACGCAATAAGTTTCCTCAGCAAAATCCATTGTTCAAACGCCGCAAGTTCTGCCGCTTTACGGCAGCTGGCGTCGAAGAAATCGACTACAAAGATATCGATACCCTGCGTGATTTCATCACAGAAACAGGCAAAATCATTCCTGCACGTCTGACCGGCACCAAAGCGCACTATCAGCGCCAATTGGACACCGCAATCAAGCGCGCACGTTTTCTGGCTCTGTTGCCGTACACAGATAACCATAACTAATCAGGGAAACCATCATGCAAGTTATTCTTCTCGAGAAAATTGTCAATGTCGGCAACCTGGGTGAAGTGGTACGTGTGAAAGACGGCTATGCTCGCAACTTTCTGATTCCACAGAAAAAAGCCCGTCGTGCAACGCAAGCTGCAATCGCCGAATTTGAAGCCCGCCGCGCGGAGCTGGAAAAAGCCCAGGCTGAAAAACTGACTGCCGCCCAAGCCCAGGCTGAAAAGCTGAATGGCTACACATTGAAAATCGGCCAGAAAGCCGGTGTGGACGGTCGTCTGTTCGGTTCTGTTACCAATATGGACATCGCGGCCGGTCTGGTAGCTGCCGGTTTCCAAGGCGTCGAAAAAAACCAGATTCGCCTGGCTGACGGTGCCTTCAAAGCGGTTGGCGAATACCCCGTACAGGTCTATCTGCACGCTGATGTGGTGTCTGACATCACTGTCAATGTTGTGGGCGAAATGGCGTAATCCATTTGCCTTGATCGCTGTAGCAGTACACCAAAGAGCCGGTTGATCCGGCTCTTTGTTTTTACAGACTCCCTCACGCCAAGGTGGCGAACTGCGTATAATGACATCTTTGCCTGTGTCGTTTTGATCCTGTTTTGTTGCCACTTCTGCCAGCAACAGATCATCACGTTATCAATTTCCCGGTTTACCCTGCCATGAATGCTCCTGATCCTCAACTGGATTCCCTGCGCCTGCCACCTCATTCGGTTGAGGCGGAACAATCCGTGCTTGGCGGATTGCTCATAGACAATGCGCAACTGGAGAATATCAGCGGTCTGCTCAATGAAGATGATTTTTATCGTCATGATCACCGTCTGTTATTCCAACATATCTGTAAATTGATCAATCTGGACCGTCCGGCCGACGTCATTACCGTGCACGAATCGCTGGTGCTCGAGAGCAAGTCGGACGAGATCGGCGGATTGGCTTATCTGGATGCGCTGACGCGCAACACGCCGTCAGCGGCAAACATTATTCGCTATGCCGAAATTGTCCGCGAGCGGGCGATCCTGCGCAAGCTGGTGACGTTTGCCGACGAAATCGCGTCCGAGGCGCTCAATCCCCGGGGAAAGGAAGCGCGCCAGCTGCTTGACGAGGCCGAAACGCGTATCCTGCAAGTGTCCGAGGGCTCGTCTTCGGGCAGTGAATTCAAGGAAGTAGGCGATCTGCTGGTCGATGTCCTGAAGCGGATTGAAGAGCTGGGTGATGGCAATCACGGTGATGTCTCCGGCATTCCCACCGGCTTTGTTGACCTTGATCGCAAAACCACGGGTTTGCATCCGGGCCAACTGGTCATTGTGGCTGGTCGGCCGGCCATGGGTAAAACGTCGTTTTCCATGAATATTGCCGAACACGTAGCGATCGACGAAGGCTTGCCTGTTGCTGTCTTTTCCATGGAGATGGAAGCCACGCAACTGGCGGCCCGGATGATCGGCTCTATCGGCAAGCTGGATCAGCAGCGCATGCGTACCGGCAGGTTGCTGGATGAGGACTGGCCCAAGCTGACCCACGCCATGCAGCTATTGCAGGAAGCGCAAATCTACATTGACGAGAGTCCGGCATTAAGCCCGCTGGTGCTGCGTTCACGCGCGCGCCGGCTAAAGCGCAAGTGTGGCAAGCTGGGCCTGATTGTGGTCGACTATTTGCAGCTGATGTCGGGCAATGCCTTGTCCAAAAACGACAACCGGACTGCCGAAATTTCTGAAATCAGCCGTTCGCTCAAAACCCTGGCCAAGGAAATGGAATGTCCCGTTATTGCGCTGTCGCAGCTGAATCGGGGCCTGGAGCAACGCACCAACAAGCGGCCTATCATGAGTGACTTGCGTGAATCGGGCGCGATTGAGCAGGATGCCGACTTGATCCTGTTTATCTATCGCGATGAAGTGTATCACCCCGATAGTCAGGACAAAGGCTCTGCCGAAGTCATTATCGGCAAGCAGCGTGCGGGCCCCATTGGTACGGTCAGGCTGACGTTCGCTGGTGAATTTACCAAGTTTATGAATTACGCCGGCCCGGGCGACAGTTTTATCGCAGAATAAAAAAACAAAAGGGGCAGTGCCTGCGTGTTGCTGGCACTGCCCCTTTTTTCTGTGTTCTTTGCGCTATGCGCTTTGCCTCATGTTCTTTGTTATGTCGGTTTTTTGAGCAAGGTCTCGTCATCCTGGTCAACCGGGGTTTCTTGCGGTCGCTTGCCCAGCCTGGCGGCGATGACCGCGCATACCATGAGCTGGATCTGATGGAAGATCATCAGGGGCAGAATAATGGCGCCGACCGCCTGACCTGCAAACAGCACCTGCGCCATGGGAAGGCCGCTGGCCAGACTCTTTTTCGATCCACAAAATACAAGTGTGATACGGTCTTCGAGCGAAAAGCCCATCAGGCGACCGATCAGCGAAGTCAGAATCAGCACAATGGCCAGGAGCAGGACGCTGGCAAACACAACTGCAATCAGGGCACCTATCGGTGTTTCATGCCAGAGGCCTTCATTGACCGCCTCGGAAAATGCAACATAGACCACCAGCAGGATGGAGCCCTGATCCACAAACTTCATGAGGGAACCATGCCGGCCGATAAACCCCGAGGTCCACGGGCGGCTAAAGTGCCCCAGCGCAAAGGGAACCAGCAACTGCAGGGTAATGAGCCAAATGGCTTCCAGTGCCTGGTGTGAGTCTGCCGTTGCATTGCTATCGGCAATCAGCAAATTAACCAGCATGGGCGTGATGAAAATGCCCAGTATGCTGGACGAGGATGCGCTGCATACGGCCGCGGGAATATTGCCGCGGGCGATCGAGGTGAAGGCGATGGCCGATTGCACCGTGGCCGGCAGCACGCACAGATAGAGTACACCCTTGTACAGGTCCGGTGTCAGCATGGGTTCGAGCACCGGGCGCAGAACGACACCCAAGAGGGGAAACAGAATGAACGTGCAGGAAAAAATGACCAGATGCAGCCGCCAGTGTGTCGCGCCGGCAATGATCGCCTGGCGTGACAGGCGTGAGCCGTGCAGGAAGAACAGCAGTGCAATGGCCAGGTTGGTGACCAGCTCGGCGACGGGCATGCCCCGACCATGCGCGGGTAATACAGACGCAATAATAACCGCGACGATCAACAACAGGGTGAAACGGTCGATTTTCAGGAAACGAAGCAGGGACTGGGACATTGCGCGTATCTACGTTAAGGATTGAATGGTGCGGCTATTGTACTCAATCCTGCACCGGATTTACCTGGGGCCAAGCGCGTGGTGGCTGTAATTGCGCAGCATATCTTGTGGTCTTGTGGTGGCAAATGGCATGTGCCGGCGTCTGGCAATTGACTCGCAGGGCCTGGTCTGACTGGCTTGTGGGCCGATGCGATGGACCAGCGATGGGTGTCCTGACCGCGTGTGGCGCAAAGACATGGACATTAGGTAAAATCACCTTGAACCTGTGGTGATGTATTCTTTTTTCTAAAAACAAAAAAGGCCGGTGATCCGCTTCATTGAAGAGGGTGTCACCGGCCTTTGCCTTCCGATACGATTGGCCAACCAAGGCTACAGCGCATCTCCGGCATAGTCGGCCAGGCGCGAACGCTCGCCTTTTTGCAGCGTAATATGCCCGGAATGCGGCCAGCCCTTGAAGCGGTCGACGACATAGGTCAGGCCCGAACTGCCTTCGGTCAGGTAGGGCGTATCAATCTGTGCGATATTGCCAAGGCAAATGATCTTGGTGCCGGGGCCGGCCCGGGTGATCAGTGTTTTCATCTGCTTGGGCGTCAGGTTCTGCGCTTCATCGATAATCAGATACTTGTTCAGGAAAGTGCGCCCGCGCATGAAGTTGAGCGACTTGATCTTGATATGCGATTTGACCACTTCCTTGCTGGCGCTGCGATCCCATTCGCCGGACGAACCGTCATTCTTGGTGCCCGTATTGAGAAACTCCAGATTGTCTTCGAGCGCGCCCATCCAGGGTTGCATTTTTTCTTCTTCAGTACCCGGCAGAAACCCGATGTCTTCACCCACCGGCACGGTTACCCGGGTCATGATGATTTCGGTATAGCGCTTGGTTTCCAGCACCTGGGTCAGCCCGCAGGCAAGCGCCAGCAGGGTTTTGCCGGTACCTGCCTGGCCCAGCAGCGAGACAAAGTCAATATCCGGATTCATGAGCAGGTTGAGCGCGAAGTTCTGTTCGCGGTTGCGTGCGGTGACGCCCCACACATTGTTTTTCTTGTGGGTATAGTCTCGCAGGGTGGCCAGCACGGCTGTTTTCCCGTTGACTTCACGAACCTGGGCGTACAGCGGCGAGTCGCCTTCAAGATAAACGAACTGGTTGACCACGAAATCGGCGCACAGCGGTCCCTTGATCTTGTAGTAGGTTGTGCCGCCCTGAATCCAGGATTCGACATCCTTGCCATGTTTGGCCCAGAAATTGTTCGGCAGCAGCATGGCCCCGTCATACAGCAGGTCGGAGTCTTCCAGCGAATGATCATTGAGGTAGTCTTCGGCCTCCAGACCCAGCGCCCGCGCCTTCAAGCGCATATTGATGTCTTTGGAGACAAGCACGATCTGGCGTTGCGGCTGTTCACGATGCAGGGTTTGCACTACCCCCAGGATCATATTGTCGGCCTTGCCGTTGGGCAGGTCTACGGGAAGCCGGCCTTCCATATTCTGCGTCTGAAACAGCAGGCGGCCGGTTGCATCCTTGTTGCCCAGTGCGTCCAGCGGCATGCCCTTGAGGATATCTTCAGTCTCTGCCACCAGCGCATCCAGCGAGCGGCTGACCTGGCGTGCATTGCGTGCCACTTCGGTCATGCCTTTCTTGTGATGGTCCAGCTCTTCGAGCATCATCATGGGCAGGAAAATATCATGCTCTTCGAAGCGGAAGATCGATGTAGGGTCATGCAGCAGTACGTTGGTGTCCAGGACAAAGAGTTTGGACAAGCCGTTGCTGCCCGCCGTGTTTGCCGCCCGTACCGGTGCGCCGCGTGTGCTGCCCGATTTGCCCCCGGCAGGCGCGGTGCCGCTACCTGCGTCGGCGCGACGCGCGGTGGTGGTGCGCCGGCCTTTGGTATCGGCCTGCTCGCGCGCCTGCGGTGCGATTGTTGCCACCTTGGCGCCTCCTCTGGCCTGTGCCGGTTCTGTCATATCGGCTGGCACAGCGATGCCGGCCGATGCTGTATCAGCGACATCCGGCCGGGCGTAGTCGGTTGCATTGGCTGCGTCGACGCTTGCCACCGTGCCGGGTTGGTCCTGCTTCTGACGCTTGCGTCCACGGGGCGCCGCGGTCGCGGTATCTTCCTTGGAGGCTTTTGGAACCGGCATTCCCGTCATATCCAGGATGTCGGCAGGTTTGGCAGGCAGCTTTGGAAGTGGCATAGATAGTTTCTCACATGGCTGTTGTTCCATGGGCGGTTGCACCATGGAAAAGGGTACCCGTCAGGGCCCGGGTGGGACTAATCCTGTTGCGCGGCATTCAGGTCGCGCACTGCTTCAAGGACGGCATCAACATGGCCAGGCACTTTCACTTTTCGCCACTCCTGCACAAGCTTGCCCGTGCCATCGATCAGAAAGGTGCTGCGTTCAATTCCGCGTACCTGTTTGCCGTACATGTTCTTCATCTTGATAACGTCGTATTGTGTACACAATGTTTCGTCGGGGTCGGACAACAGGGCAAAGGTCACATTTTGCTTGGTGGCAAAATTTTCGTGGCTTTTAAGCGAATCGCGCGAGGCGCCCAGTATGACGGTGTTCTCGTTTTCGAAATCGCTCAGCGCATCCCGGAATCCCTGGGTTTCGGTCGTGCATCCGGGGGTGTTGTCCTTGGGATAAAAATACAGCACGACGTTTTTGCCTTTCAGTGCGGCCAGGGTGACCGGACCAAGCTGGCTCTCGGCCTTGAATGCCGGCGCTTTCTTGCCGATGGTGGGGGGACTGGTCATTTTATTCTCCTTCGCTGAGCATGAGCGCGACAGCAACATTGCGGCCTTCAGCCATCAGTACATTATAGGTGCGAGCAGCCGCCTTCGAATCCATGGCTTCAATGCCCACGCGCGCGGCCAGCAGGGGCGCAGTCACTGCTGCAGGCAGAAAATGCTGGCGCGAACCGGTGCCCACGAGCAAAATTTCAGGCGTGTTCTCAAATTTGGTGGCAGGGGCGTCGTCAAGAAAATCGATGGGGTTGCCTTCAACCTTACGGATGTCCGCAGCCAGAATCAGCTGATCTGTTGTAATGTCGCTGACAGCGGTCACGTTCCACGGGCGCACAGTACCTTCGGGGCGAAACGCAATGGCATGGGTATATTCGACTTCATTGACTTCGATGAAGTGGTCCCCATAGCGGGTGACCGTATTTAATGCGGTTGGCTGTTCTCTTTTCAGTTCCACAAAGACTCCTTGTGCGTTTATCTTATTCTAACTGTATTTCATATATGTGATAGTGGTCCTGCGATATTTTGCGCTACGTGGGCGCAGCAGATCGCACGGCTGTGATACCGGACCAGAAATGCCGGATGCGCTTGCGGCGTCGCTGCCTGGGGGCAGTCGCCGGTTTGGCAATGTCCGGATCTCATCTTTTTTTGTACTGCAATGACACGGCCATTGCAAATTTTTTTTGTGCATAGGCAAAATCGTTTGCCGTACGGTCTTATATAGGCTAGATTTACTGGTTTCACCCTAATTTTGTTCCTTCACTTATTCCAGGTCCGTCATGAGAAACTTCCCACGTATAGAAAGGCTCCCTCCTTATGTGTTCAACATTACCGGCGAGCTGAAAATGGCGGCGCGTCGACGTGGCGAGGACATCATCGACATGTCAATGGGTAATCCGGATGGACCGACGCCCAAGCATATCGTTGACAAAATGGTAGAGGCGACGATCCGTCCCGATACTCATGGTTATTCGGTATCCAAAGGCATTCCGCGCCTGCGCAAGGCGATTGCAGACTGGTATTCACGCCGTTATAACGTTATTCTGGACCCGGACCGGGAAGCCATTGTGACTATCGGATCCAAGGAAGGGCTGGCTCACCTGATGCTGGCCACGCTCGACAAGGGCGATACCGTGCTTGTGCCCAATCCCAGCTATCCCATCCATATATACGGTGCGGTCATAGCCGGCGCCAATATCCGCTCCATACCCATGAAAAAAGGGCTGGATTTCTTCGAGGAAATCGAGCGGGCAGTGCGCGAGTCCATTCCCAAGCCGAAAATGATTATTCTGGGTTTTCCCAGCAATCCCACGGCGCAATGCGTTGATTTACCGTTTTTCGAGCGGGTGATCAAGCTGGCCAAAGAGCATGATATTCTGGTCGTGCACGATCTGGCCTATGCCGACATCACCTTTGATGGCTACCAGCCGCCGTCCATCATGCAGGTGCCTGGCGCCAAGGATGTGGCTGTTGAATTTTTTACCATGAGTAAAAGCTACAATATGGCTGGCTGGCGGGTCGGTTTCATGGTGGGCAATGCCGAGCTGGTCAATGCGCTGGCTCGCATGAAAAGCTACCACGATTATGGGACATTCACGCCTATCCAGGTCGCATCCATTGCTGCCCTGGAAGGCCCGCAGGAATGCGTCGCCGAAGTGGTTGCGCACTATAAGAATCGCCGCGACGTGCTGGTCAAGGGGCTGCACGAAGTCGGCTGGATGGTTGAGATTCCCAAGGCGGCGATGTACATCTGGGCCGAAATTCCCGAGCCCTACAAGGCAATGGGATCACTGGAATTTTCCAAAAAACTGCTGGCCGATGCCAAGCTGGCTGTATCGCCGGGTATCGGTTTTGGCGATCTGGGCGACGATCACGTGCGTTTTGCCATGATCGAGAACGAACAACGTACGCGCCAGGCAATCAGAGGAATTAAAGAAATGTTCAAAAAAGACGGGTTTCTGAAAAAATGAATCCAATGAAGGTAGGTTTATTAGGTTTTGGGGTTGTAGGCAGTGGCACCTACGCGGTGTTGACGCGCAATGCAGAGGAAATATCACGGCGCGCCGGACGCCAGATTGTGGTGTCCAAAGTGGCCACGCGTACACCGGCCAAAGCGGTGGCCGTATTCGGTGATAAAGTGCCGGTCAGCAATGATATGGCTGGCCTGGTGGACGATCCTGAGGTGGATATTGTCGTCGAACTCATTGGCGGCACCACGCTCGCCCGTGAACTGGTGCTGACCGCGATTGAAAACGGCAAGCATGTGGTGACGGCCAATAAGGCATTGCTCGCCCTGCACGGTAATGAAATATTTGCCCTGGCCAGCAAGAAAGGCGTCATGGTGGCGTTCGAGGCCGCGGTCGCTGGCGGAATCCCGATTATCAAGGCGATTCGCGAAGGCCTGACGGCCAACCGTATCCAGTGGCTGGCCGGTATTATCAACGGCACCACGAATTTCATTCTGTCGCAAATGCGCGAGCACGGTCTGCCTTACGAGACCGCGCTGGCGCAGGCCCAGCAACTGGGCTATGCCGAGGCTGATCCGGCGGGCGACGTTCAGGGAATCGACGCGGCGCATAAACTGACGCTGATGGCATCCCTGGCCTTTGGCATTCCCATTCAGTTCAGCAAGGCGCATATCGAAGGCATTGCCGATCTGGATCAACAGGATATTGTCTATGCGGAACGGTTGGGTTATCGCATCAAGCTGCTGGGCATCACGCGACGTCGCGATCAGGGTATCGAGCTGCGGGTGCACCCGGCTCTGGTGCCGACCAAGCGGCTGATCGCCAATGTAGAAGGTGCCATGAACGCAGTGGTTGTCAATGGCGATGCGGTGGGTGACACGCTGTATTATGGTCCCGGTGCGGGCTCCGAAGCCACGGCCTCGGCTGTGGTGGCCGATCTGGTCGATGTGACCCGCTTGCATACGTCCGACCCCGGCAATCGTGTGCCTCATCTGGCCTTTCAGCCAAGCGCGCTGTCAGACACGCCTATTCTGAATATGGAAGACGTGCGCACCTGCTACTATTTGCGTCTGTCGGTGGAAGATCGTTCTGGCGTGCTTGCCGACTTGACCCGGATCCTGGCGGATCATCAGATTTCCATCAATTCCATGATGCAGGAACAGGATGGCGAAAACCGCGCCATCATTATTTTCCTGACACACCAGGCCAGGGAAGGCGACGTCAATACGGCGATCAAGACCATTGAAGCCATGCCTTTCGTGCATTCGTCCATTACGCGTATCCGCCTGGAACATCTGGACTGACTGATCTGACCGGCACGACCCCAGCAGCAGGGGCGTGTCTTCTTGTTTCTGGTATTTGATGCCGGAATAACGGAGCAATAATGAAATACATTTCAACCCGTGGCGGCATGAGCCCGGTTGCATTTTCCGAAATCCTTCTCGAAGGACTGGCTCGCGATGGGGGCCTTGCGGTACCCGAGAGCATTCCTTCGGTTAGTGCCAAGCAGCTCGAACTGTGGCGTTCGCTGTCCTATGCTGAACTGGCCACGGAAATATTGAGCCTGTACATTGACGATATTTCGCGCACCGATCTGGAGCGCATCTGCAAGGCAGCCTATAACGAATCGGTTTTCTCCGGCAGCGAGATTGTGCCGCTTAAGCCTTTGGACAAGTCAATGACACTGGTGGGCTTGTCCGAAGGACCCACGCTGGCGTTCAAGGACCTGGCAATGCAGTTTCTGGGACAGGTTTTCGAATTTGTGCTGGCGCGCGAAGGCCGCAAGCTGAACATTCTGGGAGCCACCTCGGGCGACACAGGTTCTGCGGCGGAATACGCCATGCGCGGCAAGCTGGGCGTTTCTGTCTTCATGCTGTCGCCGCATGGCCGCATGAGCGCCTTCCAGCGTGCCCAGATGTATTCGCTGATGGACGAGAATATTCATAATATCTCGGTCAAAGGCGTATTTGATGACTGCCAGGATATAGTCAAGGCATTGGCCGGTGATGTTTCGTTCAAGACCAATTACCACCTGGGTGCGGTCAATTCCATCAACTGGGCGCGTATCTGCGCGCAGATTGTGTATTACTTCTGGGCGTGGCTGCGCAGTACCGATGAGGCGGTCAGCGCCGGCACCGACGTGTCCGGCCAGAAGGTATCGTTCACGGTGCCATCGGGCAATTTCGGTAATATTTTATCCGGTCATTTCGCCCGCCGGATGGGGCTTCCGATTCATCGCCTGGTTTTGGCAACCAACGAGAACAATGTGCTGGAAGAGTTCTTCCGTACGGGTGTTTATCGTCCGCGCGTCAGCGCCGAAACCCTTGCCACGTCCAGCCCGTCCATGGATATTTCCAAGGCTTCCAATTTCGAGCGCTTTGTATTCGACCTGCTGGGTCGCGATGCCAAGCGACTGGCGGCAACCTGGAAAAAGCTGGAGCAGGAAGGGGTATTTGACCTGTCTGCAGAAAAAGCGCGCTTTACCGAAGAGTTTGGTTTCGTCGGCGGCAGCAGCACGCACGCGGATCGCCTGGATACAATTCGCCGGGTGCAAGAGCAAGCAGGCATTCTGATTGACCCGCATACGGCCGATGGCGTAAAGGTTGCCCAGGCATTCGTCGAAGAGGGCATCCCGATGCTGGTTCTGGAAACGGCATTGCCCGCCAAGTTTGGCGAGACCATTCTGGAGGCAACTGGCCAGCAGGCGCCCGTTCCAGACCATCTGAAGTCGCTGGCCGATCTGCCGCAGAAAGTGGTCATTATGGATAATGATATGGAAGCCATACGTGACTACATCAAGGCGCGGGCACTGATCTGATCAGGCATGGGCGAGGCTGGTGACAATTGAATTTATAGCAATTGAAATATAATCATCCTAGTTGCAAAACAAAAAGTCGATCCGGTGGATCGACTTTTTTTTGGACCTTGGCAGGCGAGGGTCTGTGTACGAAACGACCTGCGACGGTAGTGTGTGGTGGTGGCAAAAATTGCGTGCACCGCGACCCTGCAT
The DNA here is from genome assembly GCF_014897675.1 of Advenella sp. FME57. Classification (GTDB taxonomy): domain Bacteria; phylum Pseudomonadota; class Gammaproteobacteria; order Burkholderiales; family Burkholderiaceae_B; genus Advenella. The sequence continues at coordinate 22,597 of NZ_JABUXU010000007.1, read as the reverse complement.
TGTCGTTCGCATTTGAATACAAAGGCTGGGGTCGCATACTGGTTCGCGGCCGGCCCACGGTGGCCTTGGGCGACGTATCTGCGTTGCGCGCCTGACTTGGAACAGACACAGGCGGGTGAGTAAATCGGTCTTTTTATAAAATATGTATATAATATACATATTATTTGCTCTGACCGGCACGATTTATCATGCAAGCATCCACTCCTGCGCAATCGCGTTTTTCCCTTTCCGCATTCCTGTCTCTCGGGTTTCGTCCTTTGTATATATGCGGCGCTGCCTGGGCGCTTATTTCAATTGCCATCTGGGTTTTTACGCCGCAATTGTTGACAGGACAATTGAGTGGCGTTTGGTGGCATGCGCATGAGATGCTGTGGGGCTTTGTCGCCACGATTGCGGTTGGTTTCCTGACCACGGCCAGCGCCACCTGGACGGGCAATAATCCTCTGAAGGGGGCGGCGTTAGGCATGCTGGCGCTATGCTGGCTGGTGGCGCGGCTGGCATTTTTAATACCGGGGCAGGCAGCATTCGTGCTGGGCGCAGTGAGCGATACGCTGTTTTATCTGATTGCGGCGGTGGCGCTCTGGCGGGTGATTTTCAAAGCCAGGAATAAACGCAACTACATCCTGCCATGGGCCGTGCTGGTGCTGGGGCTGACCAACGTATTGTACTTGGTGGCAGTTGCGCAGGGCAGGGCAATGCTGCTGACCGAGGTGTTGCGCGTTGGCATTCTTTGCATGGTATTTATTACCTTGCTCATCGCGCGGCGGGTTATCCCGTTTTTTGCCACCCGGGCCATTACCGGTCTGAAGATTCCTGCACATGAGCGCTCCGGTCTGGTGCAGCTTGTTGCCTGCGCTGTGGCCATGCTAGCTGTCGTCCTGCAACAGGACTATGCGCTGGCTATGGGAGCGGCGGTTGCGGGCGCCGTTGCCCTGTATCAGCTCGTCCAATGGAAGCCGCTAGCCGTGGTCCGCGTGCCGTTGTTGTGGGTGCTGTACCTTGCGTGGTTTTTCCTGGGCATCGGCCTGCTGCTGGCCGCCGGCTATTTCATTGGGTGGCGTCCTTTGTTGCTGGCGCGACAGGCGGCGTACGTGCATGTCATTGCCATGGGAGGCTTCTCCATCATGATCATTGGCATGATAACGCGCACGGCGCTGGGGCATACGGGTCGCGCACTGAAGGCAGACCGCTTGATGGTCAGCAGTTATATTCTGGTTTTCATCGCGACCGTGACGCGTCTGATTGCATTGATGATTCCCGTGGTCAGCGTGCCGATGCTACATCTGTCGGCGGCGGCATGGATTGTTGCGTTCGGCCTGTACCTTTATCGTTTCGTGCCTTTGCTTGTGGCACCCAGACCTGCGGCGGGCAATACGATGCCAGCCGGGGTGATTCGGCCGCAAGAAACCAAATCATAAGACGTCCCATAGGTTTCTCATCGGTCTACAAGCGGCTCCAGAAGCGATAGCAGTCAGGGTCTGTCAGCGTCCATACCATGAAGCGACCGCCGAAATCAGCGCAGTGAGCCTGAACGGGTTGCACTCGTGCTTCTGCTGGTCAATACGCCTGGGCTGCCTGGGCTGCAGCAAGCCCACTCATGACAGCGCCCTCGAGTACGCCCGGGTAGCCGGTGTTGGTCCAGTCGCCGGCCAGGAACAGGCCAGGCCAGGGCGTCACGCAATCGGGCCGGGCCAGCCCGGGGGTGGCTGCAAACGTCGCTCTCTTTTCCATGATCAGTTCGAAACCGAGGACTTGCGGCAGCGTTACGCCGGTGGGCAACTGGTCGCGAACCTGGGACAGTATCGCATTGGCAATATTGTCCCGGCCAGTGCCGATCAGATGGTCTGCATGGCTGATTACAATTGAAATTGCATGTGAAAAGCGGTCATTGGCAGCGCCTGGTGTTGTCGCGTTGGCAGAGGCGGTGTCGACAGATCCGATGGCTGCATCGGGATGCATGAAGCGGCTGCGATTGAACAGCCACTGCCCGTCGTGCCCGGCCTGGCGATTTTCCTTTAGCATATACATGCAGCCGGGCAAGGGAAAGGCGCGCTCCAGAAACACAGTCAATGTGGCAATCGCATGGTATTGGAAGGCATTCAACTGGTCGAGCAGCGCAGATTTTTCTGCCAACGCTGCCTGGCGCTGGTCATTGATGTCGGGCTGCGCATGATCGTCTGTTATCGGTGCGCCGTTCAGGTTGTCCGCCTGATTGGGCATGAGTCGGGACAGTAGGCGATGGCACATGCGCGCCGGTGCGGCCAGGATCACGGCATCGAAAACGGCGTCGCCTTGCTCGGCGTGATCATGCCCGGCAGCACGGTTATCCGGCGCCTGGCGCGGCTGCCTGGGCGGCCAGCTGCCCGTGCCCGTATGTAGTCGATAGCCGCCGGGCGCGGCGCTCAAGCCATGCACCGGCATGTTGGCATGAATTGTCAGTTGTGGCGCAAGCACTTCAGGCCACAGGGCACTCAGATCGACGCGCGGCAGGATCAGGTCGCTGGCATCAGCACCGGCCGCCAGGCTATCCCTGAGCACGACGGCAAACAGCGCCATTGACGCATCGCCAATCGGCGTATTGAGCGTGGCAATGCACAAGGGTTCCCAGAAAAGACGGATCAGCGCAGTCGGCTGGCGCTGTTTTTGCAGCCAGGCGAGGACGGCGGTATCGGGCGCCACATGCCACCCAGTCAATTGCAGTTTCAATAGCGTTCGGAACAGGACGTATTTGTGGCCAGCGCTCAGGCCTTTCATGCGAAGCAGCGCCAGGGGCAATCGGAGTGGTCCTGGATGGGCCGTATTGACCGACAGGTGCAACGCGCCGTCCAGCGAGGTCAGTTGCAGGGGCAGACGCAGCAGGGCATGGTCGTTGTCGACGCCAATCTCTTGCATAAGCTCAAGAATGTGGCGGTAGGCGCCCAGCATCAGGTGCTGGCCATTGTCGAGCACCAGACCGCGGCGCGCAATCACTGCCTTGCGGGCGCGCCCGCCAAGTACCGGTGATTGCTCGAATACCTCGGTGTGCCATCCGGCCCGTTTGAGTGTGAAGGCGGCGGCCAGGCCCGCCCAGCCTGCACCCACGACGGCAATGCGCGGCCGGGAGTGGTCAGCGTTGAGGGACATCCAGCTTTCGCATTTTACGGATGAATCCCTTGCCGCCGCCCACCCAGATTTTCCAGGCGATCATCAGTTTGCGCAGGGGGGTCAGGGAAATGTGGCTGGTCAGCACCGGCCAGCCGTCCTTTTCAATTTCACACAGCAGGGTGTAGTAGATTGCAGCCATCATTAGTCCGGGGCGCTGGGCCCGGCGGTCCTGCTCGTGCAGCAGTTGAACGGCTTCCTGGTACAGCTGGCGCGCGCGGGCCGTCTGAAATGCCATCAGTGCGCGAAAGTCGTCGGTCTCCCGGTTGTTCAGGATATCGGCTGCCTTGACATTATGTTTTTGCAGGTCATCAATCGGCAGATAGATCCGTCCGCGCCGGGCGTCATCGCCCACATCGCGAATGATGTTGGTCATTTGCAATGCCAGGCCGAGCTTTTCGGCGTAGGCCAGGGTCTCGCCGTTCTGGTAGGTAAAAATCTGTGCCGACAGCTGACCCACCACGCCAGCCACATGCCAGCAATACTTGCGCAGGCCCGGCCAGTCCATGTAACGGGTCTGGTCCAGATCCATTTGCATGCCGTCGATAATGGCCTGGAACTGTTCTTCGCGCAGCCCGAATGGGCTCAGGTGCGGTTGCAACGCCTGCGCCACCGGGTGTTCGGCCCGACCCTCGAACAAACTGTTTATTTCCTTGCCCCACCAGGCCAGCTTGATGCGGGCAACAGAGGGATCGGTGCATTCATCGACAACATCGTCCACCTCCCGGCAGAACGCATACACGGCCGTGATGGCCCGGCGCTGCTGTGCAGGAAGAAACAGAAAGGCGTAGTAAAAGCTCGAGCCGCTACGCGCCGCTTTCTCTTGGCAATATTGGTCAGGTGTCATAATAATTATTTCGTACGCTGCGCCACGCAATCAGGGCCCAGTCTTTTTTATTCAGTGTTGGTCGGTGGTCAAAGACGTCGCCCGCAACGGCGTCAATTTTTTCCAGTATGCGCATGCCACCCTGGACGATCATACGCAGCTCCAGGCCTGGCCGGCCATGCAGTCGTGAACACAGCGGCGCACCGGCAAGCAGTATTTTACGTGCAAACGCGGTGTTTTCCTGCATTAACTGCGGCCAGCGCCGATTCAGTTGCCGCTTATCAAGGTCCGCATGAGTCATGCCGTGGGCTGCCAGCCTTTCGGCCGGCAGATAATAGCGATGGCGTTGTGTATCGATCGCAATATCCTGCCAGAAGTTAATCAGTTGCAGGGCGCTACAGATATGATCCGATTGCAGCAGCGACGCCTGGTCTGTCACGCGGTACAGATGCAGCAGCAACCGACCTACCGGATTGGCAGAGTAGTGGCAGTAATCGAGCAGGTCCGTGTCGTTCTGAAACGGCCGGTGCCGCACGTCCTGACGGAAAGCGACCAGCAGATCGCGCAGGGGCGTGACCGGCAACTGGTGCTGGTGCATTTCGCGTTGCAGGGCAAGAAAAAGGGACTGGGGCACGTTTTCAAAATGCGTGACTGAAAAATGTCTGGCCTGCATCTGAACCACGGCCTGGTCAAAGGCATCGAGCTGGGCCAGACGGTCCTGGGCGCTGGCCTGACCCTCGTCGGCAATATCGTCGGCGCGTCGGGCAAAGGCATAAATGGCCGTTACCGCAGATCGCAGGCGCCGGGGCAGCAGTATGGATGCTACAGGGAAATTCTCATAATGATCGACGGACATGAATACGCGCTAATGTGGTGATGCAATGATTATAATTTACGCTGATCATTCAAGTACGATGAAATTGACTAGTGGAGCCACACCATGCCGCGTCCCATCCGGGCAGTGATATCACAGCAGGCCATGTCACACAATCTGAGCGTTATCCGGCAGTACCTTGACAATGCCCGGCAAGCCCCGGCAACCACTACGGACGGTGTGCAACCGGCGCTGAGGGGCGCGACGCATATCTGGGCCGTTATCAAGGCCAATGCCTATGGCCACGGGCTGGAAACGGCCATTGGCGGTTTTGCGCAGGCCGACGGGCTGGCGATGCTGGATCTGCAGGAAACGGTACGCGCCCGCGAGGCCGGCTGGCAGGGGCCGCTACTTATGCTCGAAGGGTTTTTCGAGACGCGCGACCTGCCGGAACTGCAGAAGAACCGGGTGGTCAGCACCATTCACCATCCTGAGCAGATCCGCATGCTGCAGGCCAGCACCCTGGCTGCGCCACTGGACGTTTTGCTGAAAATCAATACAGGCATGAATCGGCTGGGCTTTGCGCCACAGCAGTTTGATCGAGTGCATCAGGATCTGCTGGCCTTGCAGCAGCAGGGCAAGGTGGGGCGTATCGGTTTCATGACGCATTTTGCCGATGCCGACGGCGCACAGGGTGCGGTCGATGTGCCGGCAACGGTCTTTCACGATACGGTAGGCCATTGCCAAGGCAGCATCAGTCTGTGCAACTCGGCCGCTGTGTTGCGGTATCCACAGCTTGCTGTCAGCGCCGCAGACAACTGGGTCCGTCCCGGCATCTGCCTTTATGGCTCTTCGCCTTTTGCCAATACCACCGGCGAAGAGTTCGGACTGCATCAGACCATGACGCTGCAGGCGCGTTTGCTTTCCATCCAGCAGGTCAAGCAGGGGCAGAGCGTGGGTTACGGGTCAACCTATACCGCTACGCGCGATATGCGCGTTGGCGTGGTGGCCTGCGGCTATGCCGATGGCTATCCGCGCAGCGCACCGTCGGGTACGCCGGCATGGGTCAACGGCGTCGCAACCCAACTGGCGGGGCGCGTGTCAATGGATATGCTCACCGTCGATCTGGATCCGATACCCGATGCGACCGTGGGTGACTGGGTAACCCTCTGGGGCAATAAGGGCCCGCATATCGATGAGGTTGCCGCCGCCGCGGGTACAATTGCCTACGAACTGCTATGCGCATTGGCGCAACGCGTTCCGGTCCATGTTCAATACTCAGGAGAATCCGTTGAAAAATAAGTGCGTTCTTGTAACTGGTGCCACCAAGGGTATCGGCTGGGCCATTACCCGTCGTCTGAGCGATGCCGGCGCCCATGTTGTGGGTATTGCCCGACAGGTCAGTGATATTGATTTCCCGGGTTTTCTGTATCAATGCGATCTGAACGACGCCGGCCATACCGAAGAAATGCTGCGCATGATACGTGAGAAATACCCGGTAGATGCGGTGGTCAACAACGCGGGCATCGTGCTGGCGGAAAACCTGGGCGAAGTCAATTTGTCTTCGCTGTATCAGTCCTATGATGTCAATTTGCGTGCGGCTGTACAGGTGACGCAGGCGTTTGTCGAGTCAATGAAAGTACGACGCGAGGGGCGGATTGTCAATATTGCCAGTCTTGCGGCAGGCGGCAAGGCCGGGCGCACCAGCTATTCGGCCTCGAAGGCGGCCTTGATCGGCTGTACCAAAACCTGGGCGCTGGAATTGGCTGAATATGGCATCACCGTCAATGCCGTCTCGCCCGGTCCCATTGAAACTGAATTTTTCCGCAAGGGGCAGCCGACCGGCAGCGAAGAAGAAAAACAACTGCTCACGCGCGTGCCCATGAAGCGCCTTGGACGTCCGGAAGAAGTTGCGGCCGCCGTGGCCTTTTTGCTCTCCGACGAAGCGGCCTATATTACCGGCCAGAATCTGGGCGTAGACGGCGGCGCATCCCTATAGGGGCCTTCCTGAGCTTGCATTGCGGCCTTGTCAGGAGCGCCGGTTACGGCGTTCCTCATCAATGGCGGCGTTGGGGCTTTTTTCAAGGATTCTGGCTAAAGACCTCGGTGGGCGCGGTTCGCAACCTGCTTCGTAGCACGAGCGATTGTGCTGCCAGCAGCCGTATTTATCATTCATTCAGCGACGGTAACGTGGCTGTACAAGCAGTTTATTCATTTAATGACAGCCCTTGCAGGGCAGTGGGAATCAGGCGCAGTATGGCAAAAGCAAAAACGGTATATGTGTGTCAGGAGTGCGGTGGCGTCAGCGCCAAGTGGCAGGGACAATGCCCGCATTGCCAGGCATGGAACACCATGGTGGAAACCATAGAGCGGGGCAGTGCGCCGGCTACGCCCAATCGTTATGCCCATCTGGCCGAAGCGGCGCCAGTCAGGAACCTGGCCGATATCGAAGCGCGCGACACACCCAGGCAGCCCACGGGTTTATCCGAGTTTGACCGGGTGCTCGGTGGCGGGCTGGTCCCCGGTGGTGTGGTGCTGATCGGCGGCGATCCGGGTATCGGCAAGTCAACGCTATTGCTGCAGGCACTGGCAGCGCTCTCGCTGCGCACACAGGTGCTGTATATCACCGGTGAAGAATCTGCAGAGCAGGTTGCCTTGCGCGCCAAGCGCCTGGATCTGGCTACCGGCGCGGTGCAACTGGTGGCGGAAATTCAGCTTGAAAGCATTCAGGCAGTGTTGCAACAGTACAAGCCTGCCGTTGCCGTTATCGATTCCATACAAACATTGTATTCCGCAGAATTGTCGTCCGCTCCGGGGTCGGTTTCCCAAGTACGCGAATGCGCTGCGCAACTGACCCGCATTGCCAAGCAGACCGGCGTTGCCATGGTCATGATCGGCCATGTGACCAAGGACGGCACACTGGCCGGCCCCCGTGTCCTGGAACACATTGTCGATACGGTCCTGTATTTCGAAGGGGAAACCGACTCGTCCTATCGTCTGATCCGGGCCTTCAAGAACCGCTATGGTGCGGTGAACGAGCTGGGTGTGTTCGCCATGACAGACAAGGGGCTCAAGGGTGTGAGCAACCCTTCAGCACTGTTTCTGTCGCAGCACACCGACAATGTACCCGGGTCCTGCGTGGTTGCTACCCAGGAAGGCAGCCGCCCGCTGTTGGTCGAGATCCAGGCGCTGGTCGACACCGCACATGTTCCCAATCCACGGCGCCTGACGCTGGGCGTTGACGGCAGCCGCCTGGCCATGTTGCTGGCAGTATTGCACCGTCACGCGGGCGTGGCGACCTATGATCAGGACGTTTTTGTCAATGCCGTGGGCGGGGTCCGTATTACCGAAACCGCAACCGATTTGCCCGTCTTGCTGGCCATCCTCTCGTCGCTGCGCAACAAGCCTTTGCCCAAAGGGCTGATTGCCTTTGGCGAAGTGGGGCTGGCCGGTGAAGTGCGTCCGGCACCGCGCGGGCAGGAGCGGTTGCGCGAGGCGGCCAAGCTGGGCTTCAGCCTGGCATTGATTCCCAAACACAATGCGCCCAGGCAACCGATAGAAGGGCTGGAAATCAAGGCTGTTTCTCGCCTGGACGAAGTGCTGGAGCTGATTCGCTAGACACGGGCTTGGTCTGCACGATGGCCACGGCAGACGCACGCCCCTGATCGCTATCAAACGCGAGACCGATAGTGGGCAGGCAAGGCGGGCGATCCAGGGCGCTGTTTGCGGCCCGACAATCGGTGCCATTTTGGCAACCGGCAGGCAGCAAGCGCAGAACGGGCGGTGCGGCGATAAACCTCAGGGCCGGCTACTGGTTTTAGGACCAGTGACTGGCGCAGGTGCGCTGCGCACAGGCGTGTCGTGATGGCGGCTTGGTGCTGTTTGTAGTCCGGTCGCGTTCGACATGAATATTTGATGAGCGGTAACAGCATTGCTACCGGCTCGAACCGTTTTGAATTGAGAAAGCATGGATTGGTATCTGAATCTGCTGTTGTTTGTTTCGCTGGGCGCAGCCATTGGGTTTGTGGGCGCCATTGTCGGTATCGGCGGCGGGTTGATTGCCATTCCGATGCTGGCGCTGGTTTTTTCCATGCCGCAGCAACTGGCCCAGGGGACGGCCCTGCTCATGATTGCGTCCAATGTGGTGCTCACACTGCGCAATTACCACAAGCGCTCGCCCATTGATTTTCGCAGCGTGGCCATCGGGGTGGCCGCCAACGTGGTTGCAACGCACCTGGCTGCGCTGGTGGCGCAGGACATGAGTCCCGTCGTGCTGCGTAATCTGTTCGCGCTTTTCCTGGGTTCAGTGGCCACCTTTTATGTGTGGCAGACCCTGCGCAAGGGCAAAAAACGCGAAGCGGCCGAGGCCGGCCCTCTCCGGCGCATGGGCTTTATACAATATGTCATACTGGGTTCTATTTCAGGCGCGATCGGCGGCCTGTTCGGCGTGGGTGGTTCGCTCATTCTGGTGCCGGTCATGACGGTGGTCTACCGGTTTCGGCAGACATCGGCGCAGGCGATGGCGCTGTCCATGATACTTCCCGGTACACTGGTGGCACTCATTACTTATTCGTGGCACGGCAATACCGACTGGACGGTGGGCATTGCCTTGTCCCTGGGCGGTATGCTGATGATCCGTCAGGGCGTGCGCCTGGCTTTTTATCTGCCCGAGCGTACACTTAAACTCATCTTTGCCGGCGTCCTGTATCTGACAGTGGCGTTGCTGTTATTGAAATAAATCTCTACATTTCAGGAGAACATTTTGGGTCCCTTGGCAATATGGCAAATGGCATGGCGCCTGTTTCGCCGCGACTGGCTGTCAGGGGAGTTGCGTCTGCTGGCGCTGGCCCTGGTAGTGGCGGTCACTGCGGTCTGCAGCGTGGGTTTTCTTGCCGATCGCGTCTCTTCGGGCCTGAATGACAACGCCGGCCAGGTGCTGGGCGCAGATCTGTTGTTCGAATCCGATACGCCCATCGAACCGGAGGTCGTCGAGCAGGCCCACGCGATGGCGCTGCAAACGGCCAAGACCTGGCAGTTTCCTTCCATGGTGACGTTTGACCGGCAGTCCAGGCTGGCCTCCATCAAAGTGGTGTCAGAGGGTTATCCATTGAAGGGAACGGTCACGCTCCAGGGTGCGGGCGATAACGCAAAAAGCCAGAACAGACAGGCTGTGCAGAACATTCCACCGGCAGGCACGGTTTGGGTGGACCCGGCATTGCTGGCCCAGTTGCAGGCGGCGCCAGACGCACAGTTGCGCGTCGGCATGAAAACACTGCAGGTATCGGCAATCATTGAAAATGAGCCCGATCGCAATGTCGCCTTTGTAAATATTGCCCCGCGCCTGATGATGAACGAAGCGGACATGCAGGCCACCGGGCTGCTGGTGCCGGGCAGCCGGGTCAAGGAAACCCTGCTGATGGCCGGCGATGCCGAGGCAGTCACGCAAATGCGCACCTGGCTGACAGCCAGGCCGGCCAAGGGGCGCCAGATCATTGGCACCGATTCGGCCCGCCCCGAGATCCGGGCGTCGCTCGATCGCGCTGAGCAGTTCCTGTCCCTGGTCTCGGTCTTAAGCGTCATGATCGCCAGCGTGGCCATTGCTCTTGCGGCCCGCCGGTTTTCTGCGCGCCACCAGGACGGGCTTGCCGTCATGCGTAGCCTGGGCGCCACCCAGGGAACCATCCTGAAGCTGGTTGCGATTGAGTTTTTGCTGATCGCCACGTTTGCCTCGGTTGCCGGTGTCGTACTGGGCCTGGCACTGCACTATGTGCTGATGTATTTTCTGGCCGGACTGATTCCGGCAACTTTGCCTGCGGTCTCCTGGGCGCCGGGCGTGGCTGGCCTGGTGACCGGCTGGGTGCTGGCCTTCGGGTTTTCCGTGATACCGGTAATGCACCTGTCGCGGGTGACGCCATTGAAGGCGCTGCGTCGCGAACTGGACGTCGGCGCAGGTCGGCCATTGATCGCCATTGGGGTCGGTATTGTCATCTGGGTCGGTTTGCTGTTGCTGCATACCGGCAACACCACACTGGCCTTGATCAGCGCCGCAGGTTTCATCGGGGCCATGCTGGTATGTGCGGCAATCACCTGGGCCATCCTGCGCCTGCTGGCCCAATTGCGCCACCGGCTGGTGTCGCGGCCGGTCCTGCGTTTTGCTTTGGCAGGCCTGGTGAACCGACGCGGCATGACGGTGGTGCAGATATGCGCGCTGACACTGGGCATCATGATTATCCTGCTGCTGGGCTTGCTACGCACCGATCTGCTGGCGGCCTGGCAGAACAACCTGCCTCCCGATGCGCCGAACCGTTTCCTGATCAATATTCAGCAGGATCAGAAACCGGCGCTGGGCGAAATGTTCGTCAAGGCCGGACTGGGCACGCCGCTGCTTGACCCCATGGTGCGGGGGCGTCTGGTCCGGATCGGCGACAAGGACGTGGATCCTTCGGCTTATGAGTCCGACCGCACCCAGCGGCTTGCAGAGCGTGAATTCAACCTGTCCTGGCTGAGCCAGTTGCCACCCAGTAACCGTATTGCCAGCGGGCGCTGGCTGGATCCCGATGCCGCCGAAGTCTCGTTCGAAGATGATATTGCCGGCCAGCTTGGTGTAAAACTGAACGATGAAGTGACCTTCGATGTGGCCGGCGAGCTGGTGACCGCCCGGGTGACCAGCCTGAGAACCGTGAAATGGGACTCCATGCAAGTCAATTTTTTTGCCATTCTCTCGCCTGCCGTATTGCAGGATAAGCCGGCGACCTGGATTACGGCTTTTCATTTGCCGGAACAGCAGGCCGCATTTACTCAGGAAGTCGTCAGCCAATTTCCGAACATCACGGTATTCGATGTGTCGGGTATCTTGCGCCAGTTACAGACCATTCTCGATAGCGTGGCGGCGGCGGTGCAGTTTCTTTTTGTCTTTACGCTTGCGGCCGGCGTTGTCGTGCTCAGTACTGCGTTTCTCTCTACCCAGGATGAACGGATGTACGAAGCGAGCCTGTTACGGGCCATGGGCGCCACTTCGCGGCAACTGGATCAGGCTCAGCGCAGCGAACTGATCGTGATTGGCGTGGTGTCGGGAACACTGGCTGCAGCCTTCGCAATACTGATTGCGCAACTGCTGGCGGTGCAGGTGTTTGACATCACGCTCACCACCGGTATCATGCCATGGATAAGCGGAATCATATTGGGGATCATCGCGTCATGGGCAGGGGGTAAAATGGCCTTGCGTGCTGTAAAAAATACGCCCCCGCTACTCATTTTACGGAGTGCCGACTAATGGCAAGACTATTGAACATAGTGGAAAACCTGGACACCACAACGACCTTTTATGACCAGATCGGCGGCGAGGCTGGTTTGCATGCCCTGGTGGAACGCTTCTATGATCTGATGGATATTGAAGAGGATTTCAAGGCCCTGCGCGCTGTCCATGGAGATTCGCTTGAACATGCACGCGAAAAGCTGTTCCTGTTTCTGAGCGGCTATTTGGGTGGGCCCGACCGGTATATTGAAAAATTCGGCCATCCCATGTTGCGGGCCCGGCATCTGCCGTTTGCCATTGGCATCCAGGAGCGTGATGAATGGGTCGCCTGCATGGGGCGCGCCATGATCGATTGCAACGTACCGGCGCCGCTGCAGGAGCATTTGCTGCATTCGTTCTTTGGCGTTGCCGACTGGATGCGGAACAAAGATGGCTGATCCCGATTTGCACAGTACCCACCGGCCGGTACGCCAGATGCATCATGGCATCAGGGTTCACCCCGATTTTCCTATTCCGGCTCGCATTGAAATTTTCACGCCCCGGACCTGGGGCGATAAAGCGACCAAGGTCTCGGATGGGGGGCGCAATACCGCCTGGTATCTTTCCACGCCCTGGGGGCAAGCCGTATTGCGTCATTATCATCGCGGGGGCCTGATCAGCCGGTTTGTTGACGAACGCTATTTATGGGTCTCCGAGGAAACCACTCGCTCGTTTGCCGAGTTTGCGCTCCTGAACGAGCTGCATGCCCAGGGCCTGCCTGTGCCGCGAGCCATGGCCGCTTCATATCAGCGACGCGGCGTCACTTACCGTGCTGCCATCATGACCGAGAGATTGCATAATACCGTGTCCCTGGCGCAGGCAATCGGCCAGGCAGGGCCAGCCAGTATCAAACTGGTCGAGCCTGTGTGCGCCGCCATTCGCCAGCTGCATGATGCCAATGTCTATCACGCTGATCTGAACGCGCACAATATTCTGGTGGATGACGCGCAGAAAATCTGGCTGATCGACTTTGACAAGTCATCACGCCGGACCATGACCAGAACACTGCGCGAGCAGTCACTTGAACGCCTGGGCCGCTCGCTGCAAAAGCTGCTCGGAGAGCAGGGCGTCATTTTTTCGGGACAGCTGCAACAGCAATATCAGCAAAGCTGAAAAAATCGGTGACCCAGGAGAAAAATGCCTTTATTATTTCTTTTTTTTCTAACCTGATTTGGGGAAACCGCAATGAAACCGTCCTCTGTCCGTAGCCTTGTTCTCGCGCTGTCCCTGGCCTGCACCGCAAATGTCGTTCATGCTGCCGAAGAAAAGGTGCTCAATGTCTACAACTGGGCTGAATACAGCGCACCGGACACGATTCCGGGTTTCGAAAAGCAAAGCGGCATCAAGGTGCGCTATGACACTTATGATACCAACGACATTTTGCAGGCCAAGCTGCTTACCGGAAAGTCCGGCTATGACGTGGTTGTGCCGTCAACCCATTATGCCTCGCGCCAGATCGAAGGCGGGCTGTTTCAGAAACTGGACAAATCAAAAATACCCAACTGGAAAAATCTTGACCCGGCCATCATGGACCTGGTTGCGCAGGTGGATCCGGGCAATCAGTATCTGGTGCCCTGGGGCTACGGGACCAACGGTATCGGCCTGAACGTGACCAAGGCCAAAGCCGCCCTGGGTGACGGCGCGGAACTGGGCAAGTGGGAAACGCTGTTCGATCCGGAAAATGCCAAAAAACTGCAGTCTTGCGGCATTTCCATTCTGGATGAGGCTGCGCAGGTATTTCCTGCGGTCTTGCATTATCTGGGCAAGGATCCCAATAGCGACAAGCCCGAAGATTACCAGGCGGCCCTGGACGTTCTGAAAAAAATCCGGCCTTATATCCGCCAGTTCAGTTCATCGGGTTATATCGATGAACTGGCCTCGGGCGACCTGTGCATGGTGTATGGCTTTTCCGGCGATGTCATGATCGCAGCCAGCCGCGCCAAGCAAGCCAAGAAAGAGTACGTGATCGACTATTACATCCCGGCTGGCGGGGCGCCCGCATGGTTTGATACCATGGCCGTGCCCAAGGACGCACCCCATCCGGAAAACGCCATGGCGTTCATCAATTACATTGAAGAGCCCAAGGTACATGCGGACATTACCAACAATATGTTCTATCCCAATGCCAACAAGGCGGCACGCGAATTCGTCAACAAGGAAATCGCCGACAATCCCATGATCTACCCCGGTGCCGAGGTGGCCAAGACCTTGTTTGTGATCAAAGCCCAGCCGATGAAAATTGCCCGCCTTCAGACCCGCTTATGGGCCGAACTCAAGGCAGGGAAATAAAATGGCCGAGCGGCATTTGTCGGTGGCAACCAGCGATGTGGATGAATTCGTCAAGCTGGTTGATGTCGTCAAAATTTTCGGTGATACCGTTGCCGTGCAGTCGGTCAATCTGACTGTGCGGCGCAACGAGATTTTTGCGTTGCTGGGCAGTTCTGGTTGCGGCAAGTCAACCCTGCTGCGCATGCTGGCCGGTTTTGAAGCGCCAACCTCGGGCAAGATCCTGCTGGACGGGACCGATTTGACCGGTATCGCGCCGTATAAGCGTCCGGTCAATATGATGTTCCAGTCGTATGCGCTGTTTCCCCATATGACCGTAGAAGCCAACGTGGCCTACGGGTTGAAGCAAGAAGGCGTTGATCGCCAGGAAATCCATGATCGCGTGTTCGCTGCCCTGGACCTGGTGCAAATGGCAGGCTATTCGCGGCGCAAGCCTTCACAATTGTCGGGCGGACAGCAGCAGCGTGTGGCGCTGGCGCGCAGTCTGGTCAAGCGGCCCAAGCTGTTGCTGCTTGATGAGCCCATGTCGGCGCTGGACAAACAGATCCGCCAGAAGACGCAAATTGAACTGGTGCGAATTCTTGATCAGGTCGGCGTGACCTGTGTCATGGTGACCCACGACCAGGAAGAGGCCATGACCATGGCCAACCGCATTGCGGTCATGACCGAGGGTCAGATTGTGCAAACCGGCACCCCGCAGGAAGTCTATATGTTTCCGAATTCGCGCTTTGTCGCCGGGTTCATCGGGTCAACCAATATCTTTACCGGCACGATCGTGGTCGATGAGCCGGACCATATCGTGATCGAAAGCGATGAGCTGATGCGTCCCCTGTTTGTCAATCATGGCGTGAGCGAGCCGCTGGGCATGGAAGTGTTCGTATCGATTCGTCCCGAGCAGATTCGCGTGCTGATTGATCAGCCCGATGATGAAACCAATATCGGACATGGTATTGTCACGCACGTGGCCTGGATGGGTAGTTATACGCTCTATCAGATCCGTCTGGATGCGGGCAAGATCATTGAGGCCAGCGTGCCTGGCATTGAACTGGCGCAGGAAAATGCCCCCGGCATTGACGATGAGGTCTTTGTAACCTGGGGGCCAGACAGCGCAACGGTGCTGCCGTCATGAAACCGTTGCACTCGCTGCGCAACTATCGCCCCGATCAGCGTGCGTGGGCCATTTTGCCGCCGTATATCTGGCTGGTGCTCTGTTTGCTGGTGCCATTTTTCATTGTTCTGAAAATCAGCTTTTCAGAATCCACGTTTGGTATTCCTCCCTATGAACCGCTGGTACAGATCGAGGAGGAGGTACTGAGGTTGTCCCTGCATTTTGAGGGATATCTGCTGCTTTTGACCGATCCGCTATTTATCGGTGCCTACCTCAAATCGCTGAAAATGGCGTTGGTAACCACCTTGTGGTGTGTGCTTATCGGCTATCCGATGGCATACTATATCGCCCGCTCGGCGCCGCGCCAGCGCAACTTGCTGCTGCTGGCCGTCATCCTGCCTTTCTGGACCTCGCTGCTGTTGCGTGTATATGCCTGGATCGGCATTTTGCGCAACGAAGGCTTGTTGAACCAGTTTCTTATGTGGACCGGCATCACCTCGACGCCCATAGAGATCTATCGCACCGATATGGCGGTCTATATCGGTCTGGTGTACACCTATCTACCGTTTTTTATCCTGCCGCTGTACACCAACCTGGTCAAGATGGACCGGCGCCTTTTGCAGGCAGCCTATGATCTTGGCGCCCGTCCCTGGAAGGCATTTTTCACCATTACGCTGCCGCTGTCGGTTCCCGGGGTGATCGCCGGCGCCATGCTGGTCTTCATTCCGACGGTGGGCGAGTATGTCATTCCCGAACTGCTGGGAGGAACCAACACATACATGATGGGTCGCCTGATGTGGGATCAGTACTTTACCGACACCAACTGGCCGGTGGCTGCTGCGGTGGCCGTGACCATGACGATTTTCCTGCTTATCCCGCTTGTGATATTTCAGTACAGTCAGGCCAGGGCCCTGAAAGGACGGGACGCATGAAACAGGAAAATATCTGGCTCAAATGGCTGTTTCTGGGAGCAGGCCTGCTGTTTCTGTATATTCCCATTCTCAGCCTGATTGTCTTCTCGTTCAATGAATCGGCGCTGGCCTCCAGCTGGTCGGGCTTCTCGCTACGTTGGTACCAGAGCCTGTCGCAGGATCGTGCCCTGCTCAGTGCTGCCTGGCTGTCGCTGCGTATTGCGGTTTTGACGGCGACCGCAGCGGTGATCATCGGTACCTGGGCCGGTTATGTGCTGGCGCGCAAGGGTCCGTTCCGGGGATTTGGCCTGTACATCGGCATGTTGAATGCGCCGCTGGTTATTCCAGATGTCATTTTGGGTATTTCACTGCTGTTGATGATTATCGAAATCCGTAACATTACCGGTTTTCCCGAAAGCAATGGTATTTTCACCATCTGGCTGGGCCATGTTACGCTGTGTGTAGCGTATGTGTCGGTGGTCATTCAGTCGCGTGTACGCGAACTGGACCGCTCGCTGGAAGAAGCGGCGCTGGACCTGGGCGCACCCCCATTGCGGGTGTTCTTTACCATCACGCTGCCGCTGATCGTCCCCGCTCTGGTGTCGGCCTGGCTGCTTGCCTTCACATTGTCCCTGGATGATGTGGTTATTGCCTCCTTCCTGAATGGTCCGGGCTATACTACCTTACCAATCGAAGTCTTTTCGCGCGTGCGGCTTGGCATAAAACCGGAAGTCAACGCGCTGGCAACGCTGATGATCCTGCTTGTTGGGGCATTCGTGATTGTTGCCAATTATTTTCAGGGACGTGCAAAGCAATGAGTGTAATACGCCAATACGGGCTGAAACGGTGCAGCACTTGCGTCAAAGCGCGCAAGTGGCTGCAGGAGCGGGGCGAGCAGGTTGAGTTTAGCGATTATCGCGAAGAGCCGGCAGATAGCGCGCTGCTAAAGACTTGGGCCGCTGCCGCAGGCGGGGCGCAATTGATGATCAATCGCAATTCTCAGACTTGGCGTGGTTTGCCCGAAGATCGCAAAACGCCCGCTACCGAACAGCAATGGCTGGCGCTGGCCGCAGAATTTCCTTCACTGATCAAGCGCCCGGTCACAATGTTTGCCGACGGCGCGACCACATTCGGGTTTGCAGAAAGCACTTTTGCTGCCCATCTTTCGTAACAGGCAGAATCATGGAACTGAAGTCACAGGAACAATTGAAACGCGACGTAGCGCAGGCTGCCGTTGGATACATCAGGCCTTTTTTTGGTGCCGACGCTGTGATCGGTGTGGGCACAGGTTCTACGGCCGATCTTTTCATTGATGAGCTGGCAAAATACAAAAAAGAATTTGCCGGCGCCGTTGCCAGTTCGCAGCGCAGTGCAGCGCGTTTGCGCGAGCAGGGCGTGCGGGTACTGGATTTGGCCGAAACCAACAAACCGTTGCCGGTCTACGTGGATGGTGCCGATGAAATCAACCCCTTGCTGCAGATGGTCAAGGGCGGTGGCGGGGCGCATACCCGAGAAAAAATCGTGGCTGCTGCGTCTGAACGATTTGTCTGCATCGTGGATGAGACAAAATGCGTGGATCTGCTGGGCAGCTTTGCCATACCGCTTGAGGTGATTCCCATGGCCGTACCTATTGTGATGCGAAAAATAGCGGCACTGGGCGCTACCGCGACCGTGCGTGCTGGTTTTATTACGGATAATGGCAATCCGATACTTGATGTTGCAGGTATGCGCCTTGCCGATGCCCGCGAGATGGAAACGACCATGAACGCGATTGCCGGCGTGGTCACTTGCGGTCTGTTTGCGCTTGAGCCGGCAGCTGTGGTGATGGTTGCCAAGCAGCAGGGGGTAGACATTCGCGAACGCTGATGTCATATTCCTGTCATTGAACGGTCTTAAACTTCTCTTATCTTTCTTATTGCAGGCATCGCCATGGCACAACATACCAATACCCGCTTTGATGCGGAACTCGAAGATATCCGCTCCCGTTTTTTACGCATGGGTGGCCTTGTAGAGGCAATGATCGAAGACAGCATGCTGATTCTGGCCGACGGCAATCTGACCGTGGCTGAACGGGTGTTCGAGCGGGAAAAGGAAGTCAATCGCCTGGAAATGGATATTGACCATTCGATAGCCCAGGTACTCGCATTGCAGCAACCCACGGCAGTGGATTTGCGCCTGGTGATATCGGTGTCCAAAATGCTCACTGACATGGAGCGCTCAGGAGACGAAGCCGAAAAAATCGCCAAAATGGCGCGTCGCCTGTACGAAAGCCCCAGTCGCTACGAGCCGATCGTGGATATGACTCACTTTGCCGTCGGCGTCCAGAAAATGCTCAATCGCAGCCTGGATGCCTTTGCGCGCCGGGATGCCATTTTGGCCGCTGAAGTCGTGCGCAGCGACAAAAAGATCGACAAGCAATGGAAAAGCATATTGCGTGAGGTGAGCAGCTATATGATTGAAGATCCACGCACCACCTCGGCATGTATAGACTTGATCTTCATTGCCCGCGCCCTGGAGCGGATCGGCGATCATGCCAAGAATATGGCAGAGCGGGTCATTTATCTGGTGCAGGGCGAAGACGCCCGCCACACCAGCGTCAAGAAAGTCGAATCCATGGCGCGTGGCGACGAAGAACTGCCTGAGCCTTCAGCCTCAGCCCCAGTATCGGGCGAAGACAACTGACATTTTCCACGCGTCAGTTCCCCGGGGTATTGAGAAGTGAACTGCACTGAACGATATCCAGTAAGCAATACCCGGTAAGCAATATCCAATATGAATAAGCAGCAATAATAAATGACTCCGCATGAAAGTGCGGAGTTTTTTTTGCCATAATAACCGCCTGCATATCGGCAGACACTGGAGCAGACAAGCCTGCCTCTCGTATCAGCAGGCAGCAAAGCAGGCAAGCTCATGGCCAAGGGAAGGGGCGCATGCAATGCGCAGGTGAGCGTTAAAAGAGGGGGCTCTTACCGTGCCGTGCCGGCCACAAAAAACCGGGCCAGGCCCGGTCAAGATGTCGTTATTGCGTGTGCAATAGACAGTGTGCAGCATGACAGCGCAGCATCACAGGTGTGATGCTGTCGGAAATGTTTCAGGCTGAAGGCGGCACGTAGCCCTGGGCTTCGACGTCCACATCGTCAAACAGAAAACTTTCCATTTGCTGCTGCAGATATTTACGAGCCCGGGCATCAGCCAGGTTCAGGCGGTTCTCATTGACAATACGCGTTTGAATGTCAGTCCATTGCTGCCAGGCTTCTTTCGAAATTGAGTTCCAGATCTTGGTGCCCAATTCTCCCGGATAGGGTGGGTAGTCCAGACCTTCGGCCTCTTTTTTCAGTTTGATACATTGAATCATTCGGGCCATGGCAATTCTCGCTTAAAGTTTTTTGATAAAGATATGACTGTTGCGACTACGATTGTAGTTCATTTGCTTTTCCTGGGGCAAATCGTTGATCGTACCCTGAACGAAGCCGCGTTTGATAAACCAGTGCGAGGTGCGTGTGGTTAGTACGAATAGCTTTTTCATGCCCATGGCGCGTGCCCGCGCTTCGGTGTGACGCAATAGGATTTCTCCTTCACCGGAGCCCTGCCATTCGGGGTTGACGATCAGGCAGGCCATTTCCGCCATCTGGTCCTGGGGAAACGGGTTGAGCGAGACACAGCCATAAATGACGCCGTCGTGCTCCAGGACAGTGAAGCGCTCTACATCGCGTTCAATCACATGGCGGCCACGCGGCACCAGTGTGCCATCAGCCTCCAGCGGCTCGATCAGTTGCACGATCGCGCCGATGTCGTCAATGGTGGCGGTGCGCAAGTCATCCAGCGTGTCTTCGACCACCATGGTGCCAACGCCATCATGGGTGAAATATTCCAGCAAAATGCTGCCATCCAGATCGAATGGAATCAGGTGAGCGCGGGCCACGCCCCGCTTGACCGCCTTGGCGGCGTGGGACAAATAACTGCGTGTATCCACGTCAAGCGTGCCGTCGCGAATCATGGCTTCGGCATCTTCGCGTGCAATTTCCGTGATAATCTGGCCAAGGCTGTCGCGCAGCATGCGGTTTTGGGTCAGGAAAATCAGTTTTTCGGCACGCAGGGCAACCGCCGTACTGGTGGCAATGTCTTCCATCGCCAGATTGAATGCTTCGCCTGTCGGTGAAAAGCCAATTGGCGAGAGCAGCACCACTCCACCGTGGGACAATACTTTTTTCATGGCATCCAGATCGAACTTGCGCACCTTGCCGGTATGACGAAAATCGACGCCGTCGATCACGCCGATGGGCTGGGCCGTGACAAAGTTGCCTGAAATGATATGAATCTGGGCGTTGGACATGGGCGTGTTGGGCAGCCCCTGGCTGAATGCCGCCTCGATATCTAGCCGGATTTCACCGGCCGCTTCCTTGGCACACTCCAGGGCCTCGGCAGAGGTGGGTTCCGGTTCACGACCAAACTGGAAGGAAAACCCTTTGAGGCGCAACTGTTCGTTTACCTGGGGCAGGCAGCCGTGAACCAGTACAATGTGCACCCCTAGCGAGGTAAGCAGGGAAAGATCCTGAATCAATGCATTGAGCGCGCCGGCCTGGATCAGATCGCCACCAAATCCAACCACAAATGTCTTATTGCGCAGGGTATGCACATAGGGGGCGACATCGCGAAACCATCGCACAAATTGTGCGGGAACAAATTCAGGTGCATCCTGGGCAGAATAGGTTTCAGGGTCGGGGGCAATGGTCACGGTGGTATGGGTTCCTTGAATTGATGTGAAATACCGCTATCTGATGTATATGCGGCCTGCCAAAATTATAATGTTGGCTGAATGAACTGATTGAAATTGTATGAAAAAAAAGGAAGATAGGGCCACTGATACGGCAAAGAAACCACAGAATGCGCGCGAAAGCGCTCCTTCGCGTCCTGTGCGTGCGCCACGCGAGTTCCCGCCCATCACCTATCCGGAATCGCTGCCTGTCAGCGAGCGACGACATGAAATCGCCCAGGCGCTGCAGGAAAACCAGGTCATCATTGTCAGCGGAGAGACCGGCTCGGGCAAAACCACGCAATTGCCCAAGATCTGCCTTGAGGC
This sequence comes from Advenella sp. FME57, assembly GCF_014897675.1. GTDB lineage: Bacteria > Pseudomonadota > Gammaproteobacteria > Burkholderiales > Burkholderiaceae_B > Advenella. The sequence continues at coordinate 1,137 of NZ_JABUXU010000007.1, read as the reverse complement.
CGGGCGGGGCCGTACGCGCCTGATCGGCCATACCCAGCCAAGACGGCTGGCGGCGACCTCGGTTGCCCGCCGGATTGCCGAAGAGCTCAATACGCCACTGGGCGAGCTGGTTGGCTACCAGATCCGGTTTAACGACCGGACGGGTCCGGATGCAGCGATCAAGCTGATGACAGATGGCATTTTACTGTCTGAATCGCAAAAAGATCCGTTGCTGCGCAAGTACGATACGATCATTATTGACGAAGCGCATGAGCGCAGCCTGAATATTGACTTTCTGCTAGGCTTTTTGTGTGTGCTGTTGCCGCGCAGGCGCGACCTCAAGCTGATTATCACATCTGCAACCATTGATGCAGACCGCTTTGCCCGGCATTTTGCCGATGCCAATGGCAAACCGGCGCCGGTCATCGAAGTGTCGGGTCGGCTGTTCCCCGTCGAAGTGCGCTACCGGCCGGTACGTTTTCTGGATGACGAAGACGAGACCAAGCCGACACGGTCGGCAGCAAACGAAGCGCGGCGCCTGGATCGTGATGGCGAGAAAGAGCTGGTTGACGGCATTGTGGCTGCGGTTGACGAGTGTGCCACACATGGTGCCGGTGACATATTGATATTTTTGCCGGGTGAGCGCGAGATACGCGAGGCAGCCGAGGCGCTGCGCAAGCACCATCCGCCCAGCACCCAGATCCTGCCGCTGTTTGCCCGCATGTCGCAGCAGGAGCAGGAACGCATTTTCCGTCCCGATACCAATCAGCGCCGGGTGATCCTGGCCACCAACGTGGCTGAAACCTCGCTCACGGTACCGGGCATTCGCTTTGTCGTCGATAGCGGGCTGGCTCGCGTCAAACGCTATTCGTGGCGCAACAAGGTCGAGCAACTGCAGATCGAACCCATCAGTCAGGCCTCGGCCAACCAGCGTGCCGGGCGTTGCGGCCGCATCGGCCCGGGCATCTGTATCCGTCTGTATGACGAAGAGGGTTTTGCCCAACGCGCGAAATTTACCGATCCGGAAATTCTGCGATCATCACTGGCCGCTGTCATCCTGCGTATGAAAGCGCTGCGCATGAGTGATATCGAGTCGTTTCCGTTTGTCGACCGGCCGGCGGGCAAGGCGGTGGCCGATGGTTATAATCAGTTGCAGGA
>NZ_JABUXU010000059.1 GCF_014897675.1 Advenella sp. FME57 | reverse complement strand
GCGACTCCAGCCAGATCATCGTCGGCCAGCGCCTGCGCAAGGGCTCAACCTCGTCAGCCCGGGGTGCTGACAAGTTCGTCGCCGACGCTCTGGCCACCACGACCCGAATCAACTCCGGCCTCCCAGCCCTGGTCAGGGCTGATTCGGCGTACTACTCCTCGACTGTGACCAAAGCCGCCCGGGATGCCGGGGCTGAAGTATCGATCACGGTCCGCATGGACAAGAAGGTCAAAGCAGCGATCGGAACAATCAGCGACGGCGCATGGACTGGCATCGAATACCCCGAAGCGATCTACGACGAAGAGACCAGGGCCTGGATTTCGAAGGCCGAAGTCGCCGAGGTCCCGTTCACCGCATTCACCTCGAAGAAGAAGTCCCTGCACACCCCCGGACGCTTGGTCGTCCGCCGCATCCCTGAACTCAACGAGACCAAACGCACTGCCGGACAGGACCCATTGTTCGACTTGTACCGGTACCACGCGTTCTTCACCAC
>NZ_JABUXU010000058.1 GCF_014897675.1 Advenella sp. FME57 | reverse complement strand
GACGGTAAAAGGGCCCGACCGAAGCCGGGCCCTGCCTGATAAGGAGGATACGATGAGACGAATCGTATTACAACTTATCCTGATCGGTATATCGCTGGTATTGCTAGCGTATAGCGCACCAGCTTATTGATCAGGGACCGGTGGGGCGGATCCCACCGGTTTCAGGTTTTAATTTACTTAATCATGATTCCTATGTCAATCTCGTATTTTCCGAGGGTACAAATAGACCTTGATTGCGATGCTCATTCCTTCAGGTAAACATACCGACTTGCATTACATATAGTAAAAATAAAGCGATGCAGTTGAAGTCAACAAGACAATGAGGCAAAGCTTCCCGCAGATCGTCAATATGAATGGAACTGTCGGAGATTACGAAGCGATCATTTGAATCAAACCCGGTCTGAACACGCCCCCGATAAATGCAAAATATCTGCGCTGTGCTGATGGTCAGCGCAGACGGTAAAAGGGCCCGACCGAAGCCGGGCCCTGCCTGATAAGGAGGATACGATGA
>NZ_JABUXU010000057.1 GCF_014897675.1 Advenella sp. FME57 | reverse complement strand
CCACGACTGCCTTGGTAGCCGAACCCGGCTCCCTGCTTCGACGCGGAGTGAACATCGATGACGGTGTCGTCGACATCGACGAACACCATCGCTTGTCCAGTGTCTTCGCTGGCTGGTAGCAGCGGTGTGTGCTCGTTGAGGTTGGTCAGGAAACGGGAAGAGATCGCGTCGAGTTGCCGGACGTGGCCGAAGGCGAACGAGCGCAGGAACGACCCCAGGGTCGAGGGCGCGTAGACACGATCGAAGAGGTGTTGCATGCCGCCGTGGCGGAGGATGTTCATGTCATCGATCGAGTCGGCCCCGGCAGCCATTCCCGCGACCAGGGTAGCCAGTTTCGGTGCCGGGTTCGCGCCCTTGTCGGCTCCGGTGGTGGTCACGGTCAGACGGTCTTCGGCGAGGTCTGGCAGGCCCGCCATCTGGGCGAGGCTCATGATCGGGACGAGCCCGGTAGTGGCCGTCAGGTTCGCATCGTCGAAGGAGTGAGACACAGACGCGGGTGTGTGGTTGAATAGCACCTGAGAGGTGCCCCTTTCTTGAACGGGAATGTTGACTTCGAACATCATCATTTTCCCAGTTCAGAAGGGGCATTTCCATTTCACGCGCGGCTTGATCCGGCTACTCGCATCGGTGGATCAAGG
>NZ_JABUXU010000056.1 GCF_014897675.1 Advenella sp. FME57 | reverse complement strand
AGATCCTCTGGGGCTGTGATCAGCATCCCCTTAATCTGATTGATCGTCGCAGTCCGAGCCTGCAGCGCCGAGGACCTTGAGGTCCGCAGTACTCGCAGCGACTCCACGAGCCCGTCCCCGCCCTTGGGCGCCGCGCTGGCTCTGCCACCCAGCACAGCCTCAGCGGCGGAATAAGCATCGAAGGGATCGCTCTTGCCGTGGAGTCGCCGGTCGAACCGGTTGGGTCGATTCACCTCGAACACCGTGATGCCTGCCTCCCGCACAGCTCGGGTGACCGCGGCTCCATAGGAGCCGGTGCACTCGATGCCCACGCTGACCAATCCAGGCCAGGAACCCAAAAACCGCAATGCTGCCTGGTACCCAGTCGCGGTAGTCGGTATTTGGGCATCAGCCAGTCGGCGCCCGGCTTGGTCGATCACCGCGAGGTGATGTGTGTCCGCGTGCGTGTCGATCCCGCCGTAGACCTTAACCTGCTTATCGTTCATCATGGGAACTGCGCCCCTTCTTTTCGAGTTCTCGGGTGCGCAGCTCAGCCGGCGTCAGTCAGTTCACTATCGGGGACACGCCAGACTCCTATCAGGACATGACGGCCTGCTGGGCTGCACTTATTACAGTGAGCCGAGCCAGTCGACACGTCGTAAACAGGACAACCCCCAGACAGCGGGGTGTCAGAAGAGCCATGAGTCAGACCCGACCACAAGACCATCATCGATCCGTTTGG
>NZ_JABUXU010000006.1 GCF_014897675.1 Advenella sp. FME57 | reverse complement strand
CGCGATGAGCTGGTGGCTTTGTATGGGCGCGGGCGTCTGCGGCTCGCCGCAGGCGTGTTTTGCAGGTTTTTTTCCAGTCACGGCATGGATCCACAGGGGTACGATGGCTATCGGGGATAATGTCCGGATATGATTTTTTCACACAGAGAAGTCCATGACTACCGAAAGCGGACAATTTGACGCCCGATGGCAGCGCGTGCTGCATGACCTGGCCAGCCAGGACTGGCCCGCCGGGTGCTTGTATGTGGTTGCGACGCCGATCGGCAACCTGGCCGACCTGTCGCCGCGTGCGTTATATGCGCTGCAAAAGGCCGACCTGATCGCGGCCGAAGACACGCGTTCTTCCCGCGTGCTGCTCAATGCCTGGGGGATAGAGACCCCGATGATGGCGGCGCACCGGCATAACGAGGCGCAGGCGGCGGCGACCCTGTTGCGCCATTTGGACCAGGGGCAGCGGGTCGCACTGATTTCCGATGCTGGCGCGCCGGCGGTCAGCGATCCGGGGGGGCGCATTGTGAGTGAAGTGCGCGCTGCCGGGCACCAGGTGCGGGTCATTCCGGGTCCTTCGGCGGTGATTGCCGCTCTGATGGGTAGCGGCGCCACCAGCGATGAAAATCCAGCCTTTGTCTTTGCCGGCTTTGCACCGCACAAAGCCGTGGCGCGGCAGACCTGGCTGAAGACCTGGTGTGCGGTGCCGGCGGCCATTATTCTTTTTGAATCGCCGCATCGGGTGCGCAGCACGGCGACCGACATTGCTGCAATCGCAGGCAATGACCGTCCGGTGACCGTAGCGCGGGAATTGACCAAGCGGTTCGAGCAAATTGCCACCGTACCGGCAGGGCAGCTTGCCGACTGGTTCGCGCAGGATAGCCAGCGAACGATGGGTGAGTTTGTCCTGATTGTTCATGAGGCAGCAACACAAGAGGCGGCGGTGCTGGGCCAGGACGCAGAGCAGATTGTGGCCGCCATGCTTCGGTCTTATTCTGTGAAAGATACGGCCAGACTGCTTGCCGCTTTCAGCGGTCTGCCGCGTGACGTGCTGTACGCCAAAGCGCTGCAGTTAAAGCAGCAGGACAGTGAAGCGCAAGACTGAGTGCTGTGTGATCTTCTGCGATCTGTTCTCTATGGTGGCGCCTGATCAGCTTGCGACCAACATACAGTGAGCGTTAAAACACAAAGGCCGTTCCCGGGAGGGGAACGGCCTTGTTGCTTATGTCGACGTTGTGTCGGCGATCAGTGTGATTACAGCATTTTCTTGGCTTTGACCTGTGTTTCGGTGCTGCGTTCGCCCGCTGCCGCTGCCTTGGAAATGGGTTCGATCTTCACTTTGTCGCTACCCCGATTGACAATGCCCAGGCGTTTTGCGGCACCATAAGACAAATCAATGACCCGGTTGCCAACGAACGGTCCGCGATCATTGATGCGCACCACGATGCTTTTGCCGGTGGACACACGCGTTACCCGGACATAGGACGAAATGGGCAGGCGCTTGTGAGCGGCTGTCATTGCATTCTGATTGAAGGTCTCGCCATTGGCGGTCTTGCGACCATGGAAACCCGGGCCGTACCAGGAGGCGATGCCTTCCTGGGAAAAACTGCTGGTCTCGTCTATGCTCATTGGCTTGTAACGGATCCCTCTGACTGTGTAGGACCTGCTGGTGCCGGAGAGCGCCTTCCTTGCCTTGGTGACAATATCCTTGTCTGCAGGTTGCGCATCGTCCCGTTTGGCCAGGCTGACGTCTTCTTTGGGCATCTGAATTTCGTACTCGCTTTCAGGAATAATGCCGTTTTCCGTGATGCGCATCGTCAGGCCGTCAACCAGTTGCGGTTTGCTGCTCTCGGCGGGCGTCGCGGGCGCTGTCGTCACCGGTGCTGCGGCAACGTTTGCCTGCTTGACTGCTGCTGTGGTTTTTTCTTCATTGGCCTTGCCAGCCAGTGGTTGTGTGCCGGCGCGAGCGCTGGCTTTCTGCGCCAGGCGGGATTCCGCTTTGGCTTGTCGTTTAGGCTGTCCACCTGTGGTCGCAGCCGGCTTTACCGAGGCCCCTGTGCGGCTAGCCAGTGTATTGCCGGTTTTGACCGCATTGCCAGGCTTGGCGGCGTCCCGGTTGCCACCCTTGACTGTCTGCGAGTCAGATTCAGGCTTGGCTGGGGAGGCGGTCACCGCAACTTCAGCTTTTGCCGGATTTTTGGCTGCTGTCGTGGGTTTGGCAGCGACCGCAGCGTCATCGGCCGCTTCGGGTACGACCCCGTTGGCTGTGATGCGCATTTTTTGCACAGGCGCTGCCGGCTTTTTGGCTTTTGCCCCTGGCGCAACGGCGTCGGACGGCGCAACCATGTGTTTAGAAAAATCCTGGTTTTCGCGGATTTCGATGCCGGCGGCATGGACGATCGGCGCGAGAAAGAGGCCGGTTATAAGTGTCGTTAAGGTGTTGCGTATTAAAGTTGTTCGTTTCATCATGTCATAGTGTCAACTGGGCACGATGCCTAACGCGTAAGGGTTTGTAGGAACTGAAGCGCTTGGCCAGTTCTTCGGCCACGTAAACCGATCGATGCTGACCACCGGTGCAACCAATGGCAACGGTGAGATAACTACGCGTATCCTGCATATACAATGGGAGCCATTTTTCAATATATGCGGCAATATCGTTGATTAAGGCGGGCACGCTGTCAAATTGAGCCAGCCATGCCGCCACGGGTTCATCACGGCCCGTAAGCGGGCGTAAGTTGCTGTCGTAATGAGGATTAGGCAAGCATCTTACATCAAAAACGAGGTCCGCGTCATTAGGGACGCCTTTTTTGTAGGCGAAGGATTCGAAGGTCAAAAGGACCTCCGGCTCTTCATGATCGACCACATCTTTGACCCATGCGCGCAATTGTCCGGGCGTCAGGCCCGAGGTATCGATCACGTGTTCCTGCTCGCGCAACGGCGCCAGAAGATTGCGTTCGTGTGTGATGCAATCCTCCAGAGACGGCGTAATTCCTGTGGTTTCGCGCATGCGGTTGCTTAGCGGGTGCTTGCGGCGCGACTCGGAATAACGATGAATCAGGGTCTCGTCATCGGAGTCCAGAAAGATAGCTTGCATGGGCAGACCCATGCTGCGAAGGGCGGTAATGACCTCCGGCAGGCCGGCCAGTTCGCCCGGCGTTCTGACATCAATTGCAACAGCTACCGACTTGAGGCTGTTTTCCCTGGCGTTGGCAACCAGGTCGTGCAGCAGGCTGACGGGCAGGTTATCGATGCAGGAGTATCCGAGGTCTTCGAGCTGGCGCAGAGCAACGGATTTTCCTGATCCTGAAATGCCGGTAATAAGAACAACATGAAGCATAATGGGTGTAAATCCTGGACAAAACGTATGGATGGTCGGAAAAATGGCCTTTTCGTTCTTGCGCAGTCTTGGTGGCCGAAATCTATGTCTCTTACCCTATTTAACCATAGGCACGTGACAAAATATAACAGGTCGGGATTTGGTTCGGTAAAACCTGTGCGTCCTCTGTTGTTCCTATTATATTCTGCGGCTGATGGCCTGGCGGCAGGCAAGGGCCGGTTCGATCCTGCAAAGAACGACTGCCCGTCAGAGGTTGCTGTTTTCCATGATGGCGGCCGCCTGCCGCTCCATGAACTCGCCAAGGGTGTCAATGCCGCGCAATTTGAGGATGGTATTGCGCACGGCAGCCTCCACAAGAACGGCCAGATTGCGCCCCGCTGCCACCTGCAGCATGACGCGGCGGATAGGGATGCCCAGCAAGTCCTGCGTCTGGTCCTGAATCGGCAAGCGCTCGAACTTTTCACTGTTGGCGCGCACCAGATGCACAATCAGCTTCAGGCGCATCTTCCGGCGCACCGAGGTTTCCCCGAAAATGGTGCGGATGTCCAGCAGGCCCAGCCCGCGCACTTCGAGCATATTGCGCAGCAGGTCGGGGCATTGGCCTTCGATCAGTGTGGGCGAGGTGCGGGAAAAATCGACGGCGTCGTCTGCCACCAGGCCATGTCCGCGGGAAATCAATTCAAGCGCAAGCTCGCTCTTGCCCAGCCCAGACTCGCCCGTAATCAGCACGCCAAGCCCCAGCACGTCCATAAAAACGCCATGTACCGTGGTTTTAGGAGCAAAACGCTTGTTCAGGTAGATACGCAGTACGTCAATAAGATGCGCAGCATCTACCGGGGTTGAAAGCAAGGGGATTCTGCTGCGGGCGCAAAAGCTGACCAGATCGGCGGGAGAGTCCAGCCCTTCGGCCAGAATCATGGCCGGTACGCCCCCTTCGGCCAGTTCGATCAGGATTTTTTCACGCTGAACGGCAGAAATGCGGTTATAGAAGATCAGCTCTTCCTTGCCGAATACCTGAATCCGTGAGGGGTGGACAACGTTCAGGTGCCCGATCAAGTCTGCTGCGGAGGTATTGGCCGACGAATCCTGGATATGGCGGGTGCGACCTTCCTTGCCGGCGATCCAGGTGAAACGCAGCGTTTCGTCATTGTCGGCTGCCAGATCCTGAATACTGAGCATGAGCGTGCCCCCGATTAATTGCCGGCAGAGTGGGCCAGCAGGTGATGAATGCCTTCTGCATTGGGGCTGCCCAGCAATTGCTTGCGTGTGTCTGCGCTGGAGAGCAATTGTGCCAGTTCGGCCAGTATTTCCAGATGCTGCTGGGTTGCGCTTTCGGGCACCAGCAGGATGACCAGCAGTTGCACATGTTGCCCGTCAGGCGCATCGAAGGGGATGGCCGAGCTCAACCGCATGACGGCTGCGACGGCCTGCTTCAGGTTGGCGATGCGGCCGTGAGGCACCGCTACACCATGGCCCAGGGCAGTAGAGCCCAGTCGCTCACGCGAGAACAGGCTGTCGAAAACCGTGGAGCGGGCAATGCCCTGATTGTTTTCGAACAGCAGCGCAGCCTGTTCGAAGGCGCGCTTTTTGCTGGTGACATTGACATCCAACAGGATATTTTCCTGCGGAAGGATACGGGATAGTTGATTCATGCCGCAATTATAGGATGTTCTTACAATAAGAAATAGAAGGGTAAGCTAAAACCCGGCCATCCGGCCGGGTTTAGGCGAAAAACGGGAAAAAAGTACAACGTATCTAGCCGATACTCATTCTTTTTGCCGATTCATTGGAGTGATTTGACGCTTTCGTTTTGTATTTGATGACTTGTCTGTCGGTTTTGTCCGAAAGCAAATCAATGGCCGCATACAGATTTTCGTCCGTGACTTCGCAGTGGATGTCTTTGCCCGGCACGCGTAGTGTTACTTCTGCGCTGTGCTTCAGCGGTTCCCTGGACAGGATAACCTGGGAGTCAATGACATGATCGAAGTGCCTGAGGACTTTGGCGAACTTGGTCACTACGTATTCTTTAATTGCAGGGGTGATTTCCACATGATGGCCACTGATATTAAGATTCATAGTGTGCTCCTTTTGAAAGTTGAATAGGCAGACGCCGAAACAGGACAGGGCGTCAGTATAAAAAGATGAGAGAGGCGTAACTCCTTTTTTTGACAGGTTGATGAAAAGCTGTTTTTTCAGTCCGTATGGATAGTTTAAACCTTATTTGGACTTATACAAGCCCCCCGGCAAGCGGCGGCCTGCTTGCCTGCGCCCCTGTGGCAGGGCGCGGCAGGGGCAAGCAGATAGTTACATTTTAAAGTGTTCGCCAAGGTAGACCTTGCGCACTTCAGGGTTGGTAATAATGGAGTCGGGTTCGCCATCAGTGAGCACCTTGCCGGCGCTGATAATGTAGGCGCGATCGCAAATGCCCAGGGTTTCGCGCACGTTGTGGTCGGTAATGAGGACCCCGATATTGCGGCTTTTGAGAAAGCGTACGATGCGCTGGATTTCAATTACAGCAATCGGGTCTACGCCCGCAAAGGGTTCGTCCAGCAGAATGAAGCGAGGATTGGTGGCCAGCGCCCGGGCAATTTCAACCCGACGCCGCTCACCGCCTGAAAGGGAAATGGCGGCGTTCTTGCGAATGTGGGTAATTTGCAGCTCGTCGAGCAGCAGTTCCAGTTGTTCCTGGACCCGTTTGCGCGTCAGCGTCTTGCCGGTGTCAGGGTCATCCTGCAGTTCCAGCACGGCCTGAATATTGTGTTCGACGCTCAGGCGCCGGAATACCGAGGCATCCTGGGGTAGATAGGACAGGCCCAGGTGGGCGCGCTTGTGGATGGGCAGAGCGGTAATATCGCGCCCGTCAATTTCAATTCGTCCGAAATCGGCCGGCACCAACCCCACGATCATGTAAAAACTGGTGGTTTTGCCGGCGCCATTGGGGCCGAGCAGGCCGACGACTTCGCCGCTGGACACGGAGATGGAGACGTCCTGGACAACACTGCGGCCATTGTATATTTTTTGCAGGCCAATGGCTTTGAGCTGCCCCAGACTGTCAATGGTATTGGTCTGCAGGCTAGAGCTGGATGAGGTATTCATGCATTAATTCTGGGTTGCTTTGCCGGCGGCGCCGGTTGCAGCCGATCCGCCGTCCTGGGCAGGTGCCTGGATGGTGCTGGGCATTGGCTTGTTGTTATACAGCTTGCGGCATTCGGCCACGGCCTGGTCTGTTTTGGCTCGCGGTTGTGCAATGGAGCGCACCCGACCAGGTTGGGCCGCCGACGACGGGCCCCCGGTTGCCGAGTAGGTATTGTTCTGGTTGTTGAAAGTGACAACTTCACCATTGACTGTATCGAACGGCTTGCCACAAACAAACCGGGTCACCGTGGCGTGGCCGATCATCTTGACCGTGTTCAGTTTGCCATCGTACTCGCCGCGATCTCCGCGCGCTTCCACCACTTCGTAGCTCTCGGGCCGTTCCTGCCGAATGAAGACAAAACGCGATTTGCTGACCGTGGCCACGCCATGCTGGAAGCCCTGCGCATCTTCGCGCAGGCTGAGCTTGTCGGCGGTCAGTTTCATCAGGCCGCGCGTGAGAATGACATTGCCAGTAAAAACGCTGGTTTTGTTTGCATCATCATAGCTCAGGGTATCAGACAAGACCTGGGTGTCAGGCTCTTCTTTATTTGCCGCGTTGTTGGAGCCACCAGACGTCTGGGCCAGCGCCGCAGTGCCGGCCAGCAGGGCACAAAGGCCAAGGCACAGCGCGGGTGTCGTGATTCTGAAAGATGACGCATTCATTGCGGGGAGTTTCCTTGCTTGTTGGGGATGATGGTGCGACGCCGTTGACTGTCCTGCCCTGAGATGGAGACGTCGGAAGAGGAATATACGTCGAGTTTTCTGGTTTTGTTGTTATACATCATTCCGTTGCCGTTCATACGGGAATTGCCGTTGATGACGAGCGCCGGTTTGTCAGTCGTTATGATATCTTCATTGGGGTAGATGATCAATTGCTCGCTGGTGACGTCCAGTGCCTTGTCTTCGCCATGCGGGAAGCGATGCAAATGGGCGTTGTCCTGCATGATGATCTTGTTGCCGTCATCAAGTACTGTGGCCGTATCGGCGGTGCCCACGGTACGGGGCGAGTCCGGGCGCTGGCCAGTGGCTGTAGCGTTGGTAATCAGATAACTGTCGTTATAAGGAAAGTGCTGCATCTGCGAGCCTTCCAGTCGGTTGATCGGCACACCGCTCGCATCGGAGCTGAGCATGACGAATTTTTCCGACCACGAATCGGGTTCCTGCGTTTTGCGTGCTGGCGGGTCTACATCAATCGCCCGCTGCGCATAATCGGCTGCCCACCAGGTTGAGATAACCAGTGTAATGAGCATGAACAGCGCGATAAGGGCAGGGAAACGTTCTTTCATCGCATTACTGGATGACGTTGCCGGTAATCCGGCCTGGCGTGAAAAAGCCGGAAAGGGTGCCCTGGGCCGCCAGGATCAGATCGGTACACTCGCGTACGGCGCCACTGCCACCTGGCAACGTGGTAGTCCAATGGGCCGTTTGCTGCACATACAGCGGTGCGTTGGGCACGCTGATGGCGAAGCCGCATTTTTGCATGGCCGGCAGGTCGATGACATCGTCGCCCATGAACGCAACGTTTTCGAAGCCCAGCCCCATGTCGCCTGCCAGTTGGCTAAGTACGGCCACCTTGTCGCGCACATTCTGAAAGACATCCGACATTCCCAGGTCGGCGGCGCGGCGCGTCAGGATGTCTCCTTCGCGACCGGTAATCAAGACCACGCGCACGCCTGCCTGTTGCAGCATTTTCATGCCATGTCCGTCCAGCGCGCAAAAGCGCTTCATGAGTTCGCCGTGCTCGCCGTACCACAGACTGCCGTCGGTCAGGATGCCGTCTACATCAAAGGCGATGAGCTTAACTTGTGCCGCCAGCTCGCGCACGGGCTGGCTGATTTTGGAAAGGACCAGTGCTTCGGCCGGATGGGGGGGGGTGATTGGTTTCATACGTCAGATTACTTTTGCATCCATTAGGTCGTGCATGTGCAGGGCGCCGACCAGCGTTTGTTCCTGATTGACCACCAGCATGGTCGAGAGTTTTTGTTGCTCCATGACGGCGGCCGCTTCCGCAGCCAGCGCATCGGGGCCGATTGTACGCGGATGGGGGGTCATGACTTGCCCTGCCGTAATCGGGCGGATGTCCCCTTTTTGCATGATAAGACGGCGCAGGTCGCCATCGGTGAAAATACCCAAGGGCTTGCGTGTCTGGTCGGCAATGACCGTCATGCCCATGCGCTTGCCTGTCATTTCTTCGAGTACTTTTTGCATGGGTGTGTCCGGACCGACAATGGGCAGTTCCTTGCCCTGGCGCATGACATCGCGCACGTGCGTGAGCAGACGGCGGCCCAGCGCGCCGCCGGGGTGCGAGCGGGCAAAATCGGACGTGCCAAAGCCGCGCGCTTCCAGGCACGCAATAGCCAGCGCATCGCCTAATGCGAGCGTGACGGTGGTGCTGGAGGTGGGGGCCAGATTAAGGGGGCAGGCTTCACGCGTGACGCCAACGTCCAGGAAAACATCAGACAGACTGGCCAGTTCGGAATAGCGGTTACCGCAAATGCCGATGATTTTCGAGCCCAGCCGCCGTGCGATAGGCAAAATAGTTGCCAACTCGGGAGATGATCCGGAATAGGATACGGCAATAATAATGTCGTCGCCGGTAATCATGCCCAGATCGCCGTGCGCGGCTTCGGCGGCGTGCACAAAATAGCTGGGCGAGCCGGTGGAGGCGAAGGTGGCCGATATTTTCCGGGCAATATGTCCCGATTTGCCGATGCCCGTGACTGCAACCCGGCCCGTGTTGGCAAGCAGCAGGTCTACCGCCTGGGCGAAGCGTTCATCCAGGCGTGCGTCAAGGTGCTGCAACTCGGCAATTTCGGTTTGCAGCGTACGATGCGCAGAGGCAAGGGCATCATCAGAAGTAAATGCTATTTCATTGACCATCCGGCAATTTTAATCGCAACGCGAGTGCAAGATGGATAAATTTCAGGCTTCTGTCAAAATGCGCATTGCAGCGGGTTGCAACCGGAACCGGCGTCCGGCGAGCGGCGCAGCCGTCGCCAGCCGACCCCGGCGCAGTTTGCCCGGCACAGGTTGTGGCGCGCAAGGGAAATCGGCTGTCGGCGGCGCGACGCTGTTTTTGTCATGCAGGCGTTTTATAATCGACGCTGTCCGTACCCTGTTTGCCTGTAATCGACCCCGTGATGGCGTTGCTGCGAAGTTGAACTGGAGCAACTGCGTTTGCGCCGGCCAGCGTGTCTGCAGCGTGCCTTTGGTGTCCATTTCGCGTCCCTTTAGTGTCCATTTAGCGTGTTTTAAAGTGCCAGCAGAAAGAACCGGGTATTTTTCGCCGTTGCCGACCCGTATGGCAACCGTACAATCTTCTTGATCACCAATGCCATCATGACTGTCAATCCTGCTTCTCCTGTTTTGAGTACCCCTTTTTCCAGCGCGGCAACCCGCGTGATGCTGCTCGGCTCGGGTGAATTGGGCAAAGAGGTCGTGATCGCCCTGCAGCGCCTGGGCGTCGAAGTGATCGCCGTGGACCGCTACGAAAATGCGCCGGCCCACCAGGTGGCCCATCGCGCCCATGTGGTGAACATGACAGACAGGGAAGCCCTGCGCCGCATTATCGAGGCAGAGCAACCCCATGTGATCGTGCCCGAAATCGAGGCGATCGCCACCGATCTGCTGGTTGAGCTGGAAGCGCAGGGGCAGGTACGGGTCACGCCGACGGCACTGGCAGCGAGGCTGACCATGGACCGTGAAGGTATACGCCGGTTGGCCGCCGAAACGCTTGGCCTGCCCACGTCGCCCTATCGCTTTGTCGATACGCAGCAAGCGTTGCAGCAGGCCATTGATGAACAGATAGGGTACCCCTGCGTGGTCAAGCCGGTCATGTCCTCTTCAGGCAAAGGCCAGTCACTCATTCGCAATGCCGATGATGTACAGCACGCCTGGCAGTACTCGCAGGAAGGCGGGCGCGTTGGCAAGGGCAGAATTATTGTCGAGGGATTTATCCGCTTCGATTATGAAATCACCTTGCTGACCGTGCGGGCCCGTGATCCGAAAAGCGGTGAGATCGTCACCCATTTTTGTGAACCTATCGGTCATCGTCAGGAAGCCGGAGACTATGTGGAAAGCTGGCAGCCGCAGGTCATGTCGGCCGCAGCGCTGCAGCAGGCCAAAGAGATCTCTCTGGCGGTTACCGGCGCCTTGCAGGGGTTGGGCGTCTTTGGCGTAGAACTGTTTGTGGCAGGCGATCAGGTCTGGTTTTCCGAAGTCAGTCCGCGGCCGCACGATACCGGAATGGTTACCATGATCACTCAGATTCAGAATGAATTCGAATTGCACGCGCGGGCGCTGCTTGGGCTGCCGGTCAATACCGCGTTGCGCGCCACCGGGGCCAGTAGTGTGATTTATGGCGGCGTGGATGCACAGGCCGTCAGCTTCAGTCACGTGGCCGAAGCGCTGGCAGAGCCAGATACCGACGTACGTCTTTTTGGCAAGCCGCAGTCCTTCGTGCGTCGACGCATGGGGGTGGCGCTGGCCGCGGCGCAAACGACCGACCTGGCCCGTGAAAAAGCATTGCGCGTGTCGTCGGCCATCAAGGTGTCGCCCATCGATTAAGGGCGGCAAGCGAATCGCCGGTATCGGCGTTCGTGAATCGGCTATAGTGTCGTTGTTTGATTTTCACCGTCACAGGAGTTTCTGACATCATGACCATGATTGACCCGCATCAAATGGTGATCAACGCCATCCGCAGCGTGCCTGACTGGCCGAAGCCGGGCATTACATTTCGTGATATCACACCTGTGTTACAAGATCCGCGTACGTTCCGGGTTCTGCTGGATATTTTTGTTTACAGGTATATGCGCGAACGGCTGGATCTGATCGCCGGCGTTGATGCTCGCGGCTTTATCGTGGGCAGCGTGCTGGCCTATGAGCTCAAACTGGGGTTTGTGCCGGTACGCAAGAAAGGCAAGCTGCCTTTTCAGACACTGGCCGAGGAATACTCTCTGGAGTATGGCAATGCCAGCGTCGAAATGCACGCTGACGCAGTTCGTCCCGGCCAGCGCGTGCTACTGGTGGATGATCTGATTGCGACGGGCGGCACCATGCTGGCCGCTGCCAAACTGTTGCAGCGCCTGGGCGCGAACGTCGTGGAAGCGGCGGCTATTATTGATCTGCCCGAGCTGGGTGGTTCGAAATTGTTGCGGGAAAATGGCGCGTCCGTCTTTACGGTCTGTGAGTTCTGAGCACGGCCATTGTTTGCCATGCAAGCATGGCCCCACAGCCAGGCGGCACCTGTTGCGAGCGTATGTGGGGATGACAGGGGCTGCCGGTATTGAGCAACGTTGCCAGGCCGGGCCCGGATAGACCAGCACGGACCGCGCAAAGCCATCAGGGGAAACAGGCTGGTTTCTCCTGATCTGCCCGCTGTGCGCCATCCATATGTTTCCTATATGGCTGACTGCTGTCCGGGTTGTTTTTACAGAAACAGCTTGTACGCCGGGTTCTTGCTTTCGTTCTCGTAAGGATAGCCAATTTGCGAGAGGAATTGTTTGAACGTCTTTTTGTCGGCAGGTGGAACCTGTATGCCGATCAGCACCCGCCCATAATCAGAACCCTGGTTGCGGTAATGAAACAGGCTGATATTCCATTCCGGGTTCATGGTATCCAGGAAACGCATCAGCGCACCCGGGCGTTCCGGGAACTCAAAGCGGTACAATTCTTCATTATCTGCCAGTGGCGAATGGCCGCCGACCATATACCGCAAATGTGACTTGGCCAGATCGTCGTGGCTCAGGTCCAGGGTTTCGAATTTCTTGCGGCGCAGGGTGTTGGCCAGTTTGTCGGCTTCAGCGTGTGAGCTGATCTGTACCCCGACAAAGACATGCGCCTTTTGCGCGTCGGAAATGCGATAGTTGAATTCGGTCACACTGCGGTCACCCAGCAGCGTACATAATTGGCGGAAGCTGCCACGCTCTTCGGGCATGGTAACAGCAAAGATGGCTTCGCGGGCTTCGCCCACGTCGGCCCGTTCTGCAACAAAACGCAGCCGGTCAAAGTTCATGTTGGCGCCCGAGGCAATGGCAATGACGGTTTTGTTTTTCCAGCCGTGCTCGGCAACATAGCGCTTGGCGCCGGCCAGGCCAAGCGCGCCAGCCGGTTCCACCACGTTGCGGGTATCCTGGAAAATATCCTTGATTGCCGCGCATAACTCGTCAGTATTGACGGTAATGACATCGTCTGCATATTTATGAATCAGGCGGAAGGTTTCGCTGCCGACCTGTTTGACTGCGGTGCCATCGGAAAACAAACCGACGTCGTTCAGATGGACGCGGCGTCCGGCGCGAAAACTGCGCGCCATGGCATCGGAGTCTTCTGTCTGTACGCCAATGACGGCGACATCCGGGCGTAACTGTTTGATGTAGGCGGCAATGCCGGCGAGCAGCCCGCCGCCGCCGATAGGCACAAAAACCGCGTCCAGTTTGCCAGGGTGCTGATGCAGGATTTCCATGGCAACGGTGCCTTGTCCTGCAATCACGTCGGGATCGTCAAACGGATGCACGAAGGTGAGCTTTTCCTTTTTTTCAAGGGTGCAGGCAAATTCATAGGCGTCGCTGTACGAGTCGCCGTGCAGCACCGCTTCGCCGCCCAGGCGCTTTACTGCATCCACTTTTACAGCTGGCGTTGAAGTAGGCATGACAATCACGGCGCGGCAGCCCAGTCGCTTGGCCGACATGGCCACGCCCTGGGCATGGTTGCCGGCAGAGGCGGCGATCACCCCGCGTTTGAGCGCTTCGGGGGGCAAATTGGCCATTTTGTTGTAGGCCCCGCGTATTTTGAAGCTGAAAACCGGCTGGGTGTCCTCACGCTTGAGCAGCACTGTATTCTGAATCCGCTGCGAGAGCAGGGTTGCCGGTTCCAGGGATGTTTCGATTGCGACATCGTAAACACGAGAGGTCAGTATGCGTTTGAGGTAGTCGGTTGACATGTTATTTTTGAAAGAAAAGAGAATACAAATGAGCGCTTAAGGTTAACATAGCGGATCTGATTTTGGGATTAAAGCCGGAACCGTCGTTTTCAAAAAGTCGGTCCAATAGGGAAGTTATGGAACATGAAGTAATGCTGTGGGTCAGGGAAATGCTGACTGTGTTATCCCTTCCGACTGTCGGTTTGCCCGGCATTTTCGTCGTTGCGCTTGTCTCTGCCACGCTGCTGCCACTGGGCTCGGAGCCCGTGGTCATCGCCTATCTGAAAATTGCGCCCGACATGTTCTGGCCTGCCATGGTGATCGCCACCGTGGGCAATACCATTGGCGGGGTGATCACTTACTATATGGGTACGGCGGCGAAGGTCGCCTACGAAAAATTTCAGCACAAGCAGGCGCTGGCGGCCGGTGAAATTGTCGATGAGACCGGTCTGGCGGTTGCGGCCGAAGAAAAATACCTATCCGAAGGCGACGACGCTGCGCCGGCGCCTGCCGCCCCGGGAAAAGAAGGGGGGCGGTGGCATGGCAAGATGACCTATTATTTTGACCGATTTGGCCCCGCAGCGTTGTTGTTCTCCTGGCTGCCCGTGGTGGGCGATCCCCTTTGCGGTGTTGCCGGATGGATGCGCCTGCCCTTGTTGCCGTCTATTGTCTTTATGACCATCGGCAAGTTCCTGCGCTATCTGCTGATGACCTCCGCTGTATTGTGGCTCTGGTAAAAAGCGGCGGGGCCCTGGCTGCCGGGTTGGCCGGGCAATGTCCGAGCGTTGATCGCCTCGTGACAGATTCAATAATGATCATTGTCGGCTGGCAACAAAATAAACAATAGCGTGACCGGCAACGATCAAGGTGTGGTGACCTCCTTAATCGTGCATCACAGCAATAGCCTCAATGGGCCATCAGCAGCCCTTCCTTTGCAAAAACGGCGTGAATCTGTCGTGCAAATTCCAACGCATGCGCGCCGTCGCCATGCAGGCACAGCGTGTCTGCTTCGATCTCCACCTTTTTGCCTGACTGGGCGATCACATAGCCCTCACGCACCATTGTCAGCGCCTGAGCCACGGATGTCTCAACATCTTCGATCAGGGCGCCGGGCTGACTGCGTGGGGTCAGGGTGCCGTCGTCCTGATAGGAACGATCGGCAAAGACTTCCTGCATCACGTTCAGGCCCAGGCCGCGGGCGATCTCTACCTGTCTGCTGCCAGCCAGCGCAAACAGCGTCAGTTGCGGATCGACATCGACTACCGCCTGGGCAATGGCCGCCGCCAGTTCGGCATGATTGGCCGACATGTTATATAAGGCGCCATGCGCTTTTACATGATAAAGCCTGCCGCCCTGGGCACGGGCGACCGCGGCAAGCGCGCCGATCTGCACGACGACCAAGTCATAGGCGGCAATGGGCGTGAGCGCAAAGGGGCGGCGCCCGAAGCCGCGTATATCGTCCAGGCCAGGGTGCGCGCCAGGCTTGACGCCCTGTTGCAGTGCCAGTTGCATCGTGTGCCGCATGGTATGCGCATCTCCCGCATGAAAGCCGCAGGCGATATTGGCCGACGTGACATAAGGCATGATGGCGGCATCGTCACCCATGGTCCAGGCGCCAAAGCTTTCGCCCATATCACAATTGAGATCAATTTTTTTCATGGAATTCTTCCCTCTGCCTCATGCATGTGAAAACGCGGCAGTCATATCGGCATTTATACCGCATTCTATCCTGTAAGAGGCGGGCAACAAACGGTGCCCGCCAAATAACGCCACCATTGGTCCTGAGCATCTCACTCAGAGAATGCAGCGGCAATTTTTGTGGTGAGCGGCGCCAGGGCTTGCAGCAATGGGGCAAACAGCGCTTCGCGTTGCCGGAAGATCTGGTGCGCTTCGTCCAGGCTGATCAGTGTCAGCTCAAGGCGCTCGCCGGGTAAACAGCGCGCCAGCACAGGCAAGTCTACGCTGGCGACATTGGCGATTTTGGGGTACCCGCCGGTGGTCTGGCGGTCTGCCATCAGAATAATCGGCAGGCCATCGGGCGGAACCTGAATAGTGCCAAAAGCAGTGGGCTCCGAGAGAATCTGCAAGCCGGGTTCGGGTTCCAGGCTAGGGCCGTCAAGGCGGTAGCCCATGCGATCCGAATTTGCGGTAATGCGATAGGGTGAATTCAGAAACAGCGCTTGCTGTCGGGTGTCAAACAGGGTCCAGTGCACCCCCCGGGTAATCCGAATATGTCGTCGTGCTGCCAGCCCGAGCCCTGCCGGTAGATAGATCCGGAAGGCATCCAGAAAGTTGTCCAGCGCGTCAACGGCGGTTGCATTGATCGTCCGGTTAAGAATAAGCGTGTCGTCTTTAGCCAGTGCACGTCCCTGAATGCCGCCCATGCGGCTTTTGAGGTCTGTGCTGGCGCTGTCCATGCTGGTGGTCAGTTGTACGCCGCCGGCAATGGCCAGGCTGGCGCGCGCATGACCCTGCGGCCGACCATTGAGCATGGGGGCCGCACCGATGTCCAGTATCTGACCGGCGCGAATCAGGTGCGGGCGGTTGACCGCCAGCGGTCTTTTGTCGCATCGCAGGGAAAAAGGGGCGCCGCAAACGGCGATGCAGGCATTCTGCTCGAATTTGATCTGCGGACCGGAAAGCGTCATTTCCAGCACGGGCAAGGGCGTGCGATTACCCACCAGGGCATTGGCCAGCCTGTACGCAACCTGGTCCATGACGCCGCAGACCGGTGCACCGTAGGCCTGGTAGCCATGTCGTCCGGCATCCTGAAACACGGACAGGGGGCCGGGTTTGAGCACCAGCAGACTCATGTTCTTACCTCAACCCGTGGCATGTTGTTGCGCCTTGATCTGTTCATACTGTTCGCGGTCGATGGCTTCGAACTGCACTTGGTCGCCAGGAGCATAAAGCGCATAGGGCGGGGTGCTCGGGTCAAACAGGCGCAACGGTGTCGCGCCGACAATATTCCAGCCGCCCGGCGATTCATTGGGATAGATGACGGTCTGGCGGTTGGCGATGGCGACCGAACCGGCAGGCAGACGATTGCGCGGCGTGCTGCGTCGGCCGATGGCAAGACGGCTATCGGACAAACCCATATAACCCATGCCGGGGGCAAAGCCGAGCATGAAAACGCGAACCGGCGCTGTAGTGTGCAATTGAATCACCTCATCTACCGTGAGTTCGCAATGCCTGGCAATCTGTGCCAGATCGATGCCCAGTTCCGGGTCATAACAGACCGGGATACGGATCAGTCGGGTCGCTTCGGTAACACTATCGGCGGCGGCGTCTTGCAGCCGGGCCAGTGGCGCCAGCACGGCAGTCAGGGTGTCTATCAGCGTTTTGTGTACAGGCGGCTCGGCATAAAAGGGATGCAGATACACCCCTAATGTAGTGAAGGTGGGAACCAGGTCGCTGATATAGGGCAGGCCGGCGTTGTGAATGAGCTCCGCAGCCTGGCGCGCCCGCGCGTTGATGGCCGGATCAATGCGATCGCCGAAACGGATGATCAGGCAATGATCGCCTTCAGAGGTAAAGGTCCAGGGGGCGGTGGAATTGGCCGGGTGTGAACTCATGCGTTGTGCAAATGCTGTCGGAAAACGGGACCTGCGAACGGGTGTGCCGTACAGTTTATCAGTAATCCGAAAGATGCGACGACGGCTAGGGGTAAAACCTGAGTCCGATATCCGTCGTTGTTGCAGTGAACGCGCCTGTTCAATCTGCCTCAGTGAAAAGCGGCAGATTGAACAGGCACTCGCCAGATTTTGCTCTCATACGATAAGGTGATCTTTCAGCGATGCCATCAATCCAGTGAAAGCTGTTTCAGGTCGACAATCCGTTTCCAGCTGGCCAGATCGGTTTGGACAAATTGATCAACCTGCTGCTGATTCTGATTTTTTTGTACGATCAAGCCCAGGGCTTCGAAGCGTTTCCTGAAGCTGTCCGAGGTAATGACCTGGTACGCAGCCTTATGCAGCTTTTCAGTGACTGCTGCAGGTACGTCCTTTTGCGCCGCCAGCCCGAACCAGGTGGCGACATGAAAACCCGGGAAGCCCGATTCCGCAACGGTGGGCACATCAGCAAGCACCTTGAGCCGCTCCGACGTTGTGACGGCGATGGGCCGCACTTTGTTTGCCGATATCAGTGGCAGCGAGGTGCTCACAACGTCACTCATCAAATCCACGTCCCCGGCGGCCACGGCCGTCAGCGCCTGCGCCGTGCCGTTGTAGGGCACATGCGTCATATTCATTTTTGCCTCTTCATTCAATATCTCGGTAGCCAGGTGCAGCGGGCTGCCCTGGCCCACGGACGAATAGTTCAGTCCCTTTGGTACGGTCTTGGAATAGCTGATCAGCTCCTGGATATTGCGCACCTTGAGCTTAGGATTGACGACAACGACCAGGGGCGCTTCGGTAGCAATGGCAAAGATCTTGAAGTCTTCCAGTTTGTAAGGTGTTTTTTTGTATAGCAAGGGGTTCAGTATCATGCTGCCGTTGCTGGCCATCAAAAGCGTATAGCCGTCTGCAGTAGCATTGGCAACATAGCCGGTGCCGATGGATGTATGCGCGCCTGGCTTGTTATCGACTACCACCGGCGTCTTCAATTGCTCGGCGAGCCCCTGGGCCAGCGACCGCGCCATCTGGTCTGTCGGGCCGCCGGCTGTGTAAGGAACAACCAGCGTAATTGGCTTGGTCGGGAAGTCGGCGGCCAGGGCTGCCGTATTCATGGTCAATGCCGCAAGCAATAGGTATCCGGTTATTCGTTTCATTTGATTGTCTCTCTGTTTGCTGATTATTATAAAAATAGTTTAAAGGTAGGTGACCGGTGTATTGGCCAGTGAATGTTGCAGTTTCTTTTTAAATAGCTTGCCGGTCTCTTCGCGGGGCAGCTTGTCAACCACGCCGATTTTTTTGGGAATCTTGTAGCCTGCCAGATGCGTCCTGAGAAACTGGATGAATTCATCTTTGTCCAATGTGCGCCCGGCCTTCATCTGCAGCAGACAGATCAGGCTTTCTCCAAACTCCTCGTCCGGGATGCCGAATACGGCGGTGTCTTCAATGTCCTGCCGCTGATGAATGAGCTGTTCTATTTCGGCGGGGTATATATTGGCGCCGCCAGAAATAACCATATCCGATTGTCTGTCGGTCACATACAAATATCCTTCATCATCCAGATATCCAATGTCACCAACGGTCAATAAACCGTCGTACTCCATGGATTGGCGCGCATCATGATTGTTTTTGTAGGTGAAGTCGGCATAGGCGGGTTGTCGCGCGTAAATCAGCCCGCTTTGGCCCGCTTGCGCCCATATTCCGTTTGCCCGGATTCTGATTTGGGCATTGCCCAGTGGTTTGCCGGCGCTGCCGGGTTTTTTCGCTGATTCAGTCGCGTTGATCAGTGTGACCAGGCCCATTTCGCTGGAGGCGTAGCTTTCATGGATGACCGGTCCGAGCCATTCAATCATCTGGCGTTTGACGGGGGCAGGGCAGGCCGAACCGGTAGAGGCAACGAACTGCAGGCTGGACAAATCGTATTTCTCTTTGCTCGCCTGTGGCAGATCGAGCATTCTTTTGTACATCGTGGGGACAAGATAGGCAGTCGTTACGCCGTATTTTTCAATTAGCTGCAGGACTTTTTCGGCATCGAATCTGTCCATCAGGATAAGCGTGCTGCTGTATAACAGCGCCTGCTGGACATAACTGTTGGTCGCGCTGTGATGCAGTGGCGCGGGCATTAACGCCACACCCGCGCCTTCAATGCCCAGTGCGCCGGCGATGAGGCCGGGCGAGGCGGAAATGTCGGCCCGCTGTTTTTTCGCCCGTACGATCCCTTTTGGCTTGCCCGTGGTGCCCGATGTATAGGGCATATGGGTGCCAAGATATCTGGAGCGAGGCAGTGCCGGGGCCGTGCGAGGGGCCACTTCGGAATGATTCAGTTTGTAGTAGGTATGCGTGCGGGTGATTTGGCCACGCTCTTGATCTGCAAGAATGACCGTCATTTCATTAGGCACAACCGCCTTGATTTTTTCGTAGCCTTCGTTGCAGGTCACAATCACTCTGGCTTCGCTGTCGCGCAACAGATAGCTGACTTCGGCCGGTGTCAGCCGGTAATTGATCGGACAATAATTATTGCCGTATAGCATTGAAGCGGCAATTGCTTCAATAAGCGAAGGGCAATTGGGCAGGTAAATGGCAATCACATCAGTATCTGTGATGCACGCTTGTTCGAATGCGCCGGTCAGCAAGTCCGTTTGCCGATTTAGCGCTTCATTGCTCACCACGGCATCATTGAAAACCAGATTTGCCTTGATCATTGTCTCGTGTCCTTTCGTTATAAGAAAAAGCTTACCGAATCTGCCCTGCCGATACAACGCGGTTGCCCTCAACAGATTGTTTATTAATTATGAACAATATAAAGGAAAACACCTACAATACAAGTCGATGATCAATGACGGCATGCACAAGGCAGGGTGTATTTCATATGAAACCTTATGAATACGATTTGAATCTTTTATACGTTTTCCATGAAATTGTGCGTACAGGCTCGCTGTCTGCCGCCGGCAGAAAATTGCGAATCAGCCGCTCGGGGGTCAGCCAGAAACTCAAGGCGCTGGAAAACAGCACTGGCACGCAACTGATCCGTCGCTCTACGCGCGACATTGATCTGACAGGGTCAGGCCAATGTCTGTATGACCATTGCGTCGGAATCTTTGAGCAACTGGATAATGCGCAGCGTCAGCTATCGGGCCTGAAAAATGAAATGCAGGGTCATATACGCCTATGCGTGCCGACCAGCCTGGGCCAGGACTATTTCAACACTGTCCTGATCGACTTCATCAAAGAGAACCCGAATATTTCCTTCACAATCATTTTCAGCAACAGGATCAAGAATTTCCTGTCTTCCGAAATTGATGTTGCCTTGCAGATAACAACGATTGACAATATTCCTCAGGACTATGTCGCCCGTGAAATAGGCGTTGTGCCCTGGTGTATATGTGCTGCGCCTGGTCTTCTGGAAACGATTGGGCCGATTACGATGCCAGGGCAGCTGGCCACCTTGCCATTTATTACGCCTACCTACACCGTGGCTAGCCCCAAACTTACTGTTATCACAAATGAAAATAGCACGGTCCATATTCCGCTCAGCTTGCGGGTGCAGTCCGAATCGTTGCCATTTCTCAGGGATAACGTGATCTGCGGCCAGGGCATTGGCTTGCTGCCGGCTTATTCGATACAAAAAGAACTGGATGATGCTTCCCTGGTCAGGCTATTGCCAGAGTGCCAAATAAAAGGTTTCGGCGATCGTTTGTATGTGATATCCACACAGACTTTCCATATGACTCAATTGCAAAGAAGGTTCATCGATTTTGTCATCCGCAAATTAAGACGGATGTTTGCCTAGCGCGCGGCGCCGTGGTGCTGGCCTCAGAAACGCAAATGATTGCTCCTCACTCTACTGTGAATATAAGCTTGTGTTCTGGTTGGCTGGGTTGTGCGGGTTAATCCTAATTTGTCCGATTCTTGCCTATCTGTATAGTTTGAACTTAACGATCGTTCGGTAAGTTCAAGTAGCTGATCCGAGCGGCTTATAAAAAATAAGGAGGCAAGGTGAGGATTTTGTTACCCGTGTTCTTGGCATTCGTCGCGCTTACCGGTTCACAGCCGTCTGTCGGTGCTGACGAAATCACTTTTCCAAATAAAGCGATCCACCTGGTCGTGCCTTTTGCCCCTGGCGGCGGAGCGGATACCGGTGCGCGCAGGTTTGCAAAGGCGATGTCCGAGTTGGTCGGGCAAAGTGTTATTGTCGAGAACGTACCGGGCGCAGGAGGCACGCTGGGTGCCGCCCGAGTAGCGCACGCGGCTCCCGATGGCTATACGCTTTTGTACACCACGCCCGGCCAGCAAATGACCGCACCTTATCTGATAGATAACTTGCCCTATGATGCATTCAAGGACTTGCGCGCCGTCAGTAAACTGACGGCGGGCGTCAATGTTCTGGTTGTTACCAGAGACTTTCCTGCAATCTCAATACAGCAATTGATCGACTACGCGAAGAAAAATCCGGCCAAGGTCAATTTTGCCAGTTCGGGTATTGGTTCGACCAGTCATCTTGCTGGAGAGCTGTTCAAGAAAATGGCTGGCATAAACATCACCCACGTACCTTACAGGGGCTCTTCTGTTGCTGCGGCCGATATTGTAGGAGGGCGCGTGCAGATGACGATCGATACGCTCAGCGTATACCTGCCGCATATCCGCTCGGGGAAGGTGCGGGCTCTGGGCGTGTCTACATTGCAGCCGGCTGCCATTGAACCGGGCATCCGACCCATCGCCGATGTACTGACCGGTTTCGAAGCTTCGCCGGTCAATTACATTACGGCGCCTGGCGCAACACCCGATGCCATTATTGAAAAGCTCAATACGTTAATCAATAAGGTCGCGTCCGACAAGACATTACAGGCAACGTTTGCCTCAACCGGTTCCATGCTCGGTGGCAGTACGCCTGAGCAAATGGAGGCCCTCGTCCGCAGCGAGCAGAAGCGCTGGAAAGCGGTCATCGATAGTGCCGCAATTGCGGTGACACATGAAAAATAATTGACTGTTCAATATCTTCCCGAGATCAAAAGCATGAGAAAACACCAAACGAAATTAAAAATCGCGATTGCGTCTTTATGTGCTGCATGCGCGTTTTCGGCGCACGCGCAGACCTTCCCGGATCGGCCTATTACACTTGTTGTGCCCTATGCCGCAGGTGGCATCACTGATGCATATGCCCGCTCGATTGGTGATTATCTGGGGCGTTTGTGGAAGACGCAGGTAGTGGTCGAAAACAAAGGCGGCGCAGCCACGATTATCGGTACGCAGCAGGTTGCCAGAGCCAAACCCGATGGCTACACGCTGTTGCTAACCAGTTATGCATATACATCCAATCCGATCCTGAGAAAGGACCTGCCGTACGAGCGTGCTGCGCTGACACCGGTCATGTTGCTGGGCAACAGCCGCAGTATGCTGGTTGTGCCCGGAAAGAGTGATTTGCATACGCTTGATGACGTGATCAAGAAGGGGAAAAAAGCACCAGGTAATCTGAAGTTTGCGTCGTCAGGCAATGCCTCAAGCCCCCATGTTGCCGCTGAGTTGTGGGCCAAGCAGGTGGGTGTGAGTTTTACTCATGTTCCATACAAAGGCACAGGACCGGCCATGAATGACCTTTTAGCCGGCCTGGTCGATGGCATCTTTGACGGACCGAGCTCCATTACCAATGTGCGTGCGGGACGGTTACGGGCACTTGGTATTGCGAATGAGTCCAGACATCCCGCAGCACCTGAAGTGCCAACTTTCAAGGAACAGGGTATAGATATGGTCTTTGGTAGCTGGTTTGGCTTCATGGCGCCAGCCAATACGCCAAAGCCCGTTATCGATAAATTGAATAAGGGATTGAATACCTCGCTTAAAGACCCGAAGGTTCGAAAAGTGCTCGATAACGCAGGATTGTTTGTTGTCGGTGGCACGCCAGCCGAGTTTGCCGGTTTCCTTGATGCAGAGGCCCGAAAGCTGCAGGGCCTGGTGGATGGCGGTGTGAAGTTTATCGTTCAGTAAAGACCAGAATACTATCAATGGAAACCAAACCAATGACTCTGAAGTTTATCGAAGTTGAACGTCTAGATGGCGTTGCTATTGTTTATTTGAATCGCCCACCCGTCAATGCGCAAAGTGCTGCCCTGCGTGAGGAGTTGATTGGCGTTTTTGACTCTTTCAATGATGATGAAGAAATACGATGTGTTGTGCTGACTGCGCATGGCGACATATTTTCTGCGGGTGCGGATATCTCCGAGCGTCCTGCTATAAAGCAACGCGGTCCAGGCGCTTACTGGAGTCACAATCGTCTGGTGCGCGAAGCGGCCCTTTCCATTGCTGATTGCAGCAAACCGGTTATCGCAGCGGTAAACGGTCCCGCGCTTGGAGCCGGCTTCGGGTTGATGGCTGCTTGCGATATATGGATTGCTTCGGATAATGCTTATGTGGCCATGCCAGAGATTAACGTCGGGCTGGCAGGCGGGACGGCATTATTGCAGCGAATCTTCGGAAAATCCAGGGCCCGGCGTATGTTTTATACCGGAATGAAAGTGACCGCTGATGAACTCTACCGTTTAGGGTTGATAGAGGCCAGCCTGCCGCGGCAAGAGCTATTGCCTTATGCCTTGAATTTGGCTAAAGAGATCGCAGCAAAAGCGCCCTTGTCTTTACAGTATGCCAAGCAGGCTGCGCAAGTGACGCTCAATATGCCACAGCGCGAGGGTTATCGTTACGAACAAAACATTACTGTTGCGCTATCGAGGACAGAAGACGCCGCCGAGGCGCAGCAGGCTTTTCTGGAAAAACGTACGCCGCAGTACAAGGGCAGGTGATATGGCTGTGCAACTGAATGAACATTATCTTTGCTTGCCATCGAGCGCAAACAATGAACAGGGTCGTTATCTGGCGTTTCAACGCGAAGTGCGTCATTTCGTTGGGCACAATTGCCCCGAAGATATCCGCGAAAAGGTGCGGGCCGGAGAAAAACTGACGCGTACGGTATATAGCCGATGGCAGCAAATCCTGCACGAACATGGCTGGGCAGCGCCTGGCTGGCCGCTCGAACATGGCGGTACCGGCTGGGACCTGCGCCAGCGCATGATATTTGAAGAGGCGATCGCAGATTTTGATTGTCCACCGCTTTATCATCATGGGTTGGGCCACATTGGGCCGGTGATTATGCAGTTTGGTACGTCCGAGCAAAAACAACACTATCTTCCCCGAATTCTCAATGGTTCTGACTGGTGGTGCCAGGGTTATTCGGAGCCAAATTCGGGCTCTGATCTGGCATCCCTGCAAACCCGCGCAGAATTGGACGGCAACCATTACATCGTGAATGGACAGAAAATCTGGACTTCTCACGCTCACGAAGCGAACGTGATCTATATGCTGGTGAGAACCTCGCGCGAAGCAAAAAAACAAGAGGGCATTACGCTGCTGCTGGTGGACATGGATACGCCGGGGATAACGGTCAAGCCGATAGAAACCATCGATGGCTGGCACCACGTTAATGAAGTGTTTTTCGAAAACGTACATGTACCGCTGACCCAACGGGTGGGGCAAGAGGGGCAGGGCTGGCAGTGCGCCAAGTATCTGCTTGAGCGCGAACGTTTGCCGCCGGCTAGCGTTGGTCAACTGGTCCGGCAATGGCGCAGAGTGACGCAATTGTTATGGACAAGTCAGCATGAACAACAGGCGAGCCATGACTACTCGGCACTGAATCAGCGTATGTTCATGTTGGCAGCACAGATAAAGGGTGCCCGGGAGATGCTGGCCGACGCAATCGACGACATGATGGAGAAAAAGCCGTTAGGTGCAAAACCCTCAGCATTGAAATTGCGATGCAGCCTGGTAGCGCAAGGGCTTAGCGAAGTGGCATTGCGGATTATCGGCCCGACCGGCAGCCAACAATTTATATCTGAGGGGTCGGACCCGACTGAATCGGGGATCTGGCTGCAGAACTATATGTTTACCCGGTCCAAGACTATTGCCGGCGGAACGACAGAAGTTCAACGAAATGTGGTCGCACGTCAATTGTTTGGAGCATGATTTGATGGGATTCGAAGCAGCAACTATTTTTCCAGGCGTTTTGTTGGAAGGCGCTGAACGTGTAGCAAAAAAAGTATCGTCATACGAGGCAGCAATACCTCCGGGCATTATCCAGGAAATGGGATGGAGTAGCACACTCATTTCCGAAAGCAATGGCGGCTATGGCGGTACGTTTGCTGATATCGGCTCTTTGCTAGAGGGCATGGCTTCCCGGGCAGTCAATCTGCCTATCATGACTCGGTGTTGCATTGTGCCTGGCATGCTTGAAGCGGCGCCCGAGCAGGAAACCGTCAGCACCTTGCTGTCGCAGATTGCCCAAGGCGTGGCGTGTATTGAACTGGCTGGATCGCTCAGCTGTCGGGAAACGCACAAGCTTGCCCAACTGTCGCCCGTCACTGATGGCTGCTGGATCCTTAGTGGTCAGCTAGATGCTTTTGAGTGGACTGAATGTTGCACACACGTATTATTTTGCGCGCTTGACACGGCTAGCCAGAAAATCAGTATTGTCCTTATCGAGGTCGAGCAATTGCCGGATCAGTCCCGCCGTTTTACCACCGTCGAGAGGCGGTGCATCAAGCAGGTTGATTTGGGATCGTTAAAAATAGCCAACCATAGCGTTCTGGCCCAGGGTGATGCCGCGTTGGCAATGCGTCAGGCAGGCTGGAAACTGGCGCAAGTGTCGGTAGCCGCAGATATTGTTTGTACCATGAACTATATGCTGGCCGAGACCGTGAGCTACTTGCAGGAGCGTAAGCAGTTTGGACAGGCATTGGCCCAGTTTCAGGTGCTTCGGCATGATGTTGCCAAACTCTATGTCAGTTTTGAAACGGGCAAGAATCTGCTAATAGCATCACTGCGTTCACTGGATGGCGCAGGTGGCAGCGACGATCTGGCAGCTTTGGATTTGCTTGGCATATATACGCGAGAACAGGCGATAGCGTTTGCACAATCGGTCATCCAGCTGCACGGCGGCATGGGCATGACCCAGGAGACCATGGCAGCGCGCATGGCTTCGCGGCTATTGGCCAGTGCATTTCGTTTTGGCGATGCGTACAGCCACGCCAAAGCACTGACTCAATTTCAGGCGGGCACCAAATGACGTCAGCTACGATGAATAGTCATTCATTGAATCAGTTCTTCAATCCACGCTCGGTTGCGATCATCGGAGCATCGTCAGACCCTGCAAAACTGGGAGGCAGGCCGATTCGGTTTTTGCTCGAAGCAGGCTATGAAGGGGATATTTATCCTATTAACCGGCGTGCCGAAACAGTGCAAGGGTTGAAAGCCTACGCTTGTCTGGCAGATATCCCCGGCGATGTTGACCAGGCGCTCATTATTGTGCCAGCGTCGGCAGCGCTAGACGCTTTGCAGGATTGCATAGCAAAAAACATCAAAGCAGTTCAGGTATTAAGTTCGGGCTTTTCAGAAGAAAGCGCGCACGGTCTTGTGCGGCAGAACCAATTGGTTGATCTGGCCAAGCGTCATGGCGTGCGATTGCTTGGCCCCAATTGCCTGGGCATCGTCAGTGTGCGAAATCGCTACTTTGCAACCTTCTCCACTGCACTGGAGGCCCTTACGCCCTCGCCTGGAGGCATCAGTTTTGCGACCCAAAGTGGTGCTTTTGGTTCCTGCGCATATGCGCAGGCCATTCAACGAGGATTGGGGATTGCGCGCATCGTTGCGACCGGCAACGAGGCTGATATTGACGTTACCGAATGCATTGATTTTCTAGCCTCGGATACGCAGACCAAAGTGATCTGTGCGGCTATCGAAGGGTGTCGTGACGGCAATCGGTTGCGCGCAGCCCTGCTCAAAGCCGCAGCGGCCGGCAAGCCGGTGGTCCTGATGAAAGTCGGCAGTTCTGTTACCGGCCAGCAGGCGGTAGCGACCCACACGGGAGCGATCGCCGGCAATGACAGGATTTTTGACGTGGTATGCCAGGAATGCGGGGCATGGCGCGCCTATTCAATTGAAGAAATGCTGGACATTGCATACGTGTGCACGCAACTGCCGTTGCCTGCGAATGATTGCGCCAGCATTATCACCGTCTCGGGTGGTATCGGTGTGCTAATGGCCGACGATGCCGAGCGTTATGGCGTAAAGGTTCCTGCTGTAAGCGAACATTTGCAGCAGCAGGCGCGCAAGGTAGTGCCATTTCTTGTCGGTGTCAATCCGCTGGATACCACCGCGCAGATCGGCGCCATCAAGCAGGGGCTGCCGGATCTGATAGACCTTGTCATTGGCGGTACCGAATTCGCCATCCATTTTATCTATTTAGCCCAGATCCCTTGCGATCCGGGCAGATTTCTTCCGCTGCTTGAGCAATTGGCAGCGATCAGGACCAATTATCCCGAACGTCTGATCGTACTGGTGGGGCCGTCGGAGGAGTCGTTACGCAAGCAGCTGGAGCAGCAAGGCCTGGTGATTTTCGCCGATCCCGGGCGGGCAATGCGAGCCGTGGCTGCGTTGTGCGAACTCAAACGGCGTTGGTTAACGCTGCATCCTGGTTTGCCTGATCCGGTTCGACCCGGCCGACATCGGCCTGATGTCGGCAAGCCTGCGCTGAACGAGTGGCAGGCCAAACGCCTGCTCGCGCAGTACGGCCTGCCGGTGCCGATAGAAGCGTTGTGTGAAAGCGCAGCCGAAGCAGTGGCCGCGTCTCGCGATATAGGCTACCCGGTAGTGGCGAAAATCGTCTCTTCGAACATTCAGCACAAGACTGAATTCGGAGGGGTTCTGCTGAATTTGCAGAATGCCGGACAAGTGCAGGAGGCATTCGAGCAGTTGCTGGAGGCAGCCGGACAATTGAGTGACAAACCGTCAATTGAGGGTGTGCTTATCGCTCCGATGATAAAAGGCGGCATCGAGACAATATTGGGCATACATATAGATCCGACGTTTGGCCCAATGGTGATGTTCGGTCTGGGTGGCGTGGCGGTCGAATTATATGACGACGTCGCTTTCGCCTCTGTGCCGTTGTCCAAAGCACGGGCTGGCCAATTGGTCCGGTCGGTGCGGGCTTGCCGGTTGCTTACCGGGTGGCGAGGCCAGAAAATGCACGATATCCAAGCGCTGGAATCTGCGCTCCTGAGCCTGTCGGACTTTGCCCAAGACTGGGCGCCGGTGCTCGAAGGCGTTGATATCAATCCGTTCGTTGTAATGGAATCCGGGACGGCTTGTCTGGATGCAGTGATCTCGTTTAGAAAGGGAACTTAGCTATAATTCACGGCTGAACCCTATAACGAGACTATTGCATGGCATCCAGAGACCCGGACCGAAGACGAAAAATATTGGAAGCGTCGCGACGTCTATTTGCGCGATACGGGTATGGTGGTGCGTCGATCAGCATGATTGCGGCTGAAACCGGCTTGACCAAAGCAGCGCTGTATCATCATTTCCCAAGCAAAGAGGCTATCTATCGCGCCAGTTCCAGGACCGGCATGGACCAATTGCTCTCTGAAGTGCAGAGCGCGGTCAGCCAGGCACAAGGCGGGGCAGAGGCGCGTTTACGCGCATTCATGCACGCTTCTGTTAACCATTACGAAAAAAACCAGGATAGCTGGATGTCGGGGTCTGCGCTCTTTTGGGGGGCGGCCTCCGATGAGGCCCGTGAGCAGATTCTGGAAGTCAGGGATGCGTACGAGGGCTTGCTCAAGCAGATTATCCGTGAGGGGATGAACGCGGGCGTCTTCAGAAGCGACCTGGAGCTGCGGCTTTCCAGCAAATTTCTGCTTTCGATTATCAATCAATTGCCTAAATGGTATCGCAGCGACGGCAAATATAGTGCCACGCAAATCATAGACATTTATCTGGACACTTATTTAAATGGCGTGCGTAGCCATCAGACGCCTGCCGAATAATGTTCACAGTATGCGTGGCAATGATATGGGCCTGGTCGGGAAGTTGATATGCCTTCCTGGCTGCGCAGGACCCGACCTCCTGACCAGTCCAGTGGTCTGCAGAAGTAGCAAATGGCATCAATAAAATCGCAGCAACAGGTCTGATCCGGCAATATTGCTGTCTGACAATTTATGGGGAGCCGGTTGGCAACTTGGACGCAGCGCCATCCCAGGCGCCCGCAACCTTGGTTGTTCTAGCGTAGTTGTGCGCACCCGCCTGGCTTCTGGTCGTGGCGCGTGCAAATTACGCCCCCGCATCCTCTACGATCTTGGCGTCATTGCTCTCGGGAGTGTGGACGACGAGGTTTTCCGGAAAAACAATCTTGAACGTGCTGCCCTTGTTGATTTCGCTATCCACAACCAGCTTGGCATTGTGCCGGATGACAATGTGCTTGGTAATGGCCAGGCCCAGACCGGTTCCGCCCGATGCGCGGGAACGACTTTTGTCTACCCGGTAAAAGCGTTCGGTAATGCGCGGAATGTCTTTCTTTTCAATACCCAGGCCCGTGTCGGTCACGCTGAAGATGGCCTCGCCATGTTCGTTGCGGGCCCAGCGTATGGTGATTTTGCCGCCTTCCGGCGTGTAGCGTACGGCGTTGGTCAGCAGGTTGGTTACCGCCGACGCCAGCTCGTTCATTTGTCCGACTACCGTCAATGCGGGATCCACGTCGAATTCGAAGGCGTGCGATTCGCGTGAGATTGACTGGGCCTGTACGGCAGCCTTGTCAATAATGGGAGCCAATTGCACGTTTGAGCCGTCGACGATCTCGGTCGATTCCAGGGTAGACAGGGTCAGCAAATCGGCCACGATCGCCAGCATCCGTTGCGCTTGCTCGTGCATCAGCTCTTCGTATTGCTTGCGCTGTTCTTTGGTTAGCGCTTCGTGCGGCAGGTCGCGCATGGTCTCAAGAAAGCCGATCAATACCGTCAGCGGGGTGCGGATTTCATGCGAAACGTTGGCAACGAAATCCCGTTGCGTGGTTTGCAGTTTTTCCAGCTGGGTAATGTCCTGGCACAGCAGCAGGTATCCTTCGTTGGCGTGCTGGGTCAGCTGAAATTGCAGGGAGCACACCTGTCCGCCGATTTCCCTGCGACTGCGCAAAGGGCGGGCCCATTGACGGCTTTGGGCGTAATCGAAAAACTCAGGCAGGCGAATGATATTGAAGATGTTGTAGCCCTTGTCTTTTTCGTAGACCAGGTCCAGCAACCGTTGGGATTGGGCGTTGCACCATTCGATCTGAAAAGACTTGTCCAGCGTGACCGCTGCAGCCGGTAGCGCCTGCGCAGCCGACAGGACGTTATTGGTCAGTTCGCGCAGCGCTGTATATTCGTTTTGGCGGGTGCGTACGTATTTATAAATTGGGGTGACGATTTCGTCATAGCTGCCCAGATCGGGTGGCGGGGCGCTGGTGGGACGGCTGGCCCACTTGAGCGTGAGCCTGTGATGGCGCTGATGTCTGGCAAGATAAACGAAACCGCACACAGCCAGCAACAGAACGCCGCTGAGCCCGCCAACAAACCACTGGAGACCCAGCGCGAGGGCAACGGCAGCAAGGTAGGCGAACAGGAGTGAGGGGCGGGGCATGATTGATTATATTCCTGAACAATGGCGTGCGCTGGCCGCCCAATCTTGAAGAAAAACACGGCGCGCCAGCAGTTGGCCAGCATCAATAATGAAAACCGGGCCCGCTATGCCGGGCCTGTTGGGCAATTAGGCCGGCAGTTTAGAGGTGAAACGATACCCGCTTCCGCGTACGGTTTCAACCAGATTATGATGATTGCTCGGCTCGAGCGCCTTGCGCAGGCGGCGGATATGCACGTCGACTGTGCGTTCTTCCAGAAATACATGGTCTCCCCAGACCTGATCGAGCAACTGGCCGCGAGTGAACACCCGCTCTGGATGTGTCATGAAAAAATGCAGCAGGCGAAATTCGGTCGGACCCAGCGGCAGGTTTGACCCATTGCCTGTGATGCGATGCGAGACCGGATCCAGCTTGAGCCCGGAGATCTCGATTTCATCGTCGGTCAGTTGGGGGGCGCGGCGACGCAGTACCGCCTTAATGCGCGCCATCAGTTCTTTGGGCGAAAAGGGCTTGGTAATGTAATCGTCGGCGCCGCTTTCGAGTCCTTCCACTTTATCGGCTTCGGAGCTCTTGGCGGTGAGCATGATAATGGGGATGTCGCGCGTACGCTCGCTGCTGCGCAAATTGCGCGCCAGATTCAGGCCAGTGGAGCCGGGCAGCATCCAGTCCAGCAGAATCAGATCGGGCAATTCCGCATTGATCAGCACCTTTGCCTGCTCGGCATCCAGCGCACGCAGCACTTTATGGCCGGCAAAGGACAGGTTGACGGAGATGAGCTCTTGAATTGCGGGTTCGTCTTCGACGACGAGAATTGTGCTGGCCATAATGAAGTAAAATTAAAAAAGTCACGCGATTGACATTAACCGGAAATACTAATCTCAATGGTATTGCCTAATTGTGTCATGTTTGTGACAATCCTGCCTACTTTTCATAAAGATTGCATATGAATTCAGAACGTCCAACGTCAGCCGGGCAATCCGGTACCACGCATTTCGGTTTCCGTACTGTCGATGAACAGGAAAAAGCCGGAAAAGTGGCGCAAGTGTTTCATTCGGTGGCGCAACGTTACGATGTGATGAATGACCTTATGTCCGGTGGCATGCACCGTCTCTGGAAAAACTTCACGATTGGACGGGCGGGCGTGCGGCCCGGCATGCGGGTGCTCGATATTGCCGGGGGCACCGGCGATCTGGCCTTGGCTTTTGCAGGCAAGGTCGGGCCAACCGGTCAGGTCTGGCATACCGATATCAATTCCTCCATGTTGCAGGTCGGGCGGGATCGCCTGATCGATAAGGGGGTGCTGCTGCCTACGGTGGTGTGCGATGCCGAACACCTGCCTTTTCCCGACGAATTTTTTGATGTGGTCACCGTTGCCTTTGGTCTGCGCAATATGACGCACAAGGACCAGGCCCTGCAACAAATGCAACGGGTGCTCAAGCCCGGCGGTAAATTGCTGGTGCTGGAGTTTTCGCGGATCGCGGCGCCACTGGCGCCTGCCTATGACTGGTATTCGTTCAATATTCTTCCCTGGCTTGGCAAAAAAGTGGCAGATGACGAAGATAGTTACCGCTATCTGGCCGAATCCATACGCATGCACCCGGATCAGGAAACGCTGGCGCAAATGATGCGCGACGCCGGTTTGCCACGGGTCAGCTATTTCAACTTGACTGCCGGAGTAGTGGCGTTGCACGAAGGCGTAAAACTGTTCTGACGCCGCGTTCTGCCTGCCCACGCGCGGGTTGCAGCACCGGCGTAGGCGTGCCGATCGGGCAGGCCGATCCTTCATTTTCCGGTCATTACAAAGTAGCTTGCATAAATATTCAGGTTTTTGTAAGATTAAATTGTTTGCTAATTTATTCATTGTGGGTCAATCCCACCGGAGCAATAATCAATGTTCAAAAAGTGGTCTAAATTTCTCGCGGCTGCGATGATTGTCGTGTCATCTGTAAGCATGCTGACTGTGACCTATGACGCTGAAGCCCGCCGCATGGGAGGCGGCAGCAGCTTTGGACGCCAGTCTTCCAGCATTACCAAGAACCGGGCTCCGGCGGCACAGGCGCCCACAGCGGTCAATCGTACTTCTGCGGCGCCAGCCAACGCGGGCGCTGCGGCACAGCGTAGTGGGTTTTCCCGTTTTCTGGGCCCTATTGCCGGTATAGCCGCTGGTCTGGGCATTGCGGCGCTGCTCTCAAGCCTGGGTCTGGGCGGAGCCATGCTTGAATTCCTGTCCAGCGCCCTTCTTATTGCCATCGTTATTTTTGGCGTTATGTTTATTGTGCGCCGTTTACGCGGTGGTCAGGCCCGTCCGGCCTTCCAGGGCGCCTCGCCCATGCAGCGACAGTCCGGTGCTCCGGCACCAGGCTCACGGCATCAGTACTCCGGGCAGGATACTGCCAGTGGTGGCACGCAGCAGCACAGTGGCCTGTCTGCCACAGACTTTTCCGGCAATGCGCAGGCAGCGGCCGAACCAGAAGACAAAAGCTGGTTTATCCCGGGCGATTTTGACACGCCAACCTTTCTGCAAACCGCCAAGAAGCAGTTCGTGACCATTCAGGGTTTGTGGGACAAGGGCGATATTGAAGATCTCAAGAACTATCTGACCGAAGATCTGGTTGCAGAGCTGTCTCCGCAAATTACCAGCCGTGCCGGACAAAGCCAGACTGAAGTCGTGCTGCTCAATGCGGAACTGCTTGGTATTGAGCAGGTTCAGGATGGTCATCTTGCCTCAGTGCGCTTTTCCGGCATGTTGCGTGAAGACGCGCAGGAAGCCGCCTTCCGCTTCGAGGAAGTATGGAACCTGTACAAGGAAAACAATTCCGGCTGGCTGCTGGCGGGCATTCAGCAGATTCCGGTGGATAACGCTTCCTGACCGTACTTTAAAACAACCGCCGGCAATGTCAGCCGGCACGCTGGGCGTGATCATGGTTTCGTGATCACGCCTTGTTGTTTGTGGCAGAGCAAGTCTGATGACTGCTGTTTATTGTTAATAACTAATAGCTATATAAAAATAAATACTAATTATTTTTTCTCTTAAGAAGATTTGGTTATAGTGTCAGATCGTATAGGGAAAATACCGTGAATCTTAGCTTCAACAATGTTTATAAGCAGTTCGGTTCGCTTTCGGTCGTTGAGAATTTCAGCGCCGACTTTCGCTCGGGCGAGATTGTTGCCCTGGTCGGGCCTTCCGGTTCAGGCAAATCCACGCTGTTGCACATGGCTGCCGGCCTGGAGAGCACCACATCGGGCAATATCGATACCGATTCGCAGCCTGTGACCAAGCCGGATCCCAGCCGCACGCTGGTATTCCAGGAACATGCGCTATATCCGTGGCTGACGCTAAAGCAGAACGTTGCCATGGCATTGGAGTTTCAGCAGGTGGCCCGCAAGCAGGCTTACGAGCGCGCCGCGACGTGGCTGCAACGCGTGGGCCTGGATGGATTCGAACATTATTATCCGCACCAGGTGTCGGGAGGAATGCGTCAGCGCGCAGCGCTGGCCCGTGCGTTCATTGCCGAGCCGGAAGTGCTTTTGCTGGATGAGCCCTTCGGCGCGCTGGATGCGCTGACCAGGCTCAGTCTTCAGGATGTGTTGCTTGATCTGGTGGAGCAAGCCAGGCCGACCGTGCTGCTGGTAACGCATGATGTGGACGAAGCCCTGTTCCTGGCCGACCGGGTCATGGTGTTCAGCGCAAGGCCTGCCACGGTGCTCAAGGAATTCAATCTGAGCCACCGGTCACGTTCGCACGATCTGTCTGATCTTGCAGCGGAAAAACGAGAAATTCTTAGCCTGCTGGGTATTGCGGTCACGCATGAACCCAAGCCGGTCGAAATGGTTGCTTGAGCGTGGCGCTGCAGGCGCTGATGCGGTCTTTTTTGAGCGCTCAGTCATCTGTGTATCGTGGCAGGTGTAGGCAAGCAGATTCGGCAGGCAGACTGCAAGGCATCCGCAAGCGGGCAGTATGTGAGTCAATAACAAAAAACAGTCAAATTTTTAGAGAGAGTCAGAGATGAATATTCGTAAATGGACCGCATTGCCCCTGGTGGCTTCGCTGTTGCTTTCAGGTGCGGCCATGGCGGCCGACAAGCTCAAGGTAGGTTATCTGCGGGTGATGGACGATGCGCAGGCGATCGTCGCTCACGAGGGTGAATTCTACAAAAAACAGGGCCTGGACACTGATCTGATGGAGTTCAAGTCTGGTACCGATCTGGTCAAGGCCATTATTGGCGGCCAGGTCGATGTGGGTGTACTTGGCTTTACCAATGCCATCTCCTGGGCTTCTCGTGGCGCAGACCTGAAGGTTGTGGCCGGTGCGCAGCGCGGCTACCACTCGCTGGTCGTGCGTGATGATGCCGGTATTAATACCGTGGCCGACCTGAAAGGTAAAACACTGGCTTCACAAAGCCAGGGTAGCACTGCCGACACCGTCTTGCGCGGTGTGGTATTTAAGCAAGCGGGTCTGGCTGACGGCGATGTCAGCGTCATGGGCGTGAGTCCCGCAGTCGCGGTACAGTCGCTGGTGGGCAATCGGGTGAATGCTGCGTTTCTTTTCGAACCGTATGACCGGATTGCGCAACTGGTTGCGCCTGTCAAGCAGATCTATGAAGTTGGCCAAAACTGGCCCTTTCCCTGCATGGTCGTGATTACTTCCGGCAAAGTGCTGGAGGCTCGCAAGGATGATATCTGGAAGGCGCTGGATGCCCAGCAGCAGGCAATCGAACTGCTTGAAAAACAACCGGCCCAGGCGTCCAAACTGATCGCCAGTTACTTTATCGCCGAACCAACCCTGAAGACCCTTAAGCAGGGTGAGCTGGCGCGCGAGACCGTGATCGAAGACGCGATCAAGACCCAGGAATTTACGCCTACGGTGACAGACAAGGATATTGAGCGGATGACTGAGCTGGCTCGTATCATGGAGCGTGACGGTTCCCTGAAAACCAGGGATGGCAAGCCATTTGACGTTAACACTGTGCTGGATCTTGAATGGCAGAAGGCACGTAAACTGTGAGCAACAACACCCGGATCGGCGGCTTCAAAAAGCCGCTGGCGGTGATGCTGGCCATCGCTTTCATTCTTCTGGTCTGGCAATTGGTCGCACTGACGCTGCCAGACTTTCTCATGCCCGGCATTCTGCCAGTGCTCGAGCGCTTGTCCGAAAGCATTCGTAGTGGTGAATTCTATAGCGGCCTGGCAGGTTCTCTGGCGCGTCTTGGCACCGGTTACGGCATTGCGCTGATCTGTGGCATCGCCTTCGGCCTGCTGGCGGCCAGTCTGAATTTCTTTCGCGAGGTGCTGCGCAACGTGATTGTGATTCTGCAGTCGCTGCCCAGCATTGCCTGGGTGCCGCTGTTTCTGATCGTCTGGGGCTTTGGCAACAAACCCATGATTGTCGTGGTGGCGCTGGCTGCATTTTTCCCGGCTGCGCTCAGCGTCATGAACGCCACCGAATCGGTGCACAAAGTGCATATTTCTGCAGCGCGCGTCATGGGGGCCAGTCGCTGGGGCCTGGTAAGGCGGGTCTATCTGCCTGCGGTCATGCCCGAGCTGATTACCGGCGCGCAATTGGCCTTCGGCAATGCATGGCGCGCGCTGATCTCCGTGGAAATGCTGGTCGATTTCGGTAAGGGTCTTGGCCGTTCGCTGAGTTTTGCAGGCGATACCGGCGATATGACAGGTGTGATGGCCAATATTCTGGTTATCGCCATTCTGGCAGCGCTTATCGATCAGCTGATCCTGGAGCGTATCAAGCACCGCCTGCTGCGTTACCAATACGTCTGAGTCACGCAATACCCTATCCTGTGAGTCCCGCTGCCTGGCGGGACGGGAAGATGCATCATGACCCTGCTGTCCATCCGATCTGTCCTGCGTGCAGTGCTCCTCCTAGCCTGTGCCGAGGCATGGATGCCTGCTACCGCCACCACCGCTGCTTCTGTTGTTAGCGATGTCGCCGGCCTATTTCCCCAGGCAGTATCCCGAGGCGCCCTGCGCGTGGCGGTGGTCCATGTCACGCCTGCTGCAGCACCGGGCGCCAAGGTCAGGACCGAAGACAGGCTTGATACGCCTGCCGTCAAGGCGCTTGCCACGACCCTGAATCTGCCGACACAGCTGGTTCAGCTTGCGCCTGACCAGGCAGCAAAGGCATTGGCAGAAGGCGGCATCGATCTGGCCCTCTACAGCCTGCCGGCAGATGCAGCCAACAGGCGCGGTGTGACGCTTGTTCCTACCAGCTATCGCACGTACCCCAAGGCGGTCATCCGCAGCGACACGCAAATCCGCTCGCGGGCCGATTTAGCCGGGCGCACCGTTTGCATCGCCCGCACCGCAGAGCACGCGGCTGCTGAAGCGACGCAGGCGGGGGCAACCTTGCTGCCCTTTGCCGTTCCTTCGGATGCGCTGGTCGCGGTACGCGAAGGCAAATGTGATCTGGGACTGATTGACCAGACGGCCTGGCAACCTTTGATGCATTATCCCGAATGGAAAAAATTTTCCGCCACGCTTGAGCTGGCCAATGCGCCCCGTACGCTGACCTGGCTGGTTGCGGCCGAAAACACACGTGAAGCGCAATGGCTGCGAGCCCGAATGCAACAGTGGGACAGGGCAGGGCAATGGGCGGCGTTCAGTAAAAAGTGGGCGACTGATGTGGCCTTTGACGTCTATCTGGATCAGGAAGTACCCGACTGTCATAGCTGAACGCTCACGGTGCGGAGGCTGGATTTGACCCAAGGCGCCGCTGTGATACATGCGCGACAGTACCCACAAGCTTAAAACGGGTCGGATTCAGCACGAAAAGGGTACACTATCGGATTCAGAATCTTGCGTGGTCTACCGGATTTTTTATGTTGCTCTCCGCCTTACCTGATCCAAACATTCCTATTGTGCGCGCCCTGAACCTGCTGCTGGATCGCGAGCCCTGGGCAAAGACGCGTATTGCCGCGCATGCCGGCAAAACCGTATGCATCCGCATCAGCCGTCTTGTGCTTCGGGTTACCCTTGGGCACGATGGTAGCGTGGCGCGTGCAGATCCTGCGGTTGTTGCCGATGTCACGCTGTCTATCCCCGAAAGCCGGCTGGGCGATGTGCCCGGCGCATTGCGCAATCGTCACGATCCTGCACAACTTGCCTCGCTGCTGCATCTGGAAGGGGACGCTGGCCTGGCGCAATTGGTCTCGGAGCTGGCACGCGACCTGCGCTGGGATTCCGAACACGAACTGGCCCGGTTTACCGGCGGCTTGCTGTCAAGACAAATTCATTTGCTGCTGCACCGTGCGTTTGCGACCACCACCACCGTGGCTGGCCGCCTGTCGGAAAACGTGAGCGAATATGTTGCTGAAGAGGCCGGCATGGTGCTGGGAAAGCCGGCGCTGCAATCCTGGGAGCACTCCCTGCGCGCTGCGACCGTACAGCTGGATCAGCTCGATGCCCGGCTCAGGGCGCTTGACGCTCGACATCGCAGGAGCGCACGATGATCATGTCAGCCCTGCGCCTGCTGCGCATATTGCTGATCTGCCTGCGCTATGGGTTGGATGAGTTGGTGCTCAGTGGCCTGAAGCATCCCATTGCCAGTTCCCTGCTCAAAGTGGTGCGGCTGGGTCGCCGTTTTGAGCAGCCGCGCGGCGAGCGCTTGCGGCTTGCGCTCGAATCGCTGGGACCGATCTTCATCAAGTTCGGTCAGGTCCTGTCCACCAGGCGCGATCTTATCCCGCTGGATATTGCCGATGAGCTGTCGGCGTTGCAGGATCGAGTGCCGCCGTTTCCGTCCGAACAGGCCATGCAAAGCATCCAGAAGGCGTTTGGCAAGCATCCGTCCGAACTGTTTGCGCTGTTTGAAACCGAGCCGGTGGCTTCGGCCTCTGTTGCCCAGGTGCATTTTGCCGTACTGCATGACGGTCGTGAAGTGGCGGTCAAGGTGCTGCGCCCCGGCATGCTGGCGGTCATCGAGCGGGAT
The DNA here is from genome assembly GCF_014897675.1 of Advenella sp. FME57. Lineage (GTDB taxonomy): Bacteria > Pseudomonadota > Gammaproteobacteria > Burkholderiales > Burkholderiaceae_B > Advenella. The sequence continues at coordinate 213,488 of NZ_JABUXU010000006.1, read as the reverse complement.
CTATCGCTCATGAATCTGTTTGCCGGTTTTGTGGAACGCCTGTTGCCAGATGGGCGTCGCTTGCGACCCAGGGAAGTGGTCAGCGAGTTCGACAAGTACCTGCATGATGAACTCGATTTGCAGGTTGAGGCGGCCAACTGCAGCCAGTTGCGTCGCAACTTCGAATCCAACCCGAAGCGCGCCGACTTGCTGATGGTGCCCGAAGTGATCTGGGAATACACCAGCAAGACTGTCATGACGATGGAGCGCATGCACGGCGTGCCGGTCAGCCAGATCGACAAGCTGCAGGTGGCCGGTGTCGATATCAAGAAGCTGGCTCGCAACGGTGTGGAAATTTTCTTTATCCAGGTGTTTGAAGACGGTTTTTTCCACGCCGATATGCATCCGGGCAATATTTTTGTCTCGCTGCAACCGGAAACGCTGGGACGCTATATCGCGCTTGATTTTGGTATCGTCGGATCACTTTCCGAATTTGACAAGAACTATCTGTCGCAGAATTTTCTGGCGTTTTTCCGCCGGGATTATCGTCGTGTGGCGCAGTTGCATATTGAGTCCGGCTGGGTGCCGGCCAATACGCGGGAAGAAGAGCTTGAGGCTGCCGTGCGGTCAGTGTGCGAGCCTTACTTTGATCGCAAATTGTCCGAAATTTCCCTGGGCCAGGTGCTGCTGCGACTATTTCAGACCTCGCGTCGCTTCAATGTGGAAATCCAGCCGCAACTGGTCCTTCTGCAGAAAACCCTGTTGAACGTGGAAGGGATGGGGCGGCAGCTTGATCCCGATCTGGACTTGTGGCAAACGGCCAAACCGTTTCTGGAACGCTGGATGTGGGATCGCATCGGCCCGCGTGCTTTTGTCGCCCAGGTGCGCAAGGAAGCCTCGCAGTGGTCGCATCTGTTGCCGGAAATTCCAAGGCTGGTGCATACCCAACTGGCGCGTCAGGATAGTTTGCCGGCCATTCGCAAGGAATTGTCTGAGTTGGGGAAAAGCCACCGTCGCAGCGAACGCATCTTTATCGTCATGACGCTGATCCTCACGCTGCAGGCCGGGTTGATACTTTGGCTGGTGGCCACGTTGCTGGAGTGGCAGTAATGAGCATACGTTTCGAAAGCAAGATTCTGACCCGCCAGCAGTGTATTGATGCCGTTCGCAATGGGGCATTGCCCCGACCACTGGTGTTTACCAATGGCGTGTTCGATATCCTGCATCGTGGCCATGTCAGCTACCTGGATGAAGCTGCGCAGCTTGGCGCCAGCCTGGTGGTTGCAGTCAACACCGACGATTCGGTGCGTCGGCTGGGCAAGGCGCCTGATCGCCCCCTCAATGGGCAGCAGGATCGCCAGGCGATGCTGGCCGCGCTGGCCAGCGTTTCTGCAGCGACCGTATTCGAAGAAGATACCCCTTACGAGCTGATCGCGCAATTGCGGCCGGATGTGATCGTCAAGGGTGGTGATTATGATATGGCCACACTCAGGGAAACCGCTCTGGTGCAAAGCTGGGGCGGGCGTGCGGTTGCCATTCCCTTCCGTTTTCAACGCTCTACCACAGCCCTGGTCAATGCCATCCGCGGCACCACCGCCCAGTAAGGGGTCGCGCCAATGCTCCGCTTATGTCTCGCCAATAAAGGCTTGCATTGGCGATTGATTTTTATCGCTATTGATCTTCGTTGATCAATGACGTGCGCCACGCGTTAGGGCAGACGCATCATCATGCACAAAGGCCGTTCCTGCGACTGCACTAGTCAGTCTGAGGCAACGGCCTTTGCTTTTGAACCCCAACCGGCATGGGCCGATGCGGGTTCAGGTAAATCAGAATTTGAAATGAGACACAGTGGTGCCGCGCAATGGCTTGGCGTACGTGTCAAACAGCGACTCGGTTTCAAACGCGGCGGCGCTGACCCGGGTAATGCGCAAAGCCGTCATGACTGGCGCCTGTCCCACAATGGCAACCAGCCGGCCACCGATGGTCAGTTGGTACTTCAGTGAGTCGGGAATGTTTGGAATGGATCCGGTCAGCAGGATGGCGCTGTACTCGCCGGTACCCCAGCCGGCGCGTCCATCGCCGATTTCCACTTTCACGTTACCGATCTGCTCGCGCTCCAGGTTGGCCTTGCCGAAAGCCGCAATATGGCGATCGATTTCGACGCTGACAACCGTGCTGCACAGGCGACTGACAATCGCCGCCTGATAACCCGAGCCGGTGCCGATTTCCAGCACGCCGTCGGTTGGCGTCAGACGCAATTCCTGGGCCAGCCGCGCCTCTATTTTAGGCGCCAGCATGGTTTCACAGCTGTTGATGCCTTCAACTTCCAGTGGGATTTCGATATCGGAATAGGCCATATTCTGATATCGGATAGGTACAAACCGTTCGCGCGGAATCGCAGACAGCGCGTCCAGTACATCCTGGTCCAGTACATGCCACGGACGGATCTGCTGTTCGATCATGTTGAAACGGCTTTGTTCGGCGAGGGAAGTCAGAGCATTCATAGGAAGAGTATCAAACGTGGTCCTGAGATTGGGATTTCTTGTTCATTTTACCCGCAACTGGCGCGGTGCTTCTGGTTTCATGACCATAAGGCATGAAAATGATGGACGGGCCCGTGCCCGTGGCCAACATTTAGTTCGCCGGAACGGGCAATGGCAGTCTCGATGTAGGTCTTGGCCAGCCTGGCTGCCTGCGGCACATCGCCCGTGCCGGGAATCAGCGCACACAGGGCCGCCGACAGTGTACACCCCGTGCCATGAGTATTGGGCGTGTCAACGCGTTTGCCGGGCAGCTCGATCATGCGGTCTCCGTCGGTCAGCAGATCGACGGTGTCGTTGCCTGGCAAATGGCCGCCCTTGAGCATAACCCAAACGGTGCGGTGATGATCCATGAGTTTACGCAGGCGCTCTGCCACCCTGTACATTTGCTTTAAGGAATCGGCCTCCCGTTCGCCCAGCAGCACGCCTGCTTCGGGCAGGTTTGGTGTAATGACGGTCGATAACGGTATCAGTGCTTCACGCAGCGTGGCGATGGCCGGCTTGTCCAGCAGCACATCGCCGCTTTTGGCCACCATGACCGGATCCAATACAATATGGTCGGGCATCCAGTAAGCCAGGCGTTCGGCCACCATGCGGGTCACCGGCTCCTGGCCCAGCATGCCGATTTTTACCGAATCGATATGAACATCGTCAAACAGCGTATCAATCTGCTGGCGAACGAACTCGGGTGCGACAGGCTGCACGCCGCTCACTCCCTTGGTATTCTGGGCGGTCAGGGCCGCCACAACGGCGCAGGCATAAGTACCGAGGGCACTCATGGTCTTGACGTCGGCAAGAATGCCGGCACCGCCGGAAGGATCTACACCGGCAATGGTCAAAGTATTAAAAATCATACAGCCTCTCTGTCGACAGTATTGTTGTCATACGCATATGATAATGTCTTCCTCTGAATTAATGTTAATGATTGAGTGAAGGCGCAATCTTACAATGCGCTTTTATCAGTACAAGGATGTCAAATGGCTACCCGTAAATCTACAGATCAAACGAGCCGTCAGGGCAGTAAATCCAATAGCCAGCACGCCGAAACCGACCTTATCGCACGTGAGGTGACGGCGGGCGATACCCAGTCGGGAGATACGCCGGCGCAAACCCGCGACAATACCGTTATGGACAGCCAGCGGGCACGCATCAATGCCGAAGCAGCTGCCTTTACGGCCGATCTTGTCGGTACCGACAAGGCCGCACGCAATCAGCGGGCCAAGCTCCTGCTCGAGGGCATGGCGGCCGATGATCGTCGTGAACTGCTCCAGTTGCTGCGTGAGGAAAAACTTCGTGTCGACAACCTCAGGCACCCGGAAACCGATCCGGACTACAAGCTGCAGGACAATTGGCAGGATGGGGGGTATCCCTATAAATATCTCATGTCGCGCCGTAATTACGAGTTTCAGAAATACGACCTGCAGGTTGAACTGCTCAAGCTGCAGTCCTGGATCAAGGAAACTGGCCAGCGTGTCGTTATTGTCTTCGAAGGTCGCGATGCGGCGGGCAAGGGCGGCACCATCAAGCGCTTCATGGAGCATCTGAATCCGCGGACAGCCCGTGTGGTTGCGTTGCAAAAGCCGACGGAACGCGAGCTGGGCCAATGGTACTTCCAGCGCTATGTGGAGCACCTGCCCACCAGTGGTGAAATAGTCATGTTTGACCGTTCCTGGTATAACCGGGCGGGGGTTGAGCGGGTCATGGGATTCTGTACCGATGCCCAATACATGGAATTCATGCGCCAGGCGCCGGAGTTCGAACGCAATCTGGTTCGCAGCGGCATCAGTGTCATCAAGTTCTGGTTCTCGGTCAGCCAGGATGAGCAGAAACGCCGGTTCAAGGAACGTCGTCACCATCCGCTCAAACAGTGGAAACTGTCTCCCATCGATATGGCCTCCCTGGACAAATGGGATGACTATACTCGTGCCAAGGAAGCGATGTTTTTTCATACCGACACCAGCGACGCGCCCTGGATCGTGGTCAAGTCCAACTGCAAGAAACGCGCGCGGCTTAACGCCATGCGCTATGTCCTGCAGCAGTTCAATTACACCAATAAGGACTCGGCACACATCGGCAAGATTGACCCGCTGATTGTGGGTCGTTCCAACGTGGTCTACGAGCAGGGCGAACACGTCTTGCACAGCCCGTCAGGGGTAAAGCAGGACACTCGCTAACACCGGTTTTCAGCTGCGTGTCGTCGCAGCGGCTGTGGGGGAGACTGCCGGGGTTTTGGTCGCATGGTTTTTGGCCAAACAGGCATGGCAGCAGCGGTTGCTTGATCTGGCAACGCGGGTGACCGTTTGCGTTCATGCCCTCACCCCGGTGGTTGCTGCGGCCATGCGCCGGTATCGAGGCAACCCGTTGCATTATCCGCGCGCCACCAATTGCTGGGCCCGGTTCAGTACCTGGTCCAGATAGCGCTGCAGCACCTCGCGCTCGGTGGGTGTCAGGTCCTGCAACAGGTAATCGTTGCGCGCCATCATCAATGGCGACACTTCCCGATAGGCCGCCTGGCCGGCAGGCGTCACCACCAGAATCTGCTGTCGCTTATCGTCCGTATCGGCTGTGCGGGACAAGAAACCCTTTTTCTCCAGCCGGGCAATGGCCCGGCTCACCTGCATCTTGTCCAGCGTAGTGTGTTGTGCGATATCGGTCGCACGCATATGCCGTGCCTGATTGACGGCAACCAGCACGCGCCAGTCGTCGCGCGATATGCCCAGCCGACTTTCGTAGACTGTAGCCACCGAAAGGCTGACCACGTCGGCCAACTGCGAAAATTGGTAGGGCAAAAAAGCATTCAAATCAATCATGGAAAACTCGTTTAATATTCAATTGATAACGAATGATACTTCATTTTCATCGCCTTTCTTGGCGGGATAAAAATATAGAATAAGGAAAAATCCCATAATAAATAACAGATTGCTGTATTTATTAGTTGACGGATGAAAACAAATACTATTTAATAGTAACGTTAGTTACTATTATTGATGGCCTGCGCATCAGGGCCTGCATATTGGAACTTCTGCATCGGGATCTGTGCATATTGCGTATGCACCCATGCCTGACTAGCAAAGCGTGGCGCAGGCGCTTGCGAAGACCGTGTTTTGCGATCCGGCGCTTACGCGCAATATTTCATTCAGCATATCAGACAAAGAGGGTAGACATGGACATTCAGAAAATACATCACGTAGCCTATCGCTGCAAAGACGCCAAGCAAACTGTTCTCTGGTACAAGGAAAATCTGGGGATGGATTTTGTCCTGGCCATTGCCGAGGATCGCGTGCCTTCTACCAAGGCCAATGATCCCTACATGCATGTTTTCATTGACGCCGGCCAGGGCAACATACTGGCTTTCTTTGAACTGCCCAACTCACCGGAAATGGGCTTTGATGCTAATACGCCTGACTGGGTTCAGCATATCGCGTTCGAAGTGCCCAGTGTGCAGGTGCTGGAACGCACCAAGGAAAAGTTGCAGGCCAAAGGGATTGATGTTGTGGGTATCACCAATCATGTCCTGTTCAAGTCCATTTATTTCCGGGATCCCAACGGACATCGTGTCGAGCTGGCCGCGCCCACGGCTACGCCGGAAATGAACCGGAAACTGGATGAGGTCAAATGGGAGATGCTGGAAGAATGGAGCAAGACCCGGCGTGCGCCCAAACACGCAGCGTGGCTGCACGAAGAAGAGCTCCAGGCGTAACGACTGTTGCATGGCTTGCAAAACGGGCCAGTAAGGAGAGCAGATCGAAAAGAGGCCGATCGCCAACCGTGGGGATCGGCCCCTTTGTTATTGCGCGTGCGCTGTCAAGCGGTCCCGTATGACGTAGTGCGCATGCCGGTGTCTGCGTGATTGCCCTTGTCCTGCCACTCATTGAAATGCCGTACGGGCGCCCAGGAAACGTTTGGCGAAATAGCGGCTGTCCAGTGAATCGACCCGGACCTTGCCATTGTTGCGGCTGGATGGCGCGTGGACAAATTCGTTGTTGCCGATATAAATGCCCATATGCGAATAGGGCTTGTAGGTATTGAAGAAGACGAAGTCGCCTTTTTTGAGCTCTGTTCGGGAAATGGGCTTGGTCAATTTGGCGATCATCGCCGTGTTATGTGGAAAGCGAAAGTCCGCGGACTCCTGGAACACGTAGCGCACAAACCCGCTGCAATCCATCCCGTCCGGGGTCATGCCGCCATAGCGGTAGGGTGTGCCGGTCAGGGTCAGCGCCTGTTCGAGCACCGGATCGCGATAGGAAGCGTCAAGCGCAGGCGTTGAAAAGGAAGCGGGCACCTCGGCCACCGGGCCGCGGCTTGCGCAGCCTGCCAGCAGGCAGGCTGCTATAACCGTTGTAATAGAAATATGGAAACGTTGCATACCTTACCCGACGCGAAAAAACCTCTGGATTCCAGTATCGCAATTTCACCGCGTCAGGAAAAGCCTTTTGCCGGTATTTTTAAAGAATATCAAAAAAATTAATCATAAAAACAACAAGTTAATAGCATTAACTTATGTTATTTGTGAAGAGTGTTTTTAATCTTGAGGGCTGGCTGCGCCAGAATTGGGGCGAAGCATCGATACGTGCTCCCAGTTCGGCCGCTGCATGCCAGGGCCAGCGCGCGTCATAAAGCATGCCGCGGGCAACGCCGACCAGATCTGCCTGGCACGAGGCCACCACCGACTCGGCCATTTGCGGATCGGTAATCAGGCCAACGCCAATGACCGGCACATCGACGGCATTTTTGATTGCCTGCGCAAATGGCAACTGATAGCCCGGCTCGTTCTTGATCTGCTGCGCCTGTGACAGGCCGCCTGAAGAGACATGAATGAATGCCGCGCCACGCTCTTTGAGCGCCTGGCTCAGACGGATACTCTGCTGCACGTCCCATCCGCCATCGACCCAGTCACTGGCCGAAATCCGCACACCCACCGGCACCTTGCCTGCCACTTCTTCATAGACGGCCTGGAACACCTCCAGCGCAAAGCGCATGCGGTTTTCCAGGGAGCCGCCATAATTGTCCTGGCGCTGGTTTGACAGGGGCGACAAAAACTCATGCAGCAGATAGCCATGCGCGCCATGCAGCTCGATGGCGTCAATGCCCAGGTCTACGCTGCGACGGGCCGCCTGCACGAAGGCATTGATAATACGCGTCAGCCCGGCCTGGTCCAGTTCCTGGGGCGGGCGATCCTTTGGATCAAAAGGCACGGGTGACGGGCCATAGGTTTGCCAGCCGCCTTCTTCCAGCGACAATTGACCACCGCCAAACCAGGGCTGACGGCATGAGGCCTTGCGCCCGGCGTGCGCCAGCTGAATCGCAAAGGGCGTATCGGAAAAGCTGCGGATATCGCGCAGGGTGCGCGCGATTGCCTCCTGGGTGACATCATCCCACAGCCCGACATCTGTCGGCGAGATGCGGCCCGCCTGTTCGACGCTCGTGGCCTCAATAAACACCAGCGCTGCGCCGGACACAGCCAGCGAACCCAGATGCATCAGATGCCAGGGTTGCATGCAGCCGTCTATGGCTGAATACTGGCACATGGGGGGAACAATAATACGGTTTTTAAGCTGCAGGCTGTCCAGGTTGAAGGGACTGAACAGGATTGAATCGGTCATGGCGTCTTCACACTTTAGAAATTGTCGGGGAGTGGCATGGGCGCCGGGAAAGCTCCGTCAGCGCCATGTCTTGTTTTTACCATACCCGTCAACGGTGATCGGTATATGACCCTGGTGATGACATGATCGTGTGTCTTTGCCCGCAGAAAACGGGTTTATGAACCCGGCCAGCCGGGGCACACTGCAGCTCATATTGCTTGCTGCAGCAAAACTGCCTAAAAAAATGGTATAAAGCAGCATAAAATGTAATTATATTTTCATAAAAGATGAAAATAGTAAGTTTACTTACATCGTCATAGGTGCTGTTCTTTCCCATTCGGACTCCGTACTTTCTGCCAATCATGATTGAAACCGACTTTACACGGGCACTGGCCAAACGGCTGCCAGAGCTGACCAAACCCCAGCGTTTGCTTGGCGCCTATGTGCTCGAACATCCGTTCAAGGTCGCCATTATGTCGATCGACGAATTTGCACAGGCTGCGGGCGTTTCCAGCGCCAGCGCCAACCGTTTTGCGCGGGCGCTGGGCTATCCGGGGTATGCCCAGTTTCGGCAAAACATTATCAAGGGCTTCGAAGGCGTACTGGAGTCGGTCAATCGCCTGAAAAAAGAACAGTCGTATCCGGCCACCAATCAGGAAGTCATGTCCAATGTCCTGGTGGAGGGGCAGCGCAATCTGGAAAAGACTCGCCTGAACTTAAGCGCCGAGACCTGTGACAAGGCGGTCGACATGATCCTGGCCGCCCGCCGTATTTTCATATTGGGCCTGGGCTCCAGCGGCTATCTGTCGGGGCTGCTGGAGCGGCGCCTGTTTTCGCACAACGACATGGTGGTCAGCCTTGCCGGCCCTGGCGGGGTGACGTATGCGGCCCGCAGGCTGGCGCTGGTCGATGAAAATGACCTTGTGATCGCCCTCACTTTCCCCCGGTATTTGGCCGACACGGTCAAGATCGTGCAGAAAGCGCACGGCCGCGGCGCCAGGGTGCTCGGGCTGACCGACAAGGCCACTTCGCCGATCGTCCCAGCCTGTGATTGCATTCTGTACACATCCAGCGACAGTGTATATGGCACCAATAGCGATCCGGTGGCACTGGCCCTGATCGACGCGCTGATGGCGGCCCTGGATTATCGCTCACCCTTTTCAGTTGAAATTGCCACAGAAGTGGCAGAAACCATCACCCCCTGGCTCATTCACGGAGAAACCTCGGCATGACAACTGCCATTATCGCCATTCATGGCGGGGCCGGCGCCCTGTCTCGCGACACCATTACACCGCAGCAGCAAGCGGCCTACGAGACGGCATTGAACGACATTCTGGCGCAAAGCGGCGCCTTGCTGGACAAGGGCGGCTCGGCACTGGATGCCGTGACGCTGGCTGTGCGCCTGCTTGAGGATTGTCCGTTATTCAATGCCGGCCATGGCTCCGTATTTACCAGTGCCGCGACCCACGAAATGGATGCCGCCATCATGGACGGCGCGACGCTGGGCTGCGGTTCGGTCGCCTCGATCTCGACCGTGCGCAATCCGGTACTGGCGGCAAGAGCTGTCATGGAAACCAGCGATCACGTATTCTTTTGCGGCAAACCTGCCGAAGCGCTGGCGGCCGCCGCCGGGCTCGACATGGTCGAACCCGATTACTTCAGCACCGTCTTGCGCCGCGAGCAGCTTGACCGGGTCCGCGCAACCGGCGCCGCCAGCTTTGTATTGGATCACGATGCCGTGGCGCAGGTGCAACCTGGTAATGCGGTGGCGCCGCTGGATGAAGACAAGAAGCTGGGTACCGTCGGCGCGGTGGCGCTGGATCAGGCCGGCAATCTGGCTGCAGCCACTTCAACCGGCGGCATGACTAACAAGCAGCCAGGCAGGGTTGGCGACTCGCCCATTATCGGCGCCGGGTGCTATGCCAGTAATCACAGTTGCGCGGTTTCCAGCACCGGAACCGGTGAAATGTTTATTCGCAGTGTCGCCGCGTATGACGTGGCAGCACAAATGCAATATGCGGGCCGCACGCTGGCGCAGGCCGCCGATAACGTGGTGTTCGACAAGCTGCCGGCTATTGGTGGCGTGGGTGGCCTGATTGCCATCGATGCGCAGGGCAACGTCGCGCTGCCGTTCAATTCCGAAGGCATGTATCGGGGTTACCTGCGGGTCGGCCAGGATCCTGTCGTCGGTATTTATCGTTAGCCCGATGCCTGAGTGGCACTGTGAGCGGTATGGAGAAAACAGTAAGTGAATACAAATGTGATTAATGCAAACGCCGACAAGGCGCCAACGAACGGCACCGGAAAACTGGCGCCGGACTGCGTCCTGGATGTGCGCAATCTGAGTGTCAATTTTGTCGGATCCGAAAGAACCGTGCAGGCGGTTGAGGATTTGTCCTTTACGGTGGGCCAGGGTGAAACACTGGCCATCGTGGGCGAATCGGGCTCGGGCAAATCGGTGACCTCGCTCTCGCTCATGCGCCTGGTCGAACATGGTGGCGGTCGCATCGTCAGCGGGCAAATGCTGTTTCGCCGCCGCCAGGGACAGGAGGTGGATCTGGCCCGGCTGCCAGGCGCGCAACTGCGCGCCATTCGTGGGGCAGATATGGCCATGATTTTTCAGGAGCCCATGACGTCGCTGAACCCGGTGTTTTCGGTGGGTGACCAGATTGCAGAATCCATTCGCCTGCATCAAGGGCTTAGCCAGCAGCAAGCCTTGGCAGAAGCCTTGCGCATGCTCGATCAAGTGCGTATCCCTGAAGCGCGTGCCGTACTGGCGCGGTTTCCGCATCAGTTATCCGGCGGTATGCGCCAGCGCGTCATGATCGCCATGGCGCTGGCCTGTAAACCGGCCTTGCTGATTGCCGATGAACCCACGACGGCGCTGGATGTGACCATTCAGGCGCAGATTTTGCAACTGATCCGGGAACTGCAGAAAGAAATGAACATGGGCGTGATCTTCATTACGCACGATATGGGCGTGGTGGCCGAAGTGGCCGATCGTGTTCTTGTCATGTTCAAGGGAAACAAGGTCGAACAAAACAGCGCTCAGGCCATTTTCCACGATCCGCAACATGCCTATACCAAGGCGTTGCTGTCAGCCGTGCCGCGACTGGGATCCATGAATGGCACGTCATTGCCTGCTCATTTTGACCTGCTGTCGCTGCAACAGGCGGGCGCCGATGAAGCCATCACCCCGCATGAGCCGGTGGTGCTGGCGCCGGATCGCCAGGCCGGGCCGATCCTGCAGGTCAAGGATCTGGTGACGCGGTTCGATGTGACCAGCGGCATTTTCAATCGCGTTGTCAGGCGTGTGCATGCGGTCGAAAAAGTCAGCTTCGATCTGTATCCGGCAGAAACGCTGGCCCTTGTGGGCGAGTCTGGTTGCGGCAAGTCCACGACAGGTCGCTCCCTGTTGCGTCTGATCGAAGCGCACTCGGGACAAATCCTGTTTCAGGGGCGCGATATCAGCAAGCTCAATACCCAGGATATGCAGGCAGTTCGGCGCGATATCCAGTTTATCTTCCAGGATCCATACGCATCGCTGGACCCGCGCCAAACCGTGGGATATTCCATTATGGAGCCCCTGCTGATCCATCGGGTGGCCAGCGGGCGCGAGGCATTGGAGCGTGTCGAATGGCTGCTTGAAAAAGTTGGCCTGCCGGCGGCCATGGCGCAGCGCTACCCGCACGAATTTTCCGGGGGGCAGCGCCAGCGTATCTGTATTGCACGTGCACTGGCGCTCAATCCCAAAGTGGTGATTGCAGACGAATCGGTATCGGCACTGGATGTATCGATCCAGGCGCAGATCGTCAATCTGCTGATGGATCTGCAAAAGGAATTTGGTATTTCATATTTGTTTATTTCACATGACATGGCGGTGGTGGAGCGCATCAGCCATCGCGTGGCGGTGATGTACCTTGGGCAGGTGGTTGAACTGGGGTCGCGTCGTGAAATATTTGAAAACCCCCAACATCCCTATACGCAAAAACTCATGGCCGCCGTTCCCATTGCTGATCCGGCGCGGCGCCACAAACTTGCCGCACTGATGGCAGGTGAAATTCCCAGTCCGGTGCGTGCTGTTGGCGATGAGCCGGTGGTCTTGCCGCTCGAGCAGGTGGGGGCGGATCATTTTGTTGCCCGCCACTCGGTAGGTATTTACTGATTTTTATTTCGTTTTTCAAACGACGTTTAACCATTTATCCTTCGCAGGGAGATTTTCATGAAACCTATTTATCTTCGCAGAGCATTGCTGGCCCCGGCCATGATGGCGTGCCTGGCCTTTTCCCACTCCGCACTGGCGGCCAAAGATGTCACGGTCGCAGTTCCCTATGGTTTTGATTCACTCGATCCCTATAACACCAATTCGACACAATCCCAGGCCGTTGGCAAGGGCTGGTACGAAGGGCTGTTCATGTTCGATCTGGATTTCAAGATTCATCCGCTGCTGGCTACGGGTTTTGAGGTGAGCGAAGACGGACTCACGTATACATTCAAATTGCGCCAGGACGTAAAGTTCCATGACGGCACCGACTTCAATGCAGAAGCGGTCAAGGTCAATTTCGAGCGCGTGCTGAACCGCGACAACGCACTGGGTCGCTACAACCAGTTCAAGGGCATTGCAAATATCGAGGTGATTGACCCTGCTACGGTGAAAATCACGCTCAAAGAGCCGTTCTCTGCATTCATCAACAATCTGACGCATCCGTCGGCCATGATGATCTCTCCGACCGCCCTGAAAAAATATGGCAAGCAGATCAATCTGCATCCTACCGGCACCGGACAGTACATGTTTGTTGAATGGAACCCCGGCCAGAATGTGAAAATGAAAAAATTCGACGGTTATTGGGACAAGGAACACCTGGCCAAAGTCGATTCCATCAATTTCCGTGTGGTGACCGATAACAATACGCGTGCAGCGGTCATGCAGACCGGCGAGGCCCAGTTTACCTACCCGATTCCCTATGAGCAGGCGGCTATCCTGAAGAAAAATGACAAGCTTGACTTGCTTGCCGAGCCGTCCATTATTGCGCGCTATATCGCCATGAATAATCTGGTCAAGCCTTTCGATAATCCGAAAGTGCGCCAAGCCATGAATTATGCGATCAATAAAGAAGCCCTGAACAAGGTTGTGTTTAACGGTTACGCGCGCGTTGCCGAGGGTGTGGTCCCAGGCAAGGTCGAGTTTTCACAAAAAATGAAACCCTGGCCTTATGATCCGAAAAAAGCCCGCGAACTGCTGGCCGAAGCTGGCTACCCGCAAGGATTCGAAACCACACTGTGGAGCGCCTATAACGATGGTACTTCGGTGAAGGCAATCCAGTTTATTCAGCAGCAATTACGCCAAGTGGGTGTCAAGGTATCCGTAGAAGCACTGGAAGCGGGACAGCGCGTTCAGCGGATTGACACGGTGCAAAATCCGAAAGACGCCAAGGTGCGCATGTATTATGCAGGCTGGTCGGCTTCTACTGGTGAAGCCAACTGGGCGTTGAGCCCGCTGCTGGCTGGCGACGCCTGGCCACCCACCTTCAATAATGCCGCATATTATAAAAATGCCCAGGTCGACAAGGATCTGGCCGACGCCTTGAAAACCACCGATAAAGCCGCGAAAACCAAGTTCTACAAAGATGCACAGGAACAGATCTATAAGGATGCGCCCTGGGTATTCCTGAATACAGCCGATACCGTAGCGGCCCGCAGCAAAAAGCTTGAGGGTTTTCATGTGATGCCTGATGCTTCCTACTACTTCAGGGATGTCAGCCTGAAGGACTGATTCGGTCCTGCTTCGCTATTCAATTGCAATTGACATAGCCGCGACACCCCAGGGTGTCGCGGCCCAATGGATTCAAAAATGCTTTCCTATCTGGTTAAACGGATTTTCGGGATGATACCGACGCTGATTCTGGTCTGCGTGGTGGTTTTCCTGTTTGTACATATGCTGCCCGGGGATCCGGCCAGGCTTGCCGCAGGGCCCGAGGCAGATGCCGAAACGGTTCAGAACATACGCAAGCAACTGGGCCTGGATTTGCCGCTGCCGCAGCAGTTCGGCCATTACCTGATCAATCTGAGTCAGGGCGATCTGGGTACCTCGCTGCGCACCAAGCGGCCGGTGCTGACTGAAATTGCGGTCCGCTTTACGCCGACTTTGCTGCTGACCATTACCAGTATGATCTGGTCGGTTATTTTCGGCCTGGTGATCGGCGTGGTGTCGGCTGTATGGCGCAACCGCTGGCCGGATCGCCTGTTCATGACGCTGGCCGTCTCCGGTATTTCCTTTCCGCCCTTTGCGCTGGGCATGATCCTGATCCAGATTTTCGCCGTCAACCTGGGCTGGCTGCCTTCTGTGGGCGCGACCAGCTGGCAGCACTATATTTTGCCGTCCATCACTTTGGGCGCTGCGGTCGCGGCCATCATGGCGCGTTTTACGCGTGCTTCGTTCGTGGAGGTGATTCAGGAAGATTTCGTGCGCACCGCTCGCGCCAAAGGTTTGTCTGAAAAAGTAGTCATCGTCAAACATACCTTGCGCAACGCCTTGATTCCCGTGATTACGATGATGGGACTGCAGTTTGGCTTTCTGCTGGGCGGCTCGATTGTGGTGGAAACCGTCTTTGGTTGGCCCGGTATGGGCACGCTGCTGGTGGATGCCGTTGCGGCACGGGACTATCCGATTATTCAGGGACTGGTCCTGCTGTTCTCCTTTGAATTCATTTTGATCAATCTGATTGTTGACGTGCTGTACGGCGTGATCAATCCGACCATCCGTTACAAATAACGGGACAGACATGACGCAAGTAACTTCTTCTCCGATAGAATCGCTGCCGCCAAAACGGGAACGCATCCGCACCCCGATGACGGAGTTTATCCGCAAGTTCCGCAAGCAGCATCTGGCTGTCGTCGCGGCGCTTTTTATTCTTGCACTTGTATTTATCGCCATTCTGGCGCCCTGGATCGTCCCCTTCGATCCGGAGAATTATTTCGATTACGACCGCATCAACCAGCCGCCGTCAGTGCTGCACTGGCTGGGTGTGGATTCGCTGGGTCGGGATATTTTCAGCCGCATCGTCATGGGTACGCGCATTTCCCTGGCGGCCGGTTTCATCTCGGTTGCGCTGGGTGCCGTTGTGGGCACGGTGCTGGGCCTGTTGGCCGGGTATTATGAAGGCTGGTGGGAACGCATTGTGATGCGCATTTCAGATGTGTTGCTGGCGTTTCCCGGTATTTTGCTGGCCATCGGCGTGATCGCGGTGCTGGGCCCCAGTATGGTGAACGTGGTGATCGCTGTGGCGGTATTCAGCATTCCGGCATTTGCTCGGCTGGTGCGCGGCAATACTCTGTCCCTGAAAAACATGACGTACATCGAAGCCGTGCGCAGTATTGGCGCTTCTGATTTCACCATTATTTTCAAACACATTCTTCCTGGCACGATTTCACCCATTCTCGTCTACGGCACCATGCGTATCGGTACCTCGATCATTACGGCGGCTTCGCTGTCGTTTATCGGCCTGGGCGCGCAGCCGCCTACGCCCGAATGGGGCGCGATGCTCAACGAGGCACGCTCCGACATGGTGCTGGCCCCGCATGTGGCGATTTTCCCGTCACTGGCCATCTTCCTGACCGTGCTGGCGTTCAACCTGCTGGGCGATGGGCTGCGGGATGCACTGGATCCGAAGATTGACCGGCAATAATCCCGTCGTGTTATCAATAGGTGGCACACACAGATGAGCGTATATGACTGATTCTTCAACTGAAGCGGTGGCGTGGTCTGCGCCGCCGGTGGGCATCCTGCCTGCCGGCCCGCATAACTGTATTACTGATGTATTCGGCGTCAAGGTGGGTCATGCCACGCTGGCGCGTGGTGCGATCCAGACCGGTGTCACGGTTGTCTATCCGCATTCGGACGACCTGTTCCTGAACAAGGTGGCGGCCGGTGTGTCGGTGCTCAACGGTTTCGGCAAAAGCATGGGGCTAGTGCAGTTGCAGGAGCTGGGGGCCATAGAAACGCCTCTGGCGCTGACCAATACTTTTTCCGTACCGATGGTGGCGCAGGCGCAAATCAGACAGGCGATTGCGGCCAATGCGCAGATCGGTCGCGACTGGCCGACCGTCAACCCGCTGGTGCTCGAGTGCAACGACGGGTATCTGAACGATATTCAGGCCATGGCCGTGACCGAAGCGGACTACTTTGCCGCCTGCGCCAATGCGACTACGCAGCCGGAGCAGGGCGCGGTAGGCGCCGGGCGCGGGATGAGCTGCTTTGGCTTGAAAGGCGGCATTGGCTCGGCATCGCGGATCGCCAAGCAGGAACGGGAACTGGCAGGCAGTGCGCCCGACTATGTGGTGGGCGCGCTAGTGCTGTCCAATTTTGGCAAACTGCGCAATTTACGGGTCAATGGCAGCCTGCTGGGTCAGGACATCAAAAGACGCATGGCCCGTCGGCATACGGCATCGCAAGTGGTATCGGAGATCGCGGAAAATGCGCCCGACAAGGGTTCCATCATCATGGTGCTGGCAACTGACGCACCGCTGGACGCCCGGCAACTGCGGCGGTTGAGCATGCGCGCTGCAGCGGGCCTGGCGCGCACCGGATCGAACTTTGGCCATGGTAGCGGTGATATTGCCGTTGCATTTTCAACGCGTATGCGCATCGGCCAGCAGGTGCAGGCTGCGCAGATACCGGTGGCGCCATTGCATGACGAGCAGCTGGAGTCGTTGTTTGATGCGGCCGCCGAGGCGACAGAGCAGGCCATTGTCAATTCGCTGTGGCGCGCCGCTGCAGTGACCGGGCGTGATGGCAATACGCGATGGCCGGTCACCGACTGGCTGCATGACTGAGCGCTTTCGTCACTGCCATGTAAAGGCAGTCCTAAAGAATATTAATATTACAATTGAAATAATGATTGGCAAAGAATAACAAGGTGTGATCAATGAAAGTACTGATATCAACAGACATTGAAGGCGTTGCCGGTGTGGTAGATGCGCAGCAGGTGCGAGCCGGCAACGTGGAGTACGAACGGGCACGGCAATGGATGGCCGCCGAAGCCAACGCAGCTGTTGCCGGTGCGTTCGATGGCGGCGCCACCGCCGTTTATGTGAACGATTCGCATGGTGGCTTTCGCAATATGATTGCGTCTGACATCGATGAACGTGCCACATTGATCAGCGGCAAGCCACGGATCTACAGCATGATGACCGGTCTGGAATTCGGAGTCAGTGCTGTCGCCCTGGTCGGGCATCACTCAAGGGCACAGGGCCGCGGCGTGCTGGCCCATACCATCAACAGTTTTGCCTTTGCCCGGGTGATGGTCAACGGCATGGAACTGGGCGAACCGGGCCTGTATGGCGCGCTGGCCGGCCAGGCCGGCGTGCCGGTGATCTTCGGTAGCGGCGACCAGTATTTCATCGAAGAAAATAAAGGCTTTTTCGACGGTGCCGTATGGGTGGAAACCAAGCAGGCCATGGGCCATGCCAGCGCCGCTACGCTGACGCCGCAGGCAGCCTGCGCGCGCATACGCGAGGGCATGTGCACGGCGGTTCAGGCCGGCATGGCGCAAGCGCTGACTCCGTTTGTGATCGGCGCGCCGTATGAATGCAGGTTGCAAACCAATTCTCCTGCATTGGCCGATACGTTTTGTGTGTTGCCCGGAACAGACCGTTTGGATGGGGTCACCCTGTCATTCAGGGCAGACAGTATCGAGCATGTGATCCGCACATTAAATGTGTTTTCCACCATGTCGGTTGCGTTGCGCTAGTATCCACGCCCGCCGGGCGCCAGGTCTGATCAGCCCAGCGCGCGGATACCCGAAGGTGTCCGGATGATCGCCCGCAAGGCCGGTTTGCTGTCCGGCGCCGCCGGAAATACCGACACCGGGGCGTCCAGTTGCAGGCTGGCAAGCAATGCCTGCATCGCCTTTGGTTCGGGATGATAGATATGCAGCGCGTCCAGCGACAAGCCCTGATCCGGCATGGACAAGACCGGTAGCTCGGCGGTCTGCCATTCGATCAGCGCCGGGGCTATGCCGTCCAGGGGCGATATACCGCTTTCGGCAATGGTAATCAGCCAGTTCAGGTCTGCGCGTTGCATGGCGGTGACCGGGCCCAAAGGCTGGGTGCTGGCCGCCGAATGGGTATGAATATTTGTAGTACGCACTACCCAGGCTGACAGCGAGGCGGCGCTCTCCGCCCCTAAAACATCCAGCCCGAACCAGCGTGGCTGCGCGGGCGCCGGCGCAGCCGGATTGATGGCGATCACTTCCAGATAGCAGTTCATGCCACAGCGCAGCAGGCGATTGTGGGTGCCCATTTTTGCATGTTCGCCGCCCGGCAGCGGGGCCACGCCCAGGCAGTCGCGTACATAGGCGGCGCCTGCCTCCAGGTCGCTTGCGGTCACGACAAGATGATCAATGACAGTGTGTGGTGCTACAGGCATGGCTACTCCGGTTTTGCGGCCGCTGCTGCGGGAAGATCGGCACCGTCGCTCGCGTGCGCATGATGCGAAAAGGTCTGATGTGAAAAGGTCTCTAGCACCGCACGCGCCAGGGCATCAATCGAATCCGATATCACGACGGGAAACGCGTCCCGACGCGAGGGCGGGATGGCCAGCGGCAATTCCGTACAACCCAGAATGACGGCCCGTGCCCCCATTTGGGCAAGTCGATTGACGGCGGCCGCCGCGGGTGCAAAGGCCTGCTCGTTCTGGTTGGATTTGACTGCAGCGATAGCCTGCACGGACCAATCACGAATGCTATTGTCGTTGCCGGTGAAGGGCTCATATCCGGCCGCGCGCAGGGCGTCCTGGTACAGCCCCAATTGCATCGTCGCCGGGGTGCCCATGATGCCCACCGGACCTTCAAAGATGCCATTGCGTTGCAAGTCCTGAATTACCGATTCGACAATGTGCAGAACCGGCACCTGTACGCTGTCGCGCAACTGCTCAAACCACAAATGCGCCGTGTTGCACGGGATGGCAATGTATTGCGCGCCCCAGCGCTGCAAGTCCTGCATCCCTTCACGCATGGCCGGCAGCGGGCTTGGTCCGCCGGCCAGCTGGGCCGCGCTGCGGTCGGGAATCCGCGGATCATTGCGCAACAGCACCGGGATATGCGCCTGGTCTGCCGTCACAGGAGTCAGTTGCACAAGCCTGGCGGCAAACGTGGCGCCGGCAAGCGGCCCCATGCCACCCAGGACGCCGAGCACGGGCCAGACCGGTGGCGCCGCAGTCAGGGAAGACGAGAACGTGTTTGTATGAGGCAATGACATGAATATAAATCTCCGTAAGTGATAATTATACGGCCGGGGCTGGCCGGCAACGCACTCGCGGGCAGGGTTTTGCATCTCTTGCCGTGGCGGTGAGGTTACAATCAGGCGGGGCCAAAGCGATGTGGCTGCCGGTGGCATTCCTGCTTGGCAGTCGCAGTGCCGCCGCAGGAGCCTTGTCCGGCTTTCGATGGCAGTTGGCATGGCGGCCCGACAATATTGCGCATTTTGAACTTGGAGTCAGCATGGAAAGTTTCGACTATGATTTTTTTGTAATCGGCGGCGGCAGCGGCGGGGTACGCGCCTCGCGCATGGCAGCACAGGCCGGCGCCCGGGTGGCGGTGGCAGAAGGATCCGATCTGGGCGGAACATGTGTCAATGTCGGCTGCATTCCCAAGAAACTCTACAGTTATGCTGCGCATTACCATGAGGCTTTTGAAGAGGCGCGTGGGTTTGGCTGGCAGGTTGGCGAGGCCGAGCTGGACTGGTCGGTCCTGAAAACCAACCGGGCCACGGAGATCTCCCGCCTGAACGGCATTTATCACTCGCTGATCACCAACGCCGGCGTAACGCTGCTGACCGGCTGGGCCGAATTGGCCGGACCCAATACCGTTCGCATGGACGACGGCAAGACCTACACTGCAAAGCACATTTTGATTGCGACCGGCGGCTGGCCCGTCGTGCCAGAGTTCCCCGGGCGCGAACATGTGATTACCTCAAATGACATTTTCGATGTCCCGCAATTTCCCAAACGGCTGGTCGTGGTCGGCGCCGGCTATATCGCATGTGAGTTTGCGTCGATCTTCAACGGTCTGGGGGCCGAAGTGCATATCGTGATTCGTCGCGATCGCATTCTGCGCGGCTTTGATGAAGAAATCTGTGCGTTCACCGCAAAGGAAATGGAAAAAGCCGGCGTGCATTTTCACTTTGAAACCAAAGTGGACGGGATCGACAAGGTGGGTGAAGTTCTTTCAGTGAAATTGAATGACGGCACGACGCTGCAGGCCGATCAGGTGCTGTATGCGACAGGTCGAGCGCCCAATGTGCAAAAGCTCAATCTTGAGTCTGCCGGCGTACAGGTCAATCACAATGGCGCCATTCAGATTGACGAAAACTATCGTACATCGGCCCCTTCCATTTATGCCCTGGGCGATGTGACCGACCGGATTCAGCTCACGCCGGTTGCACTGGGCGAAGCCATGGTGCTGGTGGATCATTTGTTCGGCAAGGGTGCGCGTCGCATGAGTTATGAATTTATTCCAACCGCAATTTTCACCCATCCAAACGTGGGCACGGTAGGCTACAGTGAGCACGAAGCGCGCGAGATGTATGGCGAAGTCACCATCTATCGTTCGGATTTTCGCCCCTTAAAACATACGCTCAGCGGCAGCACCGCCAGAATGATGATGAAACTGATTGTCGATAAAAAATCCGACCGGGTGGTAGGTTTGCATATGGCGGGCGACGACGCAGGCGAAATTGTGCAGGGGTTTGCTGTTGCTATTCGAATGGGCGCAACCAAGGCAGACTTTGACGCGACCATTGGCATTCATCCGACGGCGGCCGAAGAGTTTGTGACCATGCGCGGATAGCACGTTTGCCATCAGACGCGGTGGCGGGGTGGGTGTGTGGCGGTCAGCTTATATGGCCTGGATGGGTGATACGGTTTATGAGCTTATCGGGCTAATAGGCCTTATACGACTTACCCCACTTACACGACTTGTGTTTGCCCCCTCCCCGCGGTGGTTCAGCCCATATGGCTGTTCATGTCAATGCCACGAATAATTTGCGCAACCGCAAGCACCAGCTGCGATTGCGCGCCGGCGGTCGCGATGGCCAGGGTAAGATTATTGCGAATGGCAGGCTCCACAATAGGCGCGCAACTTAAGCGCGTGGGGCCGGGAATATCGCCCAGAGCAGAACGCGGGATGATCGTAAACACCGGCTCATGCGAATAGCTCAGGGTTTCAACAATCGTCTGCACGACGTCCACTTCAGCCACGACATTCAATTGCACATTGCACTCTCTGCACGTGTGTTCAACCAGCGCACGAATGGTATTGGGTGCGCTGGGCAACACCAGCGGATATTTATCCAGATCGGCGACGGCAATCGATGCCGGCAGGGTCGATCCGCCCGCATGTGCGTGGGCCAGTACCAGCTCTTCCCGGTACAGCGACTCCACCTGCATCAGTGAAGACGGCGCGGGTTCGTATAGCAGGGCCAGGTCAACCTTGTCCTTGAGCAGCCAGTCACGTAACTGGGCGCTCAGGCCTTCCGCCAGCGTAATGGATGAGGCGGGAAATTGCGCGCGGAACTGCTGCATGATATTGGGCGCCAGCCGTCGCGCAACGCGCGGCGGAATGCCCAGTCGCACCCGGCCCGGGGCAGAAGAACGAAAATTAATCAGATCCTGCTTTGCCTGCGTGGCCAGATGGTGCAGGGTTCGGGCATGCCCCAGCAGGCGGGTACCGGCTTCAGTCAGTTCCACGCCGCGGCCCGTCCGAACCAGCAAATGCTGTCCAAGCTCGGCCTCCAGCAACTGGATCTGCCGGCTTAGTGACGGTTGCGACAGATCGAGCATGTCCGCAGCGCGGGAAAAGCTGCGCTGTTCGGCAATCACAATGAAATACTGAAGCTGTTTGAGATCCATGTGGCAATGATATACGTTTTTTCGATATCAGAAGTCGCAAGGCGGGTCTTGATGATTCGCAGGGCCTCGCGCATCATGGCTGTGATTAGACAATTACAGGGGACAGCGAGCGATGAGACGCCTGGAAAACAAAGTAGCGATTGTGACCGGTGCCGGCAGCGTCGGGCCGGGTTGGGGTAACGGTCGGGCGATTGCCTGGCGGTTTGCCAGCGAGGGTGCGCATGTTTTTGCCGTGGACATGAACCCCGATGCGTTAAATGAAACCGTAGCCAAGGTCAATGAAGTAAACGGCACAATCCGTACCTGGACCGCAGATGTCACCTCGGCGGATGCTGTTGATCAGATGGTGCGTGCCTGCCAGGAGGCCTTTGGACGTGTCGATATTCTTGTCAACAATGTCGGGGGGTCGAAAAAGGGTGGCCCGGTTGCCCTGGATGAGCAGACATGGGACAGCCAGCTTGATTTCAATCTGAAAAGTGTATTTCTGGGCTGCAAGTATGTGTTGCCCATTATGGAACAACAGGGTGCAGGGGCCATTGTCAATATCTCGTCCACATCGGGCATCCGCTGGACCGGTTCGGCGCAGGTTGGGTATGCCAGCGCCAAGGCCGGCATTATCCAATTGTCCCGCGTCGTGGCGGTGGAATATGCCAAGCGCAATATACGGTGCAATACCGTGGTTCCGGGCCAGATGCACACACCAATGGTAGAAACGCGTCTGGCAGGACAACGCGCAGGCGGCGATGTAAGCACGCTGCTTGCGCAGCGCCAGGCGCGTATTCCGCTGCCATTCATGGGCGATGGCATTGATACGGCCAATGCCGCGCTTTTTCTGGCTTCCGATGAAGCGCGCTTTATCACGGGCACCGAAATTGTTGTGGACGGAGGCATGAGTGCACGCTGCGACTGAGACCCCCGTCCGCTATCCGGATCCCGCAGTGATTGCCTTGGATCCCCGCTTTCATGCGCTGACGCTGCCTCTGGCTGCCCTCGAACGGCTCGCAGGTGGCAGTCGCTGGGCCGAAGGGCCGGCGTGGTTTGGCGACTGGAACTGTTTGCTATGGAGTGATGTACCGAACAACCGCATCATGCGATGGGATGCCGGCACCGGCCAGAGCCAGGTGTTTCGCAGCCCGTCAAATTATGCCAATGGCAATACCCGCGACCGGCAGGGGCGCCTGATCACGTGCGAGCACCTGTCGCGCCGGGTGACGCGCACGGAGCCGGATGGCCGCATTACTGTGCTGGCGGACAGCTATCAGGGTAAGAGACTGAATTCACCCAATGACGTGGTGATCAAGTCAGACGGTTCGGTCTGGTTTACCGATCCGCCGTTTGGCATCGTTGGCTACTATCAGGGAGAACAAGCAGAACAGCAACTGCCCGCAGCCGTCTATCGCATTGACCCTGTTAATGGACAAGTGACCCTGGTGACCGATGCTGTCAATGGCCCTAACGGTCTGGCATTTTCTCCGGATGAATCACAATTGTACGTGGTCGAATCACGTGCCCAACCCCGTAACTTGCTGGTCTTTGACCTGAATGCTGACGGGACCAGTTTGCTTGGGCAGCGCGTGCTTTTCGATGCCGGTGAGGGGACGCCGGACGGCTTTCGGGTGGATATCCATGGCAATTTGTGGTGTGGCTGGGGAATGGGAACTGCCGACCTTGATGGAGTCAGGGTATTTAGCCCGCAAGGCGAACTGCTGGGGCGCATTGCATTGCCCGAGCGGTGCGCCAATCTTTGTTTTGGCGGTTTGCATAGAAATCGCCTGTTCATGGCGTCTTGTACGTCCATTTATTCACTGTTCGTCAATACGCAAGGGATTGCGGGTACCTGACGGCATAAGGAGGAAGACATGTCCGGATTCGGAAAAAAATATATTAAATACGTGATGCCATTTGCTGCTGTTCTGGGCCTTGCTGTCAGCCAGAATGTCCCGGCTGCATCTCCAGTCAGTGTCGTGGTGGCCTTTCCTGCCGGCGGTCCCGGCGATACGCTGGCCCGGGTCACGGGAAAGGAGCTCGAGAGTCAGCTTAAGAAAGCAGTGGTGGTGGAAAATAAACCGGGCGGCAATGGCGCCATTGCCGCCAGTACGGTCACTCGTGCAAAACCCGATGGCAATACGCTGTTTCTAAGCTCCACCGGTGCGATTGCTGTCAATCCGGCGCTCTACAAAAAGCTGATCTATGATCCGGCAAAGGATCTGCAACCGGTAGCACTGCTTGTTTCCACACCCGAAGTGCTGGTCGTGTCCAAAAAAAGCGGTATTACAAGTGTGAAAGAGTTGCTCGAAAAGGCCAGGACCAATCCCGACGGTATCTCGCTGTCCACGTCCGGGGTGGGCAGCATGCCTCATATGGCGATTGCCCAGTTTCGCATTGCCACCCAGGCCAATACGCTGATTGTGCCCTTTGGTGGCGCAGCGCCGGCGATTACCGCGACCATAGGCGGACAGGTTGATGGCTTCTTTGGCGATGTGTCGGGCCTGGTGCAGCACATCAAGCAGGGTAGCCTGGTGCCGATCGGCGTGGCGTCGGACAAGCGATCTGCAGCGTTGCCGCAGGTTCCTACTTTTGACGAACTGGGCATCAAAAATGTTCATGCGACCAACTGGTATGGTGTTTTTGCACCGGCCGGCACGCCTGACGAGAAAATAAAGGAACTGAACCTGGCTTATCGCGCGGTCATGAAAACACCCGCGGTCATGCAATACGTGAAAACCTCCGGGCTGGACACGGATGATCTGGAACCGGCACAATTTTCCTCACTGATTGATCAGGACACCAAAAAATGGGCTGATCTGATCAAGGCGGAAAATATCAAGACGAATCAATAGGGGCGATTACCAATATAGGTGACTGGCAATAAAGGTGATTGTGGCTATGCGGGTTTTAACGGTCAGTTTGCGCGACGGTGATCAGCCGGGCGCCAGCTCGAACTAGGATGGGTGCGGCTATAATGGCCCACCGATGCGCCAGTACGGCAATATGGTCGTACTGCTGCAGCAAACATGCATGTACGAGATGGCAAAATGGCGAGAAATATCGAAATCAAGGCG
The DNA here is from genome assembly GCF_014897675.1 of Advenella sp. FME57. GTDB lineage: Bacteria > Pseudomonadota > Gammaproteobacteria > Burkholderiales > Burkholderiaceae_B > Advenella. Next base: position 188,419 of record NZ_JABUXU010000006.1, on the reverse strand, counting down.
CGTATCGCGAGTATCAGCGACCTGGCGCAACAGGCGGCCACGATTGCAACCGAAGCACCTTGCGAAATTTTCCAGGATGATACGTTTTTCAAGTGCGATGAGGGTCGGCTAAAACTCAGGGAATTCGCAGATGGGACAGGACAGCTTATTTTTTATCGGCGCCCGGATGCGGCGGGGCCGAAAGAATCATTCTATATGTTGTCTGAAACAGCGACGCCTGAATCACTCAGAGAAGTATTATCACTGGCCTATAGCGTTATCGGTCGGGTCATCAAGCGACGTACGCTGTACATGGTAGGCAGGACGCGCGTTCATCTTGATCACGTGCAAGGGCTGGGCCAGTTCATGGAGCTTGAGGTTGTGCTTGAAGCCGGAGAGTCGACAGCCCGTGGCATGCAGCAAGCCGAATCATTGATGCAACAATTGGGAATCCGCAGTTCGCAACTCATCGAAGGGTCCTACTTCGATCTGTTGGCCCGCCGCACGCCTCTGTAATCTGATATGCCTGCCACGCGATGTGCCGTGGCATGACGTCGCATCAACGCAACTGTGGCAGATTTTCGGCTGCGGAGGGGGGCAGATCGTTATACGCCGGTATGCCGATACGTCCATATCCCGTAGGGTCAGAGTCCTATAAGCCTACACACCCATCGGCCCACACGCCCATAGGTGCACGCGGTTGCGGGTAAAAGCGGCTGTGCATGCACTGGTACGGGTGATAAACACGATTGCTCGGCAAACGACGACAATTGCTTGCTGAAAACGGCTTAGCGAAAGCGGCTTAGCGCAAACGGCGTCAGTTCATGGGCGCTCGCCTGGCCAGCCATGGCGCGCGCCAGCAGCCTGCCGGTATTTATGGAGCCGGTCAGCCCAAGATGGCCATGCCCGAACCCAGTCCACAGACCCGGCAAATCTGCGACAGGGCCGATGACCGGCAAAGAATCGGGCAGGCAGGGCCGATGGCCCAGCCAGGAGGTAAAGCCGCTGGTATCCAGGTTGTCCAGACCTGCCTGCGCGTGGTCCTTGAGCAGTAGCGCGCGCTGTTCGTTCATCGGCTTGCCGGTGCCGCCGAATTCAACTGTACCGGCGATGCGCAATTGGCCCTGCATCGGATTCATGAAGATCTTGCGATCGGCCAGCACCACAATGCGCGATAACGTGACACCCGGATGCGGCGCCTGCAGGTGGTAGCCGCGCTGGCTTTCCAGTGGTACCGACCGGTTCAGTGTCGCCAGCAGATCGCGCGAGCCCATTCCTGCACACACGACAACATGATCGGCCTGCCATGATTGTTCACCACTGTACAAATGCCACTTATCATTGCTGCGACGCAGGTTATTGATGCCTGCGTTGACAAATGCGACGCCCAGGTCTGTGTTCGCCCTGGCCAGGGCCTGCGAATACTGGAACGGGTCGCTGACCCACCCTTCGTCCGGTAGAAACCAGCCGCAGCGATAGGTGTCGCTGACTGCCGGTTCCAGTTCGGCAATGGCAGCGCGGTCCACCGACTGCATCGCCAGTCCGAAGTCGGCCTTGAGCTGCCAGGACGCCTTGTCCTTGTCGCGGCTGTTGGCGTCCGGGTACAGGTGTAATTGGCCTGTGGTTTTTATCAAATGGGCGCAGCCGATGTCATGGGCCAGTTCCGTGTGATGACGCACCGATTCCGTTAGCAAATCATGAAGGGCGGTTGCGATTTGCCGGACGCGTTCCGGCCGTGACGCCCCGATAAATCGAACAAACCAGGGCATCGCCGGCAACAGGTAAGCCAGCGGGACATGCAGCGCACTGGTGCTGTCCAGCAGCATGGAGGCTGCCTGCCTGATGACACCGGGCATGGCCAATGGCGCGACAGATCCTTCGGACAAGGCACCGGCATTGCCGAAAGAGCATTGTGATCCCGGGTCCTGCGCGTCAAATACAGTTACCTGCCATCCCGCCTTTCTGAGGGCGTGCGCGGTACACAAGCCGACAATGCCGGCGCCGATAATGGCAACTGAGTTGTTTTGCATGGACATGGATGCTTCTCGATCTGGCCTGATGATGGCGTCCATTGTAACGACTCAAACGCGGGTAGAATATGCTGATTGAGATAAACCGGCAAGGTCATGACGTTTTGCGCGGCAGGACCATTTCTGAAACAGGAGCATTATGCAGACGTTGCCCACTTATACTGATGTCGTTGCCGCAGCGGAACGTATCAAAGGTTACGCGCACCGCACGCCCGTTCTGCGTTCCAGGACCATTGACGCGCAGCTGGACGCCAGCTTGTATTTCAAATGTGAAAACCTGCAGCGCATTGGCGCCTTCAAGTTCCGTGGCGCATTCAATGCGATCGCGGCATTGAGCGAAGCGCAACAGCGCGCGGGGGTAATTGCGTTTTCTTCGGGCAACCACGCCCAGGGTGTGGCGCTGGCCGCTGCTGTGCTCAATGTCAAAGCCACCATCGTGATGCCGCTGGATGCGCCCGCCGCCAAGCTGGCAGCCACACGCGGTTATGGCGCGCAGGTGGTGCAATATGACCGCTACACCGAAGACCGGGCGGCCATTGCCACAAGTTTGGCACAGCAACACGGCTACACACTCATCCCGCCCTATGATCACCCCGATGTCATCGCCGGTCAGGGCACGGCCGCCATGGAACTGATACAGGAGACCGGACCGCTGGATCTGCTTTTTGTCTGCCTGGGTGGCGGCGGATTGTTGTCGGGCTCGGCCCTGGCGGCGCGGGCCCTTGCTCCGGAATGCCAAATCTATGGCGTGGAACCGCAAGCGGGTAATGATGGACAACTGTCCCTGCGCGCCGGCCATATCGTGCGCATTGATATGCCAAAAACCATTGCCGATGGCGCGCAGACGCAGTTTCTGGGTGACTACACGTTTCCCATCATTGAACGCGAAGTCGCCGATATCCTGACCGTTACTGATCAGGAGCTGATTCGTACGATGCGCTTTTATGCCGAGCGCATGAAAATGCTGGTCGAACCCACGGGCTGTCTGTCGCTGGCTGGCGCCTGCACTGTAAAAGAATTGGTGCGTGGCAAGCGTGTGGGCATTATTATCAGCGGCGGCAATGTGGACCTGGCCAATTTCTGCGCCCTGCTCGGCAGCGCCTCGGAGTGACGGAACGAAGCCTTGAAGATGCGCACAGCACAGTCGACCGCTAATACCCCTACGCAGTTGCCGGAGTGGCGGATGTTGATGGCAGGGCTTTGCGCCAGCCTGGTGGGCATCGGGCTGGCGCGCTTTGCCTACACACCATTGCTGCCGGCCATTATCAACGCACAATGGTTCTCTGCCTCCACCGCAGCCTATCTGGGGGCGGCCAATTTGGCAGGATATTTGGCCGGCGCGCTGCTGGGCGTTGGCATCGCCCGGCAGACCGGGACGCGTGCTGCCCTGCGGCTGATGATGGTCCTGGCGACGCTTGCTTTTTTTGCCTGTGCGCTGCCGGTATCGTTTATCTGGTTTTTTCTGTGGCGTTTTGTGTCGGGCGTCTCCGGTGGCGGCCTGATGGTGCTTGCTGCCACGTCCATCCTGCCTTTCGTGCTGCCCTCGCGTCGCGGGCTTGCCAGTGGCGTCATCTTTACCGGGGTGGGGTTGGGTGTGGCCGCATCGGGCACGCTGGTGCCGATGCTGCTGCAACTGGGCTTGACGCAAACATGGCTGGGACTGGGGTTGTTGTCTTTGTTATTGACGCTTCTGGCCTGGTCCAGCTGGCCACCGGCGGCGCCAGCAACAGCAACATCGACAACATCTACACCAGCAGCACCGATATCGACAACATCGACAGCTGCGTGTACATCCACATCTACATCAGTCTTGGCGCCGGTAACGGTTCCTGCCGAAGCTGCGCCGAACCTGAACCACCGAGCGGGCGATCCTGGCGACCCGATGGGTATGCAGGCTACGCCGTCGCCCATATCCGCTGGAGCTGGCAGTCGTGGCCTGTATGTGCTGTATCTTGTTTATGGTCTGAATGCGGTCGGACTGGTGGCGCACATGGTGTTTCTCGTGGATTATGTCGCGCGTGGGCTTGGCTGGGGCGTCAATACCGGGTCGTTTTTCTGGGTGATTTACGGTCTGGGGGCTGTGGCAGGACCCCTGTGCACCGGTGCGGTAGCCGATCGCATTGGCTATGGATTGACCCTGCGTGCGGCGTTGCTGCTGCAACTGCTTATGGTCAGTCTTCCGATCCTGAGCACCGCGCCCATTCTGCTGGGTATTTCCAGCTTTGCGGTGGGCGCATTCACGCCGGGCATCGTGCCGCTGGTTCTGGGGCGTCTGCGCGAGATGCTGCCGCATTCCCCGACGGAGCAAAAAACCGCCTGGAGCAGGGCGACAACCGCTTTTGCGCTTATGCAGGCGGCCGCTGCCTATGCCATGTCATTTGTGTTTGCGCATTCCAACGGCCAGTATTGGCTGCTTTTCATGCTGGCCGCGGCGGCTTTGGCCATTGCATTCGTGATGCTCATGCTGTCTCCCGGGCCAACAACGCAACGCTAAGCGCTTTTTCGTTCCTGGTCCTTGCCATGAGAGATTGCGCGCCCGGCCCATGACCAGGCGGCTTTGGCTTTGCCTTGTGCCTATACAGGGTCAGGCGAGGTGGGCGAGGGCGCTGCCGCTACCATTGCGTTGTCGCTGCACGATTGCCCTTGATGACGAGTGCAATCATGCGCCACCGGACCGCCCATCGCACCCGTCACTATTAGTCCGGCGCCCGCCGGCAGGGCAACCCTGGCGGGCCAATCACCCGGCCTGCATCCTTATGTCCGGTTCAGGGCCGTTGTTACACTTTTTAGGTCGTTTTCACTTGTCTATGTTATGCGCAAGAAATAGTGTTGCATAAATGCCAAATCATTGATTAATTATAAGAATTATTTCTGCTCGCGATATCCGGCTTGTCTAGTAAATTGCCCCAAAAATGGCAAAACTGTCATGGCCTTGTAAGACGGCATTAACCGGACTGTCACACATATTCCTTAATATGACGGCACTTGAACAGCAGCGGTCCGCTCTAACAGGCCGACTGCTGGCATTTGCTGCTTGCGGTCGGCCGTTTTTTCGATGTATCGATCCGGCGGTTGCAAAATACATAGAGGAATACGATGACTCAGGCAATCCGGGTTCAGAATCTGAACAAGACATTCGGCACCAGACAGGTCCTGCACGATCTGGAACTGAACGTGGCGCCTGGCGCGATGGTCGCGCTGATCGGCGCATCCGGCTCCGGCAAATCCACGTTGTTGCGTCATCTGGCCGGCCTGGCCACCGGTGATCGCCAGGTTGGTGGCGATATACAGATGCTGGGCCAGCAAATGCAGAAAGACGGCATATTGAACCGCAATGTTCGCCGGCTGCGTTCGGACATCGGTTATATCTTTCAGCAATTCAACCTGGTGGGGCGACTGTCAGTATTGAAGAACGTACTGCTGGGCAGTCTGGGGCGCATGTCGCGCGTACGCGGCGCACTCGGACTGTTCAACAAGGAAGAAGTGAACAACGCCTTGCGGGCACTGGAGCGGGTAGGCCTGCTTGAGTACGCTTATCGTCGCGCATCCACCCTGTCGGGCGGCCAGCAACAGCGCGTGGCCATTGCCCGCGCCCTGTGCCAGAAGGCTGAAATCATTCTGGCGGACGAACCCATCGCGTCACTGGATCCGGAATCGGCTCGCCGGGTCATGGAGACACTGGCAGACATCAATAAGCATGACGGGAAAACAGTCATTGTTACGCTGCATCAGGTGGATTACGCAGTGAAATATTGTCGCCATGCGGTAGCGCTCAAAGGCGGCAAGAAGTACTTCGACGGCCCCATCACTGGGCTGAGCAACGATTTTCTGAGCGATCTGTACGGTTCGGAAATAGGTACGGCACTTCTGTTCGGAGAACAGGAGGCACAGAAAACACCCGCCAGAGACCCGGCACGCCTGGTTCTGGCAGCAGCTTAAACATTATTTCATTAGGAATTTACATGTTCAAATCGACCATTCGCCGTCTTGGCATTTCCCTGTTCGCGCTGGGTATGAGTGCCGCAGCGGTTCAGGCCCAGGAATCCAAGGAACTCAATTTCGGCATTATCTCTACGGAATCTTCCCAGAACCTGAGAACCGTGTGGGAACCGTTTCTGGCCGATCTGTCCAAACAAACCGGCTACAAGGTAAAGGCTTTCTTTGCGCCCGACTATGCCGGCATTATCCAGGGCATGCGCTTTGATAAAGTCGACATCGCCTGGTACGGCAACAAATCGGCCATGGAAGCCGTGGATCGCGCCAATGGCGAAGTGATCTACCAGACGGTTGATAAAGACGGCAAACCTGGCTACTGGAGCCTGCTGATCGCCCATAAAGACAGCAAAATCAATTCAGTCAAGGACATGCTGGACAACGCCAAGACACTGAACTTCAGCAACGGCGATCCGAACTCCACGTCCGGTTATCTGGTGCCCGGCTATTATGTGTTTGCTGAAAACAATGTCGATGCCAACAAGATTTTCAAACGCTCGGTCAATGGCAGCCATGAAGTGAATGCACTGTCTGTGGCAAACAAACAGGTTGATGTCGCCACCTTCAATACCGAAGGCATGGAGCGTTTGAACAGGACCAGCCCCGACAAAGCAGCCCTGCTCAAGGTCATCTGGAAGTCCCCGCTGATTCCCGCCGATCCGATCGTATGGCGCAAAAATCTGCCGGACGACGTGAAGGCCAAACTCAAAACGTTCTTTGACAATTATGGCGACAAGCCAGAAGAGCTCAAAGTGCTCAACGGCCTGGCCTGGGGCAAGTTCAAGCCTTCAAGCAATGATCAGTTACTGCCTATCCGCCAACTGGAACTGTTCAAAAAACGTTCGCAAATTGCCGGCGACAGCAAACTGGATGAGCAAGATCGCAAAAAGCAGATCGCCAGCCTGGATGAACAGCTGAGCAAGATCTCTGCCCGCATGAAACAAATCGAAGGTAAAAACTCGTAATTTGAGTTGATCATGATGGCGGCCTGCGCTGCGTTTGCAGGTTGCCATAAACTGGAAATGAATATGTCTGTATTGACGACAAGCCCCAGCCCGATGTCCGGCGCACCGCCTGCGCAGCCGCCGCGCATGACATGGGCAAAGATGCTGGGATGGGGGCTGTTCCTGCTGTTTCTGGCCTGGGCCTGGAAGGGCGCTGAAATGAATCCGGTTCTGCTGTGGACCGATTCGGGCAACATGGCCACCTTTGCCGCGGACTTTTTCCCGCCCGATTTTTCTGAATGGCGCATGTATGTGCGCGAAATGCTGGTGACCATCCAGATTGCCGTCTGGGGTACCGTTCTGGCGATTATTTTTGGTATTCCACTTGGCATATTGTCTTCGTCCAATCTGGTGCCATGGTGGGTCTGCCAGCCGGTGCGTCGCCTGATGGATGCCCTGCGCTCTATCAATGAAATGGTATTTGCGATGTTGTTCGTGGTGGCCGTGGGCCTGGGACCCTTTGCCGGCACCCTGGCGCTGTTTCTTGGCACCACGGGTGTACTGGCCAAGTTGTTTGCAGAAGCCGTCGAGGCGATTGACCCGGGTCCCGTCGAAGGGGTGCGGGCCACCGGCGCGAGCGCTTTGCAAGAGGTGATATTCGGTGTGATTCCCCAGGTCATGCCCTTGTGGGTGTCGTACGCACTGTACCGGTTTGAATCGAATGTGCGCTCGGCCACCGTGGTGGGCATGGTTGGTGCCGGTGGTGTTGGCGTGTTATTGTGGGAGGCAATCCGGGGCTTTGCTTTCGGACAGACTGCAGCCATTTTGCTCATCATTATTCTTTGTGTGAGCGTGATCGACGTGGCCTCGCAGCGACTCAGAAAATTCTTCGTATGATGGAACAAGGCAGGCAACTGCCTTTTTAAAATGATGAACTTGTCTAGACAAGATGAACCGCTCTATCAGACACTGGCCTCCACTATCCGGGCTGAGTTGTCTATGTATAAACCGGGTGACCTGCTGCCTGGCGAGCTGCGACTGGCCGAGCGTTTTGATGTCAATCGCCATACCGTGCGGCGGGCGCTGGATTTGCTGGTGCAAGAGGGCAATATTATCCGGATCAAGGGCAAGGGCACCAAGGTGCTGACACGGCCGCTGCTGTATCCGGTGCAGGCCAAAACCGCCTACACCGATCAGTTTTCAACCATGGGTCACACCGCCAGGGCGCAATTGCTTAAAGTGTATCGCCGCCCCGCCAACCATGATGAACTGACGCAACTGGTCCTGGCACCGGGCAGCACCGTGCTTGAATACCGCACGCTGCGATTCATCGACAATGAACCGATCAGCGTCATGACGCACTTTTTTTCTTCCGGCTACGAAGCCTTGCTGCAAGACTACAAACGTGATTCCATGCGCCAGTATCTGAAAGAGCGCGGATGTGAGTTACAGCGGGCTTCCAGCGTGATCGGCGCCAGATTGCCCACCATTGACGAAGCCTCGCGTCTGCTGATCCCACAATCGGCGCCGGTGCTTACCGTTACCACCCTATCCAAAAACCAGCACGGTCATCCCGTGGAGTTGACATTTTCTGTCAGCCGCGCCGACCGTTTTCAATATCAGGTAGTTTTAAACGGAGAACACATATGAAAGCGGACTTTGCTCCGACCGAGCGACAACGCTGGATGCAGGTGCTCGCACGCGCAGGTGATGCGTTGGCTGGGTACGAATCCGAGCTTGGCGGTGTGCCTTATCAATGCATACGCAAGCCGGAAACCGGCATGGCCATGGTGCGGGGACGCACTGGCGGCACTGGACAGGCATTCAACCTGGGCGAGATGACGGTCACCCGTTGCGTCGTGCAACTGCAGGACGGTCGTGCCGGGTACAGCTACATTGCCGGACGCAACAAGCGTCATGCAGAGCTGGCTGCGCTGGCCGATGCCCTGCTGCTCGGGGACGAGAAAGCAAAACTCATGCAATCGGTGATCGAGCCGCTTGCGCGCAGTCAGCAACAGGCGCGTCTGGGCAGTCAGGCCCAGGTGGCCGCTTCCAAAGTTGACTTCTTTACCCTTCTTCGAGGAGAAAATGAATGACTGCTCCCGTTCTGGTTCCTGCGTTTGCAGACCCTGTCCTGAATGCGCAAATGAGTTTTCGCGCCGCGCTCAAGGCCATGTCTGAACCCGGCATGGTCGCCCAGGCCGATTTTGCCGATGCCCTGGATATCATGCATCCAGCCACCTTTTCCCTGGCGCTGACGCTGTTTGATGACGATACGCAAGTATGGCTCAGTCCGGCGCTCGATACGCCCATGGTTCGGGCCAACCTGGCGTTTCACTGTGCCTGCCCTGTGACCCACGATCCGCAGCAGGCCGACCTGGCCATCATTACGGCTGCCGAGGTTGACTATCTTGAGCAATTTCGTTGCGGCACCGATCGCGATCCGGAGCTGTCATGCACGGTGATCGTCCAGCTGGACAGCCTGGAAGGCGGGCGCCAGGTCGTGCTCGAAGGGCCGGGCATTGAATCACAGCGCGCCGTAACACTGCCGCTATGTGAGCAGTTCTGGTCGGCACGCAATCGGGTGACCGATTTCCCCAAGGGGCTGGATTTTTTCATGACCAGCCAGCGCCAGTTGATGGCTTTGCCACGCAGTACCGTGGCCAGCTTCCTATAGGAGAATACGATGTATGTTGCTGTAAAAGGCGGTGAAACCGCTATCGAAAATGCGCATCGATTGCTCGATCAGAAACGCCGCGGGGCGACCGACGTACCACCCTTGTCGCTGACCCAGATCGCGCAACAGATGCCGCTGGCCGTGGCCCGGGTGATGAGCGAAGGCTCGCTGTACGACCGAGAGCTGGCCGCGCTGGCCATCAAACAGTCTGCGGGCGATCTGCTGGAAGCGATATTTCTGTTGCGAGCCTATCGCACCACACTGAGTCGCTACTGTGTCAGTCGCCCCCTGCACACCGAGAGCATGCAGGTGGAACGACGCATTTCCGCTACTTACAAGGATTTGCCAGGCGGACAGCTGCTCGGACCGACCTTCGACTACACACACCGTCTGCTGGACTTTACCCTGCAGGCCGAAGGCGAACAGCCCCAGGCGCTGCAGCGGACTCAGGCCGGCGTAGACGGAGCCGCAGATGCGCAGCAGGCGACATTGCCCGGCGCGATGCCCCTGGGTGCAGATGCGCAGGCTGACGCCGCCATGCAAGAAGCAGGGCAGCACTTTCCACGCGTCTTGGGTCTGCTGGCGCAGGAAGGACTGATGCGCGAAGAAACGGACAGTGCCCAGCCGGTTCCCGATATTACCCGTGAGCCGCTCGATTTTCCAAGCAACCGGATGCAGCGCCTGCAGGCACTGGCCCGTGGCGATGAGGGGTTTCTGCTTGCGCTGGGCTATTCCACGCAGCGCGGCTATGGTCGCAACCACCCATTTGCCGGCGAGATCCGAATCGGCTTTACCGAAGTCTGGCTGGAACCCGAGGAACTGGATTTTGCCGTACCGGCCGGAGATATCGAAGTCACCGAATGTGAAATGGTCAATCAGTTTGTCGGCTCCAAGGACCAGCCTGCGCAATTTACGCGCGGCTACGGTCTGGCTTTTGGCTATAACGAGCGCAAGGTCATGGGCATGGCCCTGGTCGATCGCGCGCTGCGCGCGGCCGAGTATGACGAGGAGATTACTTCACCAGCGCAACAGGAAGAGTTCGTGCTGATGCATTGCGATAACGTTGAAGCGGCCGGCTTCGTATCACATCTGAAATTGCCGCACTATGTGGACTTCCAGGCTGAACTTGAGCTGATTCGCAAAATGAGAAAACGCGACGCGCAGGCCGAGCTCGACCAGCAACAGCAGCAGGAAACAGAAGCGGGACGGGTCCCGCCGCAGAAGGAGAAACGGGCATGAACGCCATAGCAGAACCCTATAATTTTGCCTATCTGGACGAACAGACCAAGCGCATGATTCGCCGTGCGTTGCTCAAGGCAGTGGCCATTCCCGGTTATCAGGTGCCTTTCGGCGGACGCGAGATGCCGCTGCCCTACGGCTGGGGTACCGGCGGCATGCAACTGACCGCCGCGATCCTGGGACGTGATGACGTACTGAAAGTGATCGACCAGGGCGCAGACGATACCACCAATGCCGTGTCCATACGCCGCTTTTTCTCGCGCACCGCAGGCGTTCGCACCACAGTGGATACGACCGAGGCAACTGTGATACAAACCCGTCACCGGATTCCCGAGACGGCATTGAGCAATGACCAGATCATGGTCTTCCAGGTGCCGATTCCCGAGCCGCTGCGTTTTATTGAACCGTCGGAAACCGAGACCAAAACCATGCATGCGCTGAACGATTACGGCGTCATGCATGTAAAGCTGTACGAAGACATTGCCCGCTACGGCCATATCGCTACCGCCTACGCCTATCCGGTGCTGGTAGCCGGACGATATGTGATGGACCCGTCGCCCATACCGAAGTTCGACAACCCCAAACTGAACCGCAGCGCCGCGCTCATGCTGTTTGGCGCGGGCCGTGAAAAGCGCCTGTACGCCGTGCCACCCTATACCGATGTGGCCAGCCTGGACTTTGAAGACCATCCATTCGAAGTTCAGAAATGGGAGCACAGTTGCGCCATTTGCGGATCCACGGATTCGTTCCTGGACGAGATTATTACAGATGACAAGGGCAGTCGGGAATTTGTCTGCTCTGATACAGACTACTGCGCGCAGCGCGTGGCACAAGCAGAGGTAACACAATGAGTGCATTGCAGGCAATCAACAATCAGGCGGGTCGTGCGGTACTGGACGAACTGGCCGGCGAACCGCTTTTTCAGGTATCGGACATTGGCCTTTTGTTTGGCCCGGACAAGGGATGCCAGGCGGTCAGCTTCGATTTGTATCCCGGCGAAGTGCTGGGCATCGTCGGCGAGTCGGGATCTGGCAAGTCTACCCTGCTCAATGTGCTTTCAGGCCGCAGCCAGCCCGATGCCGGGACAATTCACTATCGGCAGACCGATGGCGCGGTGACGGATCTGTACGCGTCCTCGGAGGCACAACGGCGCACCTTGCTGCGCACCGAGTGGGGATTTGTAGAACAGAACCCGCGCGATGGGCTGCGCATGACAGTGTCGGCCGGCGCCAACATCGGCGAGCGCCTGATGGCGCAAGGCGTACGCAATTATGGTGTGCTGCGCGGCGAATCGGAGCGCTGGTTGCGTCAGGTGGAAATTGACGAGTCGCGCATTGACGATCTGCCGCGCACTTTTTCCGGCGGCATGCAGCAACGGCTGCAGATCGCCCGCAATCTGGTCTCACATCCACGGCTGGTGTTCATGGACGAGCCGACTGGCGGGCTGGATGTCTCGGTGCAGGCACGCTTGCTGGATATGCTGCGTGCCCTGGTGCGCGACCTGGGTCTTGCCGTCGTGATTGTGACCCATGATCTGGCAGTGGCTCGGCTGCTTGCTGACCGCCTGATGGTGATGCGGCGCTCGCGCGTGGTCGAAAGCGGGCTGACCGATCAGATACTGGACGACCCACAGCATCCGTACACGCAACTGCTGGTCTCATCCGTATTGCAACCGTGATAGTACAGTTGCAATCAACGCATTCGGAGAAACAATGAATACCGTTCTGGAAGTAAATAATCTGTCCAAGACTTTCACACTGCATCAACAGCAGGGTGTGCAATTGCATGTGCTCGACGACATCAGCTTTTCAGTCAACGCCGGCGAGTGCGTGGTGCTGCACGGCCAGTCGGGTGCCGGAAAATCAACGCTGCTGCGTACGCTATATGGAAACTATCTGCCGGGCGCAGGCTCCATCCGCGTGCTGCACCGCGACAGCATGACCGAACTGGTCGGCACGGCGCCGCGCCAGATCATGCAGGTACGCCGGGAGACAATGGGCTACGTTAGCCAGTTCCTGCGCGTTATTCCGCGCGTCAACTGCCTGGATGTGGTCAGTGAACCGGCGCTGCTGCGCGGCTGGAGTGCGGAACAGGCCAGTGCGCGCGCCGCCGACCTGTTGACGCGCCTTAACATCCCGCAAAGGCTCTGGTCGCTCGCGCCCAATACCTTTTCTGGCGGCGAACAGCAGCGCGTGAATATCGCTCGGGGGTTCATGGTCAACTGGCCATTGATGCTGCTGGATGAACCGACGGCATCGCTGGATGAGGCAAATCGTCAGGTGGTGCTGGAAATGATTGGCGAGGCCAGGGCAGCCGGCTCGGCCCTGATCGGCATTTTTCATGACAAGGCGGCGCGCGAGGCAGTGGCAGATCGCAGCCTGGATATCGCGACCCGGGAGATGAAACATGTTGCGTGAAAGAGTGATCACAAATGCAAAGATCGTTACCGCCAGCGAGGTTATCAGGGGTACCGTGTCCCTGCGTGACGGACAGATCTACGATGTAAGCGAAGGCGGAAGCAGTCTGCCTGCCGCCGAAGACTGGCAGGGCGATTTTGTTATTCCGGGGCTGATCGAGCTGCATACCGACAACCTTGAAAAATACATGAACCCGCGTCCCGGCGTAGACTGGCCGTCGGAGAATGCGGTACTGGCGCACGACGCACAAATCATCGGCGCGGCTATCACGACGGTATTTGATGCGCTCTCTATTGGGGATGTGAACCCCAAAGGGCAACGCCTTTTGCAATTGCCCAAAATGGTGCAAGCCATTTCCCATGCTGCCGATCAGGGACACACGCGAGCCGAACACCGGCTGCATCTGCGTTGTGAGGTCAGTCATGAAAAAACCCTGGGTATCTTCGAAGACCTGGTGGGCAATGAACTGGTGCATCTGGTGTCGATCATGGATCATACGCCTGGTCAGCGTCAGTTCGTCAAGTACGAAAAATACCGCGAATACTATCAGGGCAAGTATCATCTGAACGATGCCGACATGGATGCCTTTATCGTGCTGCAAAAACAGAATGCCGATCGCTACAGCGAGCGCTATCGCCGTCGTATCGTGGATATCTGCCGCGAGCGCGGGCTGTCGCTTGCCAGCCATGATGACGCCACCAGCGAGCACGTGCACGAATCAGCCGGTTTTGGCATGACCATCGCCGAATTTCCCACGACTCATGAAGCGGCTGCGCTCAGCCACCAACTGGGCCTGAAAGTGCTGATGGGCGCACCCAACGTGGTGCGCGGCGGTTCTCACTCCGGTAACATCGCAGCAACCGATCTGGCGCGCAAAGGCGTACTGGATATTCTGTCCAGCGATTATTACCCGGCAAGCATGTTGCAGTCGGTGCGTATCCTGAGCCAGTCAGACCTGGGGATCAGCCTGCCGCAAGCAGTCAATATGGTCAGCCTGGCGCCGGCCCGGTCCGCCAATTTGCCGGACCGTGGCCAGATCAGCCCGGGACTTCGTGCCGATCTGGTGCAGGTCAAGGATACGGGCAGGCAATTTGTGGTGCAGCAGGTGCTGCGCGAAGGTCAACGGGTATTTTGATGTCGGGTCAGCTGGTTTACGTGATGGGGCCTTCCGGGTCGGGCAAAGACAGTCTGCTGCAACTGGCCGCCAGCCGCGCAGGATCGCAGTTGCGAGTGATGAAACGCTATATAACCCGCTCGGCTGAATCCGAGGGAGAAGACGCATTCTCCCTGTCGTCCGAAGCCTTCGCTGCGATGCAGGCGCGAGGCGAGTTCGCCTTGAGCTGGCGCGCCAACGGCCTGGCTTATGGTATCCCGATAGCGCTCGATAACCTACTTGCGCAGGGACATACCGTATTGGTCAACGGTTCCCGTGCCTATTGCGAGTCTGCAGTACAACGCTACGAATCTGTGCTGGTGGTGTTGGTGCAGGTGGATCCGCCATTGCTGCTGCAACGCCTGCTGCAGCGCGGTCGTGAAAGCCGCCAGGAGATTACCCAGCGGCTGGCGCGCAATACCGCGCTCGATACCGCATTCATGGACGGTCTGCGGGAACAGGGCGCGCGGTTAGTGGTGCTTGATAACTCCGGCGATCTGGACAGCGCCGTGACGCAGTTATTGCATACCATCGAACAGGCCACGATACTGGAGCGGCAATGAAATTGACTTTCCTGGGCACCGGCAATTCGGCGCAGATGCCTGTTTACAACTGCGATTGCGTGGCCTGCGCGCGGGCGCGCAGTGATGCTCGCCACGTGCGTCTGCCCTGCAGTGCGTTGCTGCAGGCCAATGACGGGCAATGGCTCATCGACAGTGGCCTGACGGATTTGACTACCCGCTTTGCACCCGGCACGCTGCAGGGCATCTTCCAGACGCACTATCATGCCGATCATGCCCAAGGCCTGCTGCACCTGCGCTGGGGCGTCAACTTGCGCATTGCCGTGTATGGTCCTGC
Organism: Advenella sp. FME57; assembly: GCF_014897675.1. Taxonomy (GTDB): domain Bacteria; phylum Pseudomonadota; class Gammaproteobacteria; order Burkholderiales; family Burkholderiaceae_B; genus Advenella. The sequence continues at coordinate 173,129 of NZ_JABUXU010000006.1, read as the reverse complement.
GGATGAAGCCGGGTTTGCAGACCTGTATAAGCACCCAGGTATTCTGGATTTTTCTGAACCGTTTCAGGCGTTTGAAGAGCGGCCGTTTGCCGGTTTCAGCATCACCGCTTTGCCGTTGCAGCATTCCCGTCCGACCTACGGCTATCTTATCCGGCCCGATCAGGGCGGCAGCCTGGCCTACCTGACCGATACGCAAGGCCTGCCCGAACAGGTAGAGCGCTTTTTGCGCGCCGAACGTCCAGCTCATTGTGTGCTCGATTGCTCTTATCCGCCCCGACCGGAACCCGGACGTAATCACAACGATCTGAATCAGGCGCTGGCTATTCATGCCGCCATTGGCGCCGGGACCACCTGGCTGACCCACGCCGGTCATGACCTGGACCGGTACCTGATGGCTCATCCCGAGGCACTCCCCGGGGATGTGCGCCAGGCCTTTGATGGTGACCAGATCCAGCTATAAGTTGACGCCGGGCATGACGTGGATGGCGTTGGCGTTCGCTCCGATTGCCGAAGGGCACAGCGGTTGTCCTGCCTCATGGCAGACGGCCTGACCCTGCTCGTTGGCGCGGGCTGCGATATCTGCTGTTCTGACCCTTCCCGACATCCGGGCTACCCGTGCCATTGGGTCCTGGGCAATTTTTCTGAGATCGGTGACGCAAGACCAGCACATGTCCCGTGCTTTTTGATATTCGTTAAGGCGACTGTCAGCCAATATATATTAATATAAACGAGAAATATTCTCATTTACCTAATTATCTCATTGGTGGACATTCAAGTATGATCAAGAAAATCGCCCTGATCAGTGCCGGCATGGCGCTGGCTCTGTCGCTGTCTGCGCAGGCTGCCGAGTATCCTATCGGCAAACCCCATATGAAAAACGGCATGGAAATCGCTGCCGTCTACCTGCAGCCCATCACTATGGAACCGGCAGGCATGATGCGCGAGGCCAAGGATTCCGATATTCACCTTGAGGCAGATATTCACGCAACGGCTGACAACAAGAACGGGTTCGAAGAAGGTGCATGGATGCCCTACCTGGACATCAAATACAAGCTGGAAAAAGAAGGCGGCAAGGTTCAGGAAGGCCCGCTGATGCCCATGGTGGCCAACGATGGCGCGCACTATGGCGACAATGTGAAGCTGCAAGGTCCCGGAAAGTACAAGCTTACGTTCATTATTGGCTCACCCGAGTCCGGAAAAATGACCCACTTCGGTCATCATACCGACAAGGAAACCGGCGTCGAAGCGTTCTGGAAGCCATTTGAAGTCGAGTACGACTTCACGTATGCCGGTACAGGCAAAAAAGGCGGATATTGATCATGGTCAAACGCGCTCTGGCTGTTGCCGGTCTGGCGCTTTCCCTGACTCTGGCCCAGGCGTTGCTGGCGGCAAGCGCCTGGGCCGAGACGCCAACCTTTACCCTCACGTTCAAGGAAGGTGGCACGTTCGAGCCGCAGCGGCTTGAAGTACCCGCCGGTCGCTTCAAGATCAATCTCATCAATGAAAGCAAGGTGCCGGTTGAGTTCGAGAGCCTGCCGTTGCGTAAGGAAAAAGTGCTGGGGCCAGGCCTGTCCTCATTTCTGGTTTTCAAAATTTCCAAGCCCGGCGAATATCCATTTTTTGATGACTTCCATCAATCTGTAAAAGGTACGTTGGTGGTCAAGCCTGCCCAATAGTTCGACATTCACTCAAAAGGAATCCAATTGGATCAAGTGGCATTTATTGTCTGGCGTGAAAGCGTTGAAGCCCTGCTGGTGGTGGGTATTCTGTACACGTGGTTGCGAGCCTCTCCGGAAGGACGGCGTGGTATGCCATGGCTCTGGGGTGGGGTGGCTGCGGGACTGTTGCTGGCGGTCGCGCTGGCGCTGGTGTTCATGGGCGTGTCCACCTGGCTGTCCGATACAGGTCAGGAGTGGTTCCAGGCAATCATGGCGCTGGTCGCTTGCGGGCTGGTGGTGCAGATGGTCATGTGGATGAAAAAAAATGGTCCCACGCTCAAAAGCGAATTGGTCAGTGGCGCTTCGGCCAATCTCCAGCGTAACAACTGGTGGGGTCTGTTGGTTCTGGTCATGATTGCCGTGGCGCGAGAAGGCAGCGAGACCGTGGTTTTCCTGTGGGGCACGATACTGGCCGGCGCGCAACAGAATCAGGCATGGATGCTCGCCGCTGCGGGTGTCGGTGGTTTTCTGCTGGCGCTGCTTACGTTCTATATTTTGCAGTTGGGGGGCAAAGTCATTACTTGGCGTCGCTTCTTTCAAATCACCGAAATTTTGTTGCTGCTGCTGGCCGGCTCACTCCTGATGAACGGAATTGATCACCTGGTCTCGCTTGAAGCCATCCCGACGTGGGTGGATCCTGTGTGGGATACCGGTGCAGTACTCGATGACAGCAGCGGCATTGGCAAAGTCCTGGCCGATTTCGCCGGCTACCGGGCAATGCCATCGCTGATGCATGTGATTGTTTTTGCCCTGTACTGGCTTGCAATTGGGCTGTTGCATCGTTGGTCGCGGCCTGCAGCGACGCGACTGATGGTTGCTACGCATGGCTGACGTGTGTCGCCTCAGGCTGTGCATGCTGGGAAAATTCAGCTGTCCTGTGACGGCGGACCATGGCATCTAGCCGTTCCTGTCTTGTCCACAATAGTGGATTCGCTCTTCAAAGGTTTGCTCCATGAGCGCCATATTTCAATCATTCGCCTATCGGCTTTCGTCATTTTTGCGGGACCACAAAAAACTGCTTCGCAATATGCAGTGGTGCGTGGTCGGTGTTTATTTTTTTCTCATCCTTGTTCCCGCTGCGCTCCCCCTGCCGGGCAATTCTGCGCACATTTTTTCCAATCTGACCATTTTTGCCCAGTTTGCCTTCTGGGGTATCTGGTGGCCCTTTGTGCTCGTCTCCATGCCCCTGATGGGACGGGCATGGTGTGGGTGGTTCTGTCCTGAAGGCATGCTCAGCGAGTGGGCCAGCGAACATGGTCGGGGTCGTGCCATTCCCAAATGGATGCGCTGGGGTGGCTGGCCATTTGTTGCCTTTGCCCTGACAACGATTTACGGCCAACTGGTTAGCGTATACCAATATCCCTGGGCGGTGCTGGCTGTGCTGGGCGGCTCGACTGCAGCGGCCATGGTGGTCGGTTACTTGTACGGCCGTAATAAACGCGTCTGGTGCAAGTATTTGTGTCCGGTCAACGGGGTGTTCCAGCTATTGGCCAAACTGGCGCCCTGGCATTACAAGGTCAGTGAAGATGCCTGGCGCCATCCGGTTCGCCGCATCGAGAGAATCAATTGCGCGCCGCTGGTGCCCTTGCGGCACATGAAGGGGGCTGCCGACTGCCATATGTGCGGACGTTGCGCCGATTATCGTGGTGCGATTGCGCTTACCGCCCGCTCACCCGAGGAAGAAATCGTTGACGTGGCGCAAACCGGCGGCTGGCAGACGGCCCTGATCGTTTGGGGGCTGATGGGCATTGCCGTGGGCGCGTTCCTGTGGAGCGCCAGCCCCTGGTTTGTCAGCCTGAAACAGGCCATGGCCGAGTGGCTGGTCAACCGTGATGTCTTCTGGCCTCTGGAGCAGAACGCGCCCTGGTTCATTCTGACTCATTATCCGGAAGTCAATGATGTTTTCAGCTGGCTCGATGGTTTTACAATTGTGCTGTTCATTTTTGGTACTGCGCTGGTTACCGCAGGGGCGTTGTGGCTGAGCCTGCAATGCGTACAGAAAGTAGTGGGTGCAACATTTATCGGCGCAGTCGATACCGTTGCACAGGCGCTGATTCCGGCCGCTGGCGTCGGCGTCTTCCTGGGATTGTCCGCAACCACGATCACCCTGTTGCGTAATGATGGTATCGCCACCGGTTGGGCAGGCCCGGCCCGCCTGACATTGCTATTTCTTTCCCTGCTGTGGTCATTGCGCCTAGCCTGGAAAATTCTGCAACGGCATCAGGTGTCGCTGTGGCAGCGGGTCACCTGTATGCTGTTATTGGTGGCAGGTCTGGCGCCGTTCACCTATGCGTGGCTATTGTTCTTTGTGATCTGGTAAGAAGCGTGGGTGGTCAAACCGCGTCTGCATGGAGATACCGCCAGGAGTCGTCTATTCAAGCGCATCAATCGGTCGTAGGCGTATCAGGTCAGGCGTATCAGGCCACGAGTATAAAACCAGTAATATGCAGCGGGTCATGAATAGCCGGGTGGACCGCGTCAAGATACACATGCCAGATATACATGCCATGCTCAGCGATATATACTGAGGGCAAGTGTGATGGGGCGAGTATCCCAACGCCAGGTCTTGCACCTCGCGCTGGTCTTGTCGCGATCGCCGTCCTACAGCGTCTGGTCGTGCCCCTTCGTACTTTACACAGATGACGAGCGTGGGCCAGTTTGCTACTATGTGATGCTACTTAGTATTCTGATGGTAATTCATGAAAGAAACTCCTTCTGACTGGCTGGCTCTGGCCGGTTTGCAACTTTCTCCCTTCGCAACATTAATCGTCACCCTCGGGGTCATGCTGCTTTTGCTGGCGCTGTTGCATGGTGTCCTGCATTATGGCGTGTTGCGCATGCTGCGGGGCAGAATGCGAAACGACCGTTTTCTCTTCATCAAGCTTGTCGGTCACTCGTCCCTGTTTCGCTATGCTGCCATGCTGGTGCAAGGTTTGGCTCTTGGCTTGCTTACGCGCCTGTGGGTGCCGCCCAGCTCGGTCCATGAAGGCCTGCTTGGGTTCTCGCGCATCTGGATGCTGGTCTACACCATTCTGGCGTTTTTTGCATTCCTGGACATTGTGCTGGACTGGTGCTTTCGCAAACAGGTTGCCGTCCAGTTTCCGCTCAAGGGCATCGTCCAAAGCCTGAAAATCGTTGCATCCATTGCCTGCGTGATTTTCATTGTCTCGGTCCTGATCGGCCAGTCCCCGGTTATCCTGATCAGCGGTCTGGGCGCCATGACCGCCGTGCTCATGCTCATTTTCAAGGATCCGATACTGGGCCTGGTGGCCGGCATACAGTTGTCCGCCAATAATATGCTCAGTATCGGAGACTGGCTGGAAATGCCCAAATACAATGCCGATGGTGCCGTCATTGATATCGGGCTGACAACGGTCAAGGTGCGCAACTGGGATAATACGGTAACCACCGTCCCCACGTATTCACTCATTTCCGATTCCTTCAAGAATTGGCGGGCCATGTCCGAATCCGGGGGGCGTCGTATCAAGCGTGCCATCCTTATCGATGTCAACAGCATCAAGTTCATAACCGAAAGTCAAATGCAGCGCCTGACCAAAAGCCGGCTGCTGTCTCAATATATTCTGGACAAATCCCGGGAAGTAGAGGAATACAATCAGTCGCGCAGCGAAGACCTGTCGTCCGCGCTGAATGGTCGAAGGCTCACCAATATCGGCACTTTTCGGGCGTATCTGGAAGTCTATCTGCGCAATCATCCGCATATCCACCGGAATATGACCCTGCTGGTGCGCCAGATGGCTCCGGCGACAACGGGCGTCCCCATTGAAATCTATGCCTTTACGACAACCGTGGTCTGGGCAGAGTATGAGCGTATCCAGTCCGATCTGTTCGATCATATCTTCGCCGTGGTCGGCGAGTTCGATTTGCGCGTATTCCAGGAGCCCAGCGGGTATGATATGGCAGCACTCAAGCCGGCCATCGCTGGCAATGTGAATACCAACACCAATATCGATAACGACGACAACACAAACCGCAGCGCTTGAGCTGCATCACCCAATTCGTAAAGGAGACGTCATGGGTCCAACCCCGCATGAGCTGGCACTGCAGCTGCAGCAGCAATTTGATCATCGCGTGCATTTTTCAACATTGCTGGCCGAAGGCAGGACGCTAAGCCTGGAGCAGGCTTATGCGGTTCAGGAACAACTGGTCCAGATTCGCATGGCGCGTCACAATGCCCGGCTGGCCGGGTTGAAAATCGCCCTGAATACGCCTGCCGCCTGGAGCAAGCTTGGCCTGAGCGAACCTGTTTATGGCCAGTTGCTGGACGCGGCATTGCTGCCTTCCGATGCAGTATTGTCCATGAGTGACTACACACACATGAAATTCGAGTTTGAAGTGGCAGTGCGCATAGGCAGGGAGCTTTTTGGTGATGATTTAACAAGCGTGCAAGCGGCCGCTGACTGGATTGATGCCGTCGCGCCGGCGGTCGAGGTGCTCGACGATCGCTGCCCGGAAAAAACGCCACCCGATGCCCAGACGCTGGTGGCATGTAATGTCAATAATACGTCCGTTATTCTGGGGCAGTGGCAGTCCGCCGTATCCGATTTTGACCGGGACATCACCATCACCGCGCATGGCGCAGTGATCGAGCAGGGTAACGTGGCAGATATTGTCAGCCCACTGGAGTCTGTCTATTGGCTGGCCAAGGTCATGGCCAGACAGCAGCGCAGCATTCCTGCGGGCGCAGTGCTTATTACCGGTAACCTGATGACGGTGAGATTTCCCCGCGCAGGCGATCAGTTTACGTTTGAACTCGGAGGGTTGGGGTCGGTATCCTTTCGCTGTGAACCATAATGGCATCAGCATCGCCAGCCTTATTCAGAAATGATCACCGGGTGCTTCGGGTTTCCTGATCGGGCAGCAGCCAGTGACATGGCGCGTGTACTCAATGGCTTGACGAAACGCCGACGTATGACGCTTTATTGCCGGATGTTGTGCGCTGCGAGAGCCTAGAAAAATTTGATTCAGGGCGCGAATATTATGTTTTTTTGGCGCTCTTGGACTATTCGGTTTGATTGATTTGCTTCAAAATGGTGGTGGGTTTTCTACTTTGTCCTACTGTCAGTCTTACCGATGTATTTCAAAGATTTTGTCAATGGGCTGTCCGGACCATTCAGACTGAATTCAATGATGGCGGGTACAGATATCAACCTGCCGCGTTTTAATCAAATCCTGCCGCAAGTTCTGCCCAACGCCCAATTGCGTCCCGCCGCACAACAGACTCTTGCGTTCGGTGTCAATCTATCTGCATTTGCCTTGACCGCCAAGGCCAGTGTGGTCATGCTGCAGGCAAATCATGCCGATCTGATATTGGCGCCATCGGCGCTGGCCCCTACCGCCAGCAACAGCCAACGATGGTTTCTGTTATGTGCATGGGAGGCAGTAGAATTCACCGAAAATGCCAACAGCCGTACATTACAGCCAGGCGATCTGCTGCTTATTCACAGTTCCGGTGCGGCCAGCCTGCGTCCGCGAGTCAAGCTTGACTGTACCATCATTGCCTTGCAGGAGCCTTGTGTCGCACATTGGCAATCGCTGTTTCGGCAGGCCTGTAATCAGCACTTTTGCGCAGACAGCGGCTGGGCGCGATTGCTGTCGGTCTATTTGCGTGAATTGAATGAATCTTTCATGGAGCGGATCGCCACCGTACCGTCGGATCAGAGTGTCTGTCTGGACACGGTGCTTTCGCTGGCAGTCATGATGATGGGGCAGAGCGTACCACACGGTCTGGCGGGCCGGATACCCGATAGGCGACGCCAGGCCCGGCATAAGCTGTACACTGACATAACGCTGTGGCTCTACTTGAATTTCGGGGAAGCCAACCTGACAGGCAAAAAGGTGGCTCGGGAATTTCGTATTTCCGTGCGTACGCTGCATAAGCTGTTTCGTGAGTTCAATGATTCGGCCTCATTCGCGATTTTTCTGAACAATATCCGCATGTGGAACGCCAGAAACATGTTGCGCGATTCGCTGCTGGGGCATCTTAACGTGAGCGACATTGGCTGGCTTTGTGGATTTGCCGATCCTGCGCATTTTGGCAAGGTTTTCAAAAAACATCATTCGATCACGCCCGGGCAAATGCGTGATATCGCGCACAGCAATGATGGACCCCAGGCACCGTATTAAGTGCTGCTGTTCGCGACAGCAGCACTGGTCGCGTTCAACGCAGATTACGTTCAAGGCGTGTGCAGCACGGTTTCGTCCTGCGCAGTTACTTCGCGGGGTCGGCCGGGATCCATTTTTCGGCCACTCCTGCGGCGGCCCCGGCCCAAACAATCCTTGCATCAAGCCATGACGGTATCGCGATTTACCCGTGCACTTGTGCTGCTCTGTACGACCGACTCTTGCGGTGGGCTGTCGATAAATCGTTTAGTGAATTAATCGAGCGTGATGTTCTCGCGCTTGATGACTTCGGCCAACTGCTTGGTCTCGTTCGCAATACGCGTGTCGAAATCCTTCGGATTCGTCATGACAATGGTTCCCTGCGCACTCAGTGCCGTATTCGCGGCCTGCACAGACATGGCCTGTTTGGAGTGCTCGTACAACTTCTCAACGATGTCAGCAGACGTTCCAGCGGGAGCCAGCAGACCCAGCCAGAACGTCAGATCAATATTCGGAAAGCCCGCTTCAGCCATTGTGGGAATATCGGGCATCTGGGAAATGCGTTGGTTCGGCGTTACCGCGAGGGCCTTGAGCTTTCCAGCGCGAATTTGCGGAACGCTGGCCAAGGTGTCGAACGAAGTGTTCACCTCGCCAGCCATCACCGCCATGCTCGCCTGCGATGCAGATTTGTATGGGACATGCGTGGCCTTGAACTTTCCGTCATTACTTAACATTGCATACGCCAAGTGCGCGAGATTTCCTACTCCGCCAGATCCGTAGCTGAGCTCAGAAGGATGGCTCTTGGCAAACGCGACCAAGTCCTTTACGGAGTTGATGGCGTGCGTCTTTGCCCACAGCGCATTTACGTTCAGGATGAACGGTGCATCCAACACCAGCGCAATTGGGGAGAAATCCGTTGACTTGTATGGCGAGTTTTTGTAAATCAACGGATTGCCCGTAATGCTACTGCTGTTGGTAGCCAACAAGGTATAGCCGTCCGGTGTCGAACGAGCGACGTCAGTTGCACCAATGGAGCCATTGGCTCCGCCTTTGTTTTCCACGATCACCGACTGTCCCAGGGACTTTGAAAGGTTGTCGGCAAGCAGGCGAGCCATCGCATCGGTAATGGATCCCGCCGGAAATGGAACGACGATTCGAATCAGTTTGGCAGGCCAATTTTTATCCTGTGCAAACGCCATGGTAGAACTGAGCCCAAACGTTGACGCTCCCGCGACGCTTGCAGCTGTGGCTAGAAAATCTCTACGCGATTTTAATATTGTCATGTTATGTCTCCGAAAATTTGATGAACAAAAAATAAAAGGTTCAAGTTGCGATATCTACCGATCGCTCTGTACAACGCTCGCAAGCCAGCCATCCGGTGTCAAAGGGAAGCGCTACTTGAGACAAATCAATGGACGCTTTTGGCCACTCCCTGGGCTGTTTTCCTGGTTGCCGAGGTTCCGGTGATTCCGCAATCCTGAAGCGCTTGTTGCTGCTCCTGAGTCATTCCAAGCACTCGAGAGAAGACCTCGTGGCTGTGCTCGCCCAGCGTGGGTGCCGGGCGTACGATCTTGGTTGCTGCGACTGTCTCTCTGAACCAGGGAGTCGTAGCCAGATACTTGCCAAGATATGCACGTGATATCTTTTTGAAGAAACCCCTGTCGCTCAAGTGCGGATCGTCCAAAACACGCCAGATCGGCTTTACCACACCCGCACCAATGCCGGCCATTTGCAGTTCAAGCATGGCGCTGTCTGCAGATCGCTGCCTGGACCACGTGCTTATGTGAGCATCTATCTGCTGTCGTTGCAAACGACGGCCCTCAACATGGTTCAATAGCGAATCGGTGCAGAGGTGGTGGGCCTTAATGACGTTGACCAAGGCCCGCCATTGTGCATCGTTGGTGACGCTCAGAACCACCCACTGGTCATGGCCTGCACATTGATAAACTCCGTGCGGAGCAAATAAGGGATGCACGTTACCGCTGCGCGGGGTCGTTTTCCCGCAAACGGACTGCTCCACGATGAATGGTGCGACCATTGGAAGCATGCATTCAACTTGCGAGAGATTGACGTGCCGGCCTTTCCCTGTACGTGCTTGCACCAGGAGCGACAGAAGGGCGGCCGCACCGCCGTTCCATCCACCTATCGGATCGCCATACGCGTAGGAAGTCAGTGATGGCGGATTCTGTGGAAACCCGGTGTGATGTGGCAAGCCGCTAGCCTGCTCAAGCGTACCGCCATAAGCCCGCGTGGTGCTCCACTTGTTGCCGCTACCGAACGCGGGCATAGACACCATCACCAGTCGATCATTCACCTTGGACAAAGCCGCGTAATCCAGACCCAGCTTGGGAAGCACCTCGGTTGAATAGTTTTCGATGACGATGTCGGCAGTTTTTACCAAGTCGAGTAAAACTGCGCGCCCTTGCTGACGAGTCAGATCCAGGGTTATGCCAAGCTTGTTCCGGTTCATCAGCGCAAAGTTCGAATTTTTCTCGTACAGACGCTCGTTGTAGAACGCTTCGGTGTAATGCGTTCCTCTCCACCAATCCGGATATTGAGTCCCTTCGACCTTGATGACTTCGGCGCCAAAGTCTGCAAGGGTGCGTGTTGCCAGGGGCCCTGCCCACCCCATGGTCAAATCGATCACACGAATCTTGCGAAGCGGCGGCACAGCCACTTTTGCGCGAGTACGGCGTACTCTCGAAGCCAGGGCTTGGTCGGTGCGATAGAACTGGTTGTCTGCACCCTTCATCGGCGCAGCACCCCCTGGCAAAGGTCCTACATCCCCGAGCGGAAAAGGCACGACCACGCCTTCAAACTGGCTGGCCCCGGATTTCACCGGAACAAATGCACCACGCTCACGATGAACCTGCTGCACAAGCAGCTCTTCCATTGTCGGCACGAGAACAGCCGGGAATTTAGCCTTGCCAAGTTCCTCAAACCATTCCTGGGCAGTCTTAGTAAGCAGCGCCGGAAGCAGGAACTGGTCAATCTCGTCGGCATGCTTTATGCGTGTCGGACCGCTCATGAATCTAGGGTCCTGGGCATGTTCTGGATGTCCCACTGCCGAACACAACGCAGTCCATTGCGGATCTGTGTGTGCGAAAATGCCGATCCAGCCTTGGCGGGTCTTGTAGATACCACCGGGGTGCGTTGTGCAAAACCGGTTGACGCCTAATCGCGCTTTGGGGTGACGCCCGTCTTGCACCATGCCGGCCTCCATCTCCACAACAGAGAAGGCAAGTTCATGAATGCTGAGCACATATCGACGGCTTCCGTCAGACTCGCCAAGCAAGGCTGAAATCGCGCTTGAGAAAGCACCGATACCCGCAACAATTCCCGTTTGCAGGTCGTGCGGCAGATGCGGCGGTCCTTCGACCGCGCCGCTACCGTAAACAGCACCGGCCAGGGCACGGCAAACAGCGGTCGTGCCCACGAAACTGCTGTACGGACCACTTTCGCCAAACCAGGTTAAATACACCTCGATTGGCACGTTCTCGACGTTAGCCGCGTCACTTTCACCATAAACAGGGCGTTTCAGGGCTCCGATGCCTTCATTTAGCGCTCTGGCATCGAGAACTACGTCGCAGGTTTTGGCCAGTCGCGATAACCATGCAAGTTCTTCGAAACTGTTATCATCCAATGTGACGTTGCGTTTATTTGTGTTGAGCCAGGCGTTCAGTGCGCTTTGCGATTCGATCGCTGAGCCCGTCAGCAGCGGAGGCACAGACCGAAGCGCGTCACCGTCCAACTCCTCCACCTTGATGACCTCAGCGCCAAAGTCTGCGAAAAGCTTTCCGGCATAGGCCAATGCCGCGCCATTGCCGATTTCCAGGACGCGCAGTCCAGCAAGTGCGAGCTGGCTGGTAGGTTCATGCTTAATCAAAGTCTGTTCCCTCTATTTGTGTGCAGTGCTTACCAAGTGTCGATAAATGAGCGACGGGGACGAGCCGCGCGCAACGACGCAGAAGCGATGCCTTGACGAATCCATGTCCGCGTCTGTGCCGGGTCGATGACTGCATCGATTTCAGTGGTGGACGCGACGTTGATGGCATGACCGCGTTCGTATGCACGTGCTACCAGCTGGTCGTAAAGCGCTTGCCGTTCTGGCCCTTCGGGAACGTTGCCGAGTTCCTTTTTGAAGCCCAACCGGATTGAGCCTTCCAGCCCCATCGGACCAAACTCTCCTGTTGGCCAGGACACCGAGCAACTTGCCGAGCGAAAGCCGCCGCCTGCCATGGCCATGGCTCCCAGGCCGTAGCCCTTTCGCAGGGCAATGGCCAGTATTGCGACACGCAATTTGGCAGCGGTTACGAACATGCGGGATACGTGGCGCACCTGAGCCTTCGCTTCCTCATCGGGGCCAACCATGAAGCCGGGTGTGTCGATCAGCGAAATGATCGGCAGGCCATGAACATCACAAAGATTCATGAACCGGGCCGCCTTGTCTGCGGCATCAGCGTCAATGGCGCCGCCCAGATGATGTGGGTTATTGGCGATGATGCCCACGGGCTGCCCTTCAACGCGCGCAAGCGCTGTGTGCATGCCGTGTCCGAATCCTGAACGAAGCATCAATATGCTACCCACGTCGGCGATGCCTTCAATGGCCTTGCGGCTGTCGTAGACGCGTAAGCGATTCTCGGGGACCACGTGCCGCAGTTCCAGCGGATTGGGCGCTGACCAGTCCTTCGTTCTGCCCTGAAACATTGAAAGGTAATGCTTGGCGAGCTCAACGGCTTGAGCCTCATTCTCCACGAGAATGTCGATGACACCGTTCGCAAATTGCACACTCGCAGGGCCAACCTCCTCAGGTTTGAATTTTCCCAGGCCACCGCCTTCAATCATCGCGGGGCCGGCCATTCCGATATTGGAGTTTTTGTCCGCGATGATGACGTCACATACGCCCAGAAAGGCAGCGTTGCCGGCAAAGCATCGACCTGATACGATGCCCAGCAGTGGAACTTCACCACTGAGTTCTGCTAACGCCGCAAATGAAGGCTGGTACAACCCGGACACAAATGGGAAGTCTACGTCTCCCGGACGACCGCCGCCGCCTTCGGCAAACAACACAAATGGCATCTCGTCGCGGCGCGCACGCTCCACCAAACGATCGGTTTTGATGTGATTGCGCTTGCCCTGCGTACCGGCCAGAACCGTTGCGTCATAGGCCATTACGGCACTTAGCGACTTGTCATAACCGAACTGGGCCCCGTTGATGTTGCCAATACCAGTGACGATACCGTCGGCAGGTGTGTTTACCATTAGATCCTCCTTCGTGCGGCGGGTCGCTTGTGCGGCAACGACCAATGCGCCGTATTCGACAAAGGAACCGTCATCACACAGATCCGCAAGATTTTCGCGGGCAGTTCGTTGACCGCGCGCGCGCCGCTTAGCCACCGCATCCGGGCGAGCGTCGTCATACAGAATGGCATGGCGATCAAGTACTGCCTGCAAATCGGGGCGGATGGCCATCAAATCTACGGTTTCAACAGCGACCTCTGCATCTGTACTGTCCAGCGCCTGTTCCAGCACCACCAGGATATCGCCCTCAGCGATCTGACTGCCGTTATCGGCCCGTACATCAACGACTCGCCCATTGACTTCAGCGACCACGGAGTGCTCCATCTTCATCGCTTCGATGACCGCTATGGACTGCCCATTCAGAACCGCATCGCCTACGCCAACCAAGACTTCGACAACGCGCCCGCTCAGTGGCGCGCGAGAGCCAACGAGCCCCGCGTCAAGCACTTCCTGTACGACGTTTTTCGTGACTGGCGATGCGGCGGCTGTATGAGTCGCTTCGCTCATGGGCAACTCCTTCGCCTCCTGCTCACTTTCGAGCGCAGAGGCAGTAGCGACCAAGTCCGCAAGAATCGATTCGATATAACGGGTATGGTTCTTTTGCTGTAGGAAATCATCACGATCGACAAGCGCTTTCAGTAAATGAATGTTCGTCGAAACGCCTGCGATCCTGAACTCAGCCAAACTGCGGCGCAAGCGCCTGACGACGTTTGAAAAGTCATCACTGGAACTGGACACAATCAGCTTGGCCAAAAGCGTATCGAAAGCCGGCGCGGGACAATAGCCGCTATAGGCATGCGTATCCACTCGCACATCTGGGCCCATGGGGGGGTCAAAGCGCTCAAGACGACCGTGCGCCGGTCGGGCCAGACCATCGGCGTCCGTGGACTCCGCCGTAATTCGCACTTGAATGACATAGCCCTTTATCTGCGGCGGGCTCTCAGGGTTCAGGCCCAACGCCTCAAGGCTCTTGCCTTGTGCAATACCAATTTGCAGCGCCACCAGATCGACCCCGGCGACTTGTTCGGTAATCGTATGCTCGACTTGAAGTCGAGGATTGGCCTCGATGAAAACAAAATCCGTTTGTACGCCATTTTCATCTTCTTCAACGAGGAACTCAAACGTGCCAAGGCTGCGATAATTCACCTTCGACGCAAGCTTGCTTGCTGCGGCAAGAATATCTGTACGCAATTGCGCCTTGAGAACAGGGCTTGGCGCGATTTCAACCACTTTCTGAAAGCGACGTTGCAGCGTGCAATCGCGTTCACCCAGCGCGACGACATGTGATCCGTCCCCCACTATTTGCACCTCGATGTGACGCGCACGGTTTACCAAGCGTTCTGCATAGAGGGCATCCACGCCAAATGCGGACATCGCCTCGGATCGACAGCGAGCGTAGAGTTCAGGAATTTGAACCTTTGACGTTACCACTCGCATGCCGCGACCTCCGCCACCGCCCACTGCCTTGATGACGACACCCACGCCGCCCTGCTCGTCGAAGAACTGCACTATTTCCTCGAGCGTGGCGTCTCCGTGAGTGGCAGGCATCACGGGTACGCCGCACTCCCTTGCAAGTTTCAATGCGCTACCCTTGTCGCCAAACAAGGCCAATTGCCTGATCTCGGGGCCAATGAAGGTAATGCCTGCAGCGGCACACACTTGAGCGAAATCCGGTCGCTCGCTCAGAAAGCCATAACCGGGGTGGATGGCATCGCAGCCCTCACTTTGTGCTGCAGCGATAATGGCATCGATATCGATATATGCCGAAGGGCCTGCCGCATCCAATGCAACTGACGCGTCCGCCAGAATGCGATGTCGTGAATTCGAATCATCGCTCGAATAAACCGCCACGCTGTGCATTCCCAGATCACGTATGGCGCGAAGAATACGAACGGCGATTTCGCCACGATTGGCAACCAAAATTTTCTTCATGATTTCCTGTTTTCCTGATTTCTTGTCTTAATCGTTGTCTTGCCCACCACTGGAAATTGCACATCCAACGCTAAGTAAAACGTTCACCCAATTCTCGGCACCAGTTTGAATACGGCACGCGCAACAGCCAAAACCACGCCTTCGTCGTCGTGGACTTCACCCTCGCAAAATGCAATGCTTTTGCCACGCCGTTTGCATGTGGCAACAATGTCTATGCGCGATTTGGCAGGCGCATAAAAATGAGTCGACATATCAATCGTTGCAGCCCCGATAGTGAGTGGATCGTGCGCTCGCGCCACGACGCTCAATGTGAAATCTAGTGCGCTCATCAACGCGCCCCCGTGAATATCACCTCGGCTGTTGAGGAGTTCGCGCTTTAATTTCAAATGTGTACGGCAACAATCACCATCCAGGTTGATAGTCTGGAGACCAATATGGTGCATGAATGGCACATCAATTCCAAAATGCCCCAATTGCAAGCCATCTGCTTCTATTGATAATTCCTGGTTTTTTACACAGCTCAAACTTGAATCCTCTAACGTACGCATAAAAATAAACCAATGATCATTGAGCAGTGACGTGCGCTTTGTTCACGACCTGCTTCCACTTATCGAGTTCTGAATGAATAAAGGCTGTTACCTGCGTCGGTGATAACGTCACGGAAATGGAGTTGTTGTCGGCCAACCATTTCATGTTTCGCTGCGCCGCATTGCTCTGTTGTGCGATGTCATTGAGTTTGCTTACTATTTCAGCGGGCAACCCGGGAGGCCCAAACAACCCTACCCAAGCTTGAGATTCATAGCTGGGATACCCGGACTCTGCGATAGTCGGAATGCCTGGTAATGAAGATAATGGCTGCGTTGAGGTAATCGCCAATGCCTTGGCCTTTCCATTTTGAATAAATGCTGAAGCAGATGTCGCGTCAACGAAAGCAGATGGAATCTGCTCACCGATCAGGTCGGTTACAGCAGGTGCTGCACCTTTGTAGGGAATATGGCGCAAGTTCGCACCCGTTACGAGTTTAAATAGTTCGCCCGACAAATGCGCAGAACCACCGACGCCACTTGAGCCAAAGGCAAGGCCTCCCGACTGCTTTTTCGCATAATTGACAAATTCTTTTACGTTGGTTACAGGCGATTTGGCTGGCACCAGCAGCACGTTTGGCGCAAGCGCCAGAATCGATATGTTGGAGAAATCTTTCTTCGGGTCATATGGAAGATTCGGTTGCAATGCCGGGTAGATAACGTGCTGCGTAGCCGTCACCAATAACGTGTATCCATCAGGTTTCTCCCGAGCCACCACTGCGCTACCGATTTGCCCACTGGCACCCGCTTTGTTCTGAACGACCACGCTCGTCTTCAGTGCGCTTCCCAAATCAAGCGCCAGGCGGCGTGCAATCAAGTCTGTGAATCCACCGGGAGCGAACGGCACAATGATGTTGATGGGTTGTTCTTTTGGCCAATCTGCGGCGCCGGCGCTATTTGAGAAGCCCAGCGTCGATGCAACGATGAGCATCGGAAATACCGAGAGCACTTGGCGGTTCAATGTGTACCTTGCCAGCATTTTGTCTCCTAAAGTTTTGCCCTTTATTCATCGTTACGCTTATAAATAACGGTGCTAGAGGGTTTTTATTGAGTGCTTAACTTTTGACTGCTACCGGTTGCCGAAGCTGTTAAATCAACCAAGCGCCGGTGTTGGCACTTTTCAAACCTGTGGATCACATGGCAGGAATGCGGATTAACGCCAACCCAATCTCCTTGTCAATGAAGATGGTTTGTCATGCTCATGCGCGTGCAATTCAGTGGTGTAATAGTAATTTCCGTGAGTCTGTGACACAATTCACATCTTTCTTTGACAGCTATAGCGGTTCGGCATAGATCTCAATTTGGGTGAACTAACGATGGACTTAAGACAACTTCGGACCATCCTGGCTATTGCCGAAACGGGTAGCCTGACCAAGGCAGCCGAACTTCTTCACGTCGTTCAACCGGCGTTGTCCCGACAACTGAAGCAGCTGGAAGATGAGCTGGGTACCCCGCTGTTTGAACGAAATCGCCTCGGAATGGTGCTGACAATCCCAGGCCGCCGCTTCGTGGACCAGGTGCGAGTTTCATTAAAGGGGCTTAATCAAGCCAAGGCTGACATCGGAGCGGCTGCCGCAAACCTGATGGGGTCCGTCGCCGTAGGCATGCTGCCAGGTCTTGCCGCTGCGCTGGCCGGACCACTGGTAACGTCTCTGCGCCGGCAATACCCGGACTTGAAAGTACGCATCGCCACCGGTTTCACGGATTTCCTGCAAGACGGCCTGGAAGACGGCAAGCTGGACATTTGCCTCATGGGCGACTACCTGCAATCCGAGATGCTCTTGACGTCACCAGTTTTCCGCGAACCCATTTACGTTGTGGGCCTACCCGCTTGCGGGTTATCGCAATCCCATCCCGTCACCCTTGCTGAAGTCGCAAAGCGGCCTATGGTGGTTCCGGAAGCGCAAAGTCTTCGCAACGCCATCGACCGTGCGTGTACCATTATTGGGGTTAACTTGAATTTGGTGGCTGAATCAGACAGTACTGCCGTCATTCTCGACCTGGTTGAACGCGGTGTGGGCTACACCATCCTGCCGGTCATGCCGATTACCCCTATGCTAAAGGCCAAGCGCATCGTCGGCGCACCTATCGTCAGTCCTCACCTTCGCCGGACGGTGATCATCGGCAGTCCGGTAATCAATCGCAACCCGCATACGGTGAATGCACTTCAAGGCGAACTGATCGGCTTGCTTCGACCGTACGTTCAGCAATTCAGTTGCGTGGGTGTGGAGTGGCTGGCTGACTGACCTGCAATGATGACCGGGCAGAGCGTACCTCATGGCCTGACGGGCTTACCCGATAAGCAACGCCAGGGCCAGCATAAACTATACAGCGACATAACGCAGTGGCTCTGCGACAGCAGCACTGGTCGCGTTCAGCGCAGATTACGTTCGACGCGTGTTCAACACGGTTTTGTCCTGCGCAGTTACTTCGCGGGGTCGGCCGGGATCCATTTTTCGGCCATTTGATCGTACTGGCCACTGGCTTTGAGCAGGTGCATCCACTGGTCGACATATAGCTTGAATCGTATGTCATTGTCAGGGATCAGGTATCCCATTTCGGCATATTGCAGTGGTTGATCCGGATTGACCGCGCATAGCTTGGGGTTCAGTTTGCTCTGGACCCGGGCCTCGGCCGCTTCGGTCACAAAGGCATCGGCCTTGCCATTGGCAACCTCATCAAAAATGGTCAGATTGTCCTTGTGCATGGTGAGCGACGCTTTTGACAGCATGGTGCGCGCAAATTTTTCATTGCTGCCGCCAGGATTGGCCACAATCCTTACTTCCGGGCGATTCAGGGCCTCGATGCTTTGATATTTGTCCTTGTCCTCGCAGCGGACAATCGGCGTTTTGCCATTTACCATATAGGGTGCGCTGAAAAAGGCTTTTTTCTGGCGTTCCACAGACACTGAGATGCCACCGGCGCCAATATCGCATTTGCCGGAGGTAAAATCGGCCATCAGATTGGCCCAGGTGGTTTTGACAACCTGCATATTTGCGCCCAGGGTGCCGGCCAGGGCGTTCATCAGGTCGATATCCAGGCCTTCAAAATGCCCACCCTGGTCAAAACTGAACGGCTTGTAATCGCCTGGCGTACAGACGCGCAGGGTTTTGCTGTCCGTGACCTGTTTGAGCGTATCGGGGGCCGCTTGCGCCAGTACCGAAAGCGGCAAGGTGCAAAGCAAGGCGGACAGCAGGGTTCTTTTCATGGTTATTCTCCAAAGACAAGGATGGGAAAAACAGCAAGTCTGGCGCAATTTCAGATGCAATACAATCAGGCATATCCCAATATGCGGGTACACTGGCCGGTGCATACCCAATCTACAACATTGACACAATGAATATCTCGCCCTGGCTGACCGGCTTTGAGCCACTTCATTCACCACACATTACTCATCTGATTCTAGGTAGTTTCCCGTCGGAAGCGTCGCTTGCGCGTCAGGGTTACTACGGACATCCGCAGAATCAGTTCTGGCGGCTGATGGGGGCGATCCTGGATGAACCCATGAATACCCTGGACTATGAGGCGCGTACCGCAATTTTGCTGGCGCACCGGATCGGGCTCTGGGATGTGTACTCAGGCTGCGAGCGTGTTGGCAGTCTGGACAGCGCCATCCGTCGGGGCCAGCTCAATCCACTGCATACCCTGTTTGCTGCCGCGCCAGCCTTGCAGTATGTGGGGTTCAATGGCAAGGCGGCTGCCAGGGCAGGGCAGCCACATATTCCCGTGCATATCCAGACGCAGACGTTGCCTTCAAGCAGCCCCGCCTACACGCTGGCCTTTGCTGCCAAGCTGCAGCAATGGCGGCAGTTTTTTGCGCAGCGCCATACTTGACGCAGCGGCAGGTGGCGTTACCCGTGTCGGCAGCCTCCGGTTCGGATACCCCCTGGTGTAACTTGGTCAGTGCGGCCAGGTTAATGCGGCCCGTTTGGCGCGCCTTGGTAATAATCACGATTGTCTTCACCCTATAGGGTTCTGATACAATAGCCCGGTTCGACGCTGTACCTGTTGCGCCGCTCATCTGCTGCTTATTCGCCAGCCATCCGCCTGGGTTTTTACCCGGCTTTGCCGATTGGATCGGCCAGGCCTGTGCGACGGGCGAGCCGCACTGTCCGAACCGGCGCAACGCAATTCCAGTTGTCATATATCAACCCTCTTCAAGAAAAAAAATCAAGGAGCATCACATGAGTCTGTCACGTCGCCATTTACTGAAAGCCGCCGGTTTGTCCGGCCTGGCAACAGTCTGGCCAGGTATCGGCCTGGCACAGAATGCACCCAAGCTGGAAAAAACCGATGTGTCTATTGCCGTGGGCGGCAAGGGTCTGGTGTACTACCTGCCGCTGACCATTGCAGAACAAAAGGGCTTCTTCGAGGAAGAAGGGCTCAACGTCAAGGTCGCCGATTTCGCCGGCGGCTCCAAAGCCTTGCAGGCCGTGGTCGGGGGCAGCGCTGATGTCTGCTCCGGGGCATTTGAGCATACCATCAACCTGCAATCGAAGAAACAGTATTTTCGTGCGTTTGTGCTGCAAGGGCGCGCCCCAATGATCGTTCTGGCGGGCAACAAGAAAACGCTGGCCGGCTACAAATCGCCAGCCGACCTCAAAGGCAAGAAAATCGGCGTTACGGCGCCCGGTTCCTCCACTAATATGCTGGTCAGTTTTTTCCTGGCTCAGCACGGGTTGAAGGATTCCGATGTGTCCATTATCGGCGTTGGCGGTGGCGCCGGTGCGGTCAGCGCCCTGCGTGCCGGTCAGATCGATGCACTCAGCAACCTGGATCCGGTGATCAGCTTGCTCGACGGCACCGGTGATATCTTCACGATTGCCGATACCCGCACCCTGAAAGATACGCAAACCATTTTTGGCGGCCCCATGCCTGCCGGCTGCCTGTATACCGCGCAAAAGTATATTGATGAAAATCCGGGCACGGTGCAGGCGCTGACCAACGCCATGGTCAAGGCTGACAAATGGATTCAGACTGCAGGCGCAGAAGAGATCATGAAAACGGTCCCCAAAAACTATCTGCTGGGCAACCCCGATGTTTACAAGCTTGCGCTGACCAAGAGTTTTGAGGGATTGTCGCCCGACGGCCGGATTGATCCCAAAGGCGCTGAAACGTCATTGAAAGCACTGTCTGTCTATATCGCCGGCTTCAAGGCCGACGATATAGACCTGTCCAAGTGCTGGACCAATGATTTCACCGACAAAGCTGCCAATGCCTGATGCTATGAATGATGCTGCCTTAAGCCTGGACAAGATCACCTGCACGTTTGTCTCCAAGGACAACCGTGACCAGAAGTACACCGCAGTCCGGGATGCGACGCTGCATATCGCTCCCGGAGAATTCGTTGCCGTAGTGGGACCCACAGGCTGTGGCAAATCCACGCTGCTCAATGTGGGAGCAGGCCTGCTTACCCCCTCATCGGGGCAGGTGCGGGTGTTTGGTCAACCTTTGTCCGGGATCAACAAACGGGCTGGCTATATGTTCCAGGGCGAAGCGTTGCTGCCGTGGCGCAATGCGCTGGATAACGTGACAGCCGGTCTGGAGTTTGCGGGCACGGCCAAGGAAGAAGCCAAGCGCCAGGGGCTGGACTGGTTGCGTCGTGTTGGCTTGTCCCAGGCCGAATATAAATACCCGCATCAAATGTCCGGCGGCATGCGCAAGCGCGTCATGCTGGCGCAAACGCTGATTCGCGATCCCGATATTATTCTTATGGATGAGCCGTTTTCGGCCCTGGATATCCAGACCCGGCAACTGATGGAAAATGAAGTGCTCGATATCTGGATGAAGCAGCGCAAGGCCGTGCTCTTCATTACCCACGACCTTGACGAAGCTATCGCCATGAGCGACCGGGTAGTCGTGCTGTCTGCGGGGCCAGGAACCCATATCATGGGCGAGTTTCACATCGATCTGCCGCGTCCGCGCGATGTGGCCGAGGTTCGTGCTCACCCGCGCTTTGTTGAACTTCACCAGGCTATCTGGAGCGTCCTGCGTGACGAAGTTCTCAAAGGCTACGATCAACAAAAACGGAAGTAATATGTGGAACGCCATTAAACCCTCACCCAAAAACTACCGCGCGTGGCAGTTGCTGATCGTCATCGTTCTGCTAGGGTCCTGGTACTTCATTACCCTGAACGATACGGCCGCGTTCTTTTTTGGTCGGCCGCTGGGCGTGGCCGAGGTCATCTGGAACTGGTTCATTGTCAATGCAGATATCTACAGGCATTTGGGGATCACGCTCATTGAAACCCTGCTGGCCTTTTTCCTGGGCACCGTGTTCGGCATGGGCTTTGGCCTGTGGTTGGGGCTGTCCCGTACTGCCAGCCTGGTGCTTGATCCTTTCCTGACCGCGCTCAATTCCATGCCCCGGGTCATTCTTGCGCCTATTTTTGCGATGTGGTTCGGGCTGGGTATCGGGTCCAAAGTCGCACTGGCCTTTACGCTGGTATTCTTTATCGTGTTCTTCAATGTTTTCCAGGGTATCCGCGAAGTGAGTCCGACGCTGCTGGATAACGCTCGCATGCTGGGCGCCAACCGACGCCAGCTGCTGCGTCACGTATACATCCCCTCTGCAACCAGTTGGGTCTTCTCCAGTCTTCATGCGTCGGTCGGCCTGGCCTTCGTCGGTGCGGTTGTCGGAGAGTATCTGGGCTCTGCCAGCGGCGTCGGCTACCTGATCCTACAGGCCGAGGGTACCTTCGATATTAATACGGTGGTGGCCGGCATCATTGTGCTCACGGTGTTTGCCCTTATTCTGGACGGTATCGTCAGCATTACCGAGAAGTATGCGCTCACCTGGCGCCCGGCAGCGGGTGAAACCGAAAAGCTGTAGCGATCTGTCCCGGATGCACCCGGGACAAGCGCTTCATTATCCTTAACATATAAAGGCGTTGCATCGCCAGGAATTTGCAGTCATGAAAAAACAGATTAGAATCGCCGCGATACCCGGAGACGGTATCGGCAAGGAAGTCATGCCGGAGGGGCTGCGGGTTCTGCAGACTGTGAACGAAAAATTCGGTCTGAACCTTGCGGTTACCGAATTTGAGTGGGCCAGTTGCGACTACTATGAAAAGCATGGGCAGATGATGCCCGATGATTGGTTCGAAACGCTCAAATCCTTCGATGCGATTTATTTCGGTGCAGTCGGCTGGCCTGACAAAGTGCCCGATCATATTTCCCTGTGGGGTTCTTTGCTTAAATTCCGTCGCGAATTTGATCAGTATGTGAACTTGCGGCCTGTGCGCCTGATGCCCGGCGTGCCATGTCCGCTGGCCAACCGCAAGCCTGGCGATATTGATTTTCTGGTGGTGCGCGAGAACACCGAAGGTGAGTATTCTTCAGTAGGCGGCAAGATTTTTGAAGGTACCGACAGGGAAGTGGTGCTGCAGGAGTCGGTTTTTACCCGCAAGGGCGTGGACCGTATTCTGAAATATGGCTTTGAACTGGCCAATCGAAGCGAACGTAAAACACTGACCGCCGCGACCAAGTCCAACGGTATTTCAATCAGTATGCCGTATTGGGATGAGCGTGTGGTGGCAATGGCCAAGCAGTACCCAGACGTGAAATGGGACAAACAGCATATTGATATCCTGTGCGCGCGCTTCGTTTTGCAACCCGATCGCTTTAATGTGGTGGTTGCCTCCAATTTGTTTGGCGATATTTTGTCTGATTTGGGACCGGCATGCACCGGTACCATCGGCATCGCGCCTTCGGCAAACCTGAATCCGGAACGCGATTTCCCGTCTCTGTTCGAGCCGGTGCACGGTTCTGCGCCGGATATCTTTGGCAAAAACCTTGCCAATCCGGTGGCCATGATCTGGTCAGGTGCGATGATGCTCGAATTTTTTGCGGCGGACAACCCCGACGCACAAAAAGCGGCAGACAGCATTATGCGGGCGGTGGAAGCGACATTGCTCAATGGGCCGAAGACCCCCGATCTTGGGGGGCAGGCAGGCACCACCGAGATGGGCAAGGCGATCGCGCAACTGGTCGCCAGTCAGCAGTAGGGCACGCACGCCCAGGCAACCGTTTTTGTGCCGGCCTGGGCGAAGCGATAAACGTTGGGCGTGATGCGTGCCAATACGTTGGCTAATACACTGAATAATCCGCTGACTAATTCACAGGCCACTACGTCGGCCAGTTCGCAGACCTATACGCGCAACGAACCGAATCGTCCCGGTTCTGTCAAACCGCTATTTGAAAGTACCATCGTCAGATCGGCTTGGCCGGTGCTGACGATTTTTTATCTGTTATCGTGTGATAATCGAACGGATTAAGTTGTGATGCCTGCAATCTGCAAGCCATTTTTTCAGGCATCACTATTTTAAGCCGAACGCTGCTGGCAATGTTGAGTGCCGCACCCGATTTACAGGCGCCGCATGTACCGACAGACCTATCCAGATACGTTTATCGCCAGACCTTTTCGTAAAAGAATGAGCATGAGCAACATCAACAGCAAACCGACGATTTCCATTGGCGCCCTTGGGGGCACGATCAGCATGACCGGCACGCCGGGCGGTCAGGGAGTGAGCTCGAACCTTGGCGCAGAGGAGCTGGCCCAGTCTGTGCCTGGGCTGGCGCAGGCTGCCACGCTTAATTTGCATACGCTGGCCAGAATGGCCAGTGGTTCCATCCGTTTTCAGCATCTGTTCGATACCCTGGCGTGGGCGCAGCAGCAGATTGATCTGGGCGCGCAGGGGGTGGTCATTACCCAGGGCACCGACACACTGGAAGAATCGGCGTTTCTGCTTGATCTATTCTGGGACCGACGTCAACCACTGGTGCTGATGGGGGCCATGCGCAATCCGCAAATGCCTGGCGCTGATGGCAGCGCCAATCTGCTGGCCGCGGTGCAGGTCGCGGCCGACCAGAATAGTTGCGGTCGCGGGGTGCTGGTGGTCATGAATGACGACATTCATGAGGCGCGGCGCGTGCGCAAAATGCATACCACCCATGTTGATGCATTTGTCTCGCCTGTGTTTGGGCCTGTCGGGGTCGTGCAGGAAGGTCGGGTACGCTATCTGCGCGATACGCCTGAAACACCACGCTTGCCGGCGCCATCAGTGCACGGCGACAAAGTGCTGTTGCTCGAGCACAGCCTTGATGACGATCCTGATATCGTCTCTTATGCATTGGGCGCGGGATATGCAGGCATCGTGATCGCCGGGTTTGGTTCCGGACATGTGTCGGAACCGCTGCGCGATGCATTGGTGGCGGCAGTAGCGCAGGTGCCCATCATCATGTGCAGCCGTACGGGTGCCGGCAGCACCACCACGGCAGTGTATGGTTATAAGGGGGCGGAAATCGATTTGCAACAGCACGGTATTTTGATGGGTGGCTGGTTGTGCCCGCGCAAGGCCAGGCTGCTGCTTAGCGCCGCCATCTGGAACGGACTCAATCGCGACGCGATTAACAGCCTGCTGATCGCCTGGTCAAAGTAAAAACCAGTTTATTTCAAGTGTATTTGCAAGAGGAAATGTCATGTCATATCGGTATCTGGGCAAAAGCGGATTGAGCATCTCTCCCCTTACGTTAGGGACTATGATGTTTGGCGGACAAACGGATGAAGCGCAAGCGCACCGTATTATTCAGGACGCAAGGGAGCGGGGGATCAATTCCATTGATACTGCAGATGTCTATAACGGCGGCCAATCCGAGCGTGTGGTGGGACGAGCCCTCAAAGACAATCGTGATTTCTGGGTGCTGGCCACCAAGCTGGGCAACCCTGCAGGAGAGGGACCAAATGAACGGGGCATCTCGCGCAAATGGATTATTCAGTCTGTGGAAGCGAGCCTGAAACGACTGGGCACCGACTATATCGATATCCTGTATATGCATCGCGAAGTGCCCGGCCAGCCGCTGGGCGAGGCGATTCGCGCCATTGCCGATCTGATCCGCCAGGGCAAGCTGCGCTATTTCGGCGTATCGAACTTTCGGGGCTGGAAAATTGCCGATACCGTCCGGTTGGCCGATGAGCTGGGCATTGACCGTCCTGTGGCCAGTCAGCCGTTATACAACCTGGTTTCACGCAATGCAGAAGTGGAGCAGTTGCCCGCTGCAGCAAACTATGGAATTGGCGTGATTTCCTACAGCCCGCTGGCGCGCGGCGTGTTGACGGGCAAATATGCGGCAGATGCGCCGCCACCGCCCGATTCTAGGGCTGGTCGCGGCGACAAGCGTATCCAGCAAACGGAATTTCGTCCAGAGTCGCTGCAGGTGGCGCAGAAAATCAAGGCACATGCTCAGGCGCTGGGCATATCCGCCGCCGATTTTGCGCTGGCATGGGTGTTGAACAATCAATACGTGACCTCGGCCATTGTGGGACCGCGTACGTTTGAACAATGGCAATCTTATCTTAATGCGCTGCAATATCGGCTGACCGAAGAAGACGAGGCGCTGGTTGATGCTCTGGTCACGCCGGGTCATGCATCCACGCCTGGTTACAACGATCCGGGACATCCAGTACGGGGACGTGTGCCGTATCCTGGCCGTGAAGGGCCGGGAGATTTCATGTCGTTTGCGAAGGTGACTCCACAGCAGGAAAAGTCGTAAGCCAGGGTGACTCCCTTTCAGGTAGACGGCTCTAGCAAATCGTGACGTCTGGCGTGTCGGGGAGTGTCGTAACTGGGCGGCGTCCCCTTGGTTCGTTCTTGCAGTGAACATGGGAGTGGATATGGGAGTGGACATATATAAGGTTGCTGCAATGTGTGTTAATGTGCGCGGCGCTCCTGTCGGATCTTGTGTAGTTGATCAACCATTCCAAGCTTATTGAGTTTCGCATAAAGGGTGCTTTTTGCTATGCCTAACTCTCGCGCCATGAGCGTAAGGTTTCCACTACAGGACTGGAGCATCTGTTGAATCACCTGACTTTCACTGGCCTTAAGTTTTCCCAGGTTGACAGGGATGGCTGGCGCAGCCTGAGTGCCATTGCCTGGGGCATCCGGTTGCAGATGCGATGGCAGGTCTGTGACTTGCAATACGGATGACGGGGACGTGAGGTACATGCTTTCGATGGTATTTCGCAGTTCGCGGATATTGCCGGACCAGTGATATTGACATAACAGCGCCATCGCATCGTCCGAGATTGTTTTCGGGCCCGCATCATACCGGGAGCAAAGGCGCTGCAGCAGGTGCCGAGCCAATAAAGGAATATCTTCGGCCATTTCGCGCAACGCTGGCAGCTGTATGCTCGTGACTGAGATGCGATAATACAGATCTTCACGAAAGCGACCTTCGGCAACCTCACGCTGCAGGTTACGATGCGTTGCCGCAATGAGTTTGAATTGAATTTTCCGGGGCGTTGTTTCTCCGATACGGTAGATTTCCCCTTCTTCCAGCACACGCAACAAATGCGGTTGCAATGCCAGTGGCATTTCACCGATCTCATCAAGAAACAACGTGCCGCCATGAGCAGCTTCAACCTTGCCTGTCATGCCACCCCGACGGGCACCGGTAAACGCGCCATCGGCGTAGCCAAACAGCTCGCTTGCCAGCAGGTCTGCAGACATGCCTCCACAATTGATGGCGACAAATGGCCGGGGCGCCGGCTTGGCAGCATTGGCTTTGGAGGCAGCTATACTTGTACTTTCTGCAAACTGGTGCATGGCGCGAACCATGTTTTCCTTGCCCACCCCTGTCTCGCCTAGCACCAGCACCGGTACGTTTACAGTTGCCAGGCGTCGGGCCTTGGCGATCGCATCGCGCAGTGGCCGTGCCGTTCCGACAATGCGATCGAATGCATCCGGCTCCGGCCGGCGCATGTATTGTCGAGAGTGCGCCAGCGAGGCGCCATCGACACGGACACAGGGTGGCTCTCTGCGAGGAAGGGTCAAAATGGACCCGACTCTTGTTCCTTCAACAGTGACCGCTTCAACCCAATCCGGATTAAGCCACCCTGGCATTGCCGTGTCACCGCCGGGATCGGCCTGCCTGAAATTCAGAGCAGCAATCGTCTGCATTCGTTCGGGGTCCACGCAGATATCCATGTCACGCAGAATCTGCCTGGCGTAAGGGTTCAGCTTGAATGGACGTCCGTGTCTGTCGACAATAATGATGCCGTCCTGAGTGCCAAAATACCGATCCATGCTGCGCTCAAGCAGTTGGTTTCGAAAATGCAACTCATTTTTGGACAGTAAATTTTCAATACGGCTGGCGGTGTTTGCTACCAGTGCCAGGCTGTTTGGCGTGTAGGTGTTATGCAAGCCGGAAATATCAATCGCACCCACTGTGCGCCCATCCAGCGGATCCTGAATGACGGCTGCTGCGCAGGTCCACGCTTTGACCTGAGCGCAGAAATGTTCGGCCGAATGAATTTGTACCGGTAGGCCGGTTGCCAGCGCGGTGCCAATCGCATTCGTGCCTGAAAGCAGTTCGTCCCAGCTCTGGCCGGAAACCAGAGATACGTTCTCGGCCGCACTCTGGGTTCGGCTGTCGCCCTCAACGGACAGAATGACGCCCTGCGGGTCGGTCAGAATCATGATCGAACCGGTTTCCTCAAGTACGTCTTTTGCCATTTGCATGACTGGCTGACTGCAGGTCAGCAGATCGGCATGCCGTTCCTGCAAGTTACGCAACGAGGCGCCCTCTAGCGCAGGGGACGTGGTCGGATGAAATGGGTCAAGTTGCGCGTGCAGGCAGCGTTGCCACGAGTCAGTCACTAGAGGACGCAGTGCGTCTGAATGGCAGGGACCGCCGTGAACGATGCGCTCCCAGACTGACATGACAAGGCCATTCTTTTCGGGGTCGGATAGCCTTTGTGATCTTTTGGTCTTGATCATATTGTCTCCCGCTTTGTGCTGATACTTATCACTACCTTCAGCCTTTCCGGTAGTGTGCCTGATTCCCCTTTAGCACTGAGTGACTGGCTTGCTCCTGACTGGTTCACTTAAGACTGGTTCACTTAAGTCCGGATCGCTTAAGTCCGGATCGGTTAAGTCCGGATCGGTTAAGACCAGATCGCTTAAGACTGATTCGGTTAGTCTGGCGAAGGCCACCTGTTGCATTTGTGGGGTTGATCGTATTGCTAACTATAACGTCGCAGGTCTTGATTTTGCAATATATGAAAAACCGATGGAGCATGCTTTTGCCGTAAGGCGAATTCATTTTCCTGCCGTGCCTTTGGTATGAATCGCGTTCGTCACGTCGTTCAAATTTCATACGTTGTCATCAAATACGTATGGGATTCGAACGTTCAGGACAGCGCTTTTTTATAATCAATAGTAGGAAAACTGAAGAGAAAAATAAATTTTTCAGAAAAATCAGATGGTTGAATATCGATAAAAAAAATTGGCCCGGAAATTGCTATATCTCTGCGCACGACAGTCAATTCTGTTGTTCAGGCAGCCCGGTGGACGCAATGGCAATGCGCCTGTCTGGTTGCGAGGTTAGCAATTATTCGGAGACAAAAATATGCAAACTGAATCAATGCCCGTTCAGGTAATGGGTATCGATGCCGGCGGCACGATGACCGATACCTTTTTCGTCAGCAGCGACGGCAGGTTCGTTGTCGGCAAGGCCCAGAGCAACCCTGGCGACGAGTCCCAGGCAATTTACGAATCCTCCCAGGATGCCCTGGCACCCTGGGGACGCAGCGTTGAAGACGTCTATCCCCAGCTGCTCACTTGCGTATATTCGGGAACAGCGATGCTCAATCGGGTGGTAATGCGCAAGGGGCTGGACGTTGGCCTGATGTGCAACAAAGGGTTCGAGGATATTCATTCGATGGGACGTGCACTGCAGAGCTATCTTGGCTATGCGCTGGAAGATCGTATTCATCTGAATACGCACCGCTGCGATGAACCATTGGTGCCGCTATCGCGCACACGCGGGGTGACGGAAAGAACCGATGTACAGGGAAAAATCGTTATTCCACTGAATGAAGACGAAGTACGCTCCGTCACGCACGAGCTGGTCCATAGTGGCGCCAAGGCCATCGTCATCAGCCTGCTGCAGTCCCACAAAAATGGACAGAACGAGCAGCGCGCCCGCGATATATACCTGGAAGAACTCAAAAAAATGGGCAGCGATATTCCTGTCTTCGCAACGATCGACTACTATCCTTCCCGAAAGGAGAGCCATCGAACCAACACGACCGTGCTTGAAGCCTATGCGGCGGAGCCGTCGCGCGCCACGCTCAAACGCGTCAGTGATCGGTTCAAGAAACACGGCGGCAAGTTCGATTTGCGCGTGATGGCCACGCATGGCGGAACCATCGGCTGGCGAGCCAAGGAACTGGCCCGAACCATCGTCTCCGGCCCCATCGGAGGCGTGATCGGCTCGAAATATCTGGGCGAACTGCTTGGCTACGAGAATATTGCCTGCAGTGACATCGGTGGCACCAGTTTTGATATGGCGCTCATCACCAAAGGCAATTTTGCCATCAAGTCCGATCCCGACATGGCTCGGCTGGTGCTGTCGTTGCCACTGGTCGCCATGGACTCGGTAGGGGCAGGCGCCGGCAGTTTTGTTCGTATCGATCCTTACAGCGGCGCGATCAAGCTCGGCCCCGACAGCGCCGGCTATCGTGTCGGCATGTGTTGGCCTGAAAGCGGTCTTGATACCGTTTCGGTAACCGACTGTCACGTGATCCTGGGCTATTTGAACACCGACAATTTCCTGGGCGGGGCGATCAAGCTGGACGTCGATCGCGCACGCCGTTGTCTGAAGGAACAGATCGCCGATCCGCTGGGCCTGTCGGTCGAGGATGCGGCATCGGGTGTGATTGAACTGCTTGACCTGCAATTGCGTGAATATACGCGTTCCATTATCAGTGCCAAGGGCTACAACCCAGCCGATTTCGTCTGCTTCTCGTATGGCGGTGCAGGCCCGGTCCACACCTACGGCTATACCGAGGGCCTGGGCTTTGAAGATGTCATCGTGCCTGCATGGGCAGCCGGTTTCTCGGCCTTCGGTTGCGCTTGCGCCGAGTATGAATATCGGTATGACAAGAGTGTCGACATTGCGGTGCCACCTAGCGCCGGGGACGAGGTCAAGGTTGCAGCAGGCAAAACCCTGACCGAAGCGTGGGCCGAGCTTGCAGAGAAGGTGATCGAGGAGTTCATCATCAATGGCTTCAAGCGTGAAGATGTCATGCTGCGCCCAGGCTACAGCATGCAGTATCTTGGCCAGTTGAATGATCTGGAAATCGACTCTCCCATCAGCGCCGCCGCCACGGTGGCCGATTGGGAAAAACTGGTTGGCGCTTTCGATGAAACCTATGCCCGTGTGTATGCCACGTCGGCCAGTTCCCCTGAGCTCGGGTTCGGTGTCACCAGCGCCATCATGCGAGGCAGTGTGGTCTCCAAAAAACCCGAACTGCCAGAAGAGAAACTGGTCGGAGAGACGCCACCAAAAGAGGCATTGCTTGGCAAGCGTCCATTCTACCGTCGCAAGCAATGGCAGCAGGCTGATGTCTGGTCCATGGAAAAACTGCAGGCCGGAAACCGTATCGTCGGTCCTGCTGTGATCGAATCTGACTCCACGACCTTCGTGGTGCCCAAAGGGTTCGAAACCAGACTCGATACACACCGCTTGTTCCATCTGAAAGAAGTCAAATAGAAAGCAGGAGACACATATGAATAATATGATGACAAAGAACGTGTTCGGTCCGGGGGAGTTGCTGGGCAACGGCAAGACGCTGCGCGAACATCGTAACGAGGTTCTGTCGAAAACGCGCGAGACCGGGCACTACAACGGCCTGAGCACGCTGCACTTCAAGGAAAAGGATCCGATCCGCTATGAGAAAATGTTTTCCAGGTTGCGCGGCGGTCTGGTTCATGCCCGCGAAACCGCGAAGAAAATCGCGGCCTCTCCGATCGTGGAGCAGGAAGGCGAACTGTGCTTTACGCTGTATAACGCCGCAGGCGATTGTATTCTGACCTCAACCGGGATCATTATCCACGTGGGTACCATGGGTGCGGCGATCAAGTACATGATCGAGAACGACTGGGAAGCCAACCCCGGCATCAACCCGGGTGATATGTTCACCAACAACGATTGCACCATCGGTAATGTTCACCCTTGCGATATTGCGACCATTGTTCCCATTTTCTGGGCAGATCGGCTGGTGGGATGGGTCGGGGGCGTGACCCACGTTATCGATACGGGCTCCATCAGCCCGGGCTCCATGTCCACTGGTCAGACACAGCGTTTTGGCGACGGCTATATGACGACCTGCCGCAAGACAGGTGTCAATGACCAGCCTCTGCGTGACTGGCTGCATGAAAGCCAGCGCTCCGTACGTACACCGAAGTACCTGATTCTGGATGAGCGTACCCGTATCGCCGGTTGCCATATGATCCGGGCGTTGGTAGAAGAAGTGATCGAAAGCGAAGGTGTCGAGGCGTTTGAAACTTTTGCTTACGAAATTATCGAAGAAGGGCGTCGGGGCTTGCGGCAACGGCTCAAGGATATGACCATTCCGGGCGTCTATCGCAAGGTGGCGTTTGTTGACGTGCCGTACGACCATGAAGATGTCAACCTGACGTCTTCTTACGCCAAAATGAATACGATCATGCACGCGCCCACAGAGCTTACGATCAGGCCGGATGGTTCTTGGCGCATGAACTTCGAAGGAGGCAGTCGCTGGTGCTGGCACAGTTTCAACGCCAACCAGGTCGCTTTCACCAGCGGTATCTGGGTGATGCTGACCCAGACGCTGGTGCCAACGCAACGGATCAATGATGGCGCCTATTACGCAACTGAGTTCCATATTCCCAAGGGAACATGGATGAATCCGGACGACCGTCGTACAGCGCATGCCGATGCCTGGCACTATCTTGTTTCCGCCTGGACCGGCATGTGGCGTGCCATGAGCCAATCCTATTTCAGTCGAGGTTATCTGGAAGAGGTCAATGCGGGTAACGGGAACACCAGTAACTGGCTGCAGGGTGGCGGTATCAACCAGGATGGTGAAATTCACGCCGTCAACAGCTTTGAGACGGCGGCCACCGGCACCGGCGCCTGCGCGGTCAAGGATGGCCTGAATCATGCTGCCGCCGTATGGAACCCCGAAGGCGACATGGGGGATATCGAAATCTGGGAAATGGCCGAGCCTTTGCTGTTCATGGGACGCACGGTCAAATGCAACTCAGGTGGCTATGGCAAGTACCGCGGCGGTTGCGGTCTGGAAACCTTGCGCATGGTATGGCACGCGCAGGACTGGACCATGTTCTTCTCGGGCAACGGCTACATGAATAGTGATTGGGGGATGATGGGCGGTTATCCTGCGGCCACCGGCTATCGCTTTGAAGCCCACCACACCGGGCTGAAAGATCGCATTGCCAATCGCGAGTCCCTGCCGCTGGGAGCCGATGCCAATCCGAACCATCCTGATTACGAGAAACATCTGGGCAAAGGCGCGGTGGTCAAGCGCGACAAGCAATGCATGACAACCGAAACCGTATTTGATGACCACGATTTGTACCTCAATTACATTCGTGGAGGCCCAGGTTTTGGTGATCCGCTGGATCGGGATCCTCAGGCGATTGCCCGGGATCTCAACTGCCGTTTCGTTCTGCCTGAATATGCCGAACGCGTCTATGGTGCGGTCATTGAAAAAGATGCCGATGGCGTATGGACGGTTGACGATAGCAAAACCGAAGAACGACGCAAGCAGATCCGCAAGGACCGCCTGAAACGCGCTGTTCCGGTACGCGACTGGATGAAACAGGAGCGCGAACGGATTATCGCCAAGGATGCGTCATTGCCGGTACGTCATATGTACTCAACCAGCTTCGGTCTGAGCGAAAAATTCACCAACGAATTCAAGTCCTTCTGGGATTTGCCTGCCGATTGGTCGTTGCCCGAATCCGAGCTGGGTGTTCCATCCTTTGGCTCCACGTATCGCAATGACATTTCCGAAATGCCCGACGTTCGTACGGTCGTGCTGGTGGAAGAGTAAATCGAAGGGATCGGCGCCAAGGCAGCCGATCCCGTTACAACAATATTGGAGATAATTTATGTCAGTTTATACAAAGGAACAGGTCAAAAATCTGGTTGACGGCAAACTCGATTGGGATACGACCTTGCGCATGTTGCAAATGCCCAAGGACAAGGAACGTTTTGAAATCTATCGTGATGTCCTGCAGGCCAAAATGTCATGGAAGGACGAAATCATTCTGCCGCTGGGGCCGCATCTTCATATCGTGCGCTCGGCGAAAACCGGCGAGTGGATCACCAAATGTGAGTGCGGGCATGAGTTTTGTGCCTATGACAAAAACTGGAAACTGGAGGCGAGCATTTTTGTACGTGACACGCCTGAAGCAATGGAGGAAGTCTATCCATTGCTCATGGCACCCGACACGCAGTGGCAGGTCTATCGGGAATATTATTGTCCTGATTGTGGCGTCATGCTTGATGTAGAAGCGCCAACGCCATGGTATCCCGTGATTCACGATTTTTCGCCGGATATTGAGGCTTTCTATAAAGACTGGCTGGGTCTTCCTGTGCCGAAAAAAGGGAAGTGAAACGGCGACTGCATTGGCGCCAGGCAGGGACGTTAGCCTGTTAGCCAACATGGCATCTTAATGAAGAATCAGGGCAGCATCACGAGCGTCATTTTCGTTACGTTCGTGATGCTGCCCTGAAATGTTCACTTATTATCGTTTTCGTACAGCCATTCCATTAAAGGCATCAGCCTTACAGTAAAACCAGGCTCAGCAACCATACCGTGATCATCCCGGCCACGCCCTGAATCAGCGTGGCCATGGTCTGCGCATAATAGGCGGTTGATACACGCATGCGGCTAAATTGGGTAACCACCCAGAAGAAACTGTCGTTGGCATGAGAGACGGTCATCCCGCCAGCGCCAATGGCCATCACGGTCAGCACGCGTCCCATTTCGCTATCCAGACCCAATTGACCGAGCATCGGCGCAACCAGCGCAGAAGTCGTTACCAGCGCGACGGTGGTCGAGCCCTGAGCTGTTTTAAGTGCTGCCGATACGATAAAGGGCATGAACAGCCCAATGCCCATGGTCGACAGGGTCGTGCCGATATAGTCGCCCAGCGGCGTCACTTTCAGAATCGCGCCAAAAGCACCGCCCGCACCCGTGATAAGCAGAATCGGTGCGGCAGAAGTCAGCCCTTGGGCGACATAGTCATGAAACTGCTGGCGTTTGCCCGTACCCTTGAGCAGGAACATGGCAGAAATCAGACCTGCGAGCAGCGCAACGACCGGATGCCCAAGGAACAACAGGACGTTGGCAACGGTGCCTTGGCCTAATGGCTTGCTGGGAAAGGCAACAACCGAGCCAATGCAGATCAAGATGATGGGCAGGAAAATTGGCGTGAATGCCTGCGCTGCGCTTGGCAGCACGCCATAGTCTTCACGGGTTTTCATCAAGCCCTGATTCGGGCCCACAGGCACCACTGGTGCTTCCAGTTCAATGTCCTTTTTCAGGAAAATATTGGCCCAGAGCAAACCGGCCAACGCCGTGACCGCAGATACGACCAGACCAACCAGAATGACCAGGCCCAGATTGTCCCCCAGCCCCAGGTTGCCGGCAGCCGCGATCGGCCCCGGTGTGGGGGGGACAAAGGTGTGGGAAGCATACAGACCTGTTGCCAGCGCGACGCTCATGGCAATCAGCGAGACATTCATGCGTTTTGCAATGGCTTCCTTCAATGAATTGAGAATGACGTAGCCTGAATCACAAAATACCGGAATGGAAACCAGATACCCGATCACGGACATGGTCAGCGTCGGAAAACGGTTGCCCAGCAGCTTGATGATACTGTCAGCCATGGTAATGGCTGCACCCGTTTTCTCCAGTATGACGCCAATGATGGTGCCCAGTACAATCACAATCCCGATACTGCCCATGATGCCACCGAAGCCGGTGGTGATGTGTTTGACAATATCCAGCAGCGGCACCTGATACATGAAGCCGCCGATAAAAGCCGCTGCCAGCAAAGCCAGGAACGGATGAAGTTTGAGTTTGGTTGTTGCCAGTACGATCAGCGCGATCAATATGGCAAGAATGGCGACCAGGTACATTTCAGTTGTCCTAATTCAATTGTCGTAAAGGGTTGGGTACAGCGGGTAATAATTCGGCGATTGTATCTTAATTATTCCCGGAAATCGTGGTCTTTCCCGTGCGCTCACGCATGTGCAGGGTAGCCGATGCTGGCGGATCGGGCAGAGGACACAAGGTGCAGGTGGCGACGATATATCAATGCAAGGGGCGTGCAATCGGTCCGAATGACTTGCGCGGTGGCGCCTGAACTGCCGCGCATATTTGCGTTTTGATCGGCATCCTCACTGGCCGAGCGAACCGGCGGCCACGTCGACTTTCATCGCGCAGGCCGAGCCAGCCTTGTGCAAAATAACCCCTGCCTTGCCCATGGATAGCAGGGCCGTGCACCAGAAAAAGTAAAGGTCGTTAAGAAAAAGTGGCTTGCCAGCCAGTTGTCGTTTATTCACAATGACAACAGTTCATCGGTGGCTGCAGACATACTCAAGGCCGTCGCCCATGGCATATTTGGCAGGATGGGCTCGATTCGCGAGAGCCGACGCGTTTTGCCTTTTGGCGGCGAGTCGAACCGATGCCGGCTGGCGTAGTACCGGAGTATCATCAGGCACCTGTCGTAACGCCATCAGGTTTGGCATAATCAGGGGCAGTTCAGGAAAAAGCAATGACAGAGAGTACAAAAAACGAAAACGTAGGCCAGCTTCAGCTGATTGCGGGCATGGCTATGTCGGGCACCATTGGGCTGTTCGTGGTCTGGTCGGGGCAGAATCCTTTTAATGTCGGGTTCTGGCGCTGCCTGATTGGCGGGCTGTGCCTGCTGCTGTTCTGTTTTGCCAAAGGGTATCTGAAGCTGGCGCACGTATCACGATTGCAATGGGTATTGCTTGCCGTCAGCGGCGTGGTGCTGGTGCTGAACTGGGCAGCGTTGTTCGCTTCGTATCTGCACGCGGGTATTGGGGTGGGCACGGTGATCTACAACACGCAGCCGTTTTTTCTGTTGCTGGCCGGCACGCTGGTGTTCGGTGAGCGCATTACGCTTAAACAGGTGGCGCTGGCAATACTGGCTTTTGGTGGGGTGATACTGATTGTGCTGCCCGCCCTGCTTGGCGTAGAAGTGGATTTGCTTTTTCTGCAGGGCGCCGGCTTTGCCTTGCTTGCCGCCCTCTTGTATTCCGGTGTGACCATTGTCACCAAAAAACTGACCGGCATCAAACCCCATGTCGTGGCGATGTGTCAGCTGGGCGTAGGGCTTGTTTTTCTGGCACCGATTATGGCATTTGACCAGATGCCGCAGACATCTGTGCAATGGCTGTTCGTCGTTGTCATGGGGGTGTTTCATACCTTCCTGATGTATATCCTGATCTACTCTGCATATCAATCATTGCCGGTGGGAAAAATTGCAATCCTGTCCTATGTTTATCCGGTCGTCGCGGTAATTGCAGATTATTTCGCGTTTGGCCATGAAGTGGGCGGCTGGCAATGGCTGGGCATTGTCATGATTATTGCTGCCGGCGTAGCCAATGCACGCAATTCGGGAACTCGGGTGCAACCGCCGGACTCGTTGCAGAAAAATGGACAAGACGGGCAGGGCGAGCTGGCCGGCGAGGCAGGCATCCCTTGTCCGGTGCGAACACAGTCGCAATAGGCCGGATTGTGATAGCGGGATGGCGGTAGCGGCAAGGCGAATACAGCAGAAAGGGCCCAGGCCGTGACCGCTGTATTTGGTGTGCTGATCAGCTAAGCGCATGCGCATCAGGCATTAACGCAGCGGCCATCGGCGCTCCTGCCATCAGAGCACAGCGCCTGTTCCTATGTGGGTGCGCCAGACGCCCAATACCATCAGGAGTGACGGGCATTGCCCCTGCTAGTGTCCGGCCTGGTGTTCCTGGTTATCTATCTGAAAAGCCCGGCGACTGGGTATGGTGCTGTGTTTGGTATGCCGCGGCTTCCTGTAGCAGCCACTGCCGAAATTTTTGCGCTCCTTCGGACAGGCCGGCCAGTGATGGTCCCAGCAAAAAATATCCCAACTCCGAGCGCAATATAAGCGGATCCAGCGCGAGCAGTTTCTGTTCCTTGAGCAACGGATCCAGCAGCACCAGTCGTCCCAGTAACATGCCTTGGTGGGCAAGTGCGGCGTCTATCGCCAGGCCTGAATCGGTATAAGTAATGCGATAGTCGGGTAATGTCGACTCGGGTGCTTTTGCATGCAACCACTCCCGCCAGGTCACATCCTGCTCATCGCCGCCCAGCATGCCCCGGTCGCCTATCAATGGCAGACGGGCGAAATCGCCGGACTCGACCAGCGGCGCCCATGCCGGATATTGGCGCGGTGTACAGACGGCCTGATGTGCCTCTTTCATGAGGCTGTCGCACAGCGGCGTTTCATAATTACCTTTGCCATACCGGATCGCCAGATCCAGGTCGTCAAAGGTGAAATCAATCAATTTGGGCGAACTGTCTATGTCCAGCCGGATAGCGGGGTGCTGGCGAAAGAACGCAGGCAGGCGTGGATTGAGCCAGAAGCGTGCAAACGAAGGCAGTACGCTGATGCGTACTAGCAACGGATCGCGTGGATGGTGAAAGGAGCCTGCCAGAAGGTCGAACGCCTGAGACAGCTTGGGCAGCGCGTCGCGCCCATAAGCGGTCAGCACGATCCCGCTGCGCGATTGGGTAATGACGCGCTGGCCCAGGTGGTGTTCCAACTGCTTGATCTGCTGACTTACGGCCGAGGGCGTGACGTGCAGTTCCTTTGCCGCCAGCGCCATGGATTTGAGGCGTGCAGTGGCTTCGAATGCCTTGAGGCTGTTCAGCGGAGGAAGCGGCTGGCGGATTTTCAAAAAGGGCTCTCATGGGTGCAAGTGCTCAGGTATTGTCGATTGTAGGGCTTAACCCGTATTCTGCCGACAGGATTCGTGCAAATCACTGACTATGTTGTATAAAGCGTACGTGTTGAACATCCGTTTCAGAAAACTGACGCTAGTTGGCATCCGGCATCCGGCATCCGGCATCCGGCATGCACTTTAATGTGCGGCCTATTGCAACCGTCATAACAAGAAAACGGGGTATATAAAAAACGCTCCAGTCCTGGAATGGACGGGAGCGTTTGATTCTGCCTGCAGAACCGACATACTCGGCCGGCTCTGCAGTATTGCCGATTGCAGCTTATGCCGCGTTTTTGAAGTCGCGATCTGCACGGTCGAAGTTGTCGACCACGGCCTGTGAGGGCGCTTTGGTTAACAGCGAAACCGCTATGATCACGATCAAGCCGGCAATAAAACCAGGTACGATTTCATACAGGGCGCTGCCGCTGTACTGTTTCCACAATACGACCACCAGCGCGCCGGCCACCATGCCGGACAGTGCGCCGGCTGCGTTCATGCGACGCCAGAATACCGACAGAATAATCACTGGTCCAAAGGCTGCACCGAAGCCGGCCCATGCGTACGAAACCAGGCCCAGTACCCGGCTTTCCGGGTCAGACGCAATCCAGATGGCGACCAGTGCGATCATCAGTACCATCACGCGGCCGGTCCAGACCAGCTCTGTCTGGCTCGCGTGTGGCCGTATGAATCCTTTGTAGAAGTCCTCGGTAATGGCGCTGGAGCATACCAGCAACTGGCAGCTGAGCGTGCTCATGACGGCAGCCAGAATCGCCGACAGAATCACACCTGCAATCCAGGGATTGAACAGAATCTGGGCCAGTTCGATAAAAATACGTTCGCTATTTGTGTTGACCTCGCCGGCTTGTTCCGGATGCAACTGGAACCATGCAATGCCAAAATAGCCTACTGCGACCGCGCCAATCAGACATAGAATCATCCATGTCATACCAATGCGACGTGCAGACTTAAGGCTTTTGACCGAATCGGCTGCCATAAAGCGCGCCAGAATATGCGGCTGGCCGAAGTAACCCAGGCCCCATGCCGCGGCACTCACGATTGCAATAAAACTCGTGCCCGAAATCAGGCTTGAGTAATTCTTGCCGGCTGTGGCCGCTGCCTGGTCAATGGTTGCGGTGACGGCAGACAGATCGCCAATGCCAAGCAATATCATGATTGGCGTGAGGATGAGCGCAAAAAACATGAGCGAAGCCTGGATGGTGTCGGTCCAACTGACCGCCAGAAAACCGCCAATAAAGGTATAGACGATGGTGGCGCCGGCGCCCAGCCACATTGCGGTGACGTAATCAACGTGGAAAAGGCTCTCGAACAGTCGGGCGCCAGCCACAATGCCTGAGGCACAATAGATGGTAAAGAAAAACAGAATGATGGCTGCGGCTGCTATCTTGATGAAGACGCTGCCGGCCCCAAAGCGGTGATGGAAATATTCAGGGAGCGTCAGTGCATTGTTGTTGTATTCAGTGTGCATGCGCAAACGTCCTGACACCAGCAGCCAGTTGAAGTAGGCGCCGATGGTCAGGCCGATGGCAATCCATGCTTCGGACAGGCCCGCCAGATAAATCGCGCCGGGCAGACCCATGAGCAGCCAGCCCGACATGTCGGAGGCGCCTGCCGAGAGTGCCGTCACAAAACTGCCCAGACTGCGTCCGCCCAGGATATAGTCGTCAAAATTACGTGTTGAAAAGTAGGCGATAAACCCGACTGCCAGTACGACAATCAGATATATGGCGAACGTGATGATCATTGGATTTATGCCACTCATTCCTCGTTCCCTTTGTCTGTCTGTTGAAAGTGATGGATTTTACGGAAAAGTAAAACAGATGAATATAAGGGTTAACTCTTATAAATTCCGGTTAACTTTTTGATTTGATATGGATATTATTTTTTGTTTTTCTGTATTTTAACTGGGTTAACCCCAGGACTGCTCAGTTGATCAATTGCCAGGTTGTTCAGTAATCCGCTCACCCGGGAGTCCATTTGTCCGGTAGCGCGCTTGCAGCAGGTCGATAAGCTCGCTAATCCGAAGTTCCTTTCCGGGACCCGTAGATCCATGGGTTTTCAGGCTGCGCGTTCCGGCGCTATGCACAGCAACCACGCCGGTGGCCCATGGTCGGCGCGGTTGCGCAGGGAGTCAATCAATCAGGCCTCTACAGCTTTTCGCGCAATTCGTAGTCAATAACGACATCATGCGCGTCGCCGGCGCTGTTGGGGCGCAATCCCATCCAGGTGCCCAGTCCCAGCGGCGAGGCTTCGCCCAGACGAATGCCCTTGATGTCTTCTTTTTTGAGCACGACCTCGACATCCCAGTTCAGTTCGATTCCCACATAATGCCGCAGCCAGTGTGTCAGCTGTTTTGCCTTGCTTGTGCCCGGCATGAATTGATCAAATTCGGACCGGGTAAGCGGGCCCAGCAACAGGCGGAATTTATGCTGTGCATCGCGCACGGAGCTGCCCAGAATCGTATCCTGACCCAGCCCCATGCTGCCATTGAGGCCCAGTTGCTGCGATGGATGCAGTTCGATCCATTGCGGCACGAACTCCTTTAAACTGACGTTGATGTTGAAGAAGGTTTTCAGTATCTGGATAATACCTTCCGGATTGCGCGTCTGGCGCACCAGGTGGCCGGCAAAAAAATACTTGGCGTGATCCATGATGGAATCACGCTGTTTCAGCGATTTTTGTCCCTGATTGATCAGGCTGGCAACATGACGACTGAAATTTTCTTCGGGACGATCCAGGCTGACCGTGCTTTGCGCGTCTGCCCAGGCCCGGTAAAAAAGCGCAATCAGGCGATGGTGAAAAATATCGGCAAAGGCCGAGAGGGTATGGTCCCGGTGGTGCACGATTCGCTCGCGCACGTACTCGGTCAGATGCAAGGGCAGCGGACCGTTGGGGCCGAACAGGCCATAACTCAGAATGGAGACAACGGGCGGGCCGTCTTTATCACGATCGACATCACAAATGGTCGATGGCGCAAACGCCATGGATGGTTCCTGGCGTAGTCGTACCGGTTCGCGTGAGGGCAGCGAATCGCGGCCCAGCGGCTTGCGTGTGCCGCTGCGTGCGTCCAGCCAGCGCAGCACATGATACAGACCGAAACGATAGGGGTCCGCTTCAAGCTTCTGCCAGAAGTCCGGCGGCAGCGTATTGGTCGGGGTCACAGGATCCGAAGGTGTATCCATGCGGTTGTGGTACCTGTCAAAAGGTGTATAAGATATCTTGGTGAAATGACATGGCGGTTGCAGCCAGTGTACCTGAAAGCTTAATATTGTGTAAGGTGACAAATTGCAATCCAGATAATATCAGATACGGAAAACAAAGCCATATCTGCAGCGCCGGTACTGCAGCGCCGGTATAGGTACGCCGTCCGCCCCCGCGTACGCCGGCATGATGAGCACGCCGAACGATTGCGCCACGTCCATGGCTGCACGCTGTTGCCGCTGCTGTAATACGAACGTATTAATACAACTGTTTTATCGCAATCGTTCTATTGCACTTGTTCTATTGTCGTTGGTTGTTCCCTGTCGCTGGATTTGGGCCGCGCCATTGCAACAGACCAGGTGTCTGATTAAACAGGCGGCAACGCTGTGGGCGGCATGCCGGCAAGTGCGCAAAAGCGCCATGTTCCAGTGCATTGAGGGATAAATGGCACAAAACATTTACGATGACCCTGATTTTTTCGCCGGCTATATTCAATTGCCCCGGCAGGTCCTTGGCCTGAAGGGGGCGCCGGAATGGCCTGCGATCCGGACCCTGCTGCCCGATCCGGCCGGAAAACGGGTCGTCGATCTCGGTTGCGGCTTCGGCTGGACCGCACGTTGGTTTCGCCAGCAGGGTGCGCGCTCGGTGCTGGGGCTGGACCTGTCACGGAACATGATTCAGCGCGCCAGGGCAGACACTGCAGATGCAGCAATCGAATATCGGATCGCCGATCTGGACACCCTGGTGCTTGCTCCGGCCAGTTTCGATGTTGCCTACAGTGCATTGACTTTTCACTATGTGCAGGATTTTGATCGCCTTGTGCACGAGATCCATAAGTGCCTGCAGCCAGGCGGGCACCTGGTCTTCTCGATTGAGCATCCGATCTTCATGGCCGCTACCGACCCCCACTGGATCAGTGATGAGCAGGGCCGCAAAACCTGGCCGGTCAGCGGATACGCCCGGGAAGGGGAGCGCCGAACGGACTGGTTTGCTACCGGCGTACTGAAATATCACAGGACAATCGGCACGACATTGAAGGCCCTTATTGCTGCGGGCTTTCGCATTCAGGCGGTTCAGGAGTTTGCGCCCACCGCCCAACAGATTGGGCAGTTGCCACAACTGGCAGAGGAGCTGGAGCGCCCCATGATGCTGATTGTGTCTGCGTCAGTGTAACGGCTGATGGCGGGCTATACCAATTCTTGCTGCGGCAGGCTCCATGTGATGGCCGGATCGGCGCGCTTACATTTGGCAAAACTTTAGAGTTCGAAAACCTTTGCGGATACACGTAACATACAGGACATCATTTTCACAGGCAGGTCATATCTTTCGGCTACGCTTTTCTATTCACAAATGACAGCAAGCAAAACAAACAACTATGTCTGAAATTAATCGCAGCGATCTCTTTGGAAAACTCGACACCCTGCTGTACCGCGCCCTGGAAGGGGCCACGGCATTTTGTAAACTCCGCGGGAACCCGCATGTGGAACTGGTGCACTGGCTTCATCAGATCATGCACGAGCATGACAGCGATCTGCAGAAAATCATCCGTTATTTCGAACTTAATCCCGATCAGCTGGAGCGCGGCATTGTCGCCACCCTGGACGAGTTGCCGCGGGGCGCCTCGTCGGTTTCCGATCTGTCAGAGCATCTGGATAACGCAACCGAACGCGCCTGGGTATACGGTTCGCTCAAGTATGGCGAAGCGCGTATCCGCAGTGCGCATCTGGTTCTGGGCATTCTCAAGACTCATTCGCTGCGCAATGTGCTTTACGGTATTTCATCTGAATTCAAGAAAATTACACCGGATGTGCTGGCCGATAATCTGCCTGCCATTGTCAGGGACTCTGTTGAACAGCAGGACAGCGCGGCTTTGTCAGAGAGTGGCGCAACAGCGCCTGCTGCCGGGGCTAGCGGCAAGTCTGCGTTGGCACAGTATGCGGTAGACATGACCGCCCGGGCGCGCAACAATGAAATTGATCCGGTATCCGGTCGCGATGAAGAAATTCGGCAGATTGTCGATATCCTGATGCGCCGTCGCCAGAACAATCCGTTGCTCACCGGCGAGGCCGGCGTCGGCAAAACAGCCGTAGTTGAAGGATTGGCGCTGCGGCTGGCCAGCGGCGATGTTCCGCCGTCGCTGCGCGAGGTGTCGCTGTATCTGCTGGATATCGGGCTGTTGTCTGCCGGCGCGAGCATGAAAGGAGAATTTGAATCGCGACTGCGCCAGGTTATTGACGAGGTGCAGGCCAGTGAAAAGCCGATTGTGCTGTTTATAGATGAAATCCATACCTTGATTGGCGCAGGTGGGGCGGCCGGTACAGGGGACGCGGCCAACCTGCTCAAGCCCGCGCTGGCGCGCGGTCAGTTGCGCACGATCGGCGCCACGACCTGGGCGGAATATAAGAAGTACATCGAAAAAGACCCTGCCCTTACGCGCCGCTTTCAGGTGGTGCAGGTGCATGAACCGGCCGAAGCCAAGGCGCTAATTATGTTGCGCGGCCTGGCTGGCAGGCTGGAGTCGCATCATCAGGTACTGCTTCTGGACGAAGCGATTGATGCAGCCGTGCGACTGTCTCACCGTTATATCCCGGCACGCCAGCTTCCGGACAAGGCTGTTGCGCTACTGGATACGGCCTGCGCCCGCGTAGCGGTCAGCCAGCACGCCCAGCCGCCGGCGGTAGAGGATTGCCGGCGG
Organism: Advenella sp. FME57; assembly: GCF_014897675.1. Lineage (GTDB taxonomy): Bacteria > Pseudomonadota > Gammaproteobacteria > Burkholderiales > Burkholderiaceae_B > Advenella. Next base: position 128,709 of record NZ_JABUXU010000006.1, on the reverse strand, counting down.
CGCATAGAACATCTGCAGATCGAGCGCGATATTGCGCAGCGGGAATTGCAGGTGGGCGTTGGCAGCGAGGCACGCATCGCCAACATTGACAGCGACCTGGTGGCGGCACGTGACAAGCTGGGCCAGTTGGAAGAAAACTGGCGTACCGAACAGGAACTGGCAGCCAGGTTGTTTGAGTTGCGTCAGGTATTGCGTGATGAAGACACCAGCGAGCAACTGCGTAACGAGACGCTGACCGCGCTGCGGCAAGTGCAGGAGCAACTGGAAGCCCAGCAGGGTGAAGCGCCGCTGATTTTTCCTTCGGTGGACGCCAACGCGGTTGCCGCTGTCGTGGCAGACTGGACGGGTATTCCTGTTGGTCGTATGGTCAAGGACGAGGCCAGTTCGGTATTGCAGTTGTCCGATTCGCTGGAAAAGCGCGTGATCGGCCAGCGAGATGGGCTCGATGCCATCACTCGCCGTATCCAGACGTCTCGTGCCCGCCTTACTGATCCGAATAAACCGGTAGGTGTTTTCCTGCTTTGCGGCCCCAGTGGCGTGGGCAAGACCGAGACGGCACTGGCGCTGGCTGAGACGCTTTATGGCGGCGAGCAGAATCTGATCTCCATTAATATGAGCGAGTTCCAGGAAGCGCATACCGTTTCCACACTCAAGGGAGCGCCGCCCGGATATGTTGGTTATGGCGAAGGTGGCGTGTTGACTGAAGCCGTGCGGCGACGCCCCTACAGCGTGGTTCTGCTCGATGAAGTCGAGAAGGCGCACGCCGATGTGCATGAGATTTTCTTTCAGGTATTCGACAAAGGCTGGATGGAAGACGGTGAAGGCCGCTATATCGACTTTAAAAATACCGTGATTATTCTTACCTCCAATGTAGGTACGGATCGCATCGTGGATCTGTGCAAGGATCCTGATTTGATGCCCGATGCCGAAGGACTGACCGGCGCCTTGCGCGAGCCCTTGCTGGGTGTGTTTCCTGCTGCGCTACTGGGTCGACTGGTGGTGGTGCCTTATTTGCCGCTGTCCGATGAGATGCTGGGCAGTATCGTGCGCCTGCAACTGGGCCGCATCAAGGTGCGTCTGCAGCAAAATCACAATATTGATTTTGACGTAACCGACGCTGCTGTCTCGCAGATCGTCGGACGCTGTACCGAAGTGGAGTCCGGCGGGCGGATGGTGGATGCGATTCTGACCAATACGGTATTGCCTAATGTGAGTCAGGAAATTCTTATGAGCACGATCGAAGGCCGCAGTCTCGCCCGGTTGTCCCTGGATGCGCAGGACGGCGAGTTTGTATATCAATACAGCTGAAAGCCAATCGCGTTGCAATGAAGATTGAAGAAATGCCCGCTAATTTGTCAGCGGGCATTTTTTTCAGAGGATTGGATTCAGGACGGTTGCGCCTCTGCCGATAGTCTGCCTTGCCAGGCGCTTTATTTTTTGCCAGAGTCTTTGTCTTTGTATCCCGAATGCGCCGCGCGTTGCAGCGTCTCAAGAATATTGTCCTGCTTGTGGCTGTCCAGGGCGGTATCTTTGTTCAGTGTCGTCGGGCTGTCGTCGCTGAATATGGTGTGGCGATCTTTGTCCGCACCATCGCTAGGCAATGCATCCAGTGGGTCGCCATCGATCGATGGATGATGCATGCCTTCCGGCTTGAGCAGTTCTACGGGATTATGATGATTGCGATTGGTGGCCGATTCCATGTCAAATGGATGTCGTTCATCGGTAGCATTGCCGCCAACGGGCAGCACGCCGGGACCGCTGAGCAGATCCTTGAAAATATCGTCGGGGTTTTCTTCCGGCACAGGCGCTGCTGCAGGACTGTTGCCCGTATCGGCAGGCGACGCTGCAGGTGCATTTTCCGGCGACGCACGCGATCGTGTCGTGTTGTCTCCCAGGGGCGCGACTGTGGTGTTGGGCACGGGAGCTGGGGGCGGCATCCTGTTAATGGGCGTGCCAAGGGGGTGTTCTTCAGGATAGGAATCCGGCTGCGCTGCGTCAGCGGTATGTTCGGCAGGAGCCTGATAGGCCGGATGCCAGGTGGGCAGGTGCTCGTCACCGCCGGCAGTTGCAGTCGTCGAATCCGGGAAGGCGCGGGCAGTTGTCGTCGCGCCCGCAGCTGCCGTGCCGACAAACGCTGCAGTATCGTATGGGGTCGCGCTCAGGCCCGTGTCGTCAACGGCAGCGGGTCTGGAGGTTGCTGGTGGTCCGTCAACGACAATCAGATAATCGCCCACGGTAATCCGATCGCCGTTGCTTACGTTAGCTTCCTGGGACAGTCCGAGTGGTGTGTCGTTGACAGCAACGCGGCTCATGCTGCTCATATTGAGCACAGTGCCCGTGGCGCCGCCCTCTTGCATGCGGACAATCGCCTGCAGGGTGCTCAGCTCGCCCGATGGATCGGGCAGATTAAGATCATTCTGTTGGCCACGGCCAATCGTGCCGCCGGGCGGCTGCAGCTGACATATAAACGTGGTGGCGTTGTGCAGATGTTGTACGGTCAGTTTCATGATAAGTTCTGCTCCTTGACCGGAGACGGTTGTGGCGTCCCCGTCGTGCCGCGCCAGCCTACTTTGTCAGAGGACGGATGGGCGTAATGCTGCCGCTGGCCTGTGTGCCCGGGCTTGCTGTTTTGCCGGGCTGATGCTGTTCCTGTATTCGCTCAAAAACCGGTCCCCAGGAGGGATGCGATTTTTCGGCGGGAAGCAATGCGAAATTGGGATCCAGTGTCAAAATTTGTTCAAAAGTGCTGGCACAACTGCGCTTGGCTTCAGTCAGGCACTCACTGAATGCCTTGTACTTGAGTGCAGTCGTGTGCAGCGGGACCGAGCCGGTGTTCAGTGTCGGGGTGTTCGTCACTTGCGTAATGACCGCCTCGTATTGTCCTGCCATAAAACTTTCGCGTATCGGCCGAATCTGTACTTCTTCGGACGAGGACAGCGCAGTTGGACCGGAGCTGCTCCACAGGGAGCATGCCGACATCAGGACACCAGCAGCAAGTACACCGGGCAGCAGAAATACACGTGAAGCGTTCATTTTTTTGAATTGAGACATGTTTGTGTAATAGAAATATTTAATAATGCTGTTTGACATAGCCTGTTAATGCAAATGAAATATACCGTTTTATTACGGCGGATGACAAATGCAATCACAAATGCAGATCAGTCACTGTACTGCCATTTCTGCGAAGGAAGTGTCCTTCATTGGAGTGTTTACGGCAACAGGACTGCGTACTAAATATATTAATACCTGTAGATGACAATAACATGTTAAATCGGCAGCGTCGTGCTTAAGAAACGTAAATTATGTAACAGATAGGTAACTTTGGAAAAATACTGTTTAATTTAACTACACCTTAGTTAATTTCAGTAAGAGTATAGGTTTTTGTGCTTGATGTTTTGGTCTGTCACAAACACAATTGAAACTGACGAATTTGCCGGGTGTGCAGGCGCGCTGGCAGACAGGACCTGGCGGGTGCAAACGCCCTTGCCGATGCGTCTGTACGGCGGCTATTGCGGCTATTGTATTTGTTACGCGGTAATGGTCAGACACTGGCACGCTATTTGAATGAGGACATGGCAAATGACATTTATTTATAACAAGATCATGAAGCTGGGAACGGTCGGCCTGATTGCTGCCGGTGTGCTGGCCGGATGCGCATCTACCGAATCTAAAATGGCAGTCCCTTATATCATAGAGTTAAAGGCGGACAGTCAGGTAAACCCTAACGCTTCGGGCAAACCTTCTCCGGTCAAGGTCACTGTCTATGAACTGAAGTCCACCAATGCCTTTGACACGGCAGACTATTTTGCCCTTATGAAGGACCCGCGCGCAGTACTTGGCGATCAGATGCTTGAAGTCAATTCCCGTATCATCAAGCCAGGCAGTACTGAGGAAATCAAGGCATCGGGAAGCACCCAGGCCAAGGCGCTGGGCATTGTTGCCTCGTACCGTGATCTGAACAACAGTCAGTGGCGCCTGGTAGTAGATCTGCCCGAAGCCGAGACGACCAATTTCTACAAATTCTGGCAGTTCTCTCCTGACGAAAAACGTATTCGCATCGATGTGCAGAGAGCCGCTGTCAACGTCAACAAAACAGAACCAAAATAAATTAAATTGCAGATTGTTTTATGAGCATAAAAGATAAAGTAGTCTGGTCGGAGGGGATGTTTCTTCGCCCTCATCATTTTCAGCAGTTCGAACGATTTCTGGAACACAACCTGCGGGTACGCATTGAAAGTATCACAAGTGTGTTCTGGGGGTTTCAGGACCTGGATATTGACATTGATGCCCTGGCGCTGGGCAAGATTGCGCTGAAAAAGGCCACCGGCCTGTTTCCCGATGGCACGCCATTTAGCTTTGACGCCGAATCTGCGCCATTTGCCCTTGAGGTGCCTGCCGGCACCCTGGACAAACGGGTGTACCTGGCGATACCGCGAGTACGCGAAGGCGCTGAAGATGTTGTGTTCGAAGAGACGCCTGATTCCCTGGCGCGCTATAGCGTCATAGAAGACGAAGTTGTCGATACCTGTGAAGTGTCGCTGGGAACGGCGGTGGTCCAGGTCGGACGGTTGCGTTTTCGATTGATGCTTGAGTCCGATTTCGGCGACGAGTGGATCGGCATGCCGCTGGCCTGGATTACCGAACGCAGCGCCGACAACAAGGTCGTCCTTGACTTCACCTATATCGCACCGGTGCTGTCGAGCAATGTGAGTTTTGCCCTGACCAGCTTTATCCGCGAACTCTTCGGACTGCTCAATGCCCGCAGCGAACTGCTGGCGGCGCGTCTGAATCAGCCGGGGCGCGGCGGCGTTGCCGAAGTCTCGGAGTTCCTGATACTGGAAACCATCAATCGCTATCGTGGCGCCTTATGGCATATGATCACACTTGGCAATGTGCATCCGGAGCGCATTTTCCACGACTTTCTGATGCTGGCCAGCGATCTGGCGACCTTTACCGGCACGGGAAAGCGAATGGAAACATTCCCCGCTTATGTGCATGACAATTTGCGACTCAGCTTTGAGCCCTTGATGCAGGTGCTGCGCCGGGCGTTAACGACCATTCTGGAAGAGCAGGCCATTCGCATACCGCTGCACGACAAAGGGCAGGGACTGCGGGTGGGGCAGATTACCGACCCGCACCTGTTGCAGTCTGCCGAATTTATTATTGCCGTTCATGCCGATATGCCGGCCGAACTCACGCGAACCCGCTTTCCGGCACAGGTCAAATTGGGACCGGTCGAACGTATCCGCGATCTGGTGCATCTGCAGTTGCCGGGTGTTTCACTCAAGCCGGTCACCAATGTACCGCGTCAGCTGCCGTACAGTGCCGGGCATATTTATTTTTCTCTGGAAAAAACCGGCGATATGTGGACGCAACTGGAACGCACCGGCGCGCTGGCGCTGCATCTGGCCGGAGACTTTCCGGGGCTGACACTTGAGTTCTGGGCAGTCAGAGAGGATCGGGACAGATAAACATGGCAGAAAATTTCGCGGGGACGCCAATTGGTCCCTGGGCAAACTCCACCGCGGTGCCCGATGCAGGCAAATTGCGGCCCGATGACTATGTCATTAGCGGTTCCAATACACTGGTTGCCGCGGCCAATCCGCTGCTGGTACTGATTCCGCAAATTCGCAATACCCGCTCGCATCCATCGCCCACCCAGTTGCGCGAACACCTGGTCGATGAAGTGCGCCAGTTTGAATTGCGCGCGCAGCATGCAGGCATACGCAACGAGACGATTCTTGGCGCGCGTTATTGTCTGTGCACGGCACTGGATGAAGCGGCGGCGCTTACGCCCTGGGGCGGCGGTGGGATGTGGTCGGCCAATAGCCTGCTGGTCACCTTCCATAACGAGACCTGGGGTGGCGAGAAATTTTTCCAGTTGCTTGCCAAGCTGTCGCAGAACCCGGCGCAGCACATCGACCTGCTGGAGCTGCTTTACTATTGTCTGGTGCTGGGCTTCGAGGGCCGCTATCGGGTCGTGGACAACGGCCGCTCGCAACTGGAAACATTGCGCCAGCGCCTGTTGCTTATCTTGCGCAATGCGCGTGGCCAATATGCCGCCGCATTGTCTCCGCACTGGCAGGATGCGCCGATTTTAAACAAGGTGCGGCGTCTGCCGATTCCCTTGTGGGTATTTGCCGTGCTGGCCGTAGCGCTGGGTTTTCTGTCGTTTCTTGGCTTGCAGTGGAGCCTGGGAGATCGTTCGGACAAACTGTTTGCAGACGTCATTAAAATCAAACCGCCAACGGTGCAGATCAGCGCGCCGCAGGTCAAACGCGAACCAGTCAAAACCAACAGGATTGCGCCGTTTCTTGCACCTGAAATACGCGAAAATTTACTGACCGTTCGTGACGAAGCCGATCGCAGCGTGATTGTGCTGCGCGGCGATGGTCTGTTCGAGTCGGGTGCCGATGCCATCCGCTCCCAATATCTGCCGGTGCTCTCACGCGTGGCCGATGCGCTCAATTCAGTTCAGGGCAATATTCTGGTCACCGGATACAGTGATAATGTACCGATCAAGACCATTAAATATCCCTCCAACTGGGAACTGTCCCAGGCTCGTGCTGACGCCGTCAAAAAACTGCTGGATGAACGCCTGACCGATAAACTGCGGGTGCGTGCGGAGGGTCGCGGAGAGGCCGACCCGGTAGCGCCGAACGATACGGCGGAAAATCGGGCACGCAATCGACGCGTGGAGATTACCTTGCTTGTTTCGCCTGTTGCGCCGGGCTCGTCTGCCCCGGCTGACCCGTCTGCCATGCCCGAGCGGGGAGCGAACCGATGATCAGTCGCTTCTTCAGTTTTCTTTTCAGTCGTGGTCTGTGGGTTTTTCTCGGGCTGCTGGTCATATCGTTCCTGATCTGGACGGTGGGCCCGAGCCTGTCGGTCAATAACTGGTATTTGCTCGATTCCCGGGAGGTGCGTCTTTGGGTGATCGGCACCATTTGGGCCATCTGGCTACTGCGTATTATCTGGCGCAAGTGGCGTGAAGGGCGGCTTAATGCGCAACTGCTGGGCCAATTGCGCAAGCCCAAGCCCGAAGCCGAGCTCAAAGCGATGCCCGAAGCCGAGCGCGCCGAGATCAAGGTCCTGTCTGAGCGGTTCGACGAAGCCATTACGCTGCTGCGCAATTCGCGTTTTGAAGCCGGTGAGAACAAGTCGCCGCTGGCGCGCTTTTCCAAGCAGTATCTGTATCAATTGCCCTGGTACGTATTCATTGGCGCGCCGGGTTCGGGAAAAACAACCGCGCTGGTCAATTCGGGACTCAATTTTCCGTTGGCGGACCGCTTCGGCAAAGTGGCGCTCAAGGGCATCGGCGGTACCCGCAATTGTGATTGGTGGTTCACCGACGAGGCCGTGTTGCTGGATACGGCAGGTCGCTATACCACACACGAAAGCGATCCGACCGGCGATGAGCAGGAGTGGAAGGGGTTTCTGAACCTGCTGACCAAGTATCGTGGACGCCAGCCAATCAACGGCGTGATGCTCACAGTGAGCGTGGCCGATCTGCTGAGTGCGACCGACACGGAACGGGTGGCCCACGCCGCAGTGCTGCGTCGCCGTCTGCAGGAGCTGCGCGAAGAACTGGGTATTCATTTCCCGGTGTACGTGCTGGTGACCAAAACCGACTTGCTGTCCGGGTTCGAAGAGTATTTTGCGACCTTCAGTCGGCAGGAACTGGATCAGATCTGGGGCTTTACGATTCCGTACGAGCAGGCGCAAAAGCCAGACTTCAAGCTGATGACTGCCTATGACGCCGAGTACGAATTGCTGCAGAAACGGCTTTACGAAGCCCTGCCCGATGTGCTGGCTGCAGAGCAGGACGACACGCGACGCGCCTTGGCGTATCTGCTGCCGCAACAGTTTGCCGGCCTGCGCCAGGTGCTGGGGCATTTCCTGAGCGACGTATTTTCCAGTTCCAAGTTTGAATCGGTGGTGATTCCGCGAGGCATTTATTTCACCAGCGGTACGCAAGGCGGCCAGACCTTCGATCGGGTCACCGGCCAGCTCAAGAAATATCTGAAGATCGAGGGCATCCGGGACCAGGGATCAGGCATTCCGCTGGAAACGGGGAAAAGCTACTTCCTGCATAATCTGCTCAAGGATGTGGTCTTTCCCGAGTCCATGCTGGCTGGCCTGAACCTGAAATGGGAACGCCGCTATCGTACGATCCAGTGGGGTGGTTATGTGCTGTTGACTGCCGTTCTTGCCGTTTGCCTGCTGGCGTGGCTCAATAGCTACCGGAACAATCGTAACTATCTTGAGCATGTCGGCGACAAGCTGCCTGGCTTTAATCAACTAAGCCGGGATATCAAGATTACCGAATCGGGCGATGTGCTGGGTCTGGTGCCGTTTATGAATGCGACGACCGACCTGCCCAATGGCAAAGACTTCCCGGTCGAAAGCCCGCCGGTCTGGAATACTTTCGGTCTTTATCAGGGTAGCAAGATCGCTGCGGCGGCCAATAGTATTTACGATGAGACGATCAAACAAGTCCTGTTGCCGCAAGTGTCGCGACGTATCGAAAATGCGCTGGAAAATGCCCCGCCCGACGATCTGGAATACTCGTACGAGGCCTTGCGTGCCTATCTCATGATGTACGATACCGAGCATTACGATCCGTCGTTTTTGCAGTCGTGGGTACTGTCCGATATGCAGAAAATTCTGCCCGCAGGCTACACCACGCAGGATTATGATCAGCTCAAGCTGCATATCAACCGGCTGTTCAACAACGGGGTGATGTCTTCACCGTTTCCCAGGAATGACGCGCTGATCGAGCGGGTGCGGGGCAATCTTGATCGCCATGCGCTGGCCGAACGGGTGTACAGCCGCATGCTGCGCCTGTTGTCCGGCCAGAGCCTGACACAAAGCACCTTTATCACACTGGGTGGCGCTGAAGCCTCTACGGTTTTTTTTCGCAAAAGCGGCAAGCCCCTCAATGAGGGGATCCCCGGGCTGTATACCTACAACGGCTACTGGAACGTCTTTAGCAAGAGCGTAGAGAATGTCGCCACGCAGTTGCGCGAAGACGACACATGGGTGCTTGAGATCAAGGCCGGCAGCTTTGCCGATGGCAGCAATCGCAAGCTGTTCGAAGATGTAAAAAAAAGATACTTTGACGACTATGTGCAGTACTGGGACAACTATCTGGCCGATGTGTCGGTGCGCAAACCGCAGACGATGCTACAGAGCATAGAAATCGCCCGCAGCCTGTCCTCGTCCAATTCACCACTGGTCAAGTTTGTCAAAGGGGTCGCCCTGGAGACCACGCTGCTGCGCGAGGACGAAGCGAATCAGCGCTCCCTGCTCGACCGGGCGCGGGAACGGGTGTCCGGTTCGACCCAGTCGCTCGAATCCATGTTCGGCGCAACTGGGATCGATAATCCGATACGCCGCGATGCAACCAAAGAGAAGCTGGAAAAAATTGTCGATAACCATTTTGTGCAGTATCGCGAACTGGCCCGCAGTGCAGGCCAGGGCGTGCCCCCGCCGATAGAGGGCACGACGGGGCTGCTCAATGAACTGTACACCTATCTGACCGCGGCCGATACCGCCTTGCGCAGCCAGAGTCCGCTGCCACCGGCAGATGTCTTGACCAAGCTGCAGGCCGAGGCGGGGCGGGTGCCCCCGGCAGTAGGCGGCGTGCTGACAGATCTGTCGGTCACCGCTTCACGGCAGGTGGCCGGGGTTCGTCAGGAAAAGGTGGGTGAGGACGTGAATGCCGTGCTTGGCAATTTCTGTCGGCGTTCGATTGCCGGCCGGTATCCGTTTGGCAATTCATCCAAGGATGTGGCGCCCAATGACTTTGCGCGTTTCTTTGGTCCCCAGCAGATGATGGACCAGTTCTTCCGTGAAAACCTGGCCAGCCTGGTCGATATGAGTGGCGGCAAATGGCGCTTCAAGCCCGGCATCGATGGCAGCAAGGGTGGCGTTGCAGGCTTTCTTGACTCCTTTGAAAAAGCATCGGTCATCCGCGATGTCTATTTTGCTGCCGGCAAATTGGAGCCGTCATTCAAGGTTGCGGTTCGTCCGATCGATATGGATCCGGAAATCACGCAGATGGTGATGGAAGTGGACGGGCAGACGCTGACCTACGCCCATGGCCCCCAAGTGGGCACGACCATGGAGTGGCCTGGTAAGCAGGGCAGTAACCAGGTCACGATCAGTCTGCAGCCGCAAATCGGCACCTCGGGCATTTCCGCATCAGGTCCCTGGGCGCTCAATCGCCTGCTGGACCGCGCCAGCCAGCGTCAGGGACGCTCACCGGAAGTGACGGTCGCCACCTTCAATATCGGTGGTCGTCGGGTGACCCTGGAATTTGCCGCCTATTCGGCCAAAAGTCCATTTCGCCTGAGCGATATGCGCAGTTTCAGATGTCCAGGGAAGGGTTAGACATGGGCGGAATCAGTATTGACCAACTTTCCGAATCGCTGGGCTGGTATGGAAAAATGCCCTCCAGTGGTGATTTTGTGCATCGACGGCTCGATCAGAGCCTGATCGGCTGGTGGCACCGTTGGCTCAGTTCGGGTCTTGTTGCCATGCATGAATCGGTGTTGCTGTCGGCCGAGCAGGAATATCTGAGTGCGCCCATCTGGAATTTCCTGATTCCCGCTTCGCTCGGGTGCGATATGGTGCAGATGGGATGTCTGGCGCCAAGCCGCGACCGGGTGGGACGCGCCTATCCATTGATGGCGGTTCTATATGTGCCGGCAACGCAGTACGAAGCGCAGCAGGTGTCGGGTTCGGGGCGGTTTTACGAGCAGCTGGGGCGCAGCCTGCTGGCTGCCGTCGGACATGGCTGCTCGGCCACGCAGTTCGAGCAGAATATCCAGGGGGCTCGCGGCACGTTGACGCAAATGCTGACACGCGCTTCTACGCAAATGATAGAAGACGATGGCAGCAGTGATATTCTGGATATTCTGAACGGCGGCCATGAAACTGCGCCGATTGAAAAGCTGGACCAGAACGACTCGCGCTGGCCGGAGCTGGCCCTATGCTTTAACAGCGATGCACATAACAGTTACTGGTGGACCAACCAGGCCAATGGTGCTGCGCAAAAGTCCATGGTGCATGGCGGCGCGTTGAATATTACACTGTTCAATTCGCTGTTTATCACGCACACCAATTTCAGATTGTAGCTATTTACCGATTAATGCATTTGACAAGCCTGGCATAGGAAACAACATTATGGCGACCTCGTTACAGGACCTTATAAGCAACGTCGACCCCTCATGGCAGCCGCTGGAAAAGACCGGATTGGGGACAGGATCTGCATCACAGGGACAGCTGGAAGATCTGGTGCTGGATTTGCTGCCACAACTGAAGGCACTACATGCACAGCAGCGTGCCTATGGTCTGTGGTCCATGCAAACCGTTTTTCTGGACCCGGTAGGCCGTGCCAAGCTACTGCCGGGTGTCGGCCAGCCTTTTGTCAAGCAAGGGACCCACGTTGTGCCGGGCACGGAAGCCTTTTCCGCCATCGAGTTGCAGACTGACGATGCGGCTTGGCGTATCGGCCCCTGGACCGACGTTTACGGCCTGGGCGCCCTGTTGCGGGCCATGATTTGCGGGCAGACGCCGCAAAGCCCGGTGCGTCGTTTTGTCAAGGATACGCAGGAACCGCTGGCGGCAGCGGCGCCTGCGGGCTATTCGCGCCAGTTTCTGCGCACGGTGGATTTGAGCACGGTGCTGCAGTCTGCCTTGCGTTTGCAATCGGTCGATGAACTATCGTCCATGATGGGATTGTCGGCCGCCACACCGGCTATGCCGGTGGCGCCTTCGACATCGGGCGGCATAGCGGTGCCCGGCGCGGTTGCAGGTGGTCTGGCCGCTCAGGGAATCCTGAGCCCCGCAGCAGGCAGCGGTAGGCGTGAGGACGAGGGAAGCGGGCAGCCACCAGCCGCGGAGCAGGAGTCGACACACCAGACTGAGCAGGCACGACAGGCTCAGGAAGAAGCCCTGCGTAATGCCCAGGAGGCTGAAGCAGCACAGGCTGAGCAGGCTCGGCAAGCGCAAGCCAGCGAGCAAGCTGCCAGACAGGAACAGATCCGCGCAGAACAAGCCAGAGCAGAACAAGTCAGGGCAGAGCAGGCCAGAGCAGAGCAGGCCAGGGCAGAACAAGCCAGGGTAGAACAAGCCAGGGCAGAACAAGCCAGGGCAGAACAGGCGCAAAGCCAGTCGCGCCGCGATGCTGCTACATCCACGAGCGCGGGGGCAAACGAAACGCAGCCTCATCACGATGAAAGTGAACGCGCCAGACTGGCCGCCATGGGTACTACCGGCGTAGCCGGTGCGGCGGGTGCGGCTCATCTGGCAAGTGAACAGGGTAGTGCCGATCATCAAGCGGCTGCAGCGACCGACACTGCTGCGGCTGGCAACGTGACTGCAACATCGGACGCGCCGACAGACGCAGGCGCTGGCGAGCAAAAAGCCGTGGCGGGTAGTCATGGGGCAGCGGCAAGAGAGACAGACAGCGGCGGCGTGTCCGGTTCTCCGCCGGCCGCCCCCGGGGGCGGCGGACCTGCTGCCCCTGCGCCACCCCGGGAGGAAAAAAAGAATGCGCCGGTGCTGCTGATTGCCCTTGTGTTGGCTGCCATCGCAGCAGGCGCCTATTTCGGTTTTGGGGGTCAAAAAGAGGCCGACACGCCCCCGGTGGCGACCTCTACTGAACCGGCAACGCCGCAGGCGCCCGCCACCACTGCAACCCCATCGGCGACGGCCGACCAGGCTGGCGAACCTTCCTCTGACACATCGCAGTCACCTTCAGAGGCTGCGCCGGCAACCGATGCGGCTACAGCTGCGGATAATGCTGCATCAACAGATGCCGGTAATGTCGAGAGCACAGCCGCATCGGGTGCGGCAGGACAGTCTTCGCCGGCAGCCGCGCCGACGGGTGAAGCTGCGGGTCAGGACCCGGCCATCAGCAATACTGCACCGGTGACCGATTCGGCGCAAACGGCGGCGAGCACACCGCCTGCCGCTAACGAGCCGGCTTCCGGCCCAGGCAATGCGCAGTCGGCTGCAGCGACCGCGGCCACTGCACCGTCGGCAACGGGCGCCAGCCCCATGCCCACGGAGCAAAGCAATACGCTGAGCGCCACCGGCGGGACCGCTGCGCAGATGCCAGGGGCTGCGGATAGCGCTGTTGCCAACGACCAGGCCACTGCAGAGCAGGCACGTCGTGAGCAGGAAGCTCGACGCATCGAAGAAGCAACCAAGGCAGAAGAGGCGCGTCTGGCTGCGGCAAGCCAACAACCTTCATCGGCAGCGCCTGCAGCAGGTACGGCTGGGGATACTGCTGCGAGTACACCGGCAGCGCCCGAGACAGCCACACAGGGCGCACTGTCGGGACGCACCAGTACGTTTGTCCAGGAGACACCCTCCGCCGCTGCTGGCAGCACCAGTCCGGCTGCTGGTGCAGAGGTGCCAACAGAAAGCGGCACGCCAGCGGCTACCGGGGCCGAAACTGCAGCCAATAACACTGCCAATACCAATGCGGTCACGGACAATCAGGCGGCAACGAGTCCCGCCAGCGCCGCTGCTGCGGACCAAACATCCACGGCGCAAAGCGCTGCACCGGCTTCGGGCATAAACGAGTCCGTTGAAATGAAAGCGGCTGATGCTGCGCGCGAAGAGGAAGCGAATCAGGCCAAAGAGCAGGCGGCGCTGGAGAAAGCCCGCCAGCAAGATGCGCGCCTGAAAAAAGAGCGTGAACGCCGACGTGCTGCCGAGGCACGTGCCGAGCGAAGCGCAGGCGCTACACGCAGTACCTCAAAAGGTACGGTTTCCTTTGTGATACGGCCGTGGGGCAATGTGTTCATCAACGGACGATCTCGCGGCGCCAGCCCGCCATTTCGCAGTGTGCAGTTGGCTCCCGGCACCTATAATGTGATGATTACAAACGGGGATTTGCCGCGTTATGTCCGGGTGATTACCGTCAAGGCCGGTGAAAATATCACCGTTGTACACCAATTCCAGTAACATGCGAGGTACGATCAATCACTAATACGGATGTTCACGGAATGAAAAGGGTAGTATTGTGCAGGTTTTTGCTTCCTGGAGCCTGTGCTGCATTCTTGCTGCTGCATGCTGGCCCGGCCTCGGCACAAAGCGCGGGTGGCTATAAGCCCGAGTATTCGCTTTCCTTTGTATCCGATGAGCGGATTGCCATCGGGCGCACCGCCAAACGCTGGCGCGAGCTGGTGGCGGAAAAAACCGAAGGGCGTGTAAATATCCGCATGTATCCCAACGCGTCGCTGGTCAAAGGCGAGCAGACCCGTGAAGCGACGGCGGTGCGCCAGGGGGTGGCCGATATGGCTGTTGCTTCGGCCAGCAACTGGTCAAGCCAGTTTCGCGCGCTGTCGATATTTTCTCTTCCCTTTTTTGTTCCCGATATTGACGGGACTGCGGCATTGATTCGTGGCGACCTGGGCAACCTGGTACGGGACAATATGGACAAGGCGGGTATTGTGACCCTGGCCTGGGGCTCATCGGGCTATCGTCAGCTAAGTAATGCGCTGCGACCTGTGCAGGCGCCTGCCGACTTGAAGGGTATGCGTATTCGTGTGATTGGTTTGCCGCTGTTCATGGACTTTTTCAAGGCCCTGGGCGCAGCGCCGGTGCAGCTGAATCTGACAGGGGTGCCCGATGCGTTGCAGAAAAAGGCCATTGATGGCCAGGATAATCCGCTCTCGGTATTTACCGGCTTCAAGTTCAATGAAATGGGCCAGAAATACCTGACGGTGTGGAATTATCCGGCAGAGCCAATTTTTATTGCAGTCAATAAAAATGTCTGGAATAACTGGTCGCGTGAAGACCAGCAACAAGTGCGCGCAGCAGCCGAGCAGGCCATCAGCGAAACCGCGCCGATTCTGACGTCGCAGGCTGCAACCCAGGCAGTGGATGAAACGGTTGGCCAACTGGAGCAGGCCGGTGTACAAGTGACGCGGTTGACTAATCAGCAGAGGGCGGCATTCAAAAATGCCGCATCCGGCGTGCTGCAGAATTGGTCCGAGAGAATCGGGCAGGATCTGATCACCATCGCCAACGCTGATATCAAACGCGGACCGAAATTGCCGCCGGCCAGTGATCCGGCAGCAGTCCCGGCATCTGCCGTACCGGCTTCACCGAATCCCGAGCCGCCCCCTGTTGATGAGGCCGCCCCGGCTGCAAGCGGCGCCGAACTGGATAAGGCGGGGCAGAGCACGCCCACCGCTACCGATACTGGCCGCTAACGCCTGGGCAACGTCTCCAAGGCAGAATCTCCAAAGGAAAAATGGTGCGCCGGACCCAAAGGCAGTTCCCTTGCCCGGCGCAGCGGGCGTGACGGTTTGTACCCGCTATCCAGGCCCCCTGCAACCACTAAGCGATCGTCATCAGGCTTGCATTGCCGCCAGCCGCAGCGGTATTGGTGCTGATGCTTTGTTCGTGCACCAGGCCGCTGATGGCATAGCGATGCCCATGTGTAATTTCATCGGTTTGCAGGCCCTGGGCAATAACAATCGGCCCTTTTTTTGCGGCCAGTTGCAAGTTCAAGCGGCGCAGGGTATCGCCATCGCCTTCGAACAGTGCCGCATCCAGGACCGCGTCATCGATCCGCTCTTCGGCAATAAACTCAATGCGCTGCCGGTTGTCTGCATTTGCGATTGCGCCGATCCAGCCCCGTACCGAAGGTGTGTCCACAAACAAGGCCTGGTTGCCGGTTTCAAGAATTTGCTCCAGCTGCAGGCGTGCGCCTTCAGCCGAGGCAGGCCAGGCCAGCACCGTACCCCGGGGTACAAGGCGATAGACATTGGTCTCTCCGGTGGGGCCGGGCAAGAGCGTGCCGGCAGGATTGAGGCCCGGCAGATCAATGCCTCTTGGCATGTCGTCATTGCCCTGCGACAGCAGGCGATACAGGTACAGGGGGCCGCCCGCTTTGGGGCCGGTTCCCGACAGTCCCTGGCCGCCGAAAGGTTGAACCCCTACCACGGCGCCCACGATATTACGGTTGACATAAATATTGCCGGCATGGATACGGTTGCTGACGCGGGCGATGGTCTCATCGATGCGCGAATGGATGCCGAATGTCAGGCCATAGCCGGTCGCATTGATTTTGTCGACCAGTGCATCCAGCTCTGGCCGTTTGTAGCGCACCACGTGCAGTACGGGGCCGAATACTTCGCGCTCAAGCTCGCTGATGTCATTGAGCTCGATAATTGCCGGTGAGACAAAAGTGCCTTTTTCGGTGGACGCGTCCATTGGCAGCTGTTCCACCGCATGTCCTGACTGGCGCATTTTGAGTATATGGCGCTCGATGATCTGGCGCGCCTGCGCGTCGATGACCGGACCCACATCGGTAGACAGCAGATCGGGGCAGCCTACCGACAATTCCTTCATGGCGCCCTTGATCATGGTTAGTACGTGATCGGCAGCATCTTCCTGAATACACAGCACCCGCAGGGCAGAGCAGCGCTGACCGGCAGAATCAAACGCGGAGTTGAGCACGTCGTAGACAACCTGTTCTGCCAGGGCAGAGGAGTCTACGATCAGGGCGTTCTGGCCCCCGGTCTCGGCAATCAGCGGGATCGGGTGGCCGTGGTTGTCCAGGCGGCCGGCCAGCTTGCCGGCAATAATGCGCGCCACTTCGGTGGAGCCGGTAAACATCACGCCGCGAATGTCCGGGTGCGACACGAGCTGATCGCCTACGGTTTCGCCCGCGCCTGGCAGCAGCTGTACCGCTTCTTTGGGGATGCCGGCTTCATGCAGGATGGCCACGGCCTGCGCCGCAATCAATGGGGTCTGCTCGGCCGGTTTGGCCAGTACGGTGTTTCCGGCTGCCAGCGCGGCGCTGACCTGCCCGGTGAAGATTGCCAGCGGGAAGTTCCAGGGGCTGATGCACAGCACCGGTCCCAGTGGACGATGATGGTCTTCATTGAAGTTGTCTTCGATCTGATCGGCATAATAGCGCAGGAAGTCTACGGCTTCGCGCACCTCGGCAATGGCGTTGGGCAGCGATTTACCGGCTTCGCGCACGATCAGGCCAAGCAATGGCTGCATGCGCGACTCCAGCAACTGCGCGGCACGGCGCAGGGCATTGGCCCGGTCTTCGATGGGCGTGGCTTGCCAGATAGGCGCCATCGTGGTGGCTGCAGCCATGGCCTGGTCCACATCCTGCGTACTCGCTTCAATCACTTGCCCGACCACATCGCGATGGTCGGCTGGATTGAGCATAGGCTTGCGGTTTGCGGTGTCGCTTTCGCTGCTGTCGGCGTTGTACAGCGTGGGTGCGGCCAGCCAGGGCTGGGTGGCGCCATTGAGTAGCGCCGCGGCAAGAGAGCCCAGGCGATGCTCGTTGCTCAGGTCCAGACCGCTGGAATTGCGTCTGCCGGGTTTGCCATCGGTGTTGTACAAATCGCGCGGCAGCGCAATTTTCTCGTGCGGCGCGCCCAGCGGCGTTATGGCGCTGGCCACCTCGATCGGATTGGCAACCAGTGTATTGATATCAATGTTATCGTCGCCGATCTGATTGACAAATGACGTATTGGCGCCGTTTTCCAGCAGGCGTCGCACCAGATAGGCCAGCAGCGTTTCGTGTGTGCCAACGGGTGCATAAATACGGCAGGGACGATTCAGCTTCTTGCTGCCGACCACTTCGGAATACAGTGGTTCACCCATGCCATGCAGGCACTGAAATTCATACTGGCCTGGGTAGTAATTGTTTCCTGCCAGGTGATAAATGGCAGCCAGCGTTTGCGCATTGTGCGTGGCAAATTGCGGGTACACGGCATCGGGCGCCGACAGCAGTTTGCGGGCACAAGCCAGGTAGGAGACATCGGTGTAGACCTTGCGGGTATACACCGGATAGCCTTCCAGGCCATCCAGTTGCGCGCGTTTGATTTCGGTGTCCCAGTAGGCGCCCTTGACCAGTCGGATCATCAGGCGGTGGCGGGTGCGGCGACCCAGATCAATAACATAATCAATCACATGAGGGGCGCGTTTCTGATAGGTCTGGATCACAAACCCGATGCCATTCCAGCCTTCGAATTCACGCGTCGCACAAAGCGCTTCCAGCAAATCCAGCGAGAGTTCAAGCCGGTCGGCCTCTTCAGCGTCGATGTTCAGGCCTACATCGTAGGAGCGGGCCAGACGCGTCAGCGCAACCAGGCGCGGCAGCAGTTCGCTCATGATGCGGTCGCGCTGGGCGCGCGAGTACCGTGGGTGCAGGGCGGACAGTTTGATGGAAATGCCCGGCCCTTCATAAATGCCCCGCCCGCCGGAGGCTTTGCCGATGGCATGAATCGCCTGTTCGTATGATTCATAATAACGCTGTGCGTCGGCCGCCGTGGTGGCAGCTTCGCCCAGCATATCGTAACTGTAGCGAAAGCCCTCGGCCTCGAATTTGCGGCTGTTGGCCAGGGCCGACGAAATAGTCTGGCCCGATACAAATTGTTCGCCCATCATGCGCATGGCCATGTTCACGCCCTGCCTGATAAGCGGCTCGCCGCCTTTTGCAATCATGCGCGTCAGGGCTTTGGACAGGTTCTGCTCGCTGTTGACGGCCACCAGTCTGCCTGTGAGCATAAGCCCCCAGGTGGCGGCGTTGACGAACAGGGAGGGAGAGCTGCCCATATGCGATTTCCAGTCGCCATGACTGATTTTGTCGCGGATAAGCGCATCGCGCGTGGCGCGGTCCGGGATGCGCAACAGCGCTTCGGCCAGGCACATGAGTGCGACGCCTTCCTGGCTGGATAGGGCAAATTCATGGATCAGGCCTTCGACACCGCCGCCGGGGCTTTTTTCTTTGAGCGACTTGACCAGTTTGAGCGCCAGTTCCCGTGTCTGTTCGGGCTTGACCAATGCGGCCTGTTCCAGCAGCAATGGCACGCATTCGGGCTCGGGCCGGCGATATGCCGAAGTGATGGCGGCGCGCAACACCGATTGCGGCTGCACGTCCTGGCCGAACGCGTAGAAAGGCGGCTTGCGGCTGTCCTGCTGATAGGTCACGGCGCCGTCATTGTCCGTGGCGGCCGGCGCCAGATGCCGAAGCTCGTCGGGCGTCAGGCCGCGTTCGATCTGTTCCAGATACGTAATCAGGGCCTGTTTGTGCAGCCAGTGCGGGGTACAGTTCAATTTGTCTGCGTGATATTGAAGGCGGTTTTTCAGGTCGGTATCGACCTTGATGCCTAGTGTAGTAGTCGTAGCCATATGCAACTCAAGTCTGGTTCGGGTGATGACGCTGAGCGTACCGAATCTGTGGCTAAATTAATATTAGGGTTAACCCTTTATTTTTAGGTTAACCTTTGGATTTATTGACTTATTTGTTGATATTGGTTTGATGGAAAATCAGGTTAACCGCAGGCGGGTGGTTTGCTTGAGCGTGGGGTGGGTTTGGCGACAATGTCGCCGTTGCCAGCTGGCTTTCGTATGTGCCCGCAAGCAAGCCTGGGCGTGCGCATGCGATCCAATATGGCGCAACGAATGCCATTTATGTCTCGGGTGCAATCGCCCGCAATGCGGGTCGGCCAGCCGATGCCGACCGTCGCAGTCGCACAAGCGTGCACCACATTTTGTGCTTACAGCAGCGTGCCGCCTAGCGAGCCGGCTACCAGCAGGCTGCCGGTCCAGATGTTGGCGCGAAACAGCGTAAAGCTGCGGCCCGGATTTTGTATATCAAAGGTAGACAATTGCCAGTAAAAATGCAGGGCAATAGCCAGCATGAATACATAATACAGCCAGCCGAACCCCAGCATGATGCCGGGCAGGGTCCACAAGATAACAGTGGCGGCGTAAAATCCGATAAGCCAGGCCAGTCCCTGGTTCCTGAAGCGAAGCGCGGTGGATCGCAGCCCCAGCTGTTCATCGTCCTTCATGTCGGTATAGGCATAGATGGTGTCATAGCCGATCTGCCACGTGACCGCCCCCATCCACATAAGAACGGCAGCCAGCGGTACGCTATTGGTGGTATCAGACCAGGCCATTAGCATTCCCCAATTGAAAGCGACGCCCAGCACCAATTGCGGCCAATAGGTAAAGCGCTTGCACAACGGGTAGATGAAAACCAGCGGCACCAGGGCCACAGCCAGCCAGCGGCTGTAGGTATTGATGAAAAACAGCAGCAGGGCGGCCACCATCAGTTGCGCGAACAGAAAGATAATGGCCTGTTTGAGCGAGATCTGGCCGCTGGTCAATGGGCGAAAGCGGGTGCGCTCTACATGCTTGTCGAAGTTGCGATCACAGATGTCATTGACGGTGCAGCCCACACTGCGCATGAGCAAGGCGCCCAGGCAGAAAACCACAAAACGCAGCAGCGTGGGCATGCCGTGCTGGGCCTGGATCAGCGCCGCGATGCACGGCAGCAACGTGAGCCAGGTGCCAACAGGGCGGTCCAGCCGGCAAAGCCGCGCGTACGGACGCCAGGCGGTGGGCAGATAATGTTCCACCCAGTCGTTGTGGCGAATGTCGTTAAGATCAGAGTGAGTGCTGGCCATGGTATGTGCTAAGTGTCGCAAGGGTTCGCGGCGTATTTGATACTGAAAGAGCGATTTTAAAGGTTTTGCCAGCCAAGGGGGCCGCGCGGCGGGTATGACGCAATTTCCTGCGAAGCTGGCAGTGGTTTTTGCTGCCAGGACCGGGTTTGTGGATACAATCGGAGTCCCGCGGTATGGTTTTTGTCAATCAAGCCTGCCAGTCAATATCGCCGCTTGTTGTGCGTGGGCGCCTCGCTTTGGGTCTGTCTTTGCGCAACTGCGGTGCTCACTCTATCCAAGACCGATTATGTTCAGTTTCGATCATTCTTCCGGCTTTGAGTCGGTGCCAGCCATGTACGACACACTGGTTGCCCAGGCGCGCTCGCTGTTTGACGGCGAACCCAGCCATATTGCCAATGCGGCCAATCTGGCGGCGCTGGTGTATCACACCGTACCCGATCTGAACTGGGCCGGCTTTTATTTTCATGATGGCAGCCAGTTGGTGCTGGGGCCTTTCCAGGGGAAGATTGCCTGCGTACGTATTGCAATGGGACAAGGCGTATGCGGCACGGCGGCCGCGACCGGCCAAGCCCAGCTGGTGCCTGATGTATTTGCCTTTCCGGGCCATATTGCCTGCGATGCGGCGTCCCGTTCGGAAATTGTCATTCCCTTGTTCAGGGATGATAAGCTGATCGGCGTTTGGGATGTGGACAGTCCCAAGCCTGACCGTTTTACCCAAGAGGACAAAGCCGGTATGCAGGCGCTCTGCCAGGTATGGCTGGATGCCTACGTTGGCGCCAGGGTGTAATCTGCCTGATCGTGCACAGATAAACCCTTATTTGTCTGTGTTTCGATTGAAATCATCATGGGGATGTCCGTAAAATCCCCCCATTTCGTTAGTGACAAATAAAGGATAATCATGCCGGACATGATCGAGTTGATCGCAACGGTACTGTTTGCGATTGCCATTGTGCACACCTTTTCGGTGCCGTTTTTTGCCAGAAAAGCACATGAGGGCGGGCCGCACTCGGGCTTGTGGCATGTTTTTTCGGAGGTCGAGGCGGTATTCGGCTTATGGGCGTCCATTCTGATCATCTTCATGGGCGTGACCGGCGGGCTCGAGAGCGCGGTCAAGTATATGGACAGCCGAAACTTTACCGAGCCGCTGTTCGTATTTGCGATCATGGTCGTTGCCGCCAGCCGGCCTATTCTGGTGATGGTCGGCACAACGGTGCGCTATCTGGCCCGCGTGCTGCCCCTGCAGACCTCTATCGCCACCTTTTTTCTGACCCTGACACTGGTCCCGCTGGCCGGGTCGTTTATTACCGAACCGGCTGCGATGACGCTGGCCGCCTTGTTGCTCAAGCGTGCATTCTTTGATCACAGCAGCCATACCCGGTTCAAATACATGGCCGTGGGCGTGCTGTTCGTCAATATTTCCATCGGTGGGGTGCTTACGTCCTATGCTGCCCCGCCAGTGCTGATGGTGGCCAGCTCATTTGGCTGGGATTCTGCGTACATGGCAACCCATTTCGGCTGGAAGGCAGCGATTGCGGTGGTGATCAATGCCAGTGCGCTTACCTTTCTGATGCGCAAGGAATTGGTGGTCGCCGGCGAGCATGCCAATGAACAGACCCGGACCAATAGTGACGAACGTGCGCCGGTGCCCTGGTTCGTCATTCTGATTCATCTGGCATTTCTGGCCAGTATTGTGATTTTCGCCCACCATCCGGCCGTGTTCATCGGGTTGATGATGCTGTTTGTGGGTTATTGCTCGGCCTACGAACACTATCAGGACAAGCTGATGATCAAAGAGGCGCTCATGGTGGCGTTCTTTCTGGCGGGGCTTATTGTGCTGGGCGGGTTGCAGCAATGGTGGCTGCAGGATTTGCTGGCAGGGCTGTCGCCCGCGTTGCTGTACTGGGGTGCAACGGCATTGACGGCAATTACCGATAACGCAGCATTAACGTATCTGGGCTCGCTGGTGGAGGGCACCAACGAGGTCTGGCGCTATATGCTGGTTGCCGGCGCGGTGACCGGCGGTGGTCTGACCGTGATTGCCAATGCGCCCAATCCGGCCGGGTTTTCCATCCTCAAGGGGTGTTTTCCCGATGAGGCGATCTCGCCCAAATACTTGTTGCTGGCGGCGCTGGTTCCGACACTGGTGGCCGCGGCCATGTTTTTGCTGCCGGTGCAACTTCTGGGAAATACAGGTCTGTAAATTGCGATAAAATAAGAGGTTACTTTGGGGATAAGTCCCTATATGCATTCCCGAATGCGCCCCATTTTTTGGGTCGCCCCGTTCGGGTTTGTATCTCTTTTCACCCTGTTTTTTTGCGAGTTCGTTGTGCCTATTTATGCATATAAATGCAGCGCCTGCGGCCATGCCAAGGATGTGCTGCAAAAAATGTCCGATGCGCCGCTGACCACTTGTCCCGAGTGTGGTCAAAGCACGTTTTCCAAGCAGGTTACTGCTGCCGGTTTTCAGCTCAAGGGCTCTGGCTGGTATGTAACCGATTTCCGCGGCGGCAGCAATGGCGCCGGCAACGCTGCGGCCAAGTCCGACACGGGCAGTGCCGGTCAGAGCGCGGCCGCGCCGACCCCATCCTCATCTGAAGGCAGCGCTGCATAATTTGCCGTCTGCCAGCGGCGGCGCAGTGCCTCTGGCCTGTGCCGCTTCAAGCATTTACACAAAATCAAAGAATTTCGGAGCATTTTTCATGCGTACCTGCTACACCGGTCAAGTCAGCCTTGATCAGCTGGATCAAACTGTCACCCTTTTCGGCTGGGTGCACCGTCGCCGCGATCATGGCGGCGTGATTTTTATTGATCTGCGTGACCGCGAAGGCATTGCACAGATCGTTTTCGATCCCGACAATGCGCAGGCCTTTGCAATAGCGGAAGAAATCCGTAACGAATACTGCATCCGTATTACCGGTCTGGTGCGCCGCCGCCCCGAAGGCACCTCCAACAAGGAGCTGGTCTCGGGTGAAATTGAAGTACTGTGCCGCGAAGTCGAAGTGCTCAATGCCTCCGTCACACCGCCGTTTCAGCTTGATGACGAAAACCTGTCTGAAACGACCCGCCTGACGCATCGCGTACTGGACTTGCGCCGCCCGCAAATGCAGCGCAACCTGATGCTGCGCTATCGGGTTTCCATCGAAGTGCGCAAGTTCCTGGACGGGCTTGGCTTTATCGATATCGAAACACCCATGCTGACCAAAAGCACACCCGAAGGCGCCCGCGATTATCTGGTGCCATCACGGGTGCATGATGGGCAGTTCTTTGCCCTGCCACAGTCGCCCCAGCTGTTCAAGCAAATGCTGATGGTGGCCGGCTTTGATCGTTACTATCAGATCGTCAAATGCTTCCGCGATGAGGACCTGCGCGCCGATCGCCAGCCTGAATTCACACAGATCGATTGCGAAACCTCGTTCCTGAACGAAGAAGAGATTCGTGAAATTTTTGAAGGCATGGTGCGCCATGTGTTCAAGCAGGTGCAGAACGTGGACCTGGATGCACGCTTCCCGATCATGGGCTGGGACGAAGCCATGCGCCGTTTCGGGTCCGACAAGCCGGACATGCGCGTCAAGTTGGAGTTTACTGAACTGACCGACGTGATGAAAGACGTTGACTTCAAGGTGTTCTCTGCCGCTGCGGTCCAGCCGGGCGGACGTGTTGTCGCATTGCGCGTACCGGGTGGTGCCGAGTTGTCACGCAAGGAAATTGACGACTACACCCAGTTTGTCAGCATCTACGGTGCAAGGGGCCTGGCATGGATCAAGGTCAACGACCCGGCCAAGGGTCGCGAAGGCCTGCAGTCGCCGATCGTGAAAAACCTGCACGACGCTGCGATCAATGAAATCCTGCAACGTTCGGGCGCTGCCGCCGGCGATATCATTTTCTTTGGCGCCGACAAGGCCAAAGTCGTGAACGACGCCATGGGCGCCTTGCGTGTCAAGCTGGGCCACAGTGACTTTGCCAAATCCACCGGCCTGTTCGAAGACAGCTGGAAGCCGTTGTGGGTGGTTGATTTCCCGATGTTCGAGTATGACGAGCAAGAGGGACGATATTTCGCCGCGCACCATCCCTTTACCAGCCCGAAAGATGGTCACGAGGATTTTCTCACCACTGATCCATCCAAGGCTTACGCCAAGGCGTATGATCTGGTGCTCAACGGCTGGGAAATCGGCGGCGGTTCAGTCCGTATCCATCGCGAAGAAGTGCAAAGCAAGGTATTCCGTGCCCTGAACATCAGCGATGAAGAGGCACGCGCCAAATTCGGCTTCCTGCTGGATGCGCTGCAGTACGGCGCGCCTCCGCATGGCGGCCTGGCCCTGGGGCTGGATCGCCTGGTGACCATGATGGCTGGCGCCGAGTCCATCCGTGACGTGATTGCTTTTCCCAAAACACAACGGGCGCAGTGTCTGCTTACGCAGGCGCCATCGCCAGTCGATGAAAAGCAATTGCGTGAGCTGCATATTCGTTTGCGTAATAAAACAGTCGTCGAATAAACCAGAGAAAAAGCCAGAATCGGATTCTGGCTTTTTTTTCGTCCATTTGCGGCATGTATGTGTTGCGCTACTGCGTAACCGAATCAGTGGGCCTATAATTTTGTTATTCTGGTGTTCCGTTCCTATTTGTTTACTCGCCAGTGGCAAGGGCCTGTCTTCGGGCGCGTACCCGCCACCCGCTCATTGAAATTTCAGGAGAGATGTAATGACAACCGAAGTACAAACCTCACTCGCCGGCAAAGTGGCATTGGTTACCGGCGCGGCCAGCGGCCTGGGCAAGGAAATTGCCGAAACGTATGCCAAGGCCGGTGCCGCAGTGGGCATTGCAGACCTGAATCTGGACGGCGCCAACGAGGTGGCAGAGCAAATTAATGCTGCGGGTGGAAAAGCCTTCGGGATTGCCATGGACGTGACCGACGAAGCGCAGGTCAACAAGGGCGTGGACGATCTTGTCGCGCACTTTGGCGCGCTGGACATTTTGGTGTCAAATGCAGGCATCCAGACCATCGAGTCTATCGACAAGTTCGAATTTGCAAAGTGGAAAAAGATGCTGGCCATTCATTTGGATGGTGCATTCCTGACCACCAAGGCGGCCCTGCAGCATATGTACAAGGCAAAAAAAGGCGTTGTTATTTATATGGGATCGGTGCATTCTCATGAGGCCTCAAAACTGAAAGCGCCTTATGTGACCGCCAAGCACGGCTTGCTGGGGCTGGCCCGGGTGTTGGCCAAAGAGGGCGCTGCCCACAATGTGCGCTCGCATGTGATCTGCCCTGGTTTTGTACGCACGCCCATCGTGGAAAAACAGATTCCTGAACAGGCCAAGGAATTGGGTATTTCGGAAGAAGAGGTGATCAAGAACGTGATGCTGGCGGGGACAGTGGATGGCGAATTTACGACGCCGCAGGATATCGCCCAGACGGCCCTGTTTCTGGCCGCGTTTCCCAATAACGCGCTTACCGGTCAATCGGTCGTGGTCAGCCACGGCTGGTTCATGCAGTAGAGCATATTTATGGTTCAGTTACCCGAGTACGAACGGATTGCGCTGGTTTTACAAGGTGGTGGGGCGCTTGGCGCCTACCAGGCCGGCGTATTTGAAGGCCTGGAGCAGGCCGAAATAGAGCCCAACTGGATTTCCGGCATCTCCATTGGCGCGCTTAACACCGCCATCATTGCCGGAAACCCGCCGGGCAAACGCGCGCAACGGCTCCATGAGTTCTGGGATACCATCTGCCAGTCCAATAATGGTTTTGGGCTGATGCCGTGGCTGGAACAAAGCCTGTTCCGGTTCAATGACCTGACCCGCAGCAGCCTATCGGCCATGTATGGCATGTCTGCCATGATGGACGGGCAAAAAGGCTTTTTCACGCCGCGCTTTCCGCCACCCTCGTTGTATGCGAAAGGCAGCATTGAGCATACCGGTTTTTATGACATGACGCCATTGCGCGAGACGCTTGAACGGCTGTGTGATTTTGACCTGATCAACCATGGGCACCTGAACGTATCGGTCGGCGCTGTGAATGTGCGCACCGGCAACTTCACCTATTTCTGCAACGACAGGCACCGTCTGACACCGGCGCACTTCATGGCTTCCGGCGCATTGCCGCCGGCCTTCGCGCCGGTTCTGATCGATGGCGAGTATTACTGGGACGGCGGGATCATGTCCAACACACCGCTGGGCTATGTGCTGGATGCACAAGTGAACGCCGACACACTGGTCTTCCAGGTGGATTTATGGAGCGCCCGCGGGCATTTGCCAGACAATATGCTGCAGGTCTATGACCGGGTCAAGGAAATCCAGTTCTCCAGCCGTACCCGGCTCGTCACCAATCAATGGGCACGCACGCAACGCATGCGTTCGGTCATGGCCAAAGTGCTTGAGCAGTTACCAGACAAGCATACGCTGGACGCGGAAACACTGGATATGGCCCGGGCGATCGCCGACAGCAAGCACTGCAATGTGATTCAACTTATTTACCGCGATCGCGAGTACGAGTCGTTCAACAAAGATTATCAGTTCGGCGTAAGTGCCATGCGCGATCACTGGAAATCCGGGCTTAAGGACATTCGCAGTACGCTATCGCACCCCGACTATCTTGCCATGCCCGATAATGATATTTCATTTGTGACACATGATATTCATCGCAATCAAGGCGAAGCGGCCCGCAAGAGAAAGTTCTGAGCAGGGCGAGTGTTTGGGCAAATAAGGGCGATTGACTCCGTGCAGACCCCGGTTTGGGTTTTATAGGGGGAGGCGCTAACGGACAAACGAAATCGTCGGCTTTTCATGAGAAATTGATGTATTGCCGAGTCATGCGCATAGGCGTTCCTTAGCAGTTTTTCAGTCAGGTCAGCGCCGGTTTAACCATTAAACGGGCAACTTTTGGCTGCTTATGCTGCTTGGCTTTTTCAAGATCGTATTCAGCTTGTAAGGCAATCCAGAAGCGGGCGGAACTGATGCCGGCCGTTTCCAGCCTGATTGCCAAATCGGGGCTAATCCCCGCCTTTGCATTGATCACACGTGAAAATGCAGTTCGAGACATGCCTAATTTTTCGGCGGCATCGCTTACTGTTAGACCCAACGGAACAATGACGTCTTCACGCAAAATGAGGCCAGGATGAGGATGATTAAGCGCGTTCATATGCTACTCCTTAGGATCGTCCAGATATTCGATTCATCCCGTCCTTACTGCTGCGCAAACGTATTGCACTGTTTCATATCGCCGCCGGCCAGGCCGCGCTTGAACCAGCCCATGCGCTGCTCTGAAGAGCCGTGCGTAAAGGAGTCGGGCACTACATAGCCCTGAGCCTGCTTCTGGATATGATCGTCGCCAACCGCTGCGGCGGCATTCATGGCTTCCTCAATGTCGCCGTCTTCAATAATGGTGCCTTCTTTCTGCAGTTCATGCGCCCAGATACCTGCAAAGCAGTCTGCCTGCAGTTCGACGCGCACCGACAGATCGTTGGCCTGGCGCTCGTTCATTGAACTACGCGCCTGGGCCATTTTGTCCATGACGCCCAGCAGATTCTGTACATGATGCCCAACTTCGTGAGCCAGCACATAGCCCTGCGCAAAGTCACCCTGAACCCCCATTTGCGCGCCCATCTGATGAAAGAAGCTCATGTCCATATACACCTTGCGATCTTCGGGACAATAAAACGGCCCCATCGCGGCCTGACCAACGCCGCAGGCGGAGCGGGTGGCGCCGGAGTAGAGCACCAGTGCCGGATTCTGATACGTGCCGCCATTTTGCTTGAAGATGCCAGACCAGACAGTTTCGGTGGTCTTGAGCACCTTGGACATAAATACTTTGTCCTGGTCATCGGCAACCGGCCCGCCGGCCTGTTGTGACTGCCCGGCGGGTTCCTGCTGGATATCGTCACCGCCCAGAATGGTCATCGGATTGATGCCCAGGAAATACCAGGCGGCCAGTGCAACGACGATCGTGCCGATGCCGATCTTGCCCCCACCCAGCCGCATGCCACGGCCACGGCCAGAGCCGCCGGATCCACGGCGGTCTTCCACATTGCTGCTTTGTTCCTGATCGTCTAATCGCATCTTGATCCCTCTGTTGCAAACCCACCGACAATGAGACAGGCAGGTTGTTTTTTTCTTTGAAATTATATGACTGCGCCCCGATTTTATACGGGATCACCGGGTAAATTGCGGCAAATCACGTAACCGAATGCAAGATCTGCAGCGCAGCTGAAATCGCATGGGGTACCCGGTTGTCATTCTTTTGTGGGTTTTCACGATTAAAATAGGGTCATGAAAAATATGTTGAATCAAGTTGTTGTCGGCGTACCGGGTTCTCCGGGCGATCGTTGTGTGAATGGTGGAAGCGGGCAGGCCTGGCTACAGGCCATCGTTGCCGAACGGCCAGTCCGTTGCCGTGAGGGGCGCCGCCATCATGAATGACATTATTCGTGCCATTACCATTTACGCCATTCCGCTGATTTTTGCCATTACGCTTGCCGAAGCGGCACGCGGCTTTGTCGCCCACAAGCTGGGCGATCGCACGGCGCTCATGCTGGGCCGCCTTACACTTAATCCTGCCAAACATATTGATCCCATCGGCACCATTCTTGTGCCGTTGCTGCTGATCGCCGCCAACCCGGGTTTTGTGGTGGGCTGGCCCAAGCCGATTCCAGTGAACGAGTCACAATTTGCAAACCCGAAGCGGGATAGTATCCTGCTGGCGCTGGCTCGGCCCCTGGCCAATCTGTTAATGGGGATCTTGTGGGTGATCACGGCGCGTCTGTTGCTGGGTTTTGGTTTGCTGGACAGTTACTGGTGGAAGGTGGCAATTGCCGGCTTTACGCTCAATATCTTCCTGATGGTCTTTAATCTGCTGCCTATTCCTCCCATGGACGGCAGCCGCATCATCGCCGGCTTTCTGCCTGCGAAGTGGGCCATTGCCTATCAGCGGCTGGAGCCCTACGGATTTTTCATTGTGCTTGGCTTGATCGCCTTTGGTCTGTTGCAGGTGGTGCTGCTGCCGGTCATCGGTGTGGTGCTTGATCTGCTTGGGCGTCTGTTTCTGTTCGGATAAGCATAAATCATGACTACACTCAAAGTTGTCAGCTATAACATCCACAAAGGCAAGTCAGCATTTGGCAAGCGCGTGTCGCTTGCCGATCTGCAGTCCGGGTTGACACAACTGAGCGCTGATCTGGTATTTCTGCAGGAAGTGCAGGGCCGCAACAGCCGGTTCGAGTCGTTACACGCGCAGCAGGATATGCTGGCAAATCATTTGTCGATGGATGTCTGTTATGGCTGCAATGCTGTACGCACCGACACCGATCACGGCAATGCATTGCTTTCCCGGTTTCGCATTGTGGAGCATGAAAACGAGGATATTTCCGACCATCGGCTGGAGCAGCGCGGTGTGTTACATGCACGGGTGGAAGTCGACGGCAAAACGGTTCACTGTTTTGTCGCGCATCTGGGGCTGTTTGCCGCCAGTCGCGGTCGGCAGGCCGTTGCCATCATCGAACGCATCAAGCGGCTGGTGCCGGATCATGAACCGCTTATTCTGGCCGGCGATTTCAACGACTGGAACGAGAAACTGGCGCCTTATTTCGATCACGAACTGGGGCTGCACGAGGTGTTCGCCAACAGTCCGCTGCGGATAGATAACGAGTTGCCGCGCCTGAAAACGTCATTGCGTAGCATGATGGACGGTCGCGGCCTGATGGCAGTGGATCAATTGGCGCCACCGCGTACGTTCCCGGCCATGTTCCCCTGGCTGCGGCTGGATCGCATGTACCAACGCGGCTTTACCATCCTGTCGGCGCAGGTGCTCAAGGGGCTGCCCTGGGCACGCATTTCCGACCATGCGCCGATCCTGGCCGAACTGGAACTGGCCTGAAATGTATCCATCCGACACTGGTTGCTCCCAATTTGCGGGTTTTGCGCCCAGGCGCAGCTTGCTTTGCGAAAGCCGGGTGCAGCAACGCCTCATTCTTCGCTACAATAGCGGCCAATACTCAGGGCGTGCCTGGCGTTGGCAACTGCAGGTTGCGGCTGCCGCAGCTTGCCCATTGAGTTTGCACTCAGTTACCCCGTGGCAGACCTTCAGGCATGTCACAGTACGAAAATCGCTACGATGACAAAAAAAATCCTGATTGTTCGCTCGTCTTCCCTGGGAGATCTGGTGCATATGCTACCGGCCATCTCCGACATTCATCGGCATGTGCCTGGTGCGCAAATCGACTGGGTCGTGGAAGAAAATTTTGCGCAAATTCCTGCCTGGCATCCTGCCGTGCACGAGGTGATTGTCATTTCCCACCGCCGCTGGCGCAAGCAGTGGCTCTCGCGGCAGGCCTGCAGTGAACGGCGAGCCTTCGCCCAGAACCTGCACAAGCGGGATTACGATATTGTGCTGGACATGCAGGGGCTAATGAAATCGGCCTGGGTTGTGCGCCAGGCAAAAGGTCGGCGCCACGGCCTGGACTGGCGTTCGGCACGTGAGTCGCTGGCCTCGCTTTTTTATCATGATCGCCATAAGGTCGAATTCTGGCAGCCGGCGGTGCGCCGTCAGCGCCTGCTGGCCTCTGCTGCGCTGGGTTATACCTTCTCGGGGGATCCCGATTTCGGTCTGCAGTCCTTTACCGATAACACGCCGATACAGGATTATGCAGTCATCATGCCGTCGGCCAGTCGAGAAGACAAGTTATGGCCCGAACAGGACTGGCTGGTCGTCTTTGGTCTGCTCAAGCAGGCAGGGTTGGGGCTGAAGCTGCTTGCCGGGAACGAAAAAGAGACGGCCAGGGCACACGCCCTTATACGGGATTTCGATAATGCCGAAGTTTTACCCAGAATGAACCTGACCGAAGTTGCTAAACTGTTGGCAGCCTGCAAAATTATGGTCGGTCTCGATAGCGGTCTGACGCACCTGGCGGCGGCGCTTGGTCGTCCCACTATCGGTATCTACAGCGCCTCTACACCGGTGCGCACGCCCCTGGAAGGCGCCGGCTTTACTGCGAGCCTGGGCGACCGGGGCCTGCCGCCAACGCAAGATATGGTGGTGTCAAAACTGAAACAGGCTTTGCAGGCCTGACAGTGATCCTTCCTTGTGGCCGTCCCGGTACCTAGAATCAGAACATGAATCGCTTTTTTTATACTGCAACCCTAAGAATGGCCTCACCCTTGCTGCTGTGGTGGCTGCAACGGCGCGCGCGCAAGGCTGGCGGCGTTTGGGATATCCGTGGTCCCGAGCGATATGGCCGTTATACCGAAAGACAGCAGGCCGGCCCGCATGACGATGACGAGGGTTATGCCGAATCGGTATTCGATTTTGCCCGGCCGGTGTGGGTGCATGCCGTCAGCCTGGGCGAGACGCGGGCCGCCCAGCCGCTGGTGCAGGCGCTGCTGGACCAGGGGTTGCCTGTCCTGCTGACGCATTTTACGGAAACCGGCAGGTCAATTGGCGGCAAACTGTTTGCGCCGGCCATCAATACCGGCAGATTGTGCCAGGCGTGGATGCCTTACGATTTTCCCGAAGCCGTGCAAGGGTTTCTCGATTACTGGAAGCCGCGCTGCTGTGTCCTGATCGAACGCGAAATCTGGCCTAATATGGTGGCTCAGACCAAGAAACAGAATATTCCCGTTATCGTGGCCAGTGCGCGCTTTTCACCGGCGTCGCTGCGCCGCGGACAACTGCTGGGCAGCGTGCTGCGCAAGGCGCTGACCAGTATTGACCTGATTCTCACCCAGACCCACATTGACGCAGCGCGTCTTGCGGAAATCGGCGTCAAGCGCACCCGCGTGGTGGGTAACCTGAAGTTTGACCTGCGCATCTCGCCCGAACAGTCGCATATGGGGCAGGTGGCGCGACGCCATATCGGGCGGCCTGTCATTGTGATTGCCAGCACTCGGGAAGGCGAAGACGAGTTGTTTACCCGCGCCATCGCCGAGGTAAAAAAGACCTATCAGGCCTCTCGGGACGAACAGGGCGGGGCAGACCGGCAAGACGCATCGGGCGTCGACCACAATCGGATGCCGCTGTTTGTCCTGGTGCCCCGGCACCCGCAACGCTTTGATCTGGTCGCCGGATATCTGGCTGATGATGGCCTGAGTCTCTGTCGGCGCAGCGACTTTCCGACCGATAACCAGTTGCGCACGGCCGATGTATTGCTGGGCGATTCGGTTGGTGAAATGTTTTTCTTTTATGGCTTGGCCGACGTGGCCATCGTGGCTGGCAGTTTTGCCGAGCTGGGTGGCCAGAATCATATCGAAGCCAGTGCGCTTGGCCTGCCCGTCATCGTGGGCCCGCATACCCGCAATTTCCAGCAATCGGTAGAAGATGCGCTGGCCGAGGGCGCTGCCCGCCGCGCCCAGACGCCCTCCGAGGCGATTGGCCTGGCATTGCGGATTCTGGAGAATCCCGAATTGCGCCTGGGCATGAGTCGCGCTGCCAAAGAATGGCTGTCCCTGCACGAGGGCGCTACCGATAGAATCATGTCTGCGTTGCAGCCTTATCTGAAGTAAACCATGTCACTGTTACCAAGCGCCTCCGTCCTGCAAAAAACCCTTTATTCGGCATTGCCAGACTTTGCCAGTATCGCTTGGGTTGAGCAGGTCGGTTCGACCAACGTCAACCTGATGCAGGAAGTCAGAGGTACGCAATCTGCCATGGGCCGGCCGGCGCTGCTGGGCGCCCATACCCAGACCAGCGGACGCGGCAGGGCAGGGCGGCGCTGGCAGGACACGCCCGGTTCCACGCTGATGTTTTCCTGCGCCTATGATGTGTTCGTGCCGCCTGCGCGCCTGCCCATGCTGGCGCCGGTCGTGGGGATTGTCGCCTGCGAGCAGTTGCGAAAAATCACCGGCCCGGCGGTGCAGGATCGCCTGCTCATGAAGTGGCCCAATGATATTTTGTACGATCAGGCCAAGCTGTCCGGTTTGCTGGTCGAATCAGCCCGGCCGGTGCAGCGCGAATCGCAGCACCACCATGTGGTCATCGTCGGCATGGGGATGAATTTATCCAGCGCAGTGGAATTGACCCAGCATCTGGGGCGCAAGGTCGCCGACTGGACCTCGGTGCTGGGCGATATGAGCGATGACCCCGGTCGCTCGCAAGACATCGCCTTGCTGGTTGCACGCATTGCCCGGGCGTGGCGCGACGCCTTTGCGCAGTATGAGCAGCAGGGGTTTGCCGCTTTCATGGCGCGTCATTCGCAGAT
Organism: Advenella sp. FME57; assembly: GCF_014897675.1. Taxonomy (GTDB): domain Bacteria; phylum Pseudomonadota; class Gammaproteobacteria; order Burkholderiales; family Burkholderiaceae_B; genus Advenella. The sequence goes on along the minus strand of NZ_JABUXU010000006.1, from coordinate 95,057 downwards.
AGATGCACTGCGCGAGCAACAGGTCAATGTGATCCAGGATGAGCGGATCGTCCTGTCCGGCGCCGCCCGTGGCGTTAATCAGGACGGCTGTCTGCTGGTAGAATGCGCCGGACAACAGCACGCCATTACGATCGGCGATATTTCCATCCGGCCTGAAGGCCAGGGCTGACCCTATGCTGACCGTTCTGATTGACGCTGGCAACTCGCGCATCAAAGTTTCCCTTTACGATTCGGCAGGCCGGTCTGCCGACACAGGCGTTCATGCCTTTGCTGCTGCGGACCTGAATGCCCTGGCCGATCTGATCAGGCAACTGCCGCAGGCGCCGGCCAGGGCGCTGGGCGTCAGTGTCACCACCGAGGCGATCCGCCAGGAACTGGACGCGATCCTTGCGCCGTGCCTGATCCAGTGGCAGACGCCGGGAGCGCGCCTGCTGCGGCTGAAAAACCGCTATCACAACCCGGCCGAGCTGGGGCCCGATCGCTGGCTTGGCCTGCTGGGCATTCTGGCTGCGCGACCCGTCGATGGCCCGATGATGCTTGTCAGCTTCGGGACGGCGACGACGGTCGATACGATCGACGATCATGAAACTTTTCTGGGCGGGGTGATTTTCCCTGGCGTCAGCATGATGCAATCATCGCTGGGCGCAGGGACGGCCCGCCTGCCCGTTGCCCCGATGTCAGCACAGGTGTGGCCATCATTTCCGCAAAACACCCAGGCGGCCATTGCCGCCGGCATTGTGGCTGCGCAAACGGGTGGTGTGATCCGGCAGTGGCAGCAGGTGACCGAACATCTGGGCCGCGCGCCGCTGGTTTTTGTCACCGGGGGCGCGCGCGCGGCGATCATGCCGGAACTGCAGGCGCGTATCGATTCATTCAGCGTTGACATGGGATTTGGTACAATACCGGTCATCGAGAGCGAATCGCCGGTCCTTGACGGCCTGCGCGCGCTTGCACAGCACTCAACGGACGCCTGATATGCGCACGCTTTTCTTTATTGTCGTCCTGGCCAATGCCCTTACTTACGGATTGGGCGCAGGCTGGTTTGGCCTCAAGCCGGGCGAATCGCGTCTGGGGGCGACCGTCAAGACCCCCACCGAATTTCGGCCAGGCGCCATTGAAGTAGGACCGATACGCTAATGTCTATCCAGACTGAACCGTTTGATACCGTCGGCCCGGCAGGCCGCATCGACTGTCTTGTCGACTGGCCCGATCAGGCCCAGCAGCTACTGGGCTGGGCGCTGGTTCTGCACCCGCACCCGCTGCATGGTGGCACGCGCAACAATAAAGTGGTCACGACCTTGTCGCGCGCCTACGCGCAGGCAGGTTACGCCGTGCTGCGTCCCGATTTTCGCGGTATCGGCAAATCTGAGGGCAGTTTTGACCAGGCGCGCGGCGAAACCGAGGACATGCAACAGCTGATCCAGGCCTTTTTGACTGCGCATCCTCAATTGGACGGCAAGCCATGGCTGCTGGCCGGCTTTTCATTTGGAACGTCGGTGGCAGCGCAACTGTACTCGGTGTTGCACGAAGAGCAAACCCAGCCCTTGCCGCAATTGCTGACCCTGGTGGGCACGGCAGTAAAACGGTTCGCCTGGCGCGAGGTGGTGCTACCTGCCAACACGGTAGTTATCCATGGGGAACGTGATGAAGTGGTACCCCTGCAGGAAGTCTTTGACTGGATCGCCAGCTATCGCATTGCCGTCACGGTTATTCCCGGCGCCACCCATTTTTTTCATGGCTATCTGATCGAATTGAAAAAACTGGCGCTCGACGCGTTGCAGCAGATGTCCGCCGAAACCACCCTGTAACGCATTTTGTCCTGCAAGCGCTTATAATTCCTAACTGGCAGGCCCATCTCTTCTCAAATCCTTTCTTCTATCCGGATCCGTTTCCATGTTCCTACGTCGTATTGTTCTCATCCTGATCATCGTCCTGGTCGCAGGCGGCGCTTATGTCTTCTTCAATAAAACCAACAATAGTGCGTCCTCGGGCAGCACGCAGACAACCACAGGTTCGGACACGACGCAAACCAGTGCGCAAACCGGATCCTCTACACAAGCCCCTACTTCACCCCCCAAGCCTGAATCACGCTCCAGCGTGCCGGTAACCAACGCCAATACGCCTGTGCTTGCAGAGGTGGCCGGCATGACGCCGCCACAAACCAATGTCAAGGCATGGTTCCTGATTGATGCCACGTCGGGCCAGATTATCGGCAACCAGGAACCGGACCTGAAAGTGTCGCCTGCTTCACTGACCAAGCTGATGACCGCCAGTCTGGTGTTCTCGGCACTAGATGACAACCGCATCCGCCCGGAACAGGAAGTGACCGTTTCGGAAAAAGCCTGGCGCACCGGTGGTTCGCGCATGTTCATCCGGGTCAATACACAAGTGACTGTCGATGATCTGATCAAGGGCATGGTCGTGCAGTCTGGTAACGATGCCACCATTCAGTTGGCCGAAACCGTGGCCGGCAGCGAAGATGTATTTGTGAACCAGATGAACAAGGAAGCGGCGCTGTTCGGTATGGCCAACACCCACTTTACCGATCCGACCGGCCTGCCGGCACCGGACCACTACACGACGGTACGCGACCTGTCAGTGCTAGCGCAGCACGTGATCAAGGATCATTCCAAGTATTACCACTATTTCAGCCAGCCTGAGTTTACCTACAACAAAATTCGCCAGCACAACCGCAATGGCCTGCTGTCTCGCAATATTGGCGTGGATGGGCTCAAAACCGGGCATACGGAAGATGCCGGCTACTGCCTGATCGCCGCAGCCAAGCGCGATGATCGTCGTCTTATTTCAGTGGTCGTTGGTGCGGCAACCGTGCGCGAACGCGAACAGGTCAGCCAGAACCTGCTGGACTGGGGCTACCAGAACTTTACCGCCAAACAGGTGGCTGCAGCTGATGCGCCGCTCATCAGCCCGCGCGTTTGGGAAGGCACAGTCAAGCAGGCCAAGCTGGGTGCCGCCGACGGCGTCAGCGTGACCGTGCCGCGTGGCATGGAAGACAAGGTCCAGACCATTACGCAGATTAACGGCAAACTGGTTGCGCCGCTGACCAAGGGCCAGACAGTGGGCAATGTTCAGTTCGTGCTCAATGGTAAAGTACTCAAGCAGGAGTCACTCACCGTTCTTGAAGATGTACCGCAAGCCGGCTTCTTCGGACGCATGTGGGACAAGGTCCTGAGCAGTTTCAATAGCTAATCTTTCGGGCAGAGTGTTGTGATACAGGGTATAGACAGCGACAGCATCGTTTATCTTAACGGTGAGTATGTACGGGCCGACGAAGCAAAAATTTCGGTATTCGATCGGGGGTTCATTTTCGGGGATGGCGTATATGAGGTCGTGCCGGCCTACAACCGCAAGCCGTTCCGGCTGAACGAGCATGTGCAGCGCCTGGAGCGCAGCCTGAACGCCATCAGCCTGGCCACCGGCAAAACCTCACAGTTCTGGGCCGGCCTGATGCAGGACATGATTGATCGCGCCGAAACCGATGACTCATTTATTTATCTGCAGGTTACGCGTGGCGTTGCCAAACGCGAGCATGTATTCCCCGTGCCTGCGGTTACGCCCACCATTTTCTGCTCCAGCGGTCCGTTTATCCGGCCAACTGCACAGCAGCGCGAGCACGGTATTCGCGTAATCTCGGGGCCGGATGAGCGCTGGCTGCACTGCGATATAAAGTCGGTGTCGTTACTGGGCAATGTTCTGGCGCGCCAGGCAGCCGCCGAGCGCGGCGTGGATGAAGTGATCCAGTTTCGCAATGATTTTCTGACTGAAGGGTCCTTGAGCAATATGTGGGTGGTCAAAGATGGCACCTTGCTGGCGCCTGTCAAGAACCACCTGATTCTTGAAGGGATTCGCTACGGTCTGCTGGCAACGCTGGCCGAACGGGCGGCAGTGCCGTTTGAAGCCCGCAACATTACTCGTGCAGAAGTTTTTGCTGCAGATGAGATCCTTGTCACATCGGCCACCAAGGAAGTGTTGCCGGTTCTGGAGCTGGACGGCGCACCGGTTGGAAATGGCCAGCCCGGCCCCATATACAGAAAGGTAAGGGCTGAATACGACAAGGAAATTTCCCGATTATGATGAAAGACATTCCACCAGAGCAGTCGCTGATTGAATATCCCAGTGATTTTCCTATCAAGGTCATGGGCGTTCAGCATCCCGAACTGGCACAACTCTTGACAGACGTGGTGTTGCAGTTCGATCCGCAGTTTGATCCGGCTACGGTGGAGATGCGCCCAAGCAGCAAGGGCAACTACATTGGCCTGACATTTACGGTACGCGCCACCTCCCGTGAGCAGCTCGATAATCTGTATCGTGCGCTGCACGGACACGCGCTGGTCAAAATCGTTTTGTGATGCAAGTACAGGTACGCCATCTGGACGGGCCTGCGCCCTACGAGCCGGTATGGCAGGCCATGAAGTCGTTCACCGAAGGTCGCCACAAAGAGACACCGGACGAAATCTGGCTGGTAGAGCACCGTCCGGTTTATACACTGGGGCAAGCCGGCAAGCCGGAACATTTGCTCAATACCGGTGCGATCGAGGTGGTCCATTGCAATCGTGGTGGACAGGTCACCTACCACGGTCCCGGGCAACTGGTCGTCTATCCGCTGGTCGATTTGCGTCGCCAGGGCATTTACGTCAAGCAATACGTGACGCTGATCGAGGATGTCGTGCTTGACACCCTGGCTAGTTTCGGCCTGGAACAAGCCTGTCGCAAGGCTGGGGCGCCCGGCGTCTATGTGTCCTTGCAGGACGGCAGTCTGGCCAAAATTGCTGCGCTCGGTGTGAAAATCAGCCAGGGCTGCGCCTATCATGGCCTGGCCCTTAATGTCGATATGGACCTGCAACCCTTTGCAGGCATCAATCCTTGTGGCTACGCGGGTTTACAAACGGTAGATCTGAAAACCATGGGTGTCAATACGACTGTGCAGGAAGCAGGCATGCGCGTGCTTGAGCGGTTGTTGCCCCGGTTTTCCTGATACGTGCCGGGGTTTGTGGCTGCAATGTGTTCGCGATAGGGCTGGAACATGGTCTGGCAGGGATCTGGCCCGATCGCCCGGTGAATGCGCGCTGGCACCCATTGTCCAGAGGCGCCGCCGCCTAAACTTATGGCGCTCTTAGGGTTTTTGCGGATAAGCGCCTATTAAGCGTTAAAATAAGCTGAAATTTCATGCGGCTTTCATAAATCGCCGTCAGTAAATACACCTGCCTTATTGCCGTAACGTCCATTCCCATAAGGGCCGTGACATCACTATGACTACCAACACAGCAGTAACCCCAACTGTCAAAGACGAACAGTACGACGCCACCAAGAAACAGAAATCCTTCGATAAAACGTCGCGGATCCCAATCAAGATTATTCCGGTTGAACGCCTGAAAAAGCCCGAATGGATTCGCGTCAAGGCGGCGGCGCCCAATTCACGCTTTAACGACATCAAGAAAATCCTGCGCGAACACAATCTGTTCACAGTCTGTGAGGAAGCCTCCTGCCCCAATATTGGCGAGTGTTTTGGCAAGGGTACGGCTACCTTCATGATTATGGGCGACAAATGTACGCGTCGCTGTCCGTTCTGTGATGTGGGCCATGGCCGGCCCGATCCGCTGGATGTCAACGAGCCGTCCAATCTGGCCAAATCCATCGCGGCGATGCGTCTGAACTACGTGGTCATTACTTCGGTTGATCGCGATGATCTGCGCGATGGCGGCGCGGCCCACTTTGTCGAATGCATCAACGAGACGCGCAGCCGTTCTCCCAAAACCCAGATTGAAGTGCTGGTTCCCGATTTTCGTGGTCGCCTGGACAAGGCGCTGGACATTTTCGGCAACGGCCTGCCCGATGTCATGAACCACAATCTGGAAACCGTTCCCCGCCTGTATAAACAGTCCCGTCCCGGCGCTGATTACATGCACTCGCTCAAACTGTTGCGCGACTGTAAACAGCGCTATCCGAACGTACCGACCAAGTCCGGCCTGATGGTGGGACTGGGCGAAACCGACGAGGAAATCCTGCAGGTCATGCGCGACATGCGCGACCATGATATTGATATGCTGACCATTGGCCAGTATCTGCAACCTTCAGAACACCATTTACCCGTGCTGCGTTACGTTCATCCCGATACCTTCAAAATGTTCGAGGAAGAGGCCTACAAAATGGGCTTTACGCACGCTGCTGTCGGGGCCATGGTACGGTCTTCCTACCACGCCGACGAACAGGCCCACGCGGCCGGTTTCTGATGTGAGCAGACCTGATCTCTGATGGCGTTAGCGATTGGGCGTGCACTATATCGCTCTATCGACGAGGTTTTCTGAAATTCAGGCAATGCCTGCGCCATGGTTACGAGCATGGCGCATGATTTACCGGACACGGGTTGCGCAGGCAATCCGGTCCGGTTTGTCGTTTTCCGGTCAATTATCCCGCCATCTGCCCTTTTCAGTCGGTTGCCCCGCCGGTTTTGCGCCGGTCATTGCACTATAATCCGGTCAATATCACTCCGATCTGAATCTGCATAGTGGGAATCCCGGCATGAAACTTCTGATTACCGGCGGCGCCGGGTTTATTGGCTCACACACCGTTATCGAATTACTGAGTGCAGGACACGAGATTGTCGTGCTGGACAATCTGTCCAACAGCTCGGTCACATCGCTGGACCGGGTAGAGAAAATCACCGGAAAGTCTGTCATCTTTATTGAAGGCGATATTCGCGACCGGCCTGTGCTGGATGCGCTGTTTAGCGCGCACAATATTGATGCGGTGGTGCATTTTGCCGGCCTGAAAGCCGTGGGTGAAAGTGTCCGCCAGCCACTTCGGTATTACGATAATAATGTGGGCGGAACAGTCACACTGACCGAAGCCATGGCCGACGCCGGGGTCCGTCGCATTGTTTTCAGTTCTTCAGCGACCGTCTATGGCGAGCCCGAGACCATGCCGATTGCAGAAACCTGTCCGGTGGGCAATCCCACCAATCCCTATGGCAGTTCCAAGCTGATGGTCGAGCGCATCCTGCAGGATTTGGCAAAGTCCGATCCGCGATGGTCGGTGGCAATTCTGCGTTACTTTAATCCTGCCGGGGCGCACGAATCCGGGTATATCGGCGAAGATCCCAACGGCATTCCCAACAATCTGTTGCCTTACATTACGCAGGTGGCGGTTGGGAAACTGGAAAAGCTGGCCATATTCGGTAGTGACTACCCGACGCCCGATGGCACCGGTGTGCGGGACTATATCCATGTGGTCGATCTGGCCCAGGGTCACCTGGCTGCCTTAAATTTTATTCACGATAAAACCGGCGCCCATACCTGGAATCTGGGTACGGGCAAAGGGTACTCCGTGCTGGATATCGTCAAGGCATTTGAAGAGGCCACGGCGGTGTCCATTCCCTATACGTTATCGCCCCGGCGCGAAGGCGATATCGCCGAGTGCTGGTCCAATCCCGAGAAGGCGAGCCGGGAACTGGGCTGGACCGCCAGACGGGGGCTGTCACTGATGATGTCTGACAGCTGGCGCTGGCAAAAAAACAACCCACAGGGCTATCGGAGCGACGACAGCGATCAACAATAGCGGCAAGCGTCTGGATGGTTCGCTAAAAGAAAGAGGGTGCGAACGAGACAGCGCAAATGAGATAGCGCAAACGAAATAGCTCAAATGCAATCACGCCGGTGAAATCGTGCAGATGAAATGGCGCAGATGGACTTGCGCGGCCCGACAGGCCGCGTCTGGTGCACCCACGGCGACAACAGGGTTAGCGCACGCCTTTGTATACATCCATGGTGCTGTTGGCAAAGACCGACAGATTGAACAAGACTTCGGCGCGTTGCCGCGTATGCTGAGCCACGGTTGCCAGGGCTGGCGCATCAGGCAGAATCTTCGCAAGCAGGGCGCGCAATGCGGTGACGTCCTGTGTCGGCGTTACCCAACCCGAGACGCCATGCTCCAGGTTTTCGGGCAGGCCGCCCGTATCACTCACGATGGTCGGCAGCCCGCATGCCATGCTTTCACGCGCAGCATAAGACAGTGCTTCCCGGTGCGACAGGACAAATCCTAAGTCGCTGGCGGCCAGCACGGGGCGCGTGTCATCCAGCAATCCAGGAAAGATCACCTGGTTCTGCATTTGGAGCCCGTCGATACTCTGGATAATATCGTCCGGCGGCGGGTCGCCGGCCACCACGATACGGCACCGCCTGCGTAATGCGTCTGGTAGTCCTGCCACCGCATATACCAGTTCGAGCCAGCCTTTTTCATAATCGGTGCCGCCGGTGCTGCCAAACACAATCAATTGCGGATCATCTGCACCCAGCAGGCTTTTGCGTGCCGCGCTTCGTTCAGCGCGGGAGGGTGGTGCAAAATGCTGCACGTCAACGCCGTGATGAATCACGTGTATCGGAAAGCACGAGTAGGCGCTGTCGGCGAACAATCCCGCCACGTAGTGGCTGACGGCAATGACGGCATCGGTGGCCAGCCAGGCGCGCAGCCGGTGTCCGATCGTATGCACCGAATGGTCGTTGTGTTTGGTAAGAACAATGCGCGGGCGTTGTCGCTGCGGCAACCCCAGGCAGGCCAGCATCACGTGCCGGTGATCCGCAGAGGCGTTGACGTGAATAATGTCAAACTGCTCCTGCCTGATCAATTGTCGCAACTGGCGTACTTCCGGAATCAGTTTGCCGATACGGGAATTGAAGGTCTGTTCCCTGACCGTCACGCCGTCCAGCGCGTGGGCATAGCGAAACAGTCTGCTGGTGCCGGGCGTGGCCAGCCAGCAGTCATGGTCGGCAAACTGCCGCAACAGGTTCAGAATATAGGTTACGTGCCCGCCGCCGTTGCGTTTATGGAAATTGGTAAAGAGGATTTTCATTCCATTTGCGACCGAATGCGTTCAATCCAGTAATGGGTAGAGGCGTCGTGCGGCGCCAGTGCTGCTGCGCCTTTCAATTCGGCGGTAATGTCGGTTGCCAGCACCTTGCCGTACTCCACCCCCCATTGATCGAATGGGTTCAGGCCCCACACCAGGCCCTGGACAAATACCTTGTGTTCATACAGGGCCAGCAGGGCTCCCAGCGAAAAAGGCGTCAGGCTGGGCATCATAATCAGGTTGGACGGCCGGCCGCCGGGGTGGACCTTGTGTTTTGCCAGCTCGCGGGCGGCTGCGTCCGGCATTCCCGTCTCTATGTTTTCGCGCAACGCCTGTTCATACGTCTTGCCGTTCATCAGCGCTTCGCGCTGGGCCAGGCAGTGGGCAAGCAACTGGATGTGGTGTTCTTTCCAGGCATGATCCTCGTGCTGGCAGGCGATGAAATCGACCGGCGCGCCGTCGCTACCCTGGTGCAGCCACTGGAAAAACGTATGCTGCGCATCGGTGCCCGGCATCCCCCAGACTGCCGGCCCGGTAGGCACGGTAATCGGTTGTCCATTGATATCGACCGATTTGCCCAGCGACTCCATTTCCAGTTGCTGGATATAGGGAATCAGGTTGGCCAGCCGGGAATCATAAGCCGAAATATTGAGCGAGCCATAATTCAGGATACTGCGATTGGCGATACCGGCCATGGCCAGTTGCACTGGCGCATTCTCTTGGATGGGCGTGGTCAGGAAGTGGTCGTCCATGGCCTTGGCGCCACTTTGCAGCCCGGCAACCACATCGGGCCCTACCGCCAGGCCCGCAGCGACACCCACGGCCGACCAGATGGAGAAACGCCCCCCCACCCAGTCCCAGAACCGGAATATCTGGCTTTGCTGCAGACCCCATTCCTGGGCCGCCTGTGGGTTGGCCGTTACTGCAATCACCTGGTTCAGCGGCTTGGCAATGCCTGCCGCCTGCATCCATTCAATAGCCCGGTTGGCATTCTCCAGGGTTTCGGCCGTTTTGAACGATTTTGTAGCCACGACGATCAGTGTTTCGCGCGGATCAAGGCCAGCAAGCCCCCCCTCGACCGCATGACCGTCGATATTGGCAACAAAACGGATATTACGCCACATGCCGGCATAGCCAAAGGCGCCCACGACCAGCCTTACGCCCCAGTCGCTGCCGCCAATGCCGATATGGACAATGTTGCGCCAGCGGCGCTCGCTGTCGCTGCGCCGAACGAACGCAAGCGCGCGCTTGCGTTCCTCGGCAACTTCTTCGACGGGACGGGGGGTGCGCAACTGAGTGTGCCAGGCTGCCCGGTTCTCTGTGGTATTGACTGGTTCGCCGTCAAACAGCGCCTGGCGGGCGCCGGTAAAGTTGCGGGCTTGGAGCAGGGCAGTGGTGGTTGTGAGTACATCCGGACTATAGGTTTGGGCAGTCAGGTCGATCAGCATGCCACCGGCCTCGATAAGCCGCGGGGCAGGGGCCGCACGAGGCGCAGCATTGATAGCCTTGACGTATGCGTGCCATTGCAGCATTTGTGTCAATGATTTGTGAGCGTCCGGTTCAGTATTCAAGGTGTTCCTGCCAAAAACAGTTCAGGGTTAAAGCTTGTCGAGCGATAGCGCCAAGTATACCGTAAGGAATAAATGCGAATGAGTCTTCTTTATGTTGGAAACGCCCTGAAATAAGGTGTTGTCGGCAATACAACGCCTTTTCAATACTTTAATTGCTCACAGGCGAAGTGTGACCTTTAAGCGGTAAACTAGCAGCTTTATCTTCCGATCCGTAGTGTAATGCATGTCGTGTATTACATGGATCAGTACCGAAACGTGAATGAACTAATTCCTGCCCGCCGGTTTGACCGTTTTTTTGAGCAACTCCTGTTCTCCAGGGTGTTTTCAATAGTAATCGGCTGGAGTCTGTGCGTTGTATTGCCTTACGTGCTGATGTGGGGGCCGCGGGCTGTCTGGTCGCCCGATAACGGCCAGGTCACGGCAGCAGTTGTCACCACGCTTGCGCTGGTCCTGTCTAACGTGGCCGTCTTCCGCCTGCTGACCCGTTACCCTGGTGGACGCAATGCCGCCCTGGTCGCGCCTCAGGTTCTGGCGATCTATTTGATCCTGTCGCTGATCGTATTGCTGTTTCGCCTGGAAGTATCACGGTATCTGCTGTTTGCCAGCGGTATTGTGGCGTTGTTCTGGCTGCATATCGAATTTATGGTGCTGCAGCACCTTAAAAAGGTCAAGCTGGCGGTGATCGACATGGGGCGCGCCGCTGAACTGACCAGGATTCCGTTCATTGACACGCGTATTCTGAAGGCGCCGGATCTCCAGGAAATCCGTTATGACGGTGTGGTTGCCGATTTCGATGCCATTGACGGCACCTGGGAGCGCTTTCTGACGCGCTGTGTGCTCAAGGGCACGGCCGTCTATAACGCCAAGCATTTGCTGGAATCGCTCACAGGTCGGGTTTCGATCCGTAAAATGTCTGAAAACGACATCGGGTCGCTGTTGCCCAGCCGCAACTACGAACGCCTGAAGTTCCTGTTCGATATTTTCATTGTTCTGCTTACATTGCCGCTGGTGCTTATTGTATGCGCCGTCACCGCCGTGTGTATCAGGCTGGATGGTCCTGGCCCGATCTTGTATACCCAAACCCGCATTGGTCGCGGCAATCGGCCCTTTACCTTGTACAAGTTTCGCAGCATGGCCTGTACCGGCAACGAGACTGAGGCATTTGCGAGGGAAAACGATGGTCGCATTACCCGGGTGGGGCGTATTATCAGAATGCTGCGCATTGACGAATTGCCGCAGTACATCAATGTAATCCGTGGTGAAATGAGCCTGATCGGCCCGCGTCCGGAACAGCCCAGTTTTGTCGAGCAGTTTGACGAGCTTATTCCGTTCTACAGTTATCGGCACGTGCTCAAGCCCGGCATCACCGGGTGGGCACAGGTTCGGTCTGGTTATGCGGCCGACGTTGATGAAACGCAGATCAAGATAGAACATGATTTTTATTACATCAAGAATGCCTCTTTCGCTCTGGATATTTATATAATTTTCCTGACAGTCAAGACAATGCTGACAGGGTATGGCGCTCGCTGACATGGGCATATTGGTCATTTGACATAAACCGGTTTGCGGGTTGCTGGCAGTCAGTAGCGATGGCGAAACCCGCCCACCGTTTTTTTATTGAGTCGTAACGGGAAGTACATGACTATCGACTATTCAGTTGTTCTCAATTTACACAACGAGGCACCATACCTGAAAAGGACGCTGCGCTCGCTTGCCCACGCGGCAGAGTTTGCTCGCCATAAAGGGCTCACCTCAGAGCTTATTCTGGTGCTGGACAGTGCCGATGAGGCCACGCGCGAGTGGGTCGAAAAAGCGAACTATTCAGAGTTCGACTCGTACAAAGTTCTGCACGTCAGTAACCGCTCTTTGGGATTATCGCGCAATGATGGCATCGCTGCTGCGGGCGGGGAATATGTTACTACTGCAGATGCCGATGATCTGGTGTCCTATAATTTCTTTGTCCAGATGCATCAGGCCTTGCTTGCCCATGGCCCCAATACGATTATTTGTCCGGAACATGTCTGCTCGTTTGGCGATCGAACCTATTGGGGGCAATATACGTCAAGCGAGGATGTGACCAATATCATGCTGTTCGGTGCCAATTCATACGTGTCCCGCATCGGCTGCCACAGGTCGGTGTTCGATAATCTGCAGTTTGTCGATGCGCGTGGCGGCATGAAGGCATTTGAGGATTGGCATTTCAATTGTGAAGCTGTGGCCGCCGGTTATCGGTTTGATGTGGCCAGCGATACGATTCTGTTTTACAGACAACGTCGCAATAGCATTATGACCACCTCCCACGGACGCATTATTCCGTTTTCCAGGCTCTTCATGCCGAGCGTATTTGTGCAACGATGTGCTGATGATTATCGGCGAATTGACGGCAGAAAATGGTTTGATGGATTCAATAGCGAACGCATGCGTCAACGGTTGCTGGCATCAGATGTGATACTTGAGTCATTTGCTGCTGCCAATTACATAGAGCCGAAAATCGATCTGGAACTGGTCAGGCGGCTCAATGTCGGTTCGTCAAAGGGCGGACCACTTTCGCCGGGCTGCGCCTATTACGAGGCGGTCAAGGACCTGGATGATACCCAATTTACCGACGTTGTGCTATTTCCGTTTGTTTCCAAGGGTGGTGGGGAAAAATACATTCTTGATGTGGTAAAAACTTTGCGGAAGCTGGATCCGGCCAAGCGCGTTCTGATACTTTGTGGGGAAAAATACAAGCAACATGCGCTGCATTTGCTGCCCGAACAGTGCACTTTCATCGATTTGTATGACATATGTTCGCGCTGGCAGCTAAGTGATATCCATATTATTACACTTAGAATAATCCAGGCGGTGGCGGGCGCCAGCATGCTGCATATCAAGTCGTGTCCTTATGCATTTTCGTTCTTCGAACGGTTTTCCGCAGAGTTGACCAATCAGGCGGTATTCTATTATTTCAGCAACGCTGTTTATCCGGATCGAGGCGTCAACTTTACTGACGGTAGCAGCTTGTATTTCATCTCAGAATTTGCCCCAAATCTTACGCACATTGTTTCGGATCAACCTGCGTCTATCCGCTACGCGGAGCAGCGGCTTGACATCGATGGCCTTAAGCGTGAAACGCTGTTTGCGAAATGCGCCAGTGATTTGCTACCCGACAATCTGAAGCAGTTCTCGCCAGTCAAGCGCCTGCTCTGGGCGTCGCGGCTGGATTATGAAAAGCGTCCTGAATTGATCCCGTTCATCGCGGCTAGATTGCTTGAATTCGACCCGGATATTGTGCTGGATGTCTATGGACAAAGTGTATTTGTTGAAAACGGCAATCAACTGGCCACCATTCCCAACGTTGCCTACAAGGGCGGGTTCGCAAAGTTTGCAGATTTGCATGCTGCCGGATATGATGCGCTGATCTACACCAGCCGGTTTGATGGTTTGCCGAACATCGTGCTTGAGGCCATGGCTGAGGGACTGCTTGTAATCGCACCAAATGTGGGCGGTATTGGCGAAATTGTGTATCACGATAAGACAGGACTGTTGCTCGATAATGATTTTGACGATGCGACAATGGCTGATCGTTATCTGGATGCGATTCGTCAACTTTATGACAACTCCCTTGATGTTGACCAGTTAAGGAAAGACGCGCTGTCTCTCGTTCTGGAGCGCCACAGCGAACAGGCATATATGACGCGTGTAAAAGAAATATTTCATTTGGCGGACGGATCACATGAATAACCAGTCAGGTAGCACACAACAAAGCAGTATTATCGAAAAACGACTTGAACTTCAGGGTGAGGTCACAGGGTGTGAACCGCTGATCAGCAACCTAAAAGAATTTGCGGAAAACGATGCGATTTATTTGCCCAGCGCAGGCAATTTTGGGGATGGCCTGATCGGGCTGGGGACCTTATATCTTTTTGAAAAAATCGGCATCAATCCGAACATGCAGGATATCCTGACCGACTCCAGTCTGCCGCAAGCCAAGCATCTTATTGTGGGTGGCGGCGGTGGCTGGCTTGACGGGCTCTGGAATCACTATGCACAGATACTGGATGGCTATTTGGCACAAGGCGGACAAGTGCTGATTTTACCGAGCACGGTCAAAGGCTTTGAGTCTTTCTTCGAAAAATATGCAAGCCAGATCACAATCTTTGCCAGGGAGCGTGTGTCCTACGATCACCTGAAAGCTATCCGTGGCATGCAGGATCGAGTGTTTCTCTGTCACGATCTGGCATTTGCTACCGATTTTTCGGCATTCAATGTGCACGGGATCGACCATCGCAGCGGGCGACTGAATCTGTTTCGAGAAGACGAGGAAGCTAGAAACGCGGCTCATTACACTCATAATTATGACTTGTCACTGTTGTGGAACAGCCAGTCCTGGTTTGACAAGGATATGTGTATCAGACGACTGTCTCCGCTGCTCGAATTGATGTCGCAGTTTGAGCAAATTCATTCCGATAGGCTGCATATGTCGATCCTGGGTACCTTGATGGGCTGCGAAGTGACCATGCATCCAAGCGGATATTTCAAGAACAGGGCAGTCTATGATTATTCCCTTTCACGGTTTTCGAATGTGACCTTCACCGACAGCAAACCCGACCAGAGCGAGGAGCCTGGCAGTGTATCGCGCGTCCGGGATCCGCAGGATCTGCAAGTCATTGAACATGCTGCGACCGACATTGCTGCGCTCAATGAGTCGTTGATCAGTCTGACAGACAGGCATCGTATGCTGAATGAAGAACTCCAAGACACAAGGGATAGAAATCTCAATTATGCTTACCGGCTTGACGCGCTTTCCAGGCAATTGGAAGATTTGAGTGAAGACCGACCCACTGCACAGCAGCAGGCTTTTCTGGATTCACGAGGCTATCGCCTGTGGGTGCGCTATAACCGATTGTATGAGAATGAACACACAGGCCCTGCCTTGCGAAAATTGCGGTCCGCCGGCGGACGCATCCTGCGCCAGCTTGGCGTCCTTAAATAACGCTACTGGTTCGGTCGGCGCAATATATGCCGATAGATAAAAGCCCTGGCCTGGTTCGGCACCAGGCGTACGGGCACCCGGGTGGCAATATTGATTGCCAGCTGTGGAAGGGAGAGGAATCCTTTACGGTAGAACCCATATTGGAAGCGCGTTTCGTTCCAGGCATATTTCCAGCCCCCACGGCGGCGAAACATATTATTGCCAGCCCGCGCATATACGAGTACAGCGGGCAGATTGGCGACCTTCTGCGCCTGCATGATCATGCGTATCCATAGTGCATAGTCTTCATAAAGCGGATCATTCTGATAGTTGCCGGCGGTAAGCACGGCAGATTTTCTGAACATGACCGTCATGTGATTGAACGGATTGCGTGTTTTGGCGAATCGGAAAATCGCTGCCTGCTCCACTGGCACAATACGGGAAGCGTACGTGTGTTCCCGATGCGTTTCGAATTCCTGAATCTGGCCGCCCAGCAGGCCAGTTTCCGGATGCGACGCAATATAGGTCAGTTGCTCCTCAAAACGGGTCGGACTGCAGATGTCGTCGCTGTCAAAGCGGGCAATCCATTCTTCCCGACACGCCAGGACCCCGGCATTAAGCGCCGGCCCCAGGCCCTGGTTCACCGGCAACGAGACCAGATCAAGCGCGAGGTGTTCTGAATATTGCTGAAGTACGCGTTCGAGCTCCGGAGTGACCGGCCCATCCCTGACCACGACGACCTGAGCTGGCTGACAGGTATTAGCAACGACACTGTCCAGCGCTTGCGCCAGAAAATCGGGACTGTCATTTTTATATACAGCCATCAGCAGCGAAAAGGGAATCGAATGTGTCATTGCGGTCGCGATGTCAAAATCGTAAGCGTACAACAGGAATCGTATTTTTCAGACCGGATACCCCGCTATTATGCTATAAACAGAACAAGTGTATCTGGGTGTAAATTTTGTACTGCACCATCGTTGTGATTGGGGCAGCGCACAAAAATTGGTTCGGCCCGCCATCGGGCAGGGCAATGTACGCGAGCTCGGAATCCTGGACAGATAAAGCCACGGGCGCCGATGTGCAGTTCGCATGATCAATCCAAAAGGACATTAGTCAGTGGCGACCATGAAAGAACACACTTTCCCGACAATCGCGGTCATTGTACCGTGCTATAACGAAGCGGCTGCCATCAGTACTGTCATCAGCAATTTCGCGGCAGCACTCCCCCAGGCGCAGATCTATGTTTTTGATAATAATTCCCAGGACAACACAGCTGAAGTGGCCCGGGCAGCCGGGGCGCACGTGTTTCATGTCAAGGAAAAAGGCAAGGGCAACGTGGTTCGGCGCATGTTTGCCGACGCGCAGGCCGATATCTATATCATGGTCGATGGCGATGCAACCTACCACGCGCCGTCGGCTCCGGCCATGGTCGAAAAATTGCTGGACGAGCATCTGGATATGCTGGTGGGGTGTCGTGTTGATGAAGGCGCAAACGCCAACTACCGCAAGGGCCACCGATTCGGCAACCGTATGCTGACCGGCTCGGTTATGCAGATATTCGGCGGGCAGTTCACCGATATGCTTTCCGGCTACCGGGTTTTTTCCCGGCGGTTTGCCAAATCCTTCCCCAGCCTATCCTCTGGTTTTGAGATTGAGACCGAACTGACCGTACATGCGCTGGAAAACGCCATGCCCTATGGCGAGATGGCTACACCTTACGGTGCGCGACCCGAAGGGTCGGACAGCAAGTTGTGTACCTATAAGGACGGCATTCGTATTGCCCGGACCATTGTGCGTTTATATATGTTCGAGCGGCCACTGGCGTGTTTGTCCATTCTGGCTGCCGCTTTTGCGTTGAGCGCACTTGGCCTGGCCATCCCTCTGTTTCTGACCTGGCTGGAGACAGGACTGGTGCCCCGGCTGCCCACGGCGGTCGCGGCCACTGGTCTGTCTATTTTCGCCATGCAGCTGTTTGTGGCCGGCATTATTCTGGACTCCATTGGTAAAAGCCGGCGGGAAATGCGCCGGTTTGCCTACCTGGCCATTCCTCTTTTTTCCAGAACGCCGCAATGAAGCCGTTGTTGCGGGAGTTCCTGCTTTTTGGCCTGGTCGGCGTGGCAGGGTTTGTCGCCGACACTGCCGTTTTGTACCTGTTCCGAGACAGCGTGGGCAATTACTGGGCCCGGGCCATTTCCTTTCCCTGCGCCGTGTTCGTCACGTGGATATTGAACCGCAACCTGACCTTTCGCAGCAAGTCTTCCAACAAGGCGCCCTGGCTTGAGTTTGTGCAATATTTTGTGATGATGCTTGCCGGTGGCGCGGTCAATTATTTGACCTATGCCGCTCTAATCACCTGGTCGCCCACCGTGCGCCAGTTTCCCGTACTCGGGGTCGCGGTGGGCAGTCTGGCTGGCATGTTTGTCAATTATCTGCAATTGCGCCTGGGAATGTATAAATATGATAAAAATGCCATTTCCCGGTAAGCCGCTGCGTTGGTCGGACCTGATTGCAGTTGTGGGTTTCATCGTGTGCGCACTGGCCTTTTATCCCGGCATCATGACGCCGGATACGCTGGATCAGCTTGCTCAGGCCAATGCCCAGTCTTTCAATGACTGGCATCCGCCCATGATGGCCTGGCTCTGGTCGGGACTGAATCGGGTGTTTCCGGCAGCGTCAGGCTTTCTTTTTTTTGATCTGTTCCTGCTGTGGTTCGGATTGTACTGCGTCAATCGCAGTGTCGATCATCGCTACGCGCCATTTGTCTACCTGCTGGGTTTTTTGCCGTTCGTGATCAACCTTTCCGGTGTGATCTGGAAGGATGTGACAACCGCCTATGCGCTGCTATGGGCGGCCATTGTGATGCTTCAACCTCCATCACGCGGCCGTTTGGCGCTGTTTTCATTGTTCATTTTCGTTGCCATTGGCATTCGCTATAACTCGCTGTTTTCCTGCCTGCCGCTGATCGTAGGCTATTTTTGGCAACAGTTCGCAAACCGTCGGGTTCCCTATAAGTGGGCGCGCGTGCTCGCCCTGTCGTGCGTGTTTTTTATAGCGCAACTGATGTGCCTGAATCTGTTCAATTATCATTTTCTCAATACCACCAAAGCCACGCCGCAAATTGTCATTATGGTGGATGATCTGGCATACATGTCCACACAGATGGAGCATTCGCTGGTGCCGGGGGTAGATCTAGCGACGGTGACTCGCAGTTCGCAGGTTTCAGTAAGCGACAATATCTTCCGCTACAGCCATGTGCTCAATTATGAGGCTGTCAAGGCCAGTTGGAAAGCGGCAGTAAGCGATCATCCATGGATGTATCTGCAATTTCGCGGCAAAGTTTTCCTGCGCTTTCTGGGGTTTTCGCTGGCGCCCCCATTCCAGCTGGACAAGCCCAGCTACGGGTACTGGCTCGGTAGCTCTTACCAGAGCAGCCAGACCAATGGCATACGTCATATGCTGGGCCTGTATGTCAATACGATTGCACAGCTGGTCCCGTTATTCTTTACCGGGGCATTCTGGCTGGCGGTGGCGGCGGTCACGTTCTGCCTGAGCGTTGCCTCAAGGCTGCCGCACCGCGCGGTGACCCTTGCCTTGTCATTATCGGCGGGTATCAACCTGATGTCCTATTTGTTGGTAGCGAACGCGCCTTTTTTCCGGTATTACTACTGGAGTATCGTAGCGGGCTCGCTCGCTGTCTTCCTGCTTTTGGTCGGATTCGCCCGGCAACGCTGGCATATTGCCGGATAGTTGTCAGCATATTGTAAGAATTCAGGTGCGTGCACGGGGTGGCGCTGGGGGCTGAAACCTGCTGTAATCAGTACGGCCCCAATATTTGCTGCACTGCGCATGGGTTTTACGTTATTAGGGGGACCTATTGTAAAATCCATCCCTGTCAGCGCTCAGGATGCGCTTTGCGCGTCTGGCCGTGCAGGCTGAGATGTTCGCACGGCGTCATCGCACTTGCGGCGCATATCTGTACAGATAATAATTCCGCTGGCGGGCAAATGGCCTGCAGCGCCCATCGTCAGGCAATTCGGCACGACAGATGGCGAATCTGGCTTTTTTTGGATGAGTTTACATTACATGTTTTTGTTCAATATCAATCGGGGTCTGAGCGATATCCGCGCGGGCCTTCAGCATCACCACATTTGGATGCTTCTGGCCTGGCTTGAAATCAAGCAGCGCTATAACCGCTCGAAAATCGGGCCATTCTGGCTGACCATCAGTATGGGCGTCATGGTTGCCGCGTTGGGCGTGATCTACGGTGCGCTGTTCAAGATGAATCTGCGCGATTACCTGCCGATGCTGGCTATTGGACTGGTGATCTGGTCTTTTATATCGCTGACTATTACCGATGGTTGCAATACCTATATTGCCTCGACCAATTATCTGAAGCAGATATCGCTGCCCCGATCCATTTTCATTCTGCAGACAATCTGGCGCAATCTGATCGTATTGGCGCACAACTTCGTAATCGTCGTACTGGTGCTGATCGGCTTTCAGATTTCGTTCTGGCACACCTTGCACTTGTTTGTCCTGGGCATGCTGTTGCTGCTGTGGAACCTGTGGTGGATTTGCACAGTAGCTTCTCTGGTCTGCGCTCGTTTTCGTGATGTCCCGCAGATTGTCATCAGTATTTTGCAGGTCATCTTTTATGTCACGCCTATTTTGTTCAAAAAGGAGATGCTCGACAAGTATCCATGGATCATTGATTTGAACCCGTTCGCGCATCTGATCGAAATCATCCGTTCGCCGCTGCTGGGCGAATATCCCAGTATTGAAAACTGGGTTGTCTGCCTGGTGATGGCGGTGGCCGGAACCATATTGGCTATTTTTATGCACGGGCGTTACCGTGCCCGCGTTCCTTTCTGGGTGTAATCATGACCGCATACATAAAAGCAGAAAATCTTAATGTCGAGATGCCGGTGTACGACCTTAGCGGCCGTTCCATGAAACTGCGCGTACTGGGCTCGCTCAAGAACGATCGTCTGCGCTCCGATCACGGCATTACAGTGGTCAAGGCCCTGCAGGACCTGCATTTCGAATTTGGCAACGGCGACAGGGTCGGTCTGGTCGGACGCAACGGGGCGGGCAAGTCGACCTTGCTCAGGGTGCTGGCAGGCATTTATGAGCCAACCAACGGTACCCTGATCACCAAAGGCCGCGCAGTGGCGCTGCTCGATATGGGGCTGGGTATGGACGAGACACTCAGCGGCTATGACAATATTCGCCTGCGTGGTACGCTGCTGGGTATGTCCTCAGCCGAGATCAAGGAAAAAACCGAGGAGATCGCCGAATTTACCGATCTGAACGATTATCTGTACCTGCCCATCCGCACCTATTCATCGGGTATGCGTATCCGCCTGGCATTTGCCATTTCAACGGCACTCGACCCGGAAATTCTGCTGCTCGATGAAGTGATTGGTGTTGGTGACGCTGCATTTCTGGAAAAGGCCAACAAACGACTCAAGGAATTTCAACAGCGTGCCAAGATCGTTTTTGTCGCCTCGCATTCGAACCAGGTCATCCGTGATATGTGCAACAAGGCGATCTGGCTTGATGCCGGCAAACAAATGATGGTGGGACCGGTAGAGGAAGTGATTTCGGCCTACGAGCAGTCGTTTTGAATGTGCGGCCCGGGACAGATATGAAAAAGAAGCTGGCGTTTATCGTTGATATACAGGGCTGGGCATTTGACATTATTGCCAGTCATGTAAAGCAGCAACTGTCGGATGATTACGAGGTCAGTCTGTATTACTGGGCTGATTATCCGATTGCCTCTCATCTTCTGCAGAAAATGGCAGATGATGGTATTACGCATGTGCACTTTTTTTTCCGGGAACACCTGAAGGTCATTTTTGAAACTGTAGGAGCAAAATCCAAAGCGGCGGTGCACCTGAATGGTCTTGTCGTTACGACGCATATTCCGGACTATCTTTACCACTCGACCGATGAACTGATCGAGCGAAAATTGGTGTTTGATTTCGTGAATGGCTACTTCGTAACCAATGCCGATCTCAAACAGATTTATGACAGCCAGGATTTCTTCGCCAGACCCGACGGTGTTCTCATCGACTGGCCGATCAGTCAGGCGGGGGTATCTGGCGGCCAGGCAGCGCCGGTTGCTGCCGGCGGCCCCATCAAAATCATGTGGACCGGCAACTCCAAATGGGGTGAGTACGCGGGTTATCGCGACTACAAGGGGCTGGAGTCGATTATTAGACCGGCAGTCGAGCGGCTCAAACAGGAAGGTTTTCCGGTTGAGCTGACTGTGATCGATTCGGCACAGCAGAAGCGATCACGCGATGAAGTGCTGGCGACGCTGGCGCAGCAGGATATTCTTTTGGTTGCGTCTCTGGCGGAAGGAACGCCGCTCACGCTGATCGAAGCCATGAGTCTTGGCGTCGCCGTTGTCTCCACGCCTGTCGGCATTGCCAGGGAAGTGCTACCCGCCGAATATCTGCAAGAGACTGTGATCGAGCGAAGCGCCGAGCAGTTTTATACGACGCTCAAGGCGCTGGTCCAGTCACGGGATCGAATTTCTGCGATGAAACAGGCCAACCTGCAGGCATTCCACGAACAGTTTGCCGCCACAGGCCCGCTCAGGGCCCAATGGTTGCAATTTCTACAGGCGGCGGCTGCCAGGACGATACCGGTGGCCACCCGCCAGCAGAGCTACAGCATCAACCGCAGTGTTTTGCGACAATATGCCGTCAACGGCGCCAGAACATTTGTTTTTTTTCTCAAGCGCGCGGGGCTGGTGCGGACAATTGACCGCTTGTTTCCCAAAGCTGCCGTTTGGTATAACCGCCTTTTGCATGGCAACAGCAGGTCAATATTTGGCGCCAACGCGGTTGACCGCGCAGCTCAATATGAGACTGTAGAGAAGGCTTACAAGGCTACGCTTGAGCAGCGCAGTCCGGAAAGACCTGTGGTGGTCTACGCGCCCATGTGGAAGGGCGTGGCCGCGTCTACTGAAAGCCTGTTTGACGATGGGCGATTCCGATTTCCTTATTTTGATGACGAATACCCGGAGGTGGCCAATCATCCGCAGTTGGATATGGCGGTCGACACGCTGCTTGAGAATTCGCCCACGCAGATTATCTATAGTGGGGGGTCTGTCATTCATCTGACCATGGCGAAAAAAGTCCGCGAACGTGGCCCGCAGATTCAGCAGTACTTTCTGTGGCACGGTTCGCCGGCGCAATGGGTCGAGCCCAGCCAGCTGGAACACTTTAACTTGTGGCACAAGTTATATAACAGTCGTGTTATTGACGGCGTGATATCAGTCAAGCCTGACCTGGAAAAAATTCTGAATGTGATTGGCATCAAAAGCTTCGGACTGATCAATCCGATTCCGGATCTGCGTCGCCAGTTCACGCTTACCGTTACCCGGCGTGCCGACGATGGGGTGGCCCATATCGGCGTTTTTTCCGCTGTCAGTTCCTGGTACAAGAATCCGTTTGTGCAGTTGCTGGCCACGCTTGGGCAAGAGAACTGGACCCTGCATACCAATGTGCCGCGTATTACCTTCAGGGATCTGGATTTTCGGCAACTGGGCAGGATGGAGTCCTATGAACAATTGCCGCGCCCACAGTTTATCGCCTTGCTGGCGTCGCTGGATTTGAACCTGTATGTGACCAATACCGAATGCTCGCCCATGGTGGTGCTCGAATGCAGCGCGCTGGGCGTACCATGCATTGTCGGGCCCGCTGGCGATATTTTCTCGGGCATTTCCGAAGAACTGGCCGGGTATTTGGTCGAGCCCTGCGTGGATAATGCCTATGCCATCTATGTCAGGATGAAGCGCGTGCTGGCCAACAAGGCGCATATCCAGTCGCTGCTTCAAGATTTTGTGCCTAAGTACAATGCGCAATGGTCTGATCTGATGGACGGCTTTTACCAGGCGCTTGAGCAAGAACGACAAGTGGCGCCTGAACCCGCCACGGCAGGTGTGACAGCGACCGGCGCTGGCGGCATCGCCAGGCACTGAGCGGCACTTTGCCGAGGCTGTATGTCAGCTTTGTTGCCCGTCTCCTGATACAGACATGATACGCGCCCCTTTTGCCGTAGACTCGCCCTTTGGGGTGGCGGCGGAGCCCGGTGAGCAAAGCGGGACTGCGGCCATGCAAGCGTTTCATGTCCCTGTGGCGATCGAATTGCTGCAATTGGATACAAGCCGGAGGCTGGTCGGGTATGGGCGGGAACAATTGATAAGGAATCCACACAATATTTACAGATGCATATACAGCACCATGGATGTGCCGTCATCGATTTGTATTAACATAGTCCCGGTTATTCAATAAAGAAAGGCCCTGATGTCCCTGTTTTCAACGACCTCCAAAACGCAGTCCGCATCCTACGAACCTGGTGTTGATGGTCTTCGCGCCCTTGCGGTGATTGCCGTCCTGTTTTTCCATGCAGGTTTTCAGGCGTTCAGTGGCGGTTATGTCGGGGTAGACGTTTTCTTTGTCATCTCGGGTTACCTGATCACCGGGATTTTGCTCAACAGTTGTATTGAAGGCAAATTCTCGTTTTTGCGCTTTATGGCGCGGCGTGTTGCACGCCTGTATCCGGCTCTGCTGTTGACACTGGTGTTGTGCCTGATTGCAGGGTTCCTGCTGTTTTCGCCGGACGACTACGTTGCCCTGGCCGACTCCAGCGTATTCGCCCTGTTTTCTGTCTCCAATTTCCGATTCTGGCTGGTGTCGGGATACTTCGATACGTCATCAGAAACCAATCCGTTGCTGCACACCTGGTCGCTGGGTGTGGAACAGCAGTTTTACTTGATCTGGCCGTTTGTTATTTTTCTCGTATACCGGTTCAACCGTGCCTTATTGCCGTGGGCGCTATTGGCGCTGGGGGCGGTGTCACTGGCGCTGTCGCAATGGTATTTGTCGGTAGACACATCTGCCAATTATTATCTGACTCCCTTTCGGGTGTTCGAGTTTGCCATAGGCGGACTGATGGTGTTTGCGGTGGATTATCGCAAGCGGCATACGCCAGGCGTGATCCTGTACGAAATCATCATGGCAGTGGGCATCGCATTGCTGCTGTACAGTATCTTTGTCTATGATAAAACCACGACTTTTCCTGGGCTGCATGCATTGGTGCCGGCCATTGGCGCGGCGTTGTGCATCTATGCGAGCCCGGCAAAGTACCTGGGCAATATTTTCAGAAATCGTGCCATGGTCACGGTGGGGCTGATCTCCTACTCGATGTATCTGATCCACTGGCCGCTGATTGTGTTCTACAAGTATTACATTTACCGGCCGCTGCTGCTGTCCGAAAGGTGGGCACTGGTGATCGCGCCGTTTATTCTGGGTTATTTGATGTATGTGCTGGTGGAAAACCGGTATCGCCGTGTGGATCTGTATAGCTGGTATTTCAAACAGACTATACAGCGTGTGTTTGCGCTTGCACTGATCCTCGTACCGGCGCTCATGATCATGACCAGCAACGGCATGAGCTTTCGGATGAATGATTATTTCGCCGAGCATATGGCCAATTCTCCGCGGTTCCATGAAGAACAATACGGAGGAGAGGGGTTTGCCATGGGCAGCCAGGTACTGGGGGACGCCAATGGTCGACGCAAATCGGCCGTCCTTCTGGGTGACAGCTATGCCAGGCAGTACGCCTTCGGCTTGAACCAGATCCTGGCCGCCAATAAGAAATGGGTGGATACCTCATTCGAAGATGGCTGTTTTTTCGGACCCGGTTACACCCGCCTGCTCGATGGCGTGCCGCGCAAGGACTGCGTGGAACGGCTGGACTATGCCCTGAAAGAGGCAAAACTGTCCAAAGTGCCGCTGCTGTACGCGGTTAGCTATCAGAATTACCAGAAAACCATGGGCACGCCCGACGGCAAGCGCGTGGATTTTCCCGATACAGAGACCTATATCCGCTTTCTGGAAACAAACTTCGACGCCATTCATGAGCGGATAGGCTTGACCAATACCCTTGTCATTATCGGTACGCCGCCGGGAGCGGGGTCCCAGGTAGGGTTGGCCTCATGCGTTGACCGGCCGGGCTATCTGCCGCTGGTGTGCGCCAAATATCTGGAACTCAATGAAGAAAAGGGCAACGCTTATGCGCTGAACCGCAGTCTGGAAAAATATGCGCAAAGTCATAAAAACGTTGAATTCATCAATCCCTATTCGGTATTGTGCGCAGGGGGACGCTGCGTGACCATGATCAAGCGCAAACAGTTTCTGTATTCCGATGGGACTCATTTGTCCAAGCAGGGGTCGGCATTCGTTATACAGGGCCTGTGGCCCAGGCTCAAGGCTATTTTCGAGAAGTGATGACTGGTGATGGGAACCCATTGCAATGTGGGCTCTGCTGTCAGGAAAATTCGGATGCCTGTACCTTCGTAATGGGCCGCGGCGTGGTTCTCGTGTCCGAGTGCTGGCGCAAATGCCACCAGCGGGCGGCGTTAGCCTTTTGCAGGTGATCTTCTGCAGGCTGCAGGGCAATTGGATTTTCCGGTGGTCAAAAAAAGCGGCCTTGCGCCGCTTTTGGATACATTCTGTCAGAAACCGGTCCTCTTGGGCACCAGGCGCTGAACCAGCAGGTTCGCAGCGTTCGTAATTAGTGCTCCTCTATCTTGCGTATCAGCCCTTCCTGGGTGGTGGAAGCGATCAGGTCTCCCTTGCTGTTGTACACGTGCGCCCGGCAAAAGCCGCGGGCATTGCTGGCGCTCGGCGATTCCAGGGAGTAGAGCAGCCATTCGTCCATACGGAACGGGCGGTGGAACCAGATGGCATGGTCAATAGTGGCCATTTGCATGCTTATGGAAAAGGGCGTCTGGTTATGCGGCAGCAGGGAAGTAAACAGCAGGTAGAAATCTGATGTATAGGCAAGCATGGCGCGATGCAGCAGCGGGTTATCGGGCAGTTTGTCTGCGGCGCGAAACCAGATGTGGGCCTGCGGATCGTAATTGCCCGGTTTAAGCATATGGCTGGGCTCGACTGGCCGCATCTCAATGGCAAAATCCCGCCCGACCAGACTGGCCAGGCGTTTGGGCAGCTTCTGCTCAATGTCGGCAATCAGTTGTTTTTCATTTTTCAGGGAGTCTGGTGGTGTCACGACGGGTGCAGGGGTTTGGTGTTGAAAACCCGGTTCTTCTCCCTGGAAACTGCTGCTCATAATGAAAATGGGCTGGTCCAGTTGCGAGGCGATCACGCGCCTGGCCGAAAAACTGCCGCCGTCACGGGTGCGTTCCACTTCGAAGCGTATCGGTTTGCTGGTATCGCCCGGACGCAGGAAATACGAGTGTAGCGAATGCACGACCCGACCCGGGCTGACCGTCAGCGACGCTGCCATCAGAGACTGCCCCAGCACCTGCCCGCCAAAAATGCGGCCTGTACCAAAGATGTCGGTGCTGATACCATTGAAAACGTCATTACCCAGTGACTCGACCTGAAGTTGCTCAATAAGGTCTGGCAGTACGTTCTGATTATCCATAGATGGTCATTTTGACAAATGAGAGGAAAGTCCGATTCTAGCAGAAGAGTTCGGGCGGCAGCGTGCCGATCGGCGATTATTATGGCCGTATCGCGCAATTGCAGCCAATAGTTTTTGCAGCTTGATACAAATTTGGACGAGGCTTAATAACCCGTTTTATAATCCCGATGACGCAAAGTCCGCACTTTGTCATATGCTTTACGGAAAAGGAACACCGAATGCCACATTTCATCCAGAATAAATTGGCAAGCCCTGTTTTTCTGACATTCATATTGGCGCTGGTGGCAATGCCACTTGCCGTCATGAGCACACAAAGCGTCCCCAGTCCGCTTTTTTATTTCCTGCTGGTTTTGTCGCTGTTTATTGTGGTCGCGTTGCGCCCGGCGCAAAGTACCTTCCGGCTCAAGACGTTTTCGTGGCTGTTCGCCCTGTGTGCTGTCTTTGTTGTGGCCGTCGTGGTATCTGAACTGGTCAATGACCGTAGTGACGGCGCGGGATTTGAAAAGGCACTGCGTTTTTCCGCCGGCCTGCCCCTGCTTGTCGCTGCTTGCTGCTATGTCCCTCGCCGTTGGCTATCCTATTCTGTATTCGGTGTATACGCAGCCCTGGTGTTTGCTATTGTATTCATCGTCTATTTGGCCTTGCCCGATTTCATTCGACCGGAAACCAGTGCCGTATACAATGCCGTGGGCTATGGCGATCTGACTTTTCTGCTCAGCGTGATCACGCTGTATTCCTGTAATGTGACGTTTACACGTTTTGCCAGAACAGAAAAGATTCTCAAAATCATTCTGGGGATATTGGGTATTGCGGCGTTTGTACTTACTCAAACGCGCAGCGGCTGGGTGGCGGTGCCCTTTTTTCTGCTGTTTGGCATCATGATCCATATGCGGGAAAATAATCGCATGAAGCTGGCCGGCGTGTTTCTGGTTGGTTTGGTGCTGGCTGCAGCCGTCACCCTGACCATACCCGGTATCAAGGACCGGGTGCAACTGGGCGAGAAAGAATTCAAGGAATGTATCACCACGGACCGCACCAAGTTGTCTTCAATCTGCATACGTCTGCAGTTGTGGCGTTCAACCATTGCTATTTGGGAAGAGAATCCGTTGTTTGGGTCCGGCGCCAACAACTATTTTTCCGAATTCATGAAAACGGACGGCGTGCAGCGCGGGCTGGTTTCCGAAGTGGTGGCCAATCAATGGGGAGAACCGCATAACGACTGGCTGCAGGCGTTAAGCAGTTACGGATTGTTTGGGGTGCTGGGCCTTTTTTTGCTTTACTTTGCGCCGGCTGCCGTCTTCATCAAGCGAATGTTGCGCACAACCAATGAGGAATTGCGAACCTACGCGGCAATGGGGGCTGCAGTCTGTGTCGGCTTTGCCGTCTTCGGGCTCTCGGAGCTGATGTTCCGCGGTTTGCGCACCATGGGGTTCTATACCGTGATCGTGGCGGTGTATCTGGCCCTGTCCACAAGAATCCGGGGTGTTGAACATTAATCAGGGTAAGTTTTTACGCGGTTTTGTCAAATACGTCATGCCGGGGCAGCAGATCGGGGCTTCGGCAAGTTTGTCACTTTTGGCGCACCCGGTATTTTGGCGCACCCGGTATTGTGGTGTCATGTGGCAAATCAGACAACAGTACAATAGCCATGTTGTCTGATCATGGGGATTGAAAGACATATATGGGCGAACAAGAAAAGGTAGCCATTTTGATGGCGCCGCGTCTGGGCGATTCCTTGCTTATGATGGTGATTGCCAATAATTTTCGTAACAATGGTGCTCAGGTGTCCATCTTTAGTGACTATATCTGGCAATTGCGCGATTGGTTTCCGGGTTTTGCCATTCATCGGTCGTTGACGGAGCAGCAGGCGCATGCAGCGCTCAGCGGCTTTGATCGGGCCATACAAATGCATCCCGGCTGGCCGTTCGATCTGACCCAAAAAAATTCGAACGCAGTCATATACGACGAACACATGGTCATTACCGGCAAGGGCTTTGTCAAGGCCTATCAAATGCGCGATTTTTGCCGCGATTACTTTGGACATACCGGGTGCACGCATACCAACGGTATGGTCGCGCCAGGCGGCATTGAAAAGAACCGCTATCCAAGACGGGTGGCGATCCATCCGACCTCCACCGGCGCATTGCGTTGCTGGGCGCCAAAGTATTTTGGCCAATTGGCTACAGATTTGATAAAGGCGGGTTTTGAACCTGCCTTTATTGTGTCGCCAGCCGAGCGCGCTGATTGGCAATGGGTTACAGGCGTGGGAGCAGCGTTGCCGGATAATCCGGGGCTGACCGGGGTCGCATGCTACATTCGGGAATCGGGCTGGTTCATTGGCAATGAGTCGGGCATTGGCCATCTGGCTTCGGCTGCCGGTATTCCGGTGCTAACGCTGACCGGCCGCATGACGCGTACCAGGGCGTGGCGACCGGCCTGGAGCATCTCACGTATTGTTTCACCATGGTATATTCCAGGGGGGCGATTGCGCGACCGATACTGGCGTATTTTGCTCACGCCAAAACAGGTGATGTGGGCGTTCGGCAAATTGCGGTCAGACACGGCTGCGGTCACCGATACCGACACTAACATGAATGCCAAGGAAGCGGCCTGATTCAGGCTGCTGCAACAAGAGGGTACACAATGAGTCTGGCCGAGCAGTTTGCCGCCGTCAATGAACAGGTACGTCTGGCATGTGAACGTGCCGGCAGGGACCCGCAGCAGGTTTGCATTTTGCCGGTCTCCAAGACCTTTGGGCATGAGGTCGTGCGCCAGGCCATGGCGCTGGGCCAGCGCCAGTTTGCCGAGAACCGGGTCCAGGAAATGAAAGAAAAGGCGCTGGCATTGAATGATTCCTCCATCGAATGGGTCGTCATCGGCTACCTGCAGACAAATAAAGTCAAGGAAGTGGTGCGTTATGCCAGCCAATTGCAATCGCTGGACCGGCTGGAGCTGGCGCAGGCGCTGGACAAACGGCTGCAGCAGGCCGGTCGCCGCCTGGATGTGTTGGTGCAGGTAAAGTCCAGCAATGAAGAAAGCAAAACCGGCATGGCGCCCGAGCTTGTGCCGCAATTTCTTAAAACTATTCGCGACTATGACACCCTGAACGTGAAGGGCTTCATGACGGTGGCGGAAAACACCCATGAGCAGGAGCGGATCAGGCGCTGTTTTGAACGTGTGCGCCAGTTGCGTGACCAATGCCAGGATGAACAGGGCCGCACATTGCCGGTTTTGTCCATGGGAATGAGCGCCGATTTTGCGCTGGCGATACAGGAAGGCTCGACGCAGTTGCGCATTGGGTCTGCGCTGTTCGGCCAGCGTCCCCCAGTGCGCTGATACGGACGTTGATAGCCCGGTGAGCTACATTCACGGTGTAATGACCCGGTGCAATAACCTGGGCGAATGGCTTGGCGTGAATACTTAGTGTGTATCTCTCGGCACTAATCTCGAGGAGCAGATATCTCGGTGCCAATATAAGATGTTGATATCAAGGTGTGGATTGTCTGATGCAGATCTCAAGTTGCAGATATCACGATATGAATATCACGGTGTAAATACCCTGATGCAGGCGATGAGGGTATGAATCTCACCGTACAACGATCATGCGCCGTAGCGACGCAAGCCGTCCAGATCAAGGATGGATACGGCGCCGTATTCCACCTGTAATAATTTTTCACTTTCCAGTTTCTTGAGCGCCTGATTGGCGCGCTGGCGCGATACCCGGGCCAGATAACCCATTTCCTCCTGCGTGATGGCCAGCCGCTGTTTCAGGCCGGGATACAGCAGGGGATTGAACAGTTCGGCCAGGCAGCGGGCAACGCGGGCATCAGCGTTGAGCAGGCGGTCATGTTCGGCGCGACCGATGAACTGCCCCACGCGCTCGTTCAGCATATCCAGCAGATAGCGATTAAACGGAATGCTATTGTCCAGCAGCCACTCAAAGGTTCGGGACGGCAGTCTGGCCACGTAGGAATCGCGCAGGGCCACGACATCGTACTTGCGGCATTCTTTCTTCAGGATGCTGCCTTCACCCAGCCAGCCACCGACCGGGATGCCGGTAAGGGATGCCACCTTGCCATCGGCATTACCCACTGAAATTCGAATCAGGCCATCCATGACGCCGATCCAGTGATCGGCGGCCTCGCCCTTGCGCGCGATGAGGGCGCCGTTTCCATAATGGGCAACGGTTACATCCTGCAGCACGCGTCGCTGGTGCTCGGGCGCGAGCAGATTGAACCACTGCGCGGCCTCGGGGGAAAAAGATGACATAGGACTTACCCTAGAAAATCATAGAATGTCGTGATGGCGACAGTTAGCTTACAATCAAACCGTTAACTTAGCAACACATAAAGTTTCCGGGGCTTTTCGCCAATACGGGGTATCCGGACCGGGGCGGGCAGAACAAATAAATCAGCGCCCGAAGACACAGGCAAGGAGACAACATGCCGCAACAAGTAAACAGCACGAGTGCCGCCGTGTCGCAGACATTTCCTGCACTGCTGCAGCATCACGCAGCAGTCCGCGGAGCCCGGCCGGCGCTCAGGGAAAAAGACCTGGGCATCTGGCAGACCTATACCTGGGCGCAGGTTGCTGCGCAGGTACAGCGCGTTGCCAATGGCTACCTGCAGTTCGGGGTGCAGCCCGGCGAACATATTGCAGTTGTGGGCGAGAACCGACCGCGGCTGTATATGGCGATGATGGCTGCGCAGGCGGTTGGCGCGATTCCCGTCCCCATGTATCAGGACGCTGTTGCGCAGGAGATGGTTTACGTGCTCCAGGATGCGAGCGTGCGGGTTGTCGTGGCGGAAAACCAGGAGCAGGTCGACAAGATGTTCGAGGTACGTGAACAGGTGCCTACGCTTGCTCATGTCATATATGACGATCCGCGTGGCTTGCGCCATTACAGCGATCCGCAGCTGCTGTCCTGGGAAGACCTGCAGCAACTGGGCGACCAGTACGCAACAGGCGCACCCAATGCTTATGCCGATGCAGTAAACCGCGTGCAGCCCGACGATACGGCCGCGATGTTTTATACATCGGGAACCACAGGCAAGCCCAAGGGTGTGGTGCTCACGCATGCCGCCCTGATTGATCGGGCGCAGGTGATTCAGGAGCTGGAAAATCTGACCGACAGGGAAGAGGTGCTAGCCTATTTGCCGCCTGCCTGGATCGGCCAGAATATGTTCTCCTACACGCAACTGCTGGTCACCGGCTTTACGGTGAATCACCCGGAATCGCCAGCGACCGTGGCGATTGATATGCATGACATCGGGCCGACGTATTATTTTTCGCCGCCACGCATTCTTGAAGACTTGCTCACGCATGTGACCATTCGCATGGAAGACGCTGGCAGGTTCAAAAAATGGCTGTTCGATACCTGCATGAAGCTGGCCCACCGCGTGGGCGGGCGCATCCTGGATGGCCAAGCCGTCGGCACGCTGGACCGTATTAAATATTCAATCGGTAATCTTCTGATTTACGGACCGCTGCGCAATACGCTTGGCATGAACCGGGTGCGCGTAGCCTATACCGCTGGCGAAGCTATCGGTCCTGACTTGTTTCGCTTTTACCGTTCGATCGGAATCAATCTGAAGCAGCTCTACGGGTCGACCGAAACGTCGGTGTTCGTTTGCGTTCAGAGCGACGGACAGGTATCTGCCGACACTGTTGGACCTCCCGTGGCGGGCGTCGAATTGCGTATTGCCGAAAGTGGTGAAGTGCAGGTAAAAAGCCCCGGCTTGTTCCGCGAATATTATCGCAATCCCGAATCCACGCGTGAATCGTTCACCGCAGATGGCTGGTATCACACAGGTGATGCCGGCATTGTTGATGCTCAGGGGCAACTGCGGATTATTGATCGCGCCAAGGACGTGGGCCGTTTGAGTGACGGGCGTATGTTCGCACCAAAGTATGTGGAGAACAAACTGAAGTTCTTTCCGTTTATCAAGGAAGCCGTGGCGTTTGGTGCAAATCGTGACTTTGTCACGGCCTTTGTCAATATCGACCTGGAAGCCGTCGCCAACTGGGCCGAGCGGCGCAGTCTGGCCTATGCCGGTTATACCGATCTGGCCTCGCGCTCCGAAGTATATGAGTTGATCGCCGATTGCATCGGCAAGGTCAATGCAGATGTGGCGCAGGACCCGCAATTATCGGGCCTGCAGATCCACCGCTTTTTGATTCTGCACAAGGAGCTGGACCCCGATGACGGTGAGCTGACGCGCACCCGCAAGGTGCGTCGCGCTTTCATCGCTGAACGCTACGGTGTACTGATCGATGCGCTGTTTTCCGGTAAACCGAGTCAGTACATCGAAACCGAAGTGAAATATGAAGATGGACGAACCGGGAAAATTGCTGCAGAGTTGAAAATTCACCCTGCCGTCGTTGTATCCGATCCTCTTAAAAAGGCCGCATGAGCATGAGTGACGAACGTGAAGCCAGAATCGGCAAGGTGATCCTTGATATGCAGAATATTTCGCTGCGGTTTGGCGGCGTCAAGGCGCTGACCGACATTTCGTTCAATGTAAAGGAACACGAGATTCGTGCGATTATCGGCCCTAATGGGGCCGGTAAAAGCTCCATGCTCAATGTGATCAACGGAGTGTATGTGCCGCAGGACGGTAGCATCCACTTCGATGGCAAACAGTTTGGCCGGATGACGCCGCGTCGTGCGGCAGAGATGGGGGTGGCGCGCACCTTTCAGAACCTTGCGCTGTTCAAGGGAATGAGTGTGCTGGACAACATCATGACCGGACGCAATCTGCGCATGAAAAGCGGGCTGATCTCGCAAGCCTTCCGGATATTCGGCGCAGAAAAAGAGGAAATCGCCCATCGCGAATTTGTCGAAAACATTATTGATTTCCTGGAAATCCAGGCCTATCGCAAAACCCCGGTCGGGAGGCTGCCTTACGGTTTGCAAAAGCGCGTGGACCTGGGTCGGGCGCTTGCCATGGAGCCACGCATGCTGCTGCTGGACGAGCCCATGGCGGGCATGAATATAGAAGAAAAACAGGATATGAGCCGCTTCATTCTGGATGTCAATGACGAATTCGGTACGACGATTGTGTTGATCGAGCATGATATGGGCGTGGTGATGGACATTTCCGATCGGGTAGTGGTGCTCGACTACGGTAAAAAAATCGGCGATGGTACGCCGTCGGAAGTGCGCTCGAACGAGGATGTGATTCGGGCTTATTTGGGTGTGGAGCACTGATCATCATGGCTTACTTTCTTGAAACGCTTTTTGGTGGTCTGATGGGCGGCATGCTTTATGCGCTGGTCGGACTCGGTTTTGTTCTTATCTTCAAGGCATCGGGGGTGTTCAACTTCGCCCAGGGCGCCATGGTGCTGGTCGCCGCCTTGTCCATGGCACGGTTTTCGGTATGGATTCCGCAATGGCTGGGATTTGAAAATTTGCTGCTGGCAAATATCCTGGCGTTCATTGTCAGCGCTGGCGTCATGGTGCTTTTCGCCATTCTTGTGGAGCGGCTGGTGCTGCGCCACCTGGTCAATCAGGAAGGCACCACGTTATTGATGGCCACGCTGGGCATCAGTTATTTCCTGGATGGACTGGGTCAGATTATCTTCGGCAGCTCGGTTTACTCCATCAATGTCGGCATGCCCAAGGATCCTGCGTTCATCCTGGATTCGGTGTTCGAAGGGGGCATTCTGATCAGCCTGGAAGACCTGACGGCCGCTGTCATCTCAGCAGTGCTGGTGGCGCTGCTGGCGTTCTTTTTCCAGTACACGGCTACAGGGCGCGCGTTGCGTGCCGTGGCAGATGATCACCAGGCCGCGCAATCTATCGGCATTCCCCTGAATCGCATTTGGGTCATTGTCTGGGTCGTCGCCGGCATTGTGGCACTGGTTGCCGGGATTATCTGGGGCTCAAAGTTTGGCGTGCAGTTTACGCTGTCCACTGCGGCGTTGCGTGCATTGCCGGTTGTGATATTGGGTGGGCTCACATCAGTGCCCGGCGCCATTATCGGCGGCCTGATTATTGGCGTTGGAGAAAAGCTGTCCGAAGCCTATATCGGTCCGTTCATAGGCGGGGGGATCGAGATCTGGTTTGCCTATGTGCTAGCGCTGGTGTTCCTGTTGTTCCGCCCGCAGGGTCTGTTCGGCGAAAAAATCATTGACCGCGTGTAAAAGGCAAGGGAATCCATATGTTTTATCGTGAAAACGGTCAGTTCAAAATCAGTTACCGGCAGGATCAACAGATTTTTCCGATCAGGCAGGACCGTATCTTTATTGCGTTATTGCTGATCGTGGCTATCGTTGTCGTGCCGCTTGTGTCTACCAATTACTTCCTGGGCGGGATCATGATCCCGTTTCTGATACTGGCCATGGCGGCTATCGGCTTAAATATTCTGGTGGGCTATTGCGGCCAGATCTCGATGGGCACCGGCGCCTTCATGGCGGTGGGGGCCTATGCCGCATGGAACTTCGGCGTACGCTTTCCGGGACTGCCACTTATCTTTCAACTTCTGATGGGCGGTGTCTTTGCCACTTTGGTGGGTATTCTTTTTGGCATTCCAAGCATGCGGATACGCGGTCTGTATCTGGCGGTTGCCACGCTGGCGGCGCAGTTCTTTGTAGACTGGACCTTCCTGCGTATTCCATTCTTCACCAATAACTCATCATCGGGCAGCGTGTCGGTGCCACGGCTGGACTTTTTCGGTTTGCCGGTACAAACGCCTTTGCAGAAATATTTGTTCGTACTTGCACTTGTGATAGTCATCGCAGTGCTGGCCAAGAACCTGGTGCGCGGCGCCATCGGTCGTGAGTGGATGGCCATTCGTGATATGGACGTGGCCGCTTCTGTTATCGGGATCCGTCCCATGTATGCCAAGCTCAGCGCCTTTGCCGTCAGCTCGTTCATTGTGGGTATCGCCGGCGCTTTGTGGGGCTATATCCATCTTGGTTCCTGGGAGCCGTCTGCCTTCGATCTGAACCGCTCTTTCCAGTTGCTGTTCATGGTTATTATTGGCGGGCTCGGGTCTATCGTAGGCAGTTTTTTTGGGGCCGCCTTCATCGTCCTGGTGCCCATTATGCTCAACCGGGTTCCCGAAATGCTGGGGCTCTCGCTGGGAGTGGATACGGCAGCGCATATCGAGCATATGGTATTTGGCGCCCTGATTGTATTTTTCCTGATCGTCGAGCCACATGGTCTGGCGCGGCTGTGGAGTATTGCGAAAGAAAAATTGCGGATTTGGCCGTTTCCGCACTAGTGGTGTGCTGTTTGCTGTGCTGGATGTATTCAATAAATAAAACCTATCTGGATGAAAATCCGAGGAGAGAGACATGAAATTGAAAATGAAACAATGGATAGCCGCACTGGGTGTCGCCGGAGTGCTGGGTACGCTGCCGCTACAGGTGCAGGCAGCCGACGAACAATTTATTCCATTGCTGACCTACCGTACGGGTTCGTTCGCGCCGCTGGGTATTCCCTGGGCCGATGGCAAGATTGATTACCTCAAGCTGGTCAATGAGCGCGACGGCGGCATCAACGGCGTCAAGATCGCCTATGAAGAATGTGAAACCGCCTATGCGACAGATCGCGGCGTAGAGTGTTACGAGCGCTTTAAGGCTGCTCACGGCGGCGCGTCGGGCTTTGATTCACAGTCCACCGGTATCACATTTGCGGTTTCGGACAGGGCCCCGAGAGACAAGGTGTCTATCGAAACGGTGGGTTATGGCTTGTCTCAATCTGCAGACGGTTCTGTCTTTAAATGGAATTTTCCGTTGCTGGGTACCTACTGGACCGCGGCTGATGTAATGGTTCAGGACATTGCCAAAAAACTGGGGGGAGAAGATAAGCTCAAAGGCAAGAAAATCGCCCTTGTGTATCATGACTCGCCCTATGGCAAAGAGCCGATCCCCTTGCTCAAGGCGCGGGCCGAAGCCAACGGCTTCGAACTGCAGCTTTATCCGGTGACAGCACCGGGTGTTGAGCAGAAATCCACATGGCTGCAAATCCGCCAGAAACGGCCTGATTACGTATTGCTGTGGAGTGCAGGCATCATGACGCCAACGGCCATTCGTGAAGCGCAGGCTACCGGTTACGCCCGTGACAAGATCTATGCCATCTGGTGGGCCGGGTCAGAGGGCGATGTGAAGGATCTGGGTGAGGTGGCCAAGGGATACAACGCCATTACGATTCACAATACCGGGGAAGCCAAGGGCAAGGTATACGACGATCTGAAAACGCATCTGTTTGACAAGGGCAATGGTTCCAGCAAAAACACCCTGGGCACCATCGCTTACACCCGTGGTCTGGTCATTTCCATGCTGCAGGTTGAGGCCATTCGCACTGCCCAGGAAAAATACGGCAAGGGCAAGCATATGACTTCCGAACAGGTGCGCTGGGGTTTCGAAAACCTGAACCTGACCGAAGCGCGATTGAAGGAAATCGGCTTTGACCAAATCATCAAACCGTTCAAAACTTCTTGCGCCAACCACGTTGGTGAAGACTGGGCCCGGATCGTCCAGTGGGACGGCAGCAAGTTTGTTCCGGCTTCAGATCTGTATCAGGCAGACCAGAAATATGTGGGACCGCTGGTCAAGTCTGAAGCCGAGAAATACGCACAGTCAAAGAAAGTGACTCCACGTGACTGCAGCAAGACTTCTTCCTGAGGGATGAGGAGCGTCCACCCCCGGCGCGGTACGGTGCCGGGGGATGGGCAACCCATCAGACAGCACATAGCGGGATATCAATATGCAAACCACGCCAACTGCAGCAGACGCTGCCGCCAAGCCGGAACCTGAAAAGCTCCTGTTGAACGTCAACGGTATTGAAGTGATCTATAACCACGTTATTCTTGTCCTGCGCGGCGTTTCGCTGGTGGTGCCGGAAGGCAAGATTGTGGCGCTGCTCGGCGCAAACGGCGCCGGCAAGACGACGACATTGCGTGCCGTATCGAACCTGCTCAAAAGCGAGCGCGGCGACGTGACCAAAGGGACGATTCATTACCAGAATGAACGGGTCGACAGTATGACACCGGCTGACCTCGTAAAACGGGGAGTGATACAGGTCATGGAAGGACGTCATTGTTTTGGCCACCTGACCATCGAGGAGAACCTGCTTACCGGCGCCTATACGCGCAAGGTGAGCAAGGGCGACATTCAGGCATCGCTGGATCGGGTGTACCAGTATTTTCCCAGACTCAAACAGCGTCGCAGCAGCCAGGCTGGCTATACCTCGGGCGGGGAACAGCAGATGGCGGCCATTGGGCGCGCTCTGATGGCCGACCCTAAAATGATTCTGCTGGATGAACCATCCATGGGTCTGGCGCCGCAGATTGTCGAGGAAATCTTCGAAATCGTGCGTGACCTCAATACCCGTGAACGGGTGAGCTTTTTGCTGGCCGAGCAGAATACCAACATCGCGCTGCGTTATGCCGACTACGGCTACATTCTGGAAAGCGGCCGGGTAATGATGGACGGCACGGCCCAGGAGCTGGCCAGCAACGATGACGTGAAAGAATTTTATCTGGGCATTGAAAGCGGCGATCGGAAAAACTTTCGTGACACCAAATTTTATCGCCGCCGCAAGCGCTGGCTGGCTTAGGAGCAGAGAATGACTGAGTATTTCGATGCTCTGGAAGTGCGCGATCAGGCGCAGCGTGAGGCCGATCTGTTTGCGGCATTGCCCGCAGCGCTGGCTGCAGCGCGCGAGCGGGCGCCGGCAATTGCCACGCAGTTGCAGGACGTGCCGGTGGACCGCATCACCAGTCGCCAGGCGCTAGCCGCCATTCCGGTATTGCGTAAATCTGAGCTGCTCAAGCGGCAGCATGCGCAACGTACGCAGACCGGTCAAAAGCCCGCCCACGCGGGCCCTGGCCCTGGGGCGGGCACTGTCGTGCAACGCGTCTTTGGCGGCTTTTCAACGATTGGCTGGGGTGACGCGGCGCGTGTATTTGCCTCGCCCGGCCCCATTTATGAGCCCGAGAGCAAACGAGCCGACTACTGGCGTTTCGGCCGCGCGCTGTATGCGGCTGGCTTTCGAGCCAATACGCTGTTGTACAACTGCTTTTCGTATCATTTCACCCCAGCCGGTTCCATGTTTGAAACGGCTGGGCTGGCCATCGGTTGTACGGTATTTCCGGGCGGGGTCGGCCAGACTGAAATGCAGGTGGCAACCATCCATGATTTGCAGCCCGAGGGCTATGCAGGCACCCCCAGCTTTCTCAAACTGATTCTGGAAAAAGCCGACGAAATGCAGATCGCATTGCCGTCATTGAAGCGCGCACTGTTCTCCGGGGAAGCATTTCCGCCGTCGTTGCAGACCTGGTTCGCACAACGCGGGATTCACGGCTATCAGGCCTACGGCACTGCCGACCTGGGCTTGATCGCCTATGAGTCCGAAGCGCGGGATGGGTTGATTATCGGCGAAGATATTGTGCTGGAAATTGTGCGGCCCGGCACCAATGAGCCGGTACCCGAAGGCGAGGTGGGGGAAATTGTTGTGACTACCCTGAATCCCGATTATCCGCTACTGCGTTTTGGCACTGGAGATCTGTCGGCAATCATGCCCGGGCATTCAGCCTGCGGTCGCACCAACAAGCGGATTCGCGGCTGGATGGGACGGGCTGACCAGACGACCAAGGTGCGGGGCATGTTTGTGCACCCGGAGCAAGTGGCCAGAATCGTCGCTCGCTTTGAGCAGATCAACAAGGCCAGGCTGGTCGTTTCCGGTGAAACCGGGCGCGATGACATGACCCTTTTTGTGGAAGTGGACGGCGTGCCCGCCGCAGGCCTGCAGGAAAAACTGGGTAATGTGGTTCGGGAAGAAACCAAGCTGCGTGCCGCCATTGTTTTTGTCGGGGTCGGCGAACTGGCCAATGACGGCAAGGTCATTGAAGATAGTCGCTCTTACGAATAAAAAAGCAAAATAGAACCTGCCTCAGAAGGGCGGGTTCTGCAGCGCCTGCAGCAGGATCTGTTCAAAGTCAGTCACAGGCCTGCCCAGTAACGCCGCGACCGATGTGGTTTTTTCCGGCAGATAGCGTACCGGGCTGTGCAGCGCCACTTCAAAACGGTTTGCCATGTCGGTCAGTTTCGTGCTGTCGGCATTGACCAGAATCACCGCATGCGATAGTAGCGAAAAAGCGGGTGTTGTTGCCGTCCGGTTGCGACGCCAGTACTGGGCCGTGCCGGCGATTTTTTTACCATCAACAGCCAGATTGAACCGGCCGTCGCAGAACGAGCCCTGCACCGGCTGGGGCGTAGCATGAATGCCGCAAGCAGCCAGCGCGTTGGCAATCAGTTCACACAGGCCAAGGTAATGCGCTTCGACATGCTGCAGCGGATAATTGGCCTGGACCGGGTAGGCCAGATGTAAATTGATTACCCCGGCCGCCTGGGGCACCACACCCCCGCCGGACAGGCGAACATCGACGGGCAGGCCCGCTGCGGCCAACTGCTTGCTGGCCGCTTCAAAGTGTCGGTTGCGCTGATAACTGCGCGGCACGCTGATTCCCTGGCTGGCTTGGTGGATGACCGCAAGGCGCTGTCCCTGCCGGTCGACCTGATCCAGCAGCCGCGCCTCGCTGTCCCGACGGCTGCGCCCGTCTTCAAAAATGGCACTGGGCGGCAGGGCAAAAAAGGGCGCATTCATGTTAGCTGGCAGTCCTGTCGCGGGTGCGGCCGGGCCATGCGGCGGGCAGAAGGGATCGACGGACCGTGAGCAACCACCGGCCGGCAGGAAAGGTTTGCCGGGGCGGTGGAGAAATCAGAACAATTATATTTGATGATCGGCCATGGGCGATTGCTGATTGGCGAGGGCGATGGGCGCGCTTGCGATCCGGATGGGTCCAGGCACGTCTGCTCCTGGGGACAGCGGTGGCCTTTGCGGGTCTGCATCCGGCCGTTCCTGCTCAATCAGGCCTCGGCCTGTTCCTTGGCTTGTTTTTTCAGCCTGGTCTTGATGCGACTTTGCTTTAAGGGCGACAGATATTCAACAAATACCTTGCCCAGCAGGTGGTCCAGTTCGTGCTGGACACATACGGCCAACAGGCCTTCTGCGTCAAATTCGAAGGTTTCTCCCTGCTCGTTGAGCGCACGGACGCGAATGCTGGCCGAGCGCTCCACCTTGTCGTAAACACCGGGAACCGACAGGCAGCCTTCTTCATATACCTGTTTATCGTCGCTTTTCCAGATAATTTCAGGGTTGATGAGCGCCAGCAGGTCGTCGCCTTCTTCGGAGACATCAATGACCACCACGCGTTCATGCACGTTGACCTGGGTCGCAGCCAGCCCCACGCCGGGTGCGGCATACATGGTTTCAGCCATGTCACGGACGAGCTGGCGAATGCGGTCATCCACCTGGGCTACCGGTTTTGCTACCGTGTGCAGCCGGGGATCGGGAAATTGAAGAATAGGTAAGAGTGCCATGGCCAATATTATAATTGAAATCGATGCTGCTTGGGGTTCACAGCCCGCCGGGCCCCTCTGGCGCAGCAGGTCAAATTGCATGATGCATCGGAATCCTGGGGGTGCCGCAGAAAAATCATCATTCTCTTGCGACTATATTCCTATAATAGGGTGTTTTTTCACAAATTCAAGCGGATGGATATGGCAATGTCAGATGAAGAGCGGTACGCGTGGATTCGTCTCACGCTGGAACCCGGGATAGGCCCGGTCACTGCCCGTCATCTGCTGGTTGCCTTCGGACTGCCTCAGGATATTTTTGGCGCCTCGGTGGCGGCGCTGATGAAGGTGGTGCCCCAGAAACAGGCGGTGCAACTGGCCGCAGCGGTCGACCCGGTTACCCACACCCTGATCGAGCGCACTTTCGACTGGCTTGCCCGCCCCGGCCATCATATCGTGACGCTGGCCGATGAACTGTATCCCGCCCGATTGCTGGATACTGCCGATCCGCCGTCCCTGCTTTATGTGGACGGCGATCCCCAGGCGCTGTCCCGGCCCGTGCTTGCCATGGTGGGCGCGCGCTCGGCCACGGCAGGCGGCACCGATAATGCCTTCGCTTTCGCACGACATCTGGCCGATGCCGGCTGGACCATCGCTAGCGGCCTGGCCCAGGGCATTGACGCGGCCGCTCACGAGGGCGCGTTGGCCAGTGGCGCGGCGCCGGCCACCATTGCGGTCATGGGAACGGGCATCAATCGCGTCTATCCGGCAGCCAACAAGGGGCTGGCCATGCGGATCCGGGAGCAGGGGGCGCTGGTGAGCGAATTGCCGCTGGATACCGCAGCGGTGGTGCATCAGTTCCCTCGCCGCAACAGAATCGTCGCAGGGCTTTCGCTCGGCGTACTGGTGGTCGAAGCCGCGCAACGCAGCGGCTCGCTGATTACAGCGCGTCTGGCCGGGGAAAACGGTCGCGAGGTGTTTGCCATTCCGGGTTCCATTCATTCGCCGTTGTCACGTGGCTGCCATGCGCTGATCCGGCAGGGCGCCAAGCTGGTGGAAACCGCCGAAGACATTCTGGAAGAGCTTGCGCGCAGCGGTTCGGCACCCAGCCCTGGCGCCGGCCTGGGCCGTGAATCCGGGCGGCAGCCGCAGCCTGGCTCGAAGCGTGCGGCCACACCCCTGGCGCTCATAACGCCTGGAACGCGCCGGGAGGCGCAATCGGGCGACGCGCGCAGTACGCCAGCCGTGATCACGACCACCAGCAATGCGGCACACCAGGCGCTGCTTGAGAAGATGGGGTTTGACCCGGTCTCCATGGATTTGCTGCTGGTCAGGCTTGACACCACGGTGGGCACGCTGGCGGGGTTGCTGACCGAATTGGAAATGGCCGGTAAAATAGTGCGCCTGCCAGACGGACGCTATCTGCAACGGGTGAATCACTTACAATAAGCAACGCAGCAAAGTCGATGCCGTCACGCATGCCGCAGCGTTGTTCG
This sequence comes from Advenella sp. FME57, assembly GCF_014897675.1. Taxonomy (GTDB): domain Bacteria; phylum Pseudomonadota; class Gammaproteobacteria; order Burkholderiales; family Burkholderiaceae_B; genus Advenella. Next base: position 52,340 of record NZ_JABUXU010000006.1, on the reverse strand, counting down.
CTCGGTATTTCAGTGCCGGCAATTGCCACCGCAGCATGCCGCCAAAGGGGCGTCGGCAACGATGCGCCAGCCAGGTTCTATTCATGTCCAAGCCCAAACAGGAGCGCTTAATGAGCACCAAGTTCAAAGTTCTGATCATCATCGGCAGTCTTCGTGAAAAATCCTATAATGCCGCGATCGCCCGGCAACTGGCTGACCTGGCGCCGGATAATCTGGAACTGGTTTACGCTCCTTCCATCGGTACGCTGCCTCACTATAACCAGGACGTGCAGGATGCCGGATTTCCCAAAGAAGTCCAGACGTTTGCCGACGCCATTGTTGCGGCCGATGGCCTGATTTTTGTGACGCCTGAATATAACTATTCGGTGCCCGGTGTGCTCAAAAACGCGATCGACTGGGTATCGCGCTTGCGTCCGCTGCCGTTTGACAACAAGGTCGGTTCAATCATTTCGGCCTCGGGCGGCGCTATCGGCGGGGCCAGAATGCAATATCACCTGCGCCAGATCCTGGTTGCGATGAATATTCATCTGGTCAATCGGCCCGAAATCATGGTCGGCACAGTACAAAACAAGGCCGAAGGCGAAGGTGGCAAGATTACCGACGAAACCACGCTCACCTTCATTGGCAATCATCTGAAAGAGCTGGCTCGCATGCTCGAGCTGCATCATCAAAAACAGAATCAAGCCTGATCGGAGATAGTCATGGCAATTGCGGAACGCGTAAAAGTGGTTGAAGTGGGGCCTCGCGATGGCCTGCAGAACGAAAAACAATTTGTTCCGACCGACATTAAAATCGAGCTGATCAATCGCCTGTCGGCTGCGGGCTTTCAGAATGTGGAAGCGGCCTCTTTTGTGTCGCCTAAGTGGGTGCCGCAAATGGCCGATGGCGCAGAGGTCATGGCTGGCATCGAGCGCCGGCCGGGCACTATTTATTCCGTTCTGACGCCGAATCTGAAAGGGTTCGAAGGGGCGCTTGCCGCTGGCGCCGACGAGGTGGTGATCTTTGGCGCAGCCAGTGAATCCTTTTCCCAGCGCAATATCAATTGCTCCATTGCCGAATCCATTGAGCGTTTCGAGCCGGTGGCCAGTGCGGCCAAAGAGGCCGGCCTGCGCGTGCGTGCGAGCATCAGCTGTGCGCTGGGTTGTCCGTACGAGGGCGAGATCGCACCGGCTGCGGTGGCCGATGTCGTCAAGCGCATGCTGGCACTGGGTTGTCACGAAATTGATATTGCCGACACGATTGGCGTGGGCACACCGCGCAAGGTGACGGCAGTCATGAACGCCGTGTCGGCGGTGGCCGATCCCGCCATGTTGTCTGCGCATTTTCACGATACCTATGGCATGGCGCTGGCCAATATTCTGGCTGCGCTCGAAGCGGGTATTGCCATTGTGCACTCGTCTGCGGCTGGTCTGGGTGGCTGTCCCTACGCCAAGGGCGCGACTGGCAATGTCGCCACCGAAGACGTGCTGTATATGCTGCATGGCATGGACATCGAAACCGGCATTGACCTGGATCAGGTCATCAGCACCGGCCAGTGGATCTCCGATTACCTGCAGCGCGCCAATTCCAGTCGTGCCGGCAAGGCCATTATTACCAAACGGCAGGCGGCGTAAGCGCACTTATGGTCATCAATTTCCTGCCGCTTTCCGAGTCCGAACGCGACCAGTTGCTCGCTTCGATCGAACCCTTGCCCGTTCGCGGGCAGGCATGGCCCGCCTGGGTGAAAACGGTCGCCTGGGTTGTGCTGGGTCTCATCGTATTGCAGTCGCTTGTGGCTTTCAACAAGGCCGGGGTGCAGGTGCTGTTTTCCATGACGGGTCTGATCCTGCTGGTTGTGTTCCTGGCGCTCGCTGTTACAACCCGCTATATGCAGACCTCAGTCACCACCATAGATTCACAGGGTTTGCGGCAAAGCTGGCTGACCCGCCGTGAAGTGGCCTGGCAGGACGTGACCTTCGCCAAGTTTGTGCCGATGCTCGCGTCCAAGCGGCTGGTGGTCTTCACAAAAAAAGGCAAACCCGTGGTGTTCCAGGGCGGTACACAAGATCTGCAGGTGGCGTTTGCGAAAATTTCGCTGGCGTTCAAGAATCGGAAGGTGTGATGCATGCCAGGGCCGGGCGGACAATGCTTACTGACGTTGTACCGGTCAGGCGTTTCTGCTGACGAATATAACGATCGCAATTGGCACCGGCCGCTATGTCAAAACGCGGTTGGCGTCTATCATTGCGCCTGCTGTCACTGACAAAAGTAGCAAACCCGATCTGGTGGCTGCAAGGCATGGGCCAATGCCGCCGCACAATGTATACGCGTAATATCCGGCGTTCAGTATCTCTTATTTATTGACCTCGCGGCCAGTGTCCGCGGGAGCGACCGTCACCGGATCAAAGTGCGTCGTCACCTGCAAAATATCGTCGATCTGCATAATACGCGCGCAGGCCAGTTCGGAAATGTCATGCGCCGCCAGGATCGTCATGTCCGAAGGAAATTCAAGATGCACTTCGACCAGAACCATGTCGCCGCTCTTGCGCGTCTTCAGATCATGAAACCCTTGCAGATTGGGCGTGTCATGCAAGGCCTGGCGAATCTGTTGTTCGATTTCGTCGTCCACGGCGTGATCGGCAAGATCGCTCAGTGCCCGCAGTGAGAACTTGCCGCCCATGCGCGCAATCATGGCGCCCACCAGCAGCGCGGCAAGCGGATCGGCCATGGGAAACCCGGCAATGTTTGCCAGAATCCCGATGCCGACAACCAGCGATGATGCTGCATCCGAGCGCGCATGCCAGGCATTGGCGACCAGCAGGGCAGAGCGCACGCGCTGCGCTTGATTCAACATATAGCGAAACAGTAGTTCCTTGGCCATGAGCACGCTGATTGCGACAAACAGCGCGCTCATATGCACGGTGGGGATCGTTGACGGGTCGGTCAGGCGCAGCCCCGCGCTCCATACCATGGCCAGCCCCACCCCAAGCATGATCAGCCCGATGGCCAACGATGCGATGGTCTCAAAACGGCGGTGCCCAAAGGGGTGGCCGGCATCGGCCGCCCTGGCGGCATGACGATTGGCAAACAGCACCACAAAATCGGAAAAAATGTCGGACAGTGAATGAATGGCATCTGCAATCAACGCCTGAGATTGGGCGAACACGCCCACAATGATCTGGAATATCACAAGGATGATATTGACGGCGACGCTGACCCAGGTGCTGCGCCGGGCTACCTGCGAGCGTTCGCTTTCTGCGACAAGCTCTGATGCCTGGTAGGAGGCAAGCCGGCGCGCAGGTACCGCAGAATGATCATGTTGATGGGTCATGTCGGTTGGGGCTGAAAATAAAAGCGTCTTTGAGGTATGCTACTCAATTGTCCATCACTTTCCAAGTATCACGATTATGCTGAATGTTGTTTTTGCGGGAACGCCCGAATTTGCGCGCCAGGCGCTGGCCGCCATTGTGCAGGCAGGGTTTTCAGTTCCTCTGGTTATGACGCAGCCTGATCGTCCTGCGGGCCGGGGGATGAAACTGACGCCCAGTCCGGTCAAGCAGCAGGCGGTTGCAGATAATATTCCTGTGATCCAGCCTGTCAGTCTGCGCCTGGATGGCAAGTATCCCGACGAGGCCGCCAGTGCCCGCCAGACGCTGCAAGCGCTGCAGCCCGACGTCATGGTGGTGGCCGCCTACGGCCTGATCTTGCCGCAGTGGGTCCTGGATCTGCCTCGCTATGGCTGTCTGAATATCCATGCCAGTCTGTTGCCGCGCTGGCGCGGCGCGGCGCCCATCCAACGGGCGATCGAAGCCGGCGACAGCCAGACCGGCATTGCGATCATGCAGATGGATGCTGGCCTGGACACGGGCAATGTCATTGCCAGCGAAACCCTTCCCATTGTGGACCAGAATGCCACGCAACTGCATGATGAACTGGCTGTGATGGGCGCGCGGCAAATTGTCGCGGTGCTGCAGACATTGGATAAGGACGGCGTGCTGCACTCAAGCCCGCAGCCACAGGCCGGTGTCACGTATGCCGCCAAACTGGACAAACGCGAAGCGGCGCTGGACTTATCAGAGGATGCCGTTACGCTGGCGCGCCGTATCCGCGCATTTAACCCTGCACCGGGGGCCAGCGTGATGCTGCCGGGGATCGATAGCCCGGTCAAGGTGTGGGATGCCTGTGCGCTTGAGGCCGGTGCCGCGGGGGCTTCTGCTTCGGCAGCGCCCGGGCAGGTGCTGGCCGTTACCCCCGAGGGCATTGATATCGCTACAGGTAATGGCACACTGCGGCTATTGCAATTGCAGAAAGCGGGCGGCAAGCGTCAGCCTGTCGCGGTTTTTGTCACGGGGTGGAAGCTGCCACAGGGCTGATCCCCGAGCCTTGCACGGGTCAGCCCGCGAGCGATGCGCGCGCCTGGAACATGCGCCGTGTTGTTTGGGGTTATTGTAGGTACGCTATGGGTCCGTTATAGGCCGTTAAGCTGGCAGTAACTGGGCCTGGATATCATCCGGCGTGCAAAACAGAAACTGTGGTCCTTTTGCAGACAACACCTCGGGATGGTTATAGCCCCACGCCACGCTGGCGGCATGACAGCCCGATTCGCGCGCGGCGTCGATGTCGCGGATTTCATCGCCAATCAGCAAACAGGTTTCGGGCGTGCAGCCGGTCTGACGGTACAGGGTCTTGAGCCTGGATGCTTTGCCGAACAGGTCGCTGCCGCAGCGATACTGGTCGATGAACTCGGTCGCCCTGCCCAATGTGCGACGCACATTGATTTCACTGTTCGAGCTCAGGACGGCGATCTGGTAGCCGGCGTGCTTGAGTGCAGCCAGGGCCTGCTCTATGCCTTCAAACAGATGCACATCCGGCGAGGCCTCCTGCATGCGCTGGCGAAATTCCATGAGAATGGCGGGCGCCTTCCAGAAGGGGATATCCAGTGTGCTCAGGATATGGCGCACATCGCGGTGCCGCAACTGTTCCTTCTCGTCTTCGGCCGGGTTGCGAAACCCGTATTTTTGCGCCACGCTGGCCAGCACCGTATCAAACCACGGCAGAGTATCGGCCAGCGTGCCATCAAAATCAAAGGCCAGCAACTGATAAGGCAGAGACTTCATCTGTAAATCACAATCAAGATAGCGGTTTATGATCGGCCCACAGATCGTATTCGTTGCTGTCAGTCACGGTACAGCGCACAATCTGGCCAGCCTGCAGTTTTTCAGGGCTGCTGATAAACACACAGCCGTCGATCTCCGGCGCATCTGCGTGAGAGCGGCCCACGGCATCGCCATCTTCATCGATTTCGTCGATCAGAACGTCAATTTCACGTCCTACCTTGCGTGCCAGCCGGGCGGTGGAAATACCCTGCTGGTGAGCCATGAAGCGCTCCCAGCGATCCTGCTTGACGTCATCGGGCACATGATCGCCCAATGCGTTGGCGGGTGCGCCCTCTACCGGTGAATACTGGAAGCAGCCCACGCGATCCAGCTGTGCCTCTGTCATCCAGTTAAGCAAATACTGGAAGTCTTCCTCTGTTTCGCCAGGGAATCCCACAATAAAGGTGGAACGGATGGTCAGGTCGGGACAGGTTTCGCGCCATTTGTGAATGCGCGCCAGCGTGCGGTCTTCAAAGGCAGGGCGTTTCATTGCCTTGAGGACTTTGGGACTGGCATGCTGGAACGGGATATCAAGATACGGCAGGATTTTGCCTTGGGCCATCAGCGGGATCACTTCATCAACGCTGGGGTAAGGATAAACGTAATGCAGACGCACCCAGATACCCAGTTCGGACAGGGCCTCGCACAGTTCGGTCATGCGGGTGCGCACCGGGCGTCCGTTCCAGAAACCGCTACGGTATTTGATGTCTACGCCGTAGGCGCTGGTATCCTGCGAAATGACCAGCAGTTCTTTGACGCCCGCATTGGCCAGACGTTGTGCCTCTTGCAGCACGTCGCCCACCGGGCGGCTGACCAGGTCACCGCGCATGGACGGGATGATACAGAAGCTGCAGCGATGGTTGCAGCCTTCGGAAATCTTCAAATAGGCATAATGCCTGGGCGTCAGCTTGATGCCTTGTGGCGGCACCAGGTCTACATAAGGGTCATGGTCGAGCGAGGGAGGGACGACCTCATGGACGGCACGGACCACTTCTTCATATTGCTGGGGACCGGTCACGGAAAGCACGCGAGGATGGACCTGGCGAATGACCTGTTCCTCCACGCCCATACAGCCGGTCACGATAACCTTGCCGTTGGCGGAGATCGCCTCGCCGATCGCGTCAAGCGATTCGGCCTTGGCGCTGTCGATGAAGCCACAGGTGTTGACCACGACCACGTCGGCGCCTTCATAGGAGGGAGAAATATCATAACCTTCAGTGCGCAACTGGGTCAGGATGCGTTCAGAGTCAACGAGTGCCTTCGGGCAGCCCAGACTGACAAAGCCAACGCGGGGAGCGGACATAGAAAACCTTTAAAATATAGAGAATAAATACGAAACAATGGGAAGCAACGCGACCTAATGGGGTATGGGCAGTAAAATACCGTATCCCGAGGCGTCCGGTTTATTCTTGCGGCAGATCGAAACGGATTCTGTTGCCGGCCCTGTTTCGGTAAAGGCACGGCGCCTATCAACACGTTTTTGCCTGGTTTATACGGCCGGCAGCCAGGTTGACAGGCGCTTGAGCCATTTGCCCCAAAAACAGCAGCAAGGCCGCTGGCGCTGCCGGTTTTGCCTGTCCTGCTGTATTCTTAACTTACAGTACGGGGGTTGCAGGGCAGGGGCTATTGCGCGCATTGGAAGCCGGTTGGCCGGTAACGCTTACAAAAGAGACCGTATTTCTGGCAGAACACCGGGAACCGCCAAGCCTTGTTTTTGCTCTTCCAGTCCGCCATCTGCTGCCGGTTGCTTGCTATCGCAATGAATAATCAGGCAATTTTACCATTTTCGCTCACTAACGGTGTATATGCACAGTCAATTTTTTATGCTCGGGGATTTCAGTCAATGACTAGTCCTGTCCAGCCCTCCATCTCGCCGCAAGCGGCGTCGGTCACTCCGCCCTTAAGCGAGCTTTTGCTGGCAACAGCATACGCAGTGCAGGCAGTCGGCGAAGGCCGTTCCCTGACCGACATACTGAATGCCGAGCCGGCAAGTCGGCGCGCGGCGGTCCAATCACTGTCATTTTATGTCATGCGCCAGCTGGCCCGCGGGCATGCGCTGGCAGATCTGCTCCTGGATCGTAGTCCGCCCAATTCGCTGGCGGACAGTCTGCTGATCACCGCCTTGTCCCTGCTGTCAATAGACGAGCGCGAAGTGCGCGACAACCCGCGGGTGCCGGTCTATGAGGCCTATACACTGGTCAGTCAGGCAGTGGCTGCCGCCGGCCTGGACCGCAAAACGGCCGGCTTCAAGGGGCTGATCAACGCCTGCTTGCGACGTTTTGAACGGGAGCGCGAAGCGCTGCTGGAGCAAGCATATCGCCGTAGCAATGTGCGCTGGGGTTTCCCCAAGTGGTGGATCGGCCGGGTTCGCCAGGCGTATCCGGCGCAATGGGAAGCGATACTGGCCAGCAGCTTTCAGCCGGGGCCGCTCACTCTTCGCGTCAATACACGCAAAACCAGCCGGGAAGCCCTGCTGGCGGTGCTGCAGGCGCAAGACATTTCTGCTTCGGCTATCGGGGATCATGGCGTGATTCTGGATCAGCCGCTGCCGGTGGCCAAAATCCCCGGATTCGAAGAAGGGTGGTGGCTGGTGCAGGATGCGGGTGCGCAATTGGCCTCCCAGCTATTGCCGGTCACTGATGGTATGCGGGTGCTGGACGCCTGCGCCGCGCCGGGCGGCAAAACGGCTGGCCTGTTGATGCAGGCCCGGCTGCAGCTGACTGCGCTGGATATCGACCAGGGTCGTCTGGAACGGGTAGCCTCGAACCTGCAGCGGCTCGATTTGAATGATGAGGGTGTGGTGCTGCGTGCCGGCAATGCGATTGATTTGAAATCGTGGTGGGACACGCAGCCTTTTGACGCCATTCTTGCCGATGTGCCTTGCACCGCATCCGGGATCGTGCGTCGGCATCCCGATATCAGGTGGCTGCGCCACGAACAGGATATTGCCGACACTGTCGCACTGCAACGACGTATTGTTTCTGCCCTGTGGCAAACACTCAAGCCCGGCGGGACTTTGCTATACGTCACGTGTTCGGTCTTTCCGCAGGAAGGGATTGAGCAGGACCAATGGATGCAGCAGGCGCTTGAGGGCGCCGTCGCACTGCCATCACCCGGCCAGCTATTGCCCGGGCAGGGACAGGAGCATGATGGGTTTTTCTATTCATTGCTGCGCAAACAGGGCTGAACGCCCGGCGCGGGCGGTTAAGTCGCCCGCGCCGGTTGGGTTGGGGTATTATAGGGGCACCGCAAGCGCCGGTGCTGCCAACCCCAATGACCTATTCCGGATGAAAACCCAGCCCGTTTCCATGTCAATTGCATTTATTCTCAGGCTTGCGCTGATCGTGCTTCTGGGCCTCGCCGCCAACGGTGGCGCCGCTTTGCACGCGCAAACTACCACTGCAGATGCTGACGCAGGCACCGGTGCTGCCGTGGCGACGATCAACAGCGTCGAAATCCAGCAGCAGGCAGACGGGTATGTCCTGAATGCCGACGTTGAGCTGCCGCTGTCGCATCAGTTGCAGGTGGCCGCCCAGCATGGCGTGCCGCTTTATTTCACGGTCGAGTTCCGGCTGGTGCAGCCACGCTGGTGGTGGTTTGACCGGCAAGTGTATGATCAATCGCAAACCTGGCGTGTGGCCTACAATGCGCTGGTGCGTCAGTGGCGCGTCACCTCGGGCGACTATTCAGTGCCGGAAATGTCTCTGGACGATGCCCTGCAAACCATTACACGAATCTATAACTGGCCTGTGGGACCGTTCACTGATCTGGATCCCGACCAGCATTATGAAGCGCAGTTTCGCATGAAACTGGATACCTCTCTTTTACCGCGGCCCTTTCAGATGGACGCCCTGGGCGGACGCGCCTGGGCCTTATCGACACCATGGAAAAATTTCGCATTTCAATTCTCGGCAATCGCGCCCAATCCCTGATCAAGTGGGTCGTGCGACTGGTATTTATTGCCGCTGTGCTCGCGGCCCTGGTTCTGATGGGGCTGCTGGTGCGCTCTACCGGCAATTCCTCAAAACTGGCGCAGCAGTACGACCTGCTTCTCCTGCTCAACGGGGTGCTGGCGCTTGCGTTGTTCCTGTGGGTCTCGATGCTGACCTTCCGCCTGATCCGGCAACTGCGGTCCAGGCAATTTGGCGCGCGACTCACTTCGCGTTTTGCGCTGGCGTTTGCGGTAATGGCGATTATTCCCGGCGTGGTGATCTACCTGCTTTCCGTACAGTTCATGTCGCGATCGGTCGAATCATGGTTCAACGTCAGGGTCGATAGCGCCCTGCAATCGGGCCTGACACTGGGGCAGGCATCGCTCGATAGCCAGGTGGGCGATTTGCTGTCGCGCGCCAGGCTGATGGCCGATGATCTGTCGACCGTTCCCGATCAGGAACTGTCGGTGGCGCTGACCCGTTTGCGTGAAAATACCACGGTGGGCGATGCCCTGGTGTTCACTATCTCCGGCAGCCGGGTGGTCGGGTTTTCCAGTTCCTCGTTTGGCAGCCTGTTGCCGCAAATGCCGCCGGTGTCGGTGTTGAACCAGCTGCGGCTGTCGCGCTCCTATGCCCGTACCGAGGCGGTCGAAGGCACCGATTTCGAAAACCCGCAGCTGCGCATTCGCGTTATCGTGCCGGTGTTTTCCAATTCCTTCAAGCTTGACGCGCCCCTGGGCGCTTCGCCCGAACCGTATCTGCTGCAGCTGACCCGACTGGTGCCGGAAAATATCGGCAGCAATTTGAACGAGGTGCAAAAGGGATTCCGGGATTATCAGGAACTGGCCTTGTCGCGCCAGGGCATCCAGAAACTGTATGGCATTACCTTGACGCTGGCGCTGCTGGTCACGCTGTTTACGTCCATTGCCGTGGCGCTGGCCATCGCGCGACGCCTGGTCAAGCCGCTGCTGACACTGGCTTCCGGGACCCAGGCAGTCGCTGTTGGCGACTACCGGCCGTTGCCCGAACCCACGGCCATGGACGAGATTGGCCTGTTGACCCGCTCATTCAATGCCATGACGCGCCAGCTTGATGAAGCGCGCCGCCAGGTTGAAAGCAATCGCATTCAGCTGGAGCGCTCCAATGCGTATCTGGAAAGTGTGATGGCCGGTTTGTCTTCGGGGGTGATCGTATTTGATGAGCGCTTCAATGTGACGACAGTCAATAAAGGGGCCCAATCGATTCTGGATGTCGACCTGCGCTCAGTGCCGGGGCGGCCGCTGGAAGTGATCGATTCGCTGATTGAGTTTACCCGGCAGATTCGCAAGGCATTTGCCGATCACGCTGCGGTGGGGTCCGAGCGCCATTACTGGCAGGAGCAGATCACCCTGTCGACCAGTAGTGAAAGCGACGAAACGGACGATATTACCTTGTTGATGCGCGGTACACGGCTGCGCATTGACGGACGCCCCACGGGCTATGTCGTGGTGTTCGACGATATTTCAGAGGTGATTTCGGCTAACCGGGCCCGCGCCTGGGGCGAAGTGGCGCGACGACTGGCGCATGAAATCAAGAATCCGCTGACCCCGATTCAGCTGTCGGCCGAACGCCTGGCCATGAAGCTGGAAGGGCATCTGGACGAGCGCAATGCCGGGATCCTGGCACGCTCGACCAATACCATTATCAATCAGGTATCATCGCTGAAAAAAATGGTGGATGATTTCCGCGAATACGCAAGAACGCCGCCCGCGCAAATGCAGCGTGTTGACATCAATGCATTGATTTCCGATCTGGCCATCCTGTATGGTTGGGATCCGGAAGGCAATGGGCATCATGACGAGCCGTTGTACCGCCACATCCGCCTGGACCTGGCGCCAGATCTGCCGCTGGCCGAAGCCGACCCGACCCAGTTGCGCCAGGTTCTGAACAACCTGCTGTCCAATTCCCGCGATGCCATGGCCGAGCTGGAACTCGAAGGCGATGAGCCCGGAATCACCATTCGCACCACACTTACGCGGTCTGAGAAGGATCAGAGCGCGGCCGGACAGGCAATTCGTATTACACTTGAGGACAGAGGTGGTGGATTTTCTGCCAAGGTATTGCAGACGGCCTTTGAACCCTATGTCACGACCAAGGCGCATGGTACGGGGCTGGGACTGCCCATTGTGCGTAAAATAATCGAGGAGCATGGTGGCCGAATTGATATTGCCAATCGCAAGGACGGTGGAGCCCGTGTCTCAATATTACTCACGCGGCTGACTCCGAAAACAGGCAATTAGCGCATTCCCGTGGTTATAATTGAACCCGGAACTTTGATCAGTACCAAAATGCAGTCAGAAAGTAATAGGTGACAAGATATGGCCAGAATTCTGGTGGTTGACGATGAAATTGGTATACGCGAACTTCTGTCGGAAATTTTATACGACGAAGGTCACACCGTAGAGCTTGCAGAGAATGCTTCGCAGGCACGCGCCGCTCGCCTGCGCTACCGGCCCGATCTGGTGCTTCTTGATATCTGGATGCCCGATACCGATGGTGTCAGCCTGCTCAAGGAATGGGGCTCCCAGGGTTTGCTGGATATGCCAGTCATCATGATGAGCGGGCATGCGACAGTAGACACTGCGGTTGAAGCCACCCGCATTGGCGCTATGGATTTTCTTGAAAAACCCATCACGCTGCAAAAACTGCTCAAGACCGTGCAGGCCGGCCTGATGCGACCGCACGCCAAACAGGTCATGGCATCGGCAACCAATGGCGCCAACCGCGCGCCGGCCGCAGCACCTGCTGCCAGACCAGGCACGGTGGCGGCGCCTGCCGCTGCGACGGTCCAGGGTACGCAGGTTGCGGCTGAGCCGGAGACGCCGGTGCAAGGGTCGCAACTGGGCAGCATTTCACTTGACCAGCCACTGCGCGATGCCCGGGACGAATTTGAGCGCGTCTATTTTGAATATCACCTGGGTCGCGAAAATCACAGCATGACCCGGGTATCGGAAAAAACCGGCCTGGAACGCACGCACCTGTATCGCAAGCTGCGTCAACTGGGTATTGATTCCTCACGCAAACGCAATTCATGAAGATCCTGATCCTTGGCGCAGGGCGCGTTGGTGCGAGCGTCGCCGAGAATCTTGTTTCTGAAAAAAACGATATCACGATTGTCGACACCGATGGAGAGCGCCTGCGCTACCTGCAGGACCGTATTGACCTTCGTGGCGTGCAGGGCGACGCTTCTATGCCCGAAGTGCTGCGCGCGGCAGGCGCCGATGATACCGACCTGCTGGTTGCCTGTGCGGCTACCGATCCGGTCAATCTGGTTGCCTGTCGGATTGCCAAAGATGTCTTCAATATTCCGCGCCGCATTTCCCGTGTCCGCAGCTACGATTTTTCCAGCAATCCAGAGCTGATCAAGGAGAGCTTTGGCGTTGATTCCGTGATCAGCCCTGAAAACAGTGTCACTACCTACCTGCACAGCCTGATCGAATTTCCGGAAGCCTTGCAGGTAGTGGAGTTCGGCGGGGGCCGCTTAAGCCTGCTTATCATCCGCATCGGCCGGGTCAGCCCGCTAATCAATGTACGCGTCAATCAGACTGGCCACAATTTACCGAACATCAATGCCCGCGTGCTGGAAATTTTCCGCAATGGCGCCTCGGTGGCGCTGGATCATCAGTCTGCCATTGAGCAAGGTGACGAGCTGGTTGTTGCTGTCGATACGCAGGAAGGCAAGGAGGCGGTAGCCAAGTTGCAGTACGTTTCGCGCAAGGTGCGTACCGTCATGATTGCCGGCGGCGGCAATATCGGCTACCGGCTTGCCCGCAAGCTGTCCGAAGGCAGCTATAACGTGCGTATTTTGGAAAGCAACCGCGAGCGTTGTGAGACCCTGGCAACCTTGTTGCCCAGCAAAGTGCTGGTCCTGCATGGCGATGCGACCGATGAGGCCCTGCTCGATAACGAAAATATCGAAGAAATGGACACGTTTCTGGCCGTCACCAATGATGATGAAGACAATATCATGTCGTCCTTGCTGGCCAAGCGGCTGGGCGCACGCAAGGTTGTGGCCCTGATCAATCGCAAGGCCTATGGCGAATTGATGGAAGGCAGCCTGATCGATATTGCTGTCTCGCCTTCCCAGGCGACCATTGGGGCCTTGCTACGTGATGTGCGGCAAGGCGCCGTGGTCGCCGGACATCGGCTGCGCTGGGGCAATGCCGAAGCCATTGAGTTTGAAGTCAATGGCGACAGCAAGAGCTCCCAGGTCGTGGGCAAGTCCATTGCTGAATTGAAATTACCAAGAACCGCCATCGTGGCGGCAATTTTGCGCGAAGAGGACGTTATTCTGCCCGAACCGGCAACGATTATCGAGCCGGGCGATCATGTGGTGGTTTTTGCCGGCAATCGGCACGATATGCGGCGGGTCGAAAAACTCTTCCAGGTTTCCGTGTTTTTCTTCTAGGCAGCCTACATGCGCAATATTCTGAATGTCCTGCATGCGCTCAGCCTGACAATGCTTGGCTTTTCCACCGTACTGCTGTTTCCGCTGGCCGTCTCGCTTTATTTTGAAGATGGCGCGCACAATGCCTTTCTGATCAGCCTGGGTATCTCGCTGGGGATATCGGCCGTGCTATGGAAGCTCACCAGCAGCTCCAAGGCTGAGCTCAACGCACGCAACGGGCTGCTGCTGGTATCACTGGTCTGGCTGGTGTTTCCGCTGATCGCTTCGCTGCCCTTCGTGATCGATGCCAGCATAGAAGGGTATTCGCTGAGCTTTACGCATGCGTATTACGAAGCCATGTCGGGAATTACGACCACCGGTGGTTCGGTATTGAACAATATCTCGGCGTTGCCGCCTTCGGTCAATATCTGGCGTGTCACCCTTATTTGGGTAGGCGGTATGGGCATTCTGGTGTTGGCCGTTGCCGTCATGCCGCTGCTGGGCGTGGGTGGTTACCAGATCATGCGAGGTGAAATTCCCGGCCCCATGAAGGAAGAAAAGCTGACGCCTCGCATTGCCGGGACAGCCAAGGCGCTGTATACCATTTATATTTCGATATCAACGCTATGCGTCATCAGCTATCGGCTGGCGGGCCTATCGTGGTTTGACGCCTGGTGTCATGCGGCATCCACTATGGCATTGGGCGGTTTCTCGATTTACGATGACGGTTTTCTGCATTATGACTCCCCCATGGTCGATGCAGTTGCCTGCGTATTCATGGTCCTGGCCGGCATCAGCTTTGCCACGCATTACAACGTGTTGAGGCATCGCAATCTGCGTTATTACATCACCTGTCCGCAAACAAAAGTATTCGTCGGCATTATGGTGCTTGGCGGGCTGGGCGTCAGCGCCTGGCTGTATTTTGATGGCATCTATCCAAGCATGCTCGAAGCGCTGCGTTTTGGCATGTTCAATACCATATCGCTGGCCACGACCACAGGCTTTGCCAATGCCGACTATCTGCACTGGCCGGTGCTGCTGCCGGTTCTGATGCTCATGTTGGGCAGTTTTTCTTCGTCCGCCGGCTCCACCGGTGGTGGGATCAAGCTGATTCGGGTCATTGTGATTTTCAAGCAAATTGGCGCCGAGCTGCGCAAGGTGTTGCACCCGCATGCCGTTTGTCCCGTGAAGTTGCACCGGCGGATCGTGCCGCCGGCGATTATTTCATCCATCATGGTGTTCGTGCTGGTGTTTGTTATCATGAACGTAGTGCTCACCGGCGTGATGGTGGTGTCCGGCCTGGACTTCACTACGGCATCATCGGCGGTCTTTGCCAGTCTGTCCAATATCGGTCCGGGCCTGGGCGCCGTTGGGCCCATGAGCAATTACTCCGGCCTGAGCGATTTTCAGATCTGGGTGTGCACTTTTGCCATGCTGATCGGCCGGCTGGAGTTCTTTACCGTTCTGGTGCTCTTTACGCCCGGATTCTGGAAAAAATAAGGCGCCTATTATGCCCGCACACTTATCGTTCAGCTGACGTTGCCCATGCTCCATATCGCCCTGTTCGAACCCAAAATTGCTCCCAATACCGGCAATATTATCCGGCTGATCGCCAACAATGGCTGCTGGCTGCATTTGATTGAGCCCATGGGGTTTCGCATTGATGATGCAAAAATGCGCCGCGCTGGACTGGATTATCACGATCTGGCCAAGGTGACAATTTACCCGGACTATGCCGCGTTTGTGGCCAGCGTGCCTGGTCAGCGGATATTTGCCATCACCACTAAAGGCACGCGCGCCTATACCGATGTGGCGTTTCAGGATGGGGATGTGCTGCTTTTTGGCGCTGAAACCACCGGGCTTGCTCCCGAGGTCATGGCGACCTTCGCCAACAGCGAACGTCTGAGAATCCCGATGTTGCCCAATAACCGGAGCCTGAATCTGTCCAATGCCGTGGCCATTGTCAGTTACGAAGCATGGCGGCAACTGGGGTTTGCGTCGGGCAGCTAGCGTTGATGACGCCTGAATGCTGGCCGGAAAAAGCAACATTTCCCACAATCAGCCAGGCGCTAAAGCGTGGCAGGCGCGTTACGGCCCACAGCGCCTGAATACTTACATCATGCCGGTTGCAGATATCGCCAGATCAGCCTTGCTGCGGTTTTAGCCGTCAGCCCGTCATGGTCATGCTCAGGGTTGACCTCTGCTATATCCAGTAGTCGCAGCTTGCCCGACTCCTGGGCCATACCCAGAATCGTTTCGACGACCGTCAGGCCCACGCCGTAAGCGGCTGGCGCAGATACGCCAGGCGCCTGCCAGGCTGGGAGCACGTCCATATCAATGGTCAGATAAAGATGAGACGCCTCCTGCAATTGTGCAGCCACAAACTGCCGGATCTGCGGTAACTGGCTTTCCTGCATCTGCGTGTCTTGCAGATAGGCCACATCCAGTTCCCGTGCCCGGTTGAACAGGGCTGGGGTATTGGACAGGAGCGAGACCCCCAGGCAGCAATAACGAACAGACCGACCGTGTTGCGCCGCGTGTTCCAATACCTGGTCGAACGGGGTGCCCGAGCTGCCAGGCCGGCTGGTACGTAAATCAAAATGCGCATCCAAATTAAGCACCAGCACGGTACCCGACTGCGCCGTTGTCTGCAAATGCTGATCCAGTCCCAGATAACTGCCGTAGGCAATTTCATGACCGCCGCCGATGACAGCCAGGCGTGAAGAGGTGTTGAGCAGGGCGCCAATTCTGTTTGCCAGCTGGCGTTGCGCCAGTTCCAGGTTATGGCCTTCGCATTCAATATCGCCGGCGTCGTAAAGGCGTTGCAGTTTATGGGCAGGCAGACCGGCAAGCGCCCCACGCACATGGTCCGGCGCCTGACGTGCGCCGATGCGGCCATAGTTACGACTGACGCCTTCGTCGCAGCAAAACCCCAGAACAACCGCTTGCCCGTTCAAAGCGTCGGGAAGACTGTTACCCAGTGGCTGGGCAATTTGGTGGATCCGGCAGGTATCACCACGTTCGGAAGCGTCCACTCTGCCATGCCAGGAAAATATTGCTTTTGTCATTATGATCAGTGAAATTCAAGCGTTCAGGACGGCCTGCAAAAATGAACGGGTACGTTCATGCGCCGGCTGCGTAAAGATGACAGAGGGGAGGTCTTCTTCAAGGATGACACCATGATCCATGACCACCACTTTGTCAGCGACATCGCGGGCAAAGCCCATTTCGTGAGTAACGACCAACATGGTCATGCCCTCGCTGGCCAGCATTTTCATAACCTGAAGCACCTCGCCCACCAGTTCGGGATCCAGCGCCGAGGTTGGTTCGTCAAACAGCATGACCTCCGGCTCCATGGCCAGCGCCCGGGCGATGGCCACGCGCTGCTTCTGGCCGCCAGACAGGCTGGCAGGCATTGCCTGGGCTTTTTCCTGTAGTCCCACTTTTTCCAGTAACGACAATGCGAGTTTTCGCGCATCGGCATCGGTGGTTTTTTTCAGCGTCTTGGGCGCAATCGTGACATTGTCCAGTACCGACAGATGGGGAAACAGATTGAACGACTGGAACACCATGCCGACGTTCATGCGCAGTGCATTCAGGTCTTTTTCGGCGATCAGTTTGCCGTCCTTCAGCAGCGCCTGCCCGTTGATTGTGATATTGCCTTTTTGCGCCGTCTCCAGGCCATTGCAGCAGCGCAACAGGGTGCTTTTGCCTGAGCCGCTGGGCCCGATCAGGACCACGACAGAGGAGCGTGCAATATCCAGGCTTACGCCCTTGAGCACTTGATGATCACCGTAGTATTTTTCAACGCGATCAAGATGAATCATGGATGGCGTCATTGAACCATTCCTCCGGCTTTGAGTGAGTTTTCTACTTTGCGCAAGATGAACATTGCGGTGGCGGTCAGCACAAGATAAATGAGGGCAATGACCAAATATGTTTCAAGTGAGCGATATGACACGCTGATAATTTTCTGGCCTTCATGCATCACATCGTGAATCGTCAGCAAAGATACCAGGGCAGAGTTTTTGATGAGCGCGATAAACTCGTTGCCCAATGGCGGGATCATGCGTACCAGCGCCTGGGGCAGAATGATTTTACGCATGGCCTGGCGCGTAGACATGCCCAGTGACCTGGCCGCTTCGCCCTGGCCTTTGTCCACGGATTGAATGGAGCCGCGAACAACTTCGGAGACATACGAGGCCGAATACATGCCCAGCCCCAGTACGCCGCACAGGTAGGCCGGCAAAAGAATGCCAAATTGGGGCAACCCGAAGAACCAGATAAATAACTGTACCAGCAGGGGTGTGCCGCGGAAAATCGTCAGATAAGTGCTGCACAACATATAGATAAATTTGCGCTCGGGATTCAGGCGCCCGATGCCGATGAGCAAACCGACGAAGCACGAGAGCAGCAATGCGCCGGCAGTCACCTCAATGGTCACCAGGGTCCCGCGCAGCAAAGGTTCCCAGCCGGAGAGGACAGGAGTGAAATCCAGATTCATGATTTGGCCTCAAACCATTTGTCCACGATCTTCTGATAGGTGCCGTTGTCACGGATTTTCTTCAGCGCTGCGTTCAGCGCATCATGCACTTGCGGTTGTGATTTGCTCACGGCAATGCCGTATTCTTCAGTGGTGATCTGGTCGTCCAGAACGATAAAATCCGGATTGTGCTGGGCGTAGAGTTTGGCGGCCGGCCTGCCGGTCACTGCCGCATCGGCGCGGCCGATCTTAACCAGATTGAACATTTCTTCATTCTTTTCCACTTCGACGCGCTTGACGTTGGGCAAATGCTCGGTCAGATAGTTGACCGATTTAGTTCCGACCTGGACCGAGACTTTCTTGCCATCCAGGTCCTTGATGCTTTTGATATTGTTGTCTTTCTTGGTCAGTACGACCAGGCCGCCCGCATAGTACGAAGCGGTAAAGTCCACAACATTTTTGCGCTCTGGCGTAATGTAGATGCCTGAAATGGCCGCATCTGCGCGACCGGACACAATGGCAGGAATCAGGCCCTTGAAGTCAATGTTGGTCAGTTCTATCGGGCGGTTCATTTCTTTGCCCAGCGCATGCATCAGCTCAATATCAAAGCCGGTAGGTTTGCCATCCTGGAAAAACTCCATGGGTGGAAAGGTGGCGTCGGTGACCACGCGCAATGGCGCATCGGCAGCAACAGAAAGGGAGGGTGCTGCCAGGCCAAGAGCCAGCAGAGCGGTAAGAAAAAATGTCTTCATGGAAGTTCCTTCACGTGAGTTAAACCAGGAGCGCTTTAAGCGTGGTTGAAATATTGGCTGCAGCCTTCACGGTTGCATCAATCAGTTGCTGACTTCGTGGCAGGGCCCGGGCAGTGGGCGCCATCAGGGTAATGGATCCAAGTGCGATCCGTTTGTGCTGAAAGAGCGGGGCGCTGACGCCCCAAACCCCGTCGTCTACTTCGCCTTCGGATACCGCAAAGCCTTGCTGCTGAATTTGGCGCAAATCTGCCGCCAATTGCTCGGCTTGCGTGCCGGTTAGCAAATTCTGCTGCACGGCTTCCTGCACAATTACCTGCTGCTTGGCTGCGGGCAGAAAGGCCAGCAGGGATTTGGCGGACGCCCCGCGGATCAATGGCAGCGAGCGCCCCTTGACGAATGAACAGCGCAGGGAATTTGTGCTTTCGACCATATCCAGGCAGACCGCCATCGCATCCAGCGCAACCAGTATGCCGACCGATTCACCGGTCTGGGTGGACAGGGTCAGCATATCCCTGCGTGCATGCTGCAAAAGAAAGGACGATTGACTGAAGCCCCACGCCAGCGGCAGGCATCCGGGGCCGGGCATGTACTGGCCCTGTGATTCGAAAACAAACCCCCACTTTTTCAGTAGTGTCAGTTGTCGGTAAAGGGTGCTCTGTGGCAAACCGGTAAGCGTGATCAGCTCGGCCACGGTAACTGGCCGCTCGATTTTGGCGAAAACCGACAGAATATAAAGCGCGCGATCAGCGCCACCTTTGTCCGATTGAGAAAGCATGACCCTGTTGGAAAAGAAGAAGAGAAACGCAGAATAACGTTAATTTCTCAATAATCAAATAATCAATTCCTGACTATCGAGAAAATAATGGAAAACCCCAATTCGATAGGTACGGAATCAAGGTAGTTAGGTCTGCCAGGGATGTAGAGGAACCCGATAGAAGCTGGCGGCGCCGGCTGGCTCCGTCGAGGGATCGGGTTGGCTTTCCGGCAACAGGCCAGGCGACCACCAGGGACACGAAGCGTGTGTGTTCCGCACCGTTTCGCTTCGCAGTCAGTGGTGGGCTGGTCAGTCGTGCTCTGATGGGTGATCCGGCAAACCGATACTGTCGGGCTCATCGCGCGCGACGCAGGGCGTTCTGGCGATGACCACGGCAAATACCCGGTCTACGCCGGCTGCGATCAGTGCCCTGGCGGCGGTATTGAGTGTGCTGCCCGTGGTCAGTACGTCGTCCACCAGAACCGCACACGGCAAATGGCAATTTCGAGCGCAATAATACAGATGTGCGGTGTTGGCGCG
Organism: Advenella sp. FME57; assembly: GCF_014897675.1. Classification (GTDB taxonomy): domain Bacteria; phylum Pseudomonadota; class Gammaproteobacteria; order Burkholderiales; family Burkholderiaceae_B; genus Advenella. Next base: position 32,318 of record NZ_JABUXU010000006.1, on the reverse strand, counting down.
CCGCTGTCGGCGGTTCAGCGTACTTTGCTTCAGATGGTCGGGTTCACGGTATAGCAGCGAATGCAGCACCGGCATGTTCAATAATCGGCCCAGTCTGCAGGCGAACTCGGCGGCCGGATTGAAGCCGCGCCGCTGCAGCGAGCGGCGGCTGCCGGGAATCGGGATCAGTGGCGTCAAGGCAGGCCATGGTGGTGAGCCGTTCCCCTGGCTGCCCAGCCGGATCGCATCAACGGCCAGCGCCGCAAACGCGGTGGCCAACTGAAACTGACGGGCGTTCTTGTAGCGCAGAATCAGGCTGTCTGCCGGGCCAACATAGTCAAAGGCAGCGATAACTTTTTCCAGCGATGGCGCCTGGTCGGCGCAGTCCGGGCATGGCCCTGGCGCCGGCAGTGCCAGCGCGCAGCGGGCGCAGCGCCACGGATGTTCGCGCATGGAATGCTGCACGTCGCTTGTGCATCCGGGGCAGAGCCGGCCTAATGGCGCAGTTGCATTGCACAGCGCGCAAGCGGCCCCGATGGCAGCGGACAGACGTGCGCGCAAATAGGAAAATCGTGGGGAAAACGGCCTGACGGCAGTCATGACTGGTCTCCTTCATTACAATGGCAGATTGCATAATCTGCCAGAAGACAGCTCTGGCATCAAACGGGTTTGTGATACCAATGTCCCAGCTAATTCATTCGGCTTCGCGGCTGCCCATCAACATGACGCATGTTCGTCAGCAGTTTGCCCGCCGTGGCACGCTGGAAGACGCGCGCTTTTTCTATGACGAAATTGCCACGCGCATGATCGATCGCCTGGGCTATATCAAGGTGGCGCCCGAGCGGATCGTCGACGCCGGTTGCGGCCCCGGCAATTCGCTCTATCTGCTGGCGGCGCGTTACCCGCAGGCATCGATCATCGGCGTGGACCATTGCGCGCCCTTTATTGAGCATTGCCAGAACCAGTTTGTGCCCAAAGGGCTCAAATCCATCATGCAAAAACTTAAGGGACGGCAAGGTTTTTCCTTCGCGCTCGCCGATATGGCGGCCATGCCCATGCCGCCTGAGTCGGTCGATATGGTCTGGTCCAATCTGGCGCTGCATTGGCATCAGCTACCGCATGACGTCATCCGCGAATGGCGTCGGGTCCTGGGTAACAGCGGCCTGGCCATGTTTTCCTGTCTAGGCCCTGGCACCTTTCGTGAAGTGCGCAACGCTGTCGCGGCAGCGGGTATCCAGACCCAGACCATGCAATTTGTCGACATGCATGATTTCGGCGACATCCTCCTGGAAAATGGCTTTATGGATCCGGTCATGGATCAGGAAGTGATTACGCTGACCTATCGCACGGTGGATGCCCTGCTCAGGGATGTGCGCGGGCTGGGCGGCAATCCGAGCGAAGCACGTGGCGACGGACTCAAGGGGCAAGCGTGGCACCGGCGTCTTCGCGAGGCACTGGAAGCGGGTCGTGGAGAAGACGGTTTATTGCGCTTGTCATTAGAGGTGGCGTATGGGCACGCCTGGTGCAAGCCGGTAAGGCAAAATGCGGCGGGTGAGACTTTGGTGCCGATCAGCACCATCAAGCGGGCAGTACGTTAAGCATGCGCGCGTACGGCGGCGCAGCCCGGTGGCAATGGTGATCATAACGTCGCCGATCGACGGTGCTGGAGCTGCTGCGCTATTCGTTGCGCGATTCGCGTGACAGCAGACGGGATACGGCCTGTAGCGGGGAGACTTTGTCGAACAGTACAGCGCAGACGGCTTCGGTAATGGGCATATCGATATTTAGCCCGCGTGCACGGGTCAGGGCGGCACGGGCACAGCGAACGCCTTCGGCGGTCATGCCCGAAGACAGGATCGTATCCAGGCCCTGACCCTGGCCCAGCGCGACACCCACCTGGCGATTGCGCGACAGGTCTCCGGTTGCCGTCAGGACAAGGTCGCCCAACCCGGTCAGCCCGCTGAAGGTGGCGGCCTCGCCGCCCAGCGCCAGGCCCAGGCGGCTCATTTCGGTCAGTCCACGGGTAATGAGCGCCGCACGTGCATTCATGCCTAGTGCCAGGCCATCAGCAATGCCACAGGCAATCGCAATAACGTTTTTCATGGCGCCGCCCACTTCAACGCCGACCACGTCTTGGCTTCGATAAATGCGGGTATTGCCCGCATGCAGGGCTTCTGTGGCCCGTGCTGTGACGCACTCATGGCGGCTGGCCACAGTCAGTGCAACCGGAAGACCCTGCGCCACTTCGCGCGCAAACGAAGGGCCGGACAGCACACCGGTATACGGAACGATATCGTCAAGAATGGCCTGCACCACTTCGTGAGGCAGGCGCGCCGTTTGCTGCTCGAATCCCTTGCAGGTCCATAGTACAGGCGTTGTTTGCAGGCCGGCAACTGGCAGATGCTCGCGCAAAATAGTACAGGTGTGGGCGATGGCTGCGACAGGTGTGCCCAGGATAATCAGGGACGTTGACGCTTCTTGCAGAAACGCAAACGCCTGGTCAAGACTGTCGCTGGCAAGCAAGCCAGGCGGCAGGGGGATATCCTGCAGATACCGCGGATTGCGATGCTGCTGGTTGATGTGTCGCGCCGTTTCCGGATCACGTGCCCAGACCATGGTCTGGGCATTATTGCAGGCGGCATGCGCCAGCGCTGTGCCCCAGCTGCCTGCTCCAAGAACGAGCACGCGCAATGACAACGGCGAAGGCGCAGGCGTCATGGGCGTTTATTGACGTGTGGTACCGGGAGGCACGTAGAGGCCTGAACCCGTGTCTGGCGAGTCATTGCCGCCGGCCTGGCTTTGTGCTTCCTGTACGCGCTGTTCATACAATGCCTGGAAGTTCACTTCGGCCAGGTGCAGCGGAGGCAGCGAGGTGCGGTTGATGGCATCGGCGACGTTGGCGCGCAGGTAAGGAAACAGCATGGTCGGGCAGACAATACCGATGAGTGGTTCGAACTGTTCTTCAGGCACATTGGCAATTTCAAAAATGCCTGCCTGCGTGCCTTCGACCAGATACAGCGTCTTGTCGCCAACCTTGGTGGTGATCGTCACTGTCACTGTCGCTTCGAAAACGGTATCGGCCAGGCGCTCGCCGCCGACGTTCAGAGACACTTCAACGTTCGGTGTTTCCTGCTCCAGGAAAATTTGCGGTGCATTGGGCATTTCCAGGGAAAGGTCTTTGAGATAGACACGTTGCATCGAGAATACCGGATCTGTTCCTGTCGCGTCGTTGTTCGACGCAGCGTTGTTTTCGTCAGCCATATAACTTCCTAATTATGTAAATATCAAAAATAAGCGGGTTATGCACCCAGCATGTTAACCAGTTTACCGTCGCGGTCAAGTGCCATCAGCTCGTCACAGCCACCGATATGCGCCTGGTCGATGAAGATTTGCGGCACCGTTGTACGCCCGCCGGATCGTTCAATCATAGCAGCCCGCTGCTCCCGGTTTGTGTCAATGCTGATTTTCTCCAGATCGTTCACTCCGCGTTCACGCAATAATTTTTCTGCGCGCACGCAGTAGGGGCAGGTCTGCTTGTAATACATGGTCACTTTTTTCATCATGAGCCTTATCTGTTCTCTGTGTAGCAATGGATGCGGTGCTGCGCCGCCGTGGCGACGCCGGCGATGACGTCAGCTGTGTTGCTTGACGGGCATGCCGTCAGCCTTCCAGGCCCCCATGCCGCCGGCCAGCGTATACACGTTCTCGGTGTTCTTGCTGCGCAGCACGTTGGCCATTTTGGCCGATTCACGTCCATTGTCGCATACCAGGATCAGCGGTTTGTTGCGCGGCAGGGTACCGGCTTTCTGTTCAAAGTCGGCTGCTGGCAGATTGCGGGCAGAAGGAATGGAGCCGCTGCGATAGCTATCGGCGGCACGCAGATCGACAAACACCGCGTTTTCACGGTTGACCAGGTTGACCGCATCTTTGACGCTCAGCCCGGTATTGCCTTTGCCCTGTTGGCGCAGCAGGGGGAAAACCAGCAGGGCGCCGGCTACCAGCAGAAAAATAAGAAAGTAAATCGAGTTTTGATAAAAAAGAAAATCCACAATGAATCCTGTAAATTGCGTTTTTCAAACGCTGAATTTACTGATTATAAAATAGCTCGCCTATTCGTGATAAGACTTCTGTAAAATAGACAAAATTAATGGTTGACCCGGGCCGCAGGCACGCGGCGGGCCGATTTTCAACCCGGTACAGTTTTTCAGTTTGTCTTGCGGGAATCAATAATGTATAAGCTAGTGTTAATGCGCCATGGCGAAAGCCAGTGGAATCTTGAAAACCGGTTTACCGGCTGGAAAGACGTCGATCTGACTGAAACCGGTCGTCAGCAGGCCTGGGAAGCAGGCGAGCTGCTCAAAAAAGAAGGCTACACCTTCGATCTGGCATTCACATCTGTGTTAAAACGCGCCATCCGCACCCTCTGGATCGCCCTGGACGCCATGGATGCCATGTACACGCCGGTGCACTACAGCTGGCGCCTGAACGAAAGGCACTATGGTGCGCTGCAGGGGTTGAACAAGGCGGAAACCGCCCAGAAGTATGGTGATGAGCAGGTGCTGGTGTGGCGTCGGGCCTACGCGATTGCGCCCGAGCCACTGGACGGAGACGACGAACGCCATCCGCGCTTTGATGCCCGCTATAGTCGCATTGCCCCTGCCGATCTGCCGGCAACCGAATGCCTGAAGGATACCGTTGAACGGGTACTGCCATTGTGGAATGAATCCATTGCGCCCGCGATCAAGGCTGGCCGCAATGTGCTTATTTCTGCCCACGGCAATAGTCTGCGTGCATTGATCAAACATCTGGATCAGGTCTCTGAAGACGATATCGTCAATTTAAATATCCCTACCGGCCAGCCGCTGGTCTATGAGCTTGATGAGAACCTCAAGCCCATTAAACACTATTATCTGGGCGACCAGGATGCCATCGCTGCGGCCATGGCTGCTGTTGCGGCCCAGGGAAAGGCCAAAAAGGACTGACGTGATCCGGGTCTCGCGCACATTGCGTCTTCTGTCTGCATGCCGGCCATAGGGAAGGCGTCATGAGTGGGTCCGGTCCCTTGTTATCATTGCGTTTGCTCGGCAGTGCGACGCTTGCCTGTCTGGTTCTGCTTGCGAGCGGGCCGGCGGGCGCGCAATCCATTTCTTCGCTTACCAAACAGCAGCAGAATGCCGAACAGTTGCGTCGTGACCTTCAGGAAAAAATTGCGCAAGTTCAGAAGCGGATCGATGAATCCGAAAGCGATCGCAAGGATGTCACCGAGTCGCTGCGCCAGTCCGAGACCGAAATTTCCCGGCTCAATGCCAGGCTTGATGATCTGGACAGCCAGAGGGACAAGACCGAGAGGGAGCTGGACGACCTGCGCCAGGAGCAGGCCGCGCAGCAGGGGCTCATGGAGCAGCGCCGCCAGGAACTGGCAGAGCAGCTCAAGTCCCAGTACACCCACGGTGTTTCACCATGGGCCGCGCTGCTCTCCGGCGATGATGCACAGAAAATCGGCCGTGACCTGACCTACCTCAGTTATGTTACCAAGGCAAGAACCCGGGCTGTTGAAGCGCTCAACACCGAAATCGCCCGTCTTGACGCCGTCAAAAAGAAGGTGGCGGATCACCGGAAAACGTTGCAGAAATTGGCTGATGACGCAGAAAAAAGCAAGGCTGATCTGGAGCAGGAAAAGCAAAAGCACGCGGCGGTGCTGGCCAGGGTTGAAGAAGATCTGAAAGCGCGGCGGTCCCAGGCTGGCAAGCTGGCGCGGGACGACAAGCGCCTGAACGCGCTTATCGATGATATTCAGGGCAGCATTGTCAAGCAGCGCGAGGCCATTCGTCGTGCCGCAATCGAGCGCGAGGCCCGCGAGGCTGCGCGACGCAAGGCGCTGCAACAGGCCCGTGAGCAGGCCGCTCGTGAAGCTGCCCAGCAGGCGGCGCTTGCGGCAAGGCGCGCGGATCAGGCGGCGCGTCAGGCCCAGGCGGCCCGGGAAGCAGAACAACGCGCCTATATGACGGCCGAAGAACAGACAGAGGCCCTGCGGCGCGCCCGCGAAAACGCGCCATCTGCCGGCGCTGGCGTACCGCCTTCGCCCGACCTGAACACAGCCAGCCGTTCTGCGGCAGCGGCGCAGGAGCAGTTGGCGCTGGCGCGGATACAGCGGGAAAATCTGGAAATCGATCGCGAGAAGGCCCGTCTGGCGCGCCTGAAGGCTGAAGAGCAAGTGCGGCTGGCGCAGAAGGCGCGTGAAGATGAGCGCAAGGCTGCTGCAGAAGCCTCGTCTGGCACTGCCGGCCTGCAGCGCGGTGCACCCTGGCCCGTACGCGGCAGTGTGCAGGGTCGCTTCGGCACGCCGCGTCCCGATACGGGTGATGTCTGGCGCGGCATTCTGATTCGGGCGGGCAGCGGCACGCCGGTCAAGGCGGTTGGCAGCGGTAGCGTAGTTTATGCATCATGGATTCAGGGATTTGGTAACCTCATTATTGTGGATCACCAGAATGGGTATCTGAGTGTATATGGTTACAATCAGAGCCTGAGCAAAAAGGTGGGCGACCGAGTACGCATTGGCCAGACCATTGCCCGTGTCGGCGCTACGGGGGGGCAGGTTGACCCTGGCCTCTATTTCGAAATCAGACAAGGGTCTACTCCGGTAGATCCCATGAGCTGGCTGGCCCGGTAACGGTGCCGCGCATTTATCCGGAAGACGCTATGAAATTGTTTGCAGTGCGCCAGTTGTCATATGTAATTATCATCGGGCTGATTCAGGCAGGCATCGCCTATTCGCCAGTGGCTTTGTCTCAGCAGAAGCCGGCCAATCCGGCGCGGCAGATTCCCGCACCCGAGACTCACGCTCCGCTGCCTGCCGAAGAGTCGTTGCCATTTGCCGAGCTGCAGCGTTTCGCGCGCGTGTACGCTGCGATCAAAAACAGCTACGTAGAGCCGATAGAGGACCAGAAACTGATCGAGTCCGCGATCAAGGGCATGGTTCAGGATCTGGATCCGCATTCGGCCTATCTGGATGAGCAAGAGTATGAAGAGATGCGAGTGTCCACCGATGGCGAGTTTGGTGGCCTGGGCATTGAGATCGGCCCCGAAAAAGGCTTTGTGAAAATTATTTCGCCCATTGAAGATACGCCGGCGGCCAAGGCCGGCATCATGCCAGGCGACATCATTACCGGCATCAATGGCGAAAGTATGGAAGGCAAGCCGCTGAACGATGTGGTGAAGAATCTCCGGGGAGACGTGGGTACGTCGATCAAGCTTTCGGTCAGCCGTCCGTCCACCGGCAAACAGTTGGACTTTGATTTGGTCCGCGCTGTGATCAAGGTGCAAAGCGTGCGCAGCAAAATGCTGCCTGATGCGATCGCCTATGTGCGTGTATCGCAGTTTCAGGAACGCACAGGTCCCGATCTGGCGACGCACTTGAAACAGCTGGACGCCAAGGGCACACCGAAAGGTCTGGTGCTTGATTTGCGCAACGATCCAGGCGGATTGTTGACGGGCGCCATCGGGGTGTCGGCGGCATTTCTGAAGCCCGGCATCAATGTGGTGTCTACCAAGTCCCGCGACGATCAGGATTCGCATGTGTTCAACGCCGATGCGCGGGACTACGTTCACAATTCGAGTGATTATCTGAAAGGCCTGCCAGCCTGGACCAGAACGGTTCCCATGGTGGCATTGATCAACGTTGGTTCGGCATCAGCTGCGGAAATTGTCGCTGGCGCGCTGCAGGACCACAAGCGCGCCACGGTGATGGGTAATCGCAGTTTCGGCAAGGGTTCGGTCCAGGTGGTCATGCCGCTGGACGATAATACGGCGCTCAAGCTGACCACGGCACGTTATTTCACCCCCTCCGGGCGCTCCATCCAGGCCACCGGCATTGTTCCGGATGTCGTGGTGACGGACACCGAAAAAGGCGATCTGTTCAGCTTCCCGCGCGAGGCCGACCTGGCCGAGCATCTGCGCAATGACCAGGCTGGTGAAAACGGTGAAGTCAAAGGCACCACCTCAATCAAGCCCGACGAAACGGCAGAGGACCAGCAGGTCTTTGAGTTCGGCTCGGCTGACGATTTTCAGCTGGCGCAGGCGGTGAACAAACTGCTGGGCAAACCGGTCAAGGGCGGTGCACCGGTTGCCGAAAAGCAACTGAGCGAGAAGGAAAAGCAGACGGAGAGCAAATCCATTGACGCGGCTTCTGACAGCGTCGCCAAACCGGGACAGGATCAGGGTGATAAGCCAGTCAAGGGCGAACCTGCTGACGCAGATGAGCCTGATAAGGCCGCGCCTGCTGCGCCACCGCCAGCCGAGCGCAAGGCGCCGGCTGATGCTGTCAAGCCGGCGGCACCCGCGCAGCCCGCAGGAAAATAGCCAATGGATGATAACCAGCTACTGCGCTATGCGCGACATCTGATGCTTGAGGCCATCGGCATTGAGGGGCAGGAAAAACTGCTTGCCAGTTCCGTGCTGATCCTCGGGCTCGGTGGGCTGGGCTCGCCGGTGGCCGCGTATCTGGCCTCTGCCGGCGTTGGTCGGCTGGTGCTGGTGGATGACGATCAGGTCGAGCTGTCGAATTTGCAGCGCCAGATCATCCATACCACTGCACGCATCGGCCAGAGCAAGGCAGAATCAGCGCTTGCGGCCATTGGCCAGATCAATCCGGATTGCGTGGTGGACACGGTCGTCGAACGGGTCGACACCGATCGCCTGGGGCAGTTGCTTGCCGGGGTCGATATTATCGTGGACTGCACCGATAATTTCCGCACGCGCCAGGCCATCAATGAAGTATGCGTTGCACACGCCAAGCCCTTTGTGTCGGGTGCGGCCATCCGGTTTGCTGGCCAGGTGACGGTGTTTGATACGCGCCACGCAGACTCGCCCTGTTACGCCTGCGCATTTCCTCCCTCAGACAATTTACAGACCGACAACTGTGCCACCATGGGCGTCTTTGCGCCGCTGGTCGGTATCATCGGCAGCGTAGAGGCGGCCGAAACCATCAAAACGCTGCTGGGTGCGGGCGACAACCTGCGCGGTCGGCTGATGATGCTCGATGCGCTATCCATGCAGTGGCAAACGCTGCTGCTGGAGCGCAATCTGGCATGTCCAGTGTGTGCAACACGCGATCGTTAATTGCTGTCCTGGCTGGCAGATTGCCTGGTTAAATTGCACTTGTCATGAGCCGGCGCCTGCAGCGTGAGTTGCGTGCTGCGCAGCTCATCACGTCTGAAATAATGAATAAGGACTTGCTGTCCGGGCCGGTAGCGGCCCTGCAGCTTGTCCCAGTTTGCCGCTTCAATGCGCAGGCCATCCATGGCCAGCAGAATATCGCCGGCCGATAGGCCTGCCGCATGCGCTGCGCCGCCTTCAATAACCTGCGCCAGGCCCGGTTCACCGGTTGCCGTGGCCCGCATGGTGGCGCCAATGCCTGGTGCGCGGCGCTCGGTCTGCCAGGACAGGCTGATGCCTTGTGTTTCCAGCAACGAGGCCAGCGGCAAATCGTCTGTTTGTTCGGTGGCCGCGTCAATAAATGACTGCAGATCCACGCCCGTCGCCTGCTTGAGCAGGCCCGCAAATTCATGCTCCTGCAAGCCACGCTGGCGTGACTGGTAAAAGCGGCGGCCATAGCGATCCCAAAGCAATCGCATGACGTCGTCCAGCGACTTGCGGTTGCCGGTGGCGTTGCGAATGCTCAGATCCAGCGCCAGCGCGACCAGGGACCCCTTTGTATAGTAGCTGACGATATTGTTGATGGAACTCTCGTCCTGGCGATAATATCGATTCCATGCGTCAAAGGAGCTGTCGGCTACGCTCTGCCTGAAGCGCCCCGGCGCCCTGTGTACGCCGGTAATAGTCTTGCCCAGCAGTTGCAGATAGTCGTTTTCATCTACGACGCCGGCGCGCAATAGCATCAGATCATCGTAGTATGAGGTGAAGCCTTCGAAAATCCACAGCAAGCTGGTCAGATTGGGCTGGGACAGATCATAGGGGACAAAGGCCTGCGGCTTGATGCGCTTGACATTCCAGGTATGAAAATATTCGTGGCTGACCAGACCGAGAAAACCGGTATAGCCTTCGCTGCGTTCATCGTTGCCGATCACAGGCAGGTCCTGGCGGGACGCCACCAGTGCCGTGGAGGCGCGATGCTCCAGGCCGCCATAATCCTTTCCTGTCACGTAAGTCATGAACACATAGCGATCGGCGCTGTCCAGAAACGGTGCGCGCTGGCTGCGAGGCTCAAAAAAACGGATCTGGGTTTCGCAGATTTTCGCCGTATCGCGTGCAATGCGCTTGAAGTCGACGTTGGGCAACACCCCGGTAAACACCATTTCATGTTTGGCCCCGCATACGGTAAACGTTTCCACGTGAGGCGTGCCCATCTCGACCGGATGGTCCACCAGGGCATCGTAATCGGGCGCCTCATAGACCCCGAACCGATGCGGCAGGGTCGTCTGCCGGCCCCGGCGTGCCGGTCGCAGGCTGGTATAAACGCGCCAATGGCGGGTGCTGCTGCCCGGTTCAATCGTCACCTGGCATGGTTGCTTTTCGCGGCCATGCACTTTCAGAAAAACGCTGGTGCCATTGAAAAAGCCATGGGTCTGATCCAGATGGGCGCAGCGCACCGACAGATCCCAGGCGTACACCCGATAATTGAGCGTCAGGCGGCGGGAGCTGGGCGCCACTTGCCAGGTGTGGTTATCCAGTTTTTTGATGGCCAGCGCAGATCTGCCGGTCTTTGCCGTCAGGCCGTGAATATGCCGGGAAAAATCCCGTATCAGATAGCTGCCGGGGATCCATGCCGGCAGCGACACAACCTGGCCGCGACGGTCGGGGTTGTCAATGGTGACCTGGACATCAAAATAATGAGCGGCGGGGTCGGCGGGCGTGATCTGATAGGAAACGGAAGGCATACTGACTCTGTAAAATTTTGGGGTTAAGTAAGTAACTATAGCAAAAACCGCAGGTTTGTCGTTTTTTGACCATTCAGTGGCTACAATAATCGACACAATTTCAGTGAATATCCGAATACTCACAGGGAGACCGAAGCATGTCAGAAGAATTTGTCGTATCGCGTGTCGAAGGCGCTGTCGGCGTCATTACCATCAATCGTCCCAAGGTCCTGAATGCGCTTAGCAATGAGCTGATGCGCGTACTTAGCCAGGCCCTGCTGGCCATGCAGGCAGACAGCAGTGTCAATGTCATTGTATTGACCGGTTCCGACAAGGCGTTTGCTGCCGGTGCCGATATCTCGGCCATGAAAGACTGGGATTATATGGATGTCTACAAGAGCAATTACATTGGCGGCGACTGGGAAACCATGAAGAATGTCATTCGCAAGCCAGTCATTGCGGCGGTCTCGGGCTATGCCTTGGGCGGTGGTTGCGAGCTGGCCATGATGTGCGACACCATCTATGCGGCCGAAAGCGCCCGATTCGGCCAGCCCGAAATCAAGTTGGGTACGATCCCCGGCCTGGGCGGCACGCAGCGGTTGACCCGCGCAGTGGGCAAGGCCAAGGCCATGGATCTGGTGCTCACGGGCCGCATGATGGACGCCAAGGAAGCAGAAAGCGCGGGGCTGGTTGCTCGTGTCCTGCCGGTCGAGAATTTTCTCGAGGAAGTGATCAAGATCGCGCAGGGCATGGCGGGCATGTCGCAAACTACGCTCATGATGGCCAAGGAATGCCTCAACGTGGCGCTGGAAACAACACTTGAGCAGGGGTTGTTGTTTGAGCGCCGTGTATTTCACGCAACGTTTGCGACAAAGGACCAGAAAGAAGGGATGGACGCCTTTGTTGGCAAGCGAGCACCTGCCTTCAATAATATGTAAGAAAACGTCCCCGCGTCTTGCCTATGACTTGAAATATACGATATACTTCTATGGCTTAACTGAATGCTAAAAACCGTTATGAACGGCGCGGGGGCTTTACTTATGAATCATCCATCGGCATGAATCATCCAACGGGAGCCATCGGACCTGATCGTACGAAGCATTTGCCGGGAAGGTCGGTTTTGCAGTCCGGGGTGTCTACAGATACGCCCGTTGCCAATAACCAACACACCGCAGTAGGAAAGGCTGCGCCGGTAATGTCAGAAAAAGCACAAACAACGCCACAGGAAGCGCGTTCACTGAGCTTGACTCCACAAGAGCGAGCCAGGATGAACGCAAGGGCGGCAAGGGGCCTGGTTAATCTGGTGCTGGCACAAGCAGCGTTGCTGCTCATAACAGCACTGGTGAGTTGGCTTGTTGCGGGGGGCTATGCAGCGCTATCGGCGCTGGCCGGGGGGTTGATTTATCTGATCCCATCCTCGTTCGCTGCTCTTCATATGCTTGTAAAGATTTACAGTCAGGCTAACGCCGGTGCGCTTACGTTCTTTTGGACGCAAGCGCTGAAGATTGGCGGAACGCTGGCATTGCTGGCCCTGGTAGTCAGGTTCGCGGGAACCTACCTTGTCTGGCCTGCCTTGCTGATCGGGCTTGTTGTTGTATTGAAGGGGTATGTCCTGCTGCTTGTGTTGAATAAACTCAGGTAGTCAGACATAAATGGGATAAATCAAAATGCAGCCTGAACCGGCTGCGAATTTGGAGTACGTACTAAATGGCTGCATCTGCCGAAGTATCGCCTCAGTCAGCTTATGTCCAGCATCACCTGGCGCACCTGAACAATACGGGTCATCCTCAAACCAGCATTCTGGATATGAGTGTTATCAATTACGACTCCGTATTCTGGTCTCTGGCCACGGGTCTGGCTGTCGTATTCCTCCTATGGCTGGCAGCCCGCCGTGCGACCAATGGCGTACCTGGTCGTTTTCAGGCTAGCGTCGAAATGGTTGTTGATATGGTCAACGATCAGGCAAAAAGCATTGTTCATAACGAAGTATCGCGCAAGTTCATCGCGCCATTGGCGTTGACCGTGTTTTTGTGGGTCACGCTGATGAACGTGCTGGACCTTATCCCGGTTGATCTGGCTGGTGCCATTTTCGGCTGGCTGGGCCTGACCGGTGACGCTACTGCGCATGGCCCCCTGTATTATCATCGCATTCTTCCTACTGCCGACTTGAACGTTCCCATGGGAATGTCTCTGGCTGTGTTGCTGCTGTCTTTTTACTACGGTATCAAAATCAAGAGCGCCGGTGGTTTTGTGAAAGAGCTGTTCACTGCGCCGTTTCACGCGCATGGCTTTGCCGCTGTCCTGCTGTCGCCTTTCAATCTGTTGCTCAATATCATCGAATACGCTGCCAAAACCGTTTCTCTCGGTATGCGGTTGTTCGGTAATATGTTCGCCGGTGAACTGTTGTTCATGCTGATTGCCCTGTTGGGTGGTGCATGGACCGGTTTTTCCGCAATGAATATCGGGCTTGGCATTGGCCAGGTACTGGCCGGATCAATATGGGCTATTTTCCATATCCTGATCATCCTGCTCCAGGCCTTTATTTTCATGATGCTGACCCTGGTATATCTTGGTCAGGCGCATGAGAGCCACTAAGGTTTCGTCATAGCAGGTTCTGTTATGCCGTAGTCGGTAGATCGGAAATCAATAACCGATCTACCAAGTTTTAAGCAGTAATTTTCCATCTTTAAATTGTTTTAGGTTCATAACCACAAGGAGTTGTCATGACCACAGCAGCTTTCGTTGCTCTTGCTTGCGCTTTCATCATCGGCCTGGGCGCTATAGGCGCGTGTATCGGTATCGGTATCATGGGCGGTAAATACCTCGAAGCATCCGCTCGTCAGCCAGAACTGATGAACGTTTTGCAAACTAAAATGTTCTTGTTGGCTGGTCTTATCGACGCTGCGTTCCTGATCGGTGTTGGTATCGCCATGCTGTTCGCGTTCGCAAGCCCGTTTGGTGCCTGATAACAAGACGTAAGGCCATCTTCGGATGGTGGTGAACAAGATGGAATAGCGAACCCTGATATTCAGGGTTCGCCAATGACAAAAGTTCAAGTAAATTTCAGGATTTCGCCCAGGCGAAACCGCCCATTATTGAAGGGAAACGACCGTGAATTTAAACGCGACGCTCTTTTTCCAGACGCTCGTTTTTTTTGTGCTGGCGTGGTTCACGATGAAATTCGTGTGGCCTCCGCTGATCAAGGCCATTGAAGAACGTCGTCAGAAGATTGCCGATGGTCTGGCTGCAGCCGACAAAGGCAAAGCGGATCTCGCTCAGTCCCAGGCTCGTATCAGTCTGATCGAAGCCGATGCCAAGCAGCAAACACATGCTCGCTTGCAGGACGCTGAAAAACATGCCGCATCGATTGTTGATGCTGCCCGCGGAGAAGCAGAAACTGAACGTTCACGCATCATCGCTCAGGCCCAACAGGATGCCGAGCGTGAAGTGCAGCGTGTACGGGACAGCCTGCGTGATGAAGTAGCTGCCCTTGCCGTCAAAGGCGCAGAGCAGATTCTCAAGCGCGAAGTCAATCCTCAGACGCATGCCGAGTTGCTGAACCAACTCAAGGCACAGCTTTAATTCGGAAATACCATGGCAGAACTATCAACCGTTGCCCGTCCGTACGCCGAGGCGCTTTTTGCCTCTGCGAAAAATGATCCGGCAGGTCTTGCTGCATGGTCGGATGCCGTCAATGAGCTCGCGCAGCTTTCAAGTCTGAAAGATGTGCGTGAAGCGATGTCAGATCCGCAACTGGAACGAAAAACAAAAGAAGATGTTTTTCTGGGCCTGCTCAAAACGTCCTTGTCGCAGCCAATGCGCAATTTCGTCGACCTGCTCATTGAAAACGATCGTCTTTTGCTCCTGCCACAAATCGCCGAGCAGTTCGAGGCGCTCAGAAACCGCAATGATGGGACTGCGCAGGCAGATATCACCAGTGCTTTCGAGATGTCCGAAGCCCAGGTGCAGGAACTGATTGCCGGGCTGGAGAAAAAATTCGGCGTTAAACTGAAGCCGGTTGTTACCGTTGATCCATCGCTTATCGGTGGCGTTCGCGTAACAGTAGGTGATCAGGTATTAGATACTTCCGTGCAGGCTCAGTTGAGCCGCCTGCGCGACACACTGGCGGCTCACTAAGCGCCATACATAACAGGATTTCAGGAGTCTGAACATGCAACTCAATCCGTCAGAAATCAGCGAACTGCTCAAAAGCCGTATTGAAGGCCTGGGCGCTTCTGCCGATGTTCGTACGCAAGGTACGGTTGTTTCCGTAACCGACGGTATCACACGCGTCCACGGTCTTTCCGATGTGATGCAAGGCGAAATGCTGGAGTTTCCCAATAACGTCTACGGTCTTGCTCTGAACCTCGAGCGTGACTCCGTGGGTGCCGTTATTCTGGGTGATTACACCGGCGTATCCGAAGGTGATCAAGTCAAAACAACCGGTCGTATTCTCGAAGTACCCGTTGGCCCCGAATTGCGCGGCCGCGTGGTCAACGCACTGGGTCAGCCCATCGACGGTAAAGGTCCGGTCAACGCGAAAGCAACCGACATTATCGAGAAAGTGGCACCCGGCGTTATTGAGCGCCAGTCTGTTTCTCAGCCGTTGCAAACCGGTATTAAATCAATCGACTCCATGGTGCCTATCGGCCGTGGTCAGCGCGAACTGATTATTGGTGACCGCCAGACAGGTAAAACCGCTGTTGCCATCGACGCGATCATCAGCCAGAAAGGCAAGAACGTGACCTGCGTTTACGTTGCTATCGGTCAGAAAGCCTCTACCGTGAACAACGTGGTCCGTAAGCTCGAAGAGCTCGGCGCAATGGAATACACGATTGTTGTTGCAGCCACTGCATCTGACTCTGCTGCCATGCAGTATCTGTCAGCGTATGCCGGTTGCACCATGGGTGAATATTTCCGCGACCGTGGTGAAGATGCCCTGATCGTTTATGATGATCTGACCAAACAAGCCTGGGCATACCGTCAGGTTTCCCTGTTGCTGCGTCGCCCGCCAGGCCGTGAAGCTTATCCTGGTGACGTGTTCTATCTGCACTCCCGTCTGCTTGAGCGTGCAGCTCGCGTTAACACAAATTACGTAGAAAAATTCACCAATGGTGAAGTGAAAGGCAAAACCGGTTCTCTGACCGCGCTGCCGATCATTGAAACCCAGGCAGGCGACGTTTCTGCGTTCGTTCCTACCAACGTGATTTCCATTACCGACGGCCAGATCTTCCTTGAGACCGATCTGTTCAACGCCGGTGTGCGCCCAGCGATCAACGCGGGTATCTCCGTATCGCGGGTTGGTGGTGCAGCGCAGACCAAAGTCATCAAAAAACTGTCCGGTGGTATTCGTACCGACTTGGCCCAGTATCGTGAATTGGCAGCCTTTGCCCAGTTTGCCTCCGATCTTGACGACGCAACACGGCGTCAGCTCGAGCGTGGTAAACGCGTGGTAGAACTGCTCAAGCAGCCTCAATACCAACCTTTGCAGGTTTGGGAACTGGCCGTCTCACTGTACGCCGTGAACAATGGCTACCTGGACGACGTTGAAGTCGAGAAGGTTCTGTCCTTCGAGAAAGGCCTGAAAGATGAGCTTAAGAACAAGCACGCTGATCTGATCGGCCGTATCGAAGATACGAAAGAACTGTCCAAAGAAGACGAAGCTGCACTGAAAGATATTGTTGCCAGCTTCAAATCTGGTGGCTCATATTAAGTAAGTCCGTGAGGTGCAGGGCCTGTTGCCGTGCACCTTCCTGAAATTGGTTTAACAGGAAAGCGAAATGCCTGGAATCAAGGAAATTCGTACGAAGATCAAGAGCGTGCAAAACACGCGCAAGATCACCAAGGCCATGGAAATGGTGGCAGCATCCAAAATGCGCAAGGCGCAGGAAAGAATGCGTGCCGGCCGTCCCTATGCCAAGAAAGTACGCGAAATCGCTGCACACATGATGCAAACGCATCCTGACTACCGTCATCCGTACATGGAAGAACGTACAGATATCAAGGCGGTGGGTGTAGTGCTGGTCACCACAGACAAGGGTCTGTGCGGCGGCCTGAATACAAATATCTCCCGGCTGGTGCTGGCGCGTCTCAAGGAATTTGAAGCCAAGGGTATCAAGGTCCAGACGACTGCCCTGGGTAATAAAGGTTTGAGCCTGCTGACACGTATCGGTAGCAATCTGGTATCCAACGAAGTGCAGCTTGGTGATCAGCCACATCTTGAACGTCTGATTGGCGCTCTCAAGGTACAGCTTGACGATTATCTGGACGGCAAGATCGATGCCCTCTATGTGGCGTCCACGCATTTCGTGAACACCATGAGGCAGGAGCCAACGATCATGCGTCTGCTGCCGTTGCCGGATGGCTTGAAGGATCCATTTGTCGCCGGTGCTGCAAAAGCCGAAGACGAAGAGGCAGCGATCGAATCGAGCTACCAGTGGGACTACATCTTCGAGCCCGATGCCAAATCGGTCATCGACGATTTGCTGGCCCGTTACGTTGAGGGTCTGGTGTATCAGGCAGTTGCGGAAAATATGGCGTCAGAGCAGTCGGCACGGATGGTGGCGATGAAGGCTGCATCGGACAATGCAAAGAAAGTGATCGGAGAGCTGCAACTGGTTTACAACAAAACCCGTCAGGCATCTATCACCAAAGAAATTTCAGAAATCGTGGGGGGCGCCGCGGCCGTGTAACCTTCGGGTCAACACGAACCGGCATCTTTCAATCGTTATTAAGTAAGGAATCGACATGAGTAACGGTACCATCGTTCAGTGCATCGGCGCCGTCGTGGATATTCAGTTCCCACGCGACAACATGCCAAAAGTTTATGAAGCCCTTGTCCTGGCGGACAATGAATCAAAATTCGCCGAGAAAGGTTTGACACTGGAAGTTCAGCAACAGCTGGGCGACGGTGTTGTGCGTACGATTGCAATGGGCTCAAGTGACGGTCTGCGTCGCGGCATGTCCGTTGGCCGTACCAACGCTGCTATTTCCGTTCCTGTCGGTGAAGCCACTCTGGGCCGCATCATGGATGTGCTGGGTCGTCCTATCGACGAAGCCGGTCCTATTGCTACCGAGGAAAGACGCGCAATTCACCAGCCTGCACCGAAGTTTGACGAACTGTCTCCTTCGGTCGAGCTGCTGGAAACCGGCATCAAGGTGATTGACCTGGTTTGCCCGTTCGCCAAAGGCGGTAAAGTGGGCCTGTTCGGTGGTGCCGGTGTGGGCAAAACCGTTAACATGATGGAACTCATCAACAACATCGCCAAACAGCACTCCGGTCTGTCCGTGTTTGCCGGTGTGGGTGAGCGTACTCGTGAAGGTAATGACTTCTATCACGAAATGGAAGAGTCCAACGTTCTGGACAAAGTAGCCATGGTGTTCGGTCAGATGAACGAACCTCCGGGCAACCGTCTGCGCGTGGCTTTGACCGGCCTGACAATGGCCGAGAAATTCCGTGACGAAGGCCGTGACATTCTGTTCTTCGTTGATAACATTTATCGTTACACCCTGGCCGGAACCGAAGTATCTGCGCTGCTGGGTCGTATGCCTTCTGCGGTGGGCTATCAGCCAACACTGGCCGAGGAAATGGGTGTACTGCAAGAGCGTATTACCTCTACCAAAACCGGTTCCATTACATCGATCCAGGCCGTTTACGTTCCCGCCGATGACTTGACCGACCCATCTCCTGCTACAACCTTCCAGCATTTGGACTCTACGGTCGTGCTGTCGCGTGACATCGCTTCTCTGGGTATTTATCCAGCGGTTGACCCACTGGATTCCACCAGCCGTCAGCTGGATCCGCAAGTGGTTGGTGAAGAGCATTACGCAGTGGCCCGTGGTGTGCAGCAGACACTGCAACGCTACAAAGAATTGCGCGACATTATTGCGATTCTGGGTATGGACGAGCTGTCTCCTGAAGACAAACAGGCTGTTGCCCGTGCACGTAAAATCCAGCGCTTCCTGTCTCAGCCGTTCCACGTTGCCGAGGTCTTTACCGGCTCTCCTGGTAAATACGTACCGTTGTCTGAAACCATTCGCGGCTTCAAGATGATTGTTGACGGTGAATGCGATGCGCTGCCCGAACAGGCTTTCTACATGGTCGGTACCATCGATGAAGCCTTTGAAAAAGCGAAAGGCTTAAAATAAGGAATAACTATGGCTACTTTACTCAAAGTAGATGTTGTCAGTGCTGAAGCATCCATCTTCTCGGGCGAAGCCAAGTTTGTATCTTTGCCGGGTGAAAGCGGTGAGCTGGGCGTTCTGCCCGGCCACACGCCGCTGATCTCCAAGGTCCGTCCTGGTACGTTGAAAATCGTACGTGAAGATGGAACAGAAGAGCTGGTGTTTGTAGCCGGTGGTATTCTTGAAGTGCAGCCATTTGGCGTTACAGTCCTGTCCGATACGGCAATCCGTGCGGCAGACCTGGACGAAGCCAAGGCCGAGAAGGCTCGCCAGCAGGCGCTGGAAGCACTCGAGAATGCACACGACAAGCAGGATATTGCCGCTGTCGAAGCCGAACTGGCTATGCTGGCAGCGCAGGTTGCTGCTGCCCGCCGATTGGCCAACATGAAAAATCGTCACTGATTTTTCATTGTTGCTGCGGTACTGTCAGTAAAAGCAAAAGACGCCCTGGTGGCGTCTTTTGCTTTTTGTGTCCCCAGGCTGATTGTCCTCGTGATCCAGGCTTGTCGCAAATAGCTTGAAGGCGCACCAGTGCGGGTGGCTTACGCTTATAAATGCCTGGATCAGGCCCGGGTAGTGACGGTTTGTGGTGCGCTTCAAACCGCCAGTGTCTTCACGGGATTACTTCGTTTGTGATTTTTCTGCAGCAGCGCGCAGTTGATCCAGCGTGGCGGTAGGGGTAATGGCTTGCGGATCGATCAGGCAGTGCAAAATCGCTGGTTTGCCGCTGGCCACTGCCCGCTCAAACGCAGGCCCGAAATCTTCGCTCTTTTCCACCCGCTCTCCATGGCCGCCAAACGCCACCGCATAAGCGGCAAAATCCGGATTCTGCAGGTCGGTGGCGCTGACGCGGCCAGGGTAGTGTTTTTCCTGGTGCATGCGTATCGTACCGTACATGCTGTTGTCGAACACAAGCACAATAATATTCAATCCGTACTGTACGGCAGTGGCAAACTCCTGACCGTGCATCAGAAAGCAACCATCGCCGGCAAAGCAGACAACCTGCCGCTGTGGCATGACACGCTTGGCGCCTACGGCAGCGGGCGCCCCGTAGCCCATTGACCCGGAAGTAGGGGCCAATTGGGTATTGAAATGATTGAAGCGGTGAAAGCGATGCAGCCAGGTGGCATAGTTGCCGGCGCCATTGGTTAGAATGGCGTCCGGTTCCAGATTGTTTTCAAGATACGCCATGACTTTACCCATTTGCAGGTCGCCGGGCGTGCTCACAGACTGTGGATCGCTCCATTCCAGATAGGCTGCATGGGCGGCATCAACATAGTCCTTGCGCGTGCCCTGGTCGCTGACAGAGAGCCCGGTGGCGGCATTGACAAACTGAACTGGCGTGGCGTTGATGGCCAGTGTTGCCTGATAGACGCGGTTCAGTTCCTGGCTGTCCGGGTGAACATGAATCAGCGTCTGTTTTGGTACCGGGATGTCCAGCAGTGTGTAACTTTGCGAAGCGATTTCCGACATGCGTCCGCCCACCAGCAGAATCACGTCGGCTTCCTGCGCCATCTTGAGTAGTTTCGGATTGATGCCCAGACCTATATCACCAACGAAATTGGGATGCGACGACGGGAACAGATGCTGGCGGCGGAACTGGACCGCTACAGGAAGTTGCTGCCTTTCGGCAAAACGGACAAAATTATTGACGGCCTCTTGTGTCCAGCGTGAGCCGCCAAGGATGGCCAGTGGTTTTTTCGCACCCGCCAGCAGGGTGGCCATTTGCGCCATGTGTTCAGGAGCCGGAGCTGACTCTACCGGTTCTACGCGTGGCGCGTCCGCTACGGTGGCCAACTGCACCAGCATGTCTTCCGGCAGGGCGACGACAACGGGTCCCGGGCGACCGGACATGGCCACGTGAAAGGCGCGCGCGATGAGTTCGGGAATGCGCGCAGCATCATCGATTTCCGTGGTCCATTTTGTCTGCGTACCAAAAACGGCGCGGTAGTCCACTTCCTGAAAGGCTTCACGCTCGCGCATGCCGGTTTCAATTTGTCCAACAAAGACGATAAGAGGCGTGGAATCCTGCTTGGCGATGTGAATGCCCGCCAGGGCGTTGGAGATGCCCGGACCGCGGGTCACCATGCAGATGCCGGGCCGGCCCGTGAGCTTGCCGTGGGCTTCTGCCATCATGGCCGCACCCCCTTCCTGGCGGCACACCGTGACATTGATGCTGGCGTCGTGCAAAGCATCCAAAACGGCCAGGTAACTCTCACCTGGAACACAAAAGACATGATCAACGCCCTGACGGACGAGTTGATCGACGATAATTTCTCCACCGGGACGACTCTGGCTATTGTTTTGCATGAGTGTTCTATAATTTCAGTTGTGAAAGGAATGCTGTCCATGATTCCAAATCAGCGTGTCACTTGTGTTGCACGCACAATCACAGACAACATTATCATTGTAAAGTATAGGCGATATAGAATATGAATTTGACTCCGAAAGGTTTTTTCCCGCGCGCTTTTTCGATCGCAGCCGGCTTGGGACTGCTGGCTGCAGCAAATACCGCGTTTGCGCAGGAAGAAGCATATCCATCAAAACCGGTGACGGTACTGGTCGGCTTCGCGGCTGGGGGTACGACAGACGTGCTGGCCCGCATTGTGGCCAAGGGCCTGGGCGACGAACTTGGCGAGAGCTTTGTGGTCGAGAACAAACTGGGCGCCGGCAGCAATATTGCGACGGACCAATTGCTGCGCAGGAAGGCAGACGGCTATAGCCTCATGATGATGGCCGTTACTACCACGATTAACCAGACGCTGTACAAAAACGTCCGGTTCAATATTGAAAAGGATATCGAACCCATCGTTCTGGTTGCCAAAGTGCCGAATATCCTGGTTGCCAGCAACAATACGCCATATAACAACCTGAAAGAGTTCGTTGACTACGCCAAGGCCAATCCTGGCAAGATCAACTATGGTTCTTCTGGCGCCGGCACCTCCATTCACCTGGCGGGCGAGCTTTTCAAGCAGCAGGCCGGTATCGACATGCTGCACATTCCGTTTAGCGGCAGTGGCCCGTCCATGACGGCTCTGGTCGGTGGCCAGACCGATGTGGTGTTCGAGAATATGCCTGCTGCCGTACCGCAAATCAAGGCAGGCAAGATCAAGGCCTTTGCTGTGACAACGGACAAGCGCTCGGATGCATTTCCCGACGTGCCTACGCTGAAGGAATCGGGCTATCCGCAGTTTAACGTGTCTTCATGGTTCGGCCTGGTGGCGCCCAAAGGTACACCCAAGCCTATCATTGATAAAATCAACGCAACCGTAGAAAAAATTCTGGCCAAGCCCGAAGTGCTCAAGCAGCTGGAAGGTCTGGGCGCGACGGCAGAAAAGAATACGCCGGAAGAGTTTGCAAAATTCGTCTCTGATGAAACCAAGACCTGGAGTGAAGTTATTCGCAAGGGCAATATTTCAATTGAATAACTGAGCAGCAGGTGGCGCGCGAAGGCCAAGGCTTTTCGTGCCAGCGCATAACAGAAACGGCAGCAGGGGCACAGGCACCTGTTGCCGTTTTTCATTATATTGTGCGCATTACTGCGTTCATTATGCTCATCGGGGCCTTGCCAACGCCAGGTCGCTGCCGGGAAAGGAGAATAATCGCCCGGAATGCCAAAGCGAATTGCGTCTGACACAACCGCGATATACGCAGGCGGATCGGATTGAGCAAGTTGTTGTGTTGCGCCCGACTGGCATACCCTTTCGAAAGGAAAGTGCACGCATCAATATTTTTATTTATTGTTATGAGTGGTCAGCGTTGCCGCCAACAAAGGTGACATTGGACACAAAACGGCCATGCGATGTCCGTCTTTTTATGCGAACAGTGACGGTAAAAGTCTGGGGAGCGCTGTAGCGACTGCGATGCCATGTCGCTTGCCTTGTTGCAGGCAGTATGCCACGGAAAATATATTCAGATGGGTAAATCTATGCAATAGGGTGGCGCTTGTGCCCCTTATTCTCATCTATACGGTCAGGTTGCCGAACCGGCATGTCATCCGCCTGCATCGCAGTAGCTCGCTGGCCACTGTGGGTTCAATTGCAGGCAGATGCGCCGTCAGTCAATCACCCGTTTGGCGTACGATCACGTCCGCCGCATTCATTACTGCACTTCGATTTCGTGTACCCGCGTTGTTGCCGCAGGAACGTTCAGCAATTACCAGCTGAAACCGCCTTCGGACTCGGTGTCGTCAATCGCTTTTTCTGTTTCCTTGATCATGTCATACATCATGACGCAGGCTGCGGCGACAGAGACAGCGATGGCTTTGACCAGAGCGGTCAGGCTCAGTGCGCGTTCTTCGTTGATTGCATTGTGGATCAATTCACGTTCCATAGAATCGCTGAAAGCAAGTTCAGGGGTATCGCTCATTGCGAGGGCGTTTTTCATAGAAAGGTTCATGGTATTGGGCTCTTTAAAGTGACTGTAAAAGCTAGGTATAAACCATTATAGGGTTAACCCTAGCAATAAGCAAGGGTATATGGCCTTTATGTCATGCACTGCAGCAAAACCGTTGTTTTTTCAGCAAAAACAGTCACTTAACAGTAATTGCCCTAGTGTGACAAATGCGAATTGCTGGTCGTGCAGAGCCCATTTATCCTGTACGCTTTGTTACATGAAAAAGGCCCTCAAGGTGAAAGAACGACTGGACTGCGCCCTTATCAGTATTCCCGGCTGCGAAACGCTCGCAGAAACGCTGCTCAAACCTGACCGTTTACACAATGGTCGTCTGCATTTCAGTCTGGTAGAACCCTCCCCCGGGGCGGAGCATGGTACGTTCCCATCTGTCTCGCTGCTGCAGGAAATGACTTATTCACTGCGTCATTTTGATGCCATCTGCCTGCCTGTCTCATCGGCTTCGCTGGTCTGGACGCGTTTATTGTTGCAGCAAACCCGTATCGAACAGCATCGTCCCATTTTTGTATTGGGGCTGTCGCTGCGCCCCATTGGCCTGATCGATCTGCTCGAGCTCGGTGTCGTTGATTTCGCCTTATGGCCATGCGAGCCAGAGGAAATCCGTGTCAGGCTGCTGCGTGCCTTGCATGAACTACGTAATCTTCAGGCCCGTCTTCCTTCGCTACTGGGCGACAGCGTCAATACGAAGCAGTATGCTGTTCACGATGCTGCGATCACGCACCCGGCTGAATATGCTTTAGCGCCGGCGCCAGCGTGCGCTCCCGCGGGTACACTGCACCTGACCGGTGAAAGGCCGGGTTCGCCGTTGTTGCCCGCGTTCAAGCGATCCGGCGGTCGCACGCCTGCTGCTGCACTGATGGGGGTCAGCCCAGGCACTGACCGTATCCTGTCGCCTGTTTCGCTTTTGCGCGGAATCGGCAGCCCCATGCCGCAAGGGAGCAAGCCGGCGGGTGCCCATCCGGCACGCCTGAGCGTCCCCAAGGTCTGCTGTCAGGAAATAGCGCAATTTCCCGAAGGATTTCAGCAACTGAAGTCGGTCGTGGTTACCCAATTTGAACGTGCCTATCTCACGCATGCACTGGCGCGCAGCAAGGGCAATATCGCTCTGGCCGCCCGCAATTCCCATAAACATCGTCGGGCGTTCTGGGCGCTCATGCGTAAACACCAGATCAGTGCAGAACCGTTTCGCGACAATGGTTTTTGAACAGCAGCGGTGTCTGACGGCAAACCGCTTGATGGTCGGGCGACTGTCAGCGGCCATTCTTACACCAGGTACGATACAATCTGTCCGGTAAGAAAATCATAGATTTATAGATATTAAAGGTACCCGATGGCTTTCCCGGTTTTGCAGAACGATGTTTTCCTGCGCGCACTGCAGCGCCAGCATGTTCCCTATACGCCTGTATGGTTGATGCGCCAGGCTGGACGATATTTGGCTGAATATAACGAGACCCGCGCCAGGGCGGGGTCCTTTCTGGGGCTGGCCAAAAATCCGGATTTTGCCACAGAGGTCACTTTGCAGCCTCTGGATCGGTTTCCCCTGGATGCGGCCATTCTATTTTCGGATATTCTCATGCTGCCCGACGCCATGGGTCTTGGGCTGGGTTTTGTTGCCGGTGAGGGTCCGCAGTTTGCACGTCCCTTGCGCACGCAGCAGGATGTCGAGCAGCTTGCCGTTCCCGATATGAATCAGTTGCGCTACGTGTTCGACGCCGTCAGCCAGATCCGCCAGTCGCTCAATGGCCGTGTGCCCCTGATCGGCTTTGCCGGCAGCCCGTGGACCGTTACCTGCTATATGGTAGAAGGGCGGGGCTCGTCAGATTACCGCCAAATCAAAACCATGATGTATGCGCAGCCAGCAATGCTGCATCGTATTCTGGAAGTCACTGCACAGGCGACTGTGCAGTATCTGAACGAGCAAATCCGCGCGGGAGCCCAGGCCGTCATGATTTTTGACAGCTGGGGCGGCGTACTGGCCGATGGCTTGTATCAGCAATTTTCGCTTGCATACACCACCAAGGTAATCAGCCAGCTGGAACGCAATCAGGATGGTGTTACTGTGCCGGTTATTTCGTTTACCAAGGGAGGCGGATTGTGGCTGGAAGACATCGTCAACAGTGGCTGCGATGCCGTTGGACTTGACTGGACTGTTAACCTGAAGCAGGCTCGTGAGCGGGTAGGCGACCGTGTTGCATTGCAAGGCAATATTGATCCCATGGCGCTGTTTGGAACAGAAGACGCCATTCGTCAGGAAGTGCGTCGCGTCATTGACGACTTCGGGCCGGTAACAAATGGGGGGCATGTATTCAATCTTGGTCACGGAATTTCACAATTTACACCGCCCCAAAATGTGTCAATTCTGGTCGATGAAGTGCACAGCTATAGCGCAAGCAAACACGGTTGAGGCCAAGTTGTACACAGAAGTCAAGCGGCTGTTGTTTTTGGACAAACTGTTGTAACACAATGAGCTGACGTTTTAAGTTATTGAAATTTAAGAAATTAGTTTATGAAGTTTCCGGTATGAAAAAAATTTGATCCTTCAATTCATTTCAATAATTTTTTTGTAATATAGTTTTCCCCAAAGTTATCCACAGGCAGAGTCATTTATTTAATAAGTGGTTTCGGGCAGATGCTTTAACGCTGAAACCTGCGAAACTACTTTAAGTGTTGACATGGATATGTAACTTAAAGGTAATACTCAAACAGATAACTCTGGTGGTATCTGTTCTCACATTTTTCAGGAATTAAGCGTGCAAGTCAGCTGGGTTCGTGTCGTGTTGGATATTCCCCGACAGGAGGCATTCGATTATCGATGCGAGCATCCAGTGCAAATAGGGCAGCGCGTTATTGTGCCTTTCGGCTCGCGACAGCTTATCGGCGTGGTCATCGAATTGCTGCCCGCGCCCGCGCTTGACCCGGATCAGATCCGCGATGTGGAGCAGGTGCTGGACGATCTTCCGGCATTTTCTGCTTCCTGGCTGGCCCTGGCTCATTTCGCCTCGCGTTACTATCAGCGCTCGTTGGGCGAGGTCATTCTGCCGGTACTGCCCAACGGCTTAAGAAAACCGGCCGCTTATCTGGGCAAGCGGTCCGCCGGCGGCCCGGTGGCCCGAGCCGATCGTAAAAAACGCAGTCCAGTCGCCCCAGCGGTCGCCTCTCCAATCGTATTGAATGCCCAGCAGCAACATGCCGTGCAGCAAATTTGCCAATCAGACGGCTATTGTCCCTATCTGCTGCATGGCGTGACCGGAAGCGGTAAGACAGAAGTGTATCTGCACGCGGCGCTTGCCTTCTTGCAGCGGGGCCAGCAAATATTAATGCTGGTGCCGGAAATTAATCTGACGCCACAGTTGGAGACGGCGGTCCGGGCCCGCTTTGCAGATATCGTGGCTCCCGAGGAAATTGCCGTGTTTCACAGCGGGCTGGCCGATGGCGAGCGCCTGAAGGCCTGGGCAGACGCCCAGCGCGGCAAGCTCAAGGTACTGCTAGGCACGCGCATGACAATTTTTGCGCCGCTGGACAATCCCGGCCTGATTATTGTCGATGAGGAACACGATGCTTCCTACAAGCAGCAAGAGGGCTTGCGTTATTCGGCGCGCGATCTGGCGGTCTGGCGCGCACATCATGCCGGTATTCCGCTGATACTTGGATCGGCTACGCCCTCCCTGGAAACCTGGCATCATGCGCTCAGTGGCCGCTATACCCGATTGAGCCTGGAGCAGCGCGCCAGAACCCGCTTTCTTCCCGACATTCGTCTTGTGGATACCCGGAAGGCCAAGCTTAACCAGGGGTTCGAGCCGAACGTGCTGGAGGCCATCCGCACCCACCTCGAGCGCGGCGAACAGTCCATGGTGTTTCTGAATCGTAGGGGCTACGCCCCTGTCATGCATTGTGCCGCTTGCGGCTGGGTCAGCCAGTGCCCGCGGTGCTCGGTGCATACGGTATTGCATCGCACTCCTGGCAGCGGCTATCAGTTGCAGTGTCACCACTGTGGTTTCCACAGTCGCGTCCCATCCATCTGCCCTGATTGCGGCAACCAGGATTTGCAGCCGCTGGGGCGGGGCACCCAGCGGGTTGAAGAGTTTCTGCAGGAAACGTTTCCCACAGCGCGAATCCAGCGCATTGATGCAGATAGCACACGCCTGAAGGGTAGTGCTCTGCGGCTATTCGATGAAGTGCATACCGGCAATATCGATATTCTGGTAGGCACGCAAATGGTGGCAAAGGGGCATGACTTCAAGCGTCTTGGCCTGGTTGCGGTGCTCAATGCAGACTCCATGCTGTTTTCTGCGGATTTTCGCGCCCCCGAGCGCCTGTTTGCCCAATTGCTGCAGGTAGCCGGTCGGGCAGGGCGTCACACGGAAGGGGGGCAGGTGCTGATTCAAACCGGCTATCCCGACCATACGGTCTATCAGACATTGCTTAACAACGACTTCCCGGCCTTTGCCGACGACTTGCTGGCAGAGCGCCAGGATACCGGCCTGCCACCCTTTACCTTTCAGGCACTGATCACCGCCGAAGCCAAAAGCGTGCAGCTGGCACTGGCCTTTCTTCAAGACATCCGGGAACACGCCGCCTCGGTCTTGTCTGGCGACGGCGAGCCCGAGGCCGTGCGTCTTTACGATCCTGTCCCCCTGCGGATTCTGCGCGTTGCCCACGTCGAACGGGCACAATTGCTGGTTGAATCGGTGTCAAGGCCAGCGCTGCAGCGTTTTCTGCAGCAGTGGCTGCCACAGGTCCAAACGATCGGACAGAAGCAGCGCATGCGTTATTTCATCGAAGTAGACCCACTGGAAATCTAGATAATGAGCAATGCACTGCAATCGATGAACCCCGCGCAGCGTGAGGCGGTGCTGTACCTGAACGGACCATGCCTGGTCCTGGCAGGCGCCGGCAGCGGCAAGACTCGCGTCATCACCCAGAAAATCGCCTATCTGATCAATGAGTGCGGCTATGATGCCCGCGGCATCATAGCCCTGACGTTCACCAACAAGGCGGCGCGCGAAATGGCTGAACGTATTCAGCAAAGCGTGGAAAAGAAACGGCTCAAAGGCCTGACGATCAGCACATTTCATGCACTGGGCGTGCGTTTTTTGCGGGAAGAGGCGGTGCTGGCGGGGTTGAAACCCGGTTTTTCCATCCTGGACTCCACCGATGCGCTGGGCGTGATTCCGGAGTTGCTGGCGACCACCGACAAGGGCCGGTTGCGCAGCGTACAACAGCAAATATCGCTATGGAAAAATGCGCTGATTACGCCTGATGATTCAGAAAAAATCGCCCAAACCCCTGACGAAATGGACGCTGCCCGCGTGTACCGTAGCTACGATGCAACCTTGCGCGCGTATCAATCGGTGGATTTTGACGATCTGATTGTCATGCCGGCGACGCTGATGAGCACCAACGATGAGGTGCGCGAGCGCTGGCAGCGGCGCTGTCGCTATATGCTCCTGGACGAATACCAGGACACCAACGTCTGCCAATACCAATGGGTGCGATCCCTGACTGGGCTGCGCGACATGTTTACAGCGGTGGGCGACGATGATCAGGCCATTTATGCCTGGCGCGGCGCCACTATCGAAAACCTGGCCAAATTGCCTCAGGATTATCCGGCACTGCGTATTATCAAGCTGGAACAGAACTATCGTTCGGTCGCGACGGTGCTGGACGCAGCCAACCAGGTCATCAGCCGCAATCCGAATCTGTTCGGTAAAAAACTGTGGTCTACGCTGGGTCAGGGCGAACCCATTCAGGTGGTGGTCATGGACAATGAAGAGGCCGAGGCCGAATCGGTGGGCATGCGCATCTCGGCTTCCCGTTTCGAACGCAACGCCCGTTGGAAGGACTACGCCGTGCTCTATCGTGGCAACCATCAGGGTCGCCTGTTCGAGCAAACATTCCGCGAGCTGCGGATTCCCTATGTGATTGCCGGGGGGCAAAGCTTTTTCGACAAGGCCGAGGTCCGCGATATTATTGCCTACCTGCGCATTGTCGCCAACGAAGAAGACGATCCTGCGTTCATTCGCGCGGTTACCACGCCCAAACGTGGCGTGGGACAGGCCAGCCTGACAGCGCTTGGGGACACGGCCACGCAGCTCAAGTGCTCACTGTTCGATGCCGTTCATGATGAACTGGCCGCCACGCGGATTGCGCCCCGCCAGCTTGAGCCGCTGAAGGTTTTTGTTGATTTCATTCGAAATATACAATGGCGTGCCGGGCGCGGCAGGACAGATGGCGGTGCGGCGACACCGGCTGAAGGCGCAACCGAGCTGCTGGACGAATTGATGAAATACATCGATTACGAACGCTATTTATATGACACCCAGGAAGAGCGTGCGGCACAATCGCGCTGGCAGAACGTGCTTGAATTGACCAACTGGCTCAAGCGCAAGGCACAGGAAGACGGCTTGACGCTTGCGCAGCTGGTTCAGCGTATTGCCCTGATCACCATGCTGGAACGTAGCGAAGACGATGAAGATCCTGATGCCGTGCGGCTGACGACCATTCATGCCTCCAAGGGTCTGGAATATCCCTATGTGCACATGGTTGGCGTAGAGGAAGGGTTGCTGCCCCATTTTGGCAAGGACGACGAATATGGCGATGCGAACAAGGACGCCGAGGCGCTGGAAGTGCGCATCCAGGAAGAGCGCCGTCTCATGTATGTGGGTATTACCCGAGCGCAATTTCATCTGACATTGACCTGGTGCAAGAAGCGCCGCAAGGCCCGTGAAGATCTGATTCGTGAACCTTCGCGGTTTATCGGTGAAATGGGTCTGGAGAGCGGCGTAAAAACAGTGGTGGATCCATTCAGCGGCATGACTCCCAAGGAGCGGCTGGTCCGGCTCAAAGAGATGCTGCAGAAAAAAGGGTAGAATGTAAGCCCCAGGCAGCCGGGCCGCTGGCCTGTCTGTTTGTTCACTATCTATTGGGTCACTATATTACTTGCGTCATGCAGGGCGGGTGGCCGATTCTGGAACTTAATCACGTTTGACATGTTGGCCGACGGCGACAACATAATTGAAATTTGAATACGGAGAAGCAGGAAAATGACACAGCGTATGGCGCCATTGGCGAACATCAGGGTACTTGATCTGACACGCGTTCTGGCGGGTCCATGGTGTACCCAGAACCTGGCCGACCTGGGCGCTGACGTCATCAAGGTGGAACGTCCGGGCAGCGGTGATGACACGCGTGGTTGGGGGCCTCCATACCTGAAGGATCAACACGGAGCGGACACCAGCGAAGCGGCCTACTACCTTTCTGCGAACCGCAATAAACGCTCGCTGGCGCTCGATTTCACTACGGATGCGGGACGGGAGGTCGTTCTGGCGCTGGCGGCCAAAGCCGATATTGTCGTGGAAAATTACAAAGTGGGTGGCCTGAAAAAATACGGGCTCGACTACGCCAGTCTCAAGCAGATCAATCCGCGACTTATTTACTGTTCCATTACCGGGTTCGGACAAACGGGGCCGTATGCCACCCGCCCAGGCTATGACTATATTATTCAGGGTATGGGCGGTCTCATGAGCATTACCGGAGAACACGACGATCTGCCAGGTGGCGGCCCTCAGAAGGCCGGCGTGGCGGTGTCGGATCTGATGACAGGCATGTATGCAAGCGTTGCCATTCTGGCGGCATTGAATGAGCGCCACAGCAGCGGCCTGGGGCAATATATTGACATGGCGCTGCTCGATTGCCAGGTGGCAATGCTGGCCAACCAGAATCTCAATTACATGACATCTGGCCAGGTACCCAAGCGTGCCGGTAATGCGCATCAGAATCTGGTGCCCTATCAGGTGTTTGAAGTTGAAGACGGCCATCTTATCCTGGCGGTAGGCAACGACACACAATTTGCCTCGTTCTGCCGCCTGATCAATATGCCGGAACTGGTCGACGATGAGCGCTACCGGAAAAATGCCGGCCGGGTAGTCAATCGCGATTCACTCATTCCATTGCTGGCGTCCGTCATGAAAACCCGCAAGCGTGATACCTGGCTGGCAGATCTGGAGGCCAGCAATATCCCGGCCGGACCGATCAACACGATTGACCAGGTTTACGCAGATCCGCAAGTGATCGCACGCCAGATGAAACTGGAACTGCCGCATCCGGCAGCGGGAACCTCGCCGATGACGGCCAGTCCCATGCGTTTTTCCGACACACCCATTCAGTATCGCAATGCACCGCCCATGCTGGGTCAGCATTCCGAGGATATCCTCCGAGAGGAACTGGGCTGGAGCGACGAACAGATCGCGACATTGCTGGGCAAGTAAGTAGCACGGCACGGGCACCTTGCGTGCCTGCTGAATGGCCTTGCGTGACTTTGCTGCCGGAAAAAGGTAGCCGCCCCGGATGCGCCGCATCCTGCCGATAGCCAGTCGCATACCGGCAACCGGCAATAAGAATTACAGGCAATAATAATCTTTACCCAAAACAAAAAGCCCACTTATATAAAGTGGGCTTTTTAACTTCAACCGAAAACGTCGCGGATTATTTTACGGATTTGACCATGTAGTCAACCGCAGCCTTGACGACCTCATCCGATGCTGATGATCCGCCTTTGGGAGGCATGGCATTCAAGCCGTTGACGGCGGCGTCATAAAGTTTGTCCATGCCGGTTGCAATACGTGCATCCCAGGCAGCCTTGTCGCCCAGTTTTGGCGCACCGGCAACGCCGGCGTCATGACAGGCGAAACAAATCTGTTTGTACAGCGCTTCTCCTTCGGCGAGTTTGTCATTTGCCGGGGCAGCCGCTGCGGCACCCGCATCTGCTGCAGGAGCGGCACCTTCAGCAGGAGCGGCACCTTCGGCAGGAGCGGCACCTTCGGCAGGAGCGGCACCTTCGGCAGGAGCGGCACCTTCAGCGGGAGCGGC
>NZ_JABUXU010000055.1 GCF_014897675.1 Advenella sp. FME57 | reverse complement strand
GTTGCTCCTGCCGGCTCTGCCCCTACTATTGACCAATTGCGCGTCTTCCTGTGTCAGCCCCACCAAGGCGTGAACTACGCCACCGGGGTCTGGCATCACCCGCTGCTGGCGCTGGAGGCGGTCTCGGACTTTCTGGTCATCGATCGCAGCGGACCAGGACACAACTGCGACATCGCCACGCTCACGCCCGCCGGCTTGATCAGCTCTCTGCCCTGAACCTTATTCACCAGTTGTCCAGGCATGCATTCTCTTGTAGGAGTTTTTTGCCCTGGCTGCTTTACCACTATCCGCTTTACGTTTTTTGCTTTATTTGCTTGAACACAGATACGAGGACCTTTTCCAATGTCAAAGACGCCCTACTACGCGCCCCATGGTGGTCATCCCGCCCAGACCGAGCTGCTGACCGACAGGGCCATGTTCACCGAAGCCTATGCCGTCATTCCCAAAGGCGTCATGCGCGACATCGTCACCAGCTATCTGCCGTTTTGGGAACAAACCCGACTGTGGGTGCTGGCCCGCCCGCTGTCAGGGTTTGCAGAAACCTTCTCCCAATATATTGTCGAAGTGGGCCCCGGCGGCGGCAGCAGCCATCCCGAACAGGACCCGCAAGCAGAGGCGGTGCTCTTCGTAGTAGAAGGCCAGCTCTCGCTCACCCTGGCCGGCACCGAACACACCCTGACCCCGGGCGGCTATGCCTTCATCCCCCCCGCCTCGGACTGGACCGTGCGCAACAGCAGCGATACGAACGCCCGTTTTCACTGGATCCGCAAGCGCTACCAGGCCGTCGAGGGCATTGCCTACCCGTGCGCCTTTGTCACCAACGAGCAGCAGATCGCCCCCGTGGCCATGCCCGACACCGAAGGACGCTGGGCCACCACCCGCTTCGTGAATCCCACCGACATGAGCCATGATATGCATGTCAATATCGTGACCTTCCTGCCCGGCGGCGTAATCCCCTTTGCCGAAACGCATGTCATGGAACACGGCCTGTATGTGCTCGAAGGCAAGGCCGTTTATCGCCTGAACCAGGACTGGGTCGAAGTGCAGGCGGGCGACTTTATGTGGCTGCGCGCCTTCTGCCCCCAGGCCTGCTACGCTGGCGGGCCCGACAAGTTCCGCTACCTGCTGTACAAGGA
>NZ_JABUXU010000054.1 GCF_014897675.1 Advenella sp. FME57 | reverse complement strand
CTAGTGTCCTGCGCCGGTAGTTCGTTGCATTAGTCGTGAGAGAGATTCCAGTATCTCTTCCGCGGTTTTCGTCCACACGAATGGCTGCGGGTCCTCGTTCCACGCCTTAACCCACTCGCGAAGGTCTTTCTCCAGGGCTTGCACGCTTCGGTGGTCACTGCGCTGGAGGAGTTCGCGGGTGACTTCAGCGAAGAGCCTCTCGACCTGGTTGATCCACGACGAATACGTGGGCGTGAAATGAATATGGAACCGCTCATGCTTGCTCAGCCAGTTCCGCACCAACGGGTGTTTGTGCGTGCCGTAGTTGTCACACACGACGTGGATGTCGAGGTGGTCTGGAACGTGTTTGTCGATCTTGGTTAAGAACTTTTTGAACTCGATCGCGCGGTGCTTGCGGTGTGTCGAGGCGATCACGGTTCCATCGGCGACATTCAGCGCTGCGAAGAGACTCGTCGTGCCGTGGCGGGCGTAATCGTGGGTACGTTTCTCCGGCATGCCCGGCATCATCGGAAACGCCGGCTGGGACCGAGACAGCGCTTGGACCTGGGACTTCTCATCGACGCTGAGCACGACAGCGGACTCGGGTGGATTGAGGTAAAGGCCGACGATGTCGTAGACCTTTTCCACGAAGAGAGGGTCGTTGGAGAGTTTGAACCCATCGGCGCGGTGGGGTTTGAGCTCGAAGGCCTTCCAGATCCGTCCGATCGTCGATTTCGATAGTCCGCTGCGTTCGGCCATCTGCGCCCGTGACCAGTGGGTGGCGTTTTTCGGTGTTTGTTCCAGGGTTGAGGTGATGACGTCCTCGACCTGCTCGGCCGTGATCGTGGCGGGTCTACCTGGGCGTGGTTCGTCGACGAGACCATCGAGTCGGTCGGCAATGAATCGGTTCCGCCATTTGGCCACAGTCGCGGGCGTGCAGCCGAGGCTGGTGGCGACTTCCTTGTTTGATCGTTCCTGCCCGCAGCCGAGGATGATTCGTGAGCGCAGAGCAAGGGCTTGTGAGGACTTGCGCCGACGGGACCAGCGAGTCAACGTCTGGTGTTCTTCATCGGTGAGGATCAGTTCGGCTTTCGGACGACCGGTGCGAGGCATACTCCATTCTACAACTTCTTACACGAATTTACGGCGCAGGACACTAG
>NZ_JABUXU010000053.1 GCF_014897675.1 Advenella sp. FME57 | reverse complement strand
TGTAAATACCCCATCTTTAATACACCACACACATAGAATTTATAATGTTAATTTATAGTCAATGGGTGTCATGTCATTGAGTGAATCGTGCGGTCTTTCGGTGTTGTAAATCGTTGTCCAGTGTTCCGTGATGTGTTGAACTTGCTTCAACGACGTAAAAAGATATAAATCTAATACCTCTTGGCGGTACGTACGATTGAAGCGCTCAATATAGGCGTTTTGATAGGGGCAACCGGGCTGCGTATAATCAATATAAACGCCATGTTGATGTGCCCACTGAACGAACTCCGCGGAGGTGAACTCGGGGCCATTATCGACACGAACTCTACGTGGGTAGCCGTGCCAAGAGGCCAGCCCATCTAGGTAACGGGTGACACGAGCAGACGGCAAGCCCGTGCCAATATCGATTCCTAGCAACTCGCGATTGCAATCGTCAATCACATTAAATGTACGAAATCGCACGTTATTTTCTAAGCGGTCCGACATAAAATCCATCGACCAACACTGACCCGTACTTTTAGGTACGACGAGTGGTTCGGGTTGGCGAGCAGGCACGCGTTGCTTGCGCTTTGTCTTTATGTTGAGTCGCAATGCATTATAAACACGCTGTACACGCTTATGATTCCAGCGGTAACCTAAAGCGCGTATGCGCTTAAAACACTTGGGGAACCCCCAACGTTGATGTCTTTCAACCAGCGTGTTTAGCACTGTAATTACCTCGCTATCATCACAACGTTTAGGCTGATAGTAAAACGCGGTGCGACTCATCCCCGTAATCATGCAGCTTAAAACAACGCTGATGTCATGCTGTGCCTGTAGCGCTTTTGCCCAGTCTTTACGCGTCGCAACAGGCACTACAGCTTTTTTATGATTTCTTCCTGCAACTGAGACTTCAAACTTAAATCAGCATACATCTGCTTTAAGCGACGATTCTCCTCCTCGAGCTCTTTGAGTCGTTTTACGTCGGAGAGCTCCATGCCGCCATATTTGGCTCGCCATTTATAAAATGTGGAGTTACCTACATGATGCTTGCGGCACAGCTCTTTAATCGGTATCCCAGCTTCCGCTTCTTTCAACATCGCCACAATTTGGCTTTCTGTCATCCGTTTGCTCATCGTAAAAATCCTTTTTTCTTAGTGTAAGAAAAATTCTACGCTTCAGCTGTATTATTTTAGGGGATAGTTACA
>NZ_JABUXU010000052.1 GCF_014897675.1 Advenella sp. FME57 | reverse complement strand
TGTAACTACCCCGTAAAATAATACAGATTACTCGTAGAATTTCTTTTAAGCTAAACGAAAGGAGTTTGACGATGAGCAAACGAAAGACTGAAAGCCAAATTGTGGCGATTTTGAAAGAAGCTGAAGTTGGTATGCCGATCAAAGACCTCTGCCGTAAGTATGGCATCGGCAATTCAACGTTTTATAAGTGGCGCGAAAAATACGGCGGTATGGAAGCATCCGATGTGCGCCGTTTAAAAGAGCTTGAAGAAGAAAACCGTCGGCTCAAACAAATGTATGCGGATTTGAGCCTAAAATCGCAGATGCAAGAAGATATTATAAAAAAGCTTTAGCACCTGTGGCAGAACGAAAAGTTTGGGCACGTGAGCTACAGGTGCAGTATAACGCGAGCGTTGTAACCTGCTGTAATGCGGTTGGCATCAGCCGTACCGCTTATTATTACGAACCTAAGTTAACCGATGACACTGCAATCATTGATGCACTCAATGCGTTGATTGAAAAACATCATCGCTGGGGTTTTCCTAAGTGCTTCAAACGTCTTCGCAAGCTAGGCCACCGCTGGAACCACAAACGAGTGTATCGTGTTTATACTGAGTTAAAACTGAACCTACGGCGCAAAGGAAAGCGACGCTTGCCTAACCGCAACCCTGAGCCTTTGGTTGCGCCTAGTGCGCTGGGTAAGTGCTGGTCAATGGACTTTATGAGCGACAGCTTGCACAACAAAGTCCGGTTTCGGACATTCAATGTTATTGATGATTTTAACCGTGAAATACTCGGCATTGATATCGCGACCAGTATGCCATCGTTGCGTGTAATACGTTATCTGGACCAACTGGCTGAATGGCACGGTTACCCTGAGAAAATTCGCGTTGATAACGGCAGTGAATTTACCTCAGAAGTCTTCACCAGCTGGGCAAAAGTGCATGGCATTATGATTGATTACATCAAACCTGGTTGCCCTTACCAGAACGCATACATTGAGCGATTTAACCGAACGTATCGTGATGATGTACTGGATTTATATATTTTCAACAACCTGAATGAGGTAAAGCAAATAACCGAAAACTGGATTGAGTTATATAACACTGAACGACCACACGACTCACTGAATGACATGACGCCGTTAGAGTACCGAAATGCGGCATAAATTCTCTACGAGATGACTGTGTTATAAATGGGGTATTTACACT
>NZ_JABUXU010000051.1 GCF_014897675.1 Advenella sp. FME57 | reverse complement strand
TTTACTAGACACTTTTAAGCCTCATAATACTCACAGATGGAGATTATTATGAGCAAGGTCCGATTTACGGAAGAATTCAAACTCGAAGCGATAAAGCAAATTACAGAACACCACCGACCGGTGGCTGAAGTGTCGCAACGACTGGGCGTGTCGAGCCACAGCCTGTATGCCTGGATCAAGCGATACGGTAAGTCTGCGCAGTCAGGTAAGCAGGCTGGCACTGAGGCGATCGAGCTCAGGCGTCTACGTGCTGAGGTCAAACGATTGACCCAAGAGCGAGATATCCTAAAAAAGGCCGCCGCGTATTTTGCCAAGGAGTCCGGCTAAAGTACGCGTTTGTAGAACAATATTCGACTCAATACCCGGTGCGCAGACTGTGTCAGGTGCTAGGCGTTCATCCTAGTGGATATTACGCCTGGAGACGCAATGCCTATAGCACACGCCATCATGAAGACCAGCGATTGCTGGCTCTGATGAAGCCCTCTTGGCTTGAGAGTGGCCGGGTTTATGGCTACCGCAAGGTGCATTTGGATTTACTGGCATTGGGCGAGGCCTGCAGCCGTCATCGCGTAGCGCGCTTGATGCGTAGCTGCGGATGGCGTGCTCAGGTTGGATATGGTCGTCGTCGACCTGGGTCTTATGGTGGCGCTGCCCATAATGTAGTGGCTAACATTCTGGACAGGCAATTCGATGTCGCGGCACCGAACCTGGTCTGGGTGACCGATATTACCTATATCCGTACCCATGAAGGATGGCTCTATTTGGCTGTTGTGGTGGACTTATTCTCGCGCCAGGTAGTGGGCTGGTCGATGGATTCACGAATGAATAAAGATTTAGTTCTGCAGGCATTGCTCGCCGCAGTATGGCGTCGTAAACCCAAGCAACCCGTCATTGTCCACTCAGATCAGGGTAGTCAATTTACCAGCTACGAATACGGCGCATTCCTGGCCAATCATAATCTGCAGCCGAGTATGAGCCGCCGAGGAAACTGCCATGATAATGCTGTCGCAGAAAGCTTCTTCCAATTACTCAAACGTGAACGAATTAAACGTAATATATACAAAACCAGAGAGCACGCACGACAGGATATCTTTGACTATATCGAAATGTTTTACAACCCTGTCCGCCGTCATAGTCATGCGGCCAACCTATCACCGGTAAACTACGAACAGCAATACTTTTCTGAGGCTACGAACTGTCTATAAAAATCTGGTCGATTCA
>NZ_JABUXU010000050.1 GCF_014897675.1 Advenella sp. FME57 | reverse complement strand
CTGCGGCACGGATCGGATCGTGGTCGGCTTCGACGGTCGCCTGTCCAGCCCGGATCTGTCTGCGGCCCTGCAAAAGGGCATTCTGGATGAAGGCATTGATACGGTAGACATCGGCATGGTGCCCACGCCACTGGTGTACTTCGAATCCTACTCGGAAAATATCGGCGCCGCCGTTGCCATTACCGGCAGCCACAACCCGCCAAAATACAATGGCTTCAAAATGATGATCGGCGGCAAGGCCCTGTACGGCGACGACGTGCTGGCCCTGCGCGAGCAGATGCTGGCGCTGCAATCAGAACCGGTCGCTACCGCAAGAGGCGTTGTGCACAGCAAGGACATCATCCAGACGTATATCGAGCGGATTGTGTCCGACGTAAAGCTGGCCCGCCCCATGAAAATTGCCATCGATTGCGGCAATGGCGTGGGTGGCGTGGTGGCGACCAAACTGTTTCGTGCGCTCGGTTGCGAGGTCACCGAGCTGTTTTGCGATGTGGATGGCGCCTTTCCCAATCACCATCCCGATCCGGCCGACCCCCACAACCTGGAAGACCTGCAGCGCACCCTGCAGCAGACCGACTGCGAAATCGGCCTGGCCTTCGATGGCGACGGCGACCGCCTGGGCGTTGTCACCCGCAGCGGCAGCATTATATGGCCGGACCGTCAGCTGATACTTTTTGCCCGCGATATTCTTGCGCGCCAGCCGGGCGCCACCATTATCTATGACGTCAAATGCAGCCGTCATGTGACGGCCTCTGTCAAGGCAGCCGGCGGCGTGCCGCTCATGTGGCGCACCGGTCATTCGCTGATCAAGGCCAAGCTGGCAGAAACCGGCGCCCCTATTGCAGGTGAAATGAGTGGCCATGTGTTCTTCAAGGAGCGCTGGTTCGGTTTTGATGACGGCCTGTACACAGGCGCGCGCCTGCTTGAAATTCTCTCGCGCGATGCCAACCCCACAGCGGTGCTGGACGCCCTGCCCGAAGGCATTTCCACGCCGGAACTCAAGCTGGAGATGGAAGAAGGCCAGCAATATTCGCTGATCAAGACCCTGCAGGAAAAGGCGCATTTTGCGGGCGCCACCAGTGTGAACACCATCGACGGCGTGCGCGCTGAATATGAAGACGGCTTTGGCCTGGCGCGTGCATCCAATACCACACCTGTAATTGTGTTGCGGTTTGAAGGGGAGTCGCAGCAGGCGATTGATCGCATCCGCGCAGAGTTCAAGGCAGTGTTCGCCCAGTTTGCGCCTGGCGCGGTGTTGCCGTTCTGAT
>NZ_JABUXU010000005.1 GCF_014897675.1 Advenella sp. FME57 | reverse complement strand
AAACAGAGGAGCAGGAGGAGCCTGGCCAGGTGCCGACCCTGCGGCCAGAACCCGAAGCGGCCAAACCCGTCGCTACCGATACCCGCCCAACAGCGCCGGCTGCCGGCGCGGCGACTGCGGGCACGCTGGGTTCAGCGTCCAATGCCACAACGGTTGAGCCTGCAATCGCCCGTACCACACCGGCCTCTCAGCCAAAAACGGCTGACGCGGCGGCCTCTGAACCGAAGCGCCCGGCCAACGTGGCAGACGCCGCAACCGATGCTGTCAAGCCCACACAGAACGATCCGGTCATCCCTGATGAACCGGCCAAAGAGCAACCAACGGTCTCCAGCTCCGAACAGACGGAACCGACCATTGCTCGCCCCGAAACCACGCATCTGCGCCCGCCACGCGATGAGGTCAAACATACTATTACCTAATCAAAACTGCAGTTATCGGCGCGCAGGCGAAAAAACGCTTGCGCGCCGGGGTAATTTTTCTTATAGTTAAGGCATGAAGAGCCAGCCCGCATTTTCTCGCAACGCTTTAACCGGTAGCAACACTGCTTGCGCCGCGGCTAAGCTGTGGGCTGCTGCTACACCTGACGCAACGCTTTCTGCTGTTGCCACATCTTCTGCGCTACTGCTAGCGATCGGTTGTCGAGCCTAGAGCGTTCGTGGCAGTTCGACAGCCCCTGTACAAGCCACAAGGATTCCGTTTTATTATTCTGAATCCCGGCGTCGCTGCTTAACTCCAGTCTGTTCGCACCGGGATTCTCCCCAAAATAGGTGCATCATGATCTCCAACCCCGCTTCCAAATACATTCCTTTCAAGGCGTTCGAACGCGATTTCTCGGAACGCACGTGGCCCAGCAAAAAAATCGAACATCCACCCATCTGGATGAGTACCGATCTGCGCGACGGCAATCAGTCTCTTATCGAGCCCATGAGCATCGAGCGCAAGCTGCGTTTTTTCAAACACCTGGTCAAAATCGGCTTCAAGGAGATTGAAGTTGGCTTTCCCGCCGCCTCTCAGACGGATTTCGACTTCGTTCGCATCCTGATCGAAGAAAACCATATTCCCGATGATGTCCTGATCATCGTGCTGACCCAGTCGCGCGAAGATCTGATCAACCGGACGGTGGAAGCGGCGGCCGGCGCCCGTCAGGCCATGGTGCACCTGTATAACGCCTGCGCCCCCGCGTTTCGCAAAATCGTCTTCAATATGAACAAGGAAGAAGTCAAAAATATCGCCACCACCGGTACGGCACTGATCAAAACGGCCATGAGCCGGCACCCCGAAACCAAATGGCGCTATGAATACTCTCCTGAAGTGTTCAGCACCACCGAGCCGGAGTTTGCAGTAGAAGTGTGTAACGCCGTAGCCGAGGTATGGCAGCCTACCGCGACAGACCGGATCGTGTTCAACCTGCCTGCGACCATCGAGGCCACCACGCCAAATATGTACGCAGACCAGATCGAATGGTTCTGCAACAATGTCAATAATCGCGAAAGCGTCATTGTCAGCGTGCACCCGCATAATGACCGCGGCACAGCCGTTGCCGCCGCTGAACTGGCTGTGATGGCCGGTGCAGACCGCATCGAAGGTTGCCTGTTTGGCAGTGGCGAGCGTACGGGTAATGTGTGCCTGGTCACCCTGGCACTCAATTTGTACACCCAGGGCATTCACCCTGGCCTGGACTTCTCCGATATAGATGACGTGCGTCGCACTGCAGAATACTGTAACCAGTTGCCCGTACATCCGCGTCACCCCTACGCAGGCGACCTGGTCTTTACCGCCTTCTCGGGCTCGCACCAGGATGCCATCAAGAAAGGCTTCTCCGTGCAAAAAGAAGACGGCGTCTGGGAAGTGCCTTATCTGCCCATTGATCCGGCCGATCTCGGACGCAGCTATGATGCGGTCATCCGAGTGAACAGCCAGTCGGGCAAGGGCGGCGTCTCTTATCTTCTGGAAAACGAACGCGGCCTGAACCTGCCGCGTCGCCTGCAGATCGAATTTTCCCGCGCCATCCAGCGCGTGACCGACGAAACCGGTACAGAAGTCAACGGCAATGCCGTGTTCGACATCTTTGAAAAAGAGTACCTGAAACAGACCACGCCATGGAAACTGGTGCGCCACCAGATCGATAGCAAGGCCGATGGCGAAGCCGGCGACCAGTTCAGCATCCGCGCCGAGCTTGAGGTGGACGGTCAGGTCAAAGTAGTGGAAGGAAGCGGCGAAGGCGCCATTTCAGCCTTCATCAACGCCCTGAGTCTGCCTATCCGCTTTATGGATTATCACGAACACGCCATGGGGTCCGGCGAAAAAACGTCTGCCGTCTGCTATGTGGAACTGCGGCTTGGTGAATCTGCCACCGGTTTTGGCGTGGGCATCCACAAGGACATCGTTACCGCGTCATTTGTGGCCGTCTTGAGCGCGGTCAACCGCCATCTGAACCAGCAGGCCAAAGAAGGCGCCGCTCTGCGCGAAGTCGCTTAAGGGTCCAAGGCGATCAACCCGAGCCCGTCACCTGCCTGCGGCAGGGGCGGGTGTCCATTGATGTTTATCGTTGCAACAACGTGTGATTCGGGCGCCAGGCGTGTGTCTTTGCAGACCGGTACCCGCTTGCTTTCCTTGCTGGCGCAATGCCAGCGGATACTGATCGGACAACCCAACGGGCAACAGGCCCGGGTTGCCACCGGCGCGTATTATCATTACGCTTTCCAGACAAACGTCACCGTCATGCCAACACGATCCTAACCGAAAAGGGCTGATGCCTGCGTGCGTTAGCGTCGCATTAATCAACCCTTGCCTGACCCTTGCCTCATATCGGGAAAGCCGCTGTCCAGGCCTTGCATGCTGATCGGATCGGCATGCAAGGCCTGCGCTATTTCTGGCCCGCCCTGTTTACCAGGCGCTGCCTTTTTCCCAGACTACTTCCTTGCCCGCTGCCTTGGCCTGGCGCATCATGTCCAGCAACGGGTAGGCACGACGACGCAAGCTCACATTTTCACTGATAGGGTGCACGGCGACCTCGTCGTCCTCGTCTTCGCGATCTTTGTCATCAAACTGATGATCAGGCGCAGAATCCGGATCCGCATTGATAGCCTGTTCCAGATGACGGATGGCTTCTTCCAGCTGAGCCACGGTAAAGACGCCCATTTCAGGTACGGTCTCATACTCACGCCCCGCCGCCTGCAATACTGTCCTGGCCTGCTCGGCCATCATCAGGACATCGCCGGCTATATCCGAACGAAAAGTAATCAGCATACGGTTTTCCTCATTAGATATTTTATTGAACTGCGACCACTGCAAATGCATTCAAAAGGTGATGATACGCATTTTTCAGGTTATTGGTCATGCGAACCCGTCCTCGCTCAATTTTTCCTGCTTTCCGGCACCTGATTCTAGTGCTTGCAGGCATGCTCCATTTTGCCCCAGAGGCCGTTGCCGGACAAGCAAATATTGCGCAATGCGTGCGCCCGGCCAACGGCACCGGTCATCCGTGCCGCAGCAACAACCCTTTTACCCTGGGCGCAATTGAGCCGGCCATCAATAGCGGCGCCGGCAACCCGGTTAATCTGGCCACCGGCAACAAATATCAGGAAACAATCGATCTGCCGCTACGTCATGACGGCTTGCTGGTGATGCGCAGCTATAACGCAATGGACCGGGCAGACCGGGGACTGGGCGTTGGCTGGCGGCACAATTTCGATATTAATCTGCAACGCACGCCCGACGGCCTGCAGATTACCCAGGCCGACGGTTCCCGCATCCTGTTCGGCAGACGCGCTGGCAAAGCGGCTCCGGCCGCAATCCCTGCCCATGGGCGGCTGGTGATTGCCGACAGCGGCTGGGACTGGCACTGGCCTGACGGCAGCACCATTACCTTTGACCGCCAGGGGTTACTTACCCGACTGAACGTGGACGGACGCCACCTGCAAATACAGCGACACAGCCGCGCCTCGATTTTTGCCGACAGGATCCGTCAGGTCACAAGCGATGCCGGCCACGCTCTGGTGTTTCACTACATCCAGGACGACCGCGTGCATGCCCGCGCACGCCTGACCCGAATCGACACGCCGCAAGGACCCATCCAATATCGCTACGACTTGCCTGCCGGGCGTCTGATGTCGGCGTCGCGTGCTGATGGCAGCCAGACGCTCTACCTGTACGAGGAAGCTTATCAGGCAGGCGACCCATACAAACTGACGGGCATGGCGATCGTGCCCCACCACAACAGGAACGCCGGCAACAATATCGCTGCAGGCGCTATGCCGGCGCTGGACATCCCGGTCCTGCGCACCGCCATACCGGCCTTGGCAGGCCGCTCTGCGCACGTAGCGAGTCTGTCTGACCCCCTCCTGCCGCAGTCCTTTCGCTTGCGGACCTGGCAATACGACCAAAGCGGCAAAGTGATTCGGGCCGTATTGCACGATCAGCCTGTCGGTCCAGGAACCCAGTTGTTCAACTATGGCGTCGCGGGCACGCAACGCAGCTTCACCCGCGTCACAGACGGCAACGGCCAGCACACCGGCTTCGTCTGGCGACGCATCCATGGCCGTTATCTGCTCGAATCGGTCAAAGGCCATGGCTGCATCGGCTGCGCCGCGCCGGGGCTACAGGCCGCGTATGACGAGCAGGGGCGTCTGTCGTACATCAATGGCCTGTACATCGCCCGCCACCCCAACGGCATGCCGGCACGGCTGAGTCTGCCCCAAGGGTTCTGGCCCGACCTGCAGTTGCACTATGACCGGCAAGGGCGGGGCATTTTCTGGTCCAGTACGCTCACCGGCAGCCAGCGCATCCAGTACAACAGCAAGGGGCAGCCCACCACCCAGATCTTTGCCAACGGGGTGCACTGGTCATACGAGTATGATGCGCAGCAACGCCTGCGCACCTTGCGGCAGGCCACCCTACCGGCGTCTGCCTCTGGCCAGGACCCGGACCGCACGGCATCTGCCGTTGCCACGACCACCCTTCATTACACAGAAGACGATGGCTTCTCGCTGACGCATGCCAACGAAACACAAGTGCATGCCATGAATCGGGCAAGCGGCGCCTTGCGTACCCGTATTTCCAGACCCCCCAGCACAAACAACCCTTACCAGGTCTTTTATGAGGACATTATCCTGCGCCACCCGCAGACCGGTCAGGTGATACAGCTGCTGCCCGAAGGCGGTCGCCTGCTCTACACATATACGCCGGGCCAGCGACTGCGCAGCATTGTCTGGGAAGACGCCAGGCAACAACAACACCCGGTTCTGCAGATAGCTGCTGCGGGGCATGCCACGTTCGGCAACCAGGTACGGATGCAGTACCGTCAGGATGACTTTGGCCGTCAGCAGTTGCATCTGGTGGCTCGTGCAGGCACATCCAGTCGTCCGATCCTGGGCCTGGAACGCCTGGTAGCCGGCAGCGGGCGCGTCCTCAAGGAGGACTATTATTATCCGGCAGTAGCCAGCGCCGTTCGCCGATATTATTTTTACGGCAGGCAGCAGCGGCTGGCCGGAATGACCGAGCAGC
This sequence comes from Advenella sp. FME57, assembly GCF_014897675.1. Taxonomy (GTDB): domain Bacteria; phylum Pseudomonadota; class Gammaproteobacteria; order Burkholderiales; family Burkholderiaceae_B; genus Advenella. The sequence goes on along the minus strand of NZ_JABUXU010000005.1, from coordinate 260,424 downwards.
ATTACCTCTACACCAAAGGGCAGTTGTCACACACGCCGGTCGCTTCCGGAAAGCGGCGCGTTTGGTATGCCTGGGATCGCAGCGGCGCCAGTATCGCGCGATTTGACGGCCACCGTACGCAGCGCAGCCGTATCATGCGTGACGCCAGCGGCTTGCCGATGCAGGTTGACCGCCTGGATACGCGCTATGGGGTGAACCGCCGCCTTAATGAGGTTTACCGGCAGGGTCGGCGTATTCAACAAAATCTGCACAACGGCCAGGGCCACCGTATTGCCCGCCGCGATCCGCAGGCGTTTACCCACTTTTATTATCAGGACAACCGGGTTATCGGCCACTGGTCTGTGCCTACGGGCGCGCCACTGCGGGCTCCCTCCAATGGCGCCATTTCACGACGCTACATTTATGCTGGGGCCATTGCGGTTGCCTTTATCGAATACGCCAGGCCCGCAGCGTTCAGCGACGGGTCGCAGCCGGCAGATCTGTCCATTCAATCTGCGCTGCGCCGTCTGCTGAGCGACAGGTCTGCGGGAACGCTGCACTTTATCCACACGGATACCCAGGGGTTGCCGCTGGCTGTGACCGACGGGCAGGCGCAACCCGTCTGGCTGGCACAGCCTGAACCGGAAGGGAAGATGACGCCACTGATCAGTCGCGTACAACTCCCCCTGCGCTATCCGGGCCAGTATGAAGACGAAGCGACCGGCTGGTTCGATAATATCTATCGCACCTACGACCCTGCCTTTGGCCATTATCTGGAACCCGACCCCATCGGCCCCGTGCCCGGCGCCGATCCCCTGGGATATGCAGCCGCGCAACCGCGCCGCTATGTCGATCCGCTGGGCTTGCTGTTATTCGCCTTCGACGGCACCCGCAACCAAGGCAGCAACACCAATTCGAACGTGTACAAACTGCAAAAACTGTACGATTCAGGGCCTGTACACTATATTGGCGGCCCGGGCACCAACGACGGGCTGTCTGCGTTTGCCGAACCGGCTGTCTATGGCGCGGCCAATCCCCTGCAAAGCCCTTACATCATGGGCCCGCTGGGCGTACTGCTGCGCCCTGCAGATGCCATGGCAGGAGAATCTGTCGCCGGCATCGTGCGCACCCAGATGCATCGCCTGATTGACACTCTGCTCAGGGATGCGCAGTCACTGCGAAACGCCAACGGCCATATTCCGATCGATGTCATCGGCTTTTCCCGCGGCGCGGCGGCAGCACGCATTTTTGCGAACCAGATTTTGCAGCAGACACGAGACGGCCTGTTCAGCGCCCGGGTCCACACGCCCTTTGCCAACAATGGCCAGACCCCGGATGCCTTCACGACCGTCAGCGCCTGCCTGGACTTGCGTTTCATGGGCCTGTTCGATACGGTCACGCAGCTTGGCGTGCTGGGCTCGAACAACGCAGCCTACAACTATCAGGTGTCTCCCGCCTGGCAGTGGGTCGCCCATGCAGTGGCCCTGAACGAATATACCAATATCTTCCCGTTAACCTCCATCGGCGACAGTGAGCATGAGAACTTTTACGAAGTCGGCTTTATGGGCAACCACTCCGATATGGGCGGTTCCATACAGACTGCGGATAAGACCCACGTGGCCAACGCCAGCGGCTTGCCCGGCGATCTGGGTAACGTGACATTGCAATGGATGTACCAACAGGGACGGGCGGCGGGCGTAACCTGGCGCCCGCTGCCGCGAACCGCCCTGCGCATCCGCAACCCGCTGGTCCATAACAATCTCATGCGCTATAAATGGCAAGACCCGGCCAGAGAGACACTCGCGCCGGACCGCGACATGGAAGGCGCCGACCGCACCTCAATAAGGCAGCATCAGTCTGCACGTGTCGGCAGGGCCAGACGCATGCAGGTAGAACAGTTTATCGAGCGTGATCTGCCGCAGACCCGGCCGCTGACGATAGCCGACCTGTTTTACGGCAACATGATGGCGGTGCCGCCCGGTAAAGAAAAGACGCTGGTCAGCCAGCCGATTGTCGGTCGCGCCGATATCCAGGCATATGCGCGGTGGCTGCGGGAAACCACGGGCTTTGAGTTACAGACAGGCCAGGTATGGTAAAATCTGCCTTTTTTCCACCCTCCGGACGCCATGCTCCCCGAGCTGCAACAACACTTACTTTCACTGCTTCAGGCAGCCGTTCACCATACCCTTCCCGAGGCCAGCCCGGTTATCAAACTGGAACGCCCCAAGCAGGCCGATCACGGCGATATTGCCAGCAACGTCGCCATGCAGATCGCCAAGCCTGCCCGTCGGAATCCGCGTGAACTGGCCCAGGAGATTGTCGCCCATGTGCTGGCCAACCCGGCCGCAGCCGGCGTGGTGGAATCGGCCGATGTGGCCGGTCCTGGCTTTATCAACTTGCGACTGACGCAGGCAACGCACCAGCAGGTCCTGCAGACCATTGCACAGCAGGGCAGCCAGTATGGCAATGCCGCCAGGCGCAACGAGAAAGTCATTGTGGAATTTGTCTCTGCCAATCCCACCGGCCCCCTGCATGTCGGCCATGCCCGCCAGGCGGCCCTGGGCGACTGCGTCTGCCGGCTGCTTGATGCCGGCGGTTACGATGTGCTGCGCGAATTTTATTACAACGATGCCGGCAACCAGATTCACAACCTGGCGGTGAGCACGCAGGCCCGCGCCCGCGGCATCAGCCCCGACGATGCGGCCTACCCTAGCGATGGCTACCGTGGCGAGTATATTGCCGATATCGCCCGCGATTACGTCAACAAGGCAACCGTTGTGGCTGACGGCCGCAGCATCACCGCCACGGGCGAGCTCGATTCACTGGAAGACATCCGCCAGTTTGCCGTGGCCTGCCTGCGTCGCGAGCAGGACCTGGATCTGCTGGCGTTCGGGCTGAAATTCGACAATTACTATCTTGAAAGCTCGCTCTACAGCGACGGTAAGGTGGAAGATACCGTCAACAAGCTGATCGCCAGCGGCTACACATACGAACATGAAAACGCCTTGTGGCTGAAAACGACGGAACTGGGCACCGGCGACGATAAAGACCGGGTGATGCGCAAATCCGATGGCGGCTACACCTATTTCGTACCCGACGTGGCCTATCACGTGGGCAAATGGAATCGCGGCTATACCCACGCCATCAACATCCAAGGCACAGACCATCACGGCACCATTGCCCGCGTGCGCGCTGGCCTGCAGGCCCTCAATCTGGGCATTCCCAAAACCTATCCGTCCTATATCCTGCACAAGATGGTCAAGGTTATGCGCAACGGGCAGGAGGTCAAAATCTCCAAGCGCGCCGGCAGCTATGTCACCATGCGCGATCTGATCGACTGGGTCGGGCAGGATGCCGTTCGCTACTTCCTGATTCAGCGCAAGGCAGATACCGAATTTGTATTTGATATTGATCTGGCGCTGGCAAAGGGCGAAGAGAATCCGGTATATTATGTTCAGTATGCACATGCGCGTATCTGCAAGCTGCTGCGTGACTCGGCCGACCTGACAGACAGTCTGGCCAGCGCCGACAGCAGCAGGCTGGTGGCCCCTACGGAAATCACGCTACTGAAGCGCCTGGCAGAGCTGCCTGGCCTGATTCAAACGGCAGGCCAGGAACTGTCGCCGCATCAGGTCGCATTCTGGCTTCAGGAATGCGCAGCCGATTTCCATTCGTGGTACAACGCCGAACGCATCATGCTTGACGATATCGAATTGAAACGTGCGCGGCTGCGTCTGGCCGATGCCACCCGTCAGGTCATTGCCAATGGCCTTGGCCTACTGGGTGTGTCCGCACCCCAGCAAATGTAAGCGAGACAGCTCCACTATGGCAACACGCAAGAAACGCCCCGCCGCCCGCAGTTCCCGGTCTTCTTCCGGCAAAGGCATGACATTTTCGTCTATCCTGCTGGGCCTGATCATCGGTCTGTCTGTGGCTGCCGTGGCCGCATTCATGATCATGCGTTCGCCCTCTCCCATTCAGGACCGCCGGCAACCGACAACCGGCCAGCCTGGCGCCCTCACCGGCCAGGCCCCAACCAGCCCGGGCGCCACACTGATCGATCCAAACGCGTGGATGAACAGCGACGGCAGCATCAATTCTGCTCAACAGCCGCCGTCCCGCCCGAAAATTGAACCACTACCCCCACTACTGGGCATCCCGGAAAACGCCGACGATATGCCGTTTACGGCTGGCGGCACCCCGACGCCCGCAACACCACCTACAAAAGCGGCGCCCAAAACAGATGACGACCAGATTGCGTCACTGATTAATACGCTGCCTGGAGAACAAGCGACTGCCACCAAGGCGCCGGCCCCAGCAGCGACCCCTTCCAAAAACGGACAGACAGCCGCAGGCCCGGGCACCGCGCCCAAGGCCACCGCAGCAAATACGCCGCCCACAGCGCAGACGCGCAGCAGCGCACCGCGTTACCTGCAAGTGGGGTCCTATCGCGATGAGAAAGAGGCCGATGCCTTTCGCGCCCGCATGATCATGATGGGCTTCAACGTGCAGATCCAGAAAGCCAGAGTGAACAATATGGACGTCAATCGCGTCCGTATCGGCCCCTTCGATAGCGATAAGGAACTGAGTGAATCCCGTGCCCAGCTCTCCGGGGCCAAGATAAACTCCACCATTGTGCGCTAGGCCAGGGCACGCCAGGCGGGGAACTTTACGGGGCGCAGCAGGTCCTAATGCAGTACCGCCGGATCCAGTGGCGGCTCGCGGGCATGAGTGCCCGAATATTAACCATTTTACAAACAGACTATGAAATCATCCTCCATTGTGCTCCGTTTCGTATCTGCCGCCCTGCTTACCGGTGCTGCAGCCTTTGTTCCCGTCATGGCCCAGTCCGGACCGGCATTCAAAACGTTGAATACCGCCCAGCCGTCAGGGTCAGCAGACAAAGTTGAAGTGATGGAATTTTTCGCCTATAGCTGCCCTCATTGTGCAGAAATGGAACCGATGGTGGAAAAATGGGCAAAAACCTTGCCTGCCAACGTCGCGTTCGTACGAGTTCCAGTCGCTTTCAATGCCGCCATGCAACCCATGCAGCAACTGTATTATTCGCTGGAAGCGTTGGATAAGCTTGATCTGCATCCGAAAGTATTCAATGCCATTCACCAGGAAGGCAAAAAACTGTTTACCAAGGCTGCCATTATCGACTGGGCTGCCAGCCAGGGCATCGACAAGGCGGCCTTTACCGCTGCATTCGATTCTTTCGGCGTGACGGCTAAGGTCAAACGTGCCGCAGAAATGACCGACACCTACGCCATTGAAGGCACGCCTTCGTTTGCCATCGGCGGAAAGTACGTGACATCTCCTGGCATGACGGGCGACTATGCGTCCAGCATCACGCAAGCGCAGAAACTGCTTGACCAGGTTCTCGCCGAGAAAAAATAAACGGCAGCAAACGCGTGCTGGATCTGCGCGCCTCGCATACTGCACGGTGTGCGACGCGTGCCGACGCCGCCCGATCGCTTGCGGGTTGTCAATGTCAAGGTGCCCGCAGCCAGATCACGCCACGGGAAAACCGGGTGCTTGGGTTTATACTGACCGTTGATCCGATCCTCTTTTCCAATTTTGCGATAATTGCGCATTATTGCAGTTCAAGAGAACGCAGTCGCGGCTACGCAATGCTTTCAAGGACGTTCATCCCGGTGTGAACGCCAATGGCCGCCTCGCCTGCGCGACCATTGAATGCAACAGGCCTGTCGGCAGCGAGATGACACATGAGCACACGCCCCCCTTTGGACACCCCTACCCTGCACGATCAGCACGGCCGCTGGCCGCAGGCTGAATCTGTCGAAGACTTCCGCCGCAATCTTGCGTCGGTTCAGGCACGCATCCAGGCCTCATGCCAGCGAGTCGGACGCGATCCGGCCAGCGTGCGTCTGCTGCCGGTAAGCAAGACCAAACCCGAGGCAAGCCTGCGCCTGGCCTATGCGGCCGGCTGCCGCCAGTTCGGCGAAAACAAGCCGCAGGAAGCTTACCGCAAGTGGGAGCAGATGGCCGACCTGACCGATCTGCACTGGTCGGTGATCGGCCATTTGCAGACGAATAAGGCCAAGCTGGTCGCGCGCTTTGCCACTGAGTTCCAGGCGCTGGACAGCCTGCGTGTGGCCGAGGCCCTGGAGCGGCGCCTGCAGGCCGAGGGCCGCGGGCTCGATGTATTCGTGCAGGTCAACACCTCGGGAGAAGCCAGCAAATATGGCCTGCCGCCAGAGGAGGTCGCCGCCTTTTTGCAGCAACTACCGGCATTTTCGGCCTTGCGTGTGCGAGGCTTGATGACGCTGGCGCTGCTGTCGGCCGAAGCCTCGCGCGTGCGCAACTGTTTCATCCTGCTGCGCGAACTGCGCGAACGACTGCGCCAGGACGCGCCTGCCAGCATCGCACTTGATGAACTATCCATGGGCATGTCGGGCGACTACGAAATTGCCATTGAAGAAGGCGCGACCGTGGTACGCGTCGGCCAGGCCATTTTCGGCGCACGCGACACGCCTGACGCCTATTACTGGCCATCAGCAGAACAAGGAGAAGCACGTTGACCGATACAGTAGAACCCGGAACGTACACCGACCAGGTATCTTCGCTGCGCCCGCTCCCGATTGACGTGGTCTCGGTCCAGTCGCAGGTCGTCTATGGCCGGGTGGGCAATAACGTGGCTGTACCCGCGCTCCAGGCACAGGGCCTGACCGTCGCCACGGTCCCGACCGTGGTCTTCAGCAACACTCCGCACTATCCCACGTTTCACGGCGGCGCTATTCCCACCGAATGGTTCAACGGGTACCTGAGCGATCTGTTCGCACGCAATGCACTGGGACAGCTGCGGGCCGTCCTGACCGGCTACATGGGTGGCCCGCAGCAGGCCCGGTTATTAGCTGAGTGGCTTGTGCGTGTCCTGAAGGCCCGTCCCGCCCTGCAGGTAGTGATCGACCCCGTCCTGGGCGATCATGACACCGGGCAGTATGTCAGCCCGGATATGGCAGACGCCTATCTGCGCCATCTGCTGCCGCTGGCCGACGGACTCACTCCCAATGGCTTCGAGCTGCAACAGCTCACGGGTGTAGTAGGATCGGATATTGATGGCGTGGTCACTGCCGCGCGTCGTTTGCTGATCGGCCGCACGCAATGGATTGTGGTCACCAGTGCGGCACCTGCCGCCTGGCCCGAAAACCAGATGCTGGTGGCCGTGGTGACGCGACATGAGCATAAGATCCTGAGCCATGCCCGCATTGATGCCTCGCCCAAGGGTACGGGTGATCTGTTCAGCGCCACCCTCACAGGCCAGTTGCTAAGCGGCGCATCGCTATTTGACGCAGCCAGTTACGCCTGTGATCAACTGATTGGCGCATTGACACTTACCCGCCAGGCGCAATCGGCCGAACTGCTGCTTCCCCCTGCCACCGGTTTTATGCCAGGCCAGGCAGCCCGGGCCGAATAGTCTTTGCCTGCTGCGCAGCAGGCGCCTGGCATGGCCATCAGGACGCTCGACGCGACACATGCCATCTCGCATCTTTATCTATCGAACGCATCTTCAGCACGTACCCGCCGCCTGGCCTTTCTCACCGATCCCGTACACTTCACAGATATCGGCGACCGAGTACGGGCGACCGTCCTTGCTCAGGCCACGCCCGCTTTGCTCAAGGCCTGCTGCAGATCGGCAATCAGGTCGTCGACAGACTCCAGGCCAATATGCAGGCGCGCCACCTGCGCATCACCATTTGCAAGATCGCCAAAGTAGGCATGGTTACGCAACGCGCCGGTATCGACCCACTGCACCAGGCTTTCGTAACCGCCCCAGGAATAACCAATACCGAACAGCGTCAATGCATTGACGAAGGTGCGCATCTGTTCGGCAGACAGGGCCAGCGCAACCGACAACAAGCCGTTTGAACCGGTGCAATCGCGCTTCCACAAATCATGACCGGCATCTTGCGGCCAGGCCGGATGGAAAATCTGTTGCACCACAGACTGCTGCGCCAGCCACTGGCAGACTGCCAGCGCATTGCGCGCATGCTGTTCCATGCGCACCGGCAGCGTACGCACCCCCCGGATGGCCAGCCAGGCATCATCTGCGCTGATGGAGAAACCCATCGCATACTGATTGGTGTCGATGGTCTTGATAAGCTCGGGGTCGTTGGCAATGACTGCGCCCAGCATCAGGTCGGAGTGCCCGGCCACATATTTGGTGCCGGCCACGATACTGACATCGGCCCCCAATGCCAGGGGCTGGTAGGCGTAGCCGGAACCCCAGGTATTGTCGGCAACCAGGATCAGCCCGTGCCGCCGGGCGAATTCAGCCAGCGCCGGCATATCCAGCATTTGCATGAGCAAAGACCCAGGCGCTTCCACATACAGTATTTTGGTGTTTGGCTTCACGTGCTGCTCCAGCGCGTGCAGGTCTTTGGCCGACGTAAAGGTGGCATCAATCCCCATGCGCTGCAGCACGGTATTGTTCAGGTGATAAACCGGCCCGTATACGCAATCGGCAGCCAGCAGGTGATCGCCCGCGCTCAGCAGCGAGAGCAGCGCCATGCTGATGGCGCCCAGGCCCGACGAGGCCAGAAAGGCGCGTTGCCCGCCTTCGAGCGCGCAGAATATATCTTCCAGGGCGGCGTGAGTTTCCATGCCCATGCGACCATAAGTGACCAGGCGTTCGCCGCGGCTTTTGCGTTTGTAGGTGTCCTCCAGGTCTTCGACCGTATTGAATCTGACTGTACTGGTACGGATAGCCGGCAGACCCACTGGCGCAACCGGATGCTGCGCGTCACACGGCGCAGTGCCCAGATGCTGTAAACGGGTATGAATGGAAGATTCAGAAGACATGGTGCGACCCTGTGGTTTATGATTCAAACAGTCAACCATTATAGCCACGTCCGATCCGGAGACATCATGATCAGCGTCGACACCGCATTCGTTTTCGCGGGTATTGCCTGCCTGCTGGCGCTCTCGCCAGGGCCCGATAATCTGTTTGTGCTGTTTCAATCCATGTTCTGGGGCTGGCGTGCCGGATTCATGATAACGCTGGGGCTGTGCACCGGCTTGCTCTGGCATACCTTCATCGTGACGATCGGCGTCGCCGCCCTGATCGCCGCATCGCAGACTGCGTTTCTGGTGCTCAAGCTGGTTGGCGCCGCCTATCTGCTCTACATGGCCTGGCAGGCATGGCACGCGCCGCCGGTCTTTGCCTCGGGCGAGACCGCCCCCTCGCGCCGCAGTGACCTGCAGTTTTACCGACGCGGCATTCTGATGAGCGCCACCAATCCCAAACTCAGTATTTTTTTCCTGGCCTTTCTGCCGCAATTTGCCCGCCCCGAGGCGGGCTCAGTCACACTGCAATTGCTGATGCTCAGCGCCATATTCATTGTGTGCGCGCTCCTGGTCTTCAACCTGGTGGCAGCCTTTTCCAGTTTTGTGGGACGTTATCTGAAGCAATCGGCACTGGCCCAGCACGTGCTCAACAAACTGGCCGCCGTGATATTTGTCGGCCTGGCGGTCAAACTGGCCACGAGCAGCAAATAAAAACGCCGGGCCTGTCGGGTGCACATCTGCCTGTTCTGCTTGATAGCCTGTGCAGCCAGTTCGTCCTGGTACCGTAATGCCGTACCGCAGCGCTGCCGTATGGCCCTGTTGCCGCAACCGCCGCCTGCCATGGCCAGCGCCTACTTCAGGCGAATATCCAGCCGGACCACGTCGCCCCGATAAATACCGTCGCCAATAAAGACAATGGTGCCATTCTGGTCAACAGCGCTGCGGTGTACATGGGCAACCGGTGCGTTCAGGGGCAGTTGCAGCAGGTCGGCCAGTTCAGGGTCAGCCGAACCCAGCGTCAATGTCTGGTGGGCTTCGACAATGTCCAGCCCGGGCAAGTCACGCAAAATGCGCATGGACGTTTTGGTTTCGAAAGCCTTGGCCGGAATACGCCGACACACCTTCTCGTCGATGAAGACTTCGCCCAGGTAATAGGGACGCCCGTTGCGCCAGTGACGGCGGTGCCAGTACTGGTAACTTTGCGCCAGCTTGCCCAACGACAGGTCGGCCGAGGACGGCATGCGCCGGTCCCTGGCTGACAGAATTTCAATACTCACCCCCTCGGGAGCGATAAGCTGACCGTCCCAGTTGGATGCCACTTCGCACCAGAACTGTTCTTGCGGCTTGCCGATAACAAAGGTGCCTTTTGCGCGATACCGCTCAATCAACTTTTCCGCTTGCAGCAAGTCCAGGGCCTGGCGTACCGTTGCGCGGGCGACCTGACATTCCTCGGCCAATTCATCAACGGTCGGAATTTGCGAGCCGACAGGCCACTGACCCGATTCGACCCGCCGCCGAAACAGGCTGGCCAGTTGTACATAGCGGGCGGCAGCGCTGCGGCTGAAATCAATTGGTGCGGTGCTGTTTCTGGTCTGCGCTTGCGTCATCTTCCTGTCCATTGTGTTGGCGCGGCCGGCCGGAAAACAAAATGCATAAGCACATTTCCACCTGCGACACCGCCATTAACTAGTGCATTATACCGAGTCATGCAGCCGGCCATGTAACCAAAGGCATATCAATCAGACTATCGTCCCTTGAACACCGGCGTCCGCTTTTCAACCACGGCTCGCACAGCCTCGCGCGCATCTTCCGAATTCATCAGTTTGGTGCTGTACTGCTGTTCAAGTTCATAGCCTTCGTCCACCGGCATGGCTTCGATCCGGTTCAAAGCCTCTTTCATGGTCACCAGGCCGATCCGGCTTTTGGACGCAATGACCTGCGCCATATCCATCGCAGTCGGCATCAGCAATCTTGGCGCAACCACCCGCTCCACAAAGCCTACGCGATGCGCTTCCCAGGCACTAATCTGTTCGCCCGTAAACGCCATATAGCGCAAGCTGCCTTGCGGCACCAGGCGACCGGTATGCGCACCGCCACCACAACGCCCGACATTAATTTCCGGCATGGAAAAAGTGGCCTTTTCCGAAGCGACGCGAATATCGCTGCTGCTGGCCAGCACACTGCCAGCGCCCAGCGCCGGCCCATTGACCGCCGCAATGACCGGAACAACACAATGGCGAATAGCATGGAATGTGGCGCGCACCACTTTGGCCCTTGCGGGATCTTCCTGCGGTGTTGCGGCCAGAAACTCCTTGAGTTCGAGTCCGGCGCAAAAGGCTTTGGTGCCCTTGGCGGTCAATACGACGACATTGATATCGTCCATGGCATTGATCGATTCAAACGTCCGGGTGATGGCCTCATAGCGCGCCAGGGTCAGGGCATTGACCGGTGGCGAGTCTAGTGTGACGATGGCGATGTTTCCCTGCTTTTCCAATTGGATTTCATTCATATTGATTTTCCTTTGCTTCAAACAATGCCAGATTCGCGTAGCTGGCGAACCTTCGCTGCGTCATAACCAAGATCAGTCAGAATTTTTTCTGTATGCTGTCCCAGCAGCGGCGGTGGCGACTCAAACTGCAGCGGCTGGTTGGTGAAATTGATCGGGCAGACGACCTGTGGCACTGCAACGCCGGCAGGATGCGGCACGCTACGCAGCATGCGACGATGCTGAACTTGCGGCTCCTGAAACACCTCGGGAATACTATTGATCGGGCCGCAAGGCACGCCGGCTGCGCTCAGGGCCGCAACCAGTTTGGCACGCGGCCAGCGGGCAAACTCTTCCTGCAACAGCGCCGTCAGTTCGGCAACGTTGCGCGCTCGCTGGGCATTGACACTGAATCGCGCATCGCTGGCCAACTCGGGCCGCTGCAGTGCATCGCATAACTTGACGAATTGCCTGTCGTTGCCGACAGCCAGAATGACATCCCCATCCTGGCAGCAATAGACATCCTGCGGCTGAATATTCGGGTGCGCATTGCCGCCGCGCCTGGGTGTGTTGCCGGACAGCAGATGATTCATGGCCTGGTTCGACAGCACAGCAGTCTGGACGTCCAGCATGGCCAGATCAATATACTCGCCTTCGCCTGTCTGCTCGCGATTGGCCAGTGCTGCCAGCACAGCCACCGCCGTATACATGCCTGTCATCAGGTCGACGATGGGGATGCCCACTTTCTGCGGCCCGCCGCCGGGCTTGTCGTCCCGCTCGCCGGTCACGCTCATCAAGCCGCCCATGGCCTGAATCAGAAAGTCGTAGGCAGCTTCGTTTTTACGAGGACCGTCCTGGCCGAAACCGGTCACCGAGCAATAGATCAGACGCGGATTCACTTGTTTCAGACTGGCGTAATCCAGACCATATTTTGCCAGCGCGCCCGTTTTGAAATTTTCAAGCACGATATCGCAGTCTTTAGCCAGATCGCGCACAATCTGCTGTCCTTCAGGGGTATCCAGGGCCACGGTGATGGATTCCTTGCCACGATTGACCGACAGATAGTAGCCGGCCTCGGCCGTGTTGTTGCCCGCACCGTCCTGTAAAAACGGAGGACCCCATGCCCGTGTATCGTCCCCCTGCCCGGGCCGTTCTACCTTGATGACCGTCGCTCCCATGTCTGCCAGCAACTGGCTCGCCCATGGCGCAGCCATGATGCGACTCAGATCCAGCACCCGTACGTGCGACAGTGGCCCGCTTTTCTGACTCATCCTTCCCTCTCCTTAAACTGGCATGACCGCTTCGGTGGTCATGCGCACCGTCAACAAACCATGACGATTTATCCTGGCGCATCGTCTGCGCCGCATGTGCCGGTATACCAACATCCGAACACGATATCGCGCTGCACCAATAGGACATAATTATAGCCTATATAGTTCAATAATACGACCTATTGACATTACATACAGAATACCCTAGCATGTTCGGTGTCCAGTGCTGCGATACCCGCCACAGCCTTAGATAGAAAAACAAACGGGCACAACACATTATTAATGAGGAACTCAATGAGACAGTCTTCCCCTATTTCGTCCCTTGCCCCTGGCGCCGGTTTGCGCATCCAGGGTGTCCTGGCAGTTGCGCTGACGTTCTGCGCCACGCTGCTGGCACCCATGCCGGCGCTGGCTGCCGACGACGCCTATCCGTCCAAGCCGATCAAGGTGACCGTACCGTTTCCACCGGGTGGCTCCAGCGATACTGCCGCGCGCATTCTGGCCGACGGCATGTCCAAGCAGTTGAAACAAACCCTGGTGGTGGAAAACCGCGCCGGTGCCGCCGGCACGATTGGCATCGCTTCGGTGGTCCGTGCCCAGCCCGATGGCTATAATCTGGGTGTAGGTCCGGTAGGCGGCACGATCATTGGCCGCCTGATCGGCATGAAAGTGCCTTATCAGCCGCAAGACGTGGTCCCCATTGCCAACATCGGCTCGCTCCCACTTGTGGTTGCCGTCAATAAGGACCTGCCGGTCAGCAATATCAAGGAACTGGTGGCGCTGGCTAAATCCAAGCCGGGTAGTCTGTCTTACGGCACTTCCGGCGCAGGCACGCCCGGCCATCTGGTATTCGAGTACTTCAAAAAAATCGCCAACCTTGACATCGTGCATATCCCGTACAAAGGCGACTCGCCGCTGACCAGCGATTTGATCGGCGGCCAGGTTCCTATCGGCATTCTGACCGGGCCGGCCGCAAAAGCGCAATTGAGCAATCCCAAGCTCAAGTTTCTGGCCGTCAGCAGTGCGCAGCGCTATCCGCAAATGGACAAGATTCCGACGCTGGTCGAAAGCGGCTATCCAGACCTGAACATCGAGATCTGGAACTTGCTGATTGCGCCTGCAAAAACCGATCCGGCCATCCTGGCGCGCCTGAACACTTCCATGAACCAGGTTCTGAAAGAACAAGACACGGTGTCTCGCCTGGATGCCCAGGGCTATCTGCCCCCGGTGCCCATGTCGCTGGAACAGGCCAAAGCGTTTGTTGAAACCGATCGCAAGAAATGGGAAACCATTGTCAAGACGACCGGCGTGACAATCGGGCAATAAAGGGCAGTAATGGACAGTAAGCCGGCCGGCCACGGAAGCTTGCGACAATAGCCGGCCGGCGCGTGACGCACGGGCAGCGTCGGTCGATAACCTGATTTTTTCGGCGATCTGATTTTTTCTGTCGCCCGCCTGTTGCAAGGCGGGCGCATCTGATGAAAGGAATGTGAATGCTGCTTGTAGATACCCCTGCCGAACTGGCAACCCATTGCGGACAATCTCTGGGCACCAGTCAGTGGTTTACCGTCACGCAGGATCAGATCGACCACTATGCGCGTCTTACCGGTGATGATCACTGGGTACATGTTGATGTTGACCGTGCGCAGCGAGAGATGCCCGAAGGCAAGACCATTGCGCACGGCTTTTTTATTCTCTCGTTGATTCCGGTGATGGCCAGGGATATTTTCAAAATCAGCCGGCGCGGCAAGGGTTTGAACTATGGCCTGAATCACTTGCGCTTTGTCAGCCCGGTGCCGGTAGGCTCGCAGGTACGGCTGCAGCAGACACTGGAAGATGCGCAACCGAAAAACGGTGGTACGCTCTTTACGTTTTCCAATACATTTGAAATAAAAGGGGAAACGCGACCCGCACTGGTCGCCACCATGCTGCTGCTTATTTATGACAACTAAAATACGGCGGGTCATACCCGGCAGCAGATGCCTCTATCGAAGCCGAAGCGTGCCAGATACGCAGCCCTGCCTGCCGCCGGCATTCGCATCAATGCACATCTACAGTAACGCGCTCAATGCCCACAGAGTATTATTCGGACCAAGGCAAATTCAGACCAAACCACGCCCCCTCGCACCTGACACGGGCAGCCGTCATTAATCTGGACAACGCTCGCCCCGTTTGCCAACACCAGCGATAACGCCAGCCGGCACAAGCAAGGCAGCCTCCCTCGAAAAAAATCGGAATACGCACCCTGCTTCATTCAATATTAAAAGAATTTGCAACCCTATGCTTGCCGGCATGCCAACGCCAGCGTGTCGCCTGGCGCGATAGCCAAGCCTGCGTGCGCGGCATGTGCTGCGGTTCAATTTCAGATAATTTTTTTCTCGCGCAACTGGGCAATGGCCGCCGGGTCCAACCCCAGTAACTCATTGAGCACCTCGTCGGTATGTTCGCTCAGAGTCGGAGGCGGACGTCGATAGCTGACCGGGGTTGCCGACAGTTTCAACGGGTTGGCAATTTGCGGGATACGGCCCGCGGTCGTATGCTGCATATGCATCAGCATATCGCGGTGCTGCAGTTGCGGATCCTCGAACACCTGGCTCAGATCGTTGATCGGCCCGCAGGGCACGTTCATGGCGTCCAGTTGATCCTGCCAATGCCGGATCGGATGCTTGGCCATCTCGGCCTGCAATAGCGGAATGAGCTCCTTCTGGTTTTGCGCGCGCAGGCGGTTCAGCACAAAACGGGGATCGTCTGCCAGCTGCGGCAACCCCAGCAGTTGTACAAACTGGCGAAACTGCGAGTCGTTGCCAACTGCGATCATGAGATAGCCATCGCTGCATTCAAAGGCCTGGTACGGGCAGGTAATGGGCGATGCCGTCCCCATGCGCTTTGGGACAATGCCCGACACCAGATAATTCATGGCGACATGCCCGATGGATGCCACCTGCGCGTCGAACAGGGCGATGTCGATATGCTGACCCTCGCCCGAAACCGCATCGCGATGATTCAGCGCTGCCAGGATACCGATAATGGCGTAAAAGCCTGCCGTCAGGTCCGACACCGCGTAGCCGACTTTTTGTGGCCCGCCCCCTGGCTCTTCTGCAGGGTTGCCAGTCAGGCTCATCAGACCGCTCATGGACTGGAATATCGGATCGTACCCGGGCCGATGGCTGTAGGGCCCGGATTGGCCGAAGCCGGTAATGGAACAATACACCAGACGCGGATTGACGGCTTTGAGCGACGCATAATCCAGACCATAACGGGCCAGATCGCCGGCCTTGAAGTTCTCGATCAGCACATCGCACTGCTTGACCAACTGGCGAATCATCTCCTGGCCTTCCGGGCTGGAGATATTGATCGTGACCGAGCGTTTGCCACGATTCATCGCCAGAAACGACGAGGTCTCGGCTGTGTCGTTGCCGGCTTCATCCCTGGCCCGGTAGCCCTGCTGCCGGACATCATCGCCGCGACCGGGGCGCTCCACTTTGATTACGTCTGCACCCAGATCGGCCAGCATCTGACCGGTCCACGGCCCGGAAAATACCCGTCCCAGGTCCAGGACCCGGATATGCGAAAGCGTTTGTGCCATGTCTACTCCAATTTCATTTCAGTTGCTATAGTCAGATGCGCCATTGAACGCGCTATTCAATGGCGATTTTCAGTTGTGTTCTCGCCATGTCCGGCGCCGCGACGTTATGCGCCACAATGTTCCGGACGGAAAACCTGTTTTTCCGGATGGAAGCAATGGCGCATGTCAACGGCTTGACCCGCGCGCTGCCGGCAAGGCTCCTGGTCATGACACTGGCAGCGCCAGCACCACCTTGGCCAGGATATTGCGCTGGATCTCGTTGGTTCCGCTGAATATCTTGGCTGCTGCGGCGTTGTAAAGGGGCATCTGCAAATCATCCACGGTCACGACCTGCTCACCGGTCTCATCAACCTGCCCCTGGCCGGTGGCCAAAAATGCGGCGGCGCCTGCCGTGCCTGCCTGTTCTCCTGCCGCATCCAGCAGCAGAAGCGATGCCTTCTCGTGCGTTTCCGTCGCCCATATTTTCAGCAGCGACACATTGGCCGGCAACGGCTCATTGCGCCGGACAATATCGGAAAACGCCGCATAGGCAGAAGACAGATCGACAATATCCATATGCAACTGGGCATACTCGGCCATGAAGGCCGGATCTTCGTTCAGCCCGGTCGCGCCGATAACCTTGTCAATCATGGCCAGCGTGTTCTGTGCATGTTTGGGGTTGCCGCTAAACAGGCGTTCGAAGCCGAGCAGCGCCTTGGAAATGGTCCACCCCTGGTTCAATTGTCCCACCAGGTTCTCTTTGGGCACTTTCACATCATCGAAGAAGATCTCGCAATATTCCTCGTCTCCGGCAATGGTGCGGATCGGCCTGACCGTGATGCCGGGCGTGCGCAGATCCACCATCAGAAAGCTGATGCCTGCCTGCTTCTTCACCTCCTTGTCGGTGCGCACCAGCATAAACATATGGCTCGCATCCTGGGCCAGCGTGGACCAGGTTTTCTGGCCATTGACAACGAAATACTCATCCTGCGCCACAGCCTCGCAGCGCAGGGATGCCAGATCGGACCCGGCGTTGGGTTCCGAATAGCCCTGCGCCCAGACATGCTCACCCGACAGGATGGCCGGCAGGTACTTTTGCTGTTGCTCCGGCGTGCCGTAGCGAATCAAAATCGGCCCCAGCATGACCAGACCCTGATCGGGCGGGCGGCCTACGCCGTAGCGTTCCTGCTCTTCGATATAGGCAATCATTTTTTCCGCAGACAATGCCATGCCGCCGTATTGCCTGGGCCATGAAGGCGCTATCCATTTCTGACGCGCCAGCGTGCGATACCAGTCGCCGATCTCGTGCCAGTGCAGGCGGCGGGTGCGATGGCGCAAGTGCTCCGGATAGTGCCCCCGATAAAAAGCACGCAACATTTGCCGGAACTCGGTTTCAGGCATCGCGTCCCAATCGCCTTCGGTGGGAAACGAAGTCCAGGTTTTTTCTGGTGCTTCCGCGTTGCCAGCGGGGTCGGCCGACCCCGCTGGCTGCTGTTGCAGCGCCTTCAAATAACGCGTCACATGAGCGCGCCGGTTGCCCAACTCGCTGGACAGCGCAATGGCTTTTTTGAGCATCAGGCCGACATCGGATTCGTCCGAATACCCCATGCCGCCATGCATTTGCACTGCCAGACGGGTCACGTGACCCGCGGCCTGTTCGGCGCGAGCCTTCAGTCGGCTGGCCTGCATGGCCAGCACAGCGGGCGTCTGCCCTGGCGCCGCAGTGATTTCCCACAGGGCAAATTCGAGCATCTGCAATTGGATATAACTGTCTACCATGCGATGCTGCAGACTTTGGAATGAACCTATCGGTTTGCCAAACTGCACCCGCACCTTCATGTATTCGAGGGTGGTATCAAAGGCGCGCCGGGCGCAGCCGAGCAATTGCGCCGACAGCGCAATCCGGGCGTAATCATTGGCTTTATCCACTGCAGCCAGCACTTGTGAGCCGCGCGCAAGCACCTGTGCCTCATCAACGGGACATGCCTGCAATTGCAGTGACCCCATGCTACCCGCATCCACCCGCCGCAAGTCGGTCAGTTGCATGCCTTCTGTGCCCGCTTGAATCCACAACAGAACATCGTCGTTCTGCTCGCGCGCCAGAATAAGCCAACCGCTGGCGCCCGTGCCGGGCGACACGCCTACAAAGCGTCCCGAAACAGCGCGCGCTGCGCCATCCCCTGACACGACCGGGCCCGGGCATGCCTGGACCTGTCCCGGGAACTGTTGCCAGGCAGTGCCGGCAACCAGGGACCCATCCGCAATCGCTGCAAGCAGGCGATCTCGCAGCGGGCTTGGCGCAAGTGAACACAGCAGCGTCACGGTTTGCACGGCCACAGCGAGCAGTGGTTCTGCCGGCAACGCGGCACCCAGTTCCTGGGCAATGGCGTTCATTTCACCCAGACCCAGACCCAACCCGCCCTGCTCCTCGGGAACCAGCACGGCCAGCCAGCCCGCTTCAGCCATTTGCTGCCAGAACGCACGGTCCAGGGTAGGCGGCTGCAATACACGCTGGCGAATGCGCTCAGCGTGATTGGTGCGTGACAGAAAATCCCTGGCGCTGTCGCCAAAGGCATCGATTTGTTGCTTGTCCAGTGACATTTACTTTCCTGCTCCCTGAGCAAATTCATACAGTTTCGATGGGTTGTTCACCCATACCTGCTGGCGAGTCGCGTCGGTGCCGAACCAGTCCCAGGCCAGCTCGATCAGCCGACCCGCATCCGGAGCCCGCTCGCCCATTCGAACGTACGGCCAATCTGATCCCCACAGCACACGGTTTACATTGGCCGCAAGCAGCGCATCGTGAAACGGCCGCACATCAGCGTAGTCCGGTGCCTGGGTCGATACCCGACACACCGACAGCTTGATCCACAAACGGTTCTCACCCAGCAACCGGCAGATCAGTTGGAACAGCGGGTCCTGCACACCCTGGGAAAGCACAACACTGGCCATATGGTCAATGACCACAGGCAGGCCCAGATCTGTCACGCGCTCCAGCCACGGCGCATAGCGCTCATACGGGCCCCACATTTGCACATGCATACCGGCAGCGCGCATGGCCGGCGCCAACGCCTCGATACTGTCAAACCCCACGCTTCCCGGAAACAGATTGCCTTGCGGATCGCGCGCTTCGATAAAGCGCAGACCGCAAATGCCGGCAGCACGCCAGGCAAGCAGCTGCTGGGCATCGGTTCCCGGCGCGGCCACGCCAATACCACGCAGTTGCGCAGGCCGTTGCGCGATAGCGTCGATGATGGCCGATACATCGGTGCCGTAAGGCGCTGGCTGCACCAGCACCCCACGCTGCATGCCGACGGTATCGAGCATGTTCAGATAACGGGCTGCGGGCGCATCCGGCGGCGCGTAGGTAGAGCGCAAGTGCAAGGGAAAATCGCCATAGGGGCCAAAGACATGGCAATGAGTATCACAACTGTCGTCGAACAACGTCACCGCGGGCGACGTTGGCATGCGCGGCATTTCCACGCTATCGGGAATGTAGTTTTCGGTCACGCCGCAATATCCTCCAGGCAGATGGCCGCCAGCGTACTCAGGGCCTGTACGCCGTCACACTGCGCTGGCACCAGGGGGCTGGCCGCGCCATCGGGCAGCGGAATTTCGTGGGCATTGAGGGTCATGGACACCATGGTGTAATAGCCCACCACGGCGGTCAGCTCGACAACGCCGGTCACATCGAACCAGGCGCGGATGCGCTCATATACAGCGGGCGCAACGGTGCCGTGCGCCAACAACTGCCGCGCAAACTCATAAACAGCGGCATCCTGCTGCTCGGTAAAACCCGGCGCCTGGCAGTGCTTGATTTCATCTGCAATTGCCTGCGGCAGGCCGGCGGACAGCGCAGCCTGCTCGTGGATATACCACTCGATCTGACTATTCCAGTGGCGCGCCGTCACCAGAATCGCCAACTCGTTCAGTCGAGGCGGCAGGCTGGTGCCAAAGCGCAGCATTTCGCCCAGCTTCTGCCAGCGCTGGGCCAGCTCAGGATTGTGCAGTACGGCGCGCAATGGTCCAACCAGCCGGCCACGCGGGCCGCTCACGATGTCGTCATAGACGGCACGCTGGGCTTCGTTCATGGTCTCTACAGTGGGAAAAGGGATACGACTCATAAATGTTCCTGGAGTTGTTGCAGTGATATCTTTTGAAAACAGAGGGCAGGCACCCTGGCAGTCAGGGAGTTTCTGCCGGTTCGGTGGCGACAACGGAAGAGCGGCGCACGAATACGTCGGCATGCCAGCGCGCCAGATCGGGCGCACGCTGGCGCCAGTTCAGATCGGCAAACCGGTAGTCAAGATAGGAAAGCGCGCAGCCAATCGTGATGGCCCCCATATCAAACTGCCCTTGCTCAATATCGTCCACGTTGTCCTGCAGAAAATTAAGCGTCGCTTCGGTTTTAAGCGCAAACGCGCTTAACCAGGCAGGCGTCTGTTTTTCTTCGGTCTTATTGCGTTCCTGGCGAAACAACAGCAGGGCATCCATGAAGCCATCGCCCAGCGCCTGCTGCCTTAACACGCGCACGCGCTGTTGCGGGTCTGCAGGAAACAACGCCAGGCCCCGTTCAGCGGCACGCCAGGCCAGATACTCACAAATGACGCGCGAATCAAACAGGCTATAACCATCGTCAAGCACCAGCGTGGGCAGCTTGATCAGCGGATTGTCGGGAAGCAATGTCAGATTCGGCTCGGCCATGGCAACCGGCGTGCGAACCAGCTCAACGGCGTCAGCCTGGCCGGTTTCGTGAAGAACGATCATTACTTTGCGCACGAACGGCGAGCGGGGTGACCAATGCAGTTTCATCATGTCTCTTGATAGTTAAGTTGCAATTTTCAGGCGTCCTGCGGTTGGTCAGGACACGGCTTTTTTATAGGGGATACGGGCCAGCTGGAAGGCATCCCTGGTATGCGAATACCAGCCGGCGCCATGCATGCGTCCGACCAGGTCCAGCTTATTGCCGTCGATATAGCATTTGTCTGCGTCAATCACGGCGGCATCATCCACGTGCAGGCCTTCGACCCGGGCAAGCAAAATGATGCGTTTGCTATCGACATCAATTTCCTTCCACAACCGGCATTCCAGCGCCACAGGGCTGCCGGCAATCCGGCCTGGCTTGATCTTTTCCGAAGGCAGCGTAGCCAGTCCAGCTTCCCGCAGCTCATCAATGTGAAAGGGATACTCGGTGGCGGTGATGTTCATGGCGTCCATCAGCGAGGCCGGCACCAGATTGATAACAAACTCGCCAGTGCGTTCAATATTGCGCAGGCTGTCTTTCTTTTCGTCACCATGATGACCAATGCCAAGCGCCACGACAGGCGGATCACCGGACAGCACGTTAAAAAAAGAAAACGGCGCAGCATTGTAGGCGCCGTCCTCAGCCTGGGTGACCACCCAGGCGATGGGGCGCGGCAGCACGACGCTCCCCATCAGTTTGTAGGTATTTTTTCCTTCCAGTGCCTGCATATCGAAATACATTATTTGTCTCCGTGTGTGCCAAAGTCATGGTTTTGCCCGACGCCAGGGTCACATTGGTGAATGCCGCAAGTGTGAATGTGTCATGATGAATGTTAATGGCGAAAAAACAAAAGGCGAAAAAGCCATACTTATGACCTTTAAAATATAACATCAATCCCGCGCCTGAACAAGCGTCAAGGCGGCAGGAAAGACTTAAAGCAGAAAACGTGTTGACAATGCGCTACCGACCGGCTCGTGCAACGTATCCAGAACGCGCGACACGCCGGCCCGTGTCATGGCCTGGAAGGTGCCCGGACACGCGCGCCGAATTTATCCATCTGATACGAAACGAGCGACCTCGTGTCAAGCCGACAGCAGCCGGGCCTTTGAACTAGGCTGTTGCAGAGAACCTCAGCACACCGTTGTCGTCCTCAGTGCGTGTCAGTTTACCCTCGTGATAAAGCGTATGCAGATGGGCCAACGCCTCACCCATGGCAAATGTCATTTGATGCAGATCCAGCTTGCGCTTGAACATCAGCGGCACCACGTCCGACGCCGACATCGGTTTCTCACGACACCATTGCAGTACTTCGGCCAGCCGTTCGGCATGGTGGGCGTGCTGCTGGCGAAGCCGCTCATGCAGGCCCTTGAACGGTCGGCCATGCGAAGGCAGCACCAGGGTATCTTCGGCCAGCGGTTCGTAGCTGTCCAGCGATTGCAGATACAGCTTCAAAGGATCCGAGTCGGGTTCATGATCGAAGACACTGACGTTGGTCGAGATGCGCGGCAGCACCATGTCGCCGGAAATCAGCACCTTGAGTTCCGGACAATACAGGCTGATGTGTTCCGGCGCATGACCGTAGCCCGCAATGAACTCCCACACGCGGCCACCGATGTGCAGGCGCTCTCCGCCCAGCATTCGCACGAAACGCCGCGGCATGCCTTCAACCAGCGAAGGATAGTAGCCGGCGCGCTGGCGGATCTGCTCCTGCGCATTCGCATCGGTCAGACCATGGCGCGCAAAATGCGCAACCGCCACATCGCCTCCGGTGCCCGCGCCGCCTGCCGGGCGTGACGACCAGAGCGATGCCACGTAAAAGTCAGTCATGCTCATATGCAGCGGTGCGTTCCAGCGTTCACAGATCCATGCAGCCAGACCGGTATGATCGGGGTGCATATGGGTGACAACCAGGCGCAGGACCGGCAGGCCTTCCAGCGCGTTTTCAAAAATGGTTTCCCACAACGCCTTGACTTCGGGCTTGGCAATGCCGGTATCCACTACCGTCCAGCCCTGGCGGCCATCGACCTCATCCCTGAGCAACCATAAGTTGATATGATCCAATGCAAACGGCAGGGGCATGCGAATCCATTTGACGCCGGGGGCAATTTCTCTGGCCTGCCCCGGTTGTGGCAACTCATCGCCGAAGGGATAATCCAGTCTTGCTTCAAGTTCGTTCATGCGTACCGCTCCTCATTGACATTTGGTTTTAATTCATAGATCATAGTTTACGTTAACGTAAACATGCAAGTCCGAATCCCTTTTCCGGCTGCTTTGCCTCCATGAACCCACGCACCTGGTCTATTTCCGAACTCGCGGAAGAATTCAATATCACGCCGCGAACGCTTCGTTTCTACGAAGATCACCGCATTGTCAATCCCATCCGGGACGGACAAAAGCGTATCTATACCCATCGGGACCGGACGCGCCTGAAGCTGGCGTTGCGTGGCAAACGACTGGGACTGCAATTGTCCGAAATCTGCTCGCTTATCGGCATGTACGAGGGCCCTGGCAGTACGCAGCCGCAATTGCAAAGCTACCTGACCATCCTCACCCGCCACAAACTGCAATTGATGCAGCAAAAGCAGGACCTGGACCAGACCCTGGCGGAAATCGACGAACAGGAAAAAAACTGCCTGAAACTGCTGAGCGAAGTGGACGCTGCCGCTGCGTCAAAGTGAGCGCATAAGCCCTCCGGCGCAGGCAGGCGCCACTGCTATGGGAGCCCGGATAGGCTACGGCAACCACAGTCAGGATGCCTCGCTTGAGTTTGACGGAAAAATCATTACCACCCGTACCTGGCAGGAACGTGTAGATACGCTGCGCGCGTCGCCCATCCTGCCTATTGAAATACACCAGAAATACACCGCCGGCTTACGGGTTTATACTGATCGGTCTCTTATTGACGTTTACGTAAACGTAATGATATATTAAGCGCTTATTCCGGACTGGTGCGATACCCATGATCAGTGGGCAATTTCCACACTGGCGATTACCCTTGTTTACCCACTTCGGTCATCAAGCCGTGATCCGGTTCACGTAAACTTATATCTGTCAGTGCGGCCTTATTCTGTGGGTCCACTCACACACCACAACGACGGAGACTTTTCATGACGCTTCCCGGTTTGAATTTTGATCTGGGCCAGGATCTGGATATGTTGCGCGATGCCGTAGCCGATTTTGCCAAGGCAGAAATCGCCCCACGTGCTGCCCAGCTGGATCGCGACGACCAATTCCCCATGGACCTGTGGAAAAAATTCGGTGATCTGGGCGTGCTTGGCATGACGGTCAGTGAAGAATATGGCGGCGCCAACCTTGGCTATCTGGCTCATATGATCGTCATGGAAGAGTTTTCGCGTGCCAGCGCCTCGGTGGCCCTGTCCTACGGCGCTCACTCCAACCTGTGCGTCAACCAGTTGCATCGCAACGGCACCGAAGCGCAAAAGCAAAAATACCTGCCCAAACTCATCAGCGGCGAGCATATCGGCGCACTGGCCATGAGCGAACCGGGTGCCGGTTCCGATGTGGTCAGCATGAAACTGCGCGCCGAGAAAAAAGGCGACCGCTATGTGCTCAATGGCACCAAAATGTGGATTACCAACGGCCCGGATGCAGATACCCTGGTGGTGTACGCCAAAACCGACCCACAGGCCAATGCCAAAGGCATCACCGCCTTTATCATCGAAAAAGGCTTCAAGGGGTTTTCCGTCGCCCAGAAACTGGACAAACTGGGCATGCGCGGCAGCCATACCGGCGAACTGGTGTTTGAAAACTGTGAAGTCCCCGAAGAAAATATACTGGGCCAGCTCAACGGCGGCGTAAAGGTACTCATGAGCGGGCTCGATTACGAGCGCGCCGTGCTGGCCGGCGGGCCGCTGGGCATCATGCAGGCCGTGATGGATATCACCGTGCCCTATGTGCATGAGCGCCAGCAGTTTGGCCAGGCTATCGGCCAGTTCCAGCTGATTCAGGGGAAAATGGCCGATTTGTACACTACGCTGCAGGCAAGCCGGGCCTTTTGCTACACCGTCGGCAAACACCTGGATCGCCTGGGCGACGGCCATGTGCGCGAAGTGCGCAAAGATTGCGCCGCCGTTATCCTGTATTGCGCAGAAAAAGCCACCTGGATGGCCGGCGAAGGCATCCAGATCCTGGGCGGCAACGGTTACATCAACGAGTACCCCACGGGACGTCTGTGGCGCGATGCCAAGCTGTACGAAATCGGCGCCGGCACCAGCGAAATCCGCCGCATGCTCATCGGACGTGAGCTGTTCAACGAAACACGCTAGTCATTTGGCCCGGTCGGCGAACCGGGCCGCTAGCTGCAAGACAAAAGACACATGACTATGCCGCTCACCGCAGATCATCAGCAAGTCCGACAAGTCGATCCGCCCGTGCCGGAACCTTCTGCCCTGGCCGCCGAAATCCTGGCCGGCTTCAACCGGCACTATTCGCTGTTTCGCTTTGTCGCGCAACGGGCCAAAGCGCTGTTTGAGTCACACGACTGGCATGGCATGCAGCGGGTCAACCGCGAGCGGATAGACTACTACGACACGCGGGTGCGCGAATGCACACGACAGATCACCCAGTTGCTGGACAGGACCCGCATGGCCATGCAGGATCCGACGGTCAGCGGCGCCTTTACCGAAGAACAAAGCCAGTACTGGCAGGATATCAAGCAAGCCTATACGCAACTGCTGCTGGAGCATAGCCAGCCCGAGTGTGCAGAAACCTTCTTCAATTCGGTATGCAGCCGGATCATGCACCGCGACTATTTTCATAACGACTTCCTGTTCGTGCGCCCCGCCGTTGCCACCGATTACATTGATGCCCAGGGCAGTTCCTATCGCGTTTACTACCCTCACACGCACGGCATTGTATCCACGGTTATCGACATGGTGGCCGACTTCGGGCTGGCCCTGCCTTACCATGACCTGCCCGCAGATGCCCGCCTGCTTGCCCGTCGCGCCGTCAGCGTGCTGCGTAGGGAGATCATCAAAACTGGCGGTTCGCGCATTGCGCCCGACTGTCAGATTCATGTGCTGCGCAGTCTGTTTTTCCGTAACAAGGGCGCCTATATCATAGGTCGCTTCATCAACAACGGACAGCTCTATCCGTTTTCCATTCCACTGCTGCATACGCCGGCCCACGAAGTGAGGTTGCATGCACTGCTGCATACCCGCGCCGATATCAGCACGCTGTTCAGTTTTACCCGTGCCTATTTTCTGGTAGACATGGAAACGCCCTCCTCGTACGTCTCGTTCCTGCACACGCTGATGCCAGCCAAACCCAAGGCAGAACTGTATACGGCTATCGGGCTGCAGAAACAGGGCAAGACCCTGTTCTACCGCGACTTCCTGCATCACCTCACGCATTCGACCGATACTTTCGACATTGCCCCGGGTATCGAAGGAATGGTGATGACCGTATTTACACTGGGCTCCTATCCCTATGTGTTCAAGCTCATCCGCGACAAGATCCGCAAGGACGGGATGGTGCACAAGACCGTTCGCCAGAAATACCAGATGGTCAAACTGCATGATCGGGTCGGACGCATGGCAGATACCTGGGAGTATTCACAAGTTGCCCTGCCGCTACATCGGTTTTCCGATGCCTTGCTCAAAGAGCTGCGCACCGAAGTGCCCAGTCTGATCGAAGAGACCGACAGTGCCATCATCTTTCGACATGTCTATATCGAACGCCGCATGACGCCGCTGAACCTGTATCTGAACCGGGCCAGCGATGCTGCACTTGAAGACGCCGTCAAAGGCTACGGGGATGCCATCGCTGAATTGGCTGCGGCCAATATTTTTGCAGGCGATATGCTGTACAAGAATTTCGGTGTCACCCGTCTGGGCCGCGTCGTGTTTTATGACTATGACGAAATACAGCCGATCACCGAGATGGTTTTCCGAAGGATTCCACCGGCCCCCAACGAAGAAGCCGAAATGTCCGACGAGCCCTGGTACGCCGTTCACGCCAATGACGTGTTTCCCGAGGAATTCGAACGATTCCTGCTGGGCGACCCCCGCGTGCGGCGGGCATTCCTGAAACACCATGCCCAACTGCTGGACTACCAATGGTGGCAGAACCGGCAGAACCGGGTGGCGTCCGGTAAAATCGAAGATATCTTTCCCTACCCCGCCGAGCGCTGTCTGCATCGTGCAGACGTGCCGCGGCAACATAATTCATTAAAGGAATCGACATGAATGATCCTATCGTAATCGTTTCTGCTGCCCGCACGCCCATGGGTGCCATGACGGGCAGCCTTTCCGGGCTGGCTGCACATGAACTGGGCGCCACCGCCATCCGCGCCGCCGTAGAGCGGGCGGGCATCAAGGCCGACGACGTCCAGGAAGTGATCATGGGCAACGTCCTGCAGGCAGGACAGGGCCAGGCACCGGCACGCCAGGCAGCACTGGGCGGCGGGTTGCCTAAAAGCGTGGCATGCACCACCATCCATAAAGTCTGCGGCTCGGGCCTGAAAGCGGCCATGCTTGCGCATGACCTGCTGCTGGCCGGCAGTGCCGAGGTCGTGGTTGCCGGCGGCCAGGAAAGCATGAGCAACGCCCCGTATCTGTTGCTCAAAGGCCGCCAGGGCTATCGCTATGGTCACTCTACCGTCTATGATCATATGGCGCTGGACGGACTGGAAGACGCCTATGAGCGCGGTACCGCCATGGGCGTTTTTGCTGAAAAATGCGCTGATAAATACACCTTTAGTCGCCAGGACCAGGACGCGTTTTCCATCGAGTCACTCAAGCGCGCCAATGCCGCCATTGCCGATGGCAGCTTCGAATGGGAAATTGCCCCCGTGACCGTCAGTGGCCGGGGCGGCGACACCATTGTCAGTACCGATGAATCGCCCGGCAAGGCCAAGCCCGAGAAAATTCCCGCCCTCAAGCCTGCTTTCAAAAAAGACGGCTCGGTCACGGCGGCAAACTCGTCATCCATTTCCGATGGCGCGGCAGCACTGGTCATCATGCGTGAGTCCACCGCAAAAAAACTGGGGGCAACGCCTATCGCGCGTATTGTGGGCCATTCCCAGCACTCTCATGAACCCGAGTGGTTTACCACTGCGCCGGTCAGCGCCATCAAAAAACTGCTGGACAAGCTTTCATGGAGCAAAGACGACGTTGACCTATACGAAATCAACGAAGCGTTCGCCGTAGTAACCATGGCCGCCATGAAAGAGCTGGAACTGGATCACGCCAAAGTCAATATCCATGGCGGCGCCACTGCGCTGGGCCATCCTATCGGTGCATCCGGCGCACGCATTCTGACCACATTGCTTGGCGCGCTGCGCAAGACCAAAGGAAAACGCGGCGTGGCTTCTTTGTGCATCGGTGGCGGAGAAGCTGTGGCGCTGGCCGTCGAAATGATCTGACCTTGTGGTTTATCCGTGTCGGGCAGCAATCTGCCCGGCACGGCTCACACCCAACCATCCACCCTGTTGCTCGCGCCGGTCGGCACGCAGCTGCCGGCCACTTGCATGGAAATGTTTTATGCCCGTTATCACCTCAAAAATAAATGCCCGTTCCGCAGGCTTTCTGGAAAACGCCCAAGCAATGCAGCAACAGATTGATGATCTGAAGCAGCACCTGGAAAAAACCGCGCAGGGTGGCGGCGAAACCGCCCGCGCCAAACACGTGGCACGCGGCAAACTGCTGCCACGCGACCGTGTTGAACGACTGCTGGATCCCGGTTCGCCCTTTCTCGAACTCTCGCCCATGGCAGCGCACGGGATGTATGAGGGCGACGCGCCCGGCGCCGGCGTCATTACCGGCATCGGCCGGGTCAATGGCATCGAGTGCGTTATCGTATGCAACGATGCCACGGTCAAGGGCGGCACGTACTACCCCATGACGGTCAAGAAGCATCTGCGGGCCCAGGAAATCGCCCAGCAAAATCGCCTGCCCTGCATTTATCTGGTGGATTCGGGTGGCGCCAACCTGCCGCGCCAGGACATGGTGTTCCCGGATCGCGATCATTTCGGACGCATTTTTTACAATCAGGCGGTCATGTCCTCCATGGGCATTGCACAAATTGCCGTTGTCATGGGCTCATGCACGGCCGGCGGCGCCTATGTGCCTGCCATGAGCGATGAATCCATCATCGTCAAAAACCAGGGCACCATCTTTCTGGGCGGCCCGCCACTGGTAAAAGCGGCAACGGGCGAGGTCGTCACTGCCGAAGACCTGGGCGGCGGCGATGTGCACACGCGCCTGTCGGGCGTGGTGGATCATCTGGCCAACAGCGACCTGCATGCCCTGCAGCTGGCACGCGACACGGTGGCGCGCTTAAATATCAAAAAGAACATACCCCTTAAACTGCAAGCGGTGCGTGAGCCCCTGTACGATCCTGCGGAACTGAACGGCATCATTCCGGCCGATACCCGCAAGCCTTACGACGTTCGCGAAGTGATTGCGCGCATTGTCGACGGATCCGAATTCGATGAGTTCAAGGCGCGCTTTGGCACCACGCTGATTACCGGCTTTGCCCATCTGCATGGCATGCCGGTCGGCATCATTGCCAATAACGGCATTCTGTTTTCCGAAGCGGCGCAAAAAGGCGCACACTTTATTGAACTGTGCTGCCAGCGCAAGATCCCGCTTATCTTTTTGCAGAACATTACTGGTTTTATGGTGGGTCGCAAATACGAAAACGAAGGCATTGCCCGTCACGGCGCCAAAATGGTCACCGCCGTGTCCACCGCGTCAGTCCCCAAGATCACCGTCCTCATTGGCGGCTCTTTCGGTGCCGGCAACTACGGCATGTGCGGCCGCGCCTTCAATCCGCGCATGCTCTTCATGTGGCCCAATGCCCGTATCTCGGTCATGGGCGGCGAGCAGGCGGCCAGCGTGCTGTCTACGATCCGCCGCGATGGCATCGAGGCCAAGGGCGGCAGTTGGTCTGCCGACGAAGAAGAACTATTCAAGGCCCCGATTCGCGATCAGTACGAACGCGAAGGTCACCCTTACTATGCCACTGCACGCCTGTGGGATGACGGCATCATCCAGCCTGCCGACACCCGCCGGGTGCTGGCGCTGAGCCTGTCCGCAGCCCTGAACGCCCCGATAGAAGACACCCGTTTCGGCGTGTTCCGCATCTGACCGGAGACTAGACCATGTTCCATACCATCCTGATTGCCAATCGCGGCGAAATCGCCTGCCGCGTGGCCTCCACTGCCCGCCGCATGGGCATTCGCACTGTCGCGGTCTACTCCGATGCCGATGCCAACGCAGCGCACGTGCATGCCTGCGATGAATCGGTTCATATTGGCGCCGCCGAACCTCGCGCCAGCTATCTGCTGGGCGATGTGATCCTGAACGCTGCCCGGGCGACGGGCGCCCAGGCAATTCACCCCGGTTACGGTTTTCTGTCCGAAAACGAAGCCTTTGCCCTGGCCTGCGGGCAGGCAGGCGTCACCTTTATCGGACCACCGGCCTCTGCCATTGCCGCTATGGGCAGCAAGTCTGCCGCCAAATCTCTGATGGAACGGGCAGGCGTCCCGCTGGTGCCTGGCTATCACGGCAAAGACCAGGACCCCACCCTTTTGCATCAGGAAGCCGACCGCATCGGCTATCCGGTATTGATCAAGGCCAGTGCCGGCGGCGGCGGCAAAGGCATGCGCGTGGTCAATAGCTCAGAGGAGTTTATCGCCGCACTGGCTTCATGCAAGCGTGAAGCGATCAGCAGCTTTGGCGACGACATGGTTTTGATCGAACGCTATCTGACCAAACCGCGCCATATCGAGATCCAGGTCTTTGCCGACAGCCAGGGCAATGCCGTGTACTTGTTCGAGCGTGACTGCTCGGTACAGCGCCGCCACCAAAAAGTCATCGAAGAGGCCCCGGCGCCGGGCATGACCGCCGAACGCCGCAAGCAAATGGGCGAGGCGGCAGTCGCTGCCGCCAAGGCCGTGGGCTATGTGGGTGCCGGCACGGTCGAGTTCATCGCTGAACCCGACGGACGCTTTTACTTCATGGAAATGAATACCCGTCTGCAGGTGGAGCACCCGGTCACCGAGATGATTACCGGGCTGGACCTGGTCGAATGGCAATTGCGCATTGCCGCCGGGCAGCCCCTGCCATTGACGCAAGACGAACTGACCATGCAAGGCCATGCCATTGAAGCACGGATCTACGCAGAAAATCCAGACAACGGCTTTCTGCCGTCCATCGGCACGCTAAGCCACCTGCGCCTGCCTGAACATGTCACCTTCCGCAACGGCACGGTTCGTGTCGATGGCGGGGTGGGCCAGGGCGATACCATCTCGCCCTATTACGACCCCATGATCGCCAAGCTGATTGTCTGGGGTGAAAACCGCGAACAGGCCATTGCGCGCATGCATACGGCACTGGCGCAAACGCATGTTGTTGGCGTGCGCACCAATCTGGCGTTTCTTGGCCGGCTCATGGAAAACACGGCGTTTGCCTCCGCCGACCTGGATACGGGATTGATCGAAAAAAACCGCGAGCAATTGCTGCCCGAACATACCGAAGCCACATTGCCGGCGCTGGCCTGCGTGGCGGCCACCTGGATCAGCGCCCAGGGACAAACCGGCCATAACAGCAACCAGGGCGATCACAGTATCGACCCATGGGACAGCACCGACGGCTGGCGCCTGTCGGGTTCCTATAGACAGACCCTGCAACTGCTCGATGGCGATATCGCGCACACGCTGCACATGCAGCGCGTTGACGGACAGTGGCAACTGGTGCACCAGGACCGTAACTATCCCCTGTCATGGTCAGCCCAAGCCGATGGCGCCAGCTGGCACACCCAGGTCAACCTGGATGGCCGCAATTATCGCGGTACCGTCGTGCGCGAGGGAGAACAGGCCTGGTTGTTTGGCACCGGACAAACCGGTGGCACCCGTATTTTTGGCCTGCCGGACATGTTGCGCCATGCCGCCGACGAGAGCGCCGACCATGGTGGCAACCTGACCGCCCCCATGCCAGGCAAGATCATCTCTCTGTCGGTCAAGGCCGGCGACACCGTAAAAAAAGGCGACGCCCTGATGGTCATGGAGGCCATGAAAATGGAACACGCCATTACCGCACCCACATCGGGCATTGTCGAGGAAGTGTTCTTTGCTGTTGGCGATCAGGTAACGGATGGAGCGGAATTGATCAGGATTGAAGAGGCCGACACCTGACCTTTCGCATTCTCTTTCACAAAAAAAAGAAGTCGAACGTAAACGGCCCCGGATAAGAACCCGGGCAAGATGACGATCTGAGCTAATTTGAAGAAATCAAAATTCCGAGACACTGTCTCGGAATTCTCTGCAAATACACATCCCACCATGTCCCGGACTGCGCTTTAGAAATAACAGAAAGGCGGTATGCGAGAAGAAATTTCCGCCTATTTTCCAGATTGGTCCACGCTATTTACATGCCGTTCCAGATTGCCTACGCTGAATGCGCGGCCAAATCAGGCCGTCAAATCAAAAGAACGTTGCGAGCAACCGTTTGCCGTCACTTGCCCGGCGCATGAGACTGGCACGTGAAGCGCCAGCCGCTGCCCGTATTTTCCATTGTTCAAAAGCGTGGTCTTACTGCTTGCCTTCGTCCAGATGTATATTGCCACCTTCGTTGGCCCACTCAGCATCACGCTGCTGTTCGATATCGTCTGACAGCGTATCGAGCAATTCAGCGATCTCGTCCTGATAAGTTTCAATCATATCATCCGGCAAACCCAAAGACTCCTGGGCTTCCAGAAAACTTTCGGCGCAGATATTGAGCGAATTGCGCACGGCCTTTTTGTCGCTCACATTGGCCAGCAATGCATACACCGCATGCTGCAGGGCCGCCTGCTGCGCCATGCATTGATTCAGATTATCCGATAGCTCGATTACCAGCTCTTTGAGTTCCATCTCGTTCTGCATGTCTGCTCCTTGTCATCCGTTGGGAGAAACCGGACGGATTCGACCATCCGGTTACCTCATTGCCCTGTCGGCAGACAGGGATCGATCAAGTTCTGACCTGGGCAATCGCTTCGTCCAGCCATGCCAGCATCAACTTGAGTTCATCTTCAGTCATATTCAATGCGGTCATGAAGCGCAGCAGATTCGGCCGCGGCGCGTTCAGCAGCATGCCTTCCGGACCGCGCTCACGCGCTGCGTCCACAATCGCCGGTCCGTCGTCCTTGTCCAGGATCAACGCACGCAACATGCCCATGCCACGCTCGCCTTTCATGCCCCATTTTTCCGACAGCGCCAGCAGTCCTTGCGACAACTGTTCGGAACGGGCCTGAACACTTTGCATAAAACCGGGGGCAGCCAAGGTATCGAAAACAGCAATACCACCGGCGGTGATCAATGGGTTGCCATTGTAGGTTCCACCCTGATCGCCATGCTCAAAGCACGACACTTCTTCGCGGGCCAGCATGGCGGCCAGGGGAATGCCGCCGCCGATCCCTTTGCCCAGCGACATGATGTCGGGCTCAATGCCATAAGCCTGATAGGCAAACAGTTCGCCGCAGCGGCCCATGCCTGTCTGCACTTCGTCCACGATCAGCAGCATATTGTTCTCGCGGGTCAGTTCGCGCAGCGCTTTCATGAACGCCATCTCTGCAGGAATAACGCCGCCTTCGCCCTGCACCGGTTCCAGCATGATAGCAACGGTATCGTCGTCAATCAGCGCCTTGACCGACTCCAGGTTATTGAGTTCAGCCTTGGGAAAGCCATCGACCTGGGGCGCAAATTTCGTGTCCCACCCAGCCTTGCCCGAGGCGGACATGGTAGCCAATGTGCGGCCGTGAAAACTATGGTCGAAAGTGATAATCTTGTAGGCGCCCTTCTTGTTTTTCTGGCCCCATTTGCGCGCCAGCTTGATCACGCCCTCGTTGGCCTCGGCGCCACTGTTGGTGAAAAACACCCGATCGAAGCACGACGCATCAATCAGCCGCTTGGCCAGCGCCACGGACGGCTCATTGAAAAACGCAGGAGATGGGTTGATCAGTTTTCCGGCCTGGTCGGCAAGCGCCTTGACCAATTGCGGCGGACAATGCCCCAGGCAATTTACCGCCCAGCCCTGAATGCAATCCAGATATCGCTTGCCTGTGTCGTCCGTCAACCAGGAACCCTCGCCACTGACGAAATACAAAGGTGGACGGGCGGTAATCTCCATTAGCGACTGAGCATCGGCAGAACTGAATGACATGGCATTTCCTTATAAATGCAAATGGGGGACGAAGTAAGTTTTCATTGTATTCAAATTCCCCCCGGCTGTCCGGTCTGCATGAAAAATACACGCTTACGCAGGCCGGTTGCCGCGACCCATCGATCTGCCAAAAGGCAATCTTTGCACCTACCGCTTTCACGCACCAAGCTTTAACGCTCGATTTTTATCCCGGATTTAACTCCCAGTTGCACACGTCGCTTTACACTTTAACGCTTTGCTCTGACTCCCGGTTCTTTGCTCTGACGCCCGGATTTAACTCGCGCCGCTCACTCCCTGTTCGCGCACCTGGCCTGGCGCTTGGGTGTTCTTTGCGCAGCGCCATTTGCCGCCTCCTCAGCTTAGCTTGTTTTCCTGCGCTAACCTGTCGCGCCAGCATGGTCAAATCAACGGCGTCATCTGCGCTTTTTTTTTGCTCATTTTTTGCGCTACTGGGCCGGCCAGCTATGTACAGTGCAATCGACTGAAACAGAAGGCGCGGCGGCCAGACAACGGTTCTGTCATCGGAAAGTCTTTTGGAATCATGAGCCTGGAAGCCACTGTGATGTTTTTTTATGACGAGATCCAATAAACCGTTGCCTGCCCACGCAAAAACCCGTACAGTATAATCATTAAGCCTGCGTAACGGCTGACGGGTGTAGCCTGTCATATAGCACCATTTATATACGCTTTCAGCTTAATTAAAGAATTTTGAAGGCAGGATGGTGTCATTTGACTGAAGGGCTATCATTGAATAAACCTTTTGGGGAAAACGCATTATGTATGATGTCCTGGTTTATCTCTTCGAGAACTATTACACTCCAGAATCCTGCCCTTCCGCAGACGTCCTGACCAAAAGGCTCATGGCTGCAGGCTTTGAGCACGATGACATTGACGATGCGATCGGCTGGCTTTTCGGTCTGGCCGAATCCACAGAAAAATGCGTGGAACTGACCAGCATGTCAGACTCCAGCACACGTTTTTATACACCAGGCGAACAACAACACCTGGGCGTTGCGGCCCTCGGGTTCCTGAGTTTTCTGGAGTATAGCGGGGCAGTGGCACCACCACTGCGTGAAATCATCATTGATCGGGCCATGGCAGCGCCGGAGGCTCCCCTGTCCTTGCAGCACATCAAAATCATCACGCTGATGGTGTTGTGGAGCCAGGAAGCGGAAATTGATCATCTGATCCTGGAAGAACTGGTTACCGACGACGAAGAAAAACTGTTTCACTGATCCGAAGGTTCGGCGGCGTGGTTGCGCCATGTGTCGCATGAAGCGACCATGAGGCAAGCACGCCGCCATAACCTATGCGAACATAAGCATGTTTGCAGCCAGGCCAGTGGCTGCTCGTGTCTACTCTATCTACTTGCCCCCGCTGATTTTGTCCAACTCGTCTTACACCACCTGCGCCCCCTATACGGGGCGTTTTGCGCCCAGCCCCAGCGGTCCCCTTCACGACGGGTCGCTTGTCGCGGCCATGGCCAGCTTTCTGGACGCTCGCGCCCATCACGGCCGCTGGCTGTTACGCATCGAGGACATCGACACGCCGCGCGTGGCGCCGGGTGCCGACCAAATTATCCTGTCGCAATTGCAACAACTGGGCATGCGCTGGGACGGCGACATTATCTGGCAGTCGCAGCGGCTGTCACGATATGCTGACATATACGAGCAACTTGGCAGACAAGGCCTGATTTACGGATGCGCCTGTACACGCCAGGAAATCGCCAGCAACGCCCTGCGGGCAGGGCTGTTGGGAGAGGACGGTGAGCGCCCCTACGCCGGCACCTGTCGGGCCGGTATTGCTGCTGGCCGCTCACCCCGTGCATGGCGCGTGAGAATGCCCGATGAAGCATACGCCTTTACCGATCGATGGGTGGGCGCACGAACCCAAAACGTTGCCCAGGCCGTCGGCGATATGATCGTCAAACGCGCCGATGGCCTGTTCGCCTATCAGCTCGTTGTGGTTGTGGACGATTACGATCAGCAGGTGACGGACATTGTGCGAGGCCAGGACCTACTTTCTTCTACAGCCAGGCAGCATCAACTGGCTCGCATGCTGGGTTTTATGCCACCGCGGATGATGCATGTTCCTCTGGTGCTGGACGCAGATGGCAGAAAGCTCTCGAAACAGAATCACGCACAGGCCATTGATGTACACAACCCGATTAAAAGCCTGCAGCGGGCCTGGGCAGCGCTGGGGTTTGATGTGCTGCCCGTAAACACGGTGAACGACTTCTGGGACGCAGCAGTGGCGGCATGGCGCCAACGTTTTACCATACGCTGACGCCCGTTTTAACCGTTATTTCCCGCCGCTATTTTGGCCGTTATTTTGACCGTTATTTGTGACCGCTGTTTTGGGCGGTTATGATTTTTAGTCGTTATTTTTTTGGCCTTTATACAGTGACCGCCAACGCCCGAACGCACACTGCAAAATGTGCGGCACAACGCACGCCCCCGCAAGTGAGCCCCTGCATAACGGCCACCGAGCCCCGCCGTGCCGGTCTCAAGTGCTTATCGAGTGATGCTCAAGCCCTAAAGCCGATTCTGCTTTTCATCCAGCAACCCGGTTAACAATGCCACGCCGTCCTGATTGACACGAAACTCCCCATAGCGGGCACGCGCATAGTGTTCGCCCTGCCCTTCCGGGAAAAAATAGGCATCGGTCACAAACAGCACCCGCTCATCCAGCTGCCGGCGATAACGCACCACCACATTACCGGGCTGCGCAGGCGGTGCCATTTGAGGTAGCGTTCGCGTAAAGTGGTAGACACCCTGCGCATCGGGTTTCAGTTCGACATATCGGTGTGAATAGTCGGAAAACAGATTCCCATCGTCGCCCCGCTGTGACGCAAAATTTAACGTCATATAGTCGCCCTGCATCAAAGAGCGCGGATCCACCGGCCGCAATGCAACAACAAAACGCGTCCCGTCGCGAATGATGGCCTCTTTTTGCAGGATGTCCACATTGGCCACTGCCAGCACGGCAACCAGCCCGGCCACGATACTCACAAGCACCGGCACCCTTGGCCACCCGCGGCCCGATCTGGTCTCAGGAGCAGACAGGGTGTCATGCGTGGGCAAGCGCGACCCGTCGCGCCCGGCGGGCGTATCGGAGATCGGATCCGATGCGCCATGATGATCGGCGGGTCGCCCGCCAATGACCGCAACAGGACGCAGCCGGTACCACAGCAGTGCAAGCACCAGCAGAACGGCGCCCTGAGCGATCAGAAAGTATGCTTTATCGAGCAGAAGAAAATGCAATTGAAAATAAAACCGAGCCAGAAAGGCGATGATACTGACCACGCCGACAACCAGCATGCTGCGGTAACGCAGCTCGTAGCCCAGCAGGCACAACAACAGCCCCAACTGCACACCGGGCAGGTCGCCCCACAGTACGCCCAGTGCCAACAGGACCAGCAGCACAACGGCCTGATCCACCGCGCAAACGCGTGACCGCCTGGCAGACAGCCACGCGACCCCCACAGGCAGCAGGGCAAACACCAAATTACACAGATAAACCATCGGGAACCGTGTGGGCAGACGCCATTTACTCAGCACCATGGCCAGCATGTTCTGCCCATCGTGCGCACTGTGATTGCCGCTGTAGGGCAACCCCGACATATCAATAACATAAGCGCCAAGCGGGACGCACAGCAGCGCCCAAGCAAGCATTTTGTAGCGACGCAGCCAGGCCTGTGGCAACCCTATCAGAATCACGGTGGCCAGCAC
Source organism: Advenella sp. FME57 (assembly GCF_014897675.1). Classification (GTDB taxonomy): domain Bacteria; phylum Pseudomonadota; class Gammaproteobacteria; order Burkholderiales; family Burkholderiaceae_B; genus Advenella. The sequence continues at coordinate 222,675 of NZ_JABUXU010000005.1, read as the reverse complement.
AATATAAACAGGCGCCAGTTCGCTCACAAACGACTGCCAGTCTGCGTCATGACGATAGCCCGATAGGCCGGTATCTGCATGATCGAATGCCAGACCAGGACTGTACTGCGGCCAAAGAATGGCAAAGAGCACCAGCGCTGCGACTGCGCACAGGAACTGAAACCACGGTATTTGATGCATATGGTACAGAAGCAGCAGGCCGGCAATCAGACCCAATACCGGCAAAGCGCGGTCCGCGTAGTCTATATAGGTTCCGTTGAAAACCTCGAATGCCAGCAACAGCAAACCGACCAGCATCAGCGTTACACCGCTGACACGCCCTTTTCCGCCCGCGGCGAAGTATGCCAACAGCCCGGCGACCAGCGCCGCACCTGCAGCCCCTGCCAGCGGTATCTCCAGGACCACAATAAGGGCCAGGCCCAGCAAAAATATAAAACCGAATGAAAAAAGGAACAACAACGGCGAACTTTGCGCCGGGGTGACTGCAGATTCAGCCTTTGCTGTGTTTGTGGCTGTATCTGTGACCGCAGCAGGTAAGGCTGCCGAACTATCCGAAGGGGCTGGCTGGCCGGGCGCGTCAGCCTGCGATTGATACACTTTCCTGAGCCAGGACACGCAACCGAGCATCCCCCCAAGTGCCACCACAAAGGCCAGCGCCACGCTCAGCTCGATCGACTCGGCGAACAGCCAGCTTGCGATGAGCACGTAGGTACCCGCATACAGGACCGTAAAGACGGCCAGTTGCGAAAGAATGAAAAAATCGGGCCTGACACGGTGATAAAGATAGAACCCGCCTGAGACAACCACCCCAACCAGCACAGCCTGCAGCAGCATGGCCTGATTGGGTCCATCATCAAACAGTGATTCCACAGACGCGGCCAGCGTACAAAACAAGGCAATCAGTATGATAAGCACCAGCAGCCGGGGAACCATCCGATAGGGATCGCTGTAGTGGCTGCGCAAACGCTCGGCGCCCGCCAGCAGGCCGGCATTGATTGCGGCCACCACCCATGCATAGCCCATGGGTGTATAACGCTGCGGGCTGATCAGCACCTGCGTACCCAGCAGCAATATGATGGCGGTATTTAGCACGACCAGCCACAGAACGATGACAAACCAGCTGCGCGCGACCAGCAGCCAGGGAATCGCCAGCAGAGCCCACCAGCCAAAGAGCGTCCAGGGATCGGCGCCGGTCTGATAGGTTTGCCCCAGAAGCGCCAATAGGCCACCGGTAACGACACAAGCGAGAAACAACGCGCCTGCAAAAACCGGTACGCCCTGGCGGCCTGAGCGAGCCAGGTCCGGAACGCCTGGGGTATGGCCGGACCTGGGCTGTCCCCGCCAGGCCTGCACCAAGGCAACGGCTACAACGGCAACCAGTAACAGCTGGACACCCGCAATACGCTCAAATTTGCCAAGGCCGTCCCAGTTTGCCGCGATCCAGGTCACAATGCCGCTGGCCAGCAGCCCAATACCCAGTACCCGCAATCCTATATTGAAAAAGAGACGCCACCGGACGATTTGATCATGCCCGGATTGTGCAGAATGAGCCGTCGGAGCTTGCATCAATTGAATTACCTCTCGTATTATCCGCGTTTGGGCTGACGGGAAAGTGCCGGCCACCAGAAACAGCACGGCAAGCGATTATAGCTGTGTGGAAAATAACCGTGTAGTACACTCGGTGAAAAATAACACATCCGCTTGCGGTTCATAACTTCGGAAAACCATGACGAAAACCCTGATTATCGCTGAGAAACCTTCAGTTGCACTCGATATTTCCCGTGCCTTGGGCGGCATGCATCGTGAAGGCGACTACTTTGAGAACGACCAGTATGTCCTGTCGTCCAGCGTAGGGCATTTGCTCACCCTGACCAATCCCGACGATGTTGTCCGCGGCAAATGGTCCTTCAATCATCTGCCGGCCATCCCGGCCAAAGCGTTTGACCTCAAACCGTCGGACAAAAAAGCCACCGACCGCCTCAAAATGCTGGTGCGCCTGCTCAAACGCAAGGATGTTACTGCCATTATCAATGCATGTGACGCCGGACGAGAGGGAGAGTTGATCTTCCGCTACATTATCCAGTATGCGGGCGTCAATAAGCCCATCAAGCGGCTCTGGCTGCAGTCCATGACTCGCAACGCCATTATTGAGGCCTTCGACAATCTGCGCGACGACAGCGTGATGAAGCCGCTGGAAGCGGCGGCTCGCTCGCGCGCGGAAGCCGACTGGCTGATCGGCATCAACGGCACGCGTGCCATGACTGCCTTCAACAGCAAGGACGGGGGCTTTTTCAAGACGCCTATCGGCCGGGTCCAGACCCCGACCCTGGCCATTGTGTTCGAACGCGAAGAAAAAATCCGCAAGTTCAAATCCCGCGACTACTGGGAGGTGCATGCCACCTTCGTCGCTGCCGGCGGCCTGTATGAAGGCAAGTGGTTCGATCCGGCCTTCAAGAAGGATGAACACGATCCCGAGAAAAAAGACAATCGCCTGTGGTCGGCCGCCAGTGCACAGTCGGTGGTTGTTGCGTGTCGCCATAAAGACGGTACTGTTACCGAAGAATCCAAGCCCTCGACATCCATGTCGCCAGGCCTGTTTGACCTGACATCCCTGCAGCGCGAGGCCAACTCCCGTTTCGGCTTTACCGCCAAAACCACGCTGGCGCTGGCACAAAGTCTGTACGAACGGCACAAAGCGCTAACTTACCCGCGTACCGACTCGCGCTACCTGCCAGAAGACTATCAAAGTACGGTCAAACAGACCTTTGAGGCCATCGTGGGCGCCGAATCGCAGCTAGGACGCCGCAATGCGCCCTTTGCAAAGAAAATTCTGCAAAACAGCTGGGTCAGACCCAACAAGCGTATTTTTGACAACAAAAAGATCTCCGATCACTTTGCCATTATCCCAACCCTGCAGGTCCCCAAGGAGCTGAGCGAAGCCGAAGCCAAGATCTATGATCTGGTCAGCAAACGCTTCATGGCTGTGTTTTTTCCGCCTGCGGAATTCCGGGTAACCACGCGCATCACAATTGTGGCCAGCCATCACTTCAAAACCGAAGGCAAGGTGCTGATCAAGCCAGGCTGGCTCGAAATTTACGGACGCGAGAACCAGGAAAGCGATGCCACGTTGGTTCCCGTCGCTGAAAATGAAACCGTCAAAACCGAAGATATCGCCGCCAAGGACCTGGCCACCCGACCGCCTGCCCGCTATACAGAGGCGACGTTGCTCTCGGCCATGGAAGGGGCCGGCAAGCTGGTGGACGACGATGAACTGCGCGAAGCCATGTCCGAGCGCGGGCTGGGTACGCCAGCGACCCGCGCCACCATTATCGAGGGGCTGCTCAACGAACAGTACCTGCGCCGTGAAGGGCGCGAGCTGATTCCCACTGCCAAGGCACGCCAGCTCATGACGTTGCTGGTCGGACTGAACGTGCGCGAGCTGACTTCGCCCGAACTGACGGGCGAATGGGAACACAAGCTCAAGCAAATGGAACAGGGCCAGCTGGACCGCGAAGCGTTCATGCGCGAAATTGCGCAAAGCACGCAAATTATCGTCAAGCGAGCCAAGGAATACGAGCAGGACACCGTGCCCGGCGACTATGCCACGCTCACGACGCCGTGCCCGGCCTGCGGCAGCGTCGTCAAGGAAAATTACCGCCGTTATGCCTGCACTAACTGCGATTTTTCCATTACCAAGCATCCCGGCGGCCGTACCTTTGAGATTCCCGAAGTGGAAGAACTGCTGCAAAATAAAACCCTGGGCCCACTCAGTGGTTTCATCAGTAAAATGGGACGCCCCTTTTCTGCCATTTTGCGCATTACACCCGAAAACAAGCTGGAATTCGATTTTGGCCAGTCTGACGACAACAACAGTGAGCCGCTGGACGTTTCCCAGCTGACACCAGTCGGCCATTGCCCAAAATGCACTGGCAACGTCTACGACACGGGCATGAGCTATGTCTGCGAAAATTCGGTCAGCGAAAAGAAAACCTGCGACTTCAAGTCCGGCCGCGTGATCCTGCAACAGGAGATCGGTCACGACCAGATGGGCAAATTACTGAGCCAGGGTAAAACCGACCTGCTCGACGGGTTTGTGTCCAATCGTACCAACCGTAAGTTCAAAGCCTACCTGGCCATGTCGAAAGCGGGTAAAATAGAGTTTGAATTTGAGCCCCGCCCAGCCAAAACGGCAAAAGCGGCGTCTAAATCGGCTGCCAAAGCCGCCAGCAAGTCTGCGGCAAAAAGCGCCGCTACCGCGGCAGAGGCCGACAGCGGCAAAGTGGTCAAAAAAGCAGCCAAGAAAACTGCCCGCAAGACCGCAAGTAAAACTGCCACCAAGAAAACAGCTGTCAAGAAAGCCACTGCAAAGAAAGTCGCAGGCAAAAGCGCGACTGCCCGCAAGCAGACTGCCAAAACCGCCGACCCGGACGACACCGAGCCCGCATTTTAAGCGACCCCCGCCTTATCCCGGGGGCGCATGTACAGAATGAACACACTTATTCAGAAATACAACATCCCCGGTCCACGCTACACCAGCTACCCCACCGTCCCGTACTGGGACGAAGGCAGTTTCGATAGCGACGCCTATTTGCAGACCGTCAGGCGCAGCTTTACAGAATCGAATGCCCAGGAAGGCATCAGTCTGTATATCCACCTGCCTTTCTGTGAGGTGCTCTGTACGTTCTGCGCCTGTCACAAGCGCATTACAAAAAAACACAGTGTCGAAGAGCCCTATGTAGACGCGGTCCTCAAAGAATGGGCCATGTACCGCAAGGTGCTCGGCGACAAACCGGTCATCAGGGAAATACACCTGGGCGGCGGCACGCCGACCTTCTTTAGCAGCGCCAACCTGCAGCGCCTGCTTACCGGCATTCTGGACGATGCCATCGTCCATGAGCATCACGAGTTCAGCTTCGAAGGCCACCCGAACAATACCCGCAAGGAGCATCTGCAGACCCTGTACGATCTGGGGTTTCGCAGGGTCAGCTACGGCGTGCAGGACTATGATCCCATCGTCCAGAAGGCCATCCATCGCATCCAGCCTTACGAAAACGTGCTCAATGCAACCGACGCAGCCCGCGCTATCGGCTATACCAGTGTCAGTCACGACCTGATCTTTGGCCTGCCCTTCCAGAGCTGGGCTGCCATGGAATCGACCATCAAGAAAACCATCGCCCTCAAGCCCGATCGCCTGGCCTTCTACTCCTACGCCCATGTTCCCTGGATCAAGGGCAATGGACAGCGCGGTTTCGACGAAAATGATCTGCCCTCCGGCGAGGAAAAGCGCGCCCTGTACGAAAATGGCAAGCAGCTGCTCGAAGAGCTGGGCTACGTGGAAATTGGCATGGATCACTTTTCGCTGCCATCCGATTCGCTGTATCAGGCCATGCTGGAAAAAAGTCTGCACCGCAATTTCATGGGCTACACCTCCTCGTCAACGCAGCTGATGATCGGCCTGGGCGTGTCGGCCATCAGTGATACCTGGTACGCCTTTGCGCAGAACGAAAAAGTTCTTGAAGATTATTATGCCCGCGTCGAAAGCGGTGTGTTGCCGCTGTTCCGCGGTCATTTGCTGGACCAGGAAGATCTGATCATCCGCCGCCACATTCTGAACCTGATGTGCCAACTGCAGACAAGCTGGGCCGATCCTGCCATGCAATTTGCCGAGCTGCCCGACGTGCTGGAACGGTTGCAAGAAATGCAAAGCGACGGTCTGATCCGCATTGGGGCCGACCGCATTGATATAACCGAAGCCGGGCGCACCTTCGCTCGCAATATCTGTATGGCATTTGATCTGCGCATGCTGCGCAAGCAGCCGAATGCGCGCATTTTCTCGATGACGGTATAAAGGCGCAGCATGACCCTGATTCCGGAAATCAAGCCGCAGCAGTCTTTGGAATTGCTCAAGGAACTGCATATCCTCACGCGTGAGGGAAAGATCAACCAGGACACGCGACGCAAGCTCAAGCAGGTCTACCACCTGTACCAGTTCATTGAGCCCCTCATGCAAACCGTACTGGACGAGGGGCAGGCGCTTTCACTGGTCGACCACGGCGCCGGCAAATCCTATCTCGGTTTTATTTTGTACGATCTGTTCCTCAAGGAACACGATAACGCCACGGTGTATGGCATTGAGTCGCGTGCCGACCTGGTCAAAAAATCGGAAGACCTGGCCCGGCGCCTGGGCTTTGAGGGTATGCAGTTCAAAGACATGACCGTAGAGCAGTCCATCTCTTCTGCCGATCTACCCGAAAAAATCGACATTGTCACCGCCCTGCATGCTTGCAATACCGCGACAGACGACGCCATCCGCTTTGCCCTGGCTCGCGATGCGCGTTTCATCGTGCTGGTGCCCTGCTGCCAGGCCGAAGTTGCCGCAGCACTGCGCGCCACCAAGGGCAATACCCTGGGCAAAACGCCTTTGTCCGAACTATGGCGCCACCCCCTGCACACCCGCGAGTTCGGCAGCCAGATCACAAATGTATTACGCTGTCTGCAACTGGAAGCGCGCGGCTATCAGGTTACCGTAACGGAACTGGTGGGCTGGGAGCATTCAATGAAAAACGAACTGATCATCGCCAAAAAAACCGGCGGCTTCAAGAAAAGCGCACGCGAGCGGCAACTGGCCATTTTGAAGGAATGCCACCTGGAAGCACTGCAGGAGCGGTTTGCTTATTAATATGAGCGGCCGGCCGGCTGTCCCTTGTGCATCAGACATCATCAGGGCGTGGCCATTTCCTTTTCCGCAGCGTTGGCCAGAAAAGCCGATCGTGACATATGCAAAGCCTTGGCTCTTGCGTCAATACGGTGCACCAGATTTTGCGGCAAGCTGATATTTAGGCGTACTGCCTTTGTATCGATTCTTGATAAATCAATATCCACCAGCATCCAGCAGCCGTCCTGAAACTGTTCATCCTTACACCAATCTTCAAAAGAAGAAGGAGGCGCAATCGCAACGTCTTCGCCTTCGAAATAAACCTCCACAGCCTCCTGCGCAAGTCTAGGTAAATCAGCGAGTTCGTCCGCAGCGGTAAAACAGCCCGGAAAGTCTGGAAAAGTAACGCTGTAGGCGCTGTCCGGATCTTTGTGGATGTATGCAGGATAAAACACCATTACCTCCATTTCCAGCCAGCCTGGCGATAGATATTGCGCAACGTACCCACGGCTATATCTTTGCGAGGATGGGGAACAACAACATGTTGACTCTTATGGGGATGCTTAAATTTCATATGATCGCCTTTACCTCCAACCCAAATCCAACCGTCGGCTTTCAATAATTTAATGACATCATCTCTCTTCATTTTGTGTAATTATACACAACAAAAAAAAGAGAATGCATTTTTTGGGACCAGACTGCCTCGCTGGATATTGCCCTCACCGCCTTGCTGGACACCACCTAGACGCGTGTATTGCAGCACGCAAAGTGATTACTCAGCATCGTCAGGTTTAGATCACATTGCGGGAGCGATTATTATCAGATTCGCAATCTGTCATTTCCGATAGTGATGAGGTGCGTAGATGAGCGCGACAGCCAGCGCGTGTGCTTTCCCCATACAGTGTATGCAGATGCCGCGTATGGATCTGCCAGCCCTATCGCACCCATCCTGCCTTATAAGCTGATTGATTACTCCGCCGGAAAAACAGGCTCGCCCAGATTCTGCATCAGGCGATTGGCCCAGCCGAACACAGACACCGAATGAATCAGATCCAGCATTTCAATCTCGGTGAAATCCTGGTTTTTCAACACTTGCAGATTGTCTGCATCAAACCCGGACACATCGCGCGTAAGGGCGGTCGCGACATCGATAACGGCAGCATCGCGTTCATTTTTTGCTGCGGTAGCGGGATCAACAAATACGTCGCGCACGATTTCATTACGCTTGGCCAGTTGCTCGAACCGCTGGGCATGCACCGAAGCGCAGTAGACGCAACCGTTGATGCGCGATACCGCCAGGGCCCCCAATTCGCGATCGGCGCGATTTAACCCGCCCGGCGCATACATGATGGCGTTATAGGTGAATGAGCGCTGATCCAGAATATGCGGCTCATGCACCAGCAGCAGATAATAATCGGACGTTTTGGCCTGCGGGTGACTCGCTTCCAGTACCTTGTTCTGTTCCGGTGTTGCGGCATTGGCGTCCACAACATCCAGCCAGGCTTTCCAGCCCAGCGTCTGGTTGGTAAATCCGTTGACTTTGATTACATCGCTCATGCTGCCTGCTCCAGTTTCTGCATTGCCTTCAATCCGGCTACCAGACGTATCTGGTAGGCCAGAAACCCGATCAATTGCCCAAGCACAACAACATCCTGCGTGGACATGCCTGAATTTTTGAGCGTCAGCAACGCTTCCTCGTTGCCTTCTATCGGATCCAGAATCAATTTTTTGGTAAATTGCAGGATACTGTTCAATTCAGATTTCACAATATCCTCGACATGGTCTTCGGTCACGATCTGAACCAGCTTCTCGTCGATACCTGCCAGCAGCGCCTGCTCGGTATAGTGTGCCGTCAGCTCGGACGAGTTCATCAGGCTGCTGGCATACAAGGCAACCAGCCATCGATCCTGTAGCGGCAAACTCAGGTCGGGCGAAAACAGCGCGGCGTAGCTTGCCTGCGTACCGTTTTTAACTTTTTCCCTGAACTGCCGGGCTTGCCAGGTTTTACTGTCCGGCTTCAGATTGAGCAGCGTATCGATAAGATCGAGTGCCTCTGCGCTTTGCATAATATTTCCTTTGCGTTGTTGCTCGTAAATTCATGGCGTATGCGATATGACATTCTAACGGAGACAGCAAAAAAATTCGCGCCTGTACGCTGCCGTTGTTATAGACCGGATGCGCTTTGGTCAATTTATGCAGCCATACGAATCCAACGCGGCAATTTCATCTTTTATTATTTGTACCACCGCTTTCTGACGCTTCACGGTAAACCTGGCCTCGACTGACGATACGCTGATGGCAAACCTGGGGCACCCACGTCTGTCGGCGATGGCCACGCCCACGCCAAGCACGCCTTGTACGGCAGCGTTACCCACCGCGGACCATCCTCGCTCTCGCGTGGCCTTCATCAGCAATCGCAGCTTTTTCACTGAGATTGCCCCATAGGGATAGAGTTTTTGTTCGTTCTCGGCAAGGATGCGCTCCTGCTCAGGCTCCGGCAGGTAAGAAAGCAATGCCAGCCCGGCCGCCCCCACGCCCATCGGCTGCTTATGATCAATCTGGATAGAAAGAACCTGCAAGGGGTAAGTGCCAATTTCCCGATGGATACATAAAGAATCCGCATTATCCTGCCTGATCAGAAAAGACGAATCTCCCGTCTTTTCGCTGATTTTTCTCAATACGCCCTTAAATTGCTCGGATTCATCACCAAAATCAGCGATCTGGTTCAGTTTGTCCCGATTGTATATGTAGCAACCCGTGTCGGCTATCTCATTGATATATCCGTTATTGAGCAGAACGCTGACAAAACGGTACACCGTCGGCCGTGATATTTGGGTCCTGGCTGCGATTTGCGCGATCTTCAATCCAGCGGCACTGGCAGTGCTGAGCGTCTCCAGTATGGCCAGGCCGCGTACCAGCGTTTTGGGCTCATCCTTGTAATGCATATCTGCTCCTTATGTCCAAATGATGGACAAATTGATTTTGTCACACTATTGAACCTGACTAGAATGCAGCTGCATATCAACGCAATAAAACATAAAACTGGAGACATGATGAAAACAAAATGCTTGGGCATGACGGCGCTGACGCTGGCGTTACTATCCGCCTCCTCTGCAGTGGCAGCGGCCTACCCCGATCGACCAATCAACCTGGTCGTCGGCTATTCGGCGGGAGGCGCCACCGATATCATCGCTAGGTTGATCGCCAAAGGCCTTTCCAGCCAATTGGGCCAAACGGTTATTGTGGAAAACAAACCCGGGGCCAACAGCAACATTGGCACTGAATACGTTGCAAGGGCAAAGAACGACGGCTACACCCTGCTGGTGGGAAGCATTGCCAACACGATCAACCGTTCACTTTATAAAAACCTGAATTACGATTATCTGAAAGACTTCAAAAGCGTCGGCTTCATCGCGTCCATCGGCAATGTGCTGGTAGTCAATCCGAAAAAGAACATCAATTCGGTGGACGAGTATATTTCGTATGCAAAAAAGAATCCGGGAAAACTGACCTGCGCCTCATCAGGCATAGGGTCGTCTATTCATATGTCATGTGAGCTCTTCAAGATCCTGACGGACACGAACATTCTTCATATTCCTTACAAAGGCAGCGGCCCTGCAGTCAACGATTTGCTGGGCGCCCAGGTCGATTCAATGTTTGACAACATTCCTTCGTCTGTAGGAAGAATCAAATCGAACAAGCTCACGCCGCTGGCGGTCACGACAGAAAAGCGCGATCCGGCGCTCCCGGAGGTGCCCACCTTCAAGGAACAAGGGATTGACAACTTCCTGGTCAGTTCGTGGTTTGCAATTGCAGCCCCAAAAGGGACTGACGACAAAATTATCAGCAAGCTCAACGATGCATTGAACAAAGTGATCGCCAGCCCCGAGGTCAAGGATAGCTTTGCCAAAAACGGCTATACCGCAGCGCCCGTAGAGAACACCCCGGCCTATCTGGATCAATTTACCCGGGACGAAATTGCGAAATGGGAAAAGGTCGTGCGCCAGGCAAAGCTGCAGGCCAACTGAAAGAAGGTAACAACAAGATGTATCCAATCGATTTTTTTTACAGAGCAGCCATCCGTTATCCCGAACGGATGGCCATTGAATCAAGGCATGAAAAAGTCAGCTATGCCGCATTGGCAGATCAGGTAAGCGCCCTGGCTTGCGCGATCCGTAAACTGGACAACGAACCCGGTTCCATGGTCGGACTATGTGCGCAGAATTCGGTCGACTACATTGTTGCCATGCTTGCCATTATGGCTGCCGGCAAGGTATGGGTACCACTCAATTACCGAAGTACACCGACAGAAATCAAAAGAATTACAACCGTCATCAAGCCGTCTATTATCATTCAGGACGGCTATGGCGCAGCATTGACTGCCGGCCTGGAAAACGTACATATCATCAATACAGATGATATCCCCACCTTGATTGAACAATTTAGCGGACAGCATCTTGCCGAAGCGATCAGGGGCAACGACGATATCCAGGCCATCAAATTTACTGGCGGCACGACCGGTATGCCCAAAGGGGTGATGCAACCGTACCGGGCGTGGGTTGCCGTTATTATCAATCAGATCCACGGCTGGAAGATAACAAACAATGACAAATTTGTTATTTGCGCGCCCATCAGCCATGGCACCGGAACTTATGTCTTACCTGTACTTGCGCAGGGTGGTGCCCTGGTGCTGTCCGGGTCAGCAGAAGCGGCCGACATTGTGCATGCATTCAGGGAACAAAAGGGTACGATGACCTTTATGCCCCCGACGCTCATTTACAAGCTGATCGCCGCAGCAGAATCAGAAAAGGATTTCCCGTGCCTGCGGCTGCTGATATACGGCGGAGCCGGCATGCCGGCAGAAAAAATAGCACGCGCTCAGGATTTTTTCGGCAACGTCCTTGCCACGACCTATGGGCAAACGGAAGCACCGCAAATAGCTACGCTGATCGGGCCGGAAACACTGGCTCAGCCGCAATACCGCGCTTCTGTCGGGCAAGCCAGCTGGTTCACCGACATTGCTATTGTGGATCAACAGCACAATCGACTGCCCCCAAATGAAACCGGCGAAATCGTGATCCGCGGTGACCTTGTGATGACCGGCTACTGGCGCCTGCCCGAGAAAACAGCCGAAACCATAAAAAACGGTTGGCTGCATACAGGCGACGTCGGGTTTATCGACGAAAAGGGGTTTGTGTTCATCAAAGACAGAATTCGCGATGTGATTATCACCGGTGGTTTCAACGTCTATCCGATTGATGTGGAGAATGTTCTATCGCAGCACGCCGGCGTGTACGAGTCGGCGGTATTTGGAATCACAGATGAAAAATGGGGCGAGTCGGTGAACGCCGCTGTTCAATTGCGCGCTGACAGCGCTGCAACAGCAGACGAACTCAAGCGACTGGTCAGAGAAAAACTGGGTCCGGTTCACACGCCGAAAAACATCTATTTTTTTGCAAGTTTGCCCAGATCGCCGGTGGGCAAGGTGCTCAAAAAAGCCATTCAGGAACTGGTCCTGTCCGGCCTGCACGACACCACCGAAACACGCCAATTGTAAAAGGAGTACACGATGAAAGAACCCATCACTGAACTGTGCGCACACTCGCTTACCGGTATGAATTACCGAGATAAGGATCTTGTCAATGATCTGATCGGAGAGGCAACCTTCACCGAGGTCATGTTCCTGCAAATCATGGGAAGAAAAGCCCGTCCGGTCGACATCAAAATCGTGGATGCGGTCCTGGTCACCCTTATGGAACACGGACTGACGCCCAGCGCCATTGCAAGCAGACTGATCTACATGAGCGCGCCGGAGAATCTGCAGGGCGCGGTGGCCTCGGGACTGCTGGCTGTCGGCAGCCAGTTTGTGGGAACGATGGAAAATTGCTCAACATTGCTGGACGAAATCATTGCCTCACCCGATCAGCAAGAAGCGGCGCTGGCCATTGCCACAAGATATAAAGAGCAGAAAAAACATCTGCCGGGATTCGGCCATCATCTGCACAAGCCCGACGATCCCCGTTCATTGAAGCTGCTTGATCTTGCCGATAGTGAACCGGCGCTGGCGCGCCAATATATCGACGCGCTCAAACTGTTGAGCCGCGCCGTGGACCAGGTATACGCCAGGCACATTACGATCAACGCGACCGGGGCGGTGGCAGCGTTGCTTGGCGCCATTGGTGTGCCATCACGGCTGATGCGTGGTTTTGCTGTCATCTCACGCGCTGCGGGTCTGGTTTCCCATATCGCCGAAGAGCAGAACATCCCATCGGGCCGTTTTATCTGGGACACCATTGATCAGGCCATTCCATACTCCAAAAGGGACACGGGCAATGGGTGATACAGACAAGGTGGTACTGGTCGCCGGCGCCGGCAGCAGTGCACCGGGCTGGAGTATCGGCAAGGCAACGTCGGTACTCATTGCCCAGTCCGGCGCAAAAGTCATTGCCCTGGACTGCCATGCCGATGCCGCCCGGGCAACCGCCCAGGAAATCGAACGCATTGGCGGAACCTGTTTGCCCTTGCAAGGCGATATTACCCGTCCCGAAGAAATGGATCGCGTGTTGCAGATTGCCACGGAGCGATTTGGCTCCATCTCGACCTTGATTGCCAATGCAGGCATCGGAAAAACCGGCGGCATCCAGGAAACGTCCGTTGCAGACCTTCAGCGTATCCAGCAGACCAATGTCGAAAGCCTGCTGCTGCTTTCGAAGCGCTTGATACCGGGCATGATCGAGCGCGGCGCAGGCTGCATTGTGTCTGTTGCCTCAGTAGCGGGCATCCGTTATGTGGGATATCCTCACCTGGCTTATAGCGTTACCAAAGCGGCATTGATACAGATGACAAAACTGATTGCCCATGAATATGCCGATCGAAATATAAGAGCCAATACCGTTATCCCGGGGCTGATTGACACGCCCAGAATTCAGAAGAATGTTGGCGCTGTTTTTTCCTCATCCAATGACATGGAGGAAGTTCGAAAAAAAAGAGATGCCCAGGTTCCGATGAAAAGAATGGGTACCGCCTGGGAAGTGGCCCATGCCATCGCATTTCTGGCATCCGATCAGGCTTCGTACATCACCGGTACAGAACTGATCGTCGATGGCGGGCTCACCGGAAAATATTAGCGTCTGAGTGGCTGATCACTCAACATCGGATCAGCCCTGCGCTTCTCGCCTGATGACGCAAGCCCGGCCTGTCGCCATCCAGATGGCTAATGCGACTGCCTGCCCTTAAGGTGCGCTCTCACGGCATTTTGCAGAAACTCCTTGACCGCAGTCCAGCTGTGCTCGTCAGACTGGGCATTAGCCGAAGGTGTTCCGCCACCGGTATTGATTTTGCCGGAAACCGGATGCGCATAGACCAGCTGGGTCGTCGGCACATAGGGAAACACAATGCTGTGGCCCCCGTCCTTGGTATCCACCCATTGCACGATATGCTCAAAGCCGACCTGGCCAAGATGATCATAAATCATTTTGCTGTACAAACTCGATGGCCAGGCACCATCATCGGTGGCGGACAGCAGAATGATCGGTCCCTGGATCTTTTCGACCTCGATGCGCGCGCGGGCTACCGCCTCGCTATCTTGCAGGGCAGTCATGATGGCGCGCGCATGGCGGTGGGGCGACGGGCCTTCGTCAAATGGCGCCCAGGTGGCCGTTTTATTGTCCTGCCAGACGTGTGTCAACGGCTTGCCGTTAAGCAGCCAGGCCGGGCCATCGCGACCGACTTGCGGATCGGCCGCGTTCTGTCCGCTGTGCACCACTGCGCCAGGGACATACGCCACAACAGCACTCACGTCCAGTGGATAAATGCTGGCCAGAAGCAGTACCAGCTCTCCGCCACGCGATTGACCGCTCAGGGCCACGAATCCACCAAGCGGGCGCTGAGATCTGCGCAGCCAGTCCATGCCTTTCCTGAAATACTCCAGTGGCGTATTGGAAATATAATCGGACAATCCCGGCGCCTTGAAGTAACCCAATGCAAATGCAATATAACCACGCGACGCATATAATGCCGCGCGCGGCTCATTGATACCGCCGCCCGAGCCGTTCAGAATCATGACGGCCGGATGAGGTCCTGGCGTAGCGGGCAAAAACAGGGTGCCCACCAGGCCATCCTCGCGTACCTCAATGCGTTCTACGCCCTCTTGCATCAGGCGCTGTGTCAGTGTTGCACGCAGCGTGGTGCTGGTCGTGGTCACGGCCAGTTCGGTGATCAGCGGTTGCGCCATCGTGTCTGCAAAGACTTCACGACAATTATCCTGAGCCGGCACTTGCGACCACAGCAACCCCATGGGAGACACGTCCTGGTAACTGCCAGCCAGCGGCGCCAGACGCGTCAAGTCCACAACACCTTGTGCATCGGCTTCAAATTGGGCCTGGCTGCGCCATATCACACCACCAGCGCGCTCGGTCTGGCTCGTAATCGTAATACGCTCGCCAGCCGACAGACCTTCGACACGGATGGCGCGTGGTTCGTCGATCAGCGCATCAGCCGGCATTACCGACAATATTTCATTTGACATAGATCTTCCATTAATTTCGCACCCGCGCCATCATCAACGGCCCGCGGCAGATACATAATCTGCGCGTCGGGCCCGTAAAGCAGCGATGACGGGGCGCTGGTATTGCCGCTGCTGCCAGCTTATTCCTTGCTTACCATGACCGGCACGGTACGATCAGAACTCAAGGGTTTGACAACCAGTCCCTTGCGCGCCGCCCAGATGTTTTTGTAATGGAACATGGGAATCACACCCACTTCATCGGATACCGCCAGGGCGGCGTCCTGTATTATTTTTTCACGTTTGGCGTCATCAAATTCTTCGGTGGCCTGCTTCAGATAGTCGTCCAGCTTCTGGCTGCTGTAGTGGCCCCAGTTGGATGCGCCCAACCCTTTTTCAGGGTTCACCGTAGCCAGAATATTGACCATCGCATAGCTGCCCTCGCCGGTTCCGTTACCCCAGGCAATCACAGACATGGCGTAGTCATTTTTCCGGGCTGTGCTTGAGTACACGGCCCACGGCACCACCGACACCTGGGTTTTCACGCCGATGCGGCTCCAGAACTGGGCCACTGCCTGCACGGTCTCTGGCGCCATGGGATAGCGATCAGTCGGCACGTGCACGGTCAGGTTAAAGCCATCCGGATAGCCGGCTTCTGCAAGCAGCGCTTTGGCTTTCGGGGCGTCAAAGGCAATCGGCTTGATATTCGGATTGTAGCCAATCGAATCCTTGGGCATCCACTGTTCGGCTACCGTCACACTGCCCTGTAAAATACGATCGGCGATGGCATCGCGATTGATCGCAAGCGACAATGCCTGGCGTACTTTTAAATCGAGCAGCGGATTTTTGTCCAGCGGTTTGCCGTTGTTATCAGTGATGAATTTATTGGGCTTCGGATTAAAGCTAGGTTGCAGCAGGAAAACGCGCAGTCCGTTATAGGCATAGACCTTCACTTTCTCATCGCTTTCCAGTTTTTTCAGGTCGGCGACCGACACTTTATCGATCACGTCCACATCACCGGAGAGCAAGGCCGTGGAACGGGTTGCGGCGTTAGCCACATAGCGATAGGAGACCTTGTCCCATAAGGGTTTTTCACCCCAGTACGTAGGGTTGGCCTCAACCTGAAAGCCGGCTCCCGGCGTGTAGGAAACCAGTTTATATGGACCGGTACCGATCAACGCCTTTCCTGAATTGAAGTCATCGCTTGTCGCATTCTCGGTGCTTTTTTTCTGCACCAGGTGCACAGAAGCCAGATTCAGTGGCAAGCCCGGATTGGGAATTGTGGTTTCAAATACCAGCGTGCCCGGTTCTTTTTCAGTCACGCTCTTGATCGTGCGCACGTAGCCTGTGAATGGCGCGACCGAGCCTGGCACCTTGCGAATGCGTTCAATGGAATAGATGACGTCTTCTCCCGTGAACGGTGTGCCATCGCTCCATTTGACGTCTGAACGCAATTTGAATTCCCAGGTCGTGGGACCGGTGTTTTTCCATTCTGTTGCCAGGCCGGGCAATAGTTTGTTGTGGTAGTTGTTGACCAGCATATCAAAAAAGAACAGGCCGGCAGAGCGGTCACCCGCGAAATTATTCAGTTGTGGATCCAGCGAAGACAGATTGTCGGCAAAGGCGATTTTCAGTTCTTCTGCGTGGGCCATATTGCCTGCGGCCAGCAGGCTTGCTGCCATGGCAGCCAGTACGCGCTTTTTCATTTATATTCCTTTATAAGGTTACTGCTACTTAATCAATATAATCAACACGATCGAAATCGGGCAGTTAATCCCTGATGCCCACTCAGGTTTGGTCATTCAGGTGGCAGGCACTCATATGCCCGCCGGCCACCGCTTTAAGCAGCGGGACTTCGGCACGGCAGCGAGGCATGGCATGCGGACAGCGTGGATGGAAATGACAACCCGCTGGCGGATTAAGCGGGCTGGGTATTTCACCCTTGATAATCGAAAACACTTTCTTGCGATCCCGCATTTTGGGAATCTCGGCCAACAAGGCCTGGGTGTAAGGATGATTGGGCTTGCTGAAAATCTCTGCAACTGGCGCCTGTTCTACGATGCGTCCCAGGTACATGATCACCACGCGATCGGACAAATGCTCCACCACACCCAGGTCATGGCTGATAAACAGATAGGTCAGGCCCAGTTCCGCGCGCAGTTGCATGAACAGATTCAGAATTTGCGCCTGAATGGATACATCCAGAGCGGCAACGGCTTCATCACAGACCAGCATATCCGGCGCCACGGCCAATGCCCGCGCAATACCGATGCGCTGGCGCTGCCCGCCGCTGAACTGATGCGGAAAGCGGTTGCGCAGGCTGGCCGACAAACCGGCGCGCTCCAGCTGCTCAGATACATACTGGTCCAGGTCACGTGCCGATACCATATTGTGCAGTCGAGGAGACTCTCCTACAATGTCGCGCACACGCATGCGCGGATTCAGGCTGGCATAGGGGTCCTGGAAAATCATCTGGATTTTCAGGCGCGCCGCCTCGGCCTCGTGCCTGGGCAGCGTTTTCAGGTCCTGGCCGTTGACCAGCACCTGACCGGCTGTCGGCTCCATAATACCGGCCACCATCCGGCCCAGCGTCGACTTGCCGCAACCTGATTCGCCTACCAGGCCGACCACTTCGCCTTTGGCAATATCCAGGCTGACATCATCCACGGCACGCGTAAGCGCAGAGGGACGCGTCAACCTGAGTTTTTGCAGCCAGGGATCCAATATCCCGTCACTGGCATGACCAAAGGTCTTGGACACGTGGCTGACCCGCATCAGCGGCACTTTTATTTCATCTGTCATAGTGCCACTTCCGTTTCAGGAACAGCGCCCGGATGATAGCAACGCACCCGATGACCGGCCGCCAGTTCGTCCAGCGCCGGCATCGTATCACAGACAGCGGTACGCCGCGGGCAGCGCGACGCGAATGCACAGCCCGCCGGCAATGACAGCAGATTGGGCGTCATACCCGCAATCTGCCGCAGCGGCTGCCCTCTTACATTATTGGCGGGCAGGCTCTGGATCAGGCCCTGGGTGTACGGGTGCTGCGGGTTGTCCAGCACCTGATCCACTGTACCGGCTTCCACAATTTTTCCAGCATACATCACATGCAGATCGTCAGCGAGCCCGGCCACCACCGACAGGTCGTGAGTAATCCAGATCAGGGCCGTGCCATATCGGGCCGACAGTTTCTGTATTTCCGACAAGATCTGCGACTGAATCGTGACATCCAGCGCCGTCGTGGGCTCGTCTGCGATGATCAGGTCGGGTCTCAGCAACAGCGCTATGGCAATGGCCACACGCTGGCGCATGCCGCCCGACAACTGGTGCGGATACGCCGACAGACGGGCTTGCGGACTGGGAATGCCCATCAGGCCCAGCATGTCGCGCGATTGTTCCCAGGCCTGTCTGCGGCTGATTTTTTCATGCGCACGCAGGGTTTCGATCATTTGCGTATCCACCCGCAGCACCGGATTCAATGTCATCATTGGATCCTGGAAAATCATCGAAATGCGATTGCCGCGCAGGCGGCGCAGCTGCTGTTGCGGCAGGCCCAGCAGATCCTGCCCTTTGAACAGAATCTGTCCGCCAACGATACGGCCCGGCTCATCGACCAGGCCCATGATGGAAAAGCCCGTGACGGACTTGCCTGAACCCGACTCGCCTACCAGCCCCAGAATACGTCCCGGCTCCAGCTGGAGCGACACGCCGTCCACAGCCGGCAGCTGGCCCGCCCGGGTCATAAAGTGCGTACGCAGATCGCGAACCTCCAGCAAAGGCGTCGTACTCATCGCTGCCTCCGCGGATTGAACATTTCCCGCAGGCGATCACCCACCAGGTTCAGCGCCACTATGGTGACCAGCAGCGCCACGCCAGGGAAAAGGCTGATCCAGTACTGTCCCGAGAGCATGTACTGATAACCGTTGGCGATCAGCAATCCGAGCGAAGGCTCTGTCACGGGCACGCCCAGCCCCAGGAAACTCATGGTTGCTTCCAGCGTAATCGCACGTGCAACCTGCAAGGTGCCGATCACAATCAAAGGCGGCAGACAATTAGGCAGGATGTGCCGCAGCATGATGCGCCACTGGGAAATATTCAGGCTTTTTGCCGCCTCTACATATTCCTTCTGTCGCTCTGCCAGCGCCTGACCCCTGGCGGTACGCGCATAATAGGCCCATTCCAGTATCACAAGCGTCAATATCACATTACCAATACCCTTGCCCAGATACGCCAGAATCATCATCGCAATCAGAATAGATGGAAACGACAGCATCAAATCGACCGTGCGCATGATGAAGCTGTCTATCCGGCCCCCGGCATAAGCCGACAGCACGCCCAGTATTGTCCCGACCACACTCGCAATAAGCGCAGAACCCACGCCGACCGTCAGACTGATACGCAGGCCGTACAGGATGGCAGACAACAGATCCCGTCCCTGTCCATCTGTCCCCAGCCAGTAGTTATAGGTGCCGGCGCCGTTGGCGCTGCCTGGCGCCAACCGCGAATCCAGGATATCCAGCTGCATCAGATCATACGGATTTTGCGGTGTCAGCCAATGGGCGAACACCGAACCGAAAGCCAGCAGCAACAGCAGCGTAAAGCCGATCACAGCACGCTTGGACGAGAAAAAATCGGCCAGCCTTTCTCGAAACAATGAAGGCTTGGGCGCAGCAATCACCGCTTGCACGGCAGACTCGGTCACGGGCTGACTCATCGCGCGCCCTCCAGCCGGACTCGCGGATCAAGCATGCGATAGGCGATATCGACTAGTAAATTGATGGTCACGAAAACACAGACAATAACCACCAGATAGGCCAGAATGACCGGTCGGTCCAGACCATTGATGCTGTCCAGGATCAGTTTGCCTGCACCAGGCCAGGAGAAAATGCTCTCGGTCACCACGGCACCGGCGATGGTCGAACCAAACTCCAGCCCCAGTACGGTGATCAGCGGGATCATGATATTGCGCAGTACATGTACGCCGATCACCCGCAAGTTGCTCAGGCCCTTGGCACGGGCAAAACGGATATAGTCCAGCGGCAGCACTTCCTGCACGCCAGCATAGGTAAGCCTGATCACAAGTGAAACCTTGAACAGTGCCAGATTGACTGCCGGCAACAGCATGTGCCGCAGTCCATCGAGCGTCAGAAACGACCATTGATAGCCAAACAGCGTCACGGTTTGCCCTCGTCCTGACGAGGGCAGCCATCCGAGGCTGACGCTGAATGCCATGATCAGCACCAGTCCTACCCAGAAGGTTGGCAGGGAAAAGCCCAGGATGCTGCCGGTCATGATCGTGCGGGAAACAATACTGTCTGAATAAAGTCCGGCTATCAGCCCCAGCGGCACACCTACCACAATCGCAATTACCAGGGCGGCCATTGCCAGCTCCATGGTCGCCGGCAACCGATGCAGCACCAGTTGCAGGGCTGGCTGGTTGTACACGAAGCTGTTGCCCAGGTCACCCTGCACCGCACTGCCCAGGAAATGAAAATATTGCAGCCATAATGGCTTGTCCAGGCCCATCTGCGCGATGATGCGGGCACGGTCTCGCTGATCGGCATCCGGTCCGATAAGAATATCGATCGGGTTGCCAACCGCATGCAGGCCGATAAAGACGATCACTGTCATCAACAGGATAATGAGCAGCGCCTGCAGGACGCGTTTAATCAGCCACAGCGTCATTGCGCCTCCACAGGCAAGGGCGGACCGGCGGCAGTCCACTCATCGCCATCGAGCTCCGGTTCAGCATAGGCTTCCAGTTGCGCATAATAAGCGGCGACATCTTCCTGATACAGGGAGCCGGCAATGGCGCGGGCAATGGCTGATGCCCCATCTGAAATGGCCGGAATATCGCCCGAGACAGTGCCATGTGAGGCCACGGCAGGATAGCTGAAACAGTGAATATGCGCCAACCCGGGCGCGTCCACGCCTGCGCGGGGCTGGAACTCGAAACCCGGTCCCAAATCGGGACAGGCAGCCAGTTCGGCATCTTCCTGCCCTGGCTGCGGATGATAACGCTGCGCCCAGGTTCGCACCAGCGGTGCCAGCTCGGCATACTCCGGACGCAGGTGCCAGTCGATGTTGAAACCGGTGGCAAAAATGAGAAAATCCAGAACAAATGTACCCTTGGGCGTGGTCAGATAAATCACGTCCTCGCGCACTTCAATGTCCAGTACCGGACAACCGACATTGAAGCGGGCATTGTGATGGGAAGCCACACGCAAGGTACTGCCTTTGGGCGGCGGCACTTGCTGCACATTGATGTAATGGCGAATACGCCACTTCCAGTCATCCGTTAAGCCAGCGTAGCCATGCACCAGGCCGGGGCTGCCAGAGCCCTTTCCCTTGTTGATACGAGGAATCTCGTTACGCCGGATAATTATATCCACACTATGGGCACCGGCTTCCAGCGCAGTAGCCGCGCTATCCATGGCCGAAGCGCCTGCGCCGATCACCCCGACCCGCTTGCCGGCAAGCGTGTTGTAATCAAAGAAATCCGAAGAATGCGCACGCAGATGCGCCGGCACCTTATCGGCAAACGCTGGATAACCCGGCCCGCCCAGGCCATCGCGGCCGGTCGCCAGAATCAGGCGCCGGGCAGCCACCACTTTTTGGCCCCCAGGGGCCTGCAGCGTCAGTTCAAGATAATTGTCGGGATGCAGATGGACATGACTAATGTGATGTTCATTGCGCACATCCACATTCATGACTTTGCGATACCAGCGCAAATAATCCATCCATTGCAAGCGTGGTATTTTATCCAGCGCCTCCCACTCCTGGCGCCCATACTGTGCTTCGAACCATGCCCGAAACGTGAGCGAAGGCAGCCCCAGGGCAGGTCCGGTCAGCTGCTTGGGCGAGCGCAGGGTCTCCATGCGCGCCGTCGTTGCCCAGGGCCCTTCAAAGCCAGCGGGCGCACGATCGAAGTTACAGGCGCGCACACCCAGATTGCGCAAGGCAACAGCGGCAGTCAACCCCGCCATGCCGCCACCAATAATGGCGACATCGAGCAAGCGTTCACCATCCACCACCCGAGGCTGCACCCAATCCTTGCCGGGCAGATCAAGACGGGAAAGATCTTCCTGCAAACGTGCTTCAAGGCCGGGCAGCCCGTCTTTTTCGGGTGGGTGATAACTCATTCTGCAACTCAATAAATAAATGCAAGGGTTTTCCCTTGCTGGTTTTATTTGATTATTACGCAATGATATAAAGAAATGCGTAACCAGCCATTTTAAAGAATATGGCAAGTTTAATATATATTATTTAGTAATTACTATATATCAATAATAATAAACAATGCGCACCGGAAGAATGACGGCAATACAATGCCCGCGCTATCAAAACAAAAGCCCGGCCATGACAATGACCGGGCTCCAGCTCAAACAGGACAGGCGTCCTGATTATTCTTCCACGTACCAGGTATCTTCGGAAAGCATGACCTGTTGATGGCCATAGCCAGCCGGCATCATGGGAAAGCAGTTCTCCTGCGGCTGCACTTCCACATTCAGGAAATAAGGACCCTCATAGTCAAAGCAGTCACGGATGGCATCTTCCAACTGCAGCGGATCAGACACCGTGGCCGCTCCCCAGCCAAAGGCCGTGGCCAGTGCCACAAAATCGGGAATGGAAGCGTTATAGCTGTGGCTATAGCGCCCGTCATGAATCAGTTCCTGCCACTGGCGGACCATGCCCATATGCCGGTTGTTGCACAGGATCACTTTGACCGGCGTTTCGTGCTGGATCGCGGTCGACAGTTCC
This sequence comes from Advenella sp. FME57, assembly GCF_014897675.1. Classification (GTDB taxonomy): domain Bacteria; phylum Pseudomonadota; class Gammaproteobacteria; order Burkholderiales; family Burkholderiaceae_B; genus Advenella. The sequence goes on along the minus strand of NZ_JABUXU010000005.1, from coordinate 199,756 downwards.
TGGATATTCATGAGTACGGACGCATCGCCGCTGATGCATACCACCAGTGAATCCGGATTGCCCACTTGCGCGCCAATCGCGGCAGGCACGCCGTAACCCATGGTGCCGGCACCGCCCGAGGTCAGCCAGCGATTGGGCTCACGAAACTTCAGGTACTGCGCGGCCCACATCTGGTGCTGGCCGACATCGGTACTCACAATGACGTCCCGGCCTTCAATCAGGTCATTGACAGTTGCCAGTAAATGCTGCGGCAGAATCACGTCGTCCGACGGCGTAAAGCCAAGACAATTAGTGCTGCGCCATTTTTCAATGCGCGTCCACCAATCGTCGATCAACCCGGGTTCGCGCTCCAGCGACTTGACCTCATTAAACAGTGACTTGAGCACCGGATAGCAGTCACCCACCAGCGCAACGTCGGCGCGCACCACTTTATCAATAGATGCCGGATCGATATCCAGGTGAATCTTGACTGCGTGCGGGCAGAAGTCGGACAGACGCCCGGTTATACGGTCATCAAAGCGTGCGCCGATGCATACGATCAGATCCGCATGATGCATGGCCAAATTGGCCTCCAGCGTTCCATGCATGCCCAGCATGCCCACGAACTGCTTGTCGTTGGCCGGGAAAGCACCCAGCCCCATCAGCGTGAGCGTGCATGGCGCACCTGTGTAGCTGACCAGATTTGAAAAGACCTCGCAGGCGTCCGGGCCGGAATTGATCAGTCCGCCACCACCATAAAACACGGGGCGCTTGGCATTGGCAATAAGCGAAGCGGCGCGCTTGATGGCAGCCTGCATTACGGAAGAGGTCATTTGGCCAGCCGTATTGACGGCGGGCTCGATCACTTCGCTTTCCGGCTCCTGCGGCGCCTGCGCCATCTGGATATCCTTCGGAAAATCAATCAGCACCGGGCCGGGGCGGCCGGCAGCCGTAATGTTATAGGCCTTGGCGGTCATGGCGGCCACATCTTCAACACGCTTGATCTGGGCATTCCATTTTGTGACCGGCCGGGAAATACCCACCGCATCGCACTCCTGGAAGGCATCGGTACCGATGGCGCCGGTTGCTACTTGCCCGCTGATACACAAGACCGGGATCGAATCGCACAGTGCATCGAGCAACCCCGAGGTGGTATTGGCCATACCCGGGCCGGAGGTGACCAGTACGACGCCGGGCCTGCCGGTAGAGCGCGCATACCCCTCGGCCGCATGCATGGCAGCCTGTTCGTGGCGAACCAGCACGTGGTGGATGCGCGGCTCGGAATACAGCGCATCGTACAGCGGCAATACGGCACCGCCGGGATAGCCGAAAATGGTATCGACCCCGTTTGCAATCAGGGTTTCAAGCATCAATCGGGCACCATTGAAGGCAGGCGTATCGTTCTGGGGTGTGTTCATTATTCAAATCCAACTGACAGACAGGTTTTCCATAGAAGCTTAAATAATATCCTTTTTGTAATGCACTGACAGAAAACCCGCGATTACACGGTAAACTTACCCCTTCGCCATGTGGCCGCAGACGGCCAGCCGTATTTCAAGAAAGGTGCTTTTGATGAGTGTGCATACCACAGCAAAACGGATTACCGTCCCGCAATTGCGGGCCTACAAAAACCAGAAAAAAATCGTCTCGCTCACATCCTATACCGCGCCCTTTGCCCGGGTGCTGGACGAGTATCTGGATATGATCCTTATCGGGGACTCCACCGCGATGGTCGGATACAACATGGAGAACACACTGGCCATCACCCTGGAACAGATGGCTGCCCATGCGCGGGCGGTGGTGCGTTCCACGCAGAATGTCTGCGTCGTGGTAGACATGCCTTTTGGCAGTTATCAGGAGTCGCCCGAGCAGGCCCTTCGCAACGCCGCATTCCTGCTCAAGGAATCGGGCGCCGATGCCGTCAAATACGAAGGCGGCACGCCGCTGGCTGCAACCACGCGCTTTCTGGTCGACCGCGGTATTCCCGTGCTGGCTCACATCGGACTGATGCCTCAGTATCTGAACACCATGGGCGGCTTCAAGGCGCAGGGCATGTCGGATGAAGCGGCCGAAATCATCTACCAGGATGCACTGGCACAGGAACAGGCCGGCGCCTTTGCCGTGGTGATCGAAGGCACCGCAGAGCCCCTGGCGCGCCGCATTACACAGGCATTGAGCATTCCCACCATTGGCATTGGCGCTTCGCCCGACTGCGATGGTCAGATCCTGGTGGCAGAAGATATTTTCAACCTGACGCCCAATCGCATTCCCAAATTCGCACGACAGTTTTCCGACGTGCAGGCCGCCATCCGCGATGGCGTGCAAGCCTACGCCAATGAGGTACGCGAAGGCACTTTCCCCACACTGGACCATTGCTTTGGCGTCAAGAAAAAATGATCGAAAAAAAGAAAAATATCGCCAACCCACCCTGGCATGTCGTGCGCAAATCGACGTTGCACGGCAACGGTGTTTTTGCTGCTCGTAATATACCGCAAGGCACGCGCATCATTGAATACACAGGCAAACGCATCAGCGCCAAACAGGCCGATGATATGCACCCGGTCAATCCGGATGATCCGTTTCACACTTTCTTTTTTTCCACCAGCAGCGGCAGGATCATTGATGGCGGCAATGGTGGCAACGACTCGCGCTGGGTCAATCACAGTTGCAATCCCAATTGCGAGACACAGGAAGGAAGCGGCGGCAAACGTGTCTATATATATGCCATTCGCGATATTCTGAAGGGCGAAGAACTGTTTTATGATTACGGGTTGATCATGGACGGCAGAATCACCAAAACGCTGCGCCAACAGTACAAGTGCCTGTGCGGCGCACAGGCCTGCCGCGGCACCATGCTGGCCTTACCCGAAAAAAAGAAGGTCAAGCGCAAAGGCAGCAAGTAAAAAGCCAGGCACGCGCCCGGATGATGAGCCCAGTTGCGGGCCCGCCGCCCGCATCATGAACCGTCTGCCTGCATCGCCTGCAAACACGCCAATGCATCACCCTGCACAATCTGCGTGCTGCAGGCAATCATCAAATTCAGATTCATCCCGAAATCCTCTACCGTGTAACCCTGCGCATCAACAACGCGCCCATCCTGCGCCTGCACGCCGGCCTGCGCCACCAGCGCCTGTGTCTGTTCGGTATAGGCCCATACGGGCTTGCCCTTGGCCACAGCATAGCCCACCTCGAACACGGTTCCGGAATCGGGCTCCAGGCCACGAAACGGGTTCAGATTGGCCATGACACAATCGGCCTGTTCGATCAGCGCGATATTGGCCCGGTAAATCCAGTCGGCCAGCGCCGTGCCGCTCAACTGCTGCGGCGCTGCGTTGTCCAGGGGATACAACCCGGCAAACCCATGACGCGCGCATAGCGTTTTGAGCCACTGCCCATAGCTGGCCGCGTCCGACCGAAAGACATCAAAGCCGGCAAGATAGACTTTTTTCATTTACAATTCATCCACAGTTTCATTCGGGCAATTTCCCCGCAAGCCACATCTTACATTCCGCAACATTGCGCCTGCAATCGGGCCGGCGGAATATTAAACTCATTGGGGCATGCCGCAACATCATTGAATGTTGCACATCACAAATATCATGGGCAAAAAAATCACCAAAACACTGGCTGCCGTTGTGCTGCTGGTTATACTGGGCTACTTCGGTGGCACATGGTATAGCGGCACAAAAGTGGACGAACAGGTCATCCGTCGCACACAGGACATCAACGCACAACTGCGCAGCAACGGGCTTCCCGTGCAAGTGACATCGGAGAAAAAAGATGCCGGCCTGTTCTCTTCCACTTACACGCTGACCCTGCGACTTGACAATGCCGGTCAGTCGCATTCGCTGGACTTTAACGTGCAGGTCGAGCATGGCCCCCTGCCCCTGTCCCGACTGCAGCAGGGCAAACTGGAACCGGTGCGGGCACTCAGCCACGTCACACTGATCAACAATGAAAAAACCGCGCGCCTGTTCGAATTGAGCCAGGGGCAGCCGCCGCTTGAACTGTTGTTGACCACCCATCTTGACGGACAGACACGGTATCGCGGACGCGTGGCCTCGCTCGCGTTCAATAATATCCGAGACGGCCAGCTGCATTTTGATGGCATGAACTTTGAAGGCGCAGTTGACGCGACAAACCGGGTGGCCCAGTTTTCCGGAAACATGCCGTTGATACAGGTCACGCCGCCGAAAACCGAAAACGGTACGAGCACTTTAATTTTCCGGGACCTTGCCATGTCGTCCCATTATGACGGTCGCGATACAAAGAACCCGCTATGGCGCCAACAATCGACATTGGCAGCATTCTCGCTTGCCAGTGATGATGCCAGACTGGAAATCGACCAGTATCAGACCGATTCAAAAGCGGACACCCAGGACAGCCTGCTGGCGCTGCAGCAAAATACCGTATTGAACCAGGTCCGCGTCAACGGCACCGATCTTGGCAAACTGCAATATACCGTGACCGCTTCAGGACTGGACCGTGCCGGCGCCATGCAGTTTATAGCGCAAGCCTGGCAGCAGTTGCTCAATGTCGGCCAGCCCGGTGACCAGGCAGTGCCACAACAGAAATGGATGGCTTTGCTGACCAGCCTGGACCTGATGCTCTCGGGCAAGCCCGAGCTCACTGTAGGGCCCATTACCTGGACCCTGCCGGAAGGGTCTGCCAAAGCCTCGATCAACGTGGCGCTGAACAACCCGGTTCCGCTGCTATCGCGGTTCGGTAACGATCCCTACGCCTTGCTGCTCAATGCCCTGCGCTCGGTTCGCATGGAGCTGCAGGCAGATCAGGCCATGCCGCAAGGCGCCGCGGACAGGGTCAGTCAGCTCAGGTCCGGCGCCGTGGCCTCACCCGGATCCACCGTCGAGCCCACGGCAGCAGAAAAACTGGACACCATTATCGATATCCTGGTCAGGAACCAGTTGCTGTACCGTAAACAGGATCAGATTGGCCTGAGCTTGAATATTGAGGGTGACCCGTCACTGGCCTCTGCCGGCGCAGTAGACATGAATGGCGAGCAGTACGATCTGGTCGGGCTTGTCAGCGCCGTGCAGACACGGGCAGCGGCAGCCGAATTACAAATCAGGCAACTGACACCGCCTGCGCCGCAAGATGCTCCTGAACAAGAGACCCCTGAGCAACAAATACCCGAGCAAGTAGACCCCAGGCAAGACTGAGGCAATTGCAGTCCCGTGAAACTGTCGGTGGCTGCAAGCAAGGTGATGGCGTGGTTGATGCGAGATCGATGACGGACCAGGCGCCCGACAACGCCTGTCGCTTGCGCCTACAAGCGCGATTATTATCTGGCAGCGCAGCATGACACTTGCCAACCGACATCTGAGCGGGCACAGCACCACCCCGAGGTTTTGCGCACCGCCTGCCTGTACCGCAACACCCTGCCCCAAGAGGGCCAGACATATTATTTCATTCTACATTCCACGAATTTGCAGTATGCTTTGCCAGGCAGTTTCTTTCATGCGGTATTTATTCCATTACACTTGCAAGGAAATTCATTGCTATGTCTGCTTCATTCGAACTCAAAAAATCCGTTGATGGCCAGTTTCATTTTTCCCTGCACGCAGCAGATGGCGCATCTGTCCTTAGAAGTGAAACCTATACGACCCTTGCCTCGGCCAAAAATGGAATCGAGTCGGTTCGCAAGAATGCAGGAACGGACAGCCGCTACGTTTTTGAAAAATCCGCCAACGGCAAAACCTATTTCAATCTGAAAGCGGCCAACGGCCAGATCATCGGCAGCAGCCCGCTATTTTCCGATCCCCACGGCGCCAGGCAGGCAGCCGACACGGTCAAGCATCATGCCGCCACTGCTCCGTTGCACGAAGCCTGAACCTGATTCATTACCCTGCCCCTTGTGAATCAGGCGCTGGCGCCCCGACTGGCATGCTAAATGGTGTGCAAAATGGCGTTCAATAGCGCCGGAAATGATGTCGCAGGCCTGCAAGTTACCTATCCAGATGGTAAGCTTGCCAATCGGCCATGCCTGGCGCTGATCAGCCCTGCTGCCAGGCGGCCAGCGCATCCCATAAATGGGGATGATCATAACTGCTGACCGACAGACGCAGGTAAGTGCTGACGCGCTGATCAGGATAAAACAGGGAGCCGGGCGTGGCGGGAATGTTGTGCAGGTTCAACTGGCGAGCCAGTGGTTCGGCGTCGCGGGACATGTCGAGCCAGAGAAACAGCCCGGCAGCAGGAGGTTGGGCCAGGACATAGCCCAGATCGCCCAGTCGCTCCAGCATCTTGGTACGCGCCCAATTGATACGTTGCCGCAGCCGTTCTATATAAGAACGATAATGCCCGCCGTGAATGATTTCATGAATAACACGCTCATTCAGGCTTGAGGTGGACAGGCCGGAAAGCAGTTTGAGCATGGCTATTTCATTCAAAATATTTGCAGGCCCGGCAATAAAGCCCACTCGCATCGCAGCACCCAGCGTCTTCGAATAATTGCCAAGCAGAAACGTGCGCTCGCACTGATCCAGCGTGCTGATACGCAGCGGTGGGCCTGCACTGAGTTCGCTGTAGGTATCATCCTCGACAATCCACATGTCATATTGCTGGGCCAGGCGCAGGACGTCGTGCGCGGCACGTGCGCTCAAGGTAAACCCGGTAGGATTATGCACGGTACTGTTGCAGATGAACAGGACCGGTTTATGCTTGCGACAATGCGCCTCCAGTTGCGTTGTATCGGGCCCCTGCGGTGTTCGCGCCACCGTCAGAATATTCACACCGACCATGCGCAAATAGGCAAACACGACAAACCAGCAAGGCTCTTCAACCACCACATAATCGCCAGGCCGGACCAGTTGACGGATCAACAGATCCACCGAATGCGTCACGCCGGTGGTCAGCAGCACCTCGCCCGCCGGCTGCACATGCAAGTCGTGCGCAGCCAACTGAGCCATGATGGTCTGGCGCAACGGCGCAAAACCAAAGGGCTCGCCATACATGAGCGCAGATGGCTGCATCTTGCGGGCCACTTTGCGAATGGAACGCGCGACGATCTCGGTGTCCAGCCACTCCTGCTTCAGCCCCAGATTGTTTTGCTGCGAAAACAGGCGATTCAGAATCCAGGGGACATCAATTTTATCCTGGGACAGTGTCGGTACGATCTCGCCGCTTTTTATGCCCCGTGCCGGCTGTCTTTTATGCTGAACGAAATAGCCGGACCGGGCGTTGGCGGTAATGTGATTGGTCGCAACCAGGCGATCATACGCTTCGACAATCGTATAGCGACTGACATTCAATTCCTGCGCCAGCAGCCGCACGGACGGCAGGCGACTGCCCTACCTGAACACATTCTGCTCAATGCAGACAACAAAACGATCCACAATCTGGTCCACCAGGGTGTGCGAACCCGACCGCACCGGCTGCCAATGGGCCAGCAGCGGCGCCCCCGGGGTTTGATGGTCGTGATCGACATGGGTATCAGCGACCCCTGCGGGCGCAGGTGGCGATTGGTCGTTGCGACGGCCATCGCTGGCAGCGGATCGCTTAAGCAGTTGGGCAGAAACGGGAGGGCTGGGTTGGCTTGTCATCAATCTGTTCCGGTAAAAGCAGCAGTACAGGAAGGAAAAAACAGCACACAACTGTATCGGTACTGTACCGGTATCTTGTCATATAGTGTCTGTTCACGCAAGACCTGTATCGAGACTCTCATGACTTACACCATGCTCATGGCATTTGCCATTTTTATCGCCGTCTCTTCGGTAACCCCGGGGCCCAACAACCTCATGCTGCTGTCCTCTTCGGTCAATTTCGGGGTGCGCCGCACCATTCCGCACTGCCTGGGAATCAGTGCGGGCATGGGGCTTATGATCGTGCTGATGTCTTTCGGCCTGCATTGGGTCATGCTGCACGCCGGCTGGCTGATTGATCTACTGAAGATCGCCTCGCTGGCCTACTTGCTGTGGCTGGCCTGGAAAATAGCCTCAATTACCCCGACGCCGCTTTCCGTCCAGAACGAAGCGTCCCCTTTCGGTTTCTGGAACGCCGTGCTGTTCCAGTGGATCAACCCCAAGGCCCTGATCATGGTGATCAGCATGTTCAGCATCTATGTACCAGACAATATCGGACAGCTGACCCTGCTGCAAATTTCCCTGATGGCAATCGTCATCAATCTGTTGTGCATCAGTGTGTGGATGTTTGGCGGAACCCTTATGCGCAGGCTGTTTACCACGGCAGCAACGCAACGCGGCTTCAACATCGTGATGGCGCTGCTGCTCGTCGCCTCTGTCGTACCCATGGTGTCCGCCGATCTTGGCATATAAGCGCGTCCAAGGGCGTGTGCGCGGCGGCCGCCCGGTTACGGAACCGGTATCAGGGCTGCAGCGTCTCGGGCGACAGGAGAACACAAGTGAAATTTCTCCGCTTTATTTCCTGCAGCAGATCGGGCAGGATTTGCGGCGTGACCGCCGGGTAATCATGCAACAGCACGACGGCACCAGGCTCCAGTCTGCCTGTGATACGCGACAGCAGGCGCGCCGGACGGGCAGTCGCCGTATCAAAGGAGCGCAATGACCAGCCCACGCAGGGCAGCCGGCTGGCCCTCACCGCCTTGCCAATCCCCGGATTGACCACACCAAATGGCGGTCGGTACATACGGGGAGTCACGCCGGTAATGGCCGCTATGGTCTCGCTGCAACGCTGTATATCGGCAAGAATCGTGGCCGGCCGCTTAAAAGGCAGGGTATGGGCATGGCTATAGCTGTGGTTGCCAATGGCGTGCCCCTCCTGGACAATCTGCCGCAACAGCTCCGGACGGGCAGCGGCATGAGCGCCCACAATAAAAAACGTCGCCTTCACGTCATGCGCTTTGAGTATGGCCAGAACCTGCGCGGTCCCTTCGGTAGGGCTATCATCGAAACTGATGGCAATCTGCCCGCCTGGTTTTCCGATTGCGCCCCCATCAGGACGAACATGCCTGAGGGTGTCCACAAACAAATTGCTTGCCATATTCATGCTGGCCACGCCAAGCACGGCCACATATAGGGCGACGGTCAGAAATGCCGCTACCGGCCACAGCCAATACAGCAGCACGGCAAGCGCAATAACAAGAAGATGAGCGACCAGAGTGTGGCGGCGGAACCATGAAATCACAGCGATATTTATCTGCACAGGCAAGCGGGTCCATAACAATAGCCAGTGCCCCCCCTGCCGTCAAGCGATATTGTGCACTTATATGGCCATCCGGCCCGCGCTCAGCTGCCACACCTGCTGCAGCCGGTCTGCCTCAGTGTGCCGATGATTCATCATGGCGCAAAGAAAATGCACGCGTTTCAGATAAAAATGCACATCGCATTCCCAGGTCATGCCCAGCGCGCCATGCACCTGCAGGGCATTTCTCACGGCCGTGCTGGCAGCCTGCTGGATCGTATGCTCGGCCAATATCGCCATCAGGGTCGTTTCTTCAATGTATGTCTCGCCCGTTGCGCCCTGATCCGCCCTGTCTTGTGCTTGTGCAGCAAGCGTCGGCCCGGCCAGCTCTGCGCCGCGGCGGACTTCCTGGTCTGGCAATTCAGGGCAAGCCTGTGCCAGATCTGTATTTGCCGAATCCATACACGCTGCAGCCTGTGTCAACAGCAAACGGGCATTGTCCAGGTCCATCCAGTCCTGGGCCAGCCGATGCTTGATCGCCTGAAAACTGCCGATGGGACGGCCAAACTGCTGCCGTTCCCGTGCATACGCACTGGTCATGTCCAGGGCCCGCGCCGCCACCCCCAATAGCTCGGCGGCCACCAGCATACGGGAACGCAGTTCGAAGGCATCCCAACTGACCTTATCACATGCGAAATCGTCCTGCATTTGCCATACAGGTGCGCCCAGCCAGCCGTTATGTATAAACGGATCGATGCCCGGACCGCCAGCGATACCATCAGCCACCCTGGCCCAAACCTTGCCTTGCGCATAGCTCAGGAACAATATCTGGCTGTCATGACGACAATACGGTACAAACAGTCTGTTTTGGCCGGCATCGATGGCAAATCCGGCAAGGCGTCCATCATGCATGCAGCGATCAAGCCATTGAGATACCGGGGAGTGCGCAGCCTGCTCAGACAGAAATGCGCTCGTGTTCATCCACGTACCCAGTGGCAGCGGCAGCAATGCGCTGCCAGCCAGCTCCATGACCTTGACGGCCTGCGACATGCCCAGTCCGATACCGCCGCGGGCTTCACCCACCAGCAACCCCGGCCAGCCCAGTTCGCACAACTGCGACCACAACCTGGCAAATATATGGCCATTACAACTGGCATCATCGGCAGCGACCTTGCCGCTCGGCAGCGATGCCGACCCGGGCGCTGGCCGTAAGACGCCCCCTGATACGCCCCCTGCAAGTGGTTTGTCTGTCAGCAAGGCGCCACGCAGCGCCGTCAGCGGGCATTGCTCGGCAAGAAACCGCCGGACCGGGTCTAGCAGCAAATCGTCATCGGTATGTTGCATCTCTATCCCTTTGCCAGTCCCAGTACTTTTTCACCGATAATGTTGCGCTGAATTTCCGAGGTGCCGGCCAAAATGGTCTCGGCCCGTGACCACAGGCTGGCATGCGCAAAGAATGCCGCTTCGGCCTGCATCTGCATGGCAGGCGCGCACAGGTTCAATCCAAGCAATTCCAGCGCCAAATCCAGCATGCGCTGGTGCGCCTCGCTCCAATGCACCTTGGTTGACGAACCTTCAGGGCCTGGCGGATCTCCGTTCATGGCGGCCAGCAAAGCGCGACGTGATTTCAACTGCAATACCATGCTATCGGCGAACAAGGCTGCCCAGCGTTGTCGGTAGTTCTGCAGCGCGATCGGGCTCAAACCCTGCGCCACGCTGTCGATCAGCCCGCGCACCCGCCCCAGCTCGCCTTCGAACTGCACCAGCCGGGGAATGAAATAGGTGCCGCGTTCGAAGCTGGCTGCAGCCATCGCCATCCGCCAGCCATCGCCCTCCTGACCAAGCAGGCAATCCGATGGCACATTGACCTGTTCAAAAAAAACTTCACAGAACTCTGCCTCGCCGGTCAGTTGCCGAATGGGCTCGACCCGGACACCGGGCTGGCGCATGTCCACCAGCAGAAAACTCAAGCCGCGGTGTCGTTGCGCGTTCGGGTCGGTACGAACCAAAGCAAAACAGTAATCGGCAAGATTGGCAAAGGACGTCCAGATTTTGTGCCCATCCAGAACATAGCCGCCGTCCGTTTTACGCGCCCGGCTGGTTACCGCCGCCAGATCGGAACCAGCCCCCGGTTCCGAATAACCCTGGCACCAGATCGCTTCATTGTGCAAAATAGCCGGTAAATACCGCGCCTTTTGCGCCGGCGAACCAAAGTGCAATAGCGTCGGCGCGAAAATGCCATGTCCGATCAGATTAACCCCGAGAGGCGCGCCACTGCGGGCCAGCTCTTCCAGATATATGGCCTGATGTGACAGCGGCAGCGCCTTGCCCCCATATTCCCGCGGCCAGCCAAGTCCGGACCAGCCGTGGCGGCACAGGGTATCTTCCCAGGCTCGCCGGTATTGCAGCGAGACCGGATCGATCCTGCCGGGCCAGTCACGCTGGAACTGCGCATAATGCTCTGCCATCCACGCCCTGACATAAGCACGGAACGCCTCGGGGCTTTGTGGCAGCATTTCATCTGTCATTATGGGTTCACCGTAATATTGGCCTTGCGGATCACTTCGCCCCAGGTTTTGACATCCTTGCTGATGAACTGGCCGAAAGTGGCCGGATCGCTGGCAATCACATCCAGCCCCAGCGTTTTGAATTTCGCTTTCACATCGTCCTGCTGCACGCTCTCATGCACCACCTTGTAAATCACCTGCGCGACCTCGGCAGGCGTGCCTTTGGGCGCGACCAGCCCCAGCCAGGGCATGGCAGAAAAACCGGGCACCGCCTGGGCAATGGTCGGCATATCGGGAATAGAAGGCGACGGTTTGTCCGTCGTCACAGCCAGCACCTTCACTTTGCCTGCCTTGGCATAAGGCCCGGTTGATGCCCAGGCATCGAACATGACCTGCACCCGCCCGGAGATCAGATCAGTCAACGCCGGCGCACTGCCTTTATAAGGAATATCCTGCATGTCGACATTGGCCATATTCTTGAACATCTCGGCTTCCAGTTGCGTCGAGGATCCGGTGCCCAGCGAGGCGTAGCTCACCTTGCCCTTGTTTTGCTTCAGATATTCGATCAGCTCTTTTACGTTCTTGACCGGCACCTCAGGGTTGACAGAGATAACATGGACCACCGAGGCAACCTGGGTAATCGGCACAAAGCTTTTCACCGGGTCGTATTTGACGTTCTTGTTGATGCTGGGAATCGTGCCCAGCGAAGATGCGGCCAGCAGTAGCGTATAGCCGTCGGGCTTGGCGTTCGCCACATGCTGCGACGCGATCAGCGTGCCTGCGCCCGGTTTGTTTTCCACAATCACCGGCTGCTTGACCTTCTGACCAATCTTGTCAGCAAGCAATCGGCCCAGGGTATCGGCGGCACCGCCGGCAGCAAAGGGGATCACGATCGTAATTGGCTTGTCCGGGTAAGCTGCCCGTGCCGCTCCCGGCAAGATCGCCAGCGCACCCGTTGCCATCAGCAAGGCCGGGCCCATCCACTTGAGTAAGGTTTGTTTTTTTTGCATTGTTTGTCTCCGTTCTGTTTTATTCAATTGACTTCAAACCACGTGTTGCTACCACAACTGCATTTCGGATACGTTACTTTCATGACAACGGTACTTACGGACACCTCTGCCGCTCTAGTCGGCACGGCGGCTCTTACCCGTCTGTCATCCCTGCATTAGCTCTGTGCCGGTCCGGCCACTGAGGCAGACAGCAGCGCCTACCAAAAAAGAACATCTACGCAGACCAGGCCGCTACCGTATGATCACCCCTGCACCACTGATGCCTGCGTCGCTGTATCTGCAAGCAGCAGGGCGTCCAGCATCGCCACGCCCGAGCCGGCTTGCCGCACCAGCAACGGATTGATTTCGATCTGATCCAGTATCGGCTGGCCCGCCACAAATGCGTGCCCCACAGCCACCATGGCTTGTGCTGCGGCATCCACGTCTGCGCTTGGTCGACCGCGAAAACCGTCCAGCAAGGCAAAGGCCTTCAGGCTGCGCAGCAGTTGCACCGCCTCGCTGTGTGTGACCGGCAAAAGAGCATGTGCCGTATCACGATATATTTCGGTCATGATTCCGCCCAGCGCCACCGTTAACACCGGTCCGAATACAGGGTCGCGCGTAGCGCCCACCAACAACTCAGCCACGCCCTGCTGCATTGGCGTGATCATCACACCTGCAATCGCCGCGCCGGGCTGATAGTTGCGGCAGTTTTCCAAAATTTGCTCATATGCCTGGGCCGCAGCCTGCGCGCCCGTGATATTGAGCAACACGCCACCTGCCTCTGTCTTGTGCGCCAGATCGGCGCTGACCACTTTCATCGCCAGCGGCACGCCTAACTGGTCAGCCAGCGCAGCCGCTTCTTCACGCGTCCCGACAATGCGCACATCCGGATCAGGCAAACCGAAACCAGCCAGGTAGTGGCGGGCGTCCCCTTCGTGACAGGGTAAATGTGGCACATCAATCCGGGCATGGCCGCTCGCCGCCTTGACTCGCCCGGCCATCGGTTGCGAATCAATCCACGTATGGCCATCACAAGTGTCATCAACTGGCGCATTCGGCTGGCCACGACGTTCCTGCCAAGTCAAAAACGGTCCCAATGCCCTGACCGCATGTCCCAAATCGTCAAACACGGCAACGCCCGCCTCACGCAAGGCCTGACGGCAGCTCGCGCTGCCGGTATCGATTGCAACAAAAAGGCGCGGATATTTCTGTACGACATCAATCAGCGGCTGCGCCATGCGGTCCAGCATATACCCTGGCGCATTGATCACCACCGTGTCCAGTGCGGGCGTGATCGCCAGCGCTTGTAGCACCTGCACGATAAATTGCGGATCATTGACAATATTGCCGGTCACATCCACAGGGTTGCCCACCATGCCATAAGCCGGAATGCCCTGGCGCAGTTGCGCCTGTACATCGTCGGGAAGATCCGGCAACTGCAGGCCGGCCTGAATGAAACGATCGGTCAGGATCGCACCCAGTGCGCCCGACATGGTCACCACGCCAATGCGCGCGCCTGCGGTCCGATGGCGCAGCCGCGCCAGCATGGCTATATTGGCCATTTGCGCGAAGTCGTCTGCAGCAATCACATTCAGATCGCGAAAGGCTGCTTCGTATATCTTTTGATCGCCCGCCAAAGCAGACGTATGCGATTGCACGGCCACCGCGCCCTTGTCGGTCACGCCTGCCTTGAGCACCACCAGCACTTTGCCCTGCGCCTGAAAGCGCCGGCAGGCGTCAATGAATCGCCGACCATCGCGAATTTGTTCTACATAGCCCAGCACAATCTCGGTATGCGGATCATCCGCAAGATACGCCAGATACTGTGCAAAATCCACCGTCGCCTCATTGCCCGTATTGATGAAATGTGAAACGGGCAAGCCCTGGGCACGCACCAGCCCGTATAGCGCAGAACATACATTACCGCTTTGCGTGAGCACGCTGACGCAGCCTGTATCGCTTTGCATGCTGGCGGTTTTGAAGATGGCGGCAAATGCCGTGAATGCACGCGTATTCAGGTTGGCCAGGCCCATGCAGTTGGGGCCGGCCACCTGCATGCCGCTTTCTCGGCAAAACTGCACCAGTTCCTGCTGCAGCAGCAAGCCTGCTGCGCCCTCTTCAGCAAATCCTGCGGCATAGACCACGGCAGCGCGAATGCCAACGGCATGACAGCGCCGCAACATGGCGGTCACATCGCGGGCGCCAATGGCCAGGACAGCCAGATCCGGCACTTCGGGCAAGTCTTCGACCTGCGCGTAACAGCGATAACCGAACACTTCGTCATATTTTGGGTTGACCGGATAGACCTCTCCGGCAAAACCGAAGTGCGACAACAGCTCCAGCGGCATGCCGCCAATGCGGCCGGCATTGTCGCTGGCCCCGATCATCGCAATGGAACGCGGATTCAATAACGGTTCAAGACTCATGCACTGTCACCGCTTTTGTTGCGCTGGATCGCCTGGGCCAGACCTTTTTTCTTGACCTGGGCAAACTCGTCGCTCATATGCGAAAGCTGATGAACATCAAAATGAGCAGACAGTGCGGTACGCAGACCCTGTGCATCCAGTGTCCGGTTCAGCGATTTTTTGACCAGCGTGAGGGCAAACGGCGGTGCCGCTGCAACCCGTCGCGCCAGCGCCATGGTTTCATCGTTCAGTTGCGCGCGCGGGACAACGCGGTTGACCATGCCCATTTGCAAGGCCTGCTCGGCGGTTACTCGCTCGCCGGTAAACAACATTTCCTTTGCGCAACGCAATCCCATGACCCATGGATGAATCAGGACCTCGGTGGCTGCAGCTGCCAGCGTATGACAAACGGGATCGGAAAAAAACGCGTCGTCGGAACAGACCACCAGATCGCACATATTGGCGATCATGAAGCCGCCGGACACGCAGGCCCCTTGCACCCGGGCGATGACCGGCTTGGGAAAATCCCAGATTCTCATGCAGTAATCAAAGTACCGCAGCGACTCGTAGGCCCAGCGCTGCTCTACGCTGAAATCGGCACGGCTGGCCTGGGCTTCCTTCAAATCATGGCCGGCAGAAAAATGGTCACCTGCGCCGCCAATAATCACGACCCTGACAGTTTGATCGGCAGCGGCCTCACGCATGGCCTGATCCAGTTCATCCAGCAGCGCCTGGCTCTGCGCATTGCGCGCCCCGGCCCGCGCCAATGTCATCGTTCGTATGGCGTCCTGATCCGATACCTCTATATGCTGATAGCCCATTGTCTCTTCCTTTATGACCCATGGCGAGGTCTGTTGAATGTCGCTTTTGATTGCATTAACGCATCAACCACTCCTACAATACAAAATGTTTTTTAATAAATTCCCATATTATGGACACCAAACAGCAAGCCGGCGCACAGAGCATCCGCCGCGCACTCTCGCTGCTGCGCCTGATCGCGCAGCACAATGAACACGGCCTGACGCTGAGTGAGCTGACCGCCTTAAGCGGGCTGGAACGCTCCACAGCGCATCGGCTGCTCACCTGCCTGCTCGAAGAAAATTTTGCGCGCCGCGAAACCGACGGCAAACGCTTTCAACTGGGCATCGACGCCATGCAAATGGGTTTTTCCACCATGCACCATGCGCCGGTGATCGATCAATTGCGCCCCCTGGCCATGAAGCTGTCGCGCCTGTCCGAAGACACCGTCTTCCTGGTCATACAGCAAGCCGATCAGGTGCTGTGCCTGCTTCGCGAACACGGTGCATTTCCGGTGCGCATATTCACCATTGGCGTCGGTGAAAGGCGTCTTCTGGGCATTGGCGCCGGCGGCCTCGCATTGCTGGCAACACATACCGACGCCGACATCGAGGTGATCTACAAACGGCATGAACAGATCTATCGCAAGTCGGGGTTGTCATTGCCCATGCTGCTGGAAAAATGCCACCTGACCAGGCGCAACGGCTATGCCTCGATTGAAAGCACCATCACACCCGGCGTTGCCGGCGTGGGCTATGCATTCTCGGTCTCAGCCATCACGCAAGTGGCCTTCAGCTTTGGCGCAATCACGCCGCGTCTGACTGGCCAACGGCGCACGCAAATGGGTCACCTGCTGATTGAGGAATGCACAATCTGGCAGCAAAAACGCCTGATCAGGCCAATCGCCTTGCAAAACACGTCAGTCTCCGTATGATGTAACTTTCCGGTTACTGACGCCCCGAAAACGGGGAGGCTACAAAGGAGATCTGCATGCAGATAGGGATAGTAAAAGAACAACTTGCCGGGGAGACGCGTGTCGCCGCCACGCCGACCTCGGTAGAACAGCTGCTCAAGCTGGGATTCACCGTTGTGATCGAATCAGGCGCAGGCGCCGCAGCAAGCTTTGACGATGCCGCCTACGAAAAGGCGGGCGCCAGCATCGCCCCTGCCGATCAGGTGTGGCAATCTGACCTCGTCTACAAGGTCAATGCGCCCGACGACACTGAAATTGCCCGCATGAAAACGGGCGCCACGCTGGTCAGTTTCATCTGGCCGGCACAAAATCCCGAACTCGTGCAGAAACTGTCTGAGCACGGCATCACCGTGCTGGCCATGGACATGGTGCCGCGTATTTCGCGCGCCCAATCGCTTGATGCCTTGTCATCCATGGCCAATATTGGCGGCTATCGCGCCGTTATTGAAGCCGCGCATCATTTCGGACGCTTTTTCACTGGCCAGATCACTGCTGCCGGCAAAGTGCCACCAGCCAAAGTGCTGGTTATCGGTGCCGGTGTGGCCGGTCTGGCAGCCATTGGTACCGCAGGTTCGCTGGGCGCTATCGTACGCGCCTTCGATACCCGCCTGGAAGTGGCCGAACAAATTGAATCGATGGGCGGCCAGTTCCTGAAACTGGAGTTTGGCGATGAAAACGGCTCGTCTTCCGACGGCTATGCCAAAACCATGTCCGAAGAATTCATCAAGGCGGAAATGGCGCTGTTCGCCGAGCAGGCCAAAGAAGTGGATATCATCATTACCACAGCCCTGATTCCCGGCAAACCTGCACCCAAGCTGATCACACGTGAAATGGTCGACTCCATGCGCGCCGGTTCGGTCATCGTGGATATGGCTGCCGCAGCTGGCGGCAATTGCGAATACACCGAGCCCGGCCAGGTCATCACGACCGCGTCCGGCGTCAAGGTCATTGGCTATACCGACCTGCCCGGCCGCCTGCCCGCCCAGTCTTCACAACTGTACGCCACCAACCTTGTGAATCTGAGCAAGCTCATGAGCAAGGAAAAAGACGGGCAGATTCTGCTGGACCAGGAAGACACTGTTTTTCGCAATATGACCGTTGTGCATAACGGCAGCGTTACCTACCCGCCTCCGGCGATTCAGGTCTCCGCAGCGGCCAACAAGCCTGCAGCCAAGAAAGTAGAACCCAAACCAGTCAAACCACCCAAATCGCCCGCCTTCAAATTCGGCGTCCTGGCCCTGGTATGCGTGATTTTTGCCTGGATCGGCACCAACGCGCCCGCAGAATTTCTGTCTCACTTCACGGTGTTTGTCCTGTCCTGCGTTGTCGGCTATTACGTGGTCTGGAACGTGACACACGCCCTGCACACACCATTGATGTCGGTCACCAATGCCATTTCCGGCATCATTGTGATCGGCGCCGTGGTGCAGATCGGCCACGGCTCCGGCCTGGTCAATATCCTGGCCTTTATCGCCATCCTCATTGCCAGCATTAACATTGCCGGTGGTTTCCTCGTTACACGGCGCATGCTGAAAATGTTCATGAAAGGCAAAGGAGAATAAGATGGGTGCAGGATTCGTTACGGCCGCGTACATTATTGCGGCATTGTTTTTCATTGCCAGTCTGGCCGGTCTGTCCCGCCAGGACACCGCCCGTTATGGCAACGGTTTCGGCATGGCCGGGATGGCCATCGCCTTGATCGCAACCATTTTGGGCCCCAACTCCGCCTCGGTGATCTGGGTGATCGTGGCCATGCTGATCGGCGGCGCCATTGGCCTGCATCTGTCACGCAAGGTAGAGATGACCCAGATGCCTGAACTGGTTGCCGTTTTGCACAGTTTCGTGGGTCTGGCCGCCGTGCTGGTCGGCTATAACAGCTATATCGAAGCACAACAGCACGCCATGCCCGAAGGCGCGTTACTCAATATTCACCTGACCGAGGTATTCCTGGGCGTGTTCATTGGCGCAGTCACCTTTACCGGTTCGATTGTGGCCTTTGGCAAGTTGCGCGGCAGCTTCAGCTCCAAGCCGCTGTCTTTGCCACACAAACACAAGCTCAATGCCGCGGCGCTGGTTGTGTCTTTCATCCTGCTGTGGATCTTCGTCTCTAACGGCGGCTCCACAACGGCACTGATTATCATGACCATCATTGCACTGGCCTTCGGCTGGCATCTGGTCGCATCCATTGGCGGCGCCGATATGCCGGTTGTAGTTTCCATGCTCAACTCATACTCAGGCTGGGCCGCAGCGGCAGCCGGCTTCATGCTGGCCAATGACCTGCTGATCGTGACCGGCGCCCTGGTCGGTTCATCCGGCGCCATTCTGTCCTACATTATGTGCAAGGCCATGAATCGCTCGTTTTTATCAGTGATTGCCGGCGGGTTCGGCACGGATGGTAGCAGCAGTGGTAGCAGCGAAGAAGAGACCGGCGAATACCGTGAGATCAAGCCCGAAGACGTGGCCGAGATGCTCAAGGGCGCCAGTTCCGTGGTCATCGCCCCCGGCTACGGCATGGCGGTGGCGCAGGCGCAGTATCCGGTCGCTGAAATCACATCATTGCTGCGCAAGCAAGGTATTGACGTGCGCTTTGGCATCCATCCTGTTGCAGGCCGCCTGCCCGGTCATATGAACGTGCTGCTGGCCGAGGCCAAGGTTCCCTATGATATCGTGCTGGAAATGGACGAAATCAATGACGACCTTTCTGATACCGATGTGGTCCTGGTCATTGGCGCCAATGATACAGTCAATCCCTCTGCCAGCGAAGACCCGGCCAGCCCCATTGCTGGTATGCCGGTACTGGAAGTGTGGAAAGCGCGTGATGTGGTGGTGTTCAAGCGCTCAATGAACACCGGCTATGCCGGCGTGCAGAACCCGCTGTTCTTCCGCGAGAACTCCAGCATGTGTTTCGGCGACGCCAAGGCAACCGTCGAAGCCATTCTGGCTGCTCTGAGGTAATCTATTGGCAATGGCAGGCATCGTCGCAAGCGGTGCCTGCCGCGAACCGGACAAGCATTAAAGCGGCAGGGCCCTGGTATGTAGCGGACAATGCGCCATGCCAATTGCAATAGCAACAGCACCGCCGCAGCATCATTTCATCTGCCATATACAACCGATCTGCCCGTCCTGCAATTTCCTATTTGCGGTTTTTATTTTCATCACACTTTGCCTGCTGTATGTCTGTGCTCCCCCCGCTTCCTGTCAAAAATGGCGTCGCGCCCAGCCGGGTCTACCTGCCGCGCGAAACCTGGCCCGATCTGCTGAGCTTTATGCTCGCCAAGTTCCCACGTATGGACGCCGACGTTCTTCGGGCAAGGCTGGCCAAAGGCGATATGGTGGACCCGCAGGGCAAGCCATTCTCGCTGGAGAGCCCCTTCCCTCCCGACACCTGGCTCTGGTACTACCGGGAAGTGCCCGTGGAAACGGTCGTTCCGTTCGATATCGACATTCTGTACCAGGATGAATTGCTGATTGCCATCGACAAGCCTCATTTCATGGCCAGTATTCCCGGGGGCCGCCATTTGCACCAGACGGCGCTGGTGCGTCTGCGCGATCAACTGGGTAACCCGCATATCAACCCCATTCACCGACTGGACCGGGACACGGCCGGCGTTCTGGTGTTCTGCGCAGACCGGGATCGCCGCGGCGTGTACCAGACCTTATTCCAAACCCGATCCGTACACAAAATTTATGAAGCAGTTGCACCCTGGCGTGGTGACCTGACGTTCCCCCTGTTACGCGAAAGCCTGATCCGTCGCAGCGGACAGGTCTTTGTCATGCACGAAATTGACGGCCTGCCTAACAGCCGCACCCGGATTGAACTTCTGGCGCACAACGGCACACTGGGTCATTACCGGCTGGAGCCGGTCACGGGCAGGAAGCATCAATTGCGCGTGCATATGAATGCCCTGGGCATGCCCATTTGCAATGACGAATACTATCCGGAACTCAAACCGCTGCGCACTGATGAAACATTTGACAACCCCTTGCAGCTGCTGGCGCGCAGCATGCAGTTTACCGATCCGGTGACCGGCATGGAGCGTTATTTCGAAAGTCGACGCGAGCTGGAAATGACAGCCCGAATCCACAAGTGAAATAGTGCGGCGATCAGTGTCTAGCGCACGGTAGTGTCGCGAATACCGAACTGATTTGCGACACTGCGCTCCAGAAACAGCTGACGCGATGGCAGGACGTTAACGCGTTTGTTATTGATGACCAAAGTGGTACTGCTGCCCCCATCCAGATTGATCGCATCGCGCACGCCAAGCGAACGGTACAGCCTGGCAAGCTGGTTCAATGTAAACCCGTCAAAACCAGGCAGCCTGCCTTCTACGACAACAATATAAAGCCAGCGCCCATCACGACTGAGACCCACTGACGTACGCGGATGCGCCCCGCGCGCATTGCGATTGCAACTGGCTGAAGCGCCTCGTGGACAGACATAGGTGCCGCCGCGCAGATTCTGCCATCCTGAAATGACGGTACGCCACTGTGGATCCACCTTGGCCTTATGGTTGGGCTTATCGATCCGGCAACGGTTATCGGCCGTGCAGGCCAGAAACGCGTGCTGGCGCGTATCGCGGGTGTTGCTCCAGCGACGACCATCGCTGATGACCAGGCCCTGCGGCCGGTACTGAGGGTCAAAAAAAGAGGCATTGATGGCGACATTGAGTCGATTGCGAAACGCAAAATTCTTGACTGTGGTGGGTGCCGTTCCAATCGCAGTACCCACCAGCTGAATCGATGGGCAGGACAAATCGATCTTGACGATATGCACATGCGCGCTATTTTGCGACGTATGCGCAATGCAGGGCGAGACCTGTTCGGTGCTCTGTGCAGCCGCAGGTGCAAGCGCTCCCAGGCACCATCCCATCAATACAGCGAGCAGGGTTTTCATACAGCAATGCATCCGTGGGGTTGTTTGTCCAGGGACAGAGTATACCAACCGACAGAATATCCGGTCAGCCTCTCCGACATTCCCTTATCACACCGTGTTTGTCCTGAACCCATTTACGCGACGATAACGAGCCATACACCACCGGTCCAGCAGCCATACTACCAGCATGCTTGCGCCGGTCACAGGAAAGACCAGGCCGAACATCACCAGTCCGATCATCCAGCCCCGCATGCTGGGTAGCGCATCGGGAACGCGGGGCGCGCCCAGACCGCCCGCCGGACGACGTTTCCACCACATGACAAAGCCGGTCACGGCCATGGTGCACAGGCCCAGGGCAATAATGGCACAGAGCAACTGGTTGATCCAGCCGAAATAGGTGCCCATATGCAGGGACACGGCAAAGGAAATAATTCTCGCGATCACGCCGTACTGATCATAGGAAACGCCATTGATGACCCTGCCGCTGTACTGATCCACATTCATCACTTTTTCGCCGGTGGGATCACCCGGGTAATAGGAGACCGAATAGACGCCGGAGCGGTTCGCCGGAAGCGCAATCGAATACTCGTCGGCAATATTGCTGGCGTGCGCCAACGCCATGACCTGATCCAGCGGAATCGGCTCGGCTGCCCCTTCATGCTGGCCATGGCCGCTGGGCATCGCCATCGCATTGTTTGCGCCTGCCTTGTCGGCACCATGGGCAGCATGATTGTCGTGGCCTGGCTGCGCCTCATTCGCCTCATGCGCCTGGTGATGCTGGCCCCGGTGCTCTGCATGCACTGAAGCGCGCGGCTGTTGCGCCGATGATCCCGATTGCGGGACAGGCAGCAGACCCGCCCCCCAGGCAGTATGCTCCAGCGGCAAATCCTGCACGCGGGTGGGCGCAACTGCCTCTGCTTTGTGCCCCTCATGCGCCTGCGACGTGCTGCCAGGTGGATCCGGTGGATAGCCCAAATTGACTTGCGCCACCAACTGCTTGAACTGCGTGCCCCAGGTGCTGGTCCATGGCAGCCCCGACAGGACAAAAAACACCGCGCCGGCAGCCAGGATAATGCCCAATGTTGCATGAATTTCACGCCAGAACGGGCGGCCCTTTTTCTTCACATCCGGCATCATGGCCTGTTTCAGGCCATTTTTCCGACGTGGCCACCACAGCGCCACACCAGTGCCGACCATGATCAGCGTCCAGCAGGCAGCCAGCTCCATCAACACTTCTCCGGTTTTACCCAGCAGCAGACCGCGATGAATCTGGCGCGCCAGGCCGATCCAGTAGGTTGCGTTGAAGTTGAGCGTGGGCATTTTGGCCAGCACCTGGCCCGAATAAGGATTCAAGAAAATACTGGACTTGCCCTGCACCGGATCCGAATAGGTAAATTGCGCGCTGCGATCGGGTGCATTATGAATTTCAGCCGTCAGAATAGGTACGCCGACAGGCGTACTGTCCTGGGCGATTTCATAGAGCGTTTGCTGCGGCAGCCTGGGCGAGGCCTGGGGCGTGACATACAGCTGCGACTTGTAGGCCACCGCCTCGATTTGAGGCTTATACAGATAAATAGTGCCGGTAATACCGAGCACGATCAGCAAAGGCATGACAAACAGGGCGGCATAAAAATGCCAGCGCCAGAGCATGGCATAACGGGCCATCGGCAAGGCGGCCGCACCAGCAGTTTCGGCCGAGGGGTGTCGCGTACGGGACATCATGAGATTTCCTGAAAAACAGATAACGATGCGGCGACAGGATGCACTGCGAGGCTAAGCCGCAGCATCATGTCGACATGGGAACAGCGTTTTTTAGGAAAATACCGGAGGGGCGCGTGACAGGGGCACAAAGGCCGGCTGCGCATAATAGGAGGCATGCTGATGTTGTGGCGCTATCCGGCCGACAAAGCCATAGGACATGGTCGGCAAGTTTGCGCTGTACAGCAACGGCAGATGATGGGTGAAGAAGCCACAATAAAGACATTCGACGTTGTGATCGGCGCTGTGGCCTGAGGAGGCAGGAGAATCACTACCGGCCAGGGAAGCGAACAATGTCGGCATCCCGCCATGCGCGGCGTGAGTAATGCTTAAACCAGCGGTGGCCTCATCAGCGTCTGCGTGTGTGCTGTGGCCGCTGGCCGGCAGCCCGGGCGATGTCGTGCTGTTCTGAGCCACGGCAGGCGCCTGGACAGCCTGCGCACCATAACAGATATCAGCCATGAAAATGTCGTTGCCGCTGCCCTGATAGCGGTTTTTCAATGCATTGACGCCAGGCATGAACACGGCCAGGCATACGGCGAGTATGCCCAGCCACACGGTCATGCGAATGCCTGTCGTTCGTTTCATCGCTGTAATCGGTATTGATCTGCAAAGTAATCCAGCTCAAATTGCCAGACAAAAGCAGTTTACCCGAAAACGCTACAGGCGCAGTACCGATTATCCGGCTCGATGGCAATACGCCTGCCGATGCACTGCGTTCACCAACCCGCTAGCATCGCACAACGCTACGTACTCGTCTGCCTCGGCTTCTTACGTTGCTGTTCAGGAAAAATGCGTGCTCGAGCACTGGGCTGTTTTTACCGAGGCTTGACGCCCTTGACGGTGATGCGATGCATTTCTCGCCGCTGCCCGGGATAATCGTTAATGGCATAATGCATCGTACAGCGGTTATCCCAGAAGGCGATTGAGCCCTTCTGCCATCTGAAGCGGCAGGTGTTTTCAGGCTTTGTACTGTGATCGTATAGATAATTGAGCAAGGGCAGGCTTTCCTCGCGCGTCATGCCCTCGAACGCATGCGTAAAGGGGCGATTGATAAAAAGACATTTCCGCTGGGTCTCTTCGTGAGTACGGATCACCGGATGAGCCACGTAATTTACACCCACTGTCTCCAACAGCTTTGTTGATCGTCCCTCGTTGCGCGCGGCAACATTGCCGGTAAGGTATTCGTTGGTATGGATGGCCGACATGTCTTCAAGCAGCTTTTTCATGCTATCCGAGAGGTTCTCATACGCCCGATAAAGATTGCACCATAGGGTATCTCCCCCGAAAGATGGCACTTGCCGGGCATACAGCACCGAGCCCAGAGGCGGCATTTCCTGATATGTTTCATCGGTATGCCAGGTGTCTCCAATAATCCCAGTATCCGTGGCTTCCTTGATCACGGGCATGATTTGCGGATGAGACTCCAGCGTCTTGTAAACCGGGCTTGTACTGATTTCACCGAATTGCTGCACAAAGGCAATATGTTCCTGCATCGATAACTCTTGATCGCGGAAAAAAATCACACAATGATCCAGCAGAGCCTGACGTACATCGGCCAGAATCGCCGACGAAAACGGCTTGGATACATCCAAACCAAAAATCTCCGCCCCGATGGTTCCGGTAAGCTTCCTGATTTCCATGAAATTGTCCTCCAATTGAGCTCTGATCTGAGCAACAGAGGGGAGTATAATTGTTCACTATTATGATAGTCCAATATAGTTTTATCCCATTATTAATATGAAAATAAGATAAATGATCGATATTAAAAAATTGCGCTATTTTGTCGCCGTCGCAGAGGAACAGCACTTCAGCCGCGCTGCGGAGCGTCTGGGCATCAGTCAGCCGCCTTTGAGCGAGCATATTCGTGCACTGGAACAGGAACTGGGCTGCGCCCTGTTTTGCCGTACCACGCGAAGCGTATCGCTGACCGATGACGGCATAAGTCTTCTTCCTCATGCCCGTCGCATTCTTGCCGATCTTGACCAGTGTGCAGAAGTCATTCGGGATGCCCGATTACGAAACATGAACACCTTGCGCCTTGGAATATTACATGCACATGCCTATACGTTTTTACCGCGATTGCTTGCGCAATGGGCCAACACCCGGAAAGACGTCAGGATCAAGCTGGTTGAACATGCAACACAGAATCAAATCGCCGTCCTGACAACCGAAAATGTCGATCTCGCCTTTGTCCGGGAACCCGTGCATGACCAGAACGTCGTCGTCACTCGGCTATTCTCCGAGCCTTATTGGATTGCCATTCCTGAGGGCTGGACGACCCATGCCGGAGATCAAATATCGGTCACCGAATTGCATAATCAGCCGATGATAGGTTTTCCGAGCCATCATGCCAGCGGCAGCACGCGCGCGTTGTTTCGGGACTTGTTCATCAAGCACAGGATCAAAACGAGTGATTTTCTGCAGATAACCACCATGCATACTGCGCTCGCACTTGTTGCGGCAGGACAGGGCTTCTGTCCCGTACCAAAGTCTCAGCGCAGGCTGTCGATGTATGGAGTGAAATATCTTCCTCTGATGCAGACAAGTCCGCAGTTATCAGTGGGCATTGCAAGCAAACAACACGCAATGGACCCGTTCGTGCAGTCTTTTGTCGATTTTTGCGTCTTGTATTTTAAGCAAGACGATTGGTAGTCAGCACTTGCCCCACTGATCGCGATGTATCGCGTACCGGGCAAAAGGTAATCTAATATTTATAGCAAAACGATTAACAATCAGGCCTTGAAATTGTATAAACCATCGGCACGTCCCATGATACCTTTGTTGATGTCGGCAAACATGGCGTGCACGTTAGCACGACAGGCATGAATCTCAATCGTACGCCCTTCGAATTGAGAACGACCATAAACAAGAGGCTTCGGAGACACTGAAATGAACTATAAAATATTGACATTAGGTGCCATTTCTATACTGGGCACCAGCGTTGTTACTTATTCCCATGCGCAAACAAGCAACGGCGAGCAATGGCCCGCCCATCCGATCACCTGGATCGTCGGCTATGCGGCAGGCGGCACCACAGACATCGTCGCCCGCACCGTCGCAAAAAAAACCTCGGAAAAACTGGGACAGGCCATTATTGTGCTCAACCGGCCAGGCGCCAACAGCAACATCGGCGCTGTCGCTGTCAAACGGGAAAAACCTGACGGGTATACGTTCTATGTGGGCAGCGCTGCCAATACCATCAATCACACGTTCTATAAAGATGCCGGCTATGATATTACGTCGGACTTTGCGGCGGTGTCCCTGTTCGGAATCGTGCCGAATCTGCTGGTGGTCAATCCCAAGCTTTCCATTAAATCGGTCAAAGAATACATCGACTATGCCAAGGCGAACCCGGGCAAGCTGACCTGTGGCTCATCAGGCACAGGCTCCACAATCCATATGTCCTGTGAACTGTTCCAAATCGAAACCGGCACCGATGTTTTGCATGTTCCCTTCAATGGCAGCGGGCCGGCCATGACTGCCTTGTTGGGCGGACAGGTCGATTCCGTTTTTGAAAATATGCCAACTGTCAAACCCAATGTTGATGCCGGCAAGCTTCGTGCACTTGGCGTTACGACCGGAAAAAGATGGCCGTTGACGCCCGATATTCCTACCCTGAGCGAATCCGGCGTACCCGGCTTTGCGGTCCAGACCTGGTTCGGGCTCTTTGCGCCCAAGGGCACTGCCAAACCGACTATCGACAAGATGAATCAGGCGGTAAATATATCGCTCGCCGATAAAGAAACGCAAGATACTCTGGTCAACCGCGGCGTAGGTATGCCACCAGACCCGAATACGCCGCAGGCCTTCTCCGACGTGGTCAAAGCAGATGTCCAGAAATGGGCCAAGGTTGTTAAAGCCTCTGGGGTCATGGCCAAGGAATGACGACAATGGAAAATCCAAGAACCGTGCTTATTACCGGTGCCAGCCGTGGTATTGGACTGGCGCTGGCCGAACGCGCTGACCGGGACGGTCATACGGTTATCGGTCTGGCGCGTTCAGCGCCTGAAGGCGCATTTCCTGGCAAGTTCTACTGTGCGGATTTGGCTGACGCGCGGACAACCGCCGAAACGCTGACTCAGATCTGCGCAGAGAATGAAGTCGACAGCATTGTGAACAACGCCGGGCTGACAACCAATAGCACTGTTCAAGACACCTCCATTGAAGAGCTCGATAGAATCCTTGCTATCAATGTGCGTGCCCCGTTGCAATGTGTGCAAGCCTGCCTGCCGTCCCTGATTCGCTCACAACGAGGAGCAGTGATTAATATTTCAAGCCGGGCAGCGCTTGGAATGCCTCGCCGATCGGCCTATGCGGCTGCAAAAAGCGGCTTGATCGGCTATACCCGAACATGGGCACTGGAACTGGGCAAGCACGGCATCACGGTCAACGCTATTGCGCCGGGACCGATTGGCACTGCGCTTTTTCACAGCAACAATCCCATGACTGAAGAAGAGACGCTGGCACTGCAAAACCGCATCCCTTTGCGTCGGCTGGGAGAACCGAATGACATCGCCGGACCTATCGCGTTCCTACTCTCGAACGACGCACGATTCATGACCGGCCAGGTATTGTATGTTTGTGGCGGGCTTTCGATCGGTGCCGCGCCGATATAACCGCTATCAGAGGAAATGAATGATCAATAACAAACCCGCCGTCGCACTGATAACCGGGGGAGCAGGCAAGATCGGTCTGGCTATTGGTGAGCGTCTTGCGCAAGATGGACACCGAATTGTCCTGGTTGATATTTCAGCATCTGTACACGTTGTGGCGCAGGAACTGCGTGATCGCGCTATCGACGCGCGTGCAGTTCAGATCGATATCACTGATCCCCAGGCAGTCCAGACGCTTCCAGAACAGCTGGGAGATTGGTGGGCAGACTTATCCATTCTCATCAATAACGCAGGCATTTCCCCAAAGGCAAACGGGCAAAAGAGTCCCGTCATGAACATGTCATTGGAAGAATGGAATTCAGTCATGGCGGTCAACCTGAACGGAATGTTTCTGGTTACGCGCACGTGCCTACAAAGTATGCATAACAGGGGATGGGGTCGCATCGTCATGATTGCCAGCCAGGCAGCACGTACCCGCACCATCGTTCCCGGCGCCCACTACCAGGCAAGCAAGGCTGCGACAGTGGGATTTGCGCGCGTGCTGGCAGCAGAGGTTGCACAATACGGCATAACCGTGAACTGTGTCGCACCCGGCCGGATCGAATCGAATATGACTGCCGCTGTCGATACAACGACAAATACTAGTCTGGCCAGCGCAATTCCGGCAGCCCGGATGGGTGCACCGTCAGAAGTCGCCGAGGCTGTAGCCTATTTCACATCTGAACATTCCGGCTACTGCGTCGGCGCAATTCTCGATGTGAACGGCGGAAGTTTCATGCCTTGAAAACATACCACCGCACCCGTACGTTTTTTCATAAAAAGAGCAACCGCTGACGCTATTGGTTTTCCGGGCAATGGCGATACGATGCATATAGAAAAAGATAATGCACTTGTCATAACCAGGCTTTCTGTGTTTTTATTACAAGAACAGCGGGAACGAAAGGAACAACAATATCAGGCATGACGACCGTTCAGGGCAAGGTTCAAAAACTGACCATATCTTTCCTTCACTCCCGCGCTGCCTTGGCTTTGCTTGCGTCAGTCTCATCTGGCAGGCTATCTCATACATCGTTTTATTTACCCGCAGTTTTTTTCAGGAGCGCATCGCATGAAACCCCATATCACCGTTCTGACGCTGGGCGTGGAAGACCTGGAAAAGTCCCTGGCCTTTTATCGAGATGGGCTGGGCCTGGCCACAAAGGGCATCATCGGTACTGAATTCGAAAACGGTGCCGTGGCTTTTTTCGACTTGCACAATGGCCTGAAACTGGCCCTGTGGCCCAGAAAGAGTCTGGCTGTCGATACCGGTCTATCTGAGACACCGCGCTCAATGCTCGAACTGAGTATCGGCCACAATGTAGACAGCAAGGACGAAGTGGATCGCGTAATGCAGGAAGCACAAGCGGCCGGTGCCACCATTGTCAAGCCGGCACAGGATACCTTTTACGGTGGCTATGCCGGCTATTTTTCTGACCCGGACGGTCATCTCTGGGAAGTTGTCTGGAATCCCGAGCTGGCAACACTGGGTTAGCCAACTGAACGCACCCGCGTCACTCCATTGCGACCGGCGCGCCGCCGGTATTGGACCACTGGCTCCATGAGCCGGGATACAGCGCAGCGCCCGATAAACCTGCCACTTCCATGGCCAGCAGATTATGGCAAGCCGTCACACCCGACCCGCACTGACTGATCACGCTCTCGGGCTTTTTCCCCTGCAGGCTGGCCGTCAGTTCCTTGCGCAAGGTCTCGGCATCCTTGAATGTCCCGTCCGCTTGCAGGTTGTCTTTGAAAAAGCGGTTGGCTGCGCCGGGAATGTGCCCGCCAATCGGATCCAGGGTTTCGTTTTCACCACGGAAACGATCAGGACTGCGGGCGTCCAGCACCAGCCTTTCAGCGGCACTGATGTTAGCCAGCACTTCGTCATAGTCCACCGTCTGGGTCAGTGAATCGCGCAGGGTCAGCATCCCTTCCTTGGCCGGCTGCGGCGGCTCGGTGGTGACTTCATATCCGCCTTGCTGCCACAGCTTGAAGCCACCATCCAGCACCGATACATTGTCATGGCCGATCCAGCGCAACATCCACCACAGCCGGGCCGCAAACATGGAATCATTGGCGTCATAGCACACCACCTGGGTATCGTCGCTGATGCCGATGGCTGCCATCTTCTGGGCAAACAGTTCACGTGCCGGCAAGGGATGACGCCCCTGTTCGGCAGCCCCCTTGGTACTGAGTACCTGGTCCAGATCAACATGCCGGGCGCCAGGAATATGGCCGTCATTATAGAGCTGCAGGCCCTGGGACGGATTGGTCAATTCGAAACGACAATCGCACACGACCAGGTTGCTGGCGGTGTCCAACAGGTTTGACAGTTCCTGTGCACTGATAAGAGGATTTGCTTTCATGTTTTTTCTTCACTGTTTCAGGTTGCGGTTGCATGGCCAGGGCAATCGATGCCGAATCTGCCTGCATCCAATTGCGGACATGTTGGCTGCAGGTTTCCGAGCAACACACACACCCAATTGCCCAGGATAGTTGGCCACCAATCAGGTTGCAATCTTGCTTTCCAAGACGCTTACGCAGGTTGCGATGGCCGCGCATGGTCGGACTTAGCTCCGGTGTGGGCTCAATGCATCCCATGCAGGCTTCCTATGCAAACATCTGCAACCATAAGTAGCGCCTGTAGTCCGTCTGGCGCACACGATCCTGCCACTCTGGTCCGGTTCCAGCATAACATGCCCGGCAGGCACAAAGCGGCGAAAACACTGTCCGTCTTTGACGGCACTGAATGTCATGCAGGAGGCACAGGATGCCCTAAATCGAAGCCGCTTGCCCTTCAGCGACTTGCCATTGCGTAAGTTGCATCGCAGCTCACGCTGACGCCATCCGTAAAGGCTGGGATCATAAAAAAGGGACGAAGCGATGACCTGGATTTCGCTTTTGCTTTGAATGCAGGCGCAGCTTGTTTTTATTCTCCGTATGCCAGAAGAGTACATTCAAAGCCCGGTGAGTAACAATTGCCATGACTGATTTTTCTATGTGCTAAGCCAATTAGCCACGCTTGTCTTTTTAAAGAACCGCAAGCATAATCTTCACCCATTTTGTCTGTCAAAATTTGGCAGGAACGCATCGCCAAGAAGGTGTAATCACAGGTCACGAAACGTGTCATTCTTCAAATAATAGTCCAGTCCTGCAAGAAAGTCTTGGACTGTCGGGCGCTCTTTCTGTGCCTTGGCATTTTCAATGACATCGACCAGCAAATCCCCATGATAGAACAGGTGCAAGTTGTTCTCGGCTACAAATACTGGATAAATTTCTTCATGAGTATCGAGCGACACATCCGGAAATGCATCAAGAAAACATAGCGGATCTTCAGCAGCTGACGGCATATCCTCTTTTGTATACAGGCAGTAATTGTCAGCATCCAGCTCGCCCGTGGCAACTGCGCTAACAATTTCACTCAAACGTATCTGCTTTCCGGCTTCATATTTTTCCATGGCAGTCAATTTCTCCAATTTTTAACTTCAAAATACATAACGTATATTTATACATATCCAAAGCCCAATTCAGCGATCTGAATACCCGCACGAACCAGTTCACACGTCTCGACCGATATGGCACCAGGATAACGCAAAACGATTAACATGCTTTAGGCTCACCCGTACGGCCATCCAGCTTACCGTTTCTTCCCTGCTCCCCGCCACCCCAAATATCACGGCCTCCTTTTCCTGTCGGGTGATATAGAGCATGATTACTTCGATGGTCGTTACGATCTACCAGCACGAGTCGACCAGTGTCTTCATGATGATGCCAGGTAAAACCGGGAGTTCGTTTCCCATTTTGATTATCTAGCCAACCGGCCATCTCGGGCTGTCTGCGCAGGATATCCCTTCTGAACGTCGGGTCCGAATTCATTCTTTCCATAAGTCTGTTGTCTGCCAGCCTGAACTGCACCGCATCACTGGCAAAACGGTCGCCATCCCCGAGTATGTAATTGAAAAAAATATGATATTTCCCATTATTCGGCCGGTTCGCAAGACCCAAAGGATCGCTCCAACCTACGGGATTGGGTGCATACAAGTACAAATTTTCGCCACCGACCAAACCGATGGGATCCTGCTGAATAAATCGACCCACTTGCGGATCGTAATACCGGAAAGTATTGTAATGCAGCTCCGACTCTTCATCCCAGTACTGTCCCTGAAATCGAAGGTTGTTGACAAAGGCTTGGTCCTCACTGTCCGTTACAATGGTCGCTGGCCCAAGCGCTTTGTATTGGGCTCGCCACACAACTTCCCCTGTATCATTCAACACGGACTGCGGCGTGCCAATTTGGTCACAGATGTAATAATACAGGCGATGATTTCGTGCTGTACCAGCAGCAGACTGAGTATGCTTAGTTGTCACATATTGCATCAACGGCTCAAACCCGTCGTCTTCATATAGATAATGTGTGACAGATCCCACATCGTCTCCGGATTCTTCGAATGCCATTGTCATGCCATCCCAACCGTAAAGAATGGGACCGGCCAAGGATGTTGAGTCCGATGCATATATGCATTTGCCGATCCGACGCCCGATGGGATCATAAAAATAGCGGACAGTCGTGAATTCAGGCCTATCGTTATTGCGACGGTCTACTTGTACCAGTCGATCAAATCCGTCCCAATGAAATTGCTGCGTTCCCTCAGGTGAAACCTTTCTGGTCACATTACCCCTTGAGTCGTATTCAAAGTGTATGCCAGCAATATTTTTCAGCAGGTTTCCCAGCACAGGAGATACTTGCTCTGGCAGAGTATTGTCCGACAAATGGCGGTTGTCATGCTGTCCATTCATTCGATCAACGGCAACATGCTCTTCATGTCGCGAAAGATTTCCCGCCGGGTCGAAAGTAAACAATTCGTCCAACTGGGGTGTTCGCACCGACATGAGTCTGTCCAGAGGATCATAGCGATAGTGAATCATGCCGACGGCGGATTCGTCGACTATTTTCAATCGTCCTGCTCCGTCATAGTGATATTCTCGGTTGAAAACAGATTGCGGCACGTATTGACCTATCGTTACCGCGTGTCGGCTTAATCGTCCTGTTTTATCATAACTTTTATTCTGAAAAACTTCGTTGCCCCCAGTGCGCTTGACCTCTCGATGCAGGTTATCGCGCTCAAAATCGACGACACTATTTTGGTTTACAAGAATCCCATGTAAATATCCAGATCCATAGCGCAGAAAATCGATCTCTGTTCCATCTGGTCGTTTACTCGAAACACGATTTGATAGCTCATCATAACTATGCTTCCAGCAATAACGGCGTTCAATATCGTCCAATATATATCTATGATCTTCGGTCAGCAGGTTACCCATGTGATCGTATGAATATGTCAGTTGACAATTCTGATTATTCGCTTGAATTAACCGTCCTGCAGCATCGTATTCAAAGCGCTCCGTTCCGGATGGGCTGGAACGCGAAATCATCTGGCGTAAAATATTGTATTGAAATGATATGATCTTATTTTCCACACGCATGTTGGTCAGCACACCCGTGTACTTATCGTAATGGTACTCTGTGGACCTACCATCGAACCCAATTTGCATAACCAGTCTACCAAGCGGGTCATAACTAAATTTTGTCATATCTCCATTTTCGTTCACCAACTCAGAGAGTCTGCCCTTCCTGTCGTAGTTATATTTAAAAATTTGCTGCAAAGGATCCACACGGAATATCAGATCTCCTGAAGCATCATATTCATAGGTTCGAGTTCGGCCCAATGCATCCTTATATTCAAGCAGTCGGTTCTCCGCATCGTATTGCAATTGAACAATCAATTTCCTGTCATGCTCTATTCCCGCTACCGTGCCATTTTCTGCATATGTATAGGAGAGGACCTCACCTTCTGCGTTAACGACCATGCAAACACGGTCGCGATCATCATAACTCCACGTGGTCGTCTTATTTGAGCAGTCAGAATAGGTTTTTATCTGGCCGCTCGCAGTATATGTAATACGCTTTGTATTCTGCTTTCCATCTACGACAAGAATAGGTAGTCTCTGATTGTTGTATACGTATTCTGTACGATGTCCAAGTGGGTCCACCTGCGCGGACAGATTACGCTGTTTATCATACTCCCGCTGCCAGAGCGCGCCCGACGGCTCGTGGATGCGAACAGGACGGTTGAACTCGTCATACTCCCATCGGACAGCTAAGCCGTCCTGACGAACCATTTCAACCATATTGTCACGAGAGTCATAGATAAAGCGTCTGCTCGTACTGTCGGGGAACGTAACCGACGTGATATTGTTGAATTCATCCCGCGTACGGACCAGCCTTGTTCCGTCGCTGTAATGTATTTCATTAATATAGTTTTCCGAATTGTAAACATAGCGGGTTGTCTGCCCCAACGCGTCCGTCACATAACTGCTATTGTTTTTCCGATCCCATGAAAACCTCGTTTCACGGGATCCGTCATCTGCATATTCCAACAGACAGCGAGCCGTAGGTTCATTACCGTCCCATTCAAGATTTATTCCCCTATCGGTTTTGTCCGTATAACGTGTAATCAAATGGTTCGAATAGGTATAGTGATACTTATTGCCATACTCATCAGTCGCCTGGACAAGATCCCCCTGTTCGTCATAGAGATAGCTGGCAAGCGTTTCATCCAGAGAACCTCCGCTTTCTGAGTCATTGCGCTGTTGCCCGATGCGGATAATACGCCCACTATCATCATGCTCGAAATTTACTGTGTGTATATCTGTTTCAAGTCGTAAAAGCAGCCCTGTCTGCGTATAGAATAAGTGCGTCGCGAGATCGTTTATATCGTATATTACTTGCAGTTTAAATCCATTTTCTGATTGCTTATAGAGTTCTCTGCGGCGGTCCTTGTGATTGACCATAATCGTGTCGACAGAGGGCCGGCTCCACGTAAACTGTTCCTTTCGGTCGTAAAATGACTCACCGACATCCAGATATGGACGGTCGATTTGACGTCCTTCTCCACACAAATAAATCAAATTTTTTCCATTGTCATCGATTCTGATCGTGTAATCATTAAGCCACCGGTGCCCCAAAGCCCCCCTTTCATCAAAGGCAGTACAGTTGGATCGATAGGTACGTTTCCAAATGATAGGAATGGCACCAGGCAGTTCAAAATCCAAATGCGAAAATGTCTCGTCACCCATCGCAAAGCAGACGGACTGAGCGGTAGCATCGGCACCACTTCCCATGGGCGCCATACTGGCAGCAGTGCTCAATACATTAATTGAAGTGTCAAGGTTTATACAGCGCTTGCAGTTTGCTGGCGGCTTTTCAGCATCCCCCCTGTTCCCGTTCCCATCCTTGTCGCCTTTTCCGCCCTTGCCGCCATCACCCCCGCTGCCGTCCTTGCCCTTGCCTTTTGTACCGACGCCGCCACCGCCGCCGGGACGTTTGATCTTAAAGCCCTTGTCCAGCTCAATGCCTGTGATGTTGACGTTGAGCAGACCCATTTTCTGATCCTGCCCGCCCAGCTGAATGTTGGCGCCATACAGGCCGATGTTGGCTGCCTGCATGGAGTCACCCATGCCGTATAGCTTGATATCGGCAATATTCTGGTTGTGATTATGTCCCGCGACCATCACATCCTTGATACCATCCACACTCAAATCCAGCGTGTAGCTCTTTTTTCTGGTGACGGTATTGTTGTCCAGCATCAGCGCCGTTTCCACATTGACCGGACTCTCCTTGATGATCTTGCCCGGTGTCTGCACAATTCCAGGGCCGGCAGAGCTGATGTCCAGCGAGCCACCCGCCTTGATATCAATTTCTTCCTGGGTGGATTCGGAATAGATCGTGGGCGACGCCATGGTGATGTCGCCAGCCCGCAACTGCGAACCCGACTTGATATTGCTGGTCTCCCCGGTTCCGACGGTTTCCGACACGGTGCCATTGACCGTCTCTTCATCATGGGTGGTGGTCGTGATATGCAATCCCTGCAACGTATGGCTGGCCTGCCCACCAATGGTGCTGGTCAGCGCTCCCGTAATGGTTTCGTCCACACCATCATTGAACGACTGCTGCAGATTGGCGCCTATCTGTTCGTCCAGTGAGCCCTGTACGGTCCGATTGTGATCCGCCTGGTAGTTTTTGACCGCGCCGGCGGCCATGGTGATATCTGAGGTGCTGTGCGCGGTGTGAGAGCGTAGCCCGCCGATAGCGGACACGACATTGCCTGCCACGTCGTGCGTCTGGTTGTTCTTGACATGCGTATCCATATCTTTTTCAGCCACCATGGCCAATAGTTCGCTGCCCTGCCGGTCTTCAAACATCAGCTTGTTCGCGTTGGCGGGCGTGCCGTTTTTGCTGCGGGTAAGAAAGCCGCTTTGCGTGGCATCGTCCGGCAAATTCACAGGTGGCATATTGCTGGCGTTGTAGACTCGCCCCACCGCGATTGGACGATCGACATTGCCGTTGATGAAGTCCACCACCACTTCTTCGCGCACCCGCGGGATTTGCACCCCACCGAAACCACCGCCGGCCCAGGGGTTGGACACTCGTATCCAGCACGAGCTGTTCTCGTCCATTGCGCCTTCACGGTCCCAGTGAAACTGTACCTTGATACGACCGTACTTGTCGGTCCAGATCTCTTCGCCTTGCGGACCCACTACGGTTGCCGTTTGCGGGCCATTCATTTTCGGGATGGGCGTACTACGCGCAGCGCGATACTGCACATTGGCAGGAATATGCCGGGAGGCCACAACATACCGTGCTTCGTCATCGGGCTGATCATGGCTGGCATAGGCCGGATTCTGTATGTCATAGTCAGTATGAACAACCAGATATGCCTTATTTTCCGCCTGATGAGGGTAGTTTTTCAGCGTGAAGATATAACCAGGCGCCATCGTCCGTACATTTGAACGAGCCACAGCCTGCTCCTGCAAACATTGCAGGGACTGCAGATGCACTTTGACATAATGTTCAGAATCGGATGAGTCTACGTACCCACCCATGGGTTCATACATTTCCAGATCCAGGCTCTGGGTTGCCCGCAGACTCGTCCTGCGCTTGGCGCTCATGTCTGCCAGCGGCTTCTGAAAGTCGTAATCCATGGTGGCATAGCCCGTGGACGTCAACTCGCCCGACACCTGCCAGTCGGCAATACATTCCTGCATGGCGACGGAAAGCCGATCGTCCGGATAAAAGGGAATCACAGGCAAAACCGGCAACGGATCGTGCGACTGGGCCTCGTCTGTCAACACCAGGACATGACGTGATGCTTCATGGCGGAACCAGTAATAGATGCCCTCGTGCTCCATGAGCCTGCTGACAAAACTGAAATCGGTTTCCTGGA
Organism: Advenella sp. FME57; assembly: GCF_014897675.1. Lineage (GTDB taxonomy): Bacteria > Pseudomonadota > Gammaproteobacteria > Burkholderiales > Burkholderiaceae_B > Advenella. The sequence continues at coordinate 162,415 of NZ_JABUXU010000005.1, read as the reverse complement.
ACTGGACGCAATAGCCCCACTTGCGATAACTGTTCATCAGCCGGACTTCAACATCGAAGTCGTATTTTCCAAGCACCTTTGTGATAATGTCGACTGCTGTTTCATTCTGGAAGATGCGGTTGTCGCTGTTCTGCGTCGCGTACCACAACCATGATCTGACCGTCGCCTGATAAATGTAATAACGCGGTGTCCCGGTCTCGCGATGCAGTAATTCGAAGCCAGTCACAACGCCGTTCAGAAAACGGGGTGATGCGCCCGTCTCTATTTCGAATGTCACAGATTGCCCCAGCATGGATTGCAGATCCAGCTTCGCGTGTTCTGAAACAAACCGCACCGTCCATTCGGACAGGCAGGATAGCCCTTCATGGCCCTGCAGGGACTTGAATTTAAGCGCGTCGCCCAGCGGCGTGATGGCATTGACTATACGGTTCATGACTCTGCTCTGTCTATCGTGGTTGGGTCAATAGTGCTACGGGAAAGCCCTGGCGCGCTGCGTTTCGCTCCATAACTCGGCCTCATACAGTTCCGGGTCTATTTCCAGGGCGCCTGCACGCCGCTTCAGGTTCAGGTCATCACTGAGCGCGCGGTGAAAGCGGGTGCGATTCAGCCTGGCATCATCAAAACTCGCCCGATACAGGTCTGCATACGAAAAATCGGTGTGATCCAGCTGAGCCAGATCAAAGCGGCATTGACGCGCACTGGCGTGATGCCATACAGACATGGACAGGTTGGCATTCACAAAGCTGGCATCGTCCGTGATGGCATCTACGAATACACTTTGCGCAAATTGCGCAGCATCGCAGCGTGCACCACTCAGATCCGCATCGGCAAAAACAATGAACTGGCCTTTGCTGCTGCGCAGATCCGCGCCTTTGACGCTCGCACTCTTGAAAGCGGCCTGCACCAGATTGGCCGAGGCCAGGCACACGCCGTCAAGGATTGCCTCGGTAAACACGCCACGCTCCAGGTCCTGTCCCTGCAGATTCTGACCGCTCAGATCCGACTGCAGCCAGATCACGTTGACCAGGCTTGCTTTGTGAAAAATAGCGGATTTCAAATCCAGCCCAAACAGTGTGGATTTGAACAATTGAGCCTGTGAGAAATCGACCCGCTCCATATCCGACTTCATGAACGTCATCTCTCTACCCTGAACGCCGGTGTAGCGCACGCCTGCCAGACGACAGCCGATGAATACTGTTTCGTCCATCATCGCATGATCAAAATCGGCGTCGCGTACATCACAATCATGCCATTTGGCCTGAAACAGCAGGGACTGGCGCCAATGTGTTCCGGCCATCACACAGGTGTTGAAAAATACGGTATTACCGTAGCATTCGTTCAGGCTGGCACGGTCAAAGCAGCAGTTGGAAAATACGCTTTCGTCCAGCCTGGCGCCATCGAGTTGGGCACCCGTGAAGTCAACACCTTCGAAAAGCGCACCCGACAGGTTCCAGTCGCGCAAATTCCGCTCTTTGAGCGATATTTTCAGAATCGGTACGCCGTTATCCACCAATTCCCGCAGCTGCGCATCAGTCAGGCTCATGCTGATTCCTTTTTCTGCGTGGGTTCCAGCTGAATCTGCTGCGTATAGTTGTCATGCTGCAGGCTGCCCGCGTCAATATTGCTCTGGGCAAAATCGGCCCGGAAAAAATTGACCTTGCTAAAATTAGTACGAACAAACGTCGATTTCCTGAACAGGCCTGTCATCAGGTTGGCTGCCGTAAAATCGCTGTGCCGAAACTCAGTCCGCATGAAAACGCCATCGGGGGTTTCCAAGCCACGACAGTCTGCCTGTTCAAAAACCGATTTGGAACAATCGGTATTGCGAATAACCGCCTGCACAAAGCGCGGCCGCTGAAAATGAACACCACGCATACTGCCATCGCTGATCCGGGCATGGCTGAAATCGCAATCGACCACCGGCTTTTCTGCAATCAGGGTGAAGGCGCTCATGACGGATCCGGCAAACGACATGCCAGACAGCTCACATAAGGCAAAGGCGCAGCGGATCAGCCAGGAGTCGGCAAAGGCGCTGGCGGTAAAAATGCACTCATAAAATGCACACTTGTTCAGCCTTGCCTCCTTTGCCGCCACATGATCCAGTGAGCATGAGAGCATCACGGTTGCATCCAGCGCCAATGCATTCAGGGTCGTATTCTCAAAACGCACGTTCCGAAATACGGATTCACTGAATGTCGCTTCGGAAAAATCACAGCGACTGAACGTGGACTCATCGATAATCGCCTGATGAAAATCACAACTGGAATACGAAACGGCATCAAAGCGCGTACGCGACATATTGGCAGTGTGAAACCGGCAGTGCTCAAACTGAGTTTTGCTATATGTGCCACTGAACAGCACGGCTTCGCTTAAATTGCACTGAATGAATTTGGCGTCAGTCATGTCGGCGCGCATCAGCACCGCCTGACTGAAATCACAATTGTCAAAGACCAGGCCCGTCAAATCGGCACCGGTCAGATCCATGCCACTCAGGTCTCGATCAGTCTGTGCCGCCTGGATGGCCTTTTCCCGCCGCTCTCTGGCTATGGTCTGATCCAGCACGTAGGTGCCAGATTGGTATTGCGCGGAAAACAGCAAGCCGCGATGGCGCTGCCGCTGGACAATAGGGCTATTGTCTTCACTGGCTTGCGCCTGGCTAATTTGCGCCAGCAGTTCATCCAGCGCGCGATTGGGCTGTTTATTGCCCGGATCCGGCACTCTGGTCCTGGCATTGATATCTTCGATGGTTTTAAGAAAATCCGGTTCACCGAGCAGGGCCGGTAACGTCTTGTCCTTGCCGCCCGATTGTTTGAAGCGTTTTGCCGCCGCTTTGGCCTGGACCAGTTCGGCCCGATGTTCGCGGACCGCCAGATTGCGCTGCCTTTGTTTTTCCAGCAACTGCTCCATGCCCGGCTGTGGCCGGGGGCCGACAAATTCCGGCAAATAGTGTTCGGCATCCAGTCCCATGCCGGCCAGATCGGAACGCGCGTGCAGCAGCAGGTAACGTTGCAGGCGATGCTGCTTTTCCCACATGGCGCCATTTAAGTCAGGCTTGAGATCGAACCCTGCCGTTTGCAGGTTTTCAGGCAGCAGTTGCGCGTCTTCATAGGCCAGCAACGCCGATTCATCATGATCCAGCCGCGTTTGCATGTAGCGAAGATAATGGTCATGCGTTTTAGGAGAGTACTTCCATTCAAGGGCGCCCAGGATATGTTTGATTTCCTCGCCGTCGTCATGCCAGCCCGGCAGCGTTGCGTGAAACAGCACAATATAGCTTTCCAGATGCGGCACCAGCCAGAGCGTGGTCGGCACCAGCTCGACATCGTGGGTCTCGGGCGCAGTGCCGGCATCCTTCTGCAGTTGCACCAGGCATCTGGCCTGCCACGCCGGCACCGTGCCCTGCCAGCACAGCTTATCTGGATGCATATTCCATACGCGATATTCGGTGTTGGGCGGCAGTTGTGCCTGCCCTTCAAAGATCTGGTCGGGCATGGCGGCATTGAACAGGCTAGGATCCATATCGGGAAAGAAGCCGGGCGCATCAGTTTTGTGCCATTGTTCTGAATACGTCCCCACTTTGCCAAAGCGAACCGGCCAGGTAATACTCTGTGCCCCCAACCCGGCCGGGTGAATGGTTTCCCGGAAATCACGAATCGGATAATCGGGCCACTCCACATTGGGCATCCGTCTGGCACGCACCCCATGAATGGTTTCCTCTACAGTCCCCTTGCCCATCGGGTTATTCGCAAAGCCAGGCCCGCCATAGGCATTTTGCCAGCCGATGTGGAGTTGTTCAAAAGGCTGCGCCGGAGTAATGCGATTGTCCAAAAAGTAACGGTCTCCGTATACCTGCACTTGCTTGACACGATCATTGACCTGCACTTGAACGCGGCACTGCGTTTTGTCTTCCGAGTGCGCAGTATAGGCATTGCCCGACACCAGAAACTCTGCTTGTGGCTTGGGCATACCCAGGTCCAGAATGCCCTCGGCGTTCAGATGCTCGGCAACAAACGACCAAAGCCCCGCTTCATTTTGCAGCACCGGATATCCCTTGCTGTTATCCACCAGAATGGCGGCAGACAGGCCGATATGGGCCTGGCCGCGCCAGCGATACGGCCTGATCTGGATACTCAGGCAGAATGGCTTGGAAATTTTCATGCGCCAATGCCACTTGTCATATTCATATCTCAATCCTGAATACATATTTTCTGTCGGTCTTGCCAAGCGACATATTGGCGCCGATAAGACCGATGGAAACCAGATCGATAGAATTGCTGTTGCCAACAAGCTTTACCTGCGCTCCCACCAGCGATACCGTGCTCAGTTGCATGGCATCGTACATGCCGCCAGCAGCCAGCTTGACGGCAACACTGGTATCGGCACTCTTGCTGGCGCGCGAATTAATGCCATTGACCCCGATCGCCACCTTGATATTCTGTTCATGCAACGTCGACGGATTGACCGACTGCATCAGCGTGGACTCTCTGATCAGGCTGCCCGATTTCATCAGAATGTCGGACTGCGCATAGGCTTCCCATGTGGCAGCACAATTGAGCTTGAATGGACCGCCCGCATCCACTTTGAAACTGTCCGCTTTCATAATGGCATCACCGGCCCCCACGCTTTTACTGAACAGCCCGCTCACCGTCACAGCTTCGCCACTGTCAAAATTGCGGACCACCGCGCCGGTAATGTTATCGGTCCGATGCGCGTTCAATGTGCTTTGCACTCCCTGATTGAATGCATGCAGCGCCGGTTCGCCCGCAACGGTCAGCGTTTCGGCCCCCCCAACGGAAAGCGTGTTGGCGCCGGTGTATTCGCGTTTCTGTCGCTGCGCCACAGAGTCTGTGGCGTCGGCCGCTACCGAGAACCGATGCCCGCTCTCATGCTGGTAGGTGGCTGCCTGTGCCACCAATTTGTTGAACAGTCCGCCATAACTCCAGGTATGTGCACCGGCAATATTGGTAGCCGACATGCCGCCCACCCGATGATTGGCATTATTCTTTACGCGGCTCTGCATATCTTTCTGGGCCACCATTTTGAGCATTTCACTGCCCTGACTATCGTCGAACATGACCGTATTGGCCGCATCCGGACTACCGTCCTTGGTGCGCGTATGAAAACCACTTTGCGTTGCCTGCTCCGGTAGCGTCACCGGCGGCATGTTCTCTGCGTTATAGACCCGGCCGACCACAAGGGGCCGGTCAGGATGACCACCGACAAAATCGACAATCACCTCTTCGTTCACGCGAGGGATCTGCAACCCGCCGAAACCGCCGCCGGCCCAGGGGCTGGAAACCCGGATCCAGCAGGAACTGCGTTCGTTTTTGCTCCCATATCTGTCCCAGTGGAACTGAACCTTGATACGGCCATATTTGTCAGTCCAGATCGACTCGCCTGCCGGTCCGACGACCCGGGCCGTTTGTGGCCCGCTGGTTCTCGGCTCGGGCGTGCGCGCCGGATGGCGATACTGGACGTTTGCCGGGATCGCTTCTATCGTCGTCAACAGCGTGGCATGCTGGTTCACCGGCGCCTGACCGGTGCTGGCTGCGCTGTGGTACGGCGCTTCAATGAACTCGTAATGGCTGCGGACAATCAGGTACTCGCGGTTCTGCGCCTTGTCTGGATGGTTTTTCAGTACAAAGGTATGGCCAGCGCACAAGGCCCTTGCGTTACTGGTGGCCGCGATAGTCTGTCGTTTCATTTCCAGGGCCTGCATGCGCACGCGGGCATAATGAGCGCCTTCTTCCGGCTCGGTATAACTACCCATCGGATCGTACTGCTCAAGATTCAGGCTGTGGCCTGCCTTGCCCTGGGCCAACTGACGCACATCCAGGCGCGCCTGCGGCTTGTTCAGGTCATAATCGGTCGCGGCATAAGCGGTGGGGGTCAGACAAACCCGCGGCTGCCATACTTCTACATACTCCTGCAGCGGGTTAACCAGATGATGTCGGCTGTAATATGGCAGCCGTGACAAACCTGGCACCGCACGATGAGCACCCATGTCGTCGGCCAGCACAAGGGTGTGCCTGCCCTGGTCATGTTCGAACCAGTAATAGATACCTTCGTGTTCCATCAGGCGGCTGACGAAATCAAAATCGGTTTCGTCATACTGCACGCAGTACGTCCACTTGCGATAATGCTCAACAAGCCGCAGATCCAACGCAAAACCATATTCACCCAGCACTTCGCTCAGGATATCCCTGATGCTTTTGTCCTGGAAAATTCGATAATCACTGGTCTGCGTGGCATACCATAGCCATGGGCTGAGCGTGGCCTCATAAACGTAATATTTCGGCGGATACGAATCCCTGCCTGTGCGCCGAAGGCGCGTCACAATCCCGTTGATAAAGCGTGAAGATGATTGTTGTTCTACCTCCACTGCAAGCGCCCCACCCAGCAGGCTTTTGATGTCCAGCGCAGGGGTCTCGCTGAGTATTTCAAGTGTGAACTCAAACAGACCCGATACCTGCTCCTGTCCTTTGAGTGAACGCAGCAGCAACTGACCGTCGGGAAAATCGCCGTGCAGCCGGAAGATCCTTTTCATTGTTCGCCCCTGCTGCTCATGGCGCCAGGATGCTGACAATGAAATTGCCTGGCACCAATGTGAAACCGATAATATTGAACATGTTCTGCAGTCCGAAAGAACACAGGCGGTTGGCCGGCGTACCAAACAGGAAGGTTGTGTATGAATTGAGGAAAAGGCGGCGCGACTGGCCGACAACGGTATGCGACAGGATGCCCGTCCCCACGCCGGGAAAGTCACCCAGTGTGAGCGGGATGGTGGTCATCATGTTGTGGGCAAATCCTCCCATGAACAGGATGGTGACCGCAATCGGTATGGCCATCATCGGAAATCCCATGTCCGGATAGGGAATCGGCAGCAGCGCCGGAGGCGTCAGACAGACGTCTGGAAATCCCAGATCCAGTCCCATCAGTTGCGTGGTTGCCAGCATATGCGTGTTCCTCTTTTCCTGTACTCAGTTTCTGGTAATCAGACCTGAAATCAACACCGCCATCACGAAGTTCTCTTCGCCCGATCCGTATTTTTTCAGTTTGAAGCCAGAGATCTCGATCTTTGCTGCGTTCATGTCTCCCTGCAACGGCGTAGCCACCAGGCCAACGGCGCTCATGCGCAACGACGTGGCCGCCATGCTGGAGGAGATGCCAAACAGACTGGCCGAAACGACGCCGGCGGATTGATACACATCTTCGGTGGTGTTTTTCAAGCCTTTGAGCTTGAATGAAAAATCATGCGTCTCACTATGCTGCGTCGAGGTATGACTCAGCGTTGCAAGATTGCTCAGGCTCTGCGGACCACCAGAGGCCAGATTGAGTTTCGATTTGGCATTGAACTGCGACAGCCCGCTTGTGGATTTCATATCCACCGATCCTGCCTTCATGGATAGGGGGCCACCCATCACTTGCTTGAAATAGCCGCCCGAGGTGATCGTGCTGCTTTCCGTGCCATTGACGATGCGCCTGACCGGGCCGGAAACCGTGTGGGAAAAATCGGTTTCAACCTTGCGGCTGCGACCACCGCTATAGGTGAAGTTCGCCAGACCGGCATTGACATTCTGGACAAAACCACGCCCCATCACAGTTACCGCCGTCGCCCCTACGCTGTGAGTGCGGGGACCGGTGACAATGTCATTTGACATACCGATGATATTTCGCTCGTGGTTGGCCGCATTTGTTTCCGTCGACGGGCCGCGAAAGATATTGTCGTCGATTCCACCCACGTTCATCGTAGTGGCGCCACCGTGCGTACCTGCCTGCGCGCCGGCCACGCTCAGGTTTTCATTGTTTTTGACATGCGTATCCATGTCGCGCTCGGCGCCGAACGACAGTTGTTCGGCGCCGGGACGATCTTCGAAAAGCATGGAGTTGGCGTTCTCAGGCGTGCCATCCTTGCTGCGGGTCTTGATCCCGCTTTGGGTGGCATCTGCCGGCAGATTCATGGCCGGCATGTTGCTGGCGTTGTAAACCCGTCCGACGACAATTGGCCGGTCAAGAAACCCGCCTACAAAATTGACAATGACTTCGTCGTTGACCCGCGGAATCTGCACGCCCCCGAAGCCGCCACCGGCCCAGGGGCTGGAGACGCGAATCCAGCACGAGCTCTCATCGTTGCGCTGCCCCTGTCGATCCCAGTGAAATTGCACCTTGATCCGACCGTATTTGTCTGTCCATATTTTTTCTCCTGCCGGCCCGACCACCAGTGCGGTATGCGGGCCGGTGGCGCGTGGGATTGGTGTCACGCGCGGCGCACGATACTGAACGTGCGTCGGAATGGCAGTAAAACGCAGGCGGATCAGGTGCTCCCATGACGTTGCACCGCCCGTTGACGTGCCGGGCGCTTCCTTCAGGTGATAATTCGTGCGCAGCACTAGCCACGACGTATTCTGAGACTGATCAGGATGGTTTTTCAGAGTGAAGGTATGGCCGGCGGCAAGGTCGGGATGATTGGCCTGCGCACCCACGGTTTCGTTTTCTGCCGTCAGACTCTCGAGCCGCACTCGTGCATAACGCTCGCCGTCTTCGGGCTCGATATACCCGCCCATGGGATCGTAGATTTCCATTTTTTGCTGCACGAGCCCGACAGCCTTGCGCTTGACGTCCAGCCCGGCCAGCGGCTTATTGAAATCAAAGTCCACCGTGCAGTAGGTAGCCGGATGCACCTCTTTTCGCGGCATCCAGCGATCAATATGTTGTGTATCGGGGCGGCTGTGCCGGTCAGGCGCATAATAGGGAATGCGCGCATCACTCGCGATGGCACCATGCGCCGAATCCGCATCCCCCACAACCAGCACATGTTTGCCCTGCTCGTGACGAAACCAGTAATAGATTCCCTCGTGCTGCATCAGTCGGTTGATGAAATTGAAATCGGTTTCATCAAATTGCACGCAATACACCCAATCTCGATAGCTTTCGGCAAGCCGGTACTCGACTTCGAACGGATATTTCTGGAAAATCTGCCTGATCACCGCCAATGCGCTCTGGTTCTGAAAAATCCGGCTATCAGACGTTTGCGTCAGATACCACAGCCATGGCCTGACCGTGAATCGATAGATGTAGTATTCGGACGTCTGGCTCTCGCGCCCCACGAACTGGGCTTCTGTGATCAGGCCGCTGAAGAAGCGTTGCCGTCCGGCATGCGCCACCGTTACCGTCAGCGGCGTCGCCAGCAGTTGCTCCAGATTCTCTGCTTGGCTTTTTGACACCAGATCCACGTGATACTCAAATAGTGTGGATACGGCTTCATGACCCTTTAACTCACGGAACAGAAAATGACCTTCGCTTTTGACCGTGATGGCTTGAATTATTTTTCCCATACGCCTGTTTTTCACCGCTGCCCTGGCCTGTCAGTAACAGGCTTGACACAACCGTGAGACCCGATAGCGACCGTTTCAATCGCTTATAAGAATAATGAACGCCATTGCTGCTTGGCTTCCGAGTTATCCGGCAGAGTGTAGGCAGGGATGATGTCAGGCGTGTGTCGTGTCATCGCTTCAGGTGCAACAGTACGTGTCCGTCCTCGGCCAACACCCGGTAAAGTCAGTGTTTACCGGGTGTTGCGCGTAGCTTACCGAAACGTAACCTAACGTTACTTGTGCGCATTGTCACTTGCAACGATCGATAGCGCGGCCCCGCGTGACGATTAGATCGTTGCCAGAAAAAAACCGGCCCCCTAAAGGGCCGGTCCGATGATCATGCCCGCGCTTGAACTGATCGCGGAGCAATATCAATAGTGATAGCGACAAGCAGCAATCAACAAAGCATCATCGGCAACGGCATAGATCAACCTGTGTTCCAATGTAATACGCCTTGACCAATAACCGGCAAGATGATGCCTTAGCGGCTCAGGCTTGCCGATGCCTTCAAACGGAGTGCGACAGGTATCTTTCAATAGTTCATTTATTTTTTTTACCATCCGTTTATCAGCGTCCTGCCAGTACAAATAGTCTTCCCACGCTTCTTCCGACCACGTCAGCTTCACTCAATCAACCCTCTTTCCTTGGCATTGCCACTTTTCAGATTCTCGATGGAATCCATTAATCGTCTGGCATTGGCGGGAGACTGGAGCAAATAAGCGGTTTCTTGCAGTGAGTTGTATTCTTCAAGCGACATCAAGACACAGGCCTCGCCATTCTGGCGCGTGATCAGAACAGGGGCCTTATCCTCTACCGCCTGAATCATTGTTGCCGACAGGTTCTGTCTGGCTTGACTATAGCTTACGGTTCTCATTGCCAACTCCGAGTTACAAGCGCTCATTGTACAATGAACTGTCTGCCCACTCAAGATCCGACAGCGTCAGGCCACACTTGTTTTCTATACCCCGATGCGTAAAAAAATGCACCTCAACAGCGGATTCATCATCCATCTGTTAAGGTGCATTCTAAGACTACCGGTTTGACACTGCCATGCCTGCGCTTAAAACGAGCGCGAAGCAATAAGCAGTACCTTATTTAATGCCGTACTGCTGCTTGGCTTTCTGACGCCACTGATGCAACAGAGGCTCGGTGTAGCCATTGGGCTGCTGCACACCTTTGAAGACCAGATCGCATGCAGCAAGGAACGCTGGAGATGTCTCAAAGTTGCCTGTCATGGGACGATACAGGGCATCGCCTTCGTTCTGTTTGTCAACGACGCCGGCCATGCGTTTCATGGTTTCCATAACCTGTTCTTCGGTTACGATGCCGTGGCGCAGCCAGTTGGCCATATGCTGGCTGGAAATGCGCAGCGTAGCGCGGTCTTCCATCAAGCCAACGTTATGGATATCGGGCACTTTCGAGCAACCAACACCCTGGTCGACCCAACGCACCACGTAACCCAGTATGCCCTGGGCATTGTTGTCCAGTTCCTGCTGTTTCTCAGCGTCGGACCAGTTGGTGTTGTCGGCAACCGGGATGGTCAGCAAGGCGTCAAGACGCTCGTCGGTATCATTTTTCAGACTGTTCTGCACTTGCACAACGTCAGTTTGGTGATAGTGAAGCGCATGCAGGGTAGCCGCCGTTGGCGAAGGAACCCATGCCGTATTGGCGCCGGCCTTCAGTTGCGCGCCCTTTTGTGCCAGCATATCGGCCATCAGGTCGGGCATGGCCCACATGCCTTTGCCAATCTGCGACTTGCCCTGCAGCCCGCAAGCCAGGCCGAACAGCACGTTGCGTTTTTCGTAGGCATCGATCCAGGATGATTTTTTCATGTCTCCTTTTCGAATCATGGGGCCCGCTTCCATGGACGTGTGCATTTCATCACCGGTACGATCCAGGAACCCGGTGTTAATGAACGCCACGCGATCGGCCGCAGCCGCGATACACGCTTTCAGATTGGCGCTGGTGCGACGCTCTTCGTCCATCACGCCCATTTTGATGGTATTGGGCGCCAATCCAAGTAGTTGCTCGGTTCGACCAAACAGCTTGCTGGCGAACGCCACTTCATCAGGCCCGTGCATCTTGGGTTTCACGATATAGATAGAACCCTTGCGCGAGTTGCCGCCGTCGCGCTTCAAGTCATGCATGGCTACCAGGCTGGTAAACACGGCATCCAGGATGCCTTCGGGCGTTTCATTGCCGTCCTTGTCCAGAATGGCGGGATTGGTCATCAGGTGGCCCACGTTGCGAATGAACATGAGCGAGCGACCGGCCAGCGTAGCCGGTTTGCCGTCCTTGCCGGTGTACTGGCGATCGGGATTGAGTTTACGGGTGAAGGTTTTGCCGCCTTTGGACACTTCTTCGGCCAGTGTGCCGTTCATCAGGCCCAGCCAGTTGCGATACACCAGCACTTTGTCTTCAGCGTCCACTGCAGCGATCGAGTCTTCGCAGTCCATGATAGTAGAAAGGGCGGCTTCAAGCAGGACGTCCTTGACGCCCGCCTTGTCCTGTTTGCCGATCGGATTGGATTTGTCGATCTGCACTTCAAAATGCAAGCCGTTCTGGCGGAAAATCAGCGCCTCGGGGGCTGCCGCATCGCCCCGGTGACCCAGATATAGGTCCACATCAGCCAGCGTGGTTTTGCTGCCATCGGCCAGGGTCACCGACAGCGCGCCGTTTTCTGCGGTATAGGCTGTTGCATCCTTGTGCGAGCCGTTTTCCAGCGGAATGGTCTGATCCAGGAAGTCACGGGCAAAGGCAATGACTTTTTCGCCGCGCTTGGGGTTATAGCCGCCATCGCGCGTTGCGCCATCCTCTTCGCTGAGCGCATCGGTGCCGTACAGGGCATCATACAGGCTACCCCAACGGGCATTGGCAGCGTTCAACGCATAACGGGCATTGGTGATGGGCACCACCAGCTGCGGGCCGGCCTGGTTGGTAATTTCATAATCAACATTGCTGGTATTGACCTGCACGGTCTCGGGCGCGTCTTTCAGGTAGCCGATTTCCTTAAGGAAGGCCTTGTAAACCTGCATATCGGCAATATTGCCCGGATGTTGGCGGTACCACTCATCCATTTTGGCCTGGATGCGATCGCGTTCGGCCAGCAACGCCTTGTTTTCCGGCGCCAGGTCGTTGATGAGCGCGTCCAGTCCCTTCCAGAATGCGTCGGCGTCAACGCCAGTGCCCGGCAGGGCTTCCTGATCAACGAAATTTTTCAGCACGGTGGCGATCTGAAGGCTGTGAACCTGGGTACGGTCGGTCATATTGGCTCCTGATTGATGATTTGTTGATGTCGGGTGGCGCGGTCCTGGTATTTGGGCCGCTCTTTACCCTGATTATTGCTATTATGACGACTCCGGCAGACAGCCTCAAGACAGTAACAGTTATTTGAGAATTTACTTTCGGTACACATTAATGCAGTTAATTTTTTATTTAAATTCAATATGATAAGTTCTCCGCTTCTGTTTGACCAATACCCCGATCGCGCCTTGCTGATCGAAGGGGTGGCCGGCAGCGGCAAAACGACGCTGATTGCCCGGGAAGCGGAGCAATGCGTGACACAGGGCCGCACGCTGCTGGTCACCTTCAGCCGTGCCGGCCGTGACGTCCTGCAGAACTATATGCGCGCGCACAACCTGGAACCGGGATCCAATACGAATCTGCACATCTTTACCATTGACGGCCTGGCACACTTTTTATTGCGGCGCCTGGGCGATGAACGCTATGTACTGGATCGCCATGCCATTGTGACCGACCTGCTGCCCGATCTGGTGAGCGATGTCTGCCAAGACCTGCAGGACAGGTCCGAACAGGACGACGCCGTGACGCTGCAGGCGCCCGCCCTGTCCACAGACGCCATGGAAAAACTGATGTCCGATCTGGATTACTACCGGGCATCCCTGGCCTGGCAGGCTGAATCGACAGAGGACGAACAGGCCGCTTTCGGCGATGGCCTGCACCATCCGCCCGAGTTGGTGCGCGCCGTTTTCCGCCGCTATGACGCCCTGCGCTCCCACTGGAAACCCGAAGCGAGTGATCCGGACGACACCCTGCTGGATCCGGCCTATAAGCCGGAGCGCAGCAAAGGCATGTATGGCTTTCGCCTGGTATCCGAGGCCTCCTATGACTTGCTTGAAGCGCTGGACAATGGCGCCGAACTGCCTGGCAGCGCCGCTGCCTACCGGTTTGTGCTGATCGACGAGTTTCATGACACCACGCCCCTGCAGTTGATGCTGCTGTCGCGCATTGGCCGGCACGCTCACAGGCTGATGGCGGTAGGCGACCGTTACCAGACCATCTTTGCCTGGCGCGGCGCCAATACGGAGCTGGTTTTCGACGCTTTTGTCCGGGATTTTTCCGCCAGGCGGGTAAACAGCCTGACCAGCTATCGCTTCGGCCCGGAACTGGCCACACTGGCAGGAGAGCTCACACAGCGGACCATTACCTCGGGCATCCTCTCCGATACGCCGGTGACATACTGCAGTGGCAACTGGGAGGACGCCGGCGCACTGGCCCCCCTGGGCAAACAAACTATCGTCTGCCGTCATGGCCCGGACCGGATTCGCGCCGCATTTTCCCTGTTGTGTCACGCCCCTGCCTCGATCAAACTGGCCTGGCCGCTGGCAAGCACACCGGCAATCGGCATTGCGACCATCCTGTATGCCTTGCGTTTTCCGCAAGCCACCGCCCAGTTGCGTACGCTGCCGCTGGCCTTGCGACAATTTGCTTCGCTGCCCGGCTGCCTGGCGCCCGACACGGTGCGTGAATTGGCGCAAACGGGGCTAACGCCCGGCAATCTGCGCATGTACATGGAAAACTGGCTCGCCGCACGCGAAGCGGTGTTCGGCCCCAGCCTGAAGCATGCGCTGCAGCTGTGGCTGACCACGCCGCAAGCGCCGGACGCCGGCGCCGCCGATGCGCTGCAGACGTTTGCACGGCAGGCCGATCTGTTCCGGAACCTGACCACGCCCCAGCGACTGCTGGACGAATCGCTGCTACAGGGCTGGGAGGGATTATTGATGTATTTGCAGCAACAGCCGATGCCAATACAGGCGTGGCCCGCAGTACTGGCCGCCGTGGCGGCCCGTTGCAGTACACGCGGCGGCGTGCCCCTGCTTACGGTCACCGAAGCCAAAGGTCATGAATATGATCATGTACTGGTCTATGACACAGCAGACACGACATTCCGCAGCCAGACCGACGCTCCCGATGTGGAACGCAACCGGTATTACGTCGCCTGCACCCGGGCACGCAAATCGCTGACACTGTTGCGGCCAGCCAGGGAGCCGGCATAGGCACAGCGCAGCCTGCATGCCGTGACGTATAAGGTGCCGTGACGTGCTGGCAGCATGTTTTGCGTCAGTTTGGATCTCTGTAGAGCGTCAAAAACTGCATGCCAGCGCCGGTGGCGGTAAGGCCGCCGTGACCGGTTGCTGCACTGCCGACATGCCCTGGAAACACCAGAGTGGCGCTTGGCCGATAAGCAGGATTACTGCTCGGCAAACGCCCGTTCAATCACAAACGCACCGGGGCGCGAGGTGTTGCCTTCGCTGAAACCACGACGCTCCAGCGCCGTTTTCAGGTCGCGCAGCATCTCGGGGCTGCCGCAAATCATGGCGCGGTCGGTCTCGGGGTTCAGCGCGGGTACGCCCAGGTCCGTGAACAGCTTGCCGGACTCCAGCAGCGCGGTGATCCGGCCTTCGTTGCGGAATGGCTCGCGCGTGACCGCCGGGTAGTACTTGAACTTTTCCGAGACCATTTCCCCCAGGAACTCGTGCTTGGGCAATTCATTCGTAATGTAGTCGTGATAGCACAGTTCGTTGGCAAAACGTACTCCGTGCACCAGGATGACCTCGTCAAAACGCTCGTAGGTTTCCGGATCGCGAATCAGGCTCATGAAGGGGGCCAGCCCGGTTCCGGTGGCCAGCATATACAGGCGTTTGCCGGGAAGCAGATAGTCCACCAGCAGTGTTCCCGTGGGCTTGCGACCCACAATGATGCTGTCGCCCACCTGGATATGCTGCAGGCGCGAAGTGAGCGGGCCGTCGGGCACCTTGATGCTGAGAAACTCCAGGTGCTCTTCATAATTGGCGCTGGCAATACTATACGCACGCAGCAACGGTTTGCCATTGACAGGCAGACCGATCATGGTGAAATGCCCGTTGGAAAAACGCAATGCCTGATCGCGGGTGGTGGTAAAACTGAACAGTCTGTCTGTCCAGTGGTGGATGCTGAGGACTTTGCCTTCCAGAAATGCGGCCATTGTAAAACGTACCTTCAGGGGGAATAAAAAACACAGAATGGACAATTATTGCAATTGTACTAGGCGCAATACTTGTCGCTGATCAAAGAAGCCTTTATTTTAGTGGTTAAATCACAGCTGCACTGCCGCCTTGGTATAATTCGGCACATCTTCCTGGTTGTTTCCCCATGCCTCCCTCTTCGCGCAAGCCCTCTGACAAACGGTTTATCAGCCTGTCCATGCTGCTGTTTCCCCTGGCCATGGTGCTGTATGAGCTGTCCGCCTATATCGGCAACGACATGGTTCAGCCCGCCATGCTCACCATCACCGCCGAATATGGCGTAGACGACGCCTGGGTGGCCTCGTCCATGTCGCTGTATATTCTGGGTGGCGCCTGTCTGACCTGGCTGATCGGGCCTTTGTCCGACCGCTACGGAAGGCGCCCCATTATGCTGGCGGGCGTGATGTATTTCATTGCGACCAATTTTCTGATTCTGCTGGCCCCCACCATCGAATGGTTCATGCTGCTGCGTTTCCTGCAGGGAATGGGGCTGTGCTTCATTGCGGCGGTCGGCTATGTGAGCATACAGGAAGCGTTTGAAGAGCTGACGGCCATTCGCGTGATGGCGCTGATGGCCAATATTTCCATGGTCGCTCCCCTGCTGGGCCCGCTGGCCGGCGCTGCCCTGATTAGCGTGGTGTCATGGCACTGGGGCTTTGTCATCATCGCCACGATAGCCTGTGTCTCGCTGGTGGGGCTGTTCCTGCACATGCCCGAAACAGTCAATCTGGCCCTGCCCAAAAAACCGCCGGCGCAGATCTGGCAGCAGTACCGGCTGGTGCTCAAGAACAACCTGTTCATGCAACTGACGCTTTATTTTCCGTTGATTGTGCTGCCCATGCTGGTCTGGATCGGCCTGTCGCCGGTATTTCTGATCAAGGACATGGGCATGACCAACATGGGCTACGGGCTGTCCCAGTTACCCATTTTTATCAGCCTGATTGTCGGCAATCTGGCGCTGGCCAAATATGCGCCGCGCTTTCCGGTAGGGCAATCGGTGTATTTTTCCATGCCCCTGATGATCGCCGGCGGCGTTCTGCTGATTCTGGCCGGCTTTATTCCGTCCTTTGCATACCTGGGGCTGGTCGCCGGGCTGGCGCTCTCGGCGTTTGCCCAAGGCATTAGCTTTGCGGTCCTGTATCGCTTTACCCTGATGGCGTCCGATCAGCCCAAAGGGGTCGTGGCCGCGGTCATGAGCCTGATCATGATGCTGATACAGGCAGTGGGCATTGAACTGTTCAAGCTGGTCTACGTGCATTGGGGCCTGGCGGCCCTGTGCATCATGAACGGCCTGCTGATGCTGACATTTGCTGCATTGACGCCGCCGCTGATGCGCAGAACCATGCGCGTGGTCACGCCCGGCCCGATCATTCCGGCGGCCTGATCGACTACCACGACAATCTCGGATACCACGGCAATCGCTCACTGCAGGCCGGGCGGCACGCGCCGAAAGCGGCGCGCACGTTATGTTCAAAAGGACGATGAACTTTCGCTCATAAATCAAATGACCCGAATTCCCGCTGGTGGGTGAAACGCCGTATCTAAATTGCCACTTACACGGCCATGTCAATGTGCGTTTATGGAAGAACGCTTGCCTTAGGTAAATAGTAGCCAACTGTAAATAAGCCTCTGACCCAAAACGCCTTAGTACACCAACGACTCGTGAGGCTTATCCCATGTTTGCCTGAGTCAGAATGACCACCGCATCGACAACTGGCCTTCCAACGCCTTGTAGCCACTGCCCAACCGTCCCGCCAGGGCAGTGCCCACGGAAAAGCTATCGCTGAGCCGCCAGGCCAGCCCTGCACGCAGACCCATACTATTGCGCGACGACACTGCATTCTTACTTTCAAAAGAAGTCGCCGGCCCTGCCGCGAAGCGTGCTGTTTGCACCACGTCCCGATTCAGCCACTCATGATCCCAGCTCACTCGCGCCTGCGCGGTTACTTCGCCCCCGTTCTGCAGGGGTAGTACCATGCTGGCACCTACCCCGATACTGGAGCGTAGTGCGTCGACACGTTGGCTATCAAGGAGCAAACGCGTAGCGTCCGCACCCGACTCATCCACACCAGGGCGTGACACCCTGGCGTAGTTGAGCGATGCGACGGGCCCTGCCGACACAGTCGGGCTAAGACGCCAGCGATATCCTCCGCCAATTTGCGCGGAGACACTATGGCCTGTCCAGTCAGCAAAATGGGCAGCGCGATAATCACCGACCACCACCGTGCGATCCATGGAGCCGCGTTCAATGCCGAACCGAAAGCCACCAGAAGCATACGGGCCCGCCAAGGCATCCGGCCGGTATTGCACTTGTGCACCCATACCGAAGCTATTGTTTTTCACCTTGCCCCATTGCGGGGACTTGAGCTTTACCGACTGGTCTGCAATATCAAGGTGCACAGCCAAGGAAATATCCGATTGTGAATTCAAACGCCGGCCTCCACCGATAACGAGGCCATAAGTGCTCGCATCGTAGCCCACGACTGTGTCGCGGGTGTCTAGCCTGCTCTCACCACCAAAGGCAATGGCAAACCCTCTCCACTCTGAATCACGCTTGTGCAGACCCTGAGAAAAACCATCCAGGGCGGTATTGAGCACATCTCGTTCGTGCTGCAATGATGAGGAAAGACTGACGCTATAACCAGCCGGCGACACGAGAGGCAGCATGCGGCTCACTTGACTGCCGTTTGCCGCAGAGAAATCAAGAGTGCGGAAAAACGACTGCGTACCGGCGGATGCAGATCCAGCCAGGCGCTGCAGCGCCCGACCTGCTGCCCGTTCATTGTCGTTCTGCCCATATTGACTGTATGCATCGTCAGCACGGCTGGCACTCAACATGTAGCGTTGACCGCTCAGCGCGCTTGCGTTGAAATCCAGGGTAGGCGACTCAGATGTCAACTTGATCGTCTCGAAATCACCGGACTGGGCGGCTGCATCAATGACACTGCCTGTTTGTATACTCCAATCGCTGTTGTACCAGTCAGCCATTGGGACGAACTCGAGCGTACCCGCAAGATCCGCTGTACCACTAACGGCCAACACATCATGCGCCCCGCTCGCATCGAACTGCGCCATCACGCGTCCGGAAGACGTCTGCTGGTAGTCTCCATCAATGGTCATGCGTCCGAAGGAGTTTCCGGGAGCAAGCGTGCCGTGGTTCACAAACAAGGATCCAGGGCTCATTTTAAAAATGGACGTGCCCGACAGCGTTGCCGCCTTCTGTACCGTCGCGCCATGCACCTCCTGCGTGCCATTCAGGCTTGTTTGACCGCCCTCGAAAGATAGAGCCAGATTGTTTTTCCCACGAATATTGCCCGTGTAGGCAAATCGAAAGTCAGGATCCGCAACACCGGTTGCCCGACCTCGGGCATCAGCGCGCTGACCAAAAGAAACCGTTGTCAGGCGCAACTTACCGGACGCGTCGCGCTCTGCATAGTGAGAAACAATATCGCCCTCTACCCGGGCGTTTTGCATCAAGTTAATGCTGCCCACGTGGGCGTTCGCAGATATGTAGATGGCCGCCTTACGCCCGGCCACACGGCCGGTAATATCTGCCCGGCGTACAAGCGAGCCACGCAGCTCTGGCAGCAAATCGGCTGGCTCGCCGTCAATCGTACGAATGTACGAACCACGATGCTCCTGCTCATTTCCGATTGCGTTGGAACCGAAGTCGAAACGCAACCCTACGCCTCTTGTACCTTGCGCTTGCACATCGCCCCGCTGCACCAGCACGTGATCCTTACCGTAGGTAAACATGACGCCCTGGCCATCAATGCCGTTCGCGTATACGCGCACCCCAGGATCGATGATAATGGTGTTACGCTCGCCATCAACCCGTATTCCCGCTCCGCCAGCACCCGCGGCCAATAAATCACCGACCTGACGAACCCGGTTATGGCTGCCATAAACGTGCAGGCCAAGCCCCAGCGTTGCTTGGTTGTACTGACCTCTCAGGTATTGTGTACCTGCTGCGTCACGCGCGAAAAAACCTTGGTGGTTAACGATGTCCAGCCCACTTCCATACACCGAACGCCCGAAAAAGTTTCGGCGATCTATCGTGTAGCCCAGGTCTTGCAAAACGGCGAGCTCGGCCTCCATGAATACTTTGTAATTTCGGTAATTCTGGTGGCTCATAAGACTGTTCTTGAGTTCGATGTGGCTCATATTGTTGTCATCCACATCCGAACCCGTTTCGTCCAACATCCTGATAGGCACTCCCGGCAGCCCGCCGTCGAGCGCCTCTAAGATGTTCGGGCCGACAAGCAGACCCTGATCACGACGCACGTCGAATCCGGCTGGATCATAAACGTTGTTGCAGCCGTCACACAGCACAGCCTGATTCGGCCGGGCACGATTGCCATTATCATCGATCATCAAAGGCGCCCAGCCGGCTAGCACCTTGCCAAAGTGCGGAGTAAATTCGCCGTCCACGTCGTCAGCCTCGCTGGTAAAACCCAGCCCATGTGCGGTCTCATGAATGGTCGTGGAGAACAGATCATCGTTTTCGGATAGTGGAATCTGTGTAAGCGTAGTATTTTGATAGTCTGCGTCACCAAGCCCGAATATGCCATGCGCCCCGGTCTCAAGATCGCTCTCGTCTACGGGGAGCCCTTGAAAGATGTGTTGCAAAAGCGTCTTCGGCCCCAAGCCGTCGTTCGCCAGGGGTGAGGCCCCGAAGGCATTTTCCTCCTCTTCGTCCGTGCCGATATTTATTATGGCAGGCTGCGCGGCGTCACCGACGGGCTGTATGACTTCCGCCCAGTATTCCAGACCGGTGACAATCAGCTCCTTCAGTGGCGCACGCCATGCCCATACCGACTCATGCGATTCCTCCTCATCCTCCACGAAGGGCCCGTCGCCCACATCAAAGAACCGCGCCTCAAATACCGGTCTTCCTGCCGAATTCTCAATAGTTCGGTATTCAATAGCCCAAGATGGAGAGGCCACAAATAGCAGTATTAATGCAACAGGAGCAAATATCTTCATGTTTTTTATAATCTCCGACCAAGAAAGGAAATTGAGCCCGGACGACGGATATCTGACGCCCACCGTACCACGTACACATAAGTAACATCCCAACGCATTTGCAACAAATGGTATCATTCAGGTTTCATTTTCACAGCAGTAGCCCGCGTCTCGCTAGCCGATTCAATCAGCCCAAAACGGCGGCGGCTCAGATTCCGGCGCGTATAGAAGAGCCCGTTTTTCCGGTCCGGCACAATGGGTCGGACAGGCATCATTACGATTGTCATCAATGGCGGCGCGCCCCCCAGATAACGTGTCAGGGCAACCCAGCGTTTCAGGCTATCGTTCAGGGCACGGGTAATGTCGGTTCCGTTGAGCGATTCCAACGGAACTACATGCATCCATGTATGCTGTTGTCAGTCAGGATTATGAAGAGGCACAATTTTGTCGAGTGCGGGTCACTTGGGTTCCATCAGCCTGAGTGGATTTTGTCACTACAGACTCACACTTCATCGGACGAGCAGGACGCATCTGCCTATCTGATGCTCGCCGATCGCTGGAGGGCAAGTTTCCTGGGTTCATAGAGCGAGCACTGTGCTGGTTTGATGTTCTATGATGCCTATTCATGAATTCACGATGGTCCCTATCGGATTTATCCTTTTCTATTTGCCGCCGAATGTTGCTCCCTCGTATGCATTCGATCATCCCCGCGGTATCTGGTACATATCCTGCTTTTTCGCAGCCTATTCTATCGGCGGTCAATTCGCGTACACGTATTTCCTCGGATGAAACGCACCCTGCGAGGAAAATGGGCGCAACAAAAAGCGACAGGAATATTTTCATATGATCTCCGTTATGTAATAATTGTATTGGCTAAAACATGATCTGACAGATGCCCGCTTTCCACACGGCGTCAGTCGGATTAGATTTGGTTCACATCCTTCGGTTCCCAAACCGCTAAACGCTCAAGCAAAGTCTGCATCGGCGTTCTGCCGCAGCACATTTTGTCTTGATGAGTCCGCTCATTGTTATAAAAATCCAGCCAAACGTCCAGATCTTTCTGCCAGGACGCCAGATTACTGTATAGCGTCTTTCTACACACGATCTAATAAAACTCCAGAAAAATGGTTTTGTACAAGCATGCACAAAGGCCCTTTGTCTGTGGAGATATGGCTTTGGTTTTAGTATGATGAATGCCATTGCCTTCATAGACAGCTGATGATCATGGTCATCGACTCATTCGCAGAACTGCGGGCGCCACGCAGTCGGAATATGCAATACCAGTAGGCCGTACTAATACCAGCGGGCCGTACTGTTTATAGAACGGTAATACCTTGTCATTGCGCATGTCAGCAGAAGACGTGGGAATTTTGGTCGTGTAAAGCTTGATGTGAACGACCTTGGAATTGATATCTATACAAATGTGCTGATAACCGCTAGACCGAAGCGATATCATCGGGAAGGACACGGAAACCGGCAATAGCTTAAGCAGGACGCCAACCGGCCACCAGAATTAATCGGTCACATACGCGAGACGGCCGCAATACGCCAGACATCTGACACTACAGACCGTCCAGTTTCTCGCTCAGCATTTCGCGACTGATCTCGCCCACCTGGGTGCGCCGCAATGCATTGCCATTAAAGAACAGCGTTGTTGGCAAACCTCGCGTCTGAAACTGCGCCGACATGGTGGAGTTGGGATCCAGTCGAATCCATTGGCTCAGATCCAGTCCCTCCTGCCGCAAATAATTCTCAATCGTGGCAGCCGACTCTCCCTGATTCACGAACAAAAACCGCACATCGGGGTTCTGCCGAGCCGCCTGCTCAAGCATGGGCATTTCGCGACGGCAAGGGCCACACCAGGTCGCCCAAAGGTTGATGACCACTTTCTTGTCGCTCAGATCCTTCAGTTGGTGCATTTGGCCGTTCATGTCCGGCAGCGCCATGGCCGGCAAGGGCTGGGCAAGCGGGCCGGGCACCAGCAGCGCCAGCGAGGCCATCAAAGCCGCCACCAGGCCAAGCAGCGCGCCGCCAAGCGCACGCAGGCGCCAGCCCTGCAACAGCAGCAGCGATACCGCCGCAGCAGCGATCGCCCAACCAATGTCAAAGCCACCCTGCCAGAAATAAAAGATGCGCCAGGGCTCGCTCAGAAAACTGTCCCAATGGCGAATGACAAAACCCAGCCGGGCACTGGCCAACACCATCAGCATCGCCAGCCAGGGCCAGCGATCAAATTGCGGGCTGACTCGCCGGGTGAGCACCGCACAGCCGGCCAGCAGCGCAATTACACCCGCCATAACCGCAAGCACCATGGGTGCAAAGAAAAAAGGACCTATTGCCATTGCAGAAAAACCATTGTAGAAAACCCTAAAAATACCGCTCACATCATAGCATCAGGGCTAACTGCAATATCCCCGCCAACGCTTTGCATATAATATCGACACTGACACCAATACAAACCAATACGATGCCGGCCTGTGCCGGCACTCTTTTATTAGCGAATGACTACTGCGCCCACCCACCCTGCCTGTATCAGCACCGACCGTCCGGTGCTGGTGTCGGTGCACAATCTGAAAAAACACTTCGATCTGGGCAGGCAGCAATGTGTATACGCCGTCAATGGCGTGTCCTTCGATATCCACGAAGGCGAAACGCTGGGGCTGGTGGGCGAATCCGGTTGCGGCAAATCCACGACAGGCCGCAGCGTGCTGGGTCTTTACGATCCGACAGAGGGTCACGTTACCTTTCGCGGCCAGAACATTCATGAAGTCAAGGGCCATGCGCGCCGCAAGCTGCTGCGCGACATGCAGATGATATTCCAGGACCCCTATGCCAGCCTGAACCCCCGTGCGAGCGTGTTTGACCTGATTGCCGAACCGCTGGATATCCACGGGCTGTACCGGAACCCCAGGGAAAAGGCGCAGCGGGTCAGCATGCTACTTGAAGAAGTCGGATTGAACGCCTCGTTTGCCCGACGTTATCCGCATGAGTTTTCCGGCGGCCAGCGCCAGCGTATCGGCATCGCCCGTGCTCTGGCGCTGGAACCGGCATTTATTGTTGCCGACGAGCCCATTTCCGCACTGGATGTCTCCATCCAGGCGCAGATCGTGCAGTTGCTGCAGCGCCTGCAACGGGAACGCAAACTGACCTTTCTGTTTATTGCCCATGACCTTTCCATGGTCCAATACATCTCGGACCGGGTGGGCGTCATGTATATG
Source organism: Advenella sp. FME57 (assembly GCF_014897675.1). GTDB lineage: Bacteria > Pseudomonadota > Gammaproteobacteria > Burkholderiales > Burkholderiaceae_B > Advenella. The sequence goes on along the minus strand of NZ_JABUXU010000005.1, from coordinate 138,553 downwards.
GGCTACATGGCCGAGCTGGCCGGCAGCCACGAACTCTATCACAACCCGCTACACCCCTATACCCAGGCCTTGCTGTCGGCAATTCCGGTTCCCGATCCACAAATACAGCGCCAGCGAACCGGCCAGGTTCTTCATGGCGAATTGCCCAGTCCGCTGGCGCCCACCACCGGCTGCGCTTTCAAGTCACGCTGCCCCAAGGCCATGGCGGTCTGCCAGAGCGAGGTTCCTGTGTGGCGCGAGCACGCTGCGGGACACTTTGCCGCCTGCCATGCGCTGGATACCGAAGGATCGCGTCCATGAAAAAATATATTCTGCAGCGGTTTGCGCTGATGCTGGGCACCATTTTCATTATCGCCACGCTCACCTTCGTGCTGATGCATTTGATTCCCGGCACCCCCTTCGATCAGGAACGACAGACCAGCGCGGCGGTGCAGGACAACCTGCGAGCCTTCTACAAGCTGGACCAGTCGCTGCCGGTGCAATACCTGCATTACCTGAAAGCCATTATCACATTCGACTATGGCCCTTCCATTTCCAATCCGGATACCTCAGTCAATACACTATTGGGCCGTGGGTTTCCGGTGTCGTTTGAGCTGGGTCTGATTGCACTTGTGGTTGCGACCCTGTCCGGCATAGGCGCTGGTACGGTAGCGGCATTGCGGCATAACCGGCTGATCGACCGTGCGGTCATGGCCGTGGCGGTGGTTGGCATTTCCATTCCCAACTTTGTGCTGGCGACATTGCTCATACAGGAGCTCTCGGTGGGCCTGGGCTGGTTTCCTGCGGCCACCTGGCGTACCCCGTGGCACAAGGTGCTGCCGGTGATTGCCCTGGCCGTCACGCCCATGGCCATCCTGGCTCGCATCACCCGCTCCAGCATGCTCGATGTACTAACCCAGGATTATATGACGATGGCACGCGCAAAGGGCCTTTCACCGTGGCGCATCGTGGTCAGGCATGGCCTGCGCAACGCCCTGCTGCCGGTGGTGACACTGCTCGGGACGCTGGCAGCGTCCATTCTGACGGGCACATTCGTGATTGAAAAAATCTTTGCCATTCCCGGCATGGGTCGGTATTTCGTCGATTCCATCAGCACCCGCGACTATCCGGTCATCATGGGAACAACCGTGTTCTACAGCGCCATTCTAGTCTTCATGCTGTTTCTGGTCGACATTGCCTACGGTCTGCTTGACCCGCGCATTGCGCTTCACCGCAAGGGGCAGTCATGAACAATCACGCGACATCGCAAGAGGCGCCGGTCATTACCGACGACATGTTCGAGGCGGCCCCGCCCGACCCACAAGCGGTGGCGCATGTCTTGCGCCCTTCGGTCTCCTACTGGCGCAATGCGTGGTGGCGCCTGCGCAGCAATCCTGCCGCCCTTGTCGGGCTGGTATTTCTGATCTTGCTGATTATCATGGCGGCACTCGCCCCCATGCTATCGGACTGGTCAGTTATCGCGCAGGACCTAAAAAGCCAGAACATGTCACCGTCATCGCTGCACTGGTTCGGCACCGATGATCTGGGCCGCGATATTTTCGTCCGAACCTGGTACGGAGCACGTATTTCATTGTTCGTCGGCTTCATGGCAGCGCTGATCGATTTTGTGATCGGGGTAACCTACGGCGGCTATAGCGGCTACAAAGGCGGCAAGACAGATATCTTCATGATGCGCGTACTGGAAGTGCTCTATGGACTGCCCTATCTGCTGGTGGTGATTTTGCTGATGGTGGTCATGGGACCCAGCCTGCTCACCATCATTATCGCGCTTACCATTACCGGCTGGATCAGCATGGCGCGACTGGTGCGCGGCCAGGTATTACAGTTGAAAAACCAGGAGTATGTGACCGCCGCCCGCTCTTTCGGCGCTGGCACGGCGCATATCATTCGTCGCCATCTGCTGCCCAATGCCATGGGGCCGATTCTGGTGCAGATGACGTTAACCGTCCCCACCGCCATTTTCGCCGAAGCCTTTCTCAGTTTCCTGGGGCTGGGCGTGCAAGCGCCCTATGCCAGTTGGGGTGTCATGGCCAACGATGCGCTGGGCGTCATTCTCTCGGGTGACTGGTGGCAACTGTTTTTCCCCGCCCTTTTCATATCCCTGACCATGTTCGCTTTCAACGTGGTGGGCGACGGGCTGCAGGATGCGCTGGATCCGCGACTGGGGCAAAACAAATGAGCATGGAACACACTGCAATCGGCAGAACGGATGCATCCGTGCCGCCAGCCACCGGCCAGGCGCAACCGCTGCTGACGGTGCGCGATCTCTCGGTACGCTTTCGCACCTACGGCGGACATGTTCATGCGCTGCGCCAGGTTTGCCTGCATGTTGCACGCGGCGAAACCCTGGCCATTGTTGGTGAATCGGGCAGCGGCAAATCGGTCACCAGCCAGGCCATCATGGGGCTGTTGCCGGCCACGACGGCACAGATTACCGGCGGCGCCATCACCTTTGACGGGCGCGAACTGACCACACTGAAACCGGCACAATGGCGTGAGATCCAGGGCAGACGGATTGCCCTTATTTTCCAGGACCCAATGACGGCGCTCAATCCCACCCTCACTATCGGTGAGCAGCTAACCGAAGGGGTACGACGACATTTGAAATTTACGGCAGCTCAGGCCAGGGAGCGCGCCATCCAGATGCTTGAACTGGTGGGCATATCCAGCCCACAGCAGCGGCTCAAACAGTTCCCGCATGCGTTTTCCGGCGGCATGCGCCAGCGTATCGTGATTGCCATTGCATTGATGTGCGATCCCGACCTGCTGATTGCAGACGAACCCACCACGGCGCTGGATGTCACCATCCAGGCACAGATTCTGGCCCTGTTCAAGGATATCCAGGCGCGCACCGGCATTGCCATCATCCTGATCACGCATGACCTGGGCGTCGTCGCCGGCATTGCCGACAGGATCACGGTCATGTATGCCGGCCAATGCGTCGAAACCGCAGAAGTTCATGCGCTATTTGCCCAGCCTGCCCATCCGTATACCCGCGCGCTGCTGGCATCGGTACCGCGCCTGGACATGCCGGCTGCCAGCCTGAAGGCCATTGCCGGCCAGCCGCCAGATCTGTTTGCCCCGCCCGCAGGCTGCGCGTTCGCCGCACGCTGCCGGCATGCCATGCACGTCTGCCGCCAGATCGCACCGCCTGCGACGGCCCTGCCTGCGCAGGGTTCGGTATGCTGCTGGCTGCACGACGCCCGCGCGCCGCAGACCGCCCTGGCGACCGGAAAACGATGATACGGTTGTTTCGACAAACCCGTTTGCGCCCACGACGCATGCATTTTCAGGTATGTTTGCATACATTAGATCCCGTCAAGGGAGCACTTGTTTGGAAATTGCCATGAAAAATCTGCTGTCTGCGGCGCTGCTTACCGCCGCGCTGGGCGTCGCCCTGCCAACCCTGTCCCACGCTGAAAAAGTGTTGCGCCTCAATAATGTGGAAGAGCCCTCCTCGCTGAATCCAGCCCTTGGCCTGAATCTGATTTCCTGGGAACCGCTGAACAATTTGATGGAAGGCCTGGTGCGCCTGGACGCCAAACATAATGCAGCCCCCGCCACGGCAGAAAAATGGGATGTCTCTGCAGACGGGAAAACCTACACATTTCATCTGCGCAAGAATGCCAAATGGTCTGACGGCTCGCCGGTCACAGCCGGTGACTTTGTCTACGGCTGGACACAATTGCTGACGCCGGCGACCGCCTCGCCAGCCGCCTTTTTGCTGTACGATATTGTGGGTGCACAAGACTTCAATGCAGGCAAAGCCCAATCTGACGCGCTCGGCGTTCGGGCACTGGATCCGCACACCCTGCAGGTCACGCTCAATGCCCCCAGCCTGTCGTTTTTGAACATTCTGACCAACCCGGGTTTTGCCCCCGTCAATCAGAAGGTGGCACAGGCCAATCCCAAATGGCACACCGAAGCGGCCAGTTATGTGAGCAACGGACCCTTCATGCTCAGGGAATGGGAGCATGCCAGCAGCATGCGGTTTGAAAAGAACCCGAACTACTGGGACAAGGATGCCGTCAAGCTGGATGCCGTCGATTGGGTCATGATCAACGACCTGAATACCAGCTACCAGATGTTTCGTACCGGTGAGCTGGACGCCACGCCCTCGCCACTGCCGGCAGCCCTTTACGAAAAAGTAAAAGACAGCGACGAGTACATGACTGTGCCGCAGGCCGGCGTGTATTTCTATCGCTTCAATACCAAGATGCCGCCGTTTCAGAATGCCGACATTCGGCGCGCTTTCGCCCTGGCCGTCAACCGGCAGGATATGGTCGATTATGTCGTCAAACAGGGCCGCAAGGCAGCCGACGCCTTCGTCAGCCCTGGGTTCATCGGCCCCGATGGCAAAGACTTCTACCAAACCAGCAACGGCTTTGTCCAAACCGATGCGGCCCAGGCCAAGGCATTACTGAAAAAGGGCATGAAAACCGAAAAATATACGACATTGCCAGCGGTCACGCTCAGCCACATCAATAATCCTGATGACCGCAAAATTGCGCAGGCGCTGCAAGCCATGTTCAAGGAAAACCTGGGCGTAGACGTGCGTCTGCAGGCCATTGAAAGCAAGGTGTTTTATACCCAGCAGCGCGGCGGCAAGTTGCAGTTTTCACGCAGCTCATTTACCAACGACTATGCCGATCCTTACAATGCATTGGAAAGTTTTGTGAGCAGCTCAAGCATGAACCGCACCGGCTGGTCCAACGCCGAGTACGATACGCTGATCAAGACCGCCCGAAATGAAACCGACGCTGCCAGAAGATGGGAATTGTTGCAAAAATCCCAACAAGTGTTGTTCGCAGACATGCCTATTTTCCCATTGTTCTTCTACAATCAAGGCTTCATGCAGAAAACCGGTGTCACAGGCATTCTGCGGCACCCGGTTGGTTATATTGACCTGAAAACAGCGGATATCCAATAAAAGCAAACGGGGGATTTCATGTATGACGTTGTTACGGCGGATCTTGAAAATCCAGAACACGCCAATGCCGTTCTGGCTGTGCTTAACGCCTATGCATCCGACCCGATGGGCGGCGGCGAACCGCTATCGGCCCACACTCAGAAGAACTTGATAGCGTCACTCAAAAAACGCAGCAATATCTACACAATACTTGCCTTTGACAGCCAGGAGCCGATCGGCATTGCGCTATGCTTTGAAGGGTTTTCCACCTTCGCCTGCAAGCCGCTGCTCAATATCCACGATTTTGCCGTGGTGCCGAAGTACCGCGGCCAGGGGGTCGGCACGCAATTGCTGGCACGCGTTAAACAGCTGGCACGCAATCTGGGCTGCTGCAAAATAACGCTTGAAGTGCTCGATGGCAATGCGCCGGCCAAAGCGCTGTACGTCAGCCAGGGCTTTGCACTCTATACGCTGGGTCCGCAGACCGGTCATGCCGTGTTGATGCAATGCCCAATCGGAAACCCCTGAGCAGAGCTATCCGCCATCATCGGTTATAAGCAAAAAAAAGCATGGCTCAGGCAATAGGCAAGGAGCAGCGCGCCACTGCTATGTCCGGGCCGAACCGGCGCCATACTTTTTCATACGCCCTTCACCTGGCCCGGGTGACCCGTGAAGTACCGGGCCTGCCGGCAAATCAGGCTGCTCTATATTGGGCTGCCGCCGGATCGATCTGGCGCTTTACCGGGCCGGCCACTTCCGCATAGGCCTCAAGCAGGCGGGTGAACCATTGACCCACGGCCGAATCGTCCTCCCAGTACTGAAACCCGAATACCCAACTGAAGATCAGATGCGCCGCAACGACAAAATCGGTGGCCCCTGGCTGGGTGCCGTCAAGATACGGCATGTTTTTCAATTGTGATTCCAGCGCCCCCAGGGCCTTGTGCGCCTCGCTCGCATCGGCCGTCGCGTGCAATTGCTCCAGCGTACAACCAAAGCGCTTTTCCCGGCTTTCCCGAAAATACCCTTTGGCCGATTCCGGTTGTGCTTCGTAAATCGCCATCAGGGAAGGTTTGAAAATGACCGGCGTAATATGGCGCAGAATCAGTTCCGAAATAAACCGGACCCGGGCCCGTCCGGCATCGCTATCGAGTCCCAGCGGCGCCTGCGGATACGTACGATCAAGATATTCCAGGATATCCAGGCTTTCCTTGACCACGGTATCCCCATCGGTAAGAACGGGGACCAACCGCGAATCTGCAAATGCTATTTTTTCCTTCTCCATAAAGCCGACAGGAAGCCCCTCGAAAGGCAGCCGCTTGTGCGCAAGCGCAAGCCTCACTCGCCAACAGTAAGGTGAAAATACCAGGTCGGGCTCGCTGGCACAGAGTTCGTAAAGCCGGATCATTCGTGTCTCCTTTGACATACGGCGGTAAATCGGGTTTTTAATCACAATAATGACCCGAGCAGGTAAAAATCGGGCGCTATCGAGAGATATTGAGCGGCAATCTCGGGCAGCGTGTGGCTACTTGAAAACAACGACCCGATGCTTAAACTTTCAATCCATTTCCAAACAGGCTTGCCAGCTATCTTTCGATACATTTGCTTGCCATCAGTACAAACAAAGCGATTATGATAGCTCCATAGTTATTCCATAAGGAGAGTTTACTATGACCTCGCAAATGATAAAAAAAGTCTGTCTTGTGGCACTTATGGGTGCCGTTCTGGCAGGCTGCTCTACCCGTCACCCAACTCGGGATCTAGGAACCGTTGGCGGTGCAGCACTGGGCGGTGGTGCCGGTTATGCACTGACTGACGGCAACCCGCTGGCTGCATTGGGCGGTGCCGCACTGGGTGGTCTGGTCGGTAACCAGGTGTTCAAGGACAGCGATGACCGTTACGATCGTGGCCGCCGCCACTATCGCGATGACCGTCGCCGTGATCGCCATTATCATCGCCACGACCGCCGCCGCTGGGACGATTAATATCTGACTGCCTGCCTATCAACAGCGCAGCCGGATTCCGCAACGAAGCCGCTACACGCCATACCGGCGATGTAGCGGCTTTTTATTTGCCGCCTGATCTGTGCATGGCCGCCTGATCTATTTCCGATGTCGATATCAGGCCTGCTGCGTTCAGACTCTCAGAACGTAACCCGCACTTTTGACCGTATCGGCCAGTTGCTGCGCGGTGACACTGTCATTGGCAACGATATCTGCCGACGCCCCCGCCAGACTGACCTGCGCCGATACTACCCCGGGCACCGACTCCAGTGCGTGAGTCACATGCGCAACACATTTGTCGCAAGTCATGCCCTCTACCCTGGCCTTAATCACGTTTGTACTCATTACGCTCTCCTGCTGTTAACAATCTTCAAGCCGGACTCAGCCATATCATAGCCCAGTTCACCGAGCCGGCTGTGTGCGCGCGTCCGGCAACGCAGCAACCCGGTCTTCGCCACTGCCGTCCAGGTCGCCAGCGCGAATCACCACGCCATTGCTGTCGAGCACACCGCGCAGCCCCACTGCGTGCGCGGCAAATCCCATACGTTCAAAATGCGCCGAATAATCATAACAGTCATGATGATGTCCGTGAAACACACGGGTGGCGCCCAGCCGTAGCGCCAGACGGTCCAGCACGGTAAAACCGTAGCGATTGCAGGACGGCGCTTCATGCAGCACCAGAATATCGGCCTGTTCCTGCATCAGGGCGTCGTAATCACTGGGAAAGATGGAGCTGCGATGACGCAGACGGTCACCCTGGCCATTTTTTCCCGCCTTGAGCAGGCTGTGCGCTTCGTAATCCTGGGGACAATAGAACCGCCAGTAAGGCCTGGCCGGGTTCCAGATGGTGCCCCGAAACACGCCGCCCAGACCGGCAATGCGCACGCCATGGATATCCACGACCCTGCCATGCAGATTACGGCCAGCCAATTCGGAATTGAAAAGATTGTGATAGATGGCCGCACTATCGGTATCATGATTGCCAGGAATCCACCAAACGTCAGTCATCTGACGGATGTCGCCAAGAATCTCATGCAGCGGCTGGCTGGCCTGGATATCGCCAAGAAAAATGACAGCGTCGGGTTTGCCTGCCATGACAATCTCCCGACAGTGCTCAAAACCGCCATGCGTATCGCCAAAAAAGAAAATGCGCGCTTTCGCATTCATGACCGCACCTGGGAATCTGACTTCCAATGAGATTCCTGCCCGTGCCTCAACGCATGTTGAGGCTGGCAGGATTGATTCATTTTACGCGCAAACCTCTTGCGCAAGATGCAGATTGGACCGCGGCCGCCGCCTTAAGTTCTCATCATTGCCCAAGGCAGCGGTGGCCATGTCAGCATAAAAGCGACTTTACTGCTTTTTCCCCGGTTCGAAGTTCAGGACTTTGACGGTATTTTCCTTGACCTTTTCCTTGCTGAAGGTTAACGGAATATACTCGCCCTTCGCCCAGATGGGTGCCAGGTCGCGGTAACCAGGCAGGCGCGGATCGCCCGATTGTCCCGGGGTGTTGATGACCGTGGAGCTATCCCACTGTCCGACATCGAGCACCATGCGAAAAGAGGCGCCCGACCTCAAGTTATAGCTTGTTTCACTGTAGCTGGTCGCCATGGGTGTATAGCCGGAACCACCAATCGGACCAGCATCGACATTGAATGTCTTTTTCTCTTCATCCGACAGCAGCGCATTCATGGGATGCACGAACACCGCCTGGTGCAGCGTGCCCCATTTCCACGCTTGCGGATCGTCACCCAGCTTTTCCCTGACTTCGGCAACAGCCTCTCCAAGTGAGTCGAGCATAATTTGGTTACGCTCGGCTTCGGTAAACCAGCCATCGGGTTTTTCGATGACGTCCAACACCCGTTCCGGGTCGGCCAGTCCGATCATTTTTGCAATTTCCGGATCAAACGCACGATCCACTACGGCCTTGCGTAAATAGCGACTGAACCACACTTCGAAGACAGCCGCTTCCGGGCTGTCTGCCGTCACTTGGCCATCCCATTTTTTAAGCATGTCCACCACGGGCTTGAGCTTCTCGTCCTCGGTGCTCACTTGTTGCAGCACGGTAACGGTTCTGATTGCAGGCAACGAGGTTTTGTCGTTCTGCCAGGCTTCGGAATCGGCAATCGAAGATTTGTCGCTGGCGCCAATAATCCGCTTCAGGCGTTTGGCACGAAAATCGCTGCTCCATTCATAGCCAACCCCTTTTTTGAACGCCGGATGATCAGGCGGAATATTATTCTCGTTGGCCGTCAAGATATAGCCGGCTTTCGGGTTGTACAGGCTGGGCAATTCGTCCATGTCCCGATAACCGCTCCATTCATAGCGACCGTCGCCGGGCACTGGTGTGAGTCCATCCCAGTCTCGCTTGACGGTGAGCCCGCCCGGCATCCATGCGATATTGCCGTCAGCATCGGCAAAGACCTGGTTTTCGCCCGGCGCGCCCCAACGATTCATGGCTGCCTTGAACTCATCCCAGTTGGTCGCTCGCATGTAATCCATGGAACCGAAATAAGGGGCCATGCCCAGATCCAGCCAGGCGGCACGCAAAGCCCAAGCGGTGTGGTTGCCTTCATCCTGGTACAGGATCGGGCCATGGCGGGTAAAGCGCAGCGTCACTTTCTGGGCCGGCCCGCCCTTGACTTCAATTTCTTCCTCTACGGTCTGCATGGGTTCCCAGCGTCCCTGGTATTTATACTCGTTCTTGTTCTCGGGATTGATTTCATACTGGTACATATCTTCCTGATCCATGTAAAAACGGGTCAGTCCAAAACCGATCTGCTCGTTATGACCAATCGAAATGCCTGGCAGAAACGGTTCGCCAGCGCCAATGACCGACAGTCCCGGCGCATTCAGGTGACTGATATAGCGCAAACTCGGCGCACCATGGGAGCGGTGCGGGTCATTAGCCAGGATCGGCCTGCCGGTCGTTGTCCGTTCGCCGCCAATAACCCAGTTATTCGACCCAAGCCCCCTTTCGGTATCACTGTCGTTCCTGACAATCTCATACAGCGCCGATACCGGCAGCGGGCCCTTTGTATTTGTTGCAGATGTTTTTTCGGTTTTCTGCTCCGGCTGCCCGCCTGCGGTCTTGCCCTGGTCGACGCCTGGCGGCAGTTTGTTCAGTTTCGGCGTGGCCGTGGCCAGATCATAAGCATCCTTGATTTTTTTCACCGGAATCGAGCATGGATCAAGCCCCTCGACCAGTTTCGGATCAATGGTCGGGCTCAATTCGCGCCGCAACCAGTCTGCCTTTACCGGATCATCCTTTACTTTGCAGAAAACCTGCGCGCGATCCAGCTCGTTCTTGGCGTTCAGCGTCAGGCCATGATGACGAATCCGCACCACATCCTCGGCCTGCCACATGGACGGCTGATAGCCCAGTTTTTTGAACTCTTCGGGCAACAGTGCCGGATCGGCCTTCGTCATTTTTACGTATTCGTTGATGCCGGCAGTAAATGCCTGCGCCACGCGTTTCGAATCCGAACCGTAAGCCAGCCACTCACGATACATATCGCCGCGAAACAGAACGGCGCGCGCCATGCGATCGCCCTCGACATAATCGGGACCGAAATCCTTGGCCATTTCACCCAGGCCGCGCTTGCGCCATAAATCGATCTGAAACAGCCGATCCCGCGCCGCATTGAATCCCTGCAGGAAAAAGGCATCGTAAAGCGTCTGCGCGTAGATATGCGGGATGCCCCATTTGTCGATCGAGATTGATCCTGGCTTTTCCAGGCCGCTTACCGCAAAGGTATCGGCAGCGGCTGCGTCTGCCGTACGGGCGCTGGCTGGGATGAACGACGTGCCGGTAAAAACGGCAGCGACTGCAACGGCCATGAATGCGCGTTTCATATCTTCTCCTTGTATTTCAGTTGTGTTAATTAATTATTTTAAACATGAACTAAATTGCGGACTGAAATGTACCGTCTTCTTTGCTCAGAGAATGGCACGAGTACCCGCCGCAATCAAACAAAACAGTGTAAGAAATTATGGCATCGGTTAAACTGTAACCCTGTCACTCCCTGTGTCCCTATTCATGAACACCACTGCCCCCGGCACCGAAAACCATCGCGTCAAAACCGCGCTCAGGGTTATCGAGATCATCGAGATTTTTTCCCGCGAACAAAAGCCTTTGGCGCTCTCGGAACTGGCCCGCGAACTCAATGCCCCGGCCTCCAGTTGCCTGGCGCTAATACGCACGCTGTTGAGCCTGGGTTATCTGTACGAAACGTCGCGTCGTCAGGGATATTACCCAACGGGACGTCTGCTGGCCATGGCGCAGCGCATTACCAAAGCCGATCCGGTGCTCGAGCGGCTGTATCCCAGTTTGCGGGAATTGTGCGCCATCACAGGCGAGACGGTGGTGCTGGGTAAACTCACTTCGTTGAACACAGTGGTGTACCTGGATGTGCTTCCTTCTGAAAACCCCATTCATTATGTCGCCGTGGCCGGAGAGCAAAAGGAAATCCACGCCAATTCGCTGGGCAAGGCGCTATTTTCGGCGCTGGATGAACCGGCGCAACTCACGTTGCTGGACAAGATGAGTTTTGCCAGGCGCAATGACCGCACCATTACCACGCGCCAGCAGTTTCTGGCGGACATCAAGGCAGGGCAGGAAAAAGGGCTGTTCACCAATCTGGGCGAGTCCATGGTCGATGTCGGCGCCATCGCCTGGCCGGTGACTGTTTCGGGCGGCCATTTTGCGATCTCCATTGCAGGACCGTTGTACCGGATCGAGGCCAATCTGCAGAATCATGCCCAGAAACTACGAGTGATGTGTACCTTCATTGAACAGCATTAAGCATCCGGGCCAATATACGATACCCGTTACCTGAAGCGCTAGCGGCCGCAACCGGCGCAAGCCGGCCACGGCCCGAATCGGCGCTGCAAGCTTGCGCGCCTTCAGTAGGATTTGGGCAGGCCCAGCACTTTTTCGGCAATGAAGCACATGATCAGTTGCGGACTGACCGGTGCAATACGCGGGATAAAGCTTTCACGCAAATAGCGTTCAACGTGATATTCCTTGGCATAGCCCATTCCGCCCAGGGTCTGGATCGCTGTCTGGCACGATGTAAACGCCGCTTCAGCTGCCAGGTATTTGGCCGTATTGGCGTATGCGCCCGCCGGCTCATTGGCGTCATAGGCGGCGGCCGCACGGGACACCATCAAATCGGCGGCTTCCAGCTGCATCCAGCATTGCGCCAGCGGATGCTGGATACCTTGATTCTGACCGATAGGCCGATTAAATACGGTACGCTCTTTCGCGTATTGAACTGCCTTGTCCAGTGCCACCTGACCCAGGCCGACCGCCTCTGCGGCAATCAGGATGCGCTCGGGATTGAGGCCATGAAGAATGTATTCGAAACCCTTGCCCTCTTCGCCCACGCGATCGCATTCGGGGATTTCCAGGCCATCAAAAAACAGCATATTGGAATCGACGGCCTTGCGCCCCAGCTTTTCGATTTCGCGCACTTCAACCTGGCTGCGATCAAGATCGGTGTAGAACAGGCTCAGGCCTTCGGTGGCCTTCGATACCTGGTCTTTCGGCGTGGTGCGGGCAAGCAGGAGCATTTTGCTGGCCACCTGGGCGGTGGAAATCCAGATTTTGCGGCCGTATATCCGATAGTGGTCGCCATGCTTTTGCGCACGCGTGGTCAACTGGGTGGTGTCCAGCCCGGCATCGGGCTCGGTGACGGCAAAGCAGGCTTTGTCCTTGCCTTCGATCAGAGGCGGCAACGCGCGTTGCTTGAGTTCCTCCGAACCAAAACGGACCACCGGGTTCAGCCCGAAGATATTCATATGAACGGCCGAGGCGCCGGTAAAGCCTGCACCCGAGCGCGAAATGGCTTTCATCATCAGCGCGGCTTCGGTAATACCCAATCCTGCGCCACCATATTCCTGCGGCATGGCCACGCCCAGCCAGCCGGCCTTGGCCAGGCGCTGATAAAACGCCTCTGGATACTCGCCCGTTCTATCGCAGGTGAGCCAGTATTCGTCGTCAAAACCGTTGCATAGCTGTTCAATGGCAGCCACAAGCATTTGCTGATCCTGAGAAAGCGAGAAATCCATCATTACTCCGTCGTTTAGGTATGTTGTGTCACTTCAAAGGCGCAATGCCCCCATGGCAGGCGCGGCGGTTTACCGCCGGTCATGGGCCATGCCTGCAATCGGCAGCGCGAGCGCCCTCGCATCGGTCATCGCCCCCACTGGATGACCGCGCATTGGCTTAGTGCCTGTTCGCGCTACGCTTTGCCGCCTTCAATATGGCCTGTTTTTTCTCGTTGTCCATGGGCAGCCCGTCAAGCAATTCTTCAGTATGTTCACCCAGCGCGGGCGCATGGCGATAGACGCTCAGCGGCGTGGCCGAATATCGCCCCAGCGGCGCGATCGTGTGGACCACCCCTTCGCTGGGATGATCAGTTCGCACCAGATGACCCGTTGCCTTCAGGTGCGGATCTGCGGGAAGATCTTCGATGGCGTACAGCGGGGCGCACGGGATATCGTTCGCATCAAACAGCGCAAGCCAGTCTGCCGTGCTGCGGGTCCGCAGGACCCCGTCCACAAACCGGTATACTTCATCAATGTTTTCGGCTCGACGTGAATGGGTGGAAAAGATCGAATCGATGATCAGATCGGCACGATCGATGGCCGCCAGGAACTGCTGCCAGTGCCGATCGTTGTAGATCAGGGCGCTAACATATCCATCCTGTGTCTGATAGGGCTTGCGATGTTCGGCCAGCAACCGGGAATAGCCCATGGTGCCTGCCGGCGCGTCCTCATCGAATGTGCGCTGGCCCAGGTGATCGCCCAATATCATTTGCGCCATCCCCTCAAACATCGGCACCTCAATGGATTGGCCCGTACCGGTTGCCCGGCTATGGATGACGCCTGCCAGACAGGCAATGGCCGCCTGCAGCCCGATGGTGCGATCGGCCAGCGTCAGCGGTGCATACCGCGGTTCGTGCCCGCTGTTGCGTTCGTAAAGCCGGGCCACACCGGTCATTCCCTGTATCAAATCATCGTAAGCCGGCTTGCCGGCGTACGGGCCTTCGTTGCCAAAGCCATAGGCGCCCACGTAGACGATTTTCGGATTCACGGCGCTGACCGCTTCGTACGACAGGCCCATGCGTTCCATGGACTGCGGCCTTACGTTGTAGAGCAGCACATCGACCTCGCGCACCAGATGCAGGCAGGCTTCCCTGCCTTGCTCGGTTTTCAGGTCAAGCACCACCGATCGCTTGTTGCGATTCAGATGCAGATAGATCGCACCCATGCCTGGATTGCGCATGGGTCCGACCTGCCGTATCGTATCGCCCACCGGCGATTCCACCTTGATCACGTCCGCGCCCAGATCTGCCATCATCTGCGTGGCAAACGGCCCCAGAATAATGGAAGTCAGATCCAGGACCCGTACTCCGGCCAGCGGCCCGCTTCGATTGCTGTCTGTCATTATTATTGAACCTGGATCCCGGCGTCCTTGATGAGCTTGCCCCATAACGCGTACTGCTCGCGGACAAATGTCGCAAATTCCTGCTGGGTGCCGCTGAAGGCATCAAATCCCAGGCGCGCCAGCTCCTGCTTGACCTTCGCATCGCTCACGATTTCATTGATGGTTTTGTTCAACGCCGCCACCGCCTCATCGGACATCTCGGCCGGGCCCAGAAAACCATTCCATGAATTGATGTCGAAATTATCGATACCGGCCGCCTCCATGGAAGGCAACTCGGGCAACAGCGTGCTGGGCTTGGCGGTAGATACTGCGAGCGCCTTGATCTTCTTGGATTGCACAAATGGCATGCCCGAAGTCAGATCGGTAAACATATAGTCCACCTGCCCGCCGATCAGATCGGTCAGCGCCTGTGGCGTGCCCTTGTAGGGCACATGCAGGGTCTCGATACCGGCAGCATGCGACAGCGTAGCGCCGGCAACAATACCGGTACTGTTGCCTGAGGCGTAGGTCAGTTTGCCTGGGCTGGCCTTGGCTTGCTTAACCAGTTCCTCCACCGAATTGAAGGTTTGCTTCATGTTGGCGACCAAAATGAACGGCAGGTTACCGCCGCGCGCAATCGGCGTGAAATCCTTGAGCACATCATAAGGCACGCTTTTTTGCAGCCACGGCGCAGCCGACAGCGGTGTATTGGTTGAAATCAGAATGGTATAGCCATCGGGCTTGGAGCGGGCAACCTGCTGCGCCGCAATCGTACCGTTGCCACCGGGCTTGTTTTCCACAATCACCTGCTGACCAAGACGGCTGGTCATTTCACGGGCAAAGATGCGCCCGACAGAGTCGGTCCCCGAACCGGCCGGGAACGGGACGACCATGGTAATGGGTTTTTCCGGCCATGCAGCTGCGGCGGTGCCCGCGGCGATAAGGGCGGCGGCACCCAGCAAACAACGTAGGGGTTTGATATTCATAATGTCTCCAGTAAAGGACAAGGCTTCTTTGAGCGGCGGTACCATGAAAAGGCACGCTTGGGTTTATGCTAAAAATCGGGTTATCCGGCGATCAATCCCGTACCACCCTGGCCGGATTTTCTTCATAGGGAGGAGAATAAATGACCAGAAGGCGCGCCGGCTCGGCACTGGTCACAGTAAAGATATGCTTTTTGTCTGCAGGAAAAAAACAGCAGTCTCCGGCCTGCAGAGAACCCTTTTCCCCGTCCATTTCCACGTCTGCCGTGCCAGACAGCAAATACACCACCTGCTCAATGCCAGGATGGGCATGCGGCAAGGCGCCCCGATTCTGCTCAATTGTACCCACCAACACCTCCAGGTGACGCGCGCCGACCGTCTCGGGGCCGATCAGGCGCCGGTTGACGGTGCCATGGTGGTTGGCGGGGCTGTAGCCAGGGACATCCGCTTCCCGGACGATCCAGGAACAGGCGCCAGTTTTTTTGCTGGTGGTGCTTGCGGTTTGCGCTGTACTGTCTGTCATTACTTGGTTTCCTTTGGGTCGGGTAAATAGCCGAATTTAGCCAAATTCAATTTAGCCCATTCATTTTAAGCCGTTTAATTTAACCCATTTAATTTCTGTATGTGAATTAATTTTCTCATACATGAACATAAAAAGCTGCTAGGGATTTTACCAAGGGGGCTGGTTTGCCCGGACCCTCTCGATTTGTTACAATGGTGGGGTTTTATTAATTCATCGTTTCAATTGTGTACACCTTTTGCCCCTTCTGGTAAAAGTGTTTTACCTGTCAATCGGGCGCCCCGCCGCCCATCAATTTTTGTTTGTATCGACGGCGCTACGTCGTTTTCCGCACACTCTTTGGCATACACAGTTATTTTTATAACCCTGTAAGACTTAAGGAGGCTACGGCCATGTTCTTAAAACACAAAATTCTCTGCTCGACGCTACTGGCTGCGTTTGGCCTGGGCTTGTCCGCCACGGCACAAGCTGCAGACGCCCAATGCGAAGTAGATCGCACCGTCAACTTCGGCGGCATGAACTGGGAATCGAACCTGGTACTGGTCGACGTTCAGCGCACCATTCTTGAAAAAGGCTACGGCTGCAAGACTGAAACGCTGCCCACCGAGACTCTACCCGCCCTGGCAGCGTTGGAGCGCGGCGATCTGGATATCAACACTGAAATCTGGCTCAACAGCGTAGGCGATCCCTGGGCCAAAGCCGAGAAAACCGGTAAAGTCAAAAGAGTAGCCGATCTGTACACGGGCGGCGAAGCCTGGTTCATTCCGAAATACGTAGCCGAAAAATTCCCTGACCTCAAATCCGCATCCGATCTGCCCAAATACAAAAAAGAATTTGCCGATCCTGAAGACCCAAGCAAGGGGCGCTTCTACGGTTGCCCGGCTGGCTGGGGGTGTGAAGTGGTCAGCAGCAATCTGTACAAAGCCCTGAAACTGGAGAAAGATTTCACCCTGTACTCACCCGGCACTGGCGCAGCACAGAAAGCGGCCCTGACCTCGGCTTACAAACGCAAGAAGAACATTGTGTTCTACTATTGGTATCCGACCCCCCTGGTGGGTTCGCTTGACCTGGTCAAACTGGAATTGCCGGCCTACGACGCGGAAAAACAGAAATGCCTGACCAATCCTGAATGCGCCGATCCACAGCCTAGCGCGTATCCGGACAACCCGGTATTTACTGCGCTGAATACCGAATTTTCCAAGCAGGCGCCAAAACTGACCGAATTCTTTTCCAAGGTATCGGTCCCCCTGCCGGTCATGGACAAAACACTGGCCCACATGGAAGAGAGCGGCGACGACTCGCGTGATGTCGCAGACTGGTTCCTGAAAAATCAGGGCGAAGTCTGGGAAAAATGGGTTTCCCCCGAAGTGGCCACCAAAGTGAAGGAATCGCTCTAATCGCTTACACGTCAATTGAAACGCCCGTTTTCGGACGGGCCGATGCCAATCCTAGCGTTTAGCTTAACTTTTAGCCATAAGAGGCACATCGCCATGATAAAGACTAAAGTTCTATCTGCTGTATTCATTGCTTCGGCCACGTTCGGGCTTGCCGGCTCTGCGGCCGCGGCCCAAGCCGCGGCCCAAGCCCCGGCCTGCGAAGTCAGCGATACAATCAAGTTCGGTGGCATGAACTGGGAATCGAACCTGATTCTGGCCGACGTCGAACGGCATATCCTTGAAAAAGGGTATGGATGTCAGACCGAGATGCTCCCCACCGAAACACTCACCGCTTTGGCCGCATTGGAACGCGGCGATCTGCAAGTCAATACGGAAATCTGGCTCAACAGCGTCAGTGACGCCTGGATCCGTGCCGAGAAAAGCGGCAAGGTCAAACGCGTCGGCGAACTGTATACAGGCAGGGAAGCCTGGTATATACCCAAATATACTGCCAGCAAATTTCCCGATCTGAAGTCAGCCGCTGATCTGGTCAAATACAAGGACGCGTTTGCCGATCCGGAAAATCCCGACAAAGGCCGGATTTACGGTTGCCCGGCAGGCTGGAACTGCCAGCTGGTAGCCACCAACCTGGCCAAGGGCCTGAAGCTGGACAAGGACTTCGAGGTTTATGCCCCCGGTACCGGCGCTGCCCAGAAAGCGGCCCTGATGTCAGCCTACAAGCGCAAGAAGGATATCGTCTTTTACTATTGGGAGCCCACACCCTTGGTCAGCGCGCTGGAACTGGTCAAACTTGACATGCCAGCCTACGACAAAGAAAAGCAATTGTGCCTGACCCGTGAAGACTGCGCCAATCCCCAAGCCGTCGGCTACCCGGACAATCCGGTGTTTACCGCGCTCAGTACCAAGTTCACCCAAGATGCGCCCACACTGACAGCATTTTTTAGCAAGGTGTCGGTCCCGTTTGATGTCGTCAACAAGACACTGGCCCATATGGAAGAATCCGGCGCCGACACAAGCGAAGCTGCACAATGGTTTCTGAAAAACCAACAGGACATCTGGTCCAAGTGGGTACCCGCCGAGGTGGCCGCTCGTGTTAAATCCTCGCTCTGACCGCTGCGCCAGTCAAAACCGGGCAACAGTACTGCCTGCCGGACACATCCGTGTCCTGCGGCCCTGGCCCGGTCCTGTTTTTCCCTATTTTTAAATGAAAAAATACAATTATGTTTCCTGAAATTATCTCTGCGCGCGATGTGCGCAAAAGCATCGACGGGTTTGTGGACCATCTGGTCACCAATTACGCCGATGGGCTCAACGCCATGTCGGAGCCTTTCCTGCACCTGCTGGTCTGGATCGAAAAAGTTCTGCGCGGCGCGCCATGGTGGAGCGTCATTATCGTGGCCGTACTGATTGCCTTTGCCGCCAGTCGCCGCCCGGTATTCTCCCTGATGATGGGCGTGCTGCTGGCCCTGCTGGGCGTCCTGGGCCTTTGGGATGCAGGCATGCAAACCCTGTCGCTCATGATTATGGCAACTGCAATTTCAATCGTTATCGGCATTCCGCTGGGCGTCATCACCGCCAAATCCAATCCGGTGCGATCGATCATGCTGCCGGTTCTGGATATCATGCAGACGCTGCCCAGCTTTGTGTACCTTATTCCAGTTGTCATGCTGTTCGGTCTTGGCAAGATCCCGGCCATTATCGCAACCGTAATTTATGCTGTGCCCCCGCTGATCCGGCTGACCGACCTGGGAATCCGGCTGGTTGACCGCGAAGTACTAGAGGCCTCGCGAGCCTTCGGCGCCTCCTCCTCGCAACAACTGTTTGGCGTGCAACTGCCACTGGCGCTGCCAAACATCATGGCAGGTATCAATCAGACCACGATGATGGCGCTGTCCATGGTTGTTATTGCATCCATGATTGGTGCGCGCGGCCTGGGCTACGAAGTACTGCTTGGCATCAACCGCCTTGAAGTTGGCCGCGGCCTGCTGGCCGGGCTGGGCATTGTCATTCTTGCGGTGCTTTTTGATCGCATCACCCAGTCTTATGGGAAACGGAAAAACACAGGTGGTGCGCTATGAGTAAAATCGAAGTCAAAAACATCTACAAAATCTTCGGCAAAAATCCGGGAAAATGGATTGATGCCGTCAAACAGGGCATCTCCAAGGAAGAATTGCTGGCCAAAAGCGGCCATACGCTGGGCCTCAAAGACATCAGCCTGAGTATCGAAGAAGGCAGCATCCATGTCATCATGGGGCTGTCCGGCTCAGGTAAATCCACGCTGATCCGTCACTTTAACCGCTTGATTGAACCCACTGCGGGCCACATACTGGTCGATGACACCGATGTCGTGACCCTGGGCCGCAAGGACCTGGAAAAATTCCGCCAGAAAACCATGAGCATGGTGTTTCAGCGCTTTGGTCTGCTGCCACATAAAACCGTGCTGGACAATGCCGCCTACGGCTTGTCCATTCAGGGCATGAGCAAAACCGACGCACACGACAAGGGCCGCTACTGGCTTGACCAGGTCGGTCTGGCCGGTTTTGAGAACCAGTACCCTCACCAGCTCTCGGGCGGCATGCAGCAGCGCGTGGGCTTGGCGCGTGCACTGGCTACCGACGCAGACATTTTGCTGATGGACGAGGCATTCTCGGCCCTGGACCCGCTGATTCGCCGCGAAATGCAGAACCAGTTGCTCGAACTGCAGGCCAAACTCAATAAAACCATTGTGTTCATTACCCATGACCTGGACGAAGCGCTGCGCCTGGGCAATCGCATTGCTATTCTGAAGGACGGCGAATTGATCCAGGAAGGCACGCCCGAAGATATTCTGCTGTCTCCTGACAATGAATACGTTGCCGCGTTCCTGCAGGATGTGAACCGCGGCAAGGCGCTTAACGCCAGTCACGCGGTCAATGCGCCACGCCTGACCCTGACCATGCGCGCACGCCCCGCACATGCCATCGAACGCATGAAACAATACGACTACAAGTTCGCCCCTGTGCTCGATGGCAAGGCCTTTGCCGGTCTGCTGCGCCTGTCCGCGGCCGAAGATGCGGTCCGGGCCGGCTTGCGGGACATTTCCTCGAAAGTGGAAGAAGCCCGCACCGTTTCGGCAGACACCAATCTGGACGCAGTGCTGACTCATATGCTTCAATCGACCGCTCCGGTCGTGGTAACCGGCGACAACGACGAATTTGTCGGCCTGATGTCGCGTGCCAGGGTTGTGGAGCTGGTCAGCCCCGCCATCGAAGGCGGCAATGGTGATGGCAGCAGGGATGTGGACGGCAATGCCACGGCAACACAGACACCCGCAGCGCCGGCAAGCGCAACAACGGAACGGGACGACACACCCGAACCGCCAGAAGGGGCCATAGAACTGGATGAGTCATTGAAAAACAAGCCGGAAAAAGCGCCCGGCCATTAGTCACTGACCGGCGTGCTCGTGGGCCCCTCCTGGCCGGCCCTGCATTGACTCTACATGAATGCCGGCCAGGTGCTGCGCCAAATGCAACCCCCGCGTCCGAACATAGACAGTGTTCGGACGCTTTTTTGTGCCCGGCCCGCCACGTCCGGGCCAACCTGCCCCACGCCCGATTGATCCCGCCTTGCCCCGCCTTGCCCCGGTTTGTTACCCCAGGGATTGACCCCAGACCAATTGCCAGGCAATGGTCCACATGGTGACGCCCACGATCAGGTCCAGCACTTTCCATGCCACGGGCTTTTTGAATAACGGCAACAAAAGCCGCGCACCGTAGCCAAGGGAAAAGAAAAAGACCAGCGATGCGGTAATGCCGCCCGCTGCGAACAGCCAGTGCTCCCCCGGAAACCGGGTAGATACCGAGCCGATCAGCAGCAGGGTATCAAGGTAGACATGGGGATTGAGCCAGGTCAGCGCCAGGCATACCAGCAGGGTCCGTTTCAGCGAAGGCGCCTCGATATGGCTATCGCCCATGCTGGCAGTTTTGGTGATGGCCGCATGAAAGTGAAGCAGACCATAGACGAACAGAAAAAGCGCGCCGGCGTACTTGATGAGTGGCACCACATGCGTAGCATAGCGGGCGACAACGGAAAACCCCAGCACACCGGTCAGGATCAACGCCGCATCTGACAGGCTGCATACCAGACAGACCCAGAAGACGTGGCTTTTGCGCAACCCCTGTTTGAGGACAAAGGCATTTTGCGAACCGATCGCAAGAATCAGGGAACCACTTAGAAACAGACCGGCAAGATACGCATTCATTCAGCTACGACTCATTTGGAATACGACCGCCAATGTGTTAAAAAGGAAACAGTCGCTCAGATGACAAACAGGTGACAGATAATATACCGGGTATTGTCACACATGCGTCACAACGGATTGGTGTAATAAGAGTCATTCCCGACCTGTACTTTTGGCCTGACATTACTTTGTCTGAACATCCTACTACCCACTATCGCACGATCTGGATCTCCGATGTCCACCTGGGCACCAAAGGCTGCCAGGCGAGCGCGTTACTGGATTTTCTGAAGCACACAGAATCCGATACCCTGTATCTGGTCGGTGACATTATCGATGGCTGGCAGCTCAAAGGCAAGTGGTTCTGGCCGCAGTCGCATAATGACGTCATACAGAAAATACTGCGCAAATGCCGGCAAGGCACCCGGGTCGTCTTCGTTCCCGGCAACCATGACTCATTTGCCCGGCATTATGTGCAGCAGAACTTCGGTGGTATCGAAGTAGTCGAGGAAACCGAGCACACCACCGCCGATGGCAAACGCCTGTGGATCCTGCACGGCGATCGTTTCGACGGTGTAGTGCAGTTTGCGCCGTGGCTGGCCTACGTGGGCGATCACCTGTACACCGTTGCCCTCACCTCCAATATGTGGCTCAACAGCGCCCGCGCGCGCATGGGGCTGGGATACTGGTCACTGTCCCAATACCTGAAGCAGAAAGTCAAGAATGCGGTCAGCTATATCTCCGCGTTCGAAGATGCCGTCATGCAGGAAGCACGCAAGAACAATTATGATGGCGTGGTTTGCGGCCATATCCATAAGGCGGAAATCCGCGAAGTGGATGGCATTCTGTACTGCAATGATGGCGACTGGGTCGAAAGCATGACCGCCCTGGTGGAACATGCAGACGGTTCATTGCATATCGTGACCTGGACGCCGCCGGCCGTGGTGCGTGAAAAAAAACCAAAACGCAGCCGCCTGCGAGATGCCGCCGTGACCACCCCATCGGTCAACACGCCTGCCGCCGAGCCGGTTTCACGCGCCGCTAAGGACAGAGAAGAAAATGTGCCGGCGCATACGGACGAGTCCGACAAGGAAGAGGCCCGCAGCGTCATCCAGGCCTGAAAAAGTCATTCCGGGCAGGCTCATCGCAGCAGCCTCTGTACACACAGGAACTGACGGCATCCGACTTCACCGCCAAACCCCAGCCCTCATTAGTAACAGGCAGGCACCGCCATCATACGGGCAGATACTTTGCAAAACCTGTCCTGATCGCCCACCAGAGACGCATTCCAGGCATACCCCAGACACCCTGACACGCCCTGCCGCTCGCATCCGGGCGCGTATCAGGCCGCCATCAGGGCCGCAGCTTGTAGCCGGTACGGAACATCCACGAGACCACCAGGGCACACACCAGCAGAATGAACAGAATGGTGAACAGACTGACGTAATGGTTCACATCGGCCACGCCGTAAAAACTCCAGCGAAAGCCGCTGATCAGATACACCACCGGGTTAAATAGCGCCACTTTGGACCAGATGCCGGGCAGCATATGAATGGAATAAAACGCGCCGCCCAGAAAGGTCAGCGGCGTAATCACCATCAGCGGAATGATCTGCAGTTTTTCGAAACCATCGGCCCACAGCCCGATAATGAAACCGAACATGCTGAAGGTGACCGCAGTCAGAACCAGAAACAGCACCATCCAGAATGGATGCTGGATCTGGTATTCAACAAAGAAACGGGCCGTGATCAGGATCAGCACCGACAATATCAGCGTCTTGGTTGCCGCCGCTCCGACATAACCCAGAATCACCTCGAAGTATGAAACCGGGGCCGACATGATTTCATAAATGGTGCCGGACCACTTGGGCATATAAATGCCAAAGGACGCATTCGAGACGCTCTGCCCCAGCAGGGCCATCATCAGCAGCCCGGGCACAATGAATGCGCCATAGGATACGCCGTCAATGTCGCCCATGCGCGAACCGATAGCAGCGCCAAACACAATGAAGTACAGTGCCGTGGACAGCACCGGCGATGCGATGCTTTGCATGAGTGTGCGGAACGCCCGCGCCATCTCAAATTTGTAAATTGCTTTTACGCCGTACAGATTCATGAATCTTTCCTTACCAGGCTCACGAAAATATCTTCCAGTGAGCTTTCTCGCGATTGCAGGTCCTTGAGCTCAATGCCGACGTCGCCCAGCTGGCGCAACATTTCGGACAGGCTTTTACCCGTACTGTCTTCCGATTCCTTGTTATAGGTGTACACCAGCGTACCCCCGTCTGCCGACAAGGTCAGGGGATGAGCAGACATGGCTGGTGGCAGCGCATCCAGCGGCTGGGTCAGTTGCAGGTGCAGCTCTTTCTTGCCCAGTTGCCCCATCAGCTGTTCCTTGTTCTGCACCAGGATAATTTCGCCGTTATTGATCACGGCAATCCGGTCGGCCATATCTTCGGCCTCTTCGATATAGTGCGTGGTCAGGATCACGGTCACGCCCTGCTCGCGCAACTTGCGCACCAGATTCCACATATCGTGACGCAGTTCTACATCCACGCCGGCAGTCGGTTCATCCAGAAACAAAATCGAGGGTTCATGCGACAGAGCCTTGGCGATCAGGACGCGACGCTTCATGCCGCCGGACAGGCTCAGGATCTTGCTATCTTTCTTGTTCCACAGGGACAACGCCCTGAGCACCCGCTCTATATGCGCCGGGTTTGCCGGCTTGCCAAACAGGCCGCGACTGAATGTAACCGTGTCCCATACCGTCTCGAACGAGTCGGTAAAAAGCTCCTGCGGAACCAGGCCGATTTTCGGGCGCACGCGTCGATAATCGCGTTGCACGTCGTCGCCGTCAACCAGAATCGTGCCTTCGGATGCGTTGACCAGGCCGGTCACGATGCCGATCAGGGTCGTTTTGCCTGCGCCGTTGGGTCCCAGCAGGGCCAGAATTTCACCCCGGCGGATATCCAGATTGACGCCTTTGAGGGCTGTAAAACCGCTTTTGTAGGTTTTACCCACCCCCTGGATGGAAACGACGATATCGCCACCATCACTACTGTTGTGAGAGTTATTCACGCAATAACCTATTTGAAATATGCAGAATTTAATATGTAGAGCAGCACAAGTATAAAGAATTCCGGGCTGGAAAAAAGAAATTGCTGCAAAGAAGTGCGGAGCAAAAATATGGGCGAATGAAACAAAACCCTATTTTAATTTCCCAATCCGATACACTTGTCTTAATCCACAATACATGAATGGGCATAAGAACATGGTCGAAATCGCAGGCAGCAAGGGCTATGCAGAAAAGGCACAACGGTTTGCCGCTGACTACGAAAGCGTCACCTTCGAAAAAGTGCACAACCCGGTACGTGGCTTTTACCCAGAGGCACCGGCAAAAGTGCTGGATATCGGCGCCGGTACCGGCCGCGACGCAGCTGCGCTGGCGGCGCTGGGCTACCAGGTGGATGCCGTCGAGCCCACCGCTGCCATGCGAGAACAGGGCGACCTGCATCATGCCGATGCCGCTATCAACTGGATCGCAGACAGCCTGCCGCAGTTGACCCTGGTACGCGCCAGCGGTAAGCAATACGACCTGATACTGCTGACCGCGGTGTGGATGCACCTGCAGGAACAAGAGCGACTGCCTGCCATGCAGCATTGCGCCGGGCTGCTGGGGCGCAACGGCATTATGTCGATGTCCCTGCGCCATGGCCCCGTCCCGGCAGAGCGCCACATGTTCGACATCCCGGACGCAGAAACCATCGCGCTTGCGCGCACCTGCGGGTTGCAACTGCTTTATAAGAAAAGCTATAAAAACGACACACTGGGTCGAAACGACATTTCCTGGAGCTACGCCGTCTTCAGGAAATAAGGTCGACCGGGCGCCAGCACACCGTCCCGGTCGCATCCGGATGCAAGCGACGGCCATCGTGTTCGCGCTCCCTGATATACGTCCATGCCGTTTGTGGGCCGGCATCGGTGTTCACAGTGGTCAGCACCCGATAATACAGCCCCTGTCCATCGGCGCGAAACTCTTCCAGCAGGTCTATCAGCGGCACATCGCGTTCCGGACGATCAAATTGCATCAGCTCGCCTTCGATCAGATCCCAGTCGCCATCGGGCCTGGCCGTTGTACCTGGCGTGCACTCCAGCAACGCATCCATCCCGGGCTGGTCGGTACCCCGCGCCAGAATGGCTTGCGGACAGATTTCCACCATAGGGTACCCCTCATCGTGGTCAAGATGATAAATCCGGCCCCATAGCCAGGCTTTTTCTGTATGTACTGCCATGGAGCAATGACGTTCGTGATTACAACAACCTGTTTTCAGCGTTCCATACACAAACATAGACATCACGCGTGGCACTGTATCTGACACGGTTCCTTCCCCTAGCCCCAGTAGCCTACGCCACGGGCCATCATGGCGGCCGCCAGCACTATCAGCACCAGACAGACCAATTCGTAATGAATCAGCTTGCGAATCCGCTTGATCACCGCAGGATCCAGCACCGGTTCCCGGCCACGATTCAGGCTTTTGCGCCACGACAGAAAAGTCATGGTCGGATAAATGGACAGCACGCCTACTGCGGCAAACAGCAGCAGTTTGGCAACAAAGGGAATGCTGTGAAAATAGTAGGCAGCACCCTTTTCAAAAAAGATCACGCGCAAAAAACCCACGATCAGCAACAGCATGGCCGACGCGCCATAAATGGCATCGGCACGCAAAATTCGCCGGGCACGTTCGATACTGATACGGTCCTTGACCAGCACCAGCTCAATGGCGAGTGCGGCAACCAGCACGAAAGCCAGAACGTGATGCAAAAACGCAAAGAGAAGTGTCATGGTCAATGCCCTTGTGGTTGAGCAACAATATAAAGCCGATCGTAATCTGCCCGACTACAGCCGAAAAAAACTGCCCGACAATGCTATCCGGCAATTCTGCCTGAACTTCAGCCTGCCGCAAAGCGCTGGCTGCGCATACGCTATGGTAACCGCAGTTGGTCAGTGTATCCGCCTGCCGACCGGCGTGTGCCATTACTTTAATGGATAATACAGACGAAATTCAACCACTATCAACATGGTTTGCGTGGCCCGACGCGCTGTCGCGTACGTAACAACGATTGCTATTGTTATTACTTGCAGGACTGCTTGCGACCCTTGGCAGCAATCACGGCACACTGCGCCATCAATAGGCTAATCGCCAGCCTCGCCCTGCACAGTGACCACAACCGTTCGTGGCCCGCCATGGTTGCGATGCTCGCATAAATAAATGCCCTGCCAGGTGCCAAGATTGAGCGCACCATTCGTGATGGGTACCACCAGCGTGCAGCCCAGGATACTGCTTTTGAAATGTGCCGGCAGATCATCACTGCCTTCGTACGTATGCGTGTAATACGGCTCATCTTCCGGCACCAGGCGGTTGAAATAATTTTCGAAATCAACCCGTACGGCGGAATCGGCATTTTCATTAATGGTTAGCGATGCCGAGGTATGTTTAAGGAACACATTCATGATGCCTACGCGCAGGCCGGTCAAGTCCGGCACCTGACACACAATCTCTTCGGTCACCAGATGAAATCCTCTGGGACGCGCTTTCAATTGAAATTCTTTCTGGATCCACATGCGCTACTCTTTATAGATACAATATTCAAAGGAAGGACGCCATGATTACAAATGCAAAATGCAAAAAATGCAGGATTGTCCTGCCGCAAATCTTTTCTTCCACAAATTTTAATATCCAGGCGCCTGAAAAGCGATCCTGAAACGCTCGGCCATCGCGCGCAGGCGCTTGTCCAGCGTCCACAATTGCGCGCCCGGCGTAATAAGTGTAGAGGCAAGAAGAACCATAGCTACCAGGCCGCTCCCCAGGCCATAAAGCCGTTCACGTTCAATAAAGTCCGCAACTTCCCGCAAGCCCGCCTGGTTACAGGGTTGCAAGAGCCCTATGTTATTCAGTGTTTGCAGGCGCGGCGCGGGCGGTGTTCCACAGGCCAGTTCAATCTGGATCATGGGATGGCCCAAGACACGATCGGCCTCAAGCAACTGAACCAATGCATCATTTCGCACTCTGAAGTGATCTACCCACACCGAGGTGTCGACAAGCACGCTCATAGCGATCCGGCGTCATCCCTGCGGCGCGGTATGTACTTCATATCTGGCGCCTGTCCACCCAATGCAGCAAGCCGTCGCCCGGCCTGGACGCGCACATAGGTTTTCATCGCCTCCCGGCATAGATCGGAAGCACGCACTATCCCAGGACCGGCAAGTTCCAATGCCTGCGCGTATAGAACCTCATCTATGGTGACAGTGGTTCGCATGATGGTCTCTCCGTAATCCTATCGCATCAATAATGACTTGTTACATCAATTATGATGCCACTTTACATCAATTATCGCATCATCTGAAGCCGTAAATATCAAATGCTCTTTATGCACAGGGTCATTGCTGCTCAGGAAACACGTCCTGAGCAGTGGTGATCGACCAACGAACAATGCCCGATATCAGCTCGCCCTGCCGGCAGATTTCGCACTTCCAATCAGGGCTTGAGCAGCAACGTTCCCATCCGTGATCTGGACTCCAGCGTCTGGTGCGCACGCGCAGCGTCGGCCAACGGGTAGATCTGTCCGGTCTGCACTGTCAATACGCCCCGCTCCATCAACGCAAACAGTTCGCTGGCCATGGATTCGAGCATCGCGCGCTCGGCGGTATAGTGAAATACCCCCGGCCGGGTCAGACTATTGGATTTGGGTGCGAGGATGGATACCTCAATCGGGTCGATACTGCCCGAAGACTGTCCGAAATTGACCAGATGGCCCCGTCGGGCCAGCGCGGCCAGTGAACCCAGGAACGTGTCCTTGCCTACCGAGTCATAAACGACGTTGACCCCCTGATCGTTGGTGATCTGGCGCACCCGTTCCACGAAATTTTCCTCGCGATACAAAATGGTATGCGCGCATCCCATGGCGCGCGCCTGCTCGGCTTTTTCTTCACTGCCAACCGTTCCAATCACCGTGGCGCCCAGATAACTGGCCCACTGGCAAAGCAACTGCCCCACGCCGCCACTGGCAGCGTGTACAAGAACGGTATCACCCGGCTGCACGTGATGGACCTGTCGCAACAGCATTTGGGCGGTCAGGCCCTTGAGCAGGACCGATGCCGCTAGGTCTTGATCAATGCCATCGGGCAGACGGATGGCAAGGCGGGCCGGCAGAATCCGCTCCGACGCGTAGGCACCATAATGATTCGTAATATAGGCAATCGAATCGCCTGCCGAGAAGCCGGTCACCTGCGGCCCGATCGCCTCGACCACGCCAGCCGCCTCTATCCCGGGGATTCCGGGCAATGCCAGGGTTTTATATAGGCCGCCGCGCACATACACATCGTGGAAGTTGACGCCAATTGCCGTCTGCCGGATACGCAGTTCTCCCGGGCCCGGTGCGGCCACGTCCACATGTTCAGCGTTCAGCGTCTCGGGACCGCCGTACTCTCTTAGTAAAACTGCAGTTGCCATTGCTATCTCCACTTGACCGGTTCATCCGTGATGAACTGCTGACACGAGAATATCACAAGCGCGCATGGCAACTGCAATCGAGACGACGCATTGGCGATCAACGCCAGTCAATACAGTGACGGGGCCCCAACCGGACGGGTTTTGAAACGACGATGCAGCCACATGTATTGATCCGGCGCACGCATGATTTCTTTTTCCACGACTTTGTTCATATAAGCGGCAGCGGCAATTTCATCGTCCACGGGATAGTTTTTGAGTTCAGGTTGAATCAGCAAATCGTAGCCACCGGCGTTCGGACGGCGGATCAATACCACGGGCACCAGCGCAGGTTTGGCCAGCCGCGCCAGCATATAAGGGGCGCTGGTCGTAGCCACTTGGGCAACTGCAAACAGAGGTGCGAAAACACTACCGCTGCGGCCATAATCCTGGTCGGGGGCCAGCCACACGGCTTCGCCCTGCTTGAGTGCACGCACCAGTCCACGCAAATCCTTGCGATCGATCATCGCCTTGTTGGAACGCATACGGCCCTTGGTTTGCGCCCATTCCATTGCCTTGTTATTATGCGGTCGATAGGTCGCCATCATCGGCTGGCACAGCCCCATTGCGCGGCCACCGAGCTCCAGCGGCATCAGATGTACACCAATCATCAGCGCACCGCGTCCATCCTGTTGCGCCTGCTTCAGATTATCCAATCCGGAGACATCAAACCAGCGTTTTACCCGCTCATCGGACCAAAACCACGCCATCCCGGTTTCCATCAAGCCCATGCCCAGCGACTCAAAGTTTGCCCGCACTCTCTTCTCGAGTAACGCTTCATCCATATTGGGAAAGCATAATTGCAGATTCCGACGTGTAATTCCGACCCGGCGTTTGAGAAAACGCATGGAACAGCGTCCCATCCAGATACCCAGCCGATGCAATATGGGGTATGGCAGTTGAACCAGCAGGAACAGCACGCCCAGGCCAAACCAGGTGAGCCAATAGCGGGGGTGAAGAAAGGAGGTTTGAAAATTTCGTGAGTACAGCATAGCGGTTCCTTGGTGCATCCGAGCAGAAAACAGTAACGTCAAAGGAAGCCACTCGATTGCAGTACTGATAGTTTGACACCTGTATACAGGCATCGTTCCTTTCTGTCATCTGCTGAAATAGAATACGGCTATGAAGAGGAAAGAGAGGGCGCGCGGTAGCTTGGCAGGAAAATCGCAAGGCAGGCTGGCAAGACAAGCATACCATATCCACAGATACACGAAGGCCCCGATGGCAGCCTGTGCACCCACCCTTTCAGACAGGTCCAGGACATATACATACGGGCCAAATCCTGTATCGGGGGTGCCAATTGCGCCGAGTCCCCAAAAACAGGCTTATTTCAGTTGAAATTGCATTGCCTTAAGCAATGTACGCCATTCAACCTGTTCTTTGGCCAGATACGCCTGGGCATCGGCTGCAGGGCCTCCTACAACGGTATTGCCGTCTGCTTCCATCCGCTTGATAAATTCCGGATCCTTGCTGACGGCAACAAAGGCCTTGCTCAGACGGTCAACGGCATCTTTCGGCAAGCCTGCCGGCCCGACAATCAACTTCCAGTCAACCGCGCTGAATCCCTCATAGCCTTGTTCTGCAACTGTAGGTACGTCTGGCATGGCGGCGATGCGTTTGCTGGATGTAACTGCCAGCGCGCGCAGATCCTTGCCTTCGATCAGTTTAAGCACCGACACCGGTGTCGCAAACATATAATCGGTCTGGCCGCCAATCAGCTCGGTCAGCGCCGGAGAGGCCCCTTTGTAAGGCACATTCAGCACCTTGATGCCCGCCTTGTAGGACAGCATTTCGCCGGCCAGATGGCCTACGGTGCCCAGGGTGGCAAGGGCTTGCTTGAGTTGCCCGGGGTTGGCCTTGGCTGCGGCTATCACATCGGCCAGCGATTGATAAGGAGAGTCGGCCTTGACCACCAATACCGTTGGCAATTCGGCGACCACCCCAACCGGCGTGAAATCTTTGCTGGCATCGAACTTCATATCCTGCATGATCACCGGGTTGATGGCCAGATTCGAGGTCTGTCCCATACCCAACGTCAATCCGTCCGGTTTGGCCCGGGCCACCTGGGTCATGCCGATATTGCCGCCTGCGCCTGGTTTGTTCTCAATCACAAACTGGATATCCTTATCCATCTGGCTGATCTTCTCGGCAATAATCCGGGTGATGCTATCGGTTCCGCCGCCAGGGGTATATGGCACGACCATGCGCACGGGCCGCTGAGGCCAGTCCTGGGCCTGCACAAGGCCAGTGGTCAACGTTGCGGCCAGCAACATACCGCCGGTCAATCCGGTCATCATTGTTTTCTTGAACATTGTTGTCTCCGTTCCCTTATTTTTTGGGTTGTTGAAAATTATCTTCTGCTGCGCCAACCGCAGCGCGCAGCACGGCGCCTGTGGACGATTCGGTAATCAGCAAGGTGTCACAGCGCGCATTGGTGAAACACAGATTGGTTACCGTGTTGCCGGCAACCGAACGCAGTATCCGGCAACACTCGCCGTTGGCCTCAAATACGAATACGCGTCCGAGCGACGCATGCGCCACATACAGTCTGCCCTGTTGGTCCAGCGCAAGACCATCCGGGCCGCTGGTCCCAAACAGCGCGCAGAAGCGGCCGGCTTTCGATACCGATCCGTCGGCCAGCAGAGGTGCACGCCATACGGCGTTGTCCCGAGTGGCTGCCACGAACAGCACCGATCTGTCTTCATCGACCACTATCCCATTGGGGCTAGGGACATTATTCATCAGGCAATCGAGCTGACCCGTTTTCAGGCCATAGCGATACACTGCTCCGCTAGGGTCGTGCAAGCCGGTCTGCCCCTGATCAGTGAAATACACCTGTGATTCATCACGAGTGACATATAAATCGTTCAGCCCCTTGAATGACTGGGCATTGCGTCGCGCCAGCACCGGCTCAACCACTTTTGCGAGCGGGTCACAGCGCAACAGGCCGCGGCGATAATCGGCAATGAGCAGCGAACCATCGTGCAAAACCTTGAGCCCGTTCGGTTCGCCGTCATACTGGACAATCAATTCCCAACCCTTTTGCGCCGAAATACGGAAAATGCGTCCGTAAGGAATATCAGTCACATAAAGATTGCCCTGGGCATCCATGGCCGGGCCTTCGATAAAGGAATGCAATTGCTCGCCGCCCTTATTGGCTTTGGCCCATTCAGAATCGGTATTGCGCAAGCGCAAATGGTCAGGCATAGTGCTCCATACCTGCGCGTCACAACGTTCGGGCTCCTGGTTCAGAAAAAACATGACGCACCCTTACTGCTTTTCCAGGCCGGCACGTGCGGCAGTGTGCCCCCAACTGTCAATTTCACTTGCAATCTGCTGCGAGAATTCCTGGGGGCTGTTGCCTACAGCTTGCGCACCGAGTTTTTCAAACGACGATTGTATGGATTGGTCGGCCACCGATTCCTTCACCAGACGGTTCAGCGTGTTGATGATTTCTGGCGGCGTACCGGCACGAGCGACCAGACCAAACCAGTTTTGCACCTGATAATCAGGCAGGCCAGCCTGTACAAAAGTCGGCACGGCGGGCAGTTGTGGCAGGCGCTGCGGGCTGCTGATGGCCAAGGCCCTGACCTTGCCGCTGTTAATTTGTGGAATGGCGGTGGGTGTTGCACTGATCTCCACATCCACGGTTCCGCCGACCAGGGCGAGCAAGGCTTCGCCCGCACCCTTGTAGGGAACATGCAGCAGCTTAATGCCCGCCTGATGCTGGAACACTTCGCCGGCAAGATGCGTTGAACTGCCCTTGCCCCCGGAGCCGAAGGTGAGCGACTCAGGTTTCTCCCTGGCCGCTTTCACGAGATCGGCCAGCGAATCGAACGGCGAATTTGCCGGCACGATCAAGATGACAGGCGTTGAAGCGACATTGGCAATGGGCGCAATATCCTTGACGGGATCCCAGGACAGTTTCTTGAACACCGCCGGCAACATTGCGTATGTCGTATCATTCATCAACAAGGAATAGCCATCCGGTTTGGCTCGCATGACTGAAGCGGTAGCGATGGTGCCGCTGGCTCCCGGCTTATTTTCCACGACAAATGAATGCTTCGATATTTCGGACATCTGTTTGGCCAGCATACGGGCTACATAATCGGTGGTACCCCCCGGAGAATAGGGAACCGTAATGGTCACGGCCCGTTGCGGGTAGCGCTCTTGCGCCTGCGCGACGGAACTCCATGACAGGTGGGTTAACAGCGCGGTCGCAAAGGCAACGGCAATTTTTTTCATGTTTGTCTCCTTAGTGCGTGGCAATGACATTGTTTTCCAGCAAGGTATTGATTTGTTCGTCGCTCAATCCGGCACTCTGCAGAATACTCAGCGTATGTTCACCAAGCCGCGGCGGGTTCAGGCGCACGCCCAGCCGTTGGCCATCCATGCAGATGGGCAGCAGCGGCACAGTGGTTTGCCGACCATCGGGCATCTGCATGGGCGCCAGCCCGCCGGTCTCCAGAAGGTGCGCATCGTCCAGCAGCTCTTCGGGCCGCGCAATGGGCGCGAACGGCAACGCATTGGCTTCGAACAGCGCGGCCAGCTCTTTCTTTGAATAGGCGGCCATGCGTTCCTGCAGCAGGGGCAACAGCCACGGACGTGCCTGCACCCGTTGGTTATTGGTTTTCAAATCTTGATTGTTCAGCAACTCGGGCAGCCCAAAGGCGTCGCAGAAAATCCGCCACTGCGTATCACTGACCACCGCCAGGAATATCTGCTCACCGTCTTTGACATTGAAGACGTCGTAAATGGCCCAGGCCGAAATGCGGCTGGGCATCGGGTCGGCGGCCTTGCCGGTGACCACGTACTGCATCATGTGCTGGGCAACCAGAAAGATATTATTTTCGAACAGGGCACTTTGCACCTGCTGTCCCTTGCCGGTGAGGTCACGTGCCTTGAGCGCGGCCATCACGCCGATGGCGCCAAACATGCCGCCCATAATGTCATTGACACTGGTGCCCGCGCGTATCGGGTCGCCCTTTCTTCCGGTCATGTAGGCCAGCCCGCCCATCATCTGCACCACTTCGTCCAGCGCAGTGCGGTGTTCGTAGGGGCCGGGAAGAAATCCCTTGTGGCTGACATACACCAGGCCCGGATTCCGTTCTGACAAACACTCATAGTCCAGCCCCAGTTTTTTCATGGTGCCTGGTTTGAAATTTTCGCTCACCACATCGGCCGAGCCGATCAGGTCCTTGACCAATGCCAGCCCCTGCTCCGACTTCAGATCAACAGCCAGGCTTTTTTTATTGCGATTGAACGCGGAAAAAAAACCGGCGCCAGACCCCAGCAGATGACGGGTGTTATCTCCCTTGAGCGGTTCGATCTTGATGACATCGGCGCCCAGGTCTGCCAGGATCAGGCCACAAGTAGGACCCATCACCATGTGCGTAAACTCAATGACCTTCAATCCCGCATAGGGCAATGTTTGTTCTGTCATATCACACTTGTTGTTCAAAGGTTAAAGGCACGCCGGCTTCGGCCACCATGCCATATACGGCTTCTTGTGGAACGCCGGCTTTGAGCGGCTCGCGGGCGCCAATCAGTTTTTCAATATTGATACCGGTATCAATGCCCATGGCCTCGAACATGAACACCAGATCCTCGGTAACCACATTGCCTGACGCGCCAGGCGCATAGGGGCAACCGCCAAGCCCGCCCAGCGATGCATCAAAGGTGCGCACACCAACATCATAGGCAGCCAGATTGTTGGCCATGCCCAGCCCGCGCGTGTTGTGCATATGGGCCGCGCCACATTTGTCGCCTATTTCCGCAAAGACACGCCGGAAAAGTCGCCGCACCTGGGCCGGATTCGCATACCCGGTGGTATCGGACAGCCCGGTTTCGTCGGCGCCGGCAGCCACCAGCTGGGACGAGAGCCAGACTACATCGTCTTCACTCACTGTTCCCTGGATCGTGCAACCGAATGCAGTCGATATGCCGGCCTCTATCTTCACGTTAGGTGCAATCTCGTTGCGCAGCGCCACGATCTCGCGCACTTCCTGCACCATCTGCTGCCGCGTTTTTCTCACATTGGCCAGCGAATGCGCCTCGCTGGCAGAAACCGGCAGCGTCAGTTTGTGTGCCCCCGCCTGCAGAGCGTTTCGGGCGCCGCGCAGATTCGGCACCAGCGCCATAACCGTCAGATCGGCGTAACGAAGCGCATAACGAACGACCTCTGGCGCATCAGCCATTTGCGGCAACAATTGTGCAGGCACAAACGAACACACTTCGATTTCGCGAATGCCGGCTTCATATAGCGCATCGATCAGTTTGAATTTATATTCGGTCGGCATGATGCTCTTGATGCTCTGCAGCCCATCGCGCATCCCCACTTCACTGATCAACACTCGCTCGGGATGTGTCTGATTCATGCTTTCTCCTATATTCTATCTTATAGAACAATATTCTATTAAATAGAATATTAAAACAGAAATGACAAGCGCGTCAACACGCAATCGCAAATGTAATTGGCTTGCGGCGTTAGTGTCAGATACAGGAAGATGTGGAACGCAAAACAAAATCGGCCGCTGTGGGCCGATTTGCATGGAGGCAATGCGCTGGCTATCGCCAGGCGCCAGTCTTGAAATATTCAGTCTTTGATATAGCCGAACTTTTTGCTTAATGCCATCGCGGCTTGAAGCACCTCGTTTCTGAAAGCCGGTTTCAGACGGGACGAGGGCATGGTCAGCGTCAATGCTCCCGCAAATTCGTGATGCGCATTGAACACAGCAGCGGAAACGCCTGCCAGGTCGGGCATGCGATCGCCGTCCAGCACAATGACGCCATCACGTCGGATCTGATCGTACAGTTTGCCTTTAGCGCCAGTGAAGGCCTGCAGCACGCGCGCACCGGAACCTTTATCCAATGGCAACACATCCCCTTCGCGGGTTCGATAGCTGATCGGCAATGGCGAATTGACCCGATGCAGGCACAGCCGACTATTGCCGCTGATGACATGGTACGAGGCGCTTTCCTGGGTTTTTTCCACCAGTGCGCGCAGTACCGGGATAATGACATCGGCCTGGGAAAACGCCGAATTGTAAACGCCATACAGCCGCACGACGCCTTCACCCAGGCCATAGCGACCGTCATCGGACTTATGCACCATGCCGTAATGCTCCAGCGAGGCCAGCAGCCGTAGGATAGTGCTCTTGTACATGCGTGTGCGGTCCGCCAGCTCTACCAGCGAAAGATACCCATCGTTCTTGCGAAATACGGTCAGCAGCGACAGGGCGCGATCCACCGCCGCAACGCCGCCCGACGCCGGGTTCTCGTCAGCGACCGATAATGTTGACGCTTTTCTTGGCACAATCCACCTCTTGATTCGATGAGGGTATTTTATAGTGGATTGGACAAATGTCAGTGCGATTGGCACGTGCGTGGTGATTCGTGCAGAGCGCCGTCAGGGTCACAGCTGGTAGCAGTTAGACACGCTGATGCAACCGCATCCACAGAGCTTTCAGATAAATTAAAAAAAGAATGTTTTCATGCATACACCCGTCAAGTCAGATGGGCTAAACTTCAGGGTATCAAAACCTCACCTGCGTGTTATGTTTATAGCTAAATCCGGCCCATCTTCGACATCGGCAGCATCTTCTGCGACGCCTGCTCTTGCTCCAGTGGTACGCGTAAAAACACTTGGCGACCAGGCATATGAATCGCTGCGCGAAGCGTTGTCTTCAGGCGAACTGGCGCCGGGGCAACGCGTCACGGTACGCGGCCTGGTTTCTCTTCTGAATATCGGATTTACGCCCGCGCGCGAGGCACTCAACCGCTTGGCGGCCGAGGCCTGCCTTGAGCCCGGACCACAGCGGGGCTTACTCGTCCCATACCTGTCGGAAGAACGATATCGTGAATTAGTGGCAATCAGGCTGGCGCTCGAACCCATTGCAGCCACTGCCGCCCTGAGCAGAATCGCCAAGAGCGACATTGACGCCTTAAAGAACATACAGAAAGAGCTGCTTAAGGCGAAACAGGGGCATGACTATGTCACTGTCCTCGCGTGTAATCGCGAGTTTCATTTTCGCATTTATCGCCAGTGCGAAATGCCCACACTCATGGCGATTCTGGAATCCCTTTGGATGCAGACTGGTCCAATGCTGCGCCTGCTCTACCCGTACAACACACGGGCGTGGAAAGGCGGCGTCAACCATGCCGCAATTCTGAAGGCATTAACACAACGGGATGAAAAAAAATTATCAGAAGCGATTCGTCAAGATTTGATTGACGGCTCGGAACAACTTTGCGAGCAGCTACGCAAGCGCGCCTCTGATCAGATCACAACGAAAATTTAATCTCGTCCGCTCCAATGCACTAAACGAGATTCCAGCAGACGACATAAACGGTCCAGAACATAACCCAGCAAGGCCATTATCAATACGCCCACCAACACGACATTGGTCAGCATAAAATCGGCTGCGGTCAGCGCCATCCATGCAATACCATCGCTGGTTGCCACCATCTCGGCCCCCACCAGCATGGTCACGCCAATGCCAATTGACATTCGTATGCCGGTGAAAATACCCGGCAGACTGGCAGGAAGCAAAACCCTGCGAAAAATCACCGACTGTGAGGCCCCCAAAGATTGAGCCGCCTGAATTTTGCGCAAGCTGACCGATCTGACCGCCTGCATCGCACTGATTGTCATGAGCGGAAAGATCGCAGCGACGATCACCACTGTCTTGGACAGTTCTCCAATGCCAAACCAGATAATAAACAGAGGCAACAAGGCCAGTTTGGGAATCGGGCGGGTAATTTCTATCGGCGGATCAAGTATCGCGCGCACCGCACTATTCATTCCCATCCACAACCCAATCGGGATGCCTACCAGAATGCAAATGGAGAACGCCACACCGAAGCGCAACAGGCTGATAAAAAAGTGGTGTTGCAATGTATTGCCTTGGTAGCCTGTATTGCAAAGCTGCCAGAACGTATCCAACACAGCAACAGGCGACGGCAAGAACATGGGATCAACGATAGGGACCCATAATCCGGAGCCGGTCAAGGCTATCCAGATTGCGAGCATGCCTACAAAAGAGCACATACTCAATTTGAAATTGAAAAACCCCTCCTTGCTAACCGGCCTGCGAGTCCACAGACGCTTTACCGTTGCATTATTCATAGATTAATCTCCTGTCGCTGCGCCTCAATGGACTCTTGTCGCAAAAGCGCCACGATCTGACGCTTGGCATCCGCGAACTCAACCGTTGTGGTCAGCATCGGATCGGTATTTTTTGAGAAATCGGACTCGAAGGTTGCTTTGATACGGCCCGGCCTTGCGCTCATGACGACAATATGCGTCGCAAGAACCAAAGCCTCATCAATGCTATGGGTGATCCAAAGTACGGTACTCGCAGTACGTTTCCAAATACTGTGGATTTCTTCCTGTAAAAGCTCGCGAGTTTGGTAGTCGAGTGCGGCAAAAGGCTCGTCCATCAGCAAAATTTCCGGCTCATTGGCAAGCGCCCTGGCTATAGCGACACGCTGTTGCATACCGCCAGACAATTCATAAGGATAACGATGGGAAAATGAAGTGAGCCCCACCAACTCCAGATAGCGGGCTGCCACACTTAAAGATGCCTCTCGAGATTTCCCCATGGCCTGCGGTCCGAACGCGACATTATCTCTTACGGTCATCCAGTTAAACAACGCGCCTTGCTGAAACACTACCCCACGTTCTGCTCCTGGCGCAAGAATTTTCTTCCCATCCAAAATTGCACTTCCAGACGAAGGCGTTTCAAAGCCGGCAACAATACTTAAGAGCGTGCTTTTTCCGCAACCCGACGGCCCGACAATACAGACGAAATCACCGTTTTCAACAACGAGATCGACTGGTTCCAGGGCCTGGACTGCGTCAGCACCGTTTCCAAAACGCTTGGATACACCATTTAATATTAATTTTGCTCTGTCTGCGCGCGACTTCGAACTCATGCTTACCGGTTGAATAGACATAAGCGTTCCTGTTAAATCATCTGTGCTAAAAAGGACGAATCGACAAAAGGAGCAAAGCTGGCAGGCACAACCGGAAGCTGATCTGCTTCTTTGAGAAACTCTGCCTGCGCGCGCAATGTACGCAACACCCCTGTATCCTTGGCTCCCGGCATTCCCATCCACTTGTCGGTGGCCAATTCTTTAGCCGGTATTGAATGGAAAGTTTTCATATATTCAATTGTCGTTTCGGGCGGCAAACTCAAGTAGGGCGACAGTACGTCGACAACCTGCTTTGGATCATTCTCGTACATATCGCATAAGCGCGCATATTCCTTGAGATAAGCCAGTACCAACTCGGGGTGCTGCCGCTTGAATTCATCCCGTACTACAATGCCATCAAACACCAGCAAACCTGAATCAGCCAGATCGCCGGTGCGTAATAAAATAGTGCCGTTATCAGCAACAAGGTCATTCAAGACAGGCGCCCAAATATAAGCAGCATCAATACTTTTACGTTTCCACGCAGCTCGTATGGAGTCAGCTTTTATGTTCAAAAGCCTGACTTCATTCGCTGCAATGCCAGCCGACTTCAACGCGGCATTGAGCGCAAAATGTACCGAAGTATTAAACGGCAGTCCAATAGTCGTGCCTTTTAAGTCTTTTAATTCGGTGATCCCCGCCTCTTTACGTACGGCAAGGCATTCACTGTCGGTAATGTACTTTTGTACGTAAACCATCGACATTTTCACGCCTTGTCCAAAGCCCACGACCATGGGACTTGAGCCGACATTACATATATCCATACTGTTTCCTGCGATGGCAGCAAGCACTTGCGAGCCGGCCGACACAGTAACGAAATCAGTCTTGACTCCAGTACCAAAAGCGTTCTTATACGTCCCCATCGCTTTTCCAAGCACTTGCGGATTGGCTGATCCGAAATGGCCCAGTACAAACGCATTGCTGGGTTCTTGCGCCTGGACCTGGCGAGGGGAAATCAAGCCTGCGCTGCCGAAGGTCAGGACCCCCATGTTGAGCATCAAGCGTAATGCGTCGCGACGCGAGAACGATTCGAGAATAGTCATAGTCTCCTCCGAAATATGATTGAAACTGCAATTTATACACAAAACACTTGCTTATGAATTAATACTGCACCGCTGCTCGCAATCCACTTTGTCCCGCCGCCATCTGTTGACGCACGATCTCAGAGCAATCACGTAAATCTGACAAATACTGTTCGCGTACAGGTTCATGCAACAGCGACAGCATCATGTGCAACGCCTGTGGCTGCGTGGTCATGCCAGGCAGCCAGTCCCTTTCAAGCATCAAGGCGGCGACCCGTGACATATCCAGGCCGGGGTCCGCAAATGCCAGAATAGCCAGGTCGGGATCCACGACCATCCGATAGCCTGGAATTGCTATGATCCCCTTGATATAGCTATCGCGCATCGTCATTATTTTTTGTGCAATGCGCCGATAGCCATCTGCGCCTAAAAAATGCAGCGTCGCCCAGGCTCCGGCGACACCGCCAGCCGGACGCGTACCAATTAACGTGGGAGTTACAAACCGCCCGGAAGGCCAAACATCAATATCAAATCCAGCCATGGAGCACCGCTCATGATTTGAAAAGAAAACAGTAGAAGCTGGTTTAGGACAGAATCCATATTTGTGCAGATCGGCGGAAAGCGACGCTACTCCCGGTACGCTCAAGTCAAATTCTGGAAGGGGATAGCCAATATCCCGGACAAATGGCGCTAAGTATCCACCCACGCAAGCATCGGTATGCAGCCATATGTCATGGCGCAGCGCGATCTGGCCCAAACGGGCGATAGGATCTATTACTCCAAACGGAAAACAGGGTGCCGAGCCGACTAGCATCACGGTCTGCTCATCTATCGATGCCGCCATTTGATCGACATCGGCACGTCCATCGGGCATCACGGGGATGCGGCGCTCTTGCAGATCCATACTTTGCGCAGCTTTGGTAAAAGCCGGGTGTGCCGTTTCCGCAAGTACAATGTTGCCACAGCCTTTCGGTAACGCGCGCTTCAACCTTGCTTCTGCGCGTGCCGCACGCACCGCTAAAAATATACTCTCCGTTCCGCCGCAGGTGACAATCCCGGCCATATCGGCACTGCCATTTAATAATGACAGGCACTTCTGGATAATCTCTTCCTGCATGGTTTTGATGCTTGGGAATGCCCGGTTTGCGCCCAGCGCATTTTCTGAGAAATATTGAAAGAAAGCATCACGCCCTACTTCGTACGCATCCTGTTCGCCACGAAAAACGTAGAGCGGAATGCGCCCTCCTCGCCAGTTTTTATCACTTTCTGCGAACGCATCCAGTGCATATTTGATTGTTTCTTTGGACACACCATGTGAGGGAAATGGAGTCATTTTCTTTAGAAGGAGATTTAAGTTAGATATATGTTATATCAAAATATTGGATTAAACAAGAAAGTATTATCACCATATATAGCCCCCAACGAAGCCTTTAAGAAGCTACCCGAACAGCGCTAGGCCAATCGCACACGTGGAAGTTGCGCACAGTGCAGGAAAAAAGAAGGCGAAGCAGTCCGGGCACCCATCTGACTGACCCGCAAATCAGTCTCAAACAAATTGAACCCTAAGATCTCGCACATCAAAGATATAAGCATTTGATGTATGTTTAATCCCGTACGGGCACTGACGGGTTATCATAGAACGTAACAAGATTTAAGTTCGTTTCAAAAACGGACATAACACGGCCTTTAACAGACATATCGCTTTCACGCTGGCTGGTGTACACCATGCCTAAGATGAGACGCGTCGCCTGGCCAGCATCCTGACCATTTAATCTGCATGAGTTTGTCCATGAGTTCGCCTACTTTTAAGCCCGCAGTTGTGGCCGGCTGTATTTTTTCGCTGTTTGCCTGCGCGGCGGTTGCCCAGCCGGTGACTACAGCACAAGCAGCCATCACAGCCGGGCCTGAATCAGCCACGCCCGCTGCTGCCACACCTGAAGCTCCCATTACCCAACTGTCGCCCATTGTGGCCACCAGCACCCGTATGGATCGCCCGGCAAGCGAAATACCGGCATCGATCAGCATCATAGACGGTGCGCACATCCGCGCCAACCAGATGCAAGTCAATCTATCCGAAGGTTTGCGCGGCATCCCGGGGCTGACCGTGCGCAACCGGCAGAACTATGCTCAGGATCTGCAGGTGGGCATTCGCGGTTTCGGCGCCCGGTCGGCATTTGGCGTACGCGGCATCCGCCTGTATGTGGACGGCATTCCGGCGACCATGCCAGACGGACAGGGCCAGACGTCCAATATTGATCTGTCCTCCATTGAATCGGCAGAGGTCCTGCGCGGGCCGTTTTCCACGTTGCACGGCAACTCATCGGGCGGTGTGCTGCTGACCGAAACCGAAACCGGTGAGGGGCCGCTTACCCTTACCCCGTCTTTTGCAGCCGGCAGCTACGGGCAACAGCGTTACGGCATGAAAGCGTCAGGGTCCCGTGGGGAAGGCGCCGGCGCCATAGACTATCTATTGAGCACCAATCATTTCCGTACAGACGGCTACCGCGACCATAGCAGGGCGCAGAAAAACCAGGTCAATGCCAAGCTCGGGCTGCGCGTAGGCGATGCCGGCCATCTTAGCCTGCTGCTCAATCATGTCGATGTGTCGGCACAGGACCCACAAGGGCTGACGCGGGAAGCGTTCGAGAACGATCCACGAGCCTCGTCGCCCAATGCCCAAACCTACAATGTACGCAAAACGACCAAGCAGACCCAGGGTGGTCTGGTCTATGAACAGCCGCTGTCGGACCGGACCGATCTGCGCGTCATGGGCTACTATGGCCAGCGGGAAACCAGGCAGTTTCTGTCCATTCCAATTGGCCCCCAACGTGCACCCTCGCATTCGGGCGGCGTCATCTGGCTCAAAAGGCAATACGGGGGTGCAGACATCCGGCTCACCTCGCATGTCTCCCTGGCCGACAGGCCGCTCACTCTGGTGGCGGGCCTGGCCTGGGATACGATGCGCGAAGCGCGCAAGGGCTACGAAAACTTCATCGGCAACCAGCTTGGCGTGCAGGGCAACCTGCGGCGCAACGAAATCAACAACATCTGGAACCTTGATCCCTACGTACAGGCATCGTGGAACTTTGCCGAGCGCTGGACGCTGGATGCCGGCCTGCGCTACAGCAACGTCCATTTCAAGTCCTCAGACCGCTATATTACAAACGGCAACGCCGACGACAGCGGAACCGCCAACTACAGCAAGCTGCTGCCAGTCATTGCCCTGAACTACCAAGCCACACCAGACCTTTTACTATACGTCACGGCCGGCCGCGGCTTTGAAACCCCGACCTTCAACGAGTTGTCATATCGCGCCGACAACGAACCAGGCCTGAACTTTGGTCTGAAGCCATCGGTCAATACCACGCTGGAAGCCGGGCTCAAGGCCAATGTCGGCTACGGTCAACTGACCGCCGCCGTCTTTCGCACCTACACCAAGGACGAAATTGTAAGCGCCGGCGCCTCGGGCGGGCGCACCACCTATCAGAATGCGGGCCGTACCCTGCGCGATGGGGTCGAACTGGCCTGGGATGCACGACTTTACCGCAATCTGCGCGCCCAGCTTTCTTATACTTATCTGCACGCCCGCTACCGCGACAGCTTTTGTTCCGGACCCTGCTCCGGCAGCAACCCGCAAGTACCTGCCGGCAACATGATTCCCGGCATCGCCCGCAATACAGCAACGGCTTCGCTGGCATGGGAACCGGAGCAGGGCTGGAGCGGCGGTGTCGATGTCGACTACCTGGGTAAAGTGTACGTAAACAACCAAAACAGCGAGTCCGCTCCTTCGGCAGTGGTAACCGGCCTGCACACTGGCTACACCTGGAAACGCGACCATTGGACTGTCAATGCATTTGCGCGCGTAGACAACGTCTTTAATGCGCGATATGCGGGATCGGTCATCATAAACGATGCCAACAAACGTTATTATGAACCGGCGCCTGGTAGAAACTGGACGGCAGGCATGACGGCAAGTTACCGTTTTTAGCGTTAGAATGTCTCTATCCTTGCCGATCCGGCGCACATGACTGCGCTGCGCCGGCTGCGTAGATCACGCTGGCGACCATCATCGCCACCGGCTTGCGCGCCATAGCGCAAAGCGCTGCACCAGAGCCCGAAGAATCATCGTTGTAAAGTTGTCTGTTTCAAAAGGGAAATACAATGGACGAACGCAGACCCATATCCGGCATTGCTGCCGCTGGCCTGACACTGCTGGCAGCGCTCATTATTCTGATCGGCCTGTTCATGACCGGCGCAGGCGCGTGGCTCGCCGTCCTGGGCGGCAGTGTTTATTACGTATTGATGGGCCTGGCGCTGCTACTGTCTGGCTACCTGCTCTGGAAACGCAGCTTGCTGGGCGCCTGGCTTTATGGCCTGGCATTTATTGCCACTCTCATTTGGGCGGTATGGGAAGCCGGCTGGGAATTCTGGCCATTGGTCGCACGCGTCTTTGCATTTGCCGTTCTGGCTTTTCTGGTCACCCTGGCCGCGCCGGCACTGCGTCGTGCCCAGGGCAAAGCGCCCTGCCGCGTAACGCGCTGGGCTTCGGTCGTGCTGGCCATCGGCATTGTGGTCACATTCACCCTTTTCTTTTTCCCCAAATCGGTCCTCGAGGCTGAGCATATTGCCGCCGTCACAAAAGTCGACCCCAACGACCCGCCAACAAACTGGGAGCATTGGGGTAACACCCCAAGCGGAACGCGCTTTGTGGCCATAGACCAGATCAACAAGAACAATATCGGCAAGCTGCAAGTAGCCTGGACGGCTCACACCGGCGATATTCCCGAGAGTACCGGATCGGGCGCCGAAGACCAGAACACACCACTGCAAATCGGCGATACGCTGTACGTGTGCACGCCCTACAGCAAGGTGCTGGCCCTGGATGTAGATACCGGCAAGGAAAAATGGCGCTACGACTCCAAAGCAACCGCG
Source organism: Advenella sp. FME57 (assembly GCF_014897675.1). Lineage (GTDB taxonomy): Bacteria > Pseudomonadota > Gammaproteobacteria > Burkholderiales > Burkholderiaceae_B > Advenella. The sequence goes on along the minus strand of NZ_JABUXU010000005.1, from coordinate 93,621 downwards.
CCTAACTGGCAACGCTGCCGCGGTCTGGGGTATTTCGATGCAACCGCCAGCGCCAATACTGTAGCCCAAACCAGCGCCGAAGGCGCTGCGCTCGCTGGTGACCAGAATACGTCACCAGCCGAAGGCACCACACCTGCGGGCACGATGCCGACCAGCCAGCCGGCCAACGCGGTAACCTGCGCGCGGCGCCTGTTTTTACCCACCACCGATGCCCGCCTGATTGCAATCAATGCCGACAACGGCCAGCCCTGCTCCGAGTTTGGCAATATGGGCACGGTCGACCTGAAAGTGGGCATGGGCGAAGTCAAGGACGGCTACTATCAACAAACGTCCACTCCACTGGTTGCGGGCAATCTGGTCATTGTAGGCGGACGCGTAGCTGACAACTTTGCCGTAGACGAACCGCCAGGCGTGGTTCGTGCCTTCAATGTCATTTCCGGCAACCTGGAATGGGCGTGGGATCCGGGCAATCCGGAAATAACCGGCGCTCCGCCCGAAGGCCAGACCTACACCCGGGGCACACCGAACGTGTGGTCTGCCATGTCCTACGATGCCAAGCTCGGTCTCGTCTATTTGCCCACCGGCAATGCCACACCGGATTTTTACGCCGCCCAGCGCAGCGAACTGGATGACAAATACAGTTCATCCATCGTCGCACTCGATGTAAAAACCGGCAAGGTACGCTGGCATTTCCAGACAACCCACCATGATCTGTGGGACTTTGATCTGCCTGCGCAACCGTTGCTTTATGACATTCCCGATGGCAAAGGTGGCACCCATTTCGCGCTGGTACAAGTAACCAAGCAGGGCGAAATTTTCATGCTCGACCGCGTGACCGGCCAACCGCTGGCGCAGGTTCAGGAAAAGCAGGTACCGCAAGGCAATGTCAAGGGTGAACGCTACGCCGCCACCCAGCCGTTTTCAGTAGGCATGCCCTCTATTGGCAACCAGACGCTAAAAGAAGCCGATATGTGGGGTGCGACTGCATTCGACCAACTGCTGTGCCGGATTCAGTTCAAGGGCATGCGTCACGATGGCGTCTACACACCGCCCGGCGAAGACCGTGCCCTGCAGTTTCCCGGCTCGCTGGGTGGCATGAACTGGGGTGGTGTCTCGGTTGATCCGACCACCAACTATATGTTTGTCAACGACATGCGGCTGGGCCTGGCCAATTACATGATCCCTCGCGACAAAGTGGGCGCCGGCGCCAGCGGCATCGAAATGGGTGTGGTTCCCCAGGACGGAACGCCCTATGGCGCCATGCGCGAGCGTTTCCTGTCGCAATTGGGTATCCCTTGCCAGAAACCGCCATTTGGTACGATGACTGCCATTGACCTGAAAACCCGCAAGATCGTCTGGCAGGTTCCGGTCGGCACCGTCCAGGATACGGGACCGCTGGGCATTCGCATGGGTATGCCCATTCCTGTTGGTATGCCCACCTTGGGCCCATCGCTGGCAACCCAGGCCGGGCTGTTGTTCTTTGCGGGCACGCAAGACTTCTACCTGCGCGCCTATGATTCGGCCACCGGCAAGGAAATCTGGAAGTCTCGCCTGCCGGTAGGCAGCCAGGCCGGCCCCATGTCGTACATTTCTCCCAAAACCGGCAAGCAGTACATTGTGATCAATGCCGGCGGAGCCAGGCAGTCTCCTGATCGCGGCGACTACATCATTGCCTATGCGCTGCCAGATGATGCACGCAAGGAACAATAGCGTATGAAAAAGCGTGGCTGATGGGCTGTGTGGCATCAGCCCATCGCCCAAAAAAGCCCGAAATACAGCCCCAATAGCAACTGACATTTACGACGCTATTGGGGCTGTTTTGTTTTGCTCGATATTGGGATGAGTGGCAAGCGTCAGCGGTTGCGCACCCCGCGCTTGACGTGACTGCCTGCAACAGCGGGCCTGGACTGACGGAACATGTTCAGGTACGCAGCACATTCTCACGGTTAGTGACCGGTACCCTGCGCCTATTTCGCATGAGCAAGCAGGTAGTCCCGCAATACATTTGCGTTATTGTGCTGCTCGTCTTTTGCCGAATACAGCAGAGTCACGCGCTGCTGCCGCGCCCTATCTAACAGCTGCTTCACCGCTTCTGGCGCTTCATCCAGTTCGGCGCAATAGCGTTTCGTAAATTCGGCCCATTGGTCCTTGTTCTCATGAAACCATTTGCGCAATGGGCTGCTGGGGGTTACCTCCTTGAGCCAAAGATCATGCCTCAGATCTACTTTTCTTATCCCTCGCGGCCATAATCGATCGACCAGCACCCGATAACCGTCGTTATCGTCCGGCTCATCGTATACACGCTTAGTCTGGATCTGATCTTTTTTCATTATCAATCTCCTGTCGCACCATGCTTGCCGGCCGCTATCAGATAGATGATGCCCGCAATGCCTGCTCCAATACCTCTTGTCTATGGTACTGCGAATACGGTACGCAGGTGGTCTTGGCACCAGGATATGGGCGCGAGCAGATGCGGTGCATTGTCGCTGGTCTGTTCATTATTATTACCACAACCTGCATAAAGTCGCTCTGGATGGCAGTTCGCCCTAACCCCCGCTCGTCAGCTGTTTCTGCGCAGCCTCATGAATCCGGGCGTACAGGTTGTTACCATGTGCGTCGATTCCCACCGTCACCGGCCCCAGTCCCTTCACACGCAGGCGCACCACGCGATAGTGAGTCAACATATCGGTCCACCCCACTTCCAGCACCTCTTCAATGGCCTGACTCAATAGCGTGCAGCCGCCTCCCAGAAAAGACAGATAGACACAGCCGGCCACTTGCATGGCTTGGGCGCTGGCCTGGTCCAGCCCCCCTTTGCCGCCAGTTGCATGCAGTTGCAGTTCGCGGATCAGGCGGGGCATATGCGGGTTGAAGCGGGTGCTTGTAGTTGGATTGATGTACAGAATGTCAAACTGCCCGGCGGTTTCCCGGCTATAGCTGCCCAGATGAAACAGCGAGGCGCCTTGCAGGTCCATGGGAAATGGTTCCTTGCCATCCAGGCAATCCAGAAATCGGGCGTGGGTCGGCAGCCCGGCGGTAATGATAATTTCACCGTCAATAATGACCTGGTCGCCGGCCCGCAGCGTGCGTGCATCACTGGCAGACAGCGGAAAAGTCATGCGGTGGGTGGTAATGGACATGCCCGTTTACTCCAGCATTTGAATGCGACCGTCGTTATAACAGCGCGCCCGCGTACGCCGGTTGATCCAGCAGTTGAAACAAACCGCGACCGGTGTAAAGCCATGACCTGCGCAGTAATTGATATGAACCGCCATGGAAGTGCTGTCGCCCCCTGTGCCCATGGGGCCAAAGCCTGTTTTATTGATTCGCTCCAGCAACCGGGCTTCCATATCCACCAGGATGGGTTCGGGATTGACCGTGCCGATTTGCCGCAGCGTCGCCTCCTTGGCCATTTTTGCCGCGTAATCAAACGAGCCTCCAATGCCCACGCCAATTACCACTGGCGGACAGGGTTGGGATCCTGCCTTGACGACAGTCTCCATCACAAAATTCTCTATTGTCGGCAAATCGGGGAAACTGAATATTTCCAGCGCAGCCCAGCGTCCTGAACCCAGCGCCTTGGGCGAACAGGTAATGTCGATATAATCTGCGCCATCCACCAGATCAAACGTGGTAATCGGCATGCCCTTGCCCTGGTAACCACGCTCAAGCGTGAGCGGATTGGTTACATGCGGCAACAGCGGCGGGTTGACCGTGGCAACCAGTTCTGCGAACCCTTCTTCAATGGCCTGTTTCACATTGCCATCGAACCGCGCCTGCGTACCAATCTGCATGAAATAAACCGGCACACCGGAGTCGGAACAGACCAGCGACTGCTGGCTGCGCGCTGCATCAGCGCTTTCGATCATGATTTGCAAGGTACGTCGACCGGTCTCATTGGTCTCGCGAAAACTCGCCTGCACCAGGGCCTGGCGAGTATCGTCCGGGATCTGCTTGAGTGACCGCTCGTAAAGTTGCGCTGTCACCTGTTTGATCATTTCAAATGTAATGGCCATTGTTTCTCTTAGTGTTTAAGCAGTCCGAAGGTCCGGGCTCGCATGCGGGCCAGCGCATAGATGGTTGCTGCAATCGGCGTGGCCATTTGCAGGCTTGCTGCCAGCTCTACAAATGCGCCAAGAATGGCCTCAATCTCGACCGGGCGTCCTGCTTCGGTATCCTGCAGCATCGAGGTCTTGACCGCACCAAGCTTGCGCGTAACAGCAAGACGTTGCTGTGGTGTTACGCTCACTGCAATGCCCAGCGCCGCGCCTACCGCGACGACTTCCTCCATAAGCGCGACAAACAAACGGTAAATTGCAGGGTCGTCAATCATCAGGTCGGTCTGTGATCCGGTGAGCATGCTGACTGGATTGAAGCAGGCATTGCCCAATAGCTTTTCCCAGACGGCAGAACGGATGGCAGATGTTTTTTCTGCAGCCAGGCCGGCCGCATTGAACAGCGCGACCAAACGATCGAGCCGGTCCTGGTTTGATTGATCCGCATGGCGGCTTATTTCGCCAAGCACCAGCCGGTTGCCCGAGCTGTGATGAGACACGCCCGGTTCCGGGCTATAGCACGATGGATAGACAACGCAACCGACTATGCGACTGGCGTCAATGGCGCCTGCAATAATGCCCCTGGGATCCAGGGCCTTAAGTTGAGTGGGCAGTTGGCCAGTGGGCGATTCGCTGTTATCCAGCCCTTGCGTAAACCACCAGGGAATACCGTTGATCGCCGGGATGATCATCGTGTCCGCGTGGCACAGTGCGGGCACCATGTTTGCAATGTCCTGCAGCGCATGGGTCTTGACGGTCAGAATGATGATATCTTGCGGGCCGAGCGCTGCGGCATCGGCCGACGCGTGCACTTGCGCGACTAGCCGCTCGGGCCCATCTTCCAGTACCCAGCCACGCGCCTGTATGGCTTGCAGGGTCTGGCCGCGAGCCAGCACGCTTACTTGAGCGCCGCCATGGGCCAGGCGCACGCCCAGATAGCCGCCGATCGCGCCCGCGCCAATGATGCAGACCTTGGTTTTATCCTGTGTACTCATATTCCTTCCACATGCAGGTTGGATGTAGCCATCGCCATGGCGAACCTGTATACACCCCTGTCTTCAGAAAATTTATACTAGAATATGCTCGTTTAAATGTCAATAGATTATATTATTGACCTATATGTAAAACCAAGCGCCGTATATTGAGCGGATGGCATACACCTTACCCGGCGTATGCTATTTCGTTTATGGTGTGCGTATCCGGCCTGTAAGGTCTCGGTATCTAGCCCAGACCTTAGCCAGGTTTACTCAATCGTGTTTATTCAGAAACTGCTTTACCGCGTCCGCAAACGCCTCGGGCTGTTCAACAACGGCAATGTGCGATGCGTCCTCCAGCACCACCAATTGCGCGCCCGCAATCTGGCTGCTCATGATTTCCGACATTTGCAGCGGCGCGCCCTGGTCCAGGCGTCCGGCGATGACCAGCACCGGCAACGACAAGTCCTTGAGCCTGTCCGTGGTATCGACCGTGCCAACTGCGTTGCAGCACCCAATATATCCTTCGGTGTCGGTAGTCAGCAGGCGACGACGGTAAGCCGCCACGTCACCGGCGTGCTCGCGCCGGAATGTATCGTGAAAATAGCGCTGCATCACGGCATCGGCAATGGCTTCAATACCCTGATCCTGCACAGTTGCAATACGCTGACGCCAGTTGTCCCGCGCCTCTTGCGGATACCCCGAAGTGGAATTGGCGATCACAAGTGATATTAACTGCTCGGGATGACGCAAGGCCAGTTCCTGCCCGACCATTGCTCCCATCGACAAGCCGATCCACACAACAGGGCCGCTGTCCAGTTCACGCAGCAGTCGCGCGGCGTCATCCGCCAGCTCAGCCATGCTGTACAGCCCGGCAGGCGCATCGGAACTGCCATGGCCGCGATGATCATAGGCAATCACATCATGATCGGCCGCCAGCTCGCTGGCCAGGCGGTCCCACATGGCCAGATCGCAACCCAGCGCATGACTTAACACAACCGTATTTTTTGCCTTGCCATTACGGGCACGGCGTATCGTGTAGTGCAGCGCCGGCTTACTGACCGTACGATCTTCCTGCCCGGTTCCTGAATGAAAGACGTCCAAAGGAGAATAGGCTTGCGGCTCGTAACCGATTTGCGGTCCAACTTCCCTCAAGATAGCCATGGCATGACTGAAAGCCGTATTGGCGCCAGGAACACCGGCATAAATTGCTGCCTGCATCAGTACTTCCTTGATTTCATCCGGGGTCAGGCGCGACGACGCTTCACCCGTGAGCGCCGCACGCACATGCAGGTCAAACTCTTCCCAGCGTCCCATTGCAATCGTAATAGACAGAACAATGATACGGCGCGTTTTGTGATCCAGACCGGGTCGGCTCCAGATTTCGTGCCAGGCAAACCGCGAGATCAGCTGTTGAAACTCGGCATTGAAATCGTTGGCGCCGGTCAGCGAGCGCTCTACCCAGGCATCGCCCAGAACGCGACGGCGGTTATCGAGGCCTCGTTCAAGATCGTGGTCAACTGGATCAAAACTCATGGTGTGTAATTCCGAAGAAAATAGACAATGGGAAAGTGGACAATAAAAAAGGCAGTCGTGCCGGCGTCATCCTGGGTGCCTGGCGCGCCAGGATGACCACAGATCAGAGTGCTTGCGCTCTTGCGGCGCCGACGGTAATCGTACCGCAGAATCGGCCTCTACCTGATTTGTCGGGCACGAACGCGGGCAATCGCCTGCGCCTTGCCCGGTTCACCACCCTTGCGATGCTCAGCCAATGGGTTCGTAGCCGTCCTGATCTTCCGGCCAGGGGGTAAGTACTTCAAACCCGTCGGCGGTGACCACGACCATATGCTCCCACTGAGCCGACAGTGAGTGGTCCTTGGTAACCACCGTCCAGCCATCGGCCAGTTGCCGCGAATGGCGTTTGCCGGCATTGACCATGGGTTCAATGGTAAACATCATGCCTTCCTGCAACCTGAGCCCCTCGCCCGGCCGCCCGTAGTGCAACACTTGCGGATCATCATGGTAGATCTGTCCGATACCGTGACCACAATATTCGCGTACGATACTGAACCCTTCGCGGTGGGCTACGCTTTGTATGGCGTAGCCGACATCACCCAATGTAGCGCCAGGACGCACCTGACGGATGCCGGCCACCATGGCTTCATAGGTCGTATGTACCAGGCGCCTGGCCAGCGGCCCCGGCTCTCCCACAAAATACATGCGACTGGTGTCTCCGTACCAGCCATCCTTGATGATAGCCACGTCGATATTGATGATATCGCCGTTGCGCAGCACCTTATCGGAAGGAATGCCATGACAAATGACATGGTTGACCGACGTACACAGGGTTTTGGGAAACCCGTGATATCCGATATTGGCAGGGATGGTGTTCTGGACATTCACGATATAGTCGTTGCACAAACGGTCCAGCTCATCGGTTGTTACACCGGCTTTCACATGCGGCGCAATCATATGCAGAACATCGGCCGCAAGTCGGCCGGCGATCCGCGCCTTGGCTATGTCCTGGGCACTTTTGATGGAAACGCGCTGACTCATTGACGCGCCCCCGCAGGCACACCTGCACGGATCGCCGCTGTACCCATGGTCGAGATCGAGTTCAGATCCAGCGAGCCACTCTGCCCGGCCTGCACCAGCAGACGGCACAGGTCGCTATGATCAAGATCGGGATACATTTCAGCCAGCATGCCAATGCGCATCCAGTGCTCGGCCTGAGCGTTGATGGAACGACTAAGCGCCGTACTGGCCAGACGCAGGTTTTCATGCATCTGATCGGAAATTTTTACAATACCCATAATTTGTCCGGAGTCGGTAATAAAAAATGGCGCGACCGCAAGGCCACGCCAACATATAACGTCATTCAGCTGAATGATGTTATATGAAACGCATATGTTTAGTATATCACGATACGCAGATGGGTGACCGGACTTATGAATCCAGACGGGAGGCAATCCGCTCATTCACATAGGTCGTCAGCTCACCCGGGGCAGTATATTCCAGATGCAGTATCAAGCCGATAATCCTCTCGGCCTCGCCATTGCTGATGACTGATGCAACCTGCTTCCGGAAACCCCGTATGGCCTCGATCCCGGTGCATGGCCGGTTGCGTTGGACAGCGACCCAGGCGTCAGACAAGGCGCGATTCAGGTTCACGGTGCCCATACGCAGCTGTAGTTGCTCAATCAATGCAGGCGGACAGTGACCGCCCAATGTCGCCATATGGGCCGATAGCACTCCATCCATCGCGGACCGGCCGGGGCCGGGAAGATCGGGCGGGTCCTGGGAAACGCCACCGATAGCATCGTGTATCCTGGCCTGAGCCGCTGTTGCCGCATTTTCCGCCAATTGCGCCGCCTGCGCAGCAGCAAATCCCATTGCATCCAGCGTCGCGGTTGCGGGTAACTGGCTTGCTCTGGCTGCCGCCACCGCGGCTCCGACCGTTCCATTAACAGCGCCGCCCCGCCAGGCAGGGCTGTGATCGATATCAGGCAGATCGGCCAATACCCTTGTTGCAAGGTAACCGGCGGCCAGCGCGCTCATGAACACGTGCCCGCTGCCCTGACAGGCCTGGACGAGCGCCCAAGCAGCAGGAATGACGGCGGCGTCCACTGTCATGAACCCGGAATGCGCATCTGCACCAGGCTGTGGGATTTCAAGCATCACGCCAGTTGACAAGGCTGATAACACCGGTTGGTTCTGAATATATCCTGTTGTGTCCATAGCGGCCTGCGAGCCGCTGCTGGCGCTGGTGCCGATAGTGGTGGTGGTACGCGGCACGGTTACCTGCCGGTTTATGTCTGCGCTCAGTATCGCTGCAAGTGCCTTGAGCACACGCCAGCGAATCTGTTCTGTAGCCGCAACCGGCATATTTTCAACTGCCATATTACTGATACGTTGCGCAAATTGCGCCGTCACCGGATCGGTCATATCTTTCTAATCTCTTCTGTTAAATGCCACTGCTATTGTGCAGCACCATGCGCATCGCCGCCAGTTGCACTCAGGAGGTTTCTTGACGTGGATCATATTTTTTAAATTTATAGACCACAACAACCACAGGGATATTTCACATGCAATCGATTGCCCGCAATACGGCCATGGATATTGCTATGCGCTCGCAGCTTGCGCTACCTGTTCACGCACCGCCGCCCCTGGCACACCGGCAGCGGGCCGATCACAGATATAATCACTGAACCATAGTTGAGGTGCGGGAGCGCCCATGCCAGAGATAAAACCTGAAGAACACGGAAAACTACTGTCGGTGGGCGACGTAGCCCGACGCAGCGGCGTGGCGGTATCTGCGCTGCACTTTTATGAACGCAAGGGATTAATTGCCAGCGTACGAAACAGCGGCAACCAGCGCCGCTACAAACGCGAAGTCCTGCGCAGAGTGGCCATTATCAAGGTTGCACAGCGGGTGGGCATTCCATTGACGGAAATTGCCGAAGCGTTTGCCACCCTGCCCAGCGGCCGGACCCCGAGCGCAGCAGACTGGGAACGCATGTCCCAGGTCTGGCATGATGATCTGAGCGACCGCATCCGGACGCTGACCAGCCTGCGCGATCAGCTTACCGAATGCATAGGGTGTGGTTGCCTGTCGATTGCGTCATGCCCCTTGCGCAACTACCTGGACAGGCTCTCGGACGAGGGACCGGGCGCCCATTTCCCATCCCTGGGCTAACAGCTGCCATTTCTTTGCAAACGCCGTCATATCCGGCACGCAAATCCCAAAAACGTCATGCAACGCGGCTTGCGCCGCTTGCGCGCTTTCCAGCATGGTCTGTTCAGTCTGTCCATCCTCATAACGCGTGGTTAGCAGATTGTTGCGCAAGGTATAGCGCCCATTCTGGAAAATCCTGGCTGCCACAACGGAATGACGGAAATGGGAATCGTCGTGCGTGGATGTGTAATAGTTGGGCGCAATGTAGTCCACCGGATGCTGCCGGGTCAAATCGAACCGGTACATATTGCGCCAGCCTGTGTTGGTATGAACCTGTAGCCAGTAATCGCCATCAATCAGCAGACAGCGATAAGTGCCGTGGCTGGTTTGCTGCAGATTTTCCCGGTTCATCACCATGGGCGCGGGAATGGAGTTGCCGCCAAAGCCCACGTCGACAATGTAAGGGCGATGATCCAGCCTGACATGCAGCAGCATATGGGAGCGAGGGGTAATGGCATTATCGTCGGCACCCCACAGCACACGCGCCAGCAGATTGGACACAGTAAAGCCCAGACGGCGCAACACATGGGCGAACAGCAAATTCTGTTCATAGCAGTACCCGCCGCGCTCACTGAATACCAGTTTGTGCTCAAGGCTGGGCAAATCGATCGGAACCGACCGGTTCAGAAACGGGTCCAGATTTTCAAATGAAATAGTCTTCTGGTGCAACAACTGCAGCGCTGCCAGCGTCTCCAGCGTGGGGTCCTGGGATCCTGTATAACCGAGTTTGGCAAAATACGCATTCAGATCGATTTTGTAATCTGTGAGCGGGGTCTTCATCAAAACACTCCGGGTAAAAGAATAAATGACGATCGCAGTGTAAAACCTCAACCTACATTAAGGTCAAGCCATCTGCTCCACAGGCATGTCCAGATTCCGCAGGATCGCTGCAGAACCGGCATTGGCCGGCAAAAATATTTCCAGCACCAACTCCGAAAGCGCAACCTCCAAAGGGGTCCCAAAGGTCATGGTCGCGCTCAGTAAAGACAACACACCCTCGTTCGTGTCCAGCTGCAATGGCACGGCAATGGTATGGTTGACACGCGGCAGATGCGGGATGCCATCCGGGGTGGGATAGGCAACCAGCTCATCATACAGCGCCAGCAGCCACGGGTCGGCCGTCTGCTCGTACTGGCGCTGCAACCGTTGCAGCAAATGCGCACGCCATTCAGAAAAATTGAGAATGCGCGCTGCCAGCCCTTGCGGATGCAGGCCCAGCCGCAGTACGTTAACCGGCGCCTCCAACAGCTCAGGCGCCACATCGGCAAGCAACAACGACAGGCTGCGGTTGGCATGCACCAAATTCCAGTGGCCATCCACCGCCATGGCAGGAAAAGGTTCATGCGCCGTCAGCAAGGCAGTGATCGCGCTATGCGCTTCATGCAGCGGCGCATCGTTCAGCGCATGTTCGGCATAGTGAGGGGCATAGCCGGCGCACAGCAGCATTTCATTGCGCTGCCGCAGGGGAATATCCAGATGTTCAGCCAGTAAAAGCAACATCTGGCGGCTGGGCTGCGCCCTGCCGGTCTCCATGAAACTCAAATGCCGGGCGGAAATATTTGCCAGGCAGGCCAGGTCCAGCTGACTGTAGCGCCGTCGTTGTCGCCAGTCGCGTATGAGACCTCCAACAGTGGTTTGTGTCATGATTTTCGCAGGTTTGAATGGTCGGCGCAGGCATGCGGACGCACACACGGGCGGTCTGGCGTGTCACCACAAATACAAAAGCAAAAGCAGCTTGTTGGCTCAATCATAATCGGGTCCTGAACAATAAACCATTACCTGGCTGGTAATGGACATGCGCCGCGTTTTACATCACAGTAGATGCAACCGAACTCATCACACCACACCTGCGGCCCGATGACAATTGCCATCGATTCGTAAAATAAAAGGAATATCGCATGATCGAGCTGTCCACATCAAGTCCTGACTTACACAAAAATACAAATCACCGTACGCTTGTATCGTCTGTGAGTCAGCCTACAGAAGAGACCTACGTCATTATCTTTCATCTGAAAGCGGGCACGCAAGCACAGTTTCTCGCGCTACTGGAACCCGTGCTGGACGCCATGCGCGACGAAACCACATTCGTCAATGCAGCGCTGCACCGCGACCCGGTATCGGACACCGTCTATATGCTCTCTGAAACCTGGCTGGATCGTGAAGATGTGCTGAATGTCCAGATGCACAGGCCTTATCGCCAGGCTTTCTGGGATATCCTGCCGGAACTGCTGGAGCAACCCAGACAGATACAGGTATGGAAACCGATCAGGACCGATCTGACCGTCTGAAGTTACAATGTGCGGGCAACGATCATGGCGGGTCCTTCGCCCAGCCCGATGTTTTTATCATTCCTGCACCAGGAGCAGACCATGGCAGTCACTCACAACTATGACGTTATCATCGAATGGACCGGCAATCGCGGTGTTGGGACGCGCGACTATAAAAGTTATGATCGCGACCACGTCATCCGTGCCAATGGCAAACCCGATATCGCAGGCTCTTCGGATGCGGCATTTGCCGGCGATGCGCAGCGCTGGAATCCTGAAGACCTTCTTGTGGCCTCCGTGTCTGCCTGTCATAAATTGTGGTACCTGCATCTGTGTTCAGACGCCCGCATACAGGTCATGAGCTATATCGATCAGGCCCATGGCGTTATGGTGACCCACGCCAATGGTGGTGCCTTCAGCAAGATTGTGCTTCGGCCAGTCATCACCATTAGCCGAGAGCAGGATATCGACAAGGCTCGCCAATTGCATCACGACGCCCACGCAAAATGCTTTATTGCCAGTTCGGTGAATTTTCCGATAGAAGTCGAACCGGAAATTCGGGTCGCCGCAGCGCAATAACGCAGGTGTGCGCGAGCAGCCGGCAAATGCCTCAGCGTTGACATAGCCACTTCGAAATACCCGTTTTGAAATACCAAAGGCCACATGACAATCGCCATGTGGCCTTTATTACTGCTATGTCAACTACCAACCTGCACGGGCACCATCAGTGCGTCACTTCGCTATCGGCACGTTTGCCCAATATGATGGCCGCAACCAGTCCCAGACCAACCCCGAACATCACATAATAGGTTGGCGCCATGGGTGAACCGGTCTGCTGAATCAGCCAGGTAACGATGAACTGGGCAAAGCCGCCAATCAGCATGACCGCCAGGTTATAGGAAATGGACAGGCCGAGCGAACGCACGCGCGTTGGAAACAACACGGCCATCACCGTACTGAAAACAGCAAAGAAAGCCGCCGCACACAGACCGGTGGCCAATTGCACCACAATCAGTTTGGAGATGGTGGGTGCTGCCGTGAGCCAAGAATAGATCGGGAACAGAATCACAAAATACAGACCCAGTGAGCCGATCAGCAACCGGCTGCGGCCAATGCGATCGGACAGCAGGCCCATCAAGGGCGTGAGAATAACCACCCACAATGCCCCCAGCATCTGCACTTCAAAGGTTTCCTGCAGCGGCAGTTTCAGTATTTTCGTGGCAAACGTCACCAGATAAGTGAACGTAATATACACGGTCACGGTGGCCGCCGCCACAAGCCCGATACCCAGAACTGTTTCGCGCCAGGCATTGACCAGCAGTTCACCGATCGTGATACGGCGTCCTTCTGCTGCTTCCAGCTTTTTGGCATTGCGAAACACTTCGGTTTCATCCAGTTGTCGCCGAATATATACTGCCACCGGAATGATGATCAGCCCGACAAAGAACGGGATACGCCAGGCCCAGGCTTCGATTTCTTCCTGCGTAAAATACACGGTCATCAAGGTGCCGGCTGCGGCGCCGATCAACAGACCGATCATCTGTCCGGTCATTTGCCATGAACCGTAGAATCCGCGTTTGCCTGGTGGCGCCATTTCAATCAATAGCGCCGTGGCCGTACCGAACTCTCCGCCTGCCGAAAAACCCTGGATAAGCCGCGCAATCAGAATCAGGACAGGAGCCAGAATGCCTGCGGTCAGATAGGTCGGCGAAAAAGTGATAATTGCCATGGACACGGCCATCAGCGACGTGACCAGCACCAGCGCCGCTTTACGCCCGTTCCTGTCGCCATACATGCCAAGGATGATGCCGCCCACCGGCCGCATGAAAAAACCTACTCCGAATATTGCAGTTGTCATGAGAATAGCGTTCAGATCACCACTTTCAGCGGACGGATCCACAGGAAAAAAGAGCCTGGCGATAATTGGCGTCATGAAGGCGAAGACCAGAAAGTCGTACCATTCCAGCGCATTGCCAATGACTGCAGCAGCCAGGTTGCGCACCGAAACCTTGGTGGATTGCATGAAAATGTCCTTTACCGGTTAGAATAGAAATTAAAATACTTTGTAATGACATACAGCACAAGCACGCAAGAATAGTTAACGTGTAAAAACACCGATTCTGTGGTTTTTCCATACTCCTTATCCTGTATCAAGGACAATTTCGCATGACAACCAATATCACCAAAGAAGAATGGCTTGCCACTCTGGTCGGCATGGACACAACCAGTCGCAACTCCAACATGGGGCTGATCGAAACCATTCGCGACGCGCTGTCCGCCCAGGGCGTCGATAGCTGGCTCACTACCGATGACAAGGGTGCCAAGGCCAATCTATTTGCCACCCTGCCGGCATCCGACGGGCAGACCCAGGGCGGCGTCGCGCTATCGGGACACACCGACGTCGTACCGGTGGACGGGCAGGACTGGAACAGCGATCCGTTTGTGCTGTTGCCTTCGCAAGATCGCTTCTACGGTCGCGGCACCTGCGATATGAAAGGATTTATTGCGACTGCAATGGCCCTGGTGCCCGAATTCCTGCAGCAAAAGCGCACCAAACCCATCCATCTGGCCTTTTCCTATGACGAAGAAGTCGGTTGTGCGGGCGCGCCGTTCATGCTCAAGGATCTGCAAAAACGCAATCAGAAAATAGATGGGTGCGTGGTCGGCGAGCCCACGGGCATGCGGGTGGTGGTTGCGCACAAGGGAATTAATCTGTTTACCTGCCGCGTTCACGGCAAGGCGGCACACTCGTCGCTCACGCCCTTCGGCTGCAATGCCATTGAACACGCGGCCAGACTGATCTGCCATATTCGCGACCTCGCCGATCACTATCGTGATACCGGCCCTTATGACAAGCACTATGACGTGGCCTATTCAACTATCACCTCCAATAAAATCCAGGGCGGTATTGCCGTCAATACAATCCCCGGCGAGTGCCAGTTCAACTACGAGTTCCGCAATCTGCCCGGCATGCCCGGCGAGCAAATCCAGGCCAAGATTCAGGAATATGTAAGTAACGAGTTGCTGCCGCGCATGCAAAAAGAATATCCTGATGCGCGCATCGATATCAGCGCCGATGCCAGCGCCCCACCGCTTGAGGCCTCTGAACAGGCAGCGATTACAGAACTGGTTCGGGCACTGACCCAGGACCACGAAACACGCAAGGTTGCTTATGGCACCGAAGCAGGTCTGTTCCAGCAGCTGGGCATCCCCACCATCGTGTGTGGTCCCGGACTGATCGAGCAGGCGCACAAGCCCGACGAATTCGTGGACTTTTCACAATTGAATGACTGCGAAAATTTCCTAAGAAAACTGTCGGCAAGTCTTTGAATGCCATAGGGCCTTTTCTTGCGGGAAGGTATTGCCGAGAATCAAACGCTGTTATTGATCGGCAATACTGCGCGCATCGCGCAACTGCAAATAACCCCCGTCGTCACACCGCTTTGTCACGCCGACTTATCTTCTTGTCTCTTTTGGCCATCCAATCTGCCGCAAGTTTATCTACATGACAGTAGACGTACGATGCGCTTTGCTGTCGTTCCCGTATATAAGGTCGCAACGCTTTCCATACTGTCAAGACCGTAGACGCGTATGACCTAAACAGCACTTTTGAATCATAAGCTTTGATTTCAATACCAATCGCCATTCTCTCAAAACTGTTCAAAACTTCTCGAATGCATAGTAAATCTTGATCATTTAGTGCGGCGACGCTAAGTTCTTCTGCTGACTTATTATTTGCAATTTGAACAGCATTTGCTATATATTTTTTTGATATTTCCGAAGATAGATAATTGTTCTGAAAATCAAGAGCGTTTTTGACCCGAGCTATTTTTCTTTGAGTTCTAAGACCGTTATGCGCTATCAGGGTCGCTAAGGACATGATGGGAGCGGTGGGATTGTTTTTCGCAAATTGCCATACCGTCGCCCGGTCAAAATGATGGCATCCTGCGACAGCGAGCACTAACGAGAAAGCGCCCCAAAGGGGCGCTCTTACTGAACAGCCATTAAACATCATTGGCCGAAGTCCTGTTCGTCATGTTTCATATGACCTCCTGCATAGCGTAACAAACGATAAATCGTTCTACCATGCACCGATTATAGAGCAAACCAGAGCTGGAGATCGCGCATAAATGTCCTGATTATGGCCAGGAATCGCCATACGAATTGCCGCATTGGCCTGCGCGTAAATCCTCTATGATCGCTTGTGCGGCTGATCAACCTCCACAAAAAAAGATGAGCCCCTAAAGGCTCATCCCTTTTTTACCAACATCGGCTAACGAAAAAAACGCTGTTTGCCTCTGGTTTATCGAACCCGCGTGACAGCAGAACACTGTCACGCAACTTCGTTCGCAACCTTATTTCTTGCCGTCCGTGGCCTTTACATCATCCAGCGCAAATACAAATACCGAGTGGCCGGAGTCAACAACGTTTTTCAGCTCGGGGCTCAGAATCGCAGCGGGCGGCGTCTGGGCATTCGGGCCTGTCACAACGGCGATGTACTGCTTGCCATCAACACTGTAGGTCATTGGGAAACCGCCGATCGAGGTGTTTAAGCGAATCGACCACAGCTTCTCGCCGTTGTTCTGGTCATACGCAGCAAACTCGCGCATGCTGTCGCCGGTAAAGACCAGGCCACCACCGGTGGTCAGCACGCCAGAGCTAAAAATCGGTTTCTGCTTTTTAACCCACAGGAACTTGCCGGTTTTCACATCGACCGCATACACGCGACCCACGCTATCTTCTCCTGGCGCAAACGATACTGCACCCGATGCCTGGGCACCAACAGATTCGCCGGTACGCAGCTCTATCGGCTTGGGCGTGAGCTCCTTGCATGAAGAACTGACCGGAACATACAGGGCGTTGGTCAGCGGGCTGTAGGCCGCTGTCATCCACAATTTACCCAGATCGCGTCCGCCACATACCTTGACCGTTTCGTCGATGGATTTGGCTTTCAGATCGGTATTGGTAATGACCTTGCCGTCTTGCGTAAATCCCTTGATCACATTCTGGAAAACGGTATCGCGTGCCCACAGCAGCTTGCCGGTATCACGATCCAGCACAAAAGCAGTACCGTATTTGCCGGGAACGGATGCAATCACGTCATATTTCTTGCCCGCTTCCACATCCTTGCTCATATAGGCCACTTCATCCTTGGATGGCGCAATCTGGCTCTCTACAAGCACGCGTTCAAACGGGCTGTCCAGATCCCAGTCGTCATTGGGCATATGCTGATAATGCCATTTGACTTTGCCGGTTTCCGCATCGATGGCCAGCGTAGAGCTGGTGTACAGTGCATCGCCATCGCCACTTCCGCGCAAAATGGATGGGTACGGAATCGGCATGCCTACGCCCCAGAACAGCATTTTGCGTTTTGGATCGTAAGAGCCGGTGATCCAGGGCGAGCCGCCCCAGCGATTTTCCTTGGCCAGACCGCCCCAGCTGTCGTCTACAGCTGGATCGCCAATGGTGTTCAGACGCCACAGTTCCTTGCCTGTTTCGGCATCATGGGCGGTAATATAGCAACCGCCTGCCGTGCCAGTGATACTGCAGCCAGACGTCCCGGTGAAGACTTTGCCGTCAACGACCAGCGGGCCTGCGGTAAAGCTGTAGCCTTTTTCCCATTCATTGACCTGGACTTCCCACAGTTTCTTGCCGGTTTTCGCTTCCAGCGCGACCAGTTTGGCATCCGGCGTTGTCAGATAGACCTTGTCTTCGTACAGTGCCAGCGAATTGCGCTGGCGATTGGCCTGCGCATCATGATAGCCGCCAGTAAACTTGGGCAAGGGCTGGGTGTATTCCCAGATCAAGTCGCCCGTTGTGGCATCCAGCGCCTGCACATGGCTGCGATTCATTCCAAGGAACATGATGCCGTCGTGAACCAGCGGCGCCGTTTCCTGCAGACCGCCTACCGGCATGGACCACGCCCAGGCCAGATCCAACTGTTTGACGTTCTTTTTATTGACCTGATCCAGGGGGCTGTAACCCTGATTGTCAATGGTACGGCGCCAGCTCGGCCAGTCGCCGTCGGCAGGATTCAGAATCTGTTCATTGGAAATGGGTTTGTAATCGTCGATCTTCACTTGTGCCTGAGCCGCACAGGCAAACATCACTGCGGCAGATACAGCCAGAAGGCTATGAAATTTCATTTTAGATCCTATTCTTCAATATTCGTTACGCGTCGCGGCTCACAAGAGAGGCATCACGACGTTGGGTCAAATGTACTGATCAGCGCGCGGCTTTGGCCTGTTCTGCTGAAACTCCTCCATAACTGTTGCCCCAGCTGTTGCGAACGTAAGTAGCAACGGCAGCAACCTGCTCGTCATTGAACTGGCCACCCAGGGCCGGCATACTGTTCAGGCCATGGATAATCGTGCTGAGCAGTGCAGGCGCATTGGCCAGCCTGTCGAACCCTTCCAGCTTCGTGCCGAACGCCCCCTGGCCTTCTGCACCATGGCAGGCAGCGCATGTGCTGCTATACACTTTGGCGCCGGCAGCCATCAATTCAGGCGTGGCTTCTACTTTTTCACCAGCCACTTCAGGCTTTTCTGCCGTACCCAATACAGAGACCATCACGCCAACGTCGGAAAAATCCTGGCCGTTCATGTCGCCCGGTTTTTTGTCGCCGTCAAAGCGATACAGGGGAAGGCCGCCGTAACTGACCTGGGACACACCCTGGTCATTTTTTTCTGCCTTGAGCAGGCCCGGCAAAATTTCGTGGCCCAAAGGACGGCTCTCGGAAACCACGGGGTCCCAATGCTTCATACAGGCTTCATCGCAGCTGGCTTTGCTCTCTTTGGTCAGGGTATACAGCGTGTACCCTTTCTCGTCGACAAGAAATGGCGTCATGGTGCCGCTGGTGCCCTTGGCAATCAGGGTTGTGGAGGTTGACCCGGCAGTCTTGTCCGTGCCTTGTGAATCGGCTGCCGCGTTTGCATTTGCCAGGCCAGCAAAGCCGAAGGTAGCCGCACACGCGACTGCTGCGGCAGTGTGTGTCAGTTTAATTTTCATTGCTTTTCTCGTGTTGGGAGGGTTCGAATTAGTCATTGCTCAAGCCATAATTTGGTTGACTAGTCAATGATATAGGTCAAATGATATGCTTTTATTTTCGCCGGGACAACCCATCTGCCGGTCTTTTGCTCAATTGGTTACCTCATCAAGGACTTACCGTTGATTCCATCCGCCGCCAACCGGATATAACGTTGGTAACCCGACACAACACACCCTCTTTTCACTGCTGTTTTGCAACTCCAAAGGCCCAGGACCTGCCGGGACGCCGCAGATGATGAGCGAGCGGCAAAGCCCTTGCCTGGCTGCCCAATCCCGCCGATTGCATTACAATCGAAATGACATGACGACTGTCATCAACTTGGGCTATACACGGCCCCGACAAACAGGAACAGGCGGTAGTAATGGAAAATCTTGATGTCCTCGTACTGCGCAAACTTTGCGCCTGGCGCCAGGAAGGGAAAAAGGCCCTGCTGGCCACAGTCATTCGTACCTGGGGCTCCTCGCCGCGCCCGCTCGGATCGGTCATGGCCTTGTGCGAAGACGGCGCGGTGGTCGGCTCGGTTTCGGGCGGCTGTATTGAAGACGACCTGATCTATCGCTACACCGGCGGCAACGAGAATGCAGTGCTGGTCAATGGCGGACCGCCCTGCCTGGTCCGCTACGGCGTGACCGCTGAAGAAGCCTATCGCTTTGGCCTGCCTTGCGGCGGTACCCTGGAAATCCTGCTGGAATTCAATCCCGATGCGCAGGCGCTGGATGAGCTGGTGGCGGCCCTGGAACAGGGCCAGTTGATGCAACGCGCCGTGCAACTGGATAATGGCATTGTTCAGCAGCAGCCGATTGATCAGCCGTTACCGCTCAGTATTGACGACAAGACGCTGAAAAACACCTTCGGTCCGGAGTTTCGCATGCTGCTGATCGGCGCGGGCCAGTTGACCGAGTACGTGGCCACCATGGCCCTGTTCAGCGGCTTTGCCGTGACCGTCTGTGACCCGCGCATCGAATACCGCAACGGCTGGTCGGTACAGGGTGTAACTGTGCTCTCGGAAATGCCCGACGACGTGGTTACCGCTTTTCGGCCGGACCGGCGCAGTTGCATTATTGCCTTGACCCATGACCCCAAGCTGGACGATCTGGCGCTGATGGAAGCACTGCTGTCAGATGCCTTCTATGTGGGCGCCATCGGTTCGCGTCGCAATAATCACATTCGTCGTCAAAGACTACAAGAGCACTTTGGCATCACGCCGCAACAGCTTGCCCGTCTGCGCGGCCCGATCGGCGTATATATTGGCAGCAAGTCTCCCGCCGAAATTGCCGTCAGCGTCATGGCCGAAGTGATCGCTGTGAAAAACGGCCTGCTGCTGCCAGACAGTTTCGATGTCTCCCATGCCAAGGCCAACCTTTCTGAATACGCCGCCTGACACTGACATGCCGGAAGCTGATTGCCGAACCCCCGCTCCCGATATCGTCGCTCTTGTTCTGGCAGCTGGCAAGGGATCCCGTTTTGATGCCTCGGGCGCACGTTACAAGCCCGTGCAGCCCTTGGCCGATGGGACCCCCATGGTCTATGCCGTCTGTCATACGTTGCTGCAACATACTGATGCTGTCACTGTTGTCTGCGGTCCGCAGCAGGAGGCGGTGCGCAATGCGCTGGGTGGGCTGCCGGTAAACCTGATTCATTGCGCCGATGCTGACATGGGCATGAGCGCCTCGCTGCGTTGCGGGATCAGTCACAGCCCGGCCCGAGTTGGCTGGATCATCGCCCTTGCCGATATGCCCTGCATCCACACAAATACGGTGCAGGCAGTCGCCACGCGCCTGCGCCAGGATGGCCTCATCATACGCCCGCAATTTCAGAACAGGCCCGGGCATCCCGTGGCATTTGCGAGTCAGTTCAAGGACGAACTGCTGCAGGTGACGGGCGACGAGGGTGCACGCGCAATCGTCCAGCGCCATCCCGAGGCGTTAACGCTCATTCCCGTCAACGATCCCGGTTGCCTGCTCGATATTGATACCCAGGAACAATTGCAGCAGCTTGGCAAGGCCAGCGCCCTGCCCGCGCGCCCATAGAAACGGGGCGCATCAAGCGCCCCGTTTATTTCAGGTAAGACACCAGGAGAAGCACCTGTCAGCACCTTGAGCGGCAAAGAGGCGTGCATAAGCAGCCTTCTTTGCCAGCACTACATACCCAGGCCAAACAATCACAGGTCTGCCCCCTGCTTAACTGCCTCCCTTAACTTTTTTGCTGCGTCTGATTACCAATAGGCAAGCTGCGAATCCGCTTGCCGGTAGCGGCAAAAATAGCATTGCACAGGGCAGCCGATACCGGTGGCGTGCCGGGCTCGCCCACGCCACCCAGCGGCGCATCATAATCACTGGCCGCGACCAGATGAACATGAATTTCACGCGGCGCGCTCATCATGGATGTGATGCGATAGTCATGGAAATTGCTTTGCACCGCCGCGCCGTTCTTGAAACTGATTTCACCCGTCGTGGCCAGACTCACCCCCATAACCGTTGCGCCTTCAATCTGGGAACGAATGCGCTCGGGATTGACTTGCGGCCCGCAATCGACCGCGACATCCACGCGCGGGATGGAAACCTCGCCATTGTCTGACACTTGCACATGAACCACTGTGGCGACATAGGTGACAAAGCTGTAGTGCGCTGCCAGCCCCATGGCCTGCCCTTTTTCTGCAGATTTGCCCCAGCCTGCTTCGCGCGTGACCACTTCAATCACATTGCGCAGGCGGCCCGTATCCACCGGATACTTTTCGGGAGACTCGTCGTGATTCCATGAATCTGACAGGTCGGCCGGGTTAATGCGCCTGGCAGGGCCGATCAGATCGAGCAGGAAGTCCCTATGGTCCTTGTCCAGTTCGGCGGCCATTTCCGCGACAAAGGACTGGATGGCGAACGCACGGGGAATGTTCGAGACCGAACGGAACCAACCAATGCGGGTATGAGCCTCGGCTTCGGGATTCTCGACCCGAACATTGGCTATGGCAAAAGGCACGTTAGCGGCACCCATGCCCAGTTCTCCTGCTGACTGCAGCTTGGTGTCGGCAAAAGTGGAGCCAATGGAGGGCGCCGCAGTGCGGTGCAGCCACGCCGTTACCTTGCCTTGGGCGTCCAGCCCCGCTTCCAGATGCTCCACCGATACGGTGTGATAATAGGAATGCTGAATGTCATCTTCACGGGTCCAGGTAACCTTCACCGGTTTGCCGTCCATCGCCTTGGACAGCAGCCCGGCTTCGACCACAAAATCCGGCTTGGACTTACGGCCAAAACCGCCGCCCAGCAGTGTCTGATTGACCTTGACGTTTTCCGGCGGCAGCTCAAGCCATTTGACCAGCATGTCATGCGTCGCCTGCGGCGCCTGGACACTGGCCCAGGCTTCACATTTGCCATCGACGATCCTTACCGTTGCCACGGGCGTTTCCATGGGCGCCTGAGCTAGATGCGGAACGTAATACTCGGCCTCTATGCGTTTGGCCGCACTGCCCAGTGCAGCCATTGCATCCCCATCGTTGCGCACCGCTTTATCGGCCGGCTTGCGTACCGACGCTTCAAGCTGCTTGCGGTATTCTGTCGAATCATAAGAGGCGTGAGGGCCCCCATCCCATTCGATCTTCAATGCCTTGCGCCCTGCAATGGCCGCCCACGTATTGGTCGCAATCACGGCCACGCCGCCCAGCGGATTGAACATGGCCGGCGGTGGCGATCCGGCCAGCGTCACCACTTTTACCACACCCGGAACTTTCAGCGCGGCCGTGTCGTCGACCTTGACCAGTTTGCCGCCGAACACAGGAGGACGGGCAACCACAGCGTACAGCATGCCTTCAAGCCGGACATCCTGGCCATATTGCGCGCGGCCCGTAACGATATCCATGCCATCTGCAATATGTGTCTGCCCTTTGCCTATATAGCGAAAGGCGTCTGCCGATTTTAGTTTTAGCGCTTCGCCGGATGGTACATCAAGCTGCGCCGCTTTCTGCGCGACGTCACCGAAACCGAGTTTCTTGCCGGTTGGCGTATGAATCAATTCATGATTTTTGGCCTGCACTTCGGATTCGGGCACATTCCACTGGCTGGCAGCCGCAGACACGAGCATGGCCCGCGCAGCAGCGCCCACGCGCCGCATCGGCATGAAGAAATGGCGCACACTGCGCGAGCCGTCGGTGTCCTGATTGCCGAAACGTGCTTCTTCAGCCCAGGCCTGCTTTACTGTCACACGCCCCCAGTCTGCTTCCATTTCGTCGGCAACAACCATGGGTAGACTGGTCCTGACGCCCTGTCCCATTTCGGCCCGGTGACAAAGAATCGTGATTGCGCCATCGGCGGCGATTGCCACGAAAACCAGCGGATTGTCGACCGTGCCATGCGGCATGGCGTCGGCGCCATACTTTTTGGGGCCCTTCTGTTCTTCGCCTTCGGCAAGGGCGCGCAATGGCACTCCGACGGCCAGCACAAATCCGCCCAGGGCCAAGCCCTTGAGCATTTTGCGACGACTGATATTGCTGATCTGCACATCGGCAGCAGCCATGGCAAATGCATTGTCACGTATATTCATTTTGCACCTCCGGCCTGTGCGACATTCTTGATGGCGCTGCGGATACGCGTATAGGTGCCGCAGCGGCACAGATTGCCGCTCATCGCCGCGTCAATATCGGCATCGGTCGGCGCCGGCGTCTTTTTCAGCAGAGCCGTGGCAGACATGATTTGCCCCGTTTGACAGAAACCGCATTGCGGCACGCCCATTTCCACCCAGGCTTTCTGCACCGCTTTGCCTGTCTCGTCATTTTCCAGGGCTTCAATCGTGACGATTTGCTTGCCTACGGCAGCGGTAATCGGCGTCACACAGGATCGTATCGGCTCACCGTCCAGATGCACCGTACAGGCGCCGCATAGCGACATACCACAACCGAACTTTGTCCCGGTAAATCCGAGGTGATCGCGCAGCGCCCAAAGAATGGGCGTGTCATCCGGCAGATCAACATCATGCTTCGAACCGTTAATTTCAAGTGTAATCATTGCAGCTATCCTTTCCGTTCGTTGCTAAACAAAACCATCATCGTAAAGCCCCATCATTAACGTGCTGTCGCACCCGACGCAGGCAAACCAGACTCGCTTTACTGTATTCAGTATAGCAATCTTATCGGGATTGTGATCAACTTCCTGATAACCACATTTGTCCTAACGTTTTGCGCCAGTATGATCTGGCCGCCCGCTATGGCCAAGCAGCGCAGATGACAATGCTAAGTTGTCTTTGACGCAGAAATAAAAATGAAATACAAATGCAACAGAAACGCAAACCGGCGCATATTTGCAGTCATAAGGCCTGCACCGGTCAGTTGGCTGGACCGCCAGATGCGGTCCGACACGCACAGCGATCAGAAAAAACCCAGCGCCTTGGGGCTGTAGCTCACCAGCAGGCATTTTGTCTGCTGGTAATTGGACAGCGCCATTTTGTGATTTTCCCGCCCGATGCCCGACTGTTTATAACCACCGAATGCAGCATGAGCCGGATACAGGTGATAGCAATTGGTCCAAACCCGGCCTGCCTCAATACCCCGTCCCATGCGATAGGCGCGGGAACCATCCCGGGTCCATACGCCTGCGCCCAGACCATAATAGGTGTCATTGGCAATGGCCAGTGCTTCTTCTTCATCCCGGAACGTCGTAACAGAGGCGACCGGCCCGAAAATTTCTTCCTGGAATATGCGCATATCATTCTTGCCGGAAAGCATGGTGGGTGTCACGTAATACCCCTCCTCCAGACTCTGCACACGATTGCGCTCGCCACCGGTCAGGCACGCTGCGCCCTCATCACGACCAATATCAATATAGCCCAGGATCTTGTCCATCTGCGCCTGCGACGCCTGAGCGCCCACCATGGTATTCATATCCAGCGGGTTGCCGGTCTTGATCTTTTGCACGCGGTTAATGGCCTTCTCGATGAACTGATCGTATATGGACTCCTGGATGAGGATGCGTGAAGGGCATGTGCACACTTCGCCCTGGTTGAGCGCAAACATCGAAAGCCCTTCAAGCGCCTTGTCAAAAAAGTCGTCTGACTGATCCATGACATCGGCAAAAAATACATTCGGGCTCTTGCCACCAAGCTCAACGGTGGACGGAATCAAGTTGTCGGCAGCCGCATGCAGGATATGCTTGCCTGTGGCGGTCGAGCCGGTAAAGGCAATTTTGGCGATACGCTTGTTGGTAGCCAGCGCATTGCCCGCTTCCTTGCCATAGCCATTGACAATATTGATCACACCGGGAGGGAACAGATCACCAATAATTTCCATGAGCACCAGGATCGAAGCGGGTGTCTGCTCGGCCGGCTTGAGCACCACGCAGCACCCTGCTGCCAGTGACGGCGCCAGTTTCCAGATCGCCATCAGGATCGGAAAATTCCATGGAATGATCTGCCCCACCACACCGAGTGGCTCGTGAAAATGATAGGCCACCGTTGTATTGTCGATTTCGGAAATACCCCCTTCCTGCGCCCGGATGCATCCGGCAAAATAGCGCAAATGGTCCACTGCCAGCGGCAGATCGGCAGCCATCGTTTCACGCAGGGGCTTGCCATTGTCAATGGTTTCAGCTACCGCCAGCACTTTCAGATTCTGCTCCATGCGATCGGCCATTTTCAGCAGCAGGTTAGCTCTGTCGGTCGTCGAGGTCTGCCCCCAGGCACGGCGTGCCGCATGCGCAGCGTCCACGGCCCGCTCGATATCGTCGGCGCCGGACCTGGGGACTTCGCAAAACACCTGACCATTGACCGGAGAAATATTCTCAAAGTATTCGCCCGAGACCGGTTCCACCCATTTGCCGCCAATATAGTTGCCGTACTTGGTCTTGTAGGGGTAATCGGTGTCAATACCAAATTGCTTCAAATCGGATAGATTCATGTCTTATCTCCAGATATTCATTTTTAAAATGGCGCGCAGCCATAGCCTCGCGCTGCTATCGTTCTAGAGCAAAGTTCATGCCATCTCGCTAGCAAGGAGCAAAACAGGGTTTTGGAGTAGAATAGTTTTGACGCATCGCGCGCGGCACGCACAACATAGCAAGAAGGTGTCGCGAATCACGACAGCAGGCAGGCAACACAAGCAACAACTGTCTGTTTTTGCAACACATCAGGAGACTACGATGTTGCATCACTCGCTGAACTCCGCCGGTACCGTACAGCCGAATGCGCTAATTCAGCGTTCCTGGGAGCGCTGTGAAAAGCAGGCGGATACGCTGGCAAACGAACCGATTCTGCTGGACCGGGCAGACCTTGATACCCGCCTGGATCAATACGCCAGCCTGTTACAGACTGCCGCGCCGCACATCGCCACGGCCAGTGGCATCGCGGCGCAGGCGCAGGGCATACTGTTGCTCTCGGATGCCAGCGGCGTCATCCTGCACGCCACCGGCAATAGCGCCTTTCTGCATAAGGCTGACCAGGTGACCCTGCGGCCCGGCGCCAGCTGGGCCGAAGGCCATCGCGGCACCAATGCCATCGGCACCGCCCTGATCGAAAACGGCTTTACCCGAGTCATCGGCCGGGAGCACTTTTTGCCCTGCAACCGTATTCTCAGTTGCCATGCTGCGCCTATCCGCTCGCCACGCGGAGAAATCCTGGGCGTTCTGGATATTTCCGGCGATGCCCGTACACTGCCGGACTACACCGGCGATCTGGTCCGAATCACGGCACGCCAGATCGGCAACCAGATCCTGGATCTTGCCGGCACGCACATTGCCCGACTGCAGTTTCAGCGGCACGCAGGGCCGCTGAACGCGGCGCAATGCGGCACGCTGCTGATTGCCGATCAGCAGATTGTGGGCGCCAATGAAACAGCAGCTGAACTGCTTGATGTCCCGCTTATTACATTACTGGACGAACCCGTCGATAAATGGCTGCCCGCCTGGAAACAACTACAGTCGCAACCGAAGCGCAGCTTTTGCGCCGATGGCACTGCGCTGTATGCAACCTTGCAGTTTGAGCGGATCGGCGTTGCCGGCAGCGCCCCTTCACAAGCGTTGCACGGCGAAGGGGCGACGTCGATACCACCGCAAGTGAAAAACCGCAGCGGCCCGGGCGGGGTGCAGGCGGCCCTGCCAGCGCTGGAGCCAGCATTGCAACACCAGTTACGTCAGAGTACGCTGGCCATCAATGCCGATCTGGGCATTCTGCTGCTGGGCGAGACAGGCACCGGCAAAGAGGTGTTTGCCCGCCACTTGCATGTGCATAGCCGCTGGCGCGATGGTCCGTTTGTCGCCATCAACTGCGCTGCGCTTCCTGAAAGCCTGATTGAAGCCGAGTTGTTCGGCTACGAACCCGGTGCATTTACCGGAGCCCAGCGCAACGGCTCTCGGGGTCGCCTGCGCGAGGCCAATGGCGGTGTGCTCTTTCTTGATGAAATTGGCGACATGCCATTGCAACTGCAATCGCGCCTGCTGCGAGTCCTGCAGGAACGGGTCGTGCAGCCGTTGGGTTCCGATAAAACATGGCCGGTGCAGTTTGGACTGATCAGCGCCACCAACCAGCACGCCGATACCCTGAGCCGCGAGGAAAATTTCCGCCAGGACCTTTACTATCGTATCCAGGATCATCTGGTTCAGTTGCCGGCACTGCGTCATCGCGCTGACTTGCGCACCTTTATCTGCGCAGAACTCAGACGCCATGAAAACACCCCCAGCCTGATTTTCGCCGACCAGACGCTGGATATCCTGTGTACCTATCACTGGCCCGGCAACTACCGACAATTGCGATCGGTGCTCAAAACGCTGGCCGCCTTTTTACCCGCTGGCTGTATTATTCATCCTGAATCCTTGCCGGCCCATCTGCGCACGCAATCGCACACGCCATCGTCTACCGACATCGGAGCAGCGGTAGCCGGACAGGAGGACAGGACGGCAGCACAGGAGGACCTGGCGACGAGGATCACTCAGGCGGGTGGGACGATGTGGCAAGACGCCATATCGCCTTCAGAAAGGCCCTTGCCGGAGGTCAGCGTAAAGGATTTGCAGGCATTGCGGATCAGACAGGCGCTGACCAAAAATCGGGGCAATGTCAGCAAAACAGCCAGAGAACTGGGGTTACATCGCAGTACGGTATACCGGCAATTGACTCGAGCTGGTTCTCGAGTGCAATAGGCTGGCACAGGCACGGCGCCGGATTTGTTTTACTGTGCGCCCCCGGCCAGGTACGGACGCTCGCGGTGGCTGCGCAAATCTCTGCTGAATTATGATGTCGCACGGTGGTCATTGCAGTTGTTGTTCCATTGCGCTTGGCGTCATTCAATGACGCCAGTGACCAATTTGTTGCCCACCAAGCATACCAGCGCCCCTGCGTCTGGCCCGGCACGCCGGCAGACCACTGCGCCTGGGCACCGCCTTGAGCCAGTCGTTATCTGCCTTTTAACCGCTGCCGTATCTCCCCTTGCAGAATGACGCATCTGCCTATTTACCGACAGTTCGTTCCTGCGCATACTGACAGCGTGCAATAAAACGGCCGAATCGGTCGGGTCGTCTCTCCTTCCTGGTTCTCATTATGGCATTTGCAATTGTGCTGTCGGCAAAAGGAAATAAACATGATAATCGCTTCGAAAATTTCACCCTGCCTTTGGTTTGACGACCAGGCCGAGGCTGCAGCACGGTTTTATACCGGCATTTTTCCTGATTCAAAAATAACCCAGACTACCCATTATCTGGGCAAGAAAATGACACAGGTCAGCGGCAGACCCGAAGGCAGTGTGCTCACAGTCGCGTTCGAGCTTGCCGGCGTGCCTTTTACTGCCCTTAATGGTGGCCCCATTTTCAAGTTCAATGAATCCATTTCTCTGCAGGTGCATTGCGAGTCTCAGGAAGAGCTAGACACATACTGGACAGCGTTAAATGAAGGTGGCGATCCGTCTGCCCAGCAGTGCGGCTGGCTCAAGGATCGGTACGGCCTGTCTTGGCAGATCGTGCCCGCCATATTGCCGACCCTGTTGACCGACCCGGCTCGCGCCCAGCGAGTCATGGAGGCATTGCTGCCAATGAAAAAACTGGATATTGGCAAACTGCAGCAGGCTGCCGACGCAACCAGTGCCGAAAGATCCTGATCGGCTCAGCATCAATGCAGTTCAATTTAATTTACATCGCTATTTTTCAATAGACTATTTTTAATACCGTATCCAGTCTGTTTGCGACTGGGCCACACCAGGAAAACATCATGAACCAGACCTCTATCGTCCCTTACCTTTTCTTCGGCGGCCACTGCGAAGAAGCCCTGAACTTTTACAAAGATGCCGTGGGCGCCCAGCTCGATATGATGATGCGTTTTGGCGAGAGCCCTGAACCGCCACCACCAGGCGCCGTTCCCCCAGATTTTGATAACAAGATCATGCACGCAAGTTTTCGCATTGGCAGCAGCCTGGTCATGGCTTCCGATGGCTGCGGCGGCGACAGCACCCTGAGCGGCTTCGCCCTGTCTGTTATTCCGGTCAACAAAGAAGATGCAACCCGGATGTTCAACGCGCTGGCCGACGGCGGCACTGTCACCATGCCGCTGGGTGAAACCTTCTTCTCCCCCTGCTTTGGCATGCTCAAAGACCGTTTCGGGATGGAATGGATGATTGCCATGCAACCGGCAGAACAGGCGGCGCAAGCCTGAGGAACGCAGGCGCCAAGCCCAGCGTCCCAACACTGCTGACTGCAGCAAAAACCGCGGACCCCCACCCGGATACAGTGCACCCGACCAGATACCATCCGGATGGGTGCACTGCAATAATCTGTTTTGCCCCGCTAGTGATCAACCAATATCGAGCGTGCCAGACCAAACAATCTTGTCGATACCAGCGAAACCGTTCTGGAAGGGCCCTTGCTTTTTGAAATGGCCATTGAAATCAACCGCCTTATCGGTGGATTCACAATACGTGAGGCCTGGAGGCGGCCGCCGGCGACACCATCCAGGACAGAATGGATGGGCAGTGTTGTATGCAGCCCCTTTTGCGCGACCATCAGTTTCATCAACGTCAACGAGTTGGTCTCCATTGAAACCGCGATGGAAAATCCCATATCGCGCGCCAAAGACTCCATCGTATTGCGCAATTCATTAGGTGCTCCAGGAAGTACAAACGACAAATTCCTTAGCTCACTGAATTCGACCTCGGCACGGGAGGTAAGCGGATCGTTGGCACTACCCACCAGATAGCTGTCTACCGTAGCCAGTTCAAATTCCTGCTCTGGCAGTACCTCTCCATACCGATACACTATGCCGATATCGGCACGCCCGTCGGCAAGCCAGGCTTCGATCTGCCCTACATTACCTTCCATATAGCACAAGCTGACGCCCGGTGCATCCTTGCGAAGATCATCATATAGCCGGCCAGCAAGCGTCGCGCCGATCGAGCCAAAACAGGCAAACGTGACCTTGCCGACGGGGGCTTTGACATAGTCCTGTAAACGCTGATCCAGTTGCTCTGCATCTTTGAGCAGCGCCACCACCCGATCAAAAATCTGGCTTCCAGTCTCGGTAAGCGTCACGCCACGCCCGGTGCGGTTGAAAAGCCGGACACCGCATTCGCGCTCAAGCGCATTCAACTGCCGGCTCAGCAAAGACTGATTGCTATCCAGAAAAGCCGCGGCACGGGTCAGGCTGCCCAATTGGGCAATGACCACAAAGAACCGCCACCGGTTCAAATCCGACGATAAGTTAATTTGAAAATCGGTAGCGACGCGCTCTGGCTGCATGACGTTGTAATCCCAAGGCAGGCTCATCGCCCGCCAGTATTGACAATTGCGTCTGCAGCTTACCATTCAATTGAGCTTGATATCCCCTTTTTCCGCCACCCGTTTCCACTTGTTGAACTCGGCCATCATCGTCTGACGATACTGATCGTCATTCAGATTTGCCGGCGCGCCGCCCTGCTCATACAGAAATTGTCTGACATGCTCGGTGGCGGTCACATCCGTGACCGCCTGCCCAAGGCGTTCAATGATCGTCTTATCGATTCCAGCCGGCCCGATCAGACCATACAGCGTTTCCATGATGACCGCCGGCAACCCGGACTCGACTGTTGTCGGCACATCCGGCAATTGAGACAAACGCTCCTTGCCTGCAACAGCAAGCACTTTGAGCTTACCCGCCCGGTGAAATGGCAATACGGGGGCAAGATCCGACATTTCGTACTGCACTTCACCTGCCAGCAATGCAGTCGTTGCAGGCGCGGCTCCCTTATAGGGGATATGCAGCGTGTCGATGTCGGCTTCCTGCCGAAACAACTCTGCACCAATATGTGGTGTGGTGCCATTGCCGGCTGAACTGTAATTGAGCGTGCCAGGCGCCTTTTTTGCCGTATCCACCAATTGCTGCAATGTTGATATGGCCGATTTGGCGCCGACCGAAATCACAGAAGGGTATCTGGCCACCCCGGCAATATATTGAATATCCGATAGTTTATATGGGAGCGCCTGCAGGGCGGGTAACCCGGCTACAGGGCCTGGCGCGACCAGCGCCAGCGTATAGCCGTCGGGCGCAGCCCGCAGAACCTCCCCCACACCAACTGCACCGCCAGCGCCTGGCCGATTCTGTACCACGACCGCTTGCCCAAGATTTTCTTCCAGGTGCTGGGCAATGAGTCGGGCGACACCGTCTGTGGGCCCGCCCGCGGTATACGGAACAATCAGACGCAGTGGTTTTGTCGGCCAGGAAGCGGCGTTAGCGGCCGGCGCCAGGATGCCGGGAGAAAACAAGATGAACATCAACAATAACTTGCGCATAGCGGCTTTGTCTCCAACATGGTTTTATTTTGTTTTCCAGACCGGACAGCGCCTACTCAGGCGTAAACGCTGCCACGATAACCCTTACTTTATGGCGTAAATGTGGCGCTAGGCCAGCGCAGCAACAGCAATTCTGAATTGCGGTTTTTGAGGTAGCTGGCAACCGCCGGCAAACGTATCATGCAGACAAACCCGAGCGTTGGCACCATCGCCATCATCGCGGGCTGCCCAAGAACACTTATATCTCGAAGCGCACTCATACACAGGAACATTGCATTGGAAATCGTCGACGTCAAGATCATAGAATGTACCCAGCGCCTGAAGGACCCGAGCTGGAAGTTTGCACGTGCTCTGGTGCCTCAATTGGAGGGGCATATCCTTGAGTTGACAGACGACGCAGGTGTGACAGGCCTGGGATACGTTCACGCCATACCGGCGATTACCACTCACGGCGCCGGTGCACGCAGCGCTCTGGATTGGATCAGACCTGCATTGCAGCATCGCCGAATCGACAGTATTGCGTCTGTCATGGAGGAGCTGGATCTGCTACTTGCTTTCAACTGCAGCGTAAAAGCTGCTGTAGACATGGCTCTGCATGATCTGCTGGGAAAACGCAAGGGGCTCAGTGTCGCCACCCTATTGGGTGGACGTATGCACGACACAATTGCCCAATCGCGCATTCTGGCCATCAAATCGCCATCAGATATGGCCCACAAGGCGGAATTGCTTGTCACGGCGGGCTACCGTCAGCTCAAACTCAAGCTCTCCGGAGACACTAAGCTGGACATTGAGCGGATCGCCGCAGTGCGCAACGCCGCCGGTGCCGGTACCGTATTAACGCTGGATCCAAATCAATCCTACAGCTGCAAGCAGATGCTGCAAGCATTTTCGAAAATGGAGCGTTACGATATTGCATTGATCGAGCAGCCCGTGCCCGCATCGGACACCGAAGGTCTGGCATTATTGACCCGGACCTTGCCTGCGGCCATAGAGGCCGATGAAAGCGCGCAGACAGTCAGCGACGTATTCAGACTGGTGGCGAACCGGCAGGCTGATGTGATCAACCTGAAAATAACCAAACTCGGTGGTATACGACGGTTTATGCAGGCGGTTCATATATGTGAGGCAGGGAATGTCATCTGCCGGGTTGGCGCTGCATTCGGCCCTGGTCTGCTACAGGCAATGGCAGCTCAGGCTGCCAGTGTCATCAAACAGCTGCCCTATGCCTGTGAACTGTCCGAACATCAGCACCTCGAGGACGATCCATTCGAAAGCCTGCCGATCGAACAAGGTCACATCGCCGTTCCTGACCTACCGGGCGGCGGCATCTCCTATTTACAAAAATAAATCGAAAACCGCCTTATCCGACCAACTTAAAGGGGAAAAAACAATGGCATGCTCACCGCACCTTCAGGATTGCGAACCGCAAAATAGTCGCAGGAACTTTTTCAAACACAGCTTATTGACTGGCGCAGCCATCGCCGGTGTTTCTGAGCTGTGGCCGCAAGCAGCCATGGCAGACACAATAAAGACCACCCCAATGTGGCCTGCGTCACCCATCCCGGCGCAAGTGCCCGTAACAGATGCTATTGCCGATCTCGGTGACACCCGCTTGTGGTATTGGGACACCGGCGGCAATGGTGAAGTCGTCATCTTCATGCACGCCGGCAGCCAGAGCGCAGCCGGCTGGGGATACCAGCAAGCGGCATTTGCATCTGCCGGTTATCGTGCTATTGGCTATTCGCGGCGTGGCTATTTCAAGTCCGATTTGGGTGATATCAGTAACCCCGGCGTCGCATCCGATGACCTGGATCGGCTGCTTCAGCATCTGAATATTGAACGCGCACATCTGGTGGCGGTAGCCCACGGCGGTTACTTTGCACTGGACTACAGTCTGTCCCATCCGGCCAAAGTACTGAGCCTGACGCTGGCCTCTTCAATGCTAGGTGTCAGGGACGATGCATACAGCATCATGCAAAAACGGCTGAGGCCGCCGTTTTTCAACGACTTGCCCGTTGACTTCAAGGAGCTGGGTCCGTCATATCGCGCCGGCAATCCAGAAGGGCACGACCAATGGAAGGCACTGGCAGAAGCTGCGCGGCCCGGAGGCAGAGTCATGCCGGAAATAAAAAATGAATTGAACTGGAAAAATCTGAAAAGCATCAAGGTACCGGTATTGCTTATGACTGGCGACGCCGATCTTTATGTGCCGCCGTCCGTATTGCGTCTGCAGGCATCGCACTTTCCAGCAGCCGAGACGGTAATAATCAAGGAAGCCGGTCATTGCTCCAACTGGGAACAACCGCAGGCGTTTAATACCTCTGTTCTCCAATTCATAGGAAAACATATCGCCACTTAACCGGTCAAGGCGATAGGTCCGCTTTACTCCTGCACAAGCCACGCGGTATTATCTGACATCGTGACATGATGCAAAACAGGAGAACGGGATGGACAAAACGGCGTTGATTACCGGCGGAGGTCGCGGCATTGGCGCGGCAACTGCCAAATACCTGGCCGCCAAAGGATATGGCATTTGCATTAATTATCATCGAAACGAACAGGCCGCCGAGACCCTGGTCGCCCAGATCAAGGAGCAATTTTCCGTCCCGTGCATTGCCATTGGCGCCGACGTCTCCGAAGAGGCGCAAGTGGTACGGCTCTTTGCCGAAATGGACGAGCTGCTAAGCCCGGTCACCCATCTGGTCAATAATGTCGGCGTGCTGTTCAAGCAGATGAAAGTGACCGAGATGGATGCAGAACGCATCAACAAAACGCTCTCCACCAATGTGACGAGTTATTTTCTGTGCAGCAGGGAAGCGCTCAAACGCATGCAACCCGGTGGCGCCATCGTCAATGTTTCCTCGGTGGCTTCCCGCACCGGCGCTGCCGGTGAATACGTGGATTACGCTGCATCCAAGGGCGCCGTTGATATATTCACCCGAGGTCTGTCGCTGGAACTGGCCCCCCAAGGAATCCGGGTCAATGGTGTGCGGCCGGGGTTTATCTATACAGATATCCACGCTGATGGCGGCGAACCCGGCCGGGTTGATCGCGTCAGCAGCCAGATTCCCATGCTACGTGGTGGTCAGCCAGAAGAGGTCGCATCGGCCATAGCCTGGCTGCTGTCCGATGAAGCGTCATACGTGACCGGCTCGTTTATTGATCTGGCTGGCGGACGCTAGGCATGCGCCGGCCCTGACTGGCAAGGGATCGTCCGGTAAGCCGTCTTGCCGCTTTCATTCACTATAGCAATCGTGTTACCGTATAGTATCCTCAGAGCCAGCGTGCCGCATACCAACGAGCTATGCCTGTCAAGCGTGTCATGTCAGTAGTGTTAATACCAGTAAATAGCGTGCGTCATATTGCAGCTGTAATCAGGATGTCACGGCTGCCGGCCTCTGAGTAACCCTATTGGACAAGGAGTTAGGATAGTGCTTGAACGGTTTGCAAGAGGGTCGCAGAAATCCAGACTAACGGGCGCGCAGGCAGCCAGACCGTTGTCCGCCCTTATCCTCCGGTTATTTCTCCCATTTTTTCTGCTGCTCGCTGCACTGCTGCATCTGAATACTGCAGGTGCCCAGATTGCCCCCTCTCCTGAACCCGACATCGCGCCTGCCTCTGCCGCGCAACTGGCCGATTTGCTGGAAAACGAAAAGACGCGTCAGCAACTCATAGAGCAACTGCGCGCGCAGGCGCCCGCTGCACAGCAAGCGGCGTCCAGCGACGCACAGAGCAGTCTTGACGATTCATTGCCTCGCCGGGTCGCCGACAGCACGCAATTTTTTCTGACCAAACTGTTGAACGATATGGGCGATGCGGCGGCGGCAATCGGCGCCATGGCGCGCGGTGAAGGCACTGGCGGCTCCGGCATGACCGACTGGCAATCGACGCTGGCCAATTTTGCACTGGTTATCGCAGCCACGGTCATCGCCTTTGTCTTGTTGCGCTTGCTGGCCGCGCGCATCTTTTCCATTATCAATCGCTGGGTCGGCCAGCCGACACCCGCCCTCGGGCGGCGTCGCCTGGCCCAGCCTGCGACACTGAAAAAAATTGCAGCTGTCATTGGCGCGCTCATTGTCGATGTCGCTGCCATTGCCTTGGCCGGTGTTGTCGGATATAGCGTTGCGCTGGCGGTCGCGGGGCCTGACGCGACCGTGGGCACATTCGAATCGCTCTTTGTCAATGCCTTTGTCGCCGTTGAAATTGCCAGGGCGCTGGTGCGCACGGTGTTTGCAACGCGCTTTCCGCAACTGCGGCTGTTTCCAATGCGTGACGAAGTTGCCATGTACTGGAACGGCTGGCTGTGTAGCCTGATTGGCATCACCGGCTACGGCATGCTGGTTGTCGTACCTGTCGTCACAGCCCTGTTTACTGCGGCATTGGGTAATCTGGTCGGCCTGCTCATCATGCTTGGCATGTATATTTATGCCCTGCGGGTGGTATGGAATAACCGGGCCCTGATACGTGAACGGATCGTAGAACGCGCCAATCAGACTTCCACTGCATTTTTTGCAACCATGCTGCGCCTGCTGGCCCGTGTCTGGCATATTCTGGCCATTCTCTATTTCACCGTTCTGCTCGTTGTCAGCCAGATCGATCCGGTCGATGCCCTGCCGTTCATGGCGCGCGCCACGGTGCAAAGCCTGGCGGCGATTGCCCTTGGACTGCTGCTCTCCGCCATTCTGACTGCCATTCTGAGCCACCCGATCCGGCTGTCCGATGAGCTTCGTGCCCGGCTGCCACTACTGGAAGCACGCGTCAATTCATATGTTCCGGCAATACTCAAAGGCCTGCGTTTGATTACGCTTGTCATCGTAGTACTGTTTGTGCTGGACGCATGGCATGCATTCGACCTGTCTGCGTGGGTCATGTCCGAATCGGGCCGCGCAACCATCAGCACAGCGGTGCATGTGGCCATCATCCTGCTGTTCGCCGCACTGGCATGGACCATTATTGCGAGTATCATCGAGAGCCGCCTGAGCGGCACGGGCAACCGGGCGCCCAGCGCTCGCGAAAAAACGCTGCTGTCACTGTTTCGCAATGCTGCGCTGATTGTGATCATCACCATGACGGCCCTGGTCCTGCTGTCCCAGATCGGCATCAATATCGGCCCGCTGATTGCCGGCGCCGGTGTGGTGGGTCTGGCCATTGGTTTTGGCGCGCAAAAGCTGGTGCAGGACATTATCACGGGCATTTTCATCCAGCTTGAAAACGGCATGAATGTGAATGATGTCGTGGAAGCGGGCGGGGTTTTTGGCACCGTGGAAAAAATGACCATCCGCTCGGTAGGCATTCGCACCATGGACGGCGGCTATCACCTGATTCCGTTCTCGTCGGTTGATGTCGTAGCCAACCACATGCGTGATTTTTCCTATCATATGGGTGAGTACACCATTGCACATCGTGAAAATGTAGACGACGCCATCGAACACCTGCGCGCCGCGTTTGCGGAATTGATGCAGGATGAAGTGCTGTCCCCCGAAATACTGGAAGAAATTACCATCCCCGGCGTGACAGCCATCAATGAACGCGGCGTCACTATTCGGGTGCTGGTCAAAACCACGCCCGGCATGCAATGGGCGGTGCAACGCGGTTATAACCGTCTGGTCAAGAAACATTTCAACGCCGCCAATATCGAACTGCCATACCCGCATACCGTGGTTTATTTTGGCCAGGACAAGGACGGCAACGCACCCTCGGCACGGGTAGATCTTGGACGCAAGGCTGAGCACGCGCAAGCGCCCAAAGGCAAGGCGCCTGCGGCCGGGCATACGCCGCGCAAACTGGCACCGAGCCGCGGTGGCTCGGAAGATGTACTGGGCAATGAGCTGGAACAACGGGTGCCCGATGAAGATGGGAATGACGAGGCAGACGGCTCGCTGCGTCCCGGCCCGACATCCTGATGAGACCGCGACTGAGGCCGCCGCGGGTTTCTTTGACCATACCGACTATGCCAACTGTGCAGGCGGCGAGCCGCAAGCCGCCCTGCACACCGCGCTCTGGCAGGTGTAGCGCCTGTCTCAGTGTGCTGCTATGTCAGGTGTAATGAACGCAAATCCGATTATTCTGCCATTCGTGCACGACCACATCCAGTCCGTATAGCTCCTTGAGCACCGGTGGCTGAATGAAAGTCTGCGGCGGGCCCTGGTGCAGAACCTTGCCGTTGCGCATTCCGATGATCAGATCCGAATAGCAGGATGCAAAGTTGATATCGTGCAACACCATCACAACCGTCTTATGCAGTTGGTCGGCTGCACGCCGCATCACCTTCATGATGTCAACGGCATTTTTCATATCCAGGCTGTTCAGCGGCTCATCCAGCAGGACATATTCCGTGTCCTGGCATAGCACCATTGCAATGAAGGCACGCTGGCGCTGCCCGCCCGAGAGCTCATCCAGAAATCGCTGCTCCAGCCCATTGAGATTCAGATAAGCCATGGCGCGCTCGACATGGCTGCGGTCCTGCACCGTCAAGCGACCATGCGTATGCGGATATCTGCCAAACGCCACTACATCCTGAACCGTCAGGCGCAGGGAAAGATGGTTGTCCTGGCGTAAAATGGACAAATGCCGGGCCAGTTCGGCCGTATCGGTGCGAGCGATATCCAGCCCGCCAACCTCAACCGATCCGGCAGACATGGGCAGCAAGCGGCTAATCATGCCCAGCAATGTGGATTTGCCGGCGCCATTGGGGCCGACTATGGAAGTGACGCCACCCCGGGGAATTTGCACTGAAACATCATCCACTACGCGCAAATTCGCGTAGTCCTTGCTGACACCATTGACCTTTATCATCGTTGTCCCTTGCGCACAATCAGCGCGATAAACATCAGCCCGCCGGCAAACTCAATCACCACGCTGACCGTGGTATTGAGCGCCAGGCCATGCTCCAGCACGGTCTGGCCGCCTACCAACGCAACAATACCAAGCAGCACGGCAGCCGGCACCGTATATTTGTGTTTGTCGGTTTGCATGATCATGTATGCGAGATTGCTCACCAGCAATCCAAAAAACGTAACCGGCCCCACCAGCGCCGTTGACACCGACACCATCACGGCAATCAGCACAAGGGTGAGCCACAGTGTCTTGCGGTAATGGATTCCCAGGTTGATTGCTACCTCGCGACCAAGCGACAGCACATCATAGGCGCGGCGCAGCCGCCAGCCGATCAGCGACACGGCCCCTACCATCGCCATTGAGGCCAGCAACAGATTGGTGCGAATGGCATTGAAACTGGCAAACATTTTGTCCTGCAGAAACAGAAACTCGTTGGGATCAATCATTCTGACCATCAGGCCGGACAGGCTGCGAAACAGCAGCCCGAACACGATCCCGACCAGCAACAGCAGATGCAGACTATGCGAAGCACCGGAGAAAATCCATTGGAACAGCAGGCAGGCGAAAACGGTCATGACACCGACTTCCAGCACGAACTTGCCTGTCATGCCCCACTGGCCTCCCGCAGTCATGCCAAACCAGAATATAACCACAGCCTGAATCAGGGTATAGAGCGCATCAAATCCCATGATCGATGGCGTCAGAATACGGTTATGCGTGATGGTTTGAAACAGCACAGACGACACCGCAACAGCATAGGCCACCAGCAGCATCGCGGCCAGCTTGCTGGCGCGAAACGAGAGCACGAAGTCCCAGTGGCCGTTGGCGCCCCATGTCATGAACGCGGCTACCGACAGCAGCGCAAAAAAAGCCAGCAGATAAAGCCGCAGGGCGGGTGACAGCTTAGCCAAAACGAGACCGCCTGTTCAGAAGTAGATAGAGGAACAACCCGCTACCGACCACGCCCACTACCGTACCGATTGGAATTTCATGCGGATAAATGATCAGGCGACCGACAATATCGCAAGCCAGTACAAACAGCGCTCCAAGAAAGGCCACCCACGGCAGCGAGCGCCGCATATTATCGCCAAAGATCAGGCTCACCACATTGGGCACCAGCAGGCCCAGGAACGGCACACTGCCCGCAGTGACCACGACCACGGCACTGATGGCCGACACCAGAACCATGCCAATCAGCATAAGGCGTTTGTGATTAAGCCCCAGGTTGGTGGTAAATTGCTCACCCATGCCCAGCACCGTGAAGCGGTCTGCAGCGAAATAGGCAGCGCAGGAAAGGGCAAACGCCACCCATAACAGTTCGTAGCGCCCTCGCAGGACACCAGAAAAATCGCCCATGGTCCACGTATGCAAGGCCTGAAGCAAATCGTACTGGTAAGCAAAGAAGGTGGTAACAGCCTGTATGACGCCGCCCAGAACCAGACCGACCACAGGGACCAGAAAGGCGGAACGCAAAGGAATGCGCCGCAGGATCAGCAAAAACACCGACGTGCCGGCCAGGGCGAACAAGGCGGCAACCAGCATTTTCCCAAGCACAGAGATCCCCGGCGCCAATAATGTGACAGCCAGGATTCCCATGGTGGCAGATTCAACGGTCCCGGCCGTGGAGGGTTCGACAAAGCGGTTGCGCACCAGCATTTGCATGATCAGCCCCGCAACGGCCAATGAGGTGCCTGCCAGCACCAATGCAAGGGTACGCGGCAGGCGACTGATCAGCAGCAGTTGCCAGGCTTCGCTATCCAGACGCAATAACGCGGCCAGCGACATATCGCCCGCGCCCAGAAACAGACTGACCAGAAACAAAAAGCACAGAAGCAATAGCAGCATGCAGACCAGTAGGGGCTGCATCAGTTTATTGCTTCTGTGCCCTTCGGGATAACCGCTCATGAAAGGCCCACTATGGCGTCAATCGTCAAGAACGCCGGGGCCCGGACTTGCGAGCGCGCCATGGTTACTGCTTGCCGTCCAGTGCTTTGGACAGCTGGTCCACGTTCTGCTGCATAGCGGTCAGCCCGGCGCTACCGAGCAAATACCAATCCATTGCATTCAAATAGACAATCTGCTTCTTTTTCCAGGCGGTGGTTTTATGGATCAGCTCGTTATCGAGCAGCTTGCCGGCGGCCACACCCTCGCGGCCGATGGCGCCATCCCGGTCAATCACAAACAGCCACTGCGGGTCGGTTTTATAAATAAACTCAAATGACACCGCCTGCCCGTGATTTGACGTGGACAGGTCGGGCGCCGCAGCGGGAATGCCGAAGGTGTCATGAAGAATACCGAAGCGGGAACCCGGACCATACGCACTGACTTTGCCGCCGGTGGTAAGAATGATTAGCCCCGAGCCAGCATTGCCGGCCTTCTGCTTGAGCGCCGCTATGGACTGGTCCAGCCGGCCCAGTTGTTCCTTGGCTTTGTCCTGCTTATTGAAAATGTCTGCCAGCGTAAGCGTGTTGCGTTTGACGCTGGCCAGCAGGTCTTTGGCATTGACGGTCAAATCAATGGTGGGCGCCAGTTTGCTCAATTCCGCATACTTGGGGGCCGAACGGCCACCCACAATAATCAGGTCTGGCGACAGCGCATTAACCGCTTCGTAGCTGGGCTCAAACAGTGAACCGACCTTTGGAACCGATTTTTCCGCGTAGGCAGCCAGTTGATTGATGTACTTGGCCTCGGGCACAGCAAAAGCCTCTATGCCCAACGCATGCATGGTGTCTAGCGAGGCCAGATCAAAGACAACTGTTTTCTTTGGCTCGCCTTCGATGGTGGTTTTCCCGCTTGCATGATCAACGGTCAAGGCGTGCAATGGCAGCGCGACGCTGGCGGCTACCACCAATATGCCGGTCAGCAACCCGCGACGAGCTTGAGACTTGCAAAATTGCATGAAAAATGACTCCACTTCTGATTCAAACTGCAAAGGTTACCCACCCAAACGCATCGCGGCGTTGATCTGCCGCAGGCAAAACGCCACACCTGGGTATCGTGCCGCCTGTGCCTGGATGCATTCGGTGAGCTATAAATTCACACGCGATACACGCACATCAGAGGGCCCGGACAGGGAGTCGCGAGGGTAACAAAATGATTGACTTGACAACAGAAAATTGTAGCATAACTGGTAATAAGATGTATTCTTATTTATACTTTTTCATGCAGGGTGCCGCCGGTCATCGGTCGCGAGCGGCACGCAACGCTCGCAGAAAGACAACGGCAATAGGCGCGATCTAGCCTCAGGGTGCAGCGCCATTCGAATGACCTGTAACTCCCAGCTGGACGTGTGATACAGCCCCGATACGGGCACGATACGGGCACGATACGGGCACGATACAGGCAAGATAAGGGCCAAATTACCCGCTCTGGATCAAAGCCGGCCACGACAGCGCGACCGGCCTGCCAGTCTTATTTTTTCAGTTGCCCGGCAAGCTGATCAAGCGAGCGTTGCTGTGCGGCTTCGTACAATGCAAACTCGTCGTTGACTTTTGCACCCAGCGCTTCTTCGAATGCGGCCCGGGCAGCACTTGCCTGATAGCTTTTCTGGTCATCGCCACCCAGATTCGACTGGAAAATACCGGCGGCACTGACGGGCAGAAAGTCTTCGTAAATAATCGGCTCGGCGTGAACCAGTCCGGCGTCAATCAAGGCGTCGATATCGTCCGCATTGGCGATCTGCTTGCCATTGGCAACGCGTCCCTGTTGCGTCAGATTGTAGCGGAAGTAGCCCAGGCCACTTTTGCGGATCGCCGCCAGATCGTCTGGAAACTCAGTGAACACGCTCGCCAGGCGCTCTGCATAAGTGCCGTCAGCCTGTTCGCCCGATTCGCGGGCGCGCAATAACAACTGATCATACAGGGCGCGTCCCTTGGGCGTCAGGGCCAGACCGCGTTGTTCAATTTCACCAAAGCGCGCGGTATGGGCGCCAACCACTTTTTCGGTACCGGAGTCGAACGTTACGTTCTCTTCCAGCGCCTTGAAGCTGGTCTGGCGCAACAGAATCGGGTGGCGCCGGGTAGGCGGGCCCTCGATGGATTCCTTGGCAGGAATATTGCGATTGAGCATTTCCTTTTGTGCCGCGTCAATATCCAGCGTGCGGGGCGTCAGATGGTTGATATGGGGACCTTTGAAGCAAACCACATCTGCAATCAACCGGTGGGCGTCAAGCAACTGGTTATACGTTTCAACACTCACCGTCGCTTCATTGTGCCAGCGGAAAATATCAGTGGCCTGTATCACGAACTCATCAGCCTGTTCGCTTTTCAGGCCGCCTTCGGTTTCGAATTTTTCTGCCAGTTCCAAAACGCGTGCGCTGAATATGGAGCGCTTTTCCAGAATCGCGGCGGCCTTGGTGCGCAACGCTTCATCGTCAATCAATTCCGGGCGCAGCAAGGAGGTGAACACCCGAAACGGATTGGCTGCCAGCGAAGCATCGTCCACCGGCCGAAACGCCGTGGCGTGCACCGGTACCCCGGCCACCGACAAATCATAATAACCCACCGGCTGCAGCCCCATCACCGCGAAAACTCGCCGAATGCCGGACAGCTCGGCAGCCGTACCCAGACGGATGGCGCCGTGTCGCTCCAGGTTCAGGCGCTGGATTTCGCCGGACTCATTCAATTGCGCTTGCAATTGCGGATTTTCCTGCAGCGTCTGTGCGTTAACGTCGGCAACCAGCTCAAGCAGATCGCGATAAAGCGGCACTTCCTGCCCATACATATTGGACATGGCAGTTGAAAACCGGGTGCGGATTTCGTCGGTCGAGACGAAATGATTGTTTTCCATAACGAGAATACTCTTTGTAGTTCAGTTGGCAAAAATAAAGGCGGGCAGATCAGCAATAGCCTGCTGGCAAATGGACACGTTCCGGCTACCGGATTTGCACAGAGGGCAAACAGCAAAATGTGACCATAAAGTCACTTTTTAGTATAGCCGAATCAAACCGCGCGCCGGTATTGTTTTTCTCTTGTAGAATGAGTTATCGGCATCACTGATGCAGTTTTCATACACTTGCGGATTCCTATGTCCCGTCGTCAGCAAACAGAACAGCAGATCCTCCAGGCCCTGGAAGCCCAAATCCGCGAAGCCGGGATGGGAGGCATTGGTATCAACGCCGTTGCCCGCCGCGCGGGCGTGAGCAAGGAACTGATTTATCGTTACTTCAACGGGCTGGACGGGCTGCTGCTGGCCTGGATGCAGGAGCAGGATTTCTGGACCGGCCACCGCGGGATGCTGGGCAACGACGAATCAAGCCAGCAGACACCCCAGCAACTGGTCCTGTCCATGCTGCATGCCCAGGTTGACGCACTGACCAGCAACGACACGCTGCGTGAAGTGCGCCGCTGGGAACTGGTGGAACTCAATGAGGTCACCGCCAAGTTGGCCCAGCGGCGCGAGAAGGCCGCCCGCGCATTCATTGATCGGGTCGATGGCCTGACTCCGGAAATTGATATGCCCGCGACCGTGAGCATCATGCTTGCCGGAGTCCTTTATTTAATGTTGCGCGCCAAGACCGAAAGCCAGTTCCTGGGCATTCCCATACGCACGGACGAAGGCTGGGAGCGTATTTTCAACGCACTGGAAACCATGACTGCCGGCTTCCCGCAGGCACTGCGCGAGCAGTCGCTGGATGAACTGGAAGCGCGGCGCGAGCCGCCATCGTCCTGATTGACGAATGTGATATGGCACCTGACATGGTGCCGGCCTGGTGGGCATTGAGCACAATGCCGAGGATGGCGCTTCAGGCAGGCAAAGCGTCTACCTGCCCCATGAGATAAAGCAGACAGCCCGTCCCTGGTCGTCAGGGCAATTGGGACAGGGCACATCATAGCTTTGCCGGGTGCAAATACAGATTGGGCGGCATGCCCAGCGCACGGCGGAACATCGCGCTGAACGCACTGGGACTGCGGTAGCCCAGTTCCCGTGAAATGGTCCCGATGGACTGGCCCATCGATAGTCTGCATACCGCGTCTGCCAGCCTGACCTGCTGCAGCCATTGAC
The DNA here is from genome assembly GCF_014897675.1 of Advenella sp. FME57. Lineage (GTDB taxonomy): Bacteria > Pseudomonadota > Gammaproteobacteria > Burkholderiales > Burkholderiaceae_B > Advenella. Next base: position 48,983 of record NZ_JABUXU010000005.1, on the reverse strand, counting down.
GATAATTCATTCCCAGTTCTGACTGAAACAGCCGAATCAGCGTGCGCTCACTGGCGCCCACTGCATCGGCCCACGCCCCCAACGGACGGCTCAGTCCGGGCTGATCCATGATGGTGGTGCAGATGGATATAAGCCGACGATCCCGCGGCCACGGGATCTGGGTGGCCACGGTTTCGGCTGACGGCAGTTCCGAAAGAATCAGCGCTGCAATCCGGCCACCCCGTTCATTTTGCGAATAGATGACGGGTTCGGCGGTCAGGCTCAGGATCAGCTCGCGCAGCAGGTTGCTGACTTCGATCACCTGGCAACCGGCCCACAATGATCTGGCAGCGCCTGCATCAATATACAGCGTGCGCATGTCCACGTGGGAAACCGCCATCGTGCAGTGCGGAACATTGGGTGGCACCCATAAGGCACGTAGCGGCGGCAGCAGCCAATAACCCTTGTCGGTGCTTACGCGGATCACGCCGCGCGATGCAAAAAGCAGTTGCGCGCGCCGATGCGAATGCGTCGCCGATCCCGTACCGGCCGCAAACTCCTTGGACATGGCGGCCACGGCGGGGGCAATGTTCTGGTAGTCTTCTGCGTTGACGCTTCTGGGAAGCGGATGCATCACTGTCACTTTCTCGACGAAAATTGGCACTTTCATTAATTCTAGCACGGCTACACTTACTGATTGCGAATGTCATATATATGTGAATGCAATGTCGATAGAATCCGCCGCCATACGCCCCTCCCAGCCCGAAAACAGCACCGCCTTCAAGGTGCTTGGTGCGATCAGTGTCGCCCATATGATGAACGACATGATCCAGTCCATCCTGCTGGCCATTTACCCGATGCTCAAGGATGACTTCAGCCTGAGCTTTGCGCAAATCGGCCTGATCACGCTGGTCTATCAGATTACCGCCTCGCTGCTGCAACCCCTTATCGGCCATTACACCGACAAGCACCCGCAGCCTTATTCATTAACCATCGGCATGGGTTCAACGCTGTTGGGCCTGCTGCTGCTGTCGGTCGCGCCTTCCTTTCCATTTTTGCTGCTGGCCGCCATTCTGGTGGGTACCGGTTCGTCGGTATTTCATCCGGAATCATCCCGCATTGCCCGTATGGCCTCGGGCGGGCAACACGGCCTGGCGCAATCACTGTTCCAGGTTGGCGGCAATGTCGGCTCTGCGCTGGGGCCCCTGTTTGCTGCGCTGATTATTCTGCCTCATGGTCAGGGTAGCGTTGCCTGGTTTTCACTGGCCGCCCTGTTGGCCATGGTGGTGCTGCTGCAGATCGGACGCTGGTATGAGCGCAACCGGGGCCTGCTCGTCCTGCGCTCCAAACGCTCGGCCAATGCGATTGAACTGCCGCGCAACAAAATCATCGCTGCATTGGCTGTCCTCGGCGTGCTGATTTTCTCGAAATATTTCTACATGGCTTCCATGAGCAGCTACCTGACGTTTTATTTGATGGAAAAATTTGCCCTGTCGATACGCACCTCCCAGCTTTATTTGTTCATTTTTCTTGCTGCCGTCGCCGTCGGCACCATCGTAGGCGGGCCGATCGGCGATCGCATCGGCCGCAAGCGGGTCATCTGGGCGTCAATTCTGGGTGTCGCCCCCTTTACCCTGTTGCTGCCGCACGCCAATCTGTTCTGGACCGGCATCCTCATTGTCATTATCGGTCTGATCCTGGCGTCGGCGTTTTCCGCCATTGTGGTCTATGCCCAGGAACTGGTGCCCGGTAAAACCGGCATGATTGCCGGTCTGTTCTTCGGCTTCGCGTTTGGCATGGGCGGCGTCGGTGCAGCAGCGCTGGGACATCTGGCAGACACTACAAGCATCTCCTATGTGTACAGCGTTTGCGCCTATCTGCCGCTACTGGGTATTGTCGCCGCACTGTTGCCAGATACGGAAAAGCGCGCTCTGGCGCGCCGGCCTTAATGTCATGAATGCGCCGCACTCGTCTGGTTGGTATGACGACCGGCCCAGGCCGCTGATTATGGATCAAGCGCTGCCCCTTAACGACATTGAACCGCGCACTCGTTATCGGATAATTTGCGCTGCTATCATGCGCGCTGCCATCGATCGCGACACATTAACTGGGTACAATGGGCTATATACGTTATGCGTCCTCGCCGAGGCCGCCGCAACACACGACAAGGAAGCCGCTCATGAGTACTCTGCCCAAATTTGCAGCCAACGGATGGCGGCGGCTTGATAACGGCAATGTTCAGCATCTGTCGGGACTGGAGTTTGCGCCCGACCCCAATGAACGGCTCAAGCTGGTTGATGCCTCGCTGTCTGTGTTCATCAGCAACCTGCGGCATGAGGGTGCAACCGAACAGCAGGCCGAACGGCTGCTGCACAAGCTCACACTACAGGCTGCGCAACAGTTTGTTGGCTTGCATTAACCCACGACATGGGCTGTTATCTTGATCGGCCTCAAATAACAAAACCGGCTGGGCATATACAATTGCTTGCCAGCCAACCTGGCGTAATGCGCTAAGATACACAAAAATAATTATTTCATCGACAAAGGAGACGCTGTAATGATTAAAGTCAGTGTGATGTACCCCAATACCCCAGGCGCGCGCTTTGACCACGATTACTATCGTGACAAGCATTTGCCTCTGCTCAAGGAGCGCATGGGCGAGCGTTGCCGATATTACACCATAGACCGGGGTATCGCCGGTGGCACGCCAGATGCCCCTCCTACCTATATCGGTATGTGTCATATTTTCTGCGACAGCGCCGAAGACTTCCAGGCAGGATTCGGGCCGCACGCCGATGAAATTCTGGGCGACATTCCAAACTACACGGATCTGAGCCCGATACTGCAGCTCAGCGAAGTGGTCACCGATACACGCACCTAGCGACGTTGTCGCCGCGTTCTTAGCAGTTTCAAACGCGATCAGCGGCTGGTCCGGACACCGGTGCATCGGACCGTCGATAATCTCAATCGCGCTTGTGATATCTCCCAGCAATAAAGGCACGCCGGACGATCATCAACGAAAAGTGATCGGATGGTAATCTTCTGTTCATGCACGACAGCGGTGGTGTCTCTTATGATTGACCTGATCTGTACCCAAGGCGCGATCTTCCTGCGTATGCCGGTCAAATATCGGCGCAGCATGAACCTGGCACCAACTGCGTTGCAGATCACGTTTGCCCCGGTCCCGATCGCACCGCCCAGCGATATCAGTTAACGGAACCGGGAAGGACAGTGTGTAAGTCAGCGAGTGGCACGTTAAATAAAACCCTGACAGGCGGCACAATGATATTCCCGGGCACGGGTAACCTTCCATTGGGGCCGCCATCTCTCTGGCCTATAGGCACACTAGTGCACAATAGGCATGCCCGCCGCAGCAACCCTCAACAGTTCGTTCGCCAGGGCTGTTGCAGTTACACCAAAAACCGTATCAGTAACCGACCGTGAATCGCGCCCGTACGTGCCGGGGCGTTTCCAGTTCATCGATCATGGCCAGCGCAAAATCCTGAGTAGAAATGCGACTCTGGCCGCCGGCATCCACAATCAGTTCATCATCGGCCTGCCTGAACGAGCCGGTACGCTCGCCAGGTTCAATGATTGCCGACGGGCTCAACATAGTCCAGTCCAGATCACTGTCTTTACGCAGTTGCGTCAGAATATCCCTGGCGCCCTGAGCGGTGGCTTTCCACTGTTGAGGGAAATCGGGCGTATCGATAACCAGCACGCCCGGCTGGGCGTACAGGCTACCTGCGCCGCCCACAATAAGCAGACGCTTGATCACCGCCTGTTTTGTCGCCGCGATAATGGAATCCACACCTTTCATGTAGTATCCATAAACGTCCTGCTGGGCATGCCCACTGAATGCACTAATCACTGCATCATGACCCGTCAGTTGCGTCGCCAGTTTTACGCCATCCAGCACATCGGTCTGCTCAATCGTCAGATTGTCCTGCGGCTGCAGTTTTTCGGGGTGCGCCACCAGGGCTGTTACCTTGTGCCCGCGCGCCAAGGCCTCTGTCAGCAAGGCGCTACCGATAAAACCGGTCGCGCCGATAAGTGCGATTTTCATATTGAATTCCTAAAATGTAATTTGGCCTATGTCTGGAAACCTGCGTATCCAAACGGCCAGAATACACATCATCACAGAAGCCATTGATTCAATAAACAGGAAAAACTATAATTCATTGTTTCTATATTAGTAACAATAATGATTATGAGCACTGCTGCCGGCATTGATTTGAACGCGCTCGCTATTTTCTGCATGGTGGCCCGCTTGCGCGGGTTCACGGCGGCAGCAATGCAACTGGGCATGACCAAAGCCAAAGTCAGCATTCAGATAAGCCGCCTTGAAAAGCATCTGGGGGTTCCACTGTTTACACGAACCACACGCCAGGTCAATCTGACCGATGCCGGCAGACGACTGTTCGAGCAATGTGAACCCATGCTGGGCCTGTTACAGGAAACCCTGGACCAATTGGGGGAAGACAGCACAACCCTGTCCGGCACCTTGCGACTGAGCTCAACGGTTGATCACTCCATCCTGTCGCTGGCCGGCGCCGTGGCGATCTTCGCCGGGCGCCATCCTGATCTGCACATCGACCTGCGGTCAAGTGACCGTGTCCAGGACCTGGTCAGCGAAGGTATTGATGCCTCGATTCGGGTCGGCTGGTTGCGTGACTCGTCCATGCGCGCAATCAAGCTGGGCGGCATGCGCCAGTTCGTCGTTTGTTCCCCCACCTATTTGCGCGCTGCAAAACCCATCCTGACTCCCGCCGATCTCGCAGACCATCCCTGGATTTGCCTGTCCTTGCTGCCTGCTCCGCTCACATGGACGTTCGAGCATACCAATAACGCGAGCGAAACCATACACCTCAGATCCCGCATCCGCGTCGATTCACCCGGCGCACTGCGTGCCATGCTGCGCCAAGGTTACGGTATTTCAATACTGGACGAGCATAGCGTAACCGAAGACATCGCGGCAGGCAGGCTTGAACCTGTGCTGCAACAATGGGCGTTACCGCAGGTCGGCATCTACGCGGTCTACCCACCAGGCCGTCGGGTCTCTTATCGCGCACAGCAGTTCATTGACTTCTATCGCGGCTATCTGAATGAGCTGGGGACAATAAAGTGAGTAATGCGAACAGGTGTTGAATTTTTCATGGCCGCTCCCGTTGTCGGTCACAAACACCTGCGCAATGCGCCCTGCACTCCTGTCGGAAATCTCGTTTGCTCTGCTGATCTCGGTTATGCCCGCATAACGCATACCACATGGCGCATGGCGCATGGCCAACCAACAAAGGCTCAGACTGTCCGTCGCCAGGCCGGTACAGGCTCGCAACGCAATGTCAGCGTTGTGCCATGTGCAGCACTTATTCATTAAATATTCAGGTTAATATGGCAATTCATTTTCTCTATGTACCTTTTTGTCGGAGCATGGTCGAGACAGCCATGCTCGCAGATACCACACACTGTTGCTGGTGTCTGACGTGACCAAAACGCGCTCAAAGGTGCATCCGTCGGAAAAAATGATTTGTAGAACAAAAGGAGCAATAATATGAGCAACACCGCGCTTGCGCTACTTGCATTTCTGCCGCTGATTCTGGCCGGAGTGCTATTGATCGGATTTAGAATGACCGCCAAAGTGGTCATGCCCATTGTATTCATTGTCACGACCGTGATCGCCCTTACTGCATGGCAGATGAGCGTCAACCGCGTGGTCGCTTCAGCCCTGCAGGGCCTGATTCTGACCGCCTCCATTCTATGGATTATCTTCGGCGCAATTTTGCTGCTCAACACCCTGAAGCACTCGGGCGGTATAACGGCGATTCGCAAAGGGTTCTCGGACATCAGTCCCGACCGGCGCGTGCAAGCGCTTATTGTGGCCTGGCTGTTCGGCTGCTTTATTGAAGGTGCGTCGGGCTTTGGTACACCGGCCGCAGTGGCGGCGCCCCTGATGGTGGTTCTTGGTTTTCCTGCCCTGGCTGCCGTGGTTGTGGGCATGATGATACAGTCAACCCCGGTCTCCTTTGGCGCTGTTGGCACCCCCATTGTGGTGGGCGTCTCCGGCGGCGTCAACAAGGCGGGCATTACCGAACAGTTGATCGCGCAAGGCTCCTCATGGGAAGAGTATTTCCGCCTGATCACCTCCGAAGTCGCGCTAACGCACGGCGTTGTGGGCGTATTGATGCCACTGATCATGGTCATGATTATGGTCAGGGCTTTTGGTGCAAATCGCTCGTGGAAGGAAGGGCTTGCTATCGCGCCATTCGCCCTGTTCGTGGGCGTCTGCTTTGTGATTCCCTATATGCTGGCCGGCGTGTTCCTCGGGCCTGAGTTTCCGTCGATGATCGGCGCCCTGGTCGGACTGGCGATCGTCATTCCTGCGGCAAAGCGCGGCTTTCTGATTCCTCGCGAGACATGGGACTTCCCTGAGGCAAGCCGATGGCCAAAGACCTGGATTGGTGACATCGATGTGAAACCGGTAGAAACCGCGGGAAAAACGCCCATTTCCACCTTCAACGGCTGGCTGCCCTATGTTCTGCTGGCCGTCTTTCTGGTCATCTCCCGTACGGTTGAACCCATCAAGCAGGCGCTCAATACCGTGAGTTTCGGATGGAGCAATATCATGGGCGAAGACAAGGTTTCAGGTACGCTGGAGCCCTTGTATCTACCCGGCGGGATCCTGATTTTCGTTGTGCTCATTACGATTTTCCTGCATCGCATGAGTGGCAATGAGGTCAAGCAAGCCGTTGGCGAATCATGCCGCACCATTCTGGGTGCCGGTTTCGTCCTGGTTTTCACCATTCCAATGGTGCGGATTTTGATCAATTCAGGTGTAAATGCTGCAGATCTGGTATCCATGCCGGTTGCCATGGCTCAGTTTGTCGCCAACGGAGTAGGCAGCGTTTATCCCTTCTTCGCTCCGGCCATGGGCGGACTAGGCGCATTCATCACTGGTTCTAATACGGCCTCCAATTTGATGCTTGCCGACTTTCAGTTTAATGTCGCTCAGCAACTAGGCATCTCCACTGCCATGATGATAGCAGTACAGGCTGTGGGGGCTGCCGCGGGCAACATGGTTGCTATTCACAATGTCGTTGCTGCATCAGCAACAGTGGGCCTGTTGGGTCGGGAAGGGGACACGCTTCGCAAAACCATCCAGCCAACGCTGTACTATCTGATCTTTACCGGCGTTATTGCCATGCTGGCTTTTTATGTCTTTGGCGTAACCGATCCGCTGCTCGGGAAATAGTATAACCAGCCCGTCAACCATTTGGCCGCCCGTATCTAAACAGACCGGGTGGCCAAATCATTCATACTTCTGCCTGCGCGCGAACGTTTGATCTGGCTAAGCAAGGGATGGGGGTCGCCGGGCAAGGCCATCGCCATGATCCCCGGGTAGATTCGGGTGGCTGGTCGGTATACGGCACCAATACAAAAAACAGATTCATCCACCCGTGGTTGCCACTGCAATTGAACTCAGTGCGCGCTCTGCCAAGTACCGGCAGAACACAATCATTTAATACCAGAGACCATTCCCAAGGAGAAAACTACATGTTCGTCAAATCCCCCCGTCGCCGCGCGATGCTGGTCACACTTGCACTATCCACCGCACTGGCCGCTTGCGGCCATATGCCGGAACAGTCCCCAAAAAATACGATAACGGTTATCTCTTCGGGCGGCTTTGCTTCGTCGGTCGAAGCGCTTGCCCCGCAATTTGAAAAGCAGTCCGGCTATCACGTTGAAATTGTCCATGGATCATCCATGGGCGGCGCGCCAGATTCCATTCCAGCCCGACTGGATCGACAGGAACCCGCCGACATGGTTATCCTGGCCCGCAAATCACTGGATCAGCTCGTCAATAAAGGTCAGGCCGTCAAGGGCAGCCAGGTGGACCTGGTTCGTTCACTCATCGGCATCTCGGTCCAGAAAGGCGCCCCCAAACCAGATATCAGCAACGCCGAGGCGGTAAAACGCGCCCTGCTGGCTGCGCCTTCCATCGCCTATTCGGCCAGCGCCAGCGGCACCTATTATGAAAAAGAACTGATCAAGAAGCTGGGTATTGAAGCCCAGGTCAAGTCCAAGAGCAAGCGTATTGTTTCCGAGCGCGTAGGTGCAGTGGTGGCCCGCGGTGATGCGGCTCTAGGCTTGCAACAGGTCAGTGAACTGTTGCCGATCAAAGGGGCCGATTACGTGGGCGTGTTGCCACCCGCCTTGCAAAAAGCGACTATCTTTTCGGCCGGGGTGACCACGCATGCGCGCAATCAGCAGGGCGCCAACGATCTGATCAAATTTCTGACTTCTCCCGCCGCTGTCCAAACGATACGGCAAAACGGGCTGGAACCGGCCTTCCCGACACAATAAACGGGTACCGCTCGTGGGTTCGTCGGCTTCTGGCCAGGCGATCCACGAGTAGTTGGGTAACAAAAGCGTAAGCGGCAGTGGGTCATGCGACAGATCCGCTGCACATGCCTATCCCGGCCCGGCCTGCTGCGCGGATCCGTCACGCCCTTGCAGGCAGCCAGCCGACCCGGATCGTACACCCTAGGTACGTGGCATCACTGCCAAGGTTGAGGGCTCATTGGCCGGCGCGGGCGCCGCCTGGCATTCAATTGTCAAATGTGATATTTCATGGACTGGCCATAACTGCTCGCGTATCTGTTGAGCCGTCAGCCCGCTGCCTGCCACGCTGACAATGGCCGCACGCGCCTGTGGCCCGACCTGCCAAACGTGCAGGTCTGTGATTTTCATATCGGGCACCGGCGCCAGAATTTCGCGAATTTCCTGTGCAACGTGCTCGTCTGTCACGTCCAGCAACACAGCTGCGCTGGCTTTCATCAAGCTATAGGCCCATCTGCCGATAACTATTGCGCCGACCACGCCCATGACCGGATCCAGCCAAATCCAGCCAAAATAACGGCCTGCCAGCAGGGCCACAATGGCCAGGACCGAGGTCAGGGCATCGGCCAGCACATGAATGTACGCCGCCCGCATATTATTGTCGCCGCCGGGTGCATATCCGTGCGCATGGTCGTGTTCAGCAGCATGGCCATGATGTTGGTGACTGTGATGATCGTGTCCGTGATGATGGCCGCCCGACAACATGAGCGCGCTCACAATATTGACAAGCAAGCCGACCGTCGCGACAATGGCCGCCTCCCCGAACGCAACGCTGGTCGGACTCAACAATCTGGCGACCGACTCCACGGCAATGCCAAGGGCCACCATGGCAAGAATGAGCGCCGATGCAAACCCGGCCAGATCTCCCACCTTGCCGGTTCCAAAGCTGAACCGCTGGTTGTTCACATTGCGCCGTGCAAACGCATATGCGCCTGCCGCGATGCCCAGGGCGCCCGCATGCGTGGCCATATGAAAGCCATCAGCCAGCAGGGCCATGGAACCGGTCACATAGCCGGCGGCAATTTCCACGACCATCATGACAAAAGTCAGGGTGACCACCCACAGGGTCCGCCTGGCATTTTCATCATGGGACGCGGCCAGAAACGCATGGCTGTGGGGACTGTGTTCCGAATACATCATTTATTCCTTTTATTTCGAATACTGGCGAATCGCTTTGAGCAATTCGTTCACCCCCGCCTGGCGTTGCTCATCGCTGAGCGCCGGATCGGCAACATGAAATTGCGCATGCGCTTCAATAATCTGCTCAAGCAATCCGTTCAATGCCCCGCGCGTTGCCGCCACAAGATGCAGCGTCTTGCCACAATCGGCCTTTGCCTGCAGCGCGCGCTCGATGGCCTGGACCTGTCCGGCAATTCTGCGAACCCGATTGAGCAACTCGTCGTTATCGGCATGCAAATGAGACATACCCTACCCCCCTATACTATATTGACCATTATCATAAGCCAACCCGCCCATTTGCGCAATCGACATCAGGGTGCCGTGTATATTCTGGCGCCACACGGGTCTGGCCAGAAGCGGCCGGTCCTTTGCCCGGCGCGCCGCAACTCTGCGCGTTTTCGCTGGCCCGGGCAGCCACGCATATGAGCGTTCCCGATCAGGAGATGACCGTCATATTTGAATATTGGCGTGATTAATGACGTGGTCAATGCCGTCGCAATGCCCGCAACACAAGAGCTGCAAACGCCACGCTTTAGTCATAGTTACGGGCTAACCCCTACTTGTTTATTTCAATTGTGCTTATTAATATGATGATATGCACAATGAAATAAAACCTCGCTACGAAAGCCGCATGCCACTGTATCTGCAAGTGGCCAAGCTCATGCGCCAGAAGATCGAGAGCCAGCAATGGCGTTTCGGGGAGCAGATTCCTACCCTGGACAATCTGGTGGCGCAGTTCGAGGTATCGCGAATTACCTTGCGTGCTGCACTCAATCTGCTGGAAGACAATGGCATTATCCGGCGCACCCGTGGGGTCGGCACGTTTGTTGCCAAAGACCTATCCGAACAGCGCTGGTTCAGGCTGGCCAACAGTTTTGGCGAACTGGTCCAGGCTGTATCGACGCTGAAAATCCGCATGCTGCCAATAGAGCCAGGTGAGCGCGCGCCCGATCCGGCTTTCGGCTTTGATGGCAACAGTGCGGCCTATCAGCGATTGCGTCGGGTGCATTACCGCGAAAACACACCTTATTGCCTTATTGATATCTATCTGGACAAGACGATTTTCGATAGTGATCCGGAAGGCTTTCGCACTGCACCGGTTGTACCGCAGCTGGCTCAGCGGCCAGATATCAGCATTCACCAGGCCCGGCAGATTATGCGTATCACCGTATCCGATAAAGAGACGGCGTCGCATTTGAACATTGGCGTGGGGGACCCGATTGCCGATGTCTGCCGCGTATTCAAGGATCCGTCGGACACAATCCTGTATTACGCGCATATTCAGTATCCCGCGCAGCTGATTCAGATTGACACCGATCTGCTGCAAAACGATATCGCCCATAACCAGTATTGAGGTCACTGAACGCTGCACCCAAAAAACATATGGAGACAAGGATGGCAAAAGCCACAAGAAGCAGCAACCGGTTGGGCAATCTGGCCTGGTCCGTTTTTCCGTTTATCTGCCTGATCGCAGTCTGGATGCTTGTACACGCGTCGGGCTGGATCAGCCCGGCATTGCTGCCGTCGCCACTGGAAGTGCTGCAGACGTTCTGGACGCATCTGACCCAGGGTGGGCTGCTGGTGAATATGGCCATGTCTATCCAGCGCGTGGTGGGCGGGCTGCTGCTGGGTATGTTGCTGGCGGTGCCTATCGGCTTTCTGATCGGCTGGTACAAGCCCATACGGCGTTTTGTCGACCCACTGGTCAATTTCTTTCGCGCCCTGCCGCCCATCGCGCTTATTCCACTTGTGATTGTGTACTTCGGCATTGGCGAAATGGCCAAAATTGCCATTCTTTTTTATGCCTCCTTTTTTGCGGCCGTCATTGTGATGTATGAAGGCATGAATCAGATCAGCCCTGTGTATATCCGCGTGGCCAAAACGCTGGGTGCCACGGATATGGAAATATTCCTCAAAGTCATGGTGCCCATGACCGTGCCCCACATGCTGACTGCGCTCAGGGTAGCGCTGGGCGTGGCATGGGCAACACTGGTCGCGGCTGAACTGGTGGCGGCCCAGGAAGGCCTGGGTGCGATGATACAAAACGCCTCGGCATTCTTTGATCTGCGCGCCATTTATGTGGGGATCATTTGCATTGGCGCCATTGCGCTTTTGATGGATGTGGCCATTCGCAAATTATCGAACCGATTGATCAGTTGGCAGGACAGGGCCGGGGAGTAGACATGCAGACAAACAAAGAACGGATCGTTTTCGACAATGTTTCCATGCAGTTTGATACACCGGGCGGTGTACTGCAAGTTGTCCGGGATATGTCCTTTAGCGTCAACCAGGGCGATTTCATTTCACTTGTGGGGCCATCCGGTTGTGGCAAGACCACCCTTATGAATATGGCCGCAGGATTTGTCAAACCCACCCGCGGCGCGGTCATGCTCGATGGCAAGCCGATTGAACAACCAGGCCCGGATCGGGGCGTCATGTTTCAGGAGTATGGCGTTTTCCCCTGGCTGACAGTCGAGCAGAATATTGCATTTGGCTTAAACCTGAAAGTAAGCAAGCACCTGAATGCCGCAGACAAGAACGAGATTGTTGATCGTTATCTGAGCCTGATGGGGCTGGCTGATTTTCGCAAGGCGTTTCCGAAAACACTGTCGGGCGGCATGAAGCAGCGCCTGGCGCTTGCACGTACCTATGCGGTGCGCCCCGAATTTGTCCTGATGGACGAACCGTTTGGAGCGCTGGATGCGCAGACCCGCAGCGCAATGCACGATCTGCTGCTGGATGTGCTGTACGCAGAAGGCAAAACGGTCATGCTGATTACACACTTGGTGGAAGAAGCTCTGTATCTTTCCAATAAGGTGCTGATTATTTCTGCACGCCCCTCGCGCATTCGGGAGGTGATCGACATCCCCTTTGCCTATCCTCGCCATCGATCGCTGCAGGAAACACCGGAATTTATTGCGCTGCGCGCCCGTATCCACAATAGCGTGATGCAGGAATACGCCGCACAGGAAGCATTGGCAAAGGAAAAACGCGTCGCCTAGGCGCACTGGCTGTCCAATACCAAAGGAGGTAGTTGCTATGAAACGTAGAACTTTTATCAAGATGGCGGCCGGCACGGCAGCCGTTGGGTTACATGCGTCACCCGTTTTCGCTCAAAGCAGTACTAAAGTCAAGGTCGGCTATCTGCATACCCTGGCCGTAGATGGCCAGATCTGGCTGGCCGAGGACATGGGTATCTGGAAGAAGAACGGGCTGCAGATGGAGTTCATTCAATTTCAGACCGGCCTGGAGCTGTTTCAGGCCATGAGCGGCGGCAGTATCGACGTACTGAGCACCGGCGCCGTCATGTCCAATTTCCCTGCTCGCGGACAAGGCAAAGTTTTTCTGATGAACGACGTGGAGTTTGCCACGGCGCAGTTGTGGGTGCATCCGGATATGGGGGTAAACTCGATCGCTGATCTCAAAGGCAAGCAGATATCCACCACCACAGGCACGACCGCGCATGTGTTCCTGGACAATGCCCTGCGCAAAAACGGACTGGATCCAAAGAAGGATGTGAAAATCATCAACCAGCGCATGCAGGATGCGGTGACTGCCTTTATTTCCAAAGCGGTGCCAGCCATTGCCTTATGGGTTCCGTTCAACATTCCCATTCGCAACAAAGTGCCTGGCGCAAAAATGCTGGTAGATGCCTCCAAGTTTTACCCTGAAGCGGCCATCATGGGCGGTTGGGCGGCGCGCAACGATTATTATGACAAGAACAAGGACGTACTGGAAAAGATTATCCGCGGCTGGGCCGAGGCCAATGACTATCTGATTGCCAATACCGACAAGGCGCTGGCGGCAATTCAGGCAAAACATTATCCCCAGGTGCCGTTGGCAGACATCAAGGAACAGTATGCGGCCCAGAAGATGTTTACTTCCGCGGAATGGGCCAAGTTGTATGCTGACGGTTCCGTCACCAAATGGCTGCAGCGCGTCAGCGATTTCTTCATTGATTTTGCCAGCATTCCGAACGCCACACCGGCTGCCCAATACTTTGATCCCAAGCTTTATCTGAACGTTATCAAATCATGAGTCAAATGAGTGAACAACGGCCGATACAACATTCCGGCGCCTACGATTATATTGTCGTAGGCGCAGGTTCGGCCGGCTGCGTCCTGGCCAATCGCCTGTCAGCCAACCCTGCCGTTCGTGTGCTGTTGCTCGAAGCGGGTAAACCAAATAAAAACTTCTGGCTTCACCTGCCGGTCGGCTATTTCAAAACCATTTACGATACCCGTTTTTCCCGCCTTTTCGACACTGAGCCGTGTGAAGGCACGGCAGGCAGAAGTATTATCTGGCCGCGCGGCCGGGTGCTGGGCGGGTCCAGTTCCATCAATGGCCTGCTGTATATTCGAGGCCAGCATCAGGACTACGACGACTGGGCCGCCAAGGGCGCCACCGGCTGGGATTATCAGTCGGTATTGCCTTTCTTCAAACGCTCCGAAGGCTACGAACATGGCGAAAGCCAATATCACGGTGGCGATGGCGAACTGGGCGTATCCGATCTGAAGAACGACCATCCTTACTGTCAGGCGTGGCTGGACGCCGGGCAGCAGTTCGGGCTGCCCTTAAACCCAGATTTCAATGGCGCCACCGAATTCGGCGTAGGCGCCTATCAGCTGAGCATGAAAAACGGCTGGCGCTCCAGCGCGGCCACCGCGTTTCTGCGTCCGGTTCAGGCCCGTGCCAACCTCACTGTGCTGACCGACGCGCACCTGACCCGTGTTCTGTTCAACGGTACTACAGCCACTGGGGTGCAGTGGCTGCAACATGGCGCCGTCTATCAGGCACAGGCGGATGCCGAAGTGATTCTGTCGGCCGGCGCCGTGCAGTCTCCGCAAATATTGCAGTTGTCGGGCGTAGGTCCGAAAGCGCTGCTGGAAAAGCATGGCATCCCGGTAGTCTTCGATGCGCCTGAAGTGGGAGAAAATCTGAAAGACCACTACCAGGCGCGCACGATTGTTCGTCTGAAAAAGAAAATGTCGCTCAATAATGACGTGCGCAATCCGCTGAAACTGGCTGCCATGGGCCTGCAATGGGCGTTCAGGCACGCGGGCCCGCTTACCGTGGGCGCGGGACAGGTCGGCGGATTCGCAAAAACACAATACGCGACCGACGATCGCTCAGATATGCAATTTAACGTGATGCCCTTATCGGTAGACAAACCCGGCACCCCGTTGCACGCCTACCCCGGCTTTACCGCCTCGGCCTCGCAGTGCCGACCGGTATCACGAGGCAGGCTGCAGATCCGCAGCGCCGATCCATTGGCCCCGCCCGGTATTGAAACCCGTTATCTGAGCGAAGAGATCGATCGCCAGACGCTGGCCGCCGGGCTGGAAATGTTGCGAGACATCTATAACCAGCCGGCTTTCCGCGATCTGATCGACACCGAAGTGCTACCCGGTAGCGATCGCCAATCGCGTGAAGGCATGATTGCATTCGCACGTGAATGCGGTGGCACGGTTTTTCATGCCGTTGGCTCCTGCCGCATGGGCTCGGACACACTTGCAGTGGTCGACCCCATGCTCAGGGTCCAGGGTGTACAACGTCTGCGGGTAATCGATGCGTCTGTCATGCCCGACATAGTCTCGGCCAATACCAACGCCGCCTCGATCATGATCGGCGAAAAAGGCGCGGATCTGATCCTGAACGCAAAACGCTAGCGCGCCGGCAAAAATCTCAATTGCAATACAAGGATAATCATGCAGGACACCGATAGCCAAAGCACTGGTTACAGCACGCTGGGCAACCGCAAGGATGCCGCTCTGCAATTGCAGCCGATCAAGCTGGCACACGTGGATGCGCTGGTTTTTCGCGCCCCCGTCAGTGAGCCGGTGCAGACCTCTTTTGGCATTATGTACGATCGGCCGGCAGTGCTGGTGCGAATGCAAAGCCACGATGGCCTGGTTGGCTGGGGCGAAATATGGTGCAATTTTCCCAGTGTCGGCGCCGAACATCGCGCCCGTATTCTGCAGTCATGTATTGCACCGATATTGCTTGAGCGCACCTGGGACAACCCCAGGCAGGCATTTCAGACCTTGCACCAGCGCCTGCATGTGCTGGGCATACAGAGCGGCGAGCCAGGCACGCTGGCGCAGGCCATCGCCGGCGCCGACATCGCCCTGTGGGACCTGGCGGCAAGGCAGGTGGGCAAACCGTTGTGGCAGCTATTGGGCGGCACATCAGAGATTGCCGTTTACGCTTCCGGCATCAGCCCCAGCGATCCTGAAAAACTGGCCCAGGCCAAGCAGCAGGAAGGCTATCGCGCCTTCAAACTAAAAGTGGGATTCGGTCGCGATCGCGATATCGGCAACCTGCGCAGCCTGCGCGAGCTGCTGGGACCGGACAC
Source organism: Advenella sp. FME57 (assembly GCF_014897675.1). GTDB lineage: Bacteria > Pseudomonadota > Gammaproteobacteria > Burkholderiales > Burkholderiaceae_B > Advenella. The sequence continues at coordinate 33,073 of NZ_JABUXU010000005.1, read as the reverse complement.
GCCTTTGATGGTAGATGCGAACCAGGCCTGGTCTGCGGACGAGGCGCAGCACATGGCCAGGCTTCTTGCACCCTTTGCGCCCGACTGGCTGGAAGAGCCGATGACGGCCGATTCATCGCTGGGCGCCTGGCAGCAACTGGCTGCAGCCAGCGACATTGCCCTTGCCGGCGGCGAGAATATCCGGGGAGAGGCCAATTTCCGCGACATCGTTGATTCCGGCGCTTTCGGCGTGATCCAGCCCGATCTGGGCAAATGGGGCGGCTTCAGTGGCTGCGTACCGGTTGGCCATTATGCCGTCGCCCACCAGCGTCTGTTCTGCCCACACTGGCTGGGCGGCGGCATCGGCCTGGTGGCCTCCATGCATCTGAAAGCCGGTGTCGGCGGACCGGGCTATGTCGAAGTGGATTCCAATCCGAATCCGCTGCGGGACCTGATCGCCGGGCCTTATCTCAAGCCGAATGAAGGCCGGATATCGCTTTCCGATGAACCCGGAATTGGTATCACACCCGACATGGACCAGCTACGACAATTCCAGTTGAAATATTAAGCCGACAGCTGGCAGAATGTCCATCAAAGATTGATCAGCGCTGCTGCCTTGGCATCTACCGGCGCATCTCCCTGCATGACGATAATGCTGTTGGTCGCAGAAGCGTCAGTTGAACCGGCTTTGGCCGGCGTTCTCAACGGTGCGATCATCGTGCCATTGGCATTGCCTTTCTGATCGGTCTGAAAACTGGCTGCCGGCATCTCTTTGCCATTCAGATAGACGCTATACACGGTCTTGGGCTTCAAACGAAACAGATTAACTTCCAGCGCATCAACCAGCCCAAGGTTGCGCAACACGACAAAACCACGTGCGTCCTCTTTGACCGGCTTCAGGGACAGATTGGCCGGATCACTGTTTACCCGTGGCACCAGATTGTCTTTGCCTTCACCTTGCGCGATGACATTTGAAACATATGCCAACGCCTGTGGCGCCTGGCCAACCGGGATACGCGCCACCACTTTACCGACCACTGGATCAATCACGTCCACGGCATCGCCATTTTCCAGACCGACATAAAGGCGACTGCCATCGTCCGAGCGCCATATGCCATGCGGCAGTGCCCCGGTAGGAATGGTCGACACCAGTTTTGCTTCTTTATCTGTCGTATACACCTTCACCGCATTTTCACCACCCACGGTGACATAGGCAAGGGTCTTCCCGTTCACTTCGGCAAAAGCCAGATGATTGGTGATGAAACCGATATCCGTCACACCGGTCACCTCCAGCGTTTTGGTATCAATACGCGTGACCTTGCCTACATCCTTGTGCGTCATCCAGATCTCCCGGAAATCGGGCGTGAACTGCACGAAAGGCGAAAACGGGCTGACCACGTCGATTTTCTTGACAATTTTGTGGGTCTTCACATCAACCACGGACACTTTTGCCGTGAAGCTGGACACCACAAAGGCAAGTTTGCCATCGGGGGCAAACATAACCATGCCCGGTCCCGGGTCGGTCTGGATACGCCGTTTTTCCTTATAGGTTTTAGGATCGATCACCGAGACGTAGTCTTCGCCACGCACCACCACCCACACTTCGCTGCCATCAGCAGTGAAAAAACCTTCGTGCGGCGAGCGGCCCACATAGGTTGTGCCCTTCACGGCGTTGGTCGCCGTATCGATAAAGGTAACGGAATTGGAACCATTAGATACCACAACCAGTGTCTTGTGATCCGGCGAGAAGCCCATGCCATGCACGTTGATCTGCCCCTTGTACAAGGGGGAAAGCAGGTCTGGGCGCGGATTGCCCAGCTTGATCTGGCCAAGCAGGGTATTGGTGGCCGGATCGATCACCGATACGGTATTGCTGTTCTGATCCGCGGTGTATACGCGATCATGCGATGAAGGCAATGCGGCAACGGTACTGCCATAAAAAACGGTGGCCGTCAGCGCAGCAAGTGCAGAGTAGTTTTTCATACTGAATTCGCTTATAAAGTTCGTTGAAAATGTGATAACGGAATGCGCTGCTCGCATCATTCAGAAGTGTTAGCGGCATGTTTCTGCAGAAAAGTCTGCATCACATTGATCTCGTTTTGCTGTTCGGCAATAATGCCCAGCGCCAGATTCCGAAGGCCGGTATCCTTGGAATACAACAACACGGCTTTGGCCATATCCACTGCACCCTGATGATGGGGTATCATCATCGTGACAAAGTCGTGCTCGGCATTGCCGTTCATGGGGGCCTGCAGCATTCCATAATCCATCACCGCCATGGCATCGTTCATTAAAGCGTCAAAGGATTTGGCGGTGCTCGCGACAAAAGCAGGTGGTTTGGCATTGGTCTTTGTTGAACTGGTTTCGGACGAGGCAGATCCATGGTGGGCATGCCCGGCGTGCGCATGGGCAAAGGCGCCCGACAAGCCCAGGCACAGACTTAGGGCGGCAGCGACAGTGCGTGCTCTGGCAGGCAACGCATTAAACTGAATAGGCGACATATCACAGTCCTTAATCATTAGGGGTTTCAAAGCAGGCGTCGGCCTTGCAATATCATCGTTGTGATAGCCAAAGCCTTCAGATGCATCGTAACGATCGGCTCCTGTCAGCAACATGGCTTTTTGATGACATTTTTGTCATGAACCGCTTAAGATAACGTGGTACGATTTTCTGCCCAATCCCGTGGAACCGACCGTGACTATTCTCGTTATTGAAGACGACTCAAAAACCGGTGATTACCTCAGAAAAGGCCTGCTTGAATCGGGCTATGCCGTCGATCTCGCCCGCAATGGCCTGGACGGCTTGCATCTGGCCCAGACACAGAACTATGATCTGGTCATTCTGGATGTGATGCTGCCCGGCAAAGACGGCTGGCAAGTCATGCGCGAGCTGCGGCGCGAGCGCGATGTGCCCGTTATATTCCTGACCGCCCGCGACCAGGTACATGACCGGATTCACGGCCTGCAACTTGGCGCCGACGATTATCTGGTCAAACCGTTTTCATTTACCGAACTGGTCCTGCGCGTTCGTACGCTGTTGCGGCGTGGCGTCGTGCGTGATTCTGAAGTATTTCAATTGGCGGATCTGCAACTGGATCCCTTGCGGCACAAGGTGACCCGCCAGGGCATCAATATCGTTCTGACCAATAAGGAATTCATGCTTTTGCATTTGCTGATCCGACGACAAGGCGAGGCGTTGTCACGCAGTGATATTGCCTCGCAGGTTTGGGATATGAATTTCGATAGCGATACCAATGTGGTCGATGTCGCCATCAAGCGGCTGCGCGCAAAGATTGACGCCCCATTCGATCGCAAGCTGATCCATACCGTGCGCAGCGTCGGCTATATGTTTTCGGAAGAACCCTGATGCCCGGCAAGCCCCGTTCGCTGGCCATCTGGGCTACGCTGTCGTTTGCGGTGATTTCATGCCTGATTGTCTCTGCACTCGGATTCTATCTCTATTCCTCTGCAAGACAGGCACTGGAAGTACGCGCCGACTACACACTGATCGGCCGCGTTGAACGCTTCCGCACCCTATTGCATGACTTGTACAATGTGCGCCAAATGGAGGAGCGCCCGGCAATTTTTGAAAGCATGCTGGGCAACGAAAAGGACGTACGGATCTTCCAGCGCGAAAACGGCACCCCGTTTATTGTCGTCAACCCTGATCGCATGACGCCCCCAGCCATGACGCCGGTGCCTGTCGGCCAGCGGCTGACCATCAACGCGCTGCATGCCGGAGAACGCGCCGACGGCATCAGGGTGCGCTGGGTATCGGCGCTGGCCGACATTGGCGATCAGGGCGGTACGGTGCGAATCACGGCAGCCTATGTCATGACTCAGGAAGCAGGCCTGCTGCATGATTATCTGCTGCGCGTGATCGGCGCCATTGTACTGGCCGTGCTGCTTACCACACTGCTGGGCTATCTTCTACTCAGGCGGGGTTTGCTGTCTTTGACCAGGATGAGCCAGCTTGCAGCACAGATCACACCATCACAATTGACATTACGCTTTCCCGATACGGGCGTGCCCAGCGAACTGCATCAGCTTGCGATTGCTTTTAATGCGATGCTCGATAGACTCCAGGGTGGCTTTGAACATCTGTCTCAGTTCTCAGCCGACCTGGCGCACGAGTTGCGGACACCGGTAAACATCCTGATGGGGCAGACGCAGGTCGCGTTGGGAAGAGCTCGGACAAAAGAAGAATATGAACAGTTGCTGGAGTCCAATCTGGAGGAACTCGATCGTATTGCGCATATCATCGAGAACATTCTATTCCTGTCTCGCGCTGATCACGCCACGATAGCCATCGAACGCGCGCCACTGGCCCTGGCCAGGGAACTGCACAAGATAGCCGAGTACTTTGAAGGGCCCGCTCAGGAGCGGGGCATGCAGCTGCACGTCAGTGCCGATGGCGCCGTGCTGGCCAACACCGTCATGTGGCGTCGCGCCGTCAACAATCTTGTGATCAACGCCATACGCTATGGCAGGCCCGGCACGCCCATACAGCTATCTGCGCATGCTGACCAGTCAGGCTGCACGGTGACGATCGAGAATACGGGCGAACCGGTATCCCAGATCCAGGCCGAGCGCATGTTCGACCGCTTTTATCGTGGTGATCAATCGCGCAATGAATATACCGAATCGAACGGCCTGGGTCTTGCGCTGGTCAAAGCCATCATGGCCCTGCATGGTGGCACCGCAACGGTGCTCGCCATGCCAGATGGACAGATACGCTTCGCACTGCAGTTTCCTGCATTGTCACAAACGTGATTCGATTGCGAGAACTGCACCGGCGGTGCATACCCGACTGCAGGACCTCGTCAGGATACGGCGAGCAGATATTGTGTCGCAGTAACGCCAGCGCCGTGCGGCCGTCGATAGCATAAAGCCGACACAACGACACCAGACAATTGCATGAAGTGACTTGCCGCCGAACCTGTGCCCCCCCGCAGGAGGCATCCCGTTAGAACGTGCCGCTGTACATACCACCGTCAATCAGCATGTTCTGGCCCGTGATATAACCGGCTTGCTGGCTGCACAAAAAGGCGCACAGGGCGCCGAATTCGTCAGGGTGGCCAAAACGCTTGGCTGGTACGACGGCCTGCTGGGCCTGTCTGATCGTGTCCATGTCCTTGCCTGATTTGGCAGCCGTCACTTTGATGTTGCCTTTCAGGCGATCTGTCGCAAATTTCCCGGGCAGAATATTGTTAATGGTCACGCCCTTTTCCGCGATGCTCGAGCGCGCTACACCGGCAACAAATCCTGTGAGGCCCGAGCGTGCACCGTTGGACAGCCCCAGAATATCAATGGGTGCTTTCACGGCGCTTGAAGTGATATTGACGATACGCCCGAAGCCGCGTGATGCCATACCATCGACGGTGGCCCTGATCAGTTCGATTGGTGTCAGCATATTGGCGTCAATCGCCTTTATCCATGCGTCACGCTCCCATTCACGAAAGTCGCCCGGCGGAGGTCCACCTGCATTGGTAACCACAATATCGAAATCCTTGCCAGGACCGCCTGCGGCACCGAATACCGCCTCGCGTCCTTCGACAGTTGTGATATCGCAGGCAATGGAAATAACTTTTGCCGCAGCAAACCCATCGCGTTTAGCCGCGGTATCGGCCAGAGCAGCCAATTCACTTGCTGCGGCTTGCAGCACCTCGGCGCGCCTTGCATTAATGACCACATTGACGCCGTTATCCACCAGCGCCTTGGCGCATCCAAAACCCAGCCCTTTGCTGGCGCCACAAACCAGGGCCCACTTGCCCGCTATTTCCAGATTCATACCTGCTTCCTTTTCATGCTATTGATATCATTTACGTTATTCAATCTGCACAGGGCAAAAGCGACAGATGTGCAGAGCATGGGAAATCATAAACGAAATAGGCGATCAATACTTGCGTGGCCAGACAGGCCGTAAAGATGAGAAGATCTGGCGTCAAGCAACCATCGGTAACCTGGGCTTTCGACAAACGTAAGCGCCAACCGGCTGTCGTGACAACGCAACCGTGCGCGCACACCACTGGTGCGCTTTGATCTGAATTGTATTCACAGCCGATCAATTTATGATATTTTATGGTGCATGAGCTCGTTGGCGAGCCGATCCGGAACGAACAGGTACGAACCAATATTTAATTAATCGATCAATTATGAAAAAAACAGAGCAGCTTGCAAAAAAAACCTCAGTACGACGGCCCCGAAAAATCAATGGCCCCGGTCGTCCCGAAGGGGCGAGTGTTGTGCGGGACGAAATCCTGGATGCAGCCGAAGTCATCTTTTCAGACAAGGGTTATGCGGGGACGGCATTGCGAGAGATTGCCGACCAGGCAAATGTGACTCAGGCATTGATCAGCTATTATTTCGGTTCCAAATTCGGACTTTTCCAGGCCGTGTTTTTGCGCAGGAGCGAACTGGTCTCGCGGGAACGCCTGGAACGCCTTGAAGCGCTGGAAAGGCAGAAGACTCCTCAAGTTAAGGATATTGTAAGAACGTTTCTGGAGCCGGTGCTGTCGTTGCGAAGTACCTTCCAGGGGCGCGCATTTCTCCGGTTGCAGGCCAGGCTTCATACCGAGCCGTCAGAAATTTCCTACTCGCTTCGGTCCGAGGCCTATGGTGGTTCAACCCAGCGCTATGTTGCAGTACTGAGAAAAGCATTGCCCAAACTGAGTGAACTGGATGCCTGCTGGCGAGTAACCTTCATGATCGGCACCTATTTATATGCGTTTTCCGACACGCACAGGATGCAGGAAATGACGCCCAAAGGACTTTACGATGTCAATGATACGGACGAGTTGATCGACCAGGTAACCCGGTTCATGGTTGGCGGATTGGAGGCACAATAAAGCATCAGCGCTGGCTCTTGCGGTGGCCTTGGGTGGCCACCAACCAGCTAAGCCGCGCGTCAACTGCCCAGCACGGCCTGGCTGCAAAGTGCAAGCGCAGCCAGCCGGTCCATCACCATGGCATATTTCTGCTGCATATCAAACAAACTGGCGTCATGTGGCCCAATGGCGCGATCGCCCACACAATCGGCCACCACTAGCGGTGTGAAACCCATCGACATGGCATCCACAACGCTGGCACGTACGCAACCGCTGGTCACGCAGCCAGCCACCAGCAGCGTGCTCACGCCGCGCTGCGCAAGCCAGGCTGCCAGCATCGTCCCGAAAAACGCGGACGGGACCGTCTTGCGTACGACCAACTCACCTGCTTGCGGCTGCAGCTCGGGCACAATCGCACTGGCATGACTGTTTTCCCGAAGCGTTAGCATCCCTGGCACTTTACGACTGAAAACATTGTGATCCGCGCCATCATCCGCAAACACGATCCGGCTATGGGCGACAGGCCAGCCGCTGCGTCTTGCGTGTTGCAACAGCGGCTGTGTTGAAGCAATTGCATTTGCGATATTGCCACCGCCAAAAACCCCAGGGTCGGCAAATCCATTGACAAAGTCGACGATAAGCAGGCCAAAGGGCGGCGCCAGATCCACATCTGTACCAAAACCCTGGCGCTTGAACACCTGATTTTCCTCGCTCATTACGCGCTCTCCCGCTGCGTCAGCGTGGACTCAACCACCCTGCCATCGGCAACCACCTGCAGATCGTCCAGATAAACATTGCATCGCCTCATCGGCACATCAATATGGCACGCTGTCGTTCGGCTGCCGCCCGCCTCGTTGTTCGGGCCCAGAGAAAACAGAAAATTGCCGCTTACTGCACGGGCATCCATGCCTATGGTCGCCTCTCTGTCGTATAAGCCCAATGTGGACCAGTAGGCACGTTTCTGCAAACCCCATCCAATATGGGAAATGGCGTAGGCTTCAGGATCGGCAAACGATTCTATGTATTCCGATAGCATTTGCGCCTCAACCCCACCAGTTATGCCGGTCACAAACCCGTTTTTTACGGTCAGGGTGATTGTCTCGCCCACATAGGATTTCATTGGCAGCAGAATATCGCCTTTTGATAGCACGATGGTGCCCTGGGTTTCTCCCTCATTGGGCCAGGTAAAGGTAAAGCCGCTAGGCCAATGATCCCAACGACCCGGCGCATCGACAAAGCCATATTCAGATACGCAGGGGTACTGGCCCAGCGGACAGCGCAAATCGGTTCCTGCTGCAGATGTCACGCGCATTTGCCCAGCCTCTTTCAGTAATGCGGCGGCGGCCTGGGTCCGCACATAGTCTTCCTGGGTCGGCTCCATCCGCAAGAGAACCTCCGGCGGCTCCACGGCCAGCAGGATTTTACCGCCTCCTTGCAAAATGTCATGCTGTTCCGGTGAAAACAGCAGCGTCATCAGGTCCAGGACCAGGTCACTTGCCTTTAATGCGGCAATCGCCGGTTTATTGCCGGTAAGCGGCGTCGTGCCAAGATAGGCCAGCGGGTCTCGACTTAACGATTTTTCTGCGTTTACGGGTGGCAGATCCAGGCGGCTGACAATCGCGCCCAACATGGTCGCAGCGGTCAAGGCGCAGCGCAGTGTTTGCGGATGGGTATGATCACTGGTCAGCACAGTAACCGCATCCCCCTTTTTCAGATTTGATAATTTCAGTACATTGATCCACGCCTGGATCAGATCTGTATCGCGCACAGCCATAGTATCTCCCTGTTTCTGCCTTGTAAAATCACGTTCATCAATGGTCCAGAGGATGGCCCAAAAACCCCCCAAAAGCCCGATAAAAACCTGCTTCGTTATCCCAGGGAATCATATGGCCGGCGTCTTTAACCCGCAAGCACTGCATGGACGGCAATAGCTGCCGCAACTGTTCAACCTCGTTATCACGAATGACATCACCCCGCTCCGCTGTCATCAGTAGAACCGGGATATTGATCCGAGCCGCATCGACATGAATGTCATCCGTCTGAAATGCATGAAAGCTTGTCGTGATGGCACGCTCATTGCAGGTATGCAGCCATTGAGCGCGCAGCCGCAGTTGCTCTTCGGTCCAGGTCGGACAGTATTGGCGCATCTGCTCAACGCTTATTCCCCGCTGTGCCTGCCTGATCGAATCCACATACCAGGCAAGGTTTGCCGGATATGGGCGCCGGCCCGGGCCGGAAACCGGTGGGTCCACCGCGACCAAACGCGTCAGTCCTGCGGGCCGCTGTCCCGCCACGCGTATGCCAATACGCCCGCCCATGGAGTGCCCGACGATCGAGTACGTCGGCAGGTTCAGCCCCTGCACGAAGGCAATGACATCGGCTGCCATTGCATCAAGGCTGTAATCCAGCTCGTCATTGGCCTGACTCAACCCCCGGCCTCTAGCATCCAGCACGTAAGTGTCGAAATACCGTCCCAGCCGCTCTGCGACAAAACGCCATGTTTCAACCGGGCTGGTAATACCTGGAATCACGATTACCGGATCACGCTCAGCCCGGCCATCAGTCTGTCCGCCAAAACGCAGATAGTGCTGACGTATGTCATTGGCCCAAACGTGGGCGCCATAAAGATAAGTATTTGTCATCGAATTTGTTTCCTGGTGTTCATGGCAAAGTAAAAGCCTGCTCAGCATCGATCGCGTCGTTGCTGCACCCTCACATTTTTCACACAATTAACAACGCATTTGAATGTGTGCCGACGCATTCTCATGCAACCGTTTCCATCGTGCCGATACGCTCTTTGCAACGGGTCGCGTCGTATTCATAAACCCATTCGGCCTTGATGCCGACAGCGTTGGGATTTTCAGCCTGTTGCTTTTTGAGCGCCTCGTCACGTGCCCGTTGCTCTTCAGGCGAGGACAGATGGTACGTACGGCCGCGCTCGCGTGCTTCAAGCTGAACCCGTGCTGTACGTGCAAGCCGTTCGGCTTCATAGCACCTGAGGGCTGCTTCATGATCTGCCGGAAAGTGAGCAATCATCTCGGCCAGCACGAAAGCATCTTCCAGCGCCATGGCTGCACCCTGTGACAAAAAGGGCAGCATTGGATGCGCCGCGTCCCCAAGCAGCGTCACCCGGCCTTTGGCCCATTGCTTCATGGGATCCCGGTCAAAGAGTCCCCATTTGAAGGTTTGATCAGGATCGGTGCGCTCCAGCAGGTCGATGATGTTCTGATGCCAACCGTCATAGGCAGCCAGTAACTCTTCGCGCGTACTCGGCTCGGTCCACGACTCTGCAACCCAATCTGCACTTTCGTTGACCGCGACAATATTGACAGCGGCTCCTCCCTTGACGTAGTAAGTAACGATATGAGCCTTGGGACCAAACCAGAATGACGCATCCGGGCTCACAAAAGGCAATGGGTGTTGCTCTACCGGCACCAGTGCACGCCAGCACATATGGCCGGTAAAGCTGGCCTGATCCTTGCCCCAGAGCGAATCGCGCACGGCCGAATGAATGCCGTCGGCCCCCACGATAATATCGGCCTCAAAAGTCGAACCATCATCAAAGTGTGCCGTGGCAGAGTCGGCATTCTGCGTGATACCGATGCAGGTCGTGTTGAATGTCACGTGATCCGAGGCAATGTCCTGGCACAAAATGGCATGCAAGTCCGCACGATGTACATGATGAAAATCGGCTCCGAAATTGTCCCGACACATCTGCTGTAAAGGGGTGCGAAACAGCTCACGTGCATCATCCCAGTTGCGCCCCACCATGGCCTTGGGCAAAAACCCGATCTGGTCAAGGTCCGTCTGCAATCCCAGCGCTCTGAGTACTTTGACCGCGTTCGGCGTCATCTGCACGCCGGCGCCAATTTCGCCAAAGGCAGGCGCGCGCTCAAAAACGCATGCCTCTATACCGTGCTGCTGCAAGGCGCGGGCCAGTGCTGCGCCACCAATACCGCCCCCGATGATTCCTACTTTCAAAGTTTTCGACATACATTCCACTCCAGTTTCAACAACATGTGTAATTGACTACACATTATTTATTAAATAACTAATTAATTAATTTAAAAGATGCGGCACTGCCCGCCACATGCCTGATTGGTCAGGCTCCCAAATATGCGCTCAGCAGCTCAGGATCGTCCAACAGGCCCGCCGCTTCCCTTTCGGCAACCACTTTTCCGGTTTCGTATACATAAGCACGTGTAGAGACCGACAGCGCGTTATACACATTCTGCTCAACCAGGACAACGGTCACTCCATGCGTGTTGATTTCTTTGACAAACTCAAAGACCTCCTCAGCCATGCGCGGACTCAACCCAAGACTGGGTTCATCCAATAGCAACAGTGAGGGCTCCGACATCAAGGCGCGGCCGATTGCCAGCATCTGCTGTTCGCCCCCGCTAAGCGTGCCTGCCAGTTGGCGATGTCTTTCCTTGAGGCGGGAAAATCGGTCATACACCAACGCAACGCGCCGCTCCACTTCTGCCTCTTTTTTACACAGATATGCACCCAAAGTCAGGTTTTCGTATACCGTCATGGTCGGCCAAATATGGCGTTCCTCAGGCGACTGGGCGATGCCTCGGGCGACGATGCGGTCGGCAGAAACACCGGCTATATTATTTCCCTGGTAAATAATCTGCCCTTGCGTGGGCTTGAGCAGCCCGGAAATCGCCCGCAACGTTGTGCTTTTCCCGGCGCCGTTGGCACCGATCAGGGCAATAACCTCTCCCTGTTGAACCATCAGATCGACCCCATGCAATGCCTGGGTCTTTCCGTAGCTGACGTGCAGGTTCCGGATCTCAAGCATCGGGTTTGCCGGTGCACACTTATTATCCAGATCAGACGTCTGTGGCAGCGTGACTGCATTCATGATCGTTCCTTTGCGCTTGCGCCCAGATAGGCTTCCACCACTTTCGCGTTTTTCTGCACCTGCTCCGGTGTTCCCTCGGCCAGCTTCTGACCGAAATGCATGACAACCACACGATCGGATACGCTCATGACCAGCCCCATGTTGTGTTCGACGATCAGAATAGATTCGACCAGATCGCCAATCAATTTTCTTAGCACATTGCCGAACTCCCGGGCCTCGTGGCTATTGAGGCCGGCAGCTGGCTCATCCAGCATCAGAATTCTGGGCTTCGCTGCTAATGCCAGCGCCACCTCCAGTAAACGCAATTCGCCGCAGGACAGCTGGGCTGCAGGTACGTTCATGTGCCGCGACAACCCAATCGTATTGACGATGCGCGCTGCACTGTCGCGGATTGCTGCTTCCGTCTGACGTACCTTTGCTGTAGGAAAAAACGTTTTCCACACCGGCTGGCGTGCCTCCATGTAGTGGCCAGTCAGCACGTTCTCAAATACTGAAAGTGTTTTCAGGATATTGGTTTTCTGAAAGCTGCGTACAATGCCTCGGCGCGCCATGCTATATGGCTTTTCACCGGTTACCTCCTGTTCATCAAAGTGAACCGTCCCGGAGGTTGGAGCATAAAAGCCAGTGATCAGATTGAAACATGTCGTTTTGCCGGCGCCATTGGGTCCGATCAAGCCGACAATTTCTCCGCGATTCACATTGAAACTGATGTCCTTGACTGCATGTATACCGCCGAATGACTTGCACAACCCATTGACCTGCAGTACGCCGCTGGGCTGCCCGTTTTGCGCGTGCGTTTGCATCATGCCGATCTCCTTTTCGTACCACTTACAGGCATGCCCACCGGTGTTGCCTGGCACTGCGCCCGTTTTTCACGATGCCGCGTAACAAATCCCATGATTCCATTGGGCATGAATAGCACAATCGCAATAACGATCAGGCCGAACAATGACAATCGCAATTCCTGTGCTTCTCTAAGATACTCTTCAAGAAACGTGACCAGCAGCGCGCCCACCAATGGGCCGATCAGCGTACCCTTGCCACCGATGAGCACCATCGTGATCATGGTGACCATGAACGCAAACCGGAACATCTCCGGCCCTACAAATGAAATGTAATGCGCATAGAACCCCCCTGCAGTACCACTGAGGAAAGCGCCCAGCACCAGCGCCATCATGGAATAGTTCAGCGGACGAATGCCGATGGACTGCGCAACATACCTGTTTTCCCGGACAGCCACCGCAGCGCGCCCGGCATTGGAGTTCACAAAACGGTATGCCAGATATAAGGCAATCGCCAGCAGCAGCCACGCAATACCGTAATAAAAGTGTTTGCCGGCCAGATTGTCTATCTGTGCCAGAAACGCTGGCTGTGGCACCCCGGCAATGCCCATCGGCCCCTTTGTGACTGCGACCCAGTTGTTGGCAATCAGCCGCAATACTTCCGAAAATGATAGGGTAATGATGACGAAAAACGGCCCGTGCAATCGCAATGTGATGGCGCCGATAATTGTTCCCATGACAGCGGCGCACAACCCGGCAGCAGGGATCGTAGCCCACATTGGCCAGCCTGCCTGGGTCGAAAGCAGTGCTGCCGCATACGCTCCGGTCCCCAGAAATGCCGTATGTCCCAGGGAAAACTCACCAACATAGCCCACCACAAGGTTCAGACTTGTTGCCAATACCGCATAGAACATCACAATGATGGCCACATGCAGAATGTATTGATCGTTTATGACAAATGGCAGTACCGCTGCCAGCAGCATGAATGCCGTCAGGCAATTGCGTTGAATCTTCATGCTCTCTCCGCGCGTTTAACAAACAGTCCATAAGGGCGAAACAGCAGGGTCAGAATCACCAGTATGAAACCGATAATATCCACCCACCCTGTGGCAACGTAGCCGCCCCACAATGCTTCGGCAAGGCCCAGCAGCAAGCCGCCCACGATCGCGCCGGCAAAGCTGCCCATGCCCCCAAGAATGACGACCACAAAGGCTTTCATGCTTACCAATCCGCCGATGGACACCTGGGTGGAATAAATGGAGCCAAGCAGCATTCCCGCCATGGCGGCAATCACCGTTCCCATAGCAAACGTACCGGCATAGATACTGGCGGTACGGATCCCTACCAGTTTTGCAGCCATCGGGTCCTGAAACGTCGCCCGCATCGCACGGCCCAGCCGGGTTTTCTGGATAACCAGATACGTGACAATCATCAAAACGATACTGACCGCAACAGCAAACAGGCGTGCCTTGGTCAGCACGATCGGGCCAAGAAAGAGCGGGCCTCCAGCCATGGGTGATTCTATTTTCAGGGGCGCGGTGCCAACCAGAAGCAAGGCGGTATTGGCCAGGAAAATCGAAAGCCCGATAGTCAACAGAATCCCGGGCTCTTCACCCTGGTCGCGTATTCGCTCAATCAGGAATCGGTCAATCAACCAACCGAACGTGCCCAGTACAACTGCGACAAGCAGCAGGCCTGAAAAGAAATCAAGCCCCAGGCGTGTCGTAGCCCACCACCCCATAACGCCGCCGACCATGTACAATTCACCATGCGCAAAATTGACGACACGCATCAAACCCAGAATGAGTGTCAGACCCAGTGCAGACAATGCATAAAATGACCCGATCACCAGCCCGTTGGCGATAAACTGCGGTAACAACTCCATACCGGTTTCCTTATTTTGTTATCCCGAAATAATTACGGCTTCTCGGTACGAGCCTGAGTGACCACATGTGTCTTGCCTCCCTGGATTTGCACCAGTACGGTATCAAAGCCGTAGCCCTCGCCTTTTTCGGTGAACTGGAATCGTCCGTTAGGCGCTGCATAGTCCGTCTTGTATAGTGCATCACGTATTTTTTCTGGCTCATCGGAACCCGCGCGCTCGATCGCCTGCATCAGTATGTTCATGGCGTTGTAGCCTGACGCATCGTACTTACCCGGGAGCTGCTTGTACTCTTTCTGGTAGCTTTCGACAAACCCGGCATTGCGCTCGCCCTTCATATTGGAAACATAAGGTACCGCAGCATAAATGCCTTCCGATGCTTCGCCGGTCAAACCGATAAAATCGGCGGTCGCCCATGAGCCGACGCCAAACACTTTGGTTTCAATACCGAATTCTTTGAGCTGTTTGACCAGGATGGAGCCATCCTGCGTTTCGGCCGCCACGAATACACCGTCAGGTTTAAGTGCTCGCAGTTTGGTCAACAGCGTATAAAAATCGGTCGTTCCATGATCGAAGTATTCCTTCATGACAGATTTGACGCCCAACGCGTTCAGATCCTTTTCGAAATCTTCCACACCGCCGCGCCCCCAGTCATCATTGACGCCGATATATGCCACTGTTTTGAGTTGTAGATCGTCAGCCAGTATCTTGCTAAACGTCCTGGCCATCAATCTGTCGGTTTCTGCTGAGCGGAAAAAATATTTCATGCCTTTATCAGTCAGGTCTGCCTTGGAAGAGACGCCCGATAACAGCGGTATTTTGTATTTTTCGGCAACCGACATGACCGCGGCGGTGGCCGAGCTACAGAACGCCCCGGCAAGCACAGGCACTTTATTGCGCTGAATTAGCTTTTCCGCTGCATTGACCGAGTTTGCCGGCTGGCACTGGCCGTCCTCTATTTGCAATTGAACCTGGCGCTCCTTGATGCCGCCTTGCGCGTTGCGTTGCGCAACGGCAAGCTTGGCGCCTTTCACATAGGCCTGCCCGTTATAGGCAACCGAGCCGGTCAACGGCTGGATCACGCCGATCTTGATAGGCTCGGCAGGTTCCGCAGCAACCGCCGCACCGCTGACAAGCATTAATCCACTGATACATAATGTGAGATATTTCATAAAGCACTCCAACAATAATGGCTGGCGATTGCGCACAAACGCATTCCCGGATTCGATTCGAAGGGATCGGATGAATAAATAATTAAACACTCAATTAATTATTAAGGTACAACGAGCGCTATCACAGATGCAATAAGGGAAAACGTTAATAAATGTTTAGCCAGCTGGCGTACTGCCGCTTCCAGCATTCCTATGTGCGATATCAGGGCACGGCTGCGTAGCCCTGATCCGGGCTTTTTGTTTTTCCCATCGGCCCGTATGGGGCAATGGCCTTGTCCGGTGGTCGGTCGCTCCGGCGCAGTTCAGAAGCATTACGGTCTAGGATGAAGGCTCATTGCATAACCATTCAATCTGCGCAGCCTTGGCTGCTTTGACCGTATATGCACTAAAATCTGTCTGTTCGCCACGCCGTGGCGGCGACCAGTTCGCGCCCGGATAACCTTGTTAATGATCAACTGAGATGTTTGCGTCGTTCCAATTCGGCTGGCGAAGGGTTCTCGGCAGCGAACGAGCCCGTTTCGATATTGCCGGCGCGCGCATAGTGGTTGACAATGACACCGCTATCGGACGCCTGCGTGCTTAACAAGTCAAATGCCGCCGGCTGCGCCCCTTCTGCAAACAGCCTTTTGCCTTTGCCTAGAACCAGCGGAAATATCATGATATACATTTCATCGACCAGATCATGTGCGTGCAGGGTTTGCAGAAAATCTGTAGACCCCTGAGTAAGCAGATCCGGCCCGTCCTGTTCTTTCAGTTTGCGCACAGCCGCCACCGCATCAGAGCCCAGCACCTGGCTGTTCTGCCAGTCCGGCCTGAAATTTTCATTACGTGTAGCAACGTATTTTTCTATCTGGTCGAACAATGCGCCTAACGGCTCTTCCGGGCCAACATACGGCCAATGGGCAGCAAAAATATCATAGGTTTTTCGCCCAAGCAGCAAATCAAATGGACGGGCGAAGATTTCTCCGACCTTGACACCCAGTGATTCATCAAAATAGGGAATCAGCCAGCCGCCATACCGGAATCCGCCCACCGGGTCTTCCTGCGGACCGCCCGGTGCCTGCATGACCCCGTCCACACTCACAAATGCGCCAACAATGACTTTCTCATCAACGTTCTCCTTTGCTGATATCGACCAACGCAGTAATTTCAGTTGAAATGCAAATGCCCGGCTACGATAGTAAAGTATATATCTGGCGCCAGCCGACCGACAGCCGCTGGGCTGATTGCGTCGCCGGGCATTCGCCGTCCTGTCTCGCAGCACGGGCCGACGCTCAGCCTGATGCTGCTATTGCCGATGGTACTATCAATACCATCAATGCTCGCGCAAAGCGCCAATCTGCGCAGCCGTGATATCCCCTGGCAAACCTCCCCAGGTAGTACGGGTGTAATTGACCAGCTCGGCCATCTGCTGATCGTTCAGCTTGCGGGCAAACCCAGGCATGCTTTGCATGTTGCCGTCGCCGGGGAACGCCTGCTCGGGCAGACCATCAAGAATCGACGCGATCAGGTTGGTGCCATCGGCCTGACGGATCGTTGCATTGCCTGCCATCGCCGGCGCGACATTCGGTTTGCCTTCGCCGGAGATACCGTGACAGCCAGCACAAAGATTCAGGTACTGCACTCTCCCCTGATCGCCGCCTGGTGTCAATTGCGCCACTTTGGGTGGCGGTGGTTTATCACCCATCAGATACGTAGTCATGGCCTTCATATCGTCTTTTGTCAGATACTGCGTGCTAAGGGCCACCACCATATGCATCTCGCTGAAGGCAGAGCCTTGCGGGGCGGTGCCGGTAGCCAGAAATTGCCCCAGGTCATCGGGAGTCCAGCCTCGCTCTGCCAATGCGGTCGGCGTGATGTCCGCTGCCTTGAAGCGCCCCAGGGTGCCCCCTTTGAGTGATTGGGCCAGATCCATCTGGCCGAACATGCCGCGTGGCGTATGACATTCGGCGCAGTGCCCCATCACATCTGTCAGATAGCGCCCCCGCACCCATAATTCGGAGTCCCCTGAAGAGACAGCCGGCAGCGGATCCTTGTTCTGAAACAGCAGGTTCCAGCCGATCATCAGAAAGCGTTGATTAAACGGAAACGGCAGGTCATTCTGGGGCGTTGGCACCTCGATGGCCGGTCTGGTCATCAGATAGGCATAGATATCATCCAGGTCCTGATCACTCATCATGTAATAAGAGTTGTACGGCATCGCCGGATACAGATGCCGCCCGCCAGGCGTTATACCTTCCCTGACTGCGCGGTAAAAGTCTTCCCGGGTCCAGCGACCAATACCATAGTCGGCCGAGGGCGTGATGTTGCTCCCATGCACGGTCCCAAAGGGTGTTTCCATGGGAAAGCCGCCGGCAAACAGGCCACCGCCTTCAACGGTATGACAGGCGGCGCAGTCTGCCGCCCTGGCAGCATAGCGTCCGCGCTCGATCTGTTCATCCGTGGCCGAAACCTTCTGAACGGGGTTATCATTACTGCGATTTTCACGCCACCACAAGATCGCAACAATTATCAGCAACACAACTGCAATCAGAAACAGGGCCGGAAGATAGCGTCTTTTAGCCATTATTTGTCTCCCTGATCAGGCCTGGCGTCTTAAGGACCAGGTCACGCACCGCTTCATAGTAGCGGACATAGCCCGTGCAACGACATATGTGATTATTCATTGCCTTGAGGATCGCGTTTTCCAGCTCATCCCTGGCAATGGGGTTGCGCTTGAGCCCTTCAATGAACACCGTCGCGGCGTTCACAAACCCTGGCGTGCAGTAGCCACACTGGAAGCTGTAGTGATCCATAAAGGCCTGTTGCACGGGCGACGGGACTTCTTCGCCCTGGTCATTGAGCGCAGCATGCCCTTCCACGGTACGGATCGCCTTGCCATCGAAATAATGGGCTCCGGTGATACAGGTTCGCGTCTCCTGGCTACTGCCGTCGGGCTGGTCTTCAATAACGACGCAGGCATGACAAACACCCTGACCACACCCAAGACGTGAGCCAGTCAGGTTCACGTATTCATGCAGGAAGTCGATCATCATCATGCCTTCGGCAATATCGAGCGGACCCTGTTTCTTTCCGTTGATGGTCAACGTAATCGGTCTGGTGGTGATTTTCATTGAAAGACCCCTTTGATGTTTTCAGCGCGGACCGGCAGATGGCGAAAATAATGTCCGCTGGCATGTGCAATCGCATTGATTACAGCAGCAACCACCGGGATCATCACGACTTCGGCCATGCCCTTGGGCGGATCGGTCTCGGACAAGGGGGGAAGAATATCGCCCGTCTGCTGCCATACGGCAACATCGCTTGCTCGTGGCACTTGATAGCGATTGAAATTCCAGGTGCCGTCGCCAGGTCCGTCTTCATACAAAGGCAGATATTCGTGCAGCGCGTGCCCGATACCCATGGCGATGCCGCCCTGCAATTGGCCAGACACCAACTCTGGCACGATCAGATTGCCGCACTCCATGAAAGAGTGATGATTCAGAATCTCGACCTTGCCCGTCCCCGTATCAACTGACAGCTCTACCAATGTACCAACGGCACTGTAGTAGGTCACTGCTGCGTTGTTGCGTTGCATCGGAGGATAGTAGACACGGTCGCGGGCAATCGCCTGGTAAGCACTCTCGCTGCCCGTGCGCAGCGCCAGTCCGTCAACAGGCAGACGCAGCGGGCTGGCATTCACCGTAAAGTCAGCTTGGGCCCACTGCCAGCGGTTGAAACTGTGCACAACCACCCCGGTGACCAGGCCCATCTCATGCGCCTTTTTCGCCAATGTGGCAAAGGGCAGGATTTGCATGCCCGCGGCAGTGAGTCCGCCGGGGACCCAACGTGCATCTTCCCTGCGAACAACCAGCGGGGCAGCCTGGCCACCTCCTATGCCGGACTTCCAGACCGCCAGTGCGGCAGGCCACAGGCTCTGCTCGAAAAGCAGTCGCGATGCTTCCCTGGTGGTATGCGAGAAATAGAACGCTGAATTGCTGGCACTGGACGGAGAACAGTATGACGGCGTCCAGAAGGGATCGGCAGATAGTCTGTCCTGGTCCTCCTGCGGCATCATATAAGGATCTGCCGTTGCGACCATGGGCAGCATGTCCCAGTCCGTGACCGAAAAGTGTGATTCATCAGCCGGCTTACCCATCCATTGGGCACAGACGACTGCCTGCGAGGTGGTCATGCCGGTACCCATTTCCGCACCGCTGTGGTGGAGCACCAGCCGGCCGTCGGCCGAGAACTCCACCCGCGCAAATGAGGTCTCGGCGCCCGTGCCGAAGTCTTTCTGCACACAGGCAAAGCCAACGCCATAGCGTTTGCCAGGGTGTTTTGTTTCAAATTCGGTCTTGCGTTTGTTTCGAGCCGTCCAGATGTCGTGCTTTGCCGCCAGCTCCAGAATTTCATCGGCACGGACGGCGCCCGCCGGAATCGCGCCCTGCGTGTTTTTCATGCCGGACTTGAGCACATTGCGTTTGCGAAAATCGATGGGGTCCAGATTGAGTCTGGCCGCCATTTCATCCATCATCATTTCTGTCGCAGCCATACTCTGCAATGTACCGTAGCCTCGGGCAGAACCGGCGTCAACGGCGCGCGTGGCCACACCCACGGCGGCAAAGTCGCTTTTGGGAAGATAGTAAATGGATTGGGCTGCAGTTGCCGCCACCATCACGACAGACGGCGTGAAATTGCGCCGCCCTCCGCCGTTGCCGGTCATATACCCGCGAAAAATATCAATTTTCCCGGTTTCCTTGTTTACCGTCATCGAATATGAAATATCGAATGCGTGACGTTTGATCGACGTCTGAAACTGTTCATACCGGTCATTGGCCAGGCGTACCGGATGACCATCACCATATATGGCCACCATGGTGCCGACAAAAGGAAAACTGCTGTGATCCTTTGAGCCGTATCCCACGGTATAACAGGGGTGCAGGACCAACCGCCTGATCGGCGTATTCATTTTGGCAAGCATTTTGGGGATTTCTTCGGCCAGCTCCGGGGGCGACTGCGTCGGAATAACCATATGCAGTGTCTGGCTGGCCTGGTCAAACCAGCCATTGGTGTTATCGGCCTCCATGGCAGCAGTATCGATCGATTGCGAGAAATAGTCTGCCGACAGCACTTCGATTTCGTCTGTTGGATTCTTTATTTCACTGTCCATCTGCTGCGCGTGGTACATCCCCTCTTCGTCCAGCTTGCCACCTTCACGTCCTTGCGGCCAGACTGGCAGCCGCTTGCGCAGGCCGGCCGGAAAAATGGGCATGTCCTTCAAGCTGGAAAAAGTATCTTCATCATAGGGCGAAGCGCCGCCGACACGGACAAACCGGAACGTGCCCCAGGGGTCGCGCTCCAGCGGGCCGGTTTGCCGGCCATAGCGAATGGCATCCGCATGAAATTGAACGGCATTTTTGGCAAAGCGGAATCGGGCAAAATCGTGATAGATCAGCACCGCCACAGCCTGTCCCAGATAGGCTGGCGTCTTGCCGACCGGCAGCAGCATGTCGTCTCCGTAAAACTCAGGGAACGCAAGGCCGTCGCGGGCCAGGTCCTCGGCCGTCACAAGGCGATCAGGCTTGAACTCGTCCCCGAGACGGGACAGGTCAATACCTTCAAAAATACGGTCGGCCAAGGTGGTGCGAAGAATGAAGGCATGCGCCTGTTTTTGCGGCCAGTGTGGCATATCCGCGGCGCGAATGTCGTAGGCAAAGACCTTTTTACCCAGCGCCTTGGACTGGGCGTCAATGCGGTGACGGATTCTTTTTGTATTGGAATCCCAGATCGGGGCGTCCAGGATTTTCTCTTCGAACAGTGCATTGTATGCGTTGCTGTTGAGCGGCGCCAGATACACGGTAATACCTGCAACCACAGTTTTCTTCAGAAAAAATCGTCTTGACCGATTAAGCTGACTCATAGATTTGCCTTTCCAATGATTGAAGCGTGCTTTTGAACCAGTTGAAATATTGCAGCGCCCGCTAGTTTTGCCATTACACTGCACATGATGACAAACCCGTAATTGTTTTTATCGATTCTATCCGATCGACTGAATGTAGTATATTGATCCTGTTCTCAGTTGAACTGTTCTGGGAGCTACGTTATCACAATATTACGGAGACAACACCTATGAAATTCGCTCCTATGCGTATTATCAATGCGCTCGGCATGAGCGTTGCACTGGCTTTTTCAGCCAGCGCGCTGGCCGCCGACAAACCCATTGTCATCAAATTTAGCCACGTCGTGGCCGCCAACACGCCCAAGGGACAGGGTGCCCAGAAGTTCAAAGAAGTGGCCGAAAAACTGCTACCAGGCAAAGTCCAGGTCCAGGTATTTCCCAATTCACAATTGTTTGGCGATGGCAAAGAACTGGAAGCCCTGCTGCTGGGCGATGTCCAGCTGATCGCCCCGTCACTGTCAAAATTTGACCGTTACACCAAAAAGGTCCAGCTGTTTGACTTGCCGTTCCTGTTCGACGACATGGCTGCCGTAGATCGCTTCCAGCAGAGCGACAAAGGCAAAGAGTTGCTGGACTCCATGAAGGATCGTGGGCTACAAGGGCTTGCGTACTGGCATAACGGCATGAAAGAGCTGTCCACCAACAAGGCGCAACTGCAGCGTCCCGACGACGTCAAAGGGTTGAAGTTCCGCATCCAGGCATCCGACGTGCTTGAGGCGCAGTTCCGGGCACTGGGCGCCAATCCTCAGAAACTGGCTTTCAGCGAGGTATACCAGGCGTTGCAAACCGGCGTGGTTGATGGTCAGGAAAACACCTGGTCCAACATCTACTCGCAAAAGTTTCATGAAGTGCAGAAAACTATTGCCGAGACTAACCACGGCGTGATCGACTACATGGTCGTCACCAACGCAAAATGGTGGGATGGCCTGCCCGAAGATATTCGTGCCGGTCTGGAAAAAGCCATGGCTGAGGCGACCACATTTGCCAATGGCAAGGCTGCCGAGCTGAACGAACAGGACAAGCAGCGCATCATTGATGCCAAAAAAGCCCAGGTGGTACAACTGTCCAAGGAAGACGTAGCCGTCTGGCGCACAGCCATGGAACCGGTATGGAAGAAATTTGAAGCCGATATTGGTGCCGATCTGATCAAGGCGGCCCAGGAAGCCAATCAGTAAATTGTATTTTCTTTTACGCTGACCGCTTGCCCGCCCGACATTCGGGCTGGCAGTGGTTGCATGGATAATTGTATGACCGACAGGCTTTTACGGGTTCAAAAAGGAGTATCACAAATGAACGCTAACTGGTTTCATCGGCTTGAGGAAGGACTGATCGCCTTTCTGCTGGCCGCCATGACGCTGATTACCTTCGCTCAGGTCATAGCGCGCTACGTATTCAACTACAGTTTTACCTGGGCGCTTGAACTGGCTATGTTCATCTTCGGTGGACTGATCTTTCTGGGCCTGTCCTATGGCGTGCGGATCAAGGCGCACATTGGGGTCGATGCGCTGGTCAAGGCCCTGCCTAAAAAGGCCGCACGCGTCACCGGCATTGCGGCCTGCGTACTGTGCCTGATCTATACCGTGATCGTGTTCTACGGCGCCTGGATTTACGTGGACAAAATGTACACCATCGGCATTCTTGCCCAGGATATGCCCGTTCCTCAGTGGATCCCGCGACTGGTGTTGCCGGTAGGTTTCGCACTTTTATTCATACGTTTTGCTGAAATTCTGCTCGAGATGCTGCGGGGTCGCCGCGCCCAGCTACTTGGCGATGAAGCCGAGGAAGCGCTCAAGCACGCAAGTGATGACACCTCTATGATCGACCAGGAGGTCAAATGACTACCGTCGCTCTATTCATCATGCTGTTCGTGTTCATGTTCATGGGCACGCCGGTTGCGGTTGCATTGGGTCTGTCCTCACTGCTGACCATCCTGTTCTTCGGCACAGATTCCCTGGCCTCGCTGTCGCTTAAAATGTACGAGACGTCCGAACACTTTACGCTCATGGCTATCCCGTTCTTCGTACTGGCAGGCGCATTCATGACAACCGGCGGCGTAGCCAAGCGCATGATCCGCTTTGCGGTCGCTACGGTCGGGCATTTCCATGGCGGCCTGGCTATCGCATCTGTCATGGCCTGCTGCCTTTTTGCGGCGGTCTCCGGCTCTTCCCCAGCCACCGTGGTTGCGGTGGGCTCTATTGTGATTGCCGGCATGGTTCGCTCTGGTTATCCAAAACCCTTCGCCGCAGGCGTGGTGTGCAATGCCGGCACACTGGGCATTCTGATTCCGCCCTCTATTGTGCTGGTGGTTTACGGGGCCGCAACCGAAACGTCGGTCGGCGCGCTTTTTATGGCAGGCGTGATACCGGGCATTGCATTGGGCATATTGCTCATGACAGCAATCTACATTGTGGCCAGAATCAAGAACTATCCCCGTCAGCCCCGGGCAAGCGTCAGTGAAGTGCTCGCAGCAGGCCGTGATTCGTTCTGGGGGCTGGCGTTGGTGTTCATTATTCTGGGCGGTATCTACGGCGGTGTATTTACGCCAACCGAGGCCGCCGCCGTTTCTGCAGTTTATGCGTTCCTGGTGGCCGTCTTTGTTTATCGCGACATCGGATTGCGTCAGGTTCCCAAAGTCCTTATTGATGCAGCCAAAGTCACGATCATGCTGATGTTCATTATTGTGAATGCATTGTTGTTTGCCCATGTGCTGACCACAGAACGTATCCCGCAGATCATCGCGGAACAGATCATTGCGTGGGACATGCAAGCATGGCAATTTCTGATTGTCGTCAATATTCTGCTACTGGTTGCCGGCATGTTCATGGAACCTACTGGCATTATTCTGATTCTCGCTCCAATCCTGTTTCCGATTGCCACGCAGCTTGGTATTGATCCGGTTCACCTGGGCATCATCATGGTCGTCAACCTGGAAATTGGGATGGTCACCCCTCCGATCGGGTTGAATCTTTTCGTTACCGCAGGGATCACCAAGATGTCTATTGGTCAGGTCATGCGGGCCGCCTCGCCTTGGCTGATCCTGTTACTGGGGTTTCTGGCTATCGTTACCTATGTTCCTGCCATTTCCTTGTGGCTGCCGCAGCTATTGGGATAGCGAAATATTGATGAAGTAACGAAATACTGATCTGCCGTTTCCGTTAAAAAGACAGGCGCACCGCCTGTCTTTTTTTCGCTACCGTTATCACTATGTCAATTGGAAAGTGTATGCTATCGGCATGGATTCTCTGACTGCTGCTTGCGCACGTATGTTGGCTGCTGGCGATGTGCTCAATGCCCTGAAGCTGGTTGCACTGCGCGATGATCCGCCCGCACTCGCCTTGCGTGGCGTTGCCATGGCACGCCTGGGCGACTATGCGCGAGCCCGCGAGCTGCTCGAACAGGCGGCCCGTAAGTTCGGTGCCCATGAACCGGTGCAACGAGCACGCTGCATCGTTGCCTGCGCGGAAGTGGCCTTGGCCATGCGCCAGCTCGATAACCCGCTGCAAGCGCTTACCGCTGCGCTGACCACCCTGCAGGCGCGCAATGACCATGCCAACGCCCTGCAGGCCAGGCTTATCATGGCGCGCCGCTTTCTGTTGCTCGGCCGCCTTCAGGACGCATCGGCAACCGTCTGCGATCTTGATACGAACGGCGTACCCGCCTCTTTAGCAGCTGTGGCCGAACTGGTTCAGGCCGAGCTTGCACTGCGTTCATTGCATATGGAACGCGCGCATACCGCGTTGCGCCGGGCGCAGGCAGCGGCCGACCAGGCGAGTATTCCTGCGCTTCAGGCCGAAGTAACAGCAATGCAAAAAATCCTTCTGCGTCCGGCCGCGCGCCTGCTCACAGCCCATGATGACAAGCCGTTAACGCTTGCAGAGGTTGCCACCCTGTTCTCATCGACGACACTGGTGGTCGATGGTTGCCGCCGTGGCATCAGCGTTGATGGTACATGGCTACCACTGGCACGGCGGCCCATTCTGTTTGAACTGATTCGTGCGCTTGCCAGCGCCTGGCCTGGTGATGTTTCGCGACAATCGTTGATCGCAGCGGTCTTTCGACTACGCCATCCCGATGAATCACATCGTGCACGATTGCGGGTAGAAATGGGGCGACTGCGCAAGCTGGTCAGCCCGATAGCGCAGATCGAAGCAACCCCCAACGGATATGCGCTGGTGCCGTTGGACAACCGAAGCACAGTCGTGCTGGCTCCACCCATTGACAGTGATGCAGCGGCATTGTTGGCGCTGCTGGCCGATGGTGCGCCCTGGTCCACCTCTGCTCTTGCGCTGGCATTAGGCGCCAGCCAGCGCACAGTACAGCGGGCACTGGCCGACCTTCAAACCAGCGGCCAGGTCCATGCAGTGGGAAAATCCCGTGTACGACGCTGGGTATCCTCGTCTCTGGCCGGTTTCACGACAATATTGTTACTCCCCTCTGTTCTCGCGTTGAAATAGAATGTCCTTAACGTACCACTTTGCGGTACGGAAACGGGAGACAGACATGAAGCAATCAGCAAACACAGACATAGCCGCGGCAACCTCCAGCCTCGCGCAAATCGTGCAGGAATATGGGCCCTTTGCAGATGCCGATACCATTCACGGCGTGACCTTTGACGGACACCACGTCTGGGCCGCCACCGGATCCAGCCTGCTTGAGTTCGATCCGGCGCAGCACCAGATCACACGCAAACTGGCGTGCACCTGCGATGCAGGCACGGCATTTGACGGCACCTATCTGTATCAGATAACCGGCGAGCATATCAACAAAATTGATCCGACCGACGGCAACGTACTGGCGACAATCCCGGCGCCTGGTCACGGCAATGATTCCGGCCTGGCATGGGCCGAGGGCAGTCTGTGGGTAGGTCAGTATCGCAATCGCACTATCGTTCAGATCAACCCTGAAACCGGCGCCGTCATCCGCACCATCGTGTCCGATCGTTTCGTCACCGGCGTGACCTGGGTCGACAGCGAGCTCTGGCACGGCACATGGGAGGCAGATGAAAGCGACATACGCCGAATTGATCCCGACAGTGGCGCAGTGCTGGAGCAACTGGTCATGCCGGCAGGTACCGGCGTCAGCGGGCTTGAGTCTGACGGCGCCGATCTTTTCTACTGCGGAGGCGGCGCCAGCGGAAAAGTGCGCGCCGTACGACGCCCAAAATAATTGCATTATCCAGAATGACTCGACGAGTCAGGGAGCACATAATGAATATGTCATATTCAGAAACTACAGCCGATCGCCATGCGGTGGTCACTCATGATGAATGGGTCGCCGCCCGCAAGCAATTGCTGGCGCGTGAGCGGGAGCTGACTCACCTGCGTGACCGTATCGCAAGCGATCGCCGCGCCTTGCCATGGGAACAGGTCGATAAGAATTACCTTTTCGATACGCCCGATGGGCCAAGAACATTGTCTGCCCTGTTTGGCAACCACCGTCAATTGATCGTGCAGCATTTCATGTTCGGGCCAGACTGGGAGCAGGGTTGTAAAAGCTGTTCCTACATGGCCGATCACACCGACGGCATGACAGTGCATCTGGCGCAACGCGATACCGCATTCGTGGCCGTCTCACGCGCGTCGCTGGCGACAATTGAACGCTTCCGCCAGCGGATGGGATGGCAGTTTAACTGGGTCTCGTCCAACGATACTGATTTCAACTACGATTACGGCGTCAGTTTCCTGCCCGAACAACACACTACTGGGAAAGTTCACTACAACTACTGCGACCAGTATTTCCCGCAAGCAGAGGCCCCCGGTATCAGCGTATTTTATAAAGATGACAACAATAATATTTTTCATACCTATTCCACATACAGCCGGGGCGTGGAAGTGATGATGGGCGCCTACAGCCTGATGGATCTGACTCCCATCGGCAGAAACGAGCGCGATGTGCCCAACAAAATGGAATGGGTTCGCCACCACGACCGCTACGACGTATCCGAAACGGGCACGGCGTCATGCTGTCACAGAGCGACATGAGTCAAAGCAGGAGGCGGATATGCAAGACCTTTGGCCATGGCTGGCAGTCGCCGGGGCGGGCGCGCTGCATGGTGTAAATCCGGCCTCCGGCTGGCTCTTTGCCGCAGCGCTGGCCTGCCATGACAAGAAGCAGGCAATACGTGCCTTGATCCCGATTGCAATCGGTCATATGGTCTCGCTAGGATTGGTGGCGACCACGGTTGTGTACGGGCTGCTCATGCACCGCGTCGTACTGGCGATTGTGGTCGGCCTGTTGCTTGTAGCCGGCGGCATACATTGCATTGGCAGAAAAGCGCTGCCAATGCTGGCGACACCGTCAAGCCACGCAGGGCTGGCGCTCTGGTCACTTATTGTGTCAACCGTACATGGTACGGGGTTGATGCTGGTGCCGGCCTTTATTCCGCTTTGCATCACAGGATCGCCCGCTGGCCAAATCACTGCCAGCGGCTCTATCCTGCTCGCATTCGCCGTTACAGGCATACATATGACGGCAATGCTGATTACCACAGGTGTCATGGCTATCCATGGCCGCAAAGGGTTGCAAGCAGGCGCGACCCTATGGCGCAAATATCGGTACTTCCGGCTGACGCCATAGCTGCGTAGCCATCAGGCTATTATGCCATCGCCGTGCGCTTGCGATCGATTGCGTTTTCGTTGATTGGCAGGTTCATCAGCGTTGCAAACACGCTCAGGGCGATGGCAAGATACCAGACCACGTCATAACTGCCATAGATGTCATACAGCTTGCCGCCCAGCCACACGCCAAGGAACGAGCCTATCTGGTGACTGAAAAAGACAAAGCCGCCCAGCATGGAAAAGTGTCGAACGCCAAAGATCTGGGCAATGATCGCATTAGTGGCGGGCACCGTAGACAGCCACAGGAACCCCATGACGGCAGAGAAAATATAAACACTGGTCGCTGAAATGGGCGCAACCAGAAACAGGATGATGGCCACCCCGCGCGCCGAGTAGATAAAGGCCAGCAAATAACGCTTGGGCCACACCTGACCAAGAGAGCCCACCAGATACGTGCCGAACACATTGAACAGGCCGATCAGCGCCAGTGCATAGCTGGCCACTTCGGCGCTCAGCCCTTCATCTTTCAGGTAGCTAGGCATGTGAACGCCAATGAAGACCACCTGAAAACCACAAACGAAATAACCCAGCACCAGCAGACGGAAACTTGGATAGGCAAATGCTTCACGGATGGCCTGGATAATGCCCTGTTGGCTAGCCATGGGGGATGCCGGCGACTGTCCCGCGGCGGTGACATCCATATTTTTTTCACGCAGCCCGAAAGCCAGCGGCACGATCATCAGCACCGCACAGCTTAGAACGACCAGCGCTTGTTGCCAGCCGAAGGAATTGATGAGTATGTTCTCTGTCGGCAGCATCAGGAACTGACCGAAAGAGCCTGCTGCCGCTGCCACGCCCATGGCCCACGAGCGGCGACTGACGGGAATATTACGCCCGATGACCCCGAAGATAACCGCATAGGTCGTGCCGGCTTGCGCCATTCCAAGCAGAACACCAGTGGTCAGCGTAAACGTAAGCGGTGAAGTGGTGTAGGCCATCCCCAGCAGACCCAGCGCATACAGAATGGCACCTGCAATAATGACTTTAAATGCCCCGAAGCGATCCGCCAGCATGCCGGCAAACACACCCGTGATTCCCCAAACCAGGTTCTGAATGGCGATGGCAAATGAAAAGGTCTCGCGCCCCCAGTCATTAGCCTGGATGACAGGCTGCATCCAGAGACCGAAGCCGTGCCGCACGCCCATGGAGAAGGTGACGATCATGCCCCCGCAGATTAGAATTTGCCATGCAGAAAGCGGTCGGGTTTGCGCGGGAGCCGAAGACATAATGTGCCTGTTGCCAGAGTTTTCAGTGAAATAGATTATATACACAATCTATTGGTGGGTTCAATGAATATCATCATATCAGCAGACCTCGCCCCATTTGATGTAATTTGTGTATGTTTTGCAGCACAGTACACCCGTTTGCAGTTTTATAAATAGCGGCTTCATGTAATCTATTACAATGTTGCCAAGTCGAGCGTATTGATCACTACCATGCCAGAGCCAGCCTGGCGAGTGAGGCGACTCCTTCGCATGCTGGTGGCATAAGAGGTGTGGTGGCGCAATCATGCCGCATCATTTCGTTTGTATTTAAGAGGAACTGTTATGGGCCGGTCTTCCAGGCAACAAGCCGAACAAAATCGCGCCGAAATTCTCAAGGCAGCCAGCGGGCTATTTCGTGAGCGCGGCGTGGACAATGTATCCATTGCAGATGTCATGACTGCGGTCGGCCTGACCGCAGGCGGCTTCTACCGGCACTTTGCATCAAAAGAGGCGCTGGTCAACGAGGTGTTATCCACCGTGTTTGCACAGTCCTCCGAAAGATGGAAACAAACCTGCGATACCAACCGGGAAGCAGAACACGGTGGCCTGCAGGTGCTGATCCAGCAGTATTTCAGAAAAAAACAGGCGGGCCAAACCTGCCCCATTCTTGCCTTTGCACCGCATGTCAGCCACGAGACGACGGGCGCCGAGACGGTCGGCCTGTACGGCTCGCACACAGAAGCGTTGTATCGGCACTTCCGTGCAGCAGCCCTGCAATCGACGCCTCCGGATGGGAAAGCGGCCATGTCCGAACAGGATATTCTGGTGCTATTTGCGGCCATGGTCGGAACGGGCTTTCTTGCACAATCGGTGAACGATCAGGCATGGATTGAGTCGCTCAAAGCGGCCGTGATTGCCAGCACCGGCCTGCCCGATTCGGAAAAATCGCAAGCGACGTAGCACACAATCAATCCAGTCATGCCCTGCCGGGCCGCCACTTATGGTCGCAACGCTATGACGCTTCATCCGGTTCAGCGCGTCCGGCTCCGGTTTTGATGTCCGCTTGCCATAATGATTGGCGCAAGCCAGTGTTGGAAACGCCGGAAAACAATCCCACCACCAGCGCACAGGCCGAACCGCCAATCACCAACGCGCGGCCCCGAGGCCACAAACTGGCCAGAGAACCAGCCCGCAACCCGCCCTGGGCAGGCCCCAGGTAGTCCTGCAAAAGCCACAAGCCGGAAAAAAGAGGGTGATACCCGCAAGATGATGGCAGAGCACCACTACCACACAAAATTGAGAATGACTCTTATTTAATAATTATTATCCGCGCTAAAAACTGACTGCCTGAAAAACCGGGGATTGACTGCCGTTTGCAGGCAGCTCGCAGCACAGTCATCCATATGATTCATATCCCCGGGCTGGACTTGTGGTCGCAATTCCTATACACTACCCGGTGTATTACAGTTGACATAATGAATTTTGACTGTAATTGTCTGCATATACGCAACAGCAGGTATTAGAACCATGCCAACGCCCCATACGGCTCGTTGCTGCAGAAACGACCCATAAGGTTTATTCCAGGGGAAACGCCCCCGTCATCAGGCTGCCTCGCAGCCCGGCATTTGCCGAACAACAACCCAGTCTTTGACTGCGGAACAACCCGGCTGGTCCATTTGACCGCCAGCGCATGCCCTGTCCAACGGCCAGGGCTGACCACGACAATAGCAAGGTCGACCTGACAGGCAACGCTATCGGCTATTACAGTCCGCAGCGAATGCATTGTCATTGGCATTTCGATGTCTGTCCAATCCGTCAGCGATTGCAATTGTGGTCACATGCGCTCGATTCAACAGAGGCACCTTATGTGTGTTTCTTTTAACCCTTGCGTCCGGATGCGCGAACTTCGGACCAGGGGACAGCTGCGTCCATGTCATTGCGCAGCCTTAACCAGGACGATAGAACGTATATGCAAGAACAAACCGCCTTTTACCAACTGTCTGGCACCACCGCCTTGCTTTTGCTGGTCGGATTTTATGGCCTGACCTTTCTGATGTCGCTCATGATTGGCAAGAAAAAAGAAAACGTCGACAGCTACATGGTGTCGAACAATGCTGTAGGCTTCGGCCTTGCCGCTGCCAGTATGATTGCCACATGGATCTGGGCTGCCTCCTTTTACGCCAGCGCAACCTCAGGCTACAAATATGGTCTATCCGGACCAATCCACTATGGGTTTTGGGGAGCGCTGATGATTCTGTTCATCTATCCCTACGGGCGCCGCTTTCGTGCACTGGCCCCTAAAGCGCACACCCTGGCAGAAGTCATGCACGCTCGTCATGGAACATCCAGCCAGTTGATCATGGCCATTTCCAACCTGCTAGGCAGCTGTATCAGCCTGATGGTGAACTTTACCGCTGCAGGCGCACTGGTTTCCGTGCTCAGTCCGCTCTCCTTCATCCAGGGCGTGCTGATTGCCGGGCTGGGTGTGTTGTCCTATACGCTATGGTCCGGATTCCGCGCCTCGGTCATGACCGATTTTGCCCAACTGGTGGCAATGATTCTGGCGGCCATCGTCATCATTCCGTTGATATTCTTTAACGCCGGCGGCACCGACATGCTCGCGGCCAATTGGAGCAACCTGTCCTCGGAACAGTCCGATTTCTTTTCGACCAAAGCGATTCTGGAACAGGGGGCGCCTTATTTCGTGGCTGTGCTTGCCTATGCCATTGGCAACCAGACGATCGCGCAGCGCCTGTTTGCCGTTCGTGAAGACCTGATCAAATCGACCTTCCTGACCGCCACGATTGGTTACGGTGCAGTGGTCATCGGGCTGGGCATGCTGGGTATGCTTGCCCTGTTCGTAGGCCTGACGCCTGCAGATGGCGATATGAACAATATCATTCCACAAATGGCCTCCACTTACCTGCCCCCATTTGGCATTGCGCTGTTTTTCCTTCTGGTGGTGGGCTCCCTGTCCTCGACCGCAGACTCCGATCTATCTGCCTTGTCGTCCATTATGATGACCGATATTTACGGCAAAAACATGGCGCGCGGCAAGCCTGATCCGAAGCGGATGTTGTGGTGGGGTCGGGCGACCATGATCGTTGCTACCATGATCGGCGTGGTGTTTGCCAGTCTGCGTCTTGATATTCTGGTTATGCTGGTATTTGTCGGCGCACTGTGGGGAGCGATCGTGTTCCCGGTCATTGTAAGTTTTTACTGGGACAGGATAACGAACAAAGCCTTCACGACATCCGTAATATGCGCCGTCGCCCTGTTTGCTGTGGCACGCTTTGAGCTACTTCCGCTGGAGGGCGTGATCGCCGTGTTCTTTGAGTTGTGCGCCTCTATGGGTGCCGGTGTTGTCCTGGGTCTGATGGCGTTCGCTTTTTTTAACCGCAAGATTGCCATCTTTGTTGCCATAGCAACTGTGATCATCGCCGTTCCCAATGCAGTGGGCTTCCTGCGCGACTATCCGGTATTGCTTAGCTCGCTCACCTCCTATGGCATTAGTGCATTGGTATGCATCGCCATGAGCTGGAACAACAGTGAACGCTTCGATTTTGCCTTGCTTGCCGAACGCGTTACGTCATTCCAAAGAAATGCTGACACTGACAAAGAAACATCAACAGACGCAGACGGCGATGTAGCGCCTGCACGCGCCTGAAGGAGAGATCAATTATGAATGAATTACTACTTACCACATATATTTTTATCTGGCCGGTTATTTCGGCTGTCATTCTATTGGTGCTGGTTGTTGCGCTGGTACGCGATCTGCGTCATGCCAACAAAAGCGACC
>NZ_JABUXU010000049.1 GCF_014897675.1 Advenella sp. FME57 | reverse complement strand
CGCAACCGCCGCGTCGTCGCGGTCACGACGTTTCTCACCGACATCACCGAGTGGGGCTGGGACGTCGCCCCGGCCCGGAAAGTCATCTTCCGCGATGACATCCCCAAACTCCCACAAGTCCTCCCACGCTACCTGCCCATCGACGCCGACCGCCGCCTCCAAGAGGCGCTGACCGACCATCCCACCAACGAGCTGGCCGCACTGGCCCTGCGGGTCCAACGTGCCTGCGGGCTACGCATCGGTGAACTACTAGACCTGGAACTGGACTGCGTCCACGAGATCGATGGCAACGGTGCCTGGCTGAAGATCCCGCTGGGCAAAATGGCCACCGAACGCATGGTCCCCCTCGATGTCGAGACTCTCGACCTCATCGACCGGATCACCCAGATCCGCTCCCACGGCAGGCCGTTGCCCCACCCGCGTTACCGGCGGTCTGCACAGTTCCTGTTCACCTACCTCGGACGCCGCCTCACCCAGCAGGGAGTACGCGCCGAACTCGACCACGCCGCCGACATCGCAGGACTCGAACACGTCACGTCCCATCAGTTGCGCCATACTTACGCGACCGCGCTGGTCAATGCCGGCGTCTCCCTGCAAGCACTGATGGCCCTGCTGGGCCACGTCAGTGCTGAGATGAGTCTGCGCTACGGGCGCCTGTTCGACTCCACCGTCCGCGAGGAGTACGAACGCGCACTGGACCTAGCCAAACAGCAGACAGCGCCGCAGGCAACGCCAAACACCGCACCGAGTAACACCGGTCCAGGCGGCAGAACCCAGCTTCCATTGACCGACATCACCGGCGGACAGGACTGGAAAGACACGCCCCTGCTGAAATCGCGGATGGCCGGCGGGTTCTGCCTACGCGCTCCCGCTCAGGGTGCGTGCCCTTATGCCAACATCTGTGAACACTGCCCCAGCTACCGTGCTGATGCCTCGTCGCTGCCGATCCTGGCCGCCCAGCGTGTCGACGCCGAAGCTCTCGCCCGCGACGCCGAAGACCGCGGATGGATCGACGAAGCCGACCGCCACCACAAGCTCATCAGCCGCCTCGACGCGCTGATGGCTAACACGCAGGCCACCGCCGGATGAACTCCAACGACCGGATCAACACTGTCGAGCGTGTCTGTACCGATCTGGTCCGTCACGGCCACCCAGTCACGTTCACCGCCGTTGCCAAAGCTACTGGGCTCAGTCGCTCCACGCTTTACCGCGACACGGACCTGCGCGCCATCGTCGAGCACCATAAACACGCCAAGACCACCGAGACTCCGATGACCGTGATCACCGAGGAGATTACAACGCTACGGGCGGCGGTAAATACTCTGGCCGAACAAATCCGCAGCCACGAAGAACAGCTACGCCGCCTGCGCGACTGACTTCATTAACCGGCCAAAACACCAAACTGACGTTGATTAGCCGGATAA
>NZ_JABUXU010000048.1 GCF_014897675.1 Advenella sp. FME57 | reverse complement strand
GGGTGAGTCCCATAGAGTGGTGGCATTCCCACCAGGGACTTCACCCCCAAAAATGTGAAGAACCATCGTGGGATCCCGCTAGTAGTTCCGCCAAGAACCTCACGAAAGGCATCCCACGATGGCTGACCCCAATTCTGCCGTGTCGACCCTGATCAACCAAGTCCTGACCGACCCTGACCTCGCCCACTCCGACGTGTTTAGGCAAATGCTCCAAGCTGGCCTCCAGGACCTCATCGAAGCCGAAGCCACCGCCACGATCGGTGCCGCCCGCTACGAACGCAGCGAAGACCGTTCAACACGCCGTAACGGGTCGCGGAAGAAGACCCTGGCAACTCCCTCGGGAGAAGTCGACCTGGCGATCCCGAAGCTACGGAAAGGCTCGTTCTTCCCGTCCCTGCTCAATCCCCGTCGGCGGGTCGATAAGGCCCTCTACGCCGTCATCTGCCAGGCCTGGATCGACGGAGTCTCGACGAGGAAGGTCGATGACCTTGTGCGTGCTTTGGGCAACGAGTCCGGGATCTCTCGGTCGACGGTGTCGCGGATCTGTGCCGACATCGACGAGGCAGTGGCCGAGTTCCTGGCCCGTCGACTCGATCACACGTGGTTTCCCTACCTCTTCGTCGACGCCACCTATGTCGATGTCCGCCACCGGGGTCGTGTCGTGTCTCAGGCCGTGGCTGTGGTCACGGGTGTCTCATCACAGGGCAGGCGGGAGATCCTGACCATGAGTGTCGGAGATGCCGAGTCCACGGACTTCTGGACACAGGTCCTGCGTGGGCTGCGTGAGCGGGGGTTGAAGGTGAGCACCGAGACTGATCCCGAAGGGGTCGCGCTGGTGATCTCTGATGCTCATTCGGGGATCAAGGCCGCGGTCAAAGCGATCCTGCCCGGTGCTGGGTGGCAGCGGTGTCGAGTCCACTTCGCTCGTAACGTCACTCAGCGCCTTGGCAGTGCGCACTCGAAGCCGGTCAACGCGTTGATCTCAACGATCTTCGCCCAGACCACAGCCGAGGCCGTCATTGCCCAGTACAAGCAAGTCGCTGAGAGTCTGCGGGCGTCGTTTCCCGACATCGCCGACATGCTCGAGTCCGCCGAGGTCGATTTGACGGCGTTCGTGTCCATGCCCAGGCAGCATTGGCAGAAGATCTGGTCGAATAACCCGATCGAGCGGTTGAACAGGGAGATCAAACGCCGTGCTGATGTCGTTCAGATCTTTCCGAACCGGGAGTCGGTGACTCGGTTGATCGGGGCCGTGTTGCAGGAACAGCACGAGGAATGGCAGTACGGTGAGAGACGCTATTTGTCGGAGATCTCGATGCGCAAACTCGTGACGGTGTTGCATGGGCAGACCGAGGTCGACCCGGTCGGGGTGGTGATGCCGCTGACCGCGTGATTCGTAGCCCGACCCCGCTGCTTAATACCAAGTTAAAGGAACTACCGAAGAACACCACGAAAAGGGACTTGACC
>NZ_JABUXU010000047.1 GCF_014897675.1 Advenella sp. FME57 | reverse complement strand
AGACGGGTTGAGGCGTCAACGGCGAGTTGAGTTTATTCAAGATTTTGTGATATGACGGACTAAGCATAGCCGGGCAAAAAACCGGCCTCATTTGCAAAGCATAAACCATGAACGAAAATGAACAATTCCTGCAGCGCCTGCGCGCCGAAGACGAAATCAAGCGTGTATTGCAACTGTATTGTCGCGGCGTGGACAGACGCGAGTTTGACGTGGTGCGAGGCGTTTACCACGCTGACGCCATGGACTATCACGGCACCTACAACGGCAATATTGACGGCCTGATCCAGTGGATAACCCGACGCCACGAAGGCGTGGCGCAATCCATGCACCTGCTGGGCAACTGCCTGATCGACTGGCGCGGCGAAGATGTCGCTTTGGTGGAAACCTACTGCGTGGCATACCAACGGCTTAAGCCGGATGACGGAGTGTCTGCCTCGAATGTGGGGCTGAAAGTAGGCGGCAGCGGCCAGCAGACGCAGGTGCGGTGTCGTTACCTGGATAGGTTTGAAAAGCGGGAAGGGGCGTGGAAGATTGCCAATAGGGTGGTGGCGTATGAGTCTTTGCTGCTGGAGGACGCACCGGAGTCGCCGTTTGCGGAAGGGATGCAGATGGCGACGCGAGGGAGGGATGATCCGTTGTGGGGGTTGATCGCGCTCGCCGCTCCCCACCATGGGCGGTCGTTGACGTCGAAGAAATAACGAATTTTGGATAAATCAAATTATCATTGATATTTAATTATGCCGACTTGGGAATAATGCCTTTATGCAGACTGGGTGTGCCGTGATTGGCAATCAGTTCCTGCTTAATTCCGCAAATTCGCCACTGGCCGTCATGCTTGTTCAGATCAAAATAATACCGACCGTTGGAGTGGAAAAAATCAGCCTCTGAAGTGCAATCGGCAGTTCTGAATCTAAGAATCAAGTAATTGCACCTGGCGGTTGCCTCATTTTCGGACACGGTAACTAGCAAATTGGAAAAGGTATGTTGCATTCTCAGCTCGCTGAGCGCCGCTTGTCGCAAGGCGATGTACTCCGAGCTGGACATAAGCCGAGGCGGATCGTTCCTGAAACTCGAATAGTCGACATGCAGTTCTGCCGACAGGCATTCGTTCATCAACTGCCAGTCCTGTAAGTCAAAAGCGCTCTGGAAATGACACAGGCGATCATGGATCGCGAGTCTTTCATACAGATAAGCGTTATTCATACCGCATTCCTTTCAAGTGTAATTTACCGCTTACCGAGCCACGGTATCCAATAGTCTTGTTACAGACCATCGCACGAAAACGAGCGTCTATGCTGTGATCAATCGGATATTACGTTTGACATTAGCATATTGCGCTTTTCTGAGCGCCGTAGGAGTCTCCGGCCTTCAGCCCGGGGAGGATGTCAACCAAGTGGGTTGCTGCAGTCGATCACTCACCAGGTGGATTGCGTGTCCCCTCGCGCTCGAGCCATGAGCGGAACAGCAGTACTACGTCATCGGCAGACCTTTCATCCGGAAC